>NZ_JAUNTW010000014.1 GCF_030538495.1 Paracoccus sp. (in: a-proteobacteria)
GATCGTTGCCCATGCCGCCATCCAGACGGTCATTCCCCTTGCCCCCATAGAGGCTGTCATTCCCCGCGCCGCCATAGAGGCTGTCATGGCCGTCATTGCCGCTCAGGATATTCGCACCGGCATCGCCGGTCACGCTGTCATTGCCGGAACCGGTTTGCACATTGTTGATGTTGCGGATCGTGTCCTTACCCTGTCCGGTGTTCTGCGCTGTGGTGACGGCCAGCGACACGGTGATCGCCTGCGCCCCGGTAAAGCGCACAGTATCATTGCCCGTCCCACCGTCGATCAGGTCATTGCCCAGCCCGCCATCCAGCGTGTCATTACCGGCACCGCCATAGAGACTGTCGTTTCCGGACCCACCTGACAGGCTGTCATTGCCCGCGCCGCCCTCCAGCCTGTCATGACCAGCCCCGCCGAACAACCGGTCATTGCCCGCACCGCCATAGAGGCTGTCGCGACCATCCCCGCCAAACAGCCGATCGTCGCCCGCCTCGCCATAGAGTTCGTCATGGCCGCCATTGCCGCGCAGGATATTCGCGCCTGCATTGCCCTTCACGGTGTCATTGCCGGAACCGGTTTCGACGTTCTCGATATTAACGATGGTGTCCTTCCCCTGCCCGGTGTACTGCGCCGTTGTGACCTCCAGCGACACCTTGATCGCCTTCGATCCGGTAAAGCGCACGGTATCGTTGCCCGCACCACCGTCGATCAGGTCATCACCCGCACCACCGTCCAGCAGGTCATTGCCCGCGCCGCCATACAGGCTGTCGTGACCATCCCCGCCAAACAGCCGGTCATTGCCCGCGTTACCTTTCAGGCTGTCGTTGCCATCTCCTCCGATCAGGTAGTATGATTTGCCCTTGCCCAGGCCCCCAACCAGCGTATCATTACCCGCGCCGCCGATCAGGACTGAATCTCCGAGACCGCCCAAAAGCATGGCGTCGCGTTTGTTTCCGACTTTGTAACCCGAAACAACCAGTTCGGATATGGTTGACTTGCCGTTGACGTTTGCTGAATTGTAAGTCTGATATTTATTTTCAGAATTTGGATTGGCGATCACAACGCGATCAACACCCCCGATAACCGCTTTCAGGGTGGGGTCATCCCCGGGAATCAGGCTTTCCACATAGTCCGCAAGGTTTTTCAGCCCTTCGGACCCCTTCATGTTTGCATCAATTTTCCACCAATACCCATCATGACGCACAGCATCAAATGCGGACTGCTTTGGGGCAGAGTTCCCCAGTATTGCCTCATACGCATTTTCAGCAAGAATCTGGGACAGCGCTTCCTGATACCCTTTGTAGGCGTTTGTATTTACTTTGATCGTTGCTTTTAGGGAATAATTGGCACCTTTCATCGATCCAAGCAGAGTGTATGCATTCAGCAGATCTGTTGTGTGCTCGGCGCCCTGATCCAAAATTGACGATCCCAATCGCCTCAAAATATCGCCGCCCTTTTCAATGGAAAGGGCCTCACGCAAACGATCTTTATATGAACCATCTATCTTTAGCGTTTTATCCCCATACAGGAAAATATTGTGCAGGAACATTGAATGTAATGCCTTGACATCAAGGACTTTTCCTAACAATCCATTGTCCCATCCTGGCAGATTAGCCATCTGCGTCCCCAAGACGGCGACATCCCCCCATTTTTCGTCTAATATTTTTACAGCACCATCAAACGCCTTTTTAGCGGCATCGATGGCAAATTTCTTAACCGGAGACACAGTCCCGACGACATTGACAACAACCGCCGAGACTGGGCCATTGACGATATAGTTGTTGACAACATCAAGTACTTTAATGCCTCCTTTTACGCCCGAAACTATCACGCCCAAAAATTCACCCGCAATCCGGGCATGGGTAACATCGGAAAAATCCAGATGATCCGGGCTGGCGACGATGCCGTCTTTGCCCCAGATGTCTTTGGACAGCATCGGGGCCAGATCTTTTTGCATATTTGTGTGCGGGCCTGATGCGAAAATCATGGCCTGGCTTTTGGTCAGGGCGGCGACAAAGCCCGCCAACATGCCGCCCAAAGAATGTCCGGCGAAACTGATCAGCGACGGGTCAACGCCCAGTTCCTTGACGACATAGCGATAAAAATTGATCGCGCCGTTCAAATGCCTCATCGCATGGCCATCAGCACCGGCCAATCCGCCGCCCAAGGGGACGGAAATGCGGAACAATTCGTTGTACGCTATGAATTCGTCGGTCCCGCGATAGGCGATAACGACGCGGCCGGTGTCGTCTTCGCGATAGGCGGTCGCTTGCAGCCCGTCATCGTCCACGGTGGAAAAGAGTTTCTGGACCGGGTTCCCATCGGCATCAACGGGGCGGCCACCTTTGCCGTCATAGGTGCTGGCGATCGGGGTCCAGCCGATTGCGGGGCGCAGGGCGGTGCTGGGGTCGGTGCCGAACATATCGCCGTTATAGGCGTCCAGCGCCAGATGCGCGAATGTCTGCATATCCGCCGGCCGGTCATAGCTGAAATCCCACGGCGCGCGCGCAGTGGGCAGGCCAAAGTCAGGGTGCAGGGGGTTGGTGGCGACGAAGATGTCCATCGCCCCATTCGTATCGCCCGGCACGAGGTTGCTGGTGGAGGAGTAGAACGTCACGAACCGCCCATCGGCGGAGATGGACGGGTAACCATAATACCCACCCCCCTGTTCACCCGAACTGCTGACGGATACGCGTTCGGTTTGACCCGTTTGCCGGTCATGAACAAAGATATCCCCGGACCGATTCGTATCGCCCGGCACGAGGTTGGTGGCGGAGGAGCGGAACGTCACAAACCGCCCATCGGCGGAGATGGACGGCGCAGAGCTTTCATAATTCCCCTGCTCACCCGAACTGCTGACAGATACGCGTTCGGTTTGACCCGTTTGGCGGTCATGAACAAAGATATCACCACGCCCATTCGTATCGCCCGGCACGAGGTTGGTGGCGTCGGACTTGAACGCCACAAACCGCCCATCGGCGGAGATGGACGGGTAATAACTATACCCATCCCCCTGCTCCCCCGAACTGCTGACGGATACGCGTTCGGTCACACCGGTCTGACGGTCGTGAACAAAGATATCATGACGCCCATTCGTATCGCCCGGCACGAGGTTGGTGGCGTCGGAGTAGAACGTCACGAACCGCCCATCGGCGGAGATGGACGGAGTACTACTCCACTCACCCCCCTGTTCCCCCGAACTGCTAACGGATACGCGTTCGGTCACACCCGTCTGACGGTCATGAACAAAAACATCATCACGCTCATTCGTATCGCCCGGCACGAGGTTGGTGGCGTAGGAGCGGAACGTCACAAACCGCCCATCGGCGGAGATGGACGGGTTATAACTATGCCTATTCCCCTGCTCACCCGAACTGCTGACGGATACGCGTTCGGTCACACCGGTCTGACGGTCATGAACAAAGATATCATGACGCCAATTCGTATCGCCCGGCACGAGATTGGTGGCGTCGGACCAAAACGTCACGAACCGCCCATCGGCGGAGATGGACGGCATAAAACTCGACCAATCCCCCTGTTCCCCCGAACTGCTGACGGATACGCGTTCGGTCACACCGGTCTGACGGTCATGAACAAAGATATCATGACGCCAATTCGTATCGCCCGGCACGAGGTTGCCGGCTTCGGAGTAGAACGTCACGAACCGCCCATCGGCGGAGATGGACGGGTAATAACTCCCCCTACCCCCCTGCACCCCCGAACTGCTGACCGACACACGTTCAATCTGAAACTTCGTCATAAAACCCCCTCATCCACCGGGCCGCAGCCGTGTTCACGAATCTGAGAGGATCGTTAACGCCCGCGCCCCGATCTGCCTAATGAAAAAATGTCCCGGATGGTGATTTTCGCCCCTGCGCGCACAGGCGTGACGTCGCGGCCACAGTCTCGGGCCTTGGGGGGCTGGCGCGGCCCACATCACCCCACGGGCGGGGCGTTCTGCCCCCCCGCCGCGACGCCGGATCAAGCGTCATGCCCGGCCGCGTGCGTCGCAACTGCGTTACGGGATGTCGCGCCATTGCGGCAGGTCAGCCCCCGCGATTGCCGGTGCATTGAATGCGTCGCGACGGCTGCGCCGATCAGACCCGCCGCCACACATGGCAGCACGACTATGCGCGCCGAAACCGGTTTGTTTCGCCCGCATTTTACCATCGGCCCGATTTTGTCCGGCGTGGGTTATGTGGGTTTCCCATGGGACGGCAGGCTGCGGTGTTACGCAAAATGTGGCGCAATGAGATGCGGATAGGGCAAGCAAAGATAATCCGCCAAGAACTGCAACAGCCTGTCGCCGGATATGCCGCAATTTCTTTTCGGTTCCGCAGCCCCGACATGCTTGTGTGAACGCCGTCGCGCATCGGGGCGTTGTTCGGTCGCGCCAGCTTTACCCTTCGAACAATCGCGGGAACAGGGTTTCATGTGTCGTCGACGGAAACCGCAGAGAAAGCGGCCCGCGCGGCGTTTCGGACCCGATCATGCCGTCCTGTGTCAGCGCCGCCACCAAGGCGCGACCCGTTCGCGGCGCAAGGCCAGTCATCGCGGACACATCGCCCCGGATCACGACCGCAACAGCGCCGCATGGGCCGTATAACGATCAAATCGTTCAGCCATCGAACGAACGTCCTGCATACCATCCATGAATGTCACCTGGTCGATACCGACCCGCAGAAACCACCGAGTGTCACTCTTGAGCGCTGCGAAGGACACATTGCCCCGCCCGCCCGGGTCGCCTTGCCGCGCGCGATCGGCAAGCGTGATCATGGCGCGATATTCGTCACGTCCGGGCAAGCCCTGTTCACGACCTCGCGCGACACGGACCACCCCCCCGGGCCACAATCCCGGCATGATACGCCATTGCCTGCGAAACCAAACGGCTCACCCGCTCATTGCCGTCGAAAAAAGGGTGAATATAGGCCAGACGATGATGCCCCGTTGCAAAGGCCAGCACCGTTGCGGGTTGGCCATGCAACCAGTCCTGCATGAATCAACGGTGATAATACGCCATAAAATCCGGGACGTTTTCATGCGGCGGGGGCGCATGTTTGCCGACCTCGACGTCATCATCGCACCATTCGCCCGGTATCATGCGCGTTTCCTTCGCGCCGTGCCGAATAATAAGCGCATCATCCGCCGCCCCGGCGTAAAATTCCCCATGGGCGAATGTGATAAAGTCTTCGGTCGATGGATCAGGCAATGCGTTGTTTCGGACATACGCAGCGCTTTCGTGCTGCCGGGCGCGCGTCGCAGGATCGGCGTCATAGAGACCTTGCAGGGCGCGTTCGATGTCACGGGGCCGTGTGTTGTTGCCCTCACTCCGGTTCGAGTCACAGGAATTCATCACCCGCACCATAGACGCCACCTGATCCATGGTTCCCGGCTGAAGGCCCTTGCCCAGATCATGCGCCCTGATGACAAGGTCATTGACCAGTGCCGCAATCTCTTCGTCAATTTCTTCGATGCGGGCGGGTTCGATACGGGTGAGGGCAACGATTGCGGGGGCCTTCGTGCCTTGGTCCTCTGTCACTAAGTCATGACGTCTAAGACGCTGATCTGATATCAGAAACAGGGTGTTTCAGATGCCTGTGTGCCACTATCTCTGCCACTCATTCAACATGTTATTGAACAGACCCTGTATGTGACCGCGGGCGGCATACAGGCCGGGTCAAATGACAATTGTTCCCAACGTCCCTTTGAAGAAGCTCCGGCTGAACATCCGCCAGATCATCGAGGACGATCACACGCCGTTCTATCGCATGAAGCTGACCGCAGATGACCGAGTCATCTTCCGTCCACGCTTACCACAGAACGACCTCTCGCCCGAGATCCGATTGCCGGAATGGGCCGAGGACAGGGCGCGAGTCGCCGGAGATTCCTGCCCCCAATCAAGAGCGACCCAACACCGCATAGGCAATCAGTTCGGCCGCGATCCTGTCCGGGCCTGTCGCGCCCGCCATCAGCACCGCGCCGCCAGCGGTCGAATGGTCGATCCGCACCGGCAACCCCATCAGCCGTTTGACAAAATCGGGGTGAAACTTGCCCAGATCATGCACCATCCCGGCCAGATGCGCCGTGCGCGCCAGCCCCAGCGGACCGGCCAGTTCTGCCGCCAGATCGGCGGTCGCGTGCAGATGATCGGGCAGCGGTTCCCAATCCGACCGGTCGGGCTGTCGCCCCGAATGTGCCCACATTATCCCCTGCTCCTTGAACACCAGCCAGCGACGAACAAGCGGTCGCGCTATCTTGCGCTTTACGTTGCGGGGGATTCGCCATCAACGCAAGATAAAGGCAAAATCCGCCGTTTCCTGTGTCATCGCTGAAAAGGCGATGCGCCATGAACACCGACACGGCCCCGCTGCGCCGATTATGTCGCGCATCGGGAACCGGACGGGGATATTTTCTGGAGGCCTCTTGTTGCGACGGCGGCGACCTGTGACCGGGCGATTGCGGAACGCGAAAACACCTGCAATCACGGCGTTGACAGCCTGATGAGCGTCACCACGATGCAGGAATTTCTGAGGCGCGACGGGCGGCGCGAACCGGACCAAGGCCGGACGGTCAACGCCCGCTACCACCCCCGCGCGGTCTGTATCGCCTGACCGATCTCGTGGCGCAGCGGGGCGGGGACGCCGGCGCGGTCGGCCTGCCGGGGCCAGTCGGCCAATGCGTCATCCACGGCTGCGGTCATCTGGCGCATGCGGGCGGGGCGGATGCCCGCCGATTGCGCCGCCCGCACGAAATCAGCCGCGCCGGGTCGGCGCCCCTCGCCCGCGATGGTCAGGGTGTGTTCGCCCCCCGGCCCGCTGCTGAAGCTGAGATCATACGCCGGAGACAGCCGCCATTCCCCGCGCGGCTCCATCAAAAAGGCGTGGTTTTTCAAATGGTCATCGCGGTTGTGCGCACGCGCGTTGAACACCATCCGCAGCGCCATCTGTTCAACCGCGCGCTGATCACGCGTCAGCAATTTCGTGATCCGCAGCAATTGGTCATAATCCAATGTCGCGCTGCGGAAATCCACATCCAGCAGGGCCGCGACGGTCTGCATATGCCGGCGCGCAGGGCCCTGGCGGTCGAACCGGGTGCTGACCAGAAACGGCTCGGCCGAACTGGCGCGCAGGATCGCGGTATCCGGCATGTCGATTCCCGCCGCGCGGGCCATGACGGCAAAGGCCAGTTCGGCTTCAATCGCGCCCACAGGGTCCGACAGCGCCCGGCGTTTGACCAGAACGTGACGCCAGCCGGGGGCGTGCGCCAGACGATGCCCGCGCAGATGGCCGTTGTCGTCTGACAGTTGCGCGACGAATTTCGGCCGCGCGCCCTGTGACCCGCCCGCCATTCGGCGCAGGCGTTCCAGATCATCCGCCGCCGTGTCACCGCCGATTTCCGGCACCAGCCGGTCGAACCAGTCCAGACTGATGTCTCCGTCCTTGCCCGGCGTTTCGGGGGCATAGCTCAGCGCGCCCATCCCGTCGCGTCCGATCATCGCCAGCCGGTCCAGATCGGTGATGTCGTGACGCGCCCGCCCCCGCGCGGCCAGATCGCGGTCAATCAGCAGCCGCCCCCAACCATCGGGCAGGCTGTCGCCAAACAGCCCCGGCAGATCGCCAAAGCCCCGCCCGCGTGGCCGCAACAGCCCCGTCAGCGGTGCGTCAGGGCGCAGCAGCAACGGGCTGACCGGCAGAGGGTTGGCGCGAAACCCATCGTCCCATTGTGCCGCCGCCTGCCGCGCGCCCGCGTCCCAGCCCAGCACGGCCACCGCAACCGTCGTGTCAAAATCCAATCCCGCCCGCAGCCGCATCACGCCCCCCGCCGCACGCGCGGACGCAAAGGCGCATCCGGCGGCGTCAGATCATCCAGCGACTGCGCGACGGGCGCCGGGAACAGGTCCAGAAAGGGCGGCAGCGCGTCCAGCACCTCGGCCAGGGCCAGCAGCGCCGACAGGCTGATCTCGCCCGTCTGTTCAAAGCGGCGCACACTGCCCAGAGACACCCCCGCCCGCTCGGCCAGATCCTGCTGCCGCAATCCCAACGCAACCCGCCGCGCCCGCGCATTGTCGCGGATCACGGTTTGCAGGTCATGGGCGGTTGTCAGGGCGGGAATGTAAGTGTTCATATATGCATTTTTATTTAGGTATATGGCAAAAAATACGCATATATTCGCACTAAGTCAACCGCCTTGCGCGGGGCCGCAGGGCGATGGCTGCGTCGGCGGAGTGAAACGCTGTGACGCCCATCATCGGGCGCGTGATCCGGCCCAAGGATAGCGTTCGGACATTTAACCGGCCTTAGCCCGATTGTGCGACCCGTGCCGGTGAAGGTCACGATCACCCCCGAAAACATCCCGACCACAACCATCAAAACGGGTTTTCGACCGTCACGCCGGTTGGCTCGAAATCGGCGACGTTGCCGGTGACTACCGTTGTGCCGTGATGCAGGGCCGTGGCGGCGATCATCAGGTCGGCGCCGGGATGGCCGAGCTGATGGCTGAGCCAGCCTTGCAGATCAGCGGCAAAGCTCGGATCGCGGCCGCGCTGTTGGCAGATGTCGCGCTCAATGTCGCCAATCGTAATGGCCGACAGGAAAAAATCGCGGTCGTAACGCGCACGCAGCCACGCCGTGACCTGCGGCGCGCGGTCGGGCCGGCGCACCGCCGAAATCACATTAGTATCAATCACATACATCAGAATTGCACATCCCGCGGCGCGGCCTGCGCACGTGGCAGTTCAGCGCCGGCAAAACCCAGCAAATGGTCGGCGAAACAGCCACGACGATCGCGGGCCGCGGCCACCATGCGGGCATAGTCATCCGCCGCCACGACAACGACCGCGGGTTTGCCGCGCCGCGATACCTGTTGCGGCTGACCGGCAAGGGCCGCATCGACCACGGCGCTAAAGCGATTTTTGGCGTCTTGCAGGTTCCACATGGCCTGATCCTGTCTGGCTTTCTGGCTAGCTGCAACATTCAGGGGTGTCCGTGACAAGGTCCGCAACGGCCATCCGCACGCAAATCGCCCAGTATGGCGCGGCCGAGCCAAACCATGCGACGCCCTGTTCGGCTTTTTCACCGGCAAGGTTGGGGTGCCCCCGGCTGACCGCGAATGATCGGTTCGGACACGCGGACAAATTGGGACGCCCCCTCTTTGTCAGCGCGGTCTATGCGCAACGCGACATTCACGGCTTTTTCCGTTGCGGCCATCACACCACCACAATCGCAGCATTTCAGCCCAGATATCATCCGGTTGGCGTCCTAAGCCGTCCCGCGTTTCGCGTCACAGGGTGTCGCCCCCCCTTCCGTTCCAAAAAATCCCCCTTACCCCGCAACCGCCACGACTTGCGCCAGACGTTGGGCGGTGGCCTCAGCGTGGCGGGTGACTTCGGGGATGCCCATGAGTTCGCCGATATGGCCGCGGGCAAGGGGGCCGGTGACCCACAGGCCGGGGACGGGTTCGCCGTCGGAACCAACCGCGCGGCAGTGGTCGGTGACCTGCAACCCCAACCCCAAGGCGTCCCCACGCAGTAACCCTGCATCGGCGAGCGACGCGATGACCGGGTTCGATCCGATGATCCCGCCATGCGCGGGGCCGGTGGTCAGGATCACCGCGTCGAACAGGTCGCGGCGACGGGCGCCCTTGCGCGGAGTCCAACTGACCGCAATCCCGCCCGCCGTTGCATCGGCCGATCGCAGATGGCCCGCGCGGATCGTCAGCCGTCCGGCGGCGATCAGATCGTCCAGCACGGTTTCCACCTGCGGCGCGATGCGAAACCGGTGGACATCCCACCAGACGCGCAAACGGCGAACCAGACGCGCGCGTTCAGATTCCGGCAGCGCGGCCCAGATCGCGGCACCGTCGCGGCGCACATTGTCCAGGGCCGCCTGCCACGGCAGCCCCTGTGCGGCGTCGTCGCGCACGGCAGCACGCACCCGGCGCAGCACGCCAACCGCCGTGGTCGCGGGGTTAGCGGCGAAATCGGCGGGGCTATCGCCGTAACCGCTGGCATGGCCGCGCGACCTCAGCCCCCGCCGCGACAGCGCCGTGATCCGGCCCGCAAAGCCCTGCCGGTCAAGGCTGGCGATCACATCGGCCGAGGTCAACCCGGTGCCGACGATCAGCACGTCCTGCGCCGATGCGGCAACCGCGCGGATGCGTTCGGCGTCCGACGGGTCGGTCAGAACGCGCGCGTCCCCGGTCAGCGCGGCAAAGCCCACTGGCACGCCCGGTTCGGGATGGCTGGTCGCGATGACCAGATGATCGGCCCGCAGCCGGTCCCCATCCGACAGCGCAATGTCAAAGGGCGCGCGCCCCGTTACCGACATCGCGCGCGCCCGGATATGGCGCACCCGACCCGAGGCCAGCAGCGGGCGCAGATGGTCGGCGACGTAATCGCCAAACACTCCACGTTGCGGATACAGCGCGCCATCGGCGGCCCGCGTTCCGGGCGACAGTTCCGGGCCGGTGCGGGCGATCCAGTCGGTGAAATGGCTCAGGTCGCGGCTGTCCATCGTCATGCGGCTGGCCGGAACATTGATGCGGTGGCTTGGGTCGCGCGTCGAATAGGCCAGCCCCGCGCCCAAAGCCGCGCGCGGTTCGACCACGACGATCTGAACCGCATCATCCGCGCGCGCCAGATGCCATGCCAGCACAGCGCCCGAAAACCCGCCGCCGATAATGGCGACAACAGGTGCAGGATTGGGCAGAATAGGGGCGATCATGGTCATAGCCTGTCTTTCCTTCATCCGGTGGTCAATCATGAATAAGCGCGGGTCACGCCAGAAGCCGCGCGGCGTTGTCGTGAAAAAAACGGTCCAGCACATCGTCACGCAAACCCAAAGCGGCGGCGTCTGTGATGCTTTGGCCGATGGGGCGGAACGGATAGGATGACCCGAACAGCAGCTGATCCCCCGCCCATGTATTCGCGGCGTGGACATAGGCATCGCCGCCGGTCTGGAACAAATACATATCGGGGATCAGATGCACGTTTTCATGCCGGAACGCGACGCCCAGCACCGCCTGAACATTCGGCCAGAACCCGTGATACAGCCCGATGCGCAGCCGGGGGAACGCCGCCGCCACCACGGCCACCGATGCCGGGTCGTTGAAACGCGGATCGGGGGTGGTTGGGCCGCTCATGATAAAGACCGGCACATTCAGCGATTGCAGCAGGTCATAGATCGGGAAAAACACCCGGTCATCGGCATGACGGGCGGGCGCACCAAAACCCGGTTCGATGTTGATGCCGCGCAGGTTCAGATCGCGAATGGCGCGTTCGGCGTGATCCAATGCGGCCGCGCCATGGGTCGCGGGATCAACCGCGCCAATGCCGATCAGGCGGGTGGGGTCATGCGCCACAATCGCGGCGATGTCGTCATTGGGCAGATGCTGCGCGGGCGTCTGGCGGCCCACCACGACCGCGCGGGTCAGCCCGGCATCGGTGATTTCGGCCAGAAAGCCTTCGGGCGTGCCGGACCGGGCGAAATGATCATCCGGCCCCCGCGTGCCAACCCGGCGGTTCAGCCAGCGAACGGTCTCATATTCCGGGGTGCCGGGGGTTTTGCCGAAAAAATCGTGCAAAAAGGCCGGGCGGCATCGCATGTCGATGATGGGTCGCATTGCGGGCTCCTTAGCTGGCGGCACGGGCGCGCACATCGAACGCGCCGCCGGTTTGGTTCGATCCCTGCAACGTCACCGCGTCCTTGCCCAAGAGCGGGAACATCAGTTCGGCGAAGCGATAGGCTTCTTCCAGATGGGGATAGCCTGACATGACAAAGGTATCGACGCCCAAGGCCTGATATTCCGCCATGCGTTCGGCCACCGTCGCGGCATCGCCCACCAAGGCGGTGCCGGCCCCGCCGCGCACCAGACCGACCCCGGCCCACAGATTGGGTGCGATTTCCAGCCGGTTGCGGTCGCCGCCATGCAGCGCGTTCATCCGCGCCTGACCGACCGAATCCATCTGCGCGTAATTGGCCTGCGCGCGGGCGATGTCATCATCGGACAGGCGGGAAATCAGGCGGTCGGCCTCGGCCCAGGCCTCGGACGTGGTTTCGCGCACAATCGCGTGCAGGCGGATGCCGAACCGGACGCTGCGGCCATGGCGGGCGGCCTTTTCGCGCACATCGTCGATTTTCGCCGCAACCGCCGCCGGGGGTTCGCCCCATGTCAGATAAGCATCAACATGTTTGCCCGCCAGTTCATGCGCGGCGGGGCTGGAGCCGCCGAAATACAGCGGCGGATAGGGCTGCTGCGGGCCGGGATGGAAATTGCGCGCGCCCTCAACGCGAATATGATCGCCGGTGAAATCAACGGTTTCGCCCGCCATAATGCGTTTCCAGACGGTCAGAAATTCGTCCGCATTGGTGTAACGGCCATCATGGCTGAAAAACACGCCATCGGCGGCCAATTCGCGCGGATCGCCGCCCGGCACCACATTCAGCAGCAACCGCCCCTTCAGCGCCTGATCCAGCGTCGCGGCCTGACGCGCCGATACGGTCGGTCCCTGAATGGATGTGCGCAGCGCGACCAGCAATTTCAGCCGATGCGTGACCGGCGCCAACAACGCGGCGGCAACCCACGGATCCAGACAACTGGCTCCGGTCGGAATCAGCATCCCGTCAAAGCCCAGACGATCGACCGCAACGCCGATCTGTTGCAGGTAATCCGCCGTTGGCGCGCGGCCCGTATCGGATGTTCCCAGATAGCGCGTATCGCCCGATGTGGGCAGGAACCAGAAAATATCAGGGGCGGTCATTCGGCGGCCTCCATGCTGGGGGTGGTGTCAAAACCGGATGGGCGGGTGGCGTCGGCCACACTGGGGCGACCGATGTAATGGCTGCGCCATTCCGCCGCGGGGTGGCTGTCGGCGATGCGGGGCTGGCCGGTCAGCTTTTCGCGCAGAGTGCCGGGGATATAGTCGGTCTGCACCCGGCCCCGGCGGCGCAGTTCCGGCACAACGAAATCAATGAAATCCGTCGTCGATGCGGGGGTGATGGCATAGGCCAGATTGAACCCGTCAATGCCGCCGTGATCCACCCATTGTTCCAGCTGGGTGGCGATGGTGTCGGGACCTCCGACCAGCACCGGACCCAAACCGCCGATCGACCGCTTGCGGATCACATCGCGGATCGTCCAGTCCTGCCCGTCCGCCGCCAGCGATTCCAGCACCGTGCGCAGGCTGTCATTTTCAACCGCCGTCAGGGGCGCGTCCGGGTCCAGCGTCGAAAAATCAAGCCCGGTCCAGCCGCCATAGAGCGCAAGCGCGCCTTCCACGCTGGCATAGTCCAGATATTCCGCATATTTCGCCTGCGCGGCTGCATCCGAAGGGCCGGTGATGACCGTCAACAGCGCGAAAATCTTGACCGATTGCGGGTCACGGCCTGCGGCGGCGATCTCGGCCCGGATTTTGTCGGTCAGGCTGCGAGCCGTGTCGGGGTTTGTGGCCAGAACAAACATCGCCTCGGCGTGGCGGGCGGCGAATTCGCGGCCCCGCGACGACGCGCCAGCCTGAAAAATCATCGGCGTGCGCTGCGGTGAGGGTTCGCACAAATGAAACCCCGGCACTTTGAAATAGTCGCCGTCATGGGCAATCGGATGCACCTTGGACGCGTCGGTGAACACGCCGCGTTCCCGGTCGCGCAGCACCGCGCCGTCCTGCCAGCTGCCTTCCCACAGCTTATAGGTGACGGTCATATATTCTTCGGCCAGATCATAGCGCGCGTCATGCGACATCTGACGGTCCATGCCGATATTGCGCGCCGCGCTGTCCAGATAGGACGACACCACATTCCACGCCACGCGGCCTTTGGTCAGGTGATCCAGCGTCGATAACCGCCGCGCCAGCAGATAGGGATGTTCAAACGTCACCGCCGCCGTCACCCCAAAGCCCAGATGCTGCGTCACCGCCGCCATGGCCGACACCGCGGCAAAGGGATCATTCACCGGCACCTGCGCGCCATCACGCAGCGCGGCCTCGGCCGAGCCACGATAAACATCATAAACGCCCACCACATCGGCGATGAACAGCGTGTCAAAGCACCCGCGTTCCAATTCCCGCGCAAGGTGGGTCCAATAATCCAGATCGTTATACCGGCTGGCCTGACTGGCGGGATGCCGCCATGTCCCCGCCGCCTGATGCCCCGCACAGGACATATCAAAGGCGTTCAGGATGATGCGTTTTTGTGTCATGATGCTGTCCTTTCAGATAACGGCGCGCAGCGGGGCCGCCGCCCGGCCCGGCAGATAGGCCGCAAATTGCGTTAAGGCCCGGTCCAGCCGTTCGGATGCGGCGGGTGACGCGATCTGTTCGCCGTCGAAATCGGCGGCGGACAGGTAAACCCCCGTCGCCAAGGCGCGCGATTCAAAGAACCCAAACAGCGGGCGCATCTGATGTTCAATCATCAACGCGTGGCGATCACCGCCCCCCGTCGCGGCCAGCAAGACCGGCTTCCCCGCCAAAGCCAGCGGGTCGATCAGGTCAAAGAAATGTTTGAACAGCCCGGTATAGCTGCCCTTGTAAACCGGGCTGGCCACGATCAGCGCGTCAGCGGCCAGCACCGCCTGAATATGGTGCTGCGCGGCGGCACCCGGCCCCTGCGGGGCGGCGAAATCATCGCCCAGATCGCCCACATCAAACACATGGGCCGCGCCGCCATAGGTCTGAACGGCACGCCGCGCGGCCTCGGCCACCAGGGCGCGCGTCTTGGATGGACGGCTGAATGAGCCGGAAAAAGCCACGAATTGCGGTCGGGTCATATGAATCACCTAAATCACGACGGGTTTACTGTATTTATCCTGCCGCGTGATTCGCCATCTGTCCAGATCGGTTTTGCGTGTTTTTTATATGGCGCTGGTTTCTATTGGTTTTTTGGCGGTATGTGTGCGGATATTCCGGTTGCCGCAATCCTGATCTGCGCCCATCCATTCGATTTTGACGACCTTTTTCAGGAAGCAGCCCCTACAACGAGCGGTGCCGATCGTTCCCACCGGCGCGCGCCTGGGCATCATCAGGGGCGTCACATGTCCTGCTTTCGCGCCGCTTTTCGGGTCATGTGGTTGGTTGGTTACCCTCCGCAACGATCTGCTGGTTCGTTCCGGCCAAAACGCGCTGTCAGATCAATGCCTGTGGCGTTTCGCCACAACGAATGCGTTAAAGGGCATGGCTCGGGCCATCCTTTCCCGGCTAAGGAAAGCGAGAAAGACCGCAAACCCGACGCGCCCCGCCTCGAGCCAGACAAACACACTGGCAACTGTCATCGAACCCGGAAACACACGCTCCACGCCGCCCCAACTGAACCAAGAACCGCGCCCGCCAAAAGCGATTCGCCCTGATCGCCACGCTGAAAGCACCGATAGCGCGATTATAAATGAAATCACCACTGCATACTGGCACGCGCGCATAATACGCAACGCAAAAGCGAAGATTCCGGAAAAGAAGATCAGTGGTGAGCCTAAAACTTACCCACGCACAGATTGACACCCGCCGCTTGCGTTATATGAAAAATAACCACCATAGGTCTCGACGATTTCAGTTTGCAATTGAAGACAATTTTCTAAATCTGCTAAAACCAAAGGGAACAGAGCTGCAAGAAATGTGCCGAAACAGAACGCTGCGCATGTGGCTACGCCGACATCGGCTAACCGATTATAAGCGCAGGCAGGTGATTAAAAAACATCAGAACAAACGCCACTATACGCACAAACTGAATTTCGCTATATCCCCAAATTACAAAGGCGATAGCGAATAATAACGCCAACCCGAAGTGAACCATCGGACAAATCCTTACGACAACCCGGACTTTCCCAAAGACTTTTCGTTTAGCCCCAATTCGCTTTCAGGTGATAAGGACATCGTCCGCATTTTCACCTTATCGCGAATATCAAGATAACCTTACAGCCGTCGTCGCCACGTTCACGCCGTGCCGTACCCCGCCACCGACGCCTGCCGAACGTGGCGGGGTTATCGTCCTGTGCCACATCCGGGCGCCCGAGAGGGGCTGCGGTTTAGTCGCCGGTCTGGGAACGCTCTCGCCAGTTGCGGCAGATGCTCAGATAATCCCTTGCGTCCTTGCTCAGCCGTGCGATTCCGGCGAGGCGGGCGATTTCGAGTTCTGGGTCTTCGGCCTCGGCAACACGCATCGCGTTGCGGTCGATCAGTTCGGCAATCTCGGTGCGTGAAATGTCGCGCAGGGAACGCCCGTCCATGCCTCGAAATGGCACCCGGTCCCGAACGCCGCCTTTGATCCAAAGAAAGCGGGTGCCGTCTTCGGTCGTGACGTCGAACATGTCTTCCAAGGCCGCAATACGCGCCTGAATCCGCGCCCCGGTGCGCTGCCAGCCATGGCGCTGCGATATGTGGCGCGCCAGCGTGGCGGCGGGCATTGGACCCTGCGCGGCAACGATCTGCTGCATCAGCGCCATAAGCTGCGGGGTATAGCTGGCGTCAAAGAACCGGTCGGGATCCGGCGCGGCGTCAGCCTGCGGGATGCCCGTTTGCGGGGCGTGCAGACCGGCCGCCTGCGCGAATTGCGGCGGTGCGGCAACCTCGGGCGTGGGGCTGTCCTGAATGGCGGCGGGGGGCGCCGCCTGTTCTGGTTCGGACGGCACGGGGGTGTCGTCTTGCGGGCTCGGATCAACCTCAGTCGCGGTTTCAGCCCGCCGGACCCGGTCGGCGTCGAGGATATCACGCAGCGCGGTGTCGATGCGTGCCAGCGTTTCCGACGGGGCGCGGAACCAATCCGTTGACCAGATGCGCAGGATGGACCAGCCCAACCCTTCCAGCACGGCCTGACGTATCCGGTCGCGATCCCGTGCCGTGGCGGATGAATGATAGCGCGCGCCGTCGCATTCAACGCCCGCCAGCCAGGCCCCGGCATGATCGGGATGGCGCACGCCAAGGTCGATGCGGAAACCGGACACGCCGATCTGAGTGCGCACATCCCAGCCCCGCGCGGCCAAGGCATCGCGAACCGCCTCTTCGAAGGGCGATTCCACCGGCCCCAGCGAGCCGCTGTCCTGCGCGGCAAGCGCAACCGCGCCGCGATCAGCGTAATCAAGAAACGCCTTAAGGTCTGCAACGCCGCGCGCCCGCGTGCGGGTCATGTCAATCTGATCGGCGGTGATTGACGCAAACACATGCAGTTCTGCACGGGCGCGCGTGACCGCGACATTCAGCCGCTTTTCGCCCCCGTCTTTGTTCATCGCGCCAAAGTTCATCGTGAACTTGCCCGCCTGATCGGTGCCAAAAGTGATCGAAAACAGCATCACATCGCGTTCATCGCCCTGAATGTTTTCAAGGTTTTTGACGATCAGCGGTTCCTCGCGTTCATCCGAAAAGAACCATTCGAAATCCGGATTTTCCTTACGCGCCGCATCCAGCAGATCAAGGATCAAGCCCTGTTGCTGCGCGTTGAAGGTGATGACGCCCAGCGTGGGGCGGTCAGCTTCGGGCCGTTTCAGCCATTGGGTCAGGCGCTTGCGGATAAAGGCGGCAATGGCGCGGGCCTCGTCAGGGTTCGTCTTGCTGGTGCCGCGCTGATATACGCCCTTGATTTTGTGCAGCCGCACCGCCTGCCCCGAGGCATCGGGCGACGGAAAGGTGATCAGCCCGCCATCGTAATAGAAATGGTTCGAAAACGCGATCAACGCCTCATCGCGGCTGCGGTAATGCCAGTTCAGCCGATGCGTGGGGATGCCCGCGGCCGACACCTCGTCAAGGATCGACGGCATATCCTTTTCAAATTCGGCGATCTCGGTGCTGTCATCCGTGCCGTCATCGCTGCGGCCAAAGAAATTGGTTGGCGGCAATTGCTTGGGGTCGCCCACAATGATGGCCTGACGCCCGCGCGCAATCGCGCCGATCGCGTCCCAGGTCGATATCTGCGAGGCTTCGTCAAAGATCACCAGATCAAACTGCGCCTGCCCCGCCGGCAGATATTGCGCGACCGAAAGGGGCGACATCAACACGCAGGGCGCCAGTTTGGCAAAGCTGGTCGGCATATCGCCGATCAGATTGCGGATTGCCTTGGTCGGGCGCTGCAAGCCCAGCTGGTGACGCAGCCCGCCCAGTTCCGAGTTGCGCGGCACCGCGTCCCGCATCGGCAAATCATTGCCCAGACGGCGCATGACCTCGGTCGAGGCCAGATCGGCCAAAGCGGCGTCCAATTCGCGGAAACGCTGGATCAGCGCGTCATGTTGCCAATGCGCAAAGCCGCGCAGGCAGGGTTCGGCATCCATTGCCAGACGCAACCACCACGCCATATAGGCGCGTTCGAACGCGCGGGCTGCGTCGTCGATATCGGCCTTTTCTTCAAGCGCGGCGACCAGAGGTTCCAGCCCTGCATGGACCGCCTCGGCCCGGCTGGCGCGCCATTTCAGCCAATCGGAAAAGCGATGTTGCAGGCTTTCCAGCCCGGCCAGCAGGGGGGCGCTATCCGGGGGCAAGGCACCGCCAAGGGCCGTAAAGGCGCTTGCGGCGGCCTGTTCGGCGTGGCTTGTCTGGGCGACCTGACGAAGCGCCGGCGCGAAGCTGCCGCCCGACAGCCGGGACAGTTCCGCCCGGTGTTCCTCGGTCCTTGATGCGGGCAGACCTGCGGCGCGCAGGTGGCGTTCCAGTTCCAGAAACGCCTTGGCGGCGTCCAATTCGGCGCTGATGCGCGTGATGTCGGACGACTCGCCCGCGAATCCGGGCAGGTCGTGCAAGTCCGACGCGGCAATGTCCTGCCGCGCCCGCAGCAATTGGCGCAGCGCAGGCAAATCGCGCGCCGGATCGGCCTGCCCCGACATGGTATAGGTTTGCAGCAACCGGCGCAGTTTCCGTTGCGCCATCCCGGCAAAGGGCCATGATTTGCCTTGCGCGTCGCGCCATTGAAGTTCCAGCGTATCCAGCGGCATATCGGCCAGCCCCTCGTCGGGGTAACTGGCGGCAAGCGCGCCCCGTGCCTGCCGCGCCGCGGTCAGCACACCCGACAGCGTGTCAAGCTGCGCCTGCCCCCGGTCGGGATCGCGCAAGGCGGCGGGGGCAATCGCGGGGTGATCCAGCCGCTGCGTGGCAAGCCATGTCAGCGCGGCGGCAATATCCGGGCTGTCAACCTGTTCCTGCGACAGGCCAAGGTCACGCGCCAATTCCTGACGCGCATCAGCGGCACGGGTCTGCGCCTGACGCAGGGCCTGAGCGCTTGCGATATAGTCGTCCTGCCAGCCAAAGGACCATTCGCCCTGATCCAGCAGCGACAGCGGGCCTTGCGGGTCAAGGTCAGAAATGATCCGGTGGCGTTGCCCCAATTCATCGGCAAGGTTGCGCAGCCGCTGGTATCCGGCCGCGTCGTGGCAATCTTTGTTGTCAAAGCGCAGGTCAAAACCGGGCATCCCGCCCGCCACGCGCCCGATGGCCTGATACACGCTGAACCCTTGGCTACCGGGACGGTGCAGCGCATCGACATAGTCGTTCAGCTGATCGCGGGTCAGGCGCAGATCGTCGGCCACACGCACCCAGTCCTGCGCATCGGCGCCGCTGGCGCGTTCCCATGCGCGGCCAAGCTGCGCCAGCACGCTTTTGCGGTCGGACTTGCTGGAATGCAGTTCCAGCACCGCGTCGCCAAGGCCGTGCCGTTCCAGCCTGCGATGCACCACATCCAGAGCGGCGGATTTTTCAGCCACGAACAGCACGGTCCGGCCACGGCCCAGCTGGTCGGCGATGATATTGGTGATGGTCTGGCTTTTCCCGGTGCCGGGCGGGCCGATCAGCACGAAATCGCGGCCTTCGGCGGCGGCCAGCACGGCGGCCAGTTGCGAACTGTCGGCGGGCAGCGGTGCCAGAATATCGCCCGGCCCATGTTTGCGGTCGATGTCTGACGGGCGCGGCATGGGCGTTTTCGCGCCCTCGAACGCTTCGGTCGGGTTATCGACCAGATGGGCGACCAGATTGCTTTCGCGCAAACTGTCGGTGCGATCAACAAGATCTTTCCACATCAGATATTTGGCAAAAGAAAAGGTCGACAGCGCGCAGTCTTCGACAATCTCGAACCCTGCCACATCGCGGACGCGCAGGCGCAGGATCTCCATGATGCGGGGGATGTCCAGCCCGCTATGGTCACGCGGCAATTCACCTTCCAGTTCGGGAATCCGCAGTTCGAAATCGCGTTTCAGCAGTTCCAGCAGGGTGGCGTTGATGCGCACCTCGTCCTCAAGCTGGGTCAGGCGGAATTCGGATTGGGCCGAGCGTCGTTCCAGCTTGACCGGCAACAGCAGCAAGGGCGCGCGATAGGAACGGCTGTCCCCTTCGCTGCGTTTCCAGCGCAGAAAACCAACGGCCAGAAACAGCGTATTCGTGCCGCCTTCGGCCATGTCGCTGCGCGCTTTGCGGTAAAGATCGGTCAGGCGGTTGGTCATCTCGCGTTGCGTCAGAGGCACGGCGATCTGGCCCCGCGTCAGGGCGTCACGCGCCAGATCCATTTCGATCCGGCGCGCTTCGTCTGCGGACAGGTCGCGCCCGGACACCGCGTTTTCATCCTTGAGCGCCAACAGGCGAAAGGTTTCGCCATCGGCCAGCCGGTCTTCGGTTCCCGAAATATCGGGACAGATCATAGCCAACCCGCCGCGCGTTTCGCGAAAGTTCAGCAACCGGTTGCGCAGCGACAAATCCAGCAGCCTCCGCTGCCAGCGTTCGATGCGCCCCATGGCGGTTGTGGGGGTTTCATCGACCAGCTCACCGGGCAACAGGCCCAAATCCAGAGGGCGGGGCAGTGCGGCGGGGGCGGCTGCGATGTCGCAGGCGGGGGCCGCGTCCTGAATGCGGTGGCTGGCCAAGGGGCGGATGCGGGCCGCGCGGGCGCGGTTGATATCGACGGCCTGAATAAATTCGGCCTCGCGCGCTTCGGATAGACGGTCGCCGCCCGCCTGCACCGCATGTTCAAAGCCAATGGCGGGGCGTTGCGTCAAAAGAGTGGTTTCCAGAGCGACGAATTCGCGCGCGACAAGGGCTTTGCGGACCTCGACCACATCGGGTTCGACCAGGCGGCCAAAGTCCTTTTTGACCAGCCAGACGCCGACCCATGCGTGACCATGCGAAAACAGAACGGCGGTGTTCAGCCCTGCCGCCTCATAGGCCGCGGCCAGCAGCAATGTGCTGTCAAGGCAGGTGGCCAGCCCCTCGGCGGCGATGCGTTCGGGGTCACGGATTTTCTGGCCGATCCGTTCAAAGGATGCGGGCGGCACGGCATAGGTCAGGCCAAGGCCCGTCGCCGCCGACCAGATCGCGCCGGCCAGCATCCAGACCCGCTGCGGATCGCCCGATTGATAGGCGTCAAGCGCGCCCGACTGCCCCGCCGCCTCAAGCAGGCGCGCCGCGTCCTTCAGGATGCGGGCAACAAAGGGCTGATTGGGCGACACAAAAGCGGCAAGGATGTTTTCCATTTCCGCCAGCCCGCCCCATTCATCGCGGGCCAGCAATTCGATGGGATGGGTCGAAGTGACATCCTCGGCGCCGCTGACCGACAGCCGGAATTGGATTTGCCCGATTTCGGCCTCATCCAGCCCACCCAAAAGCGCGGTGTCCAGCACGGTGTCCACATCGCCCAAGGGCTGCGTCACGCCCGCCGCGATGCGGTCAATGACCCAGGTCTTTTCACGGAAAATCGCGGGGCGTGACGACAGCGTCAGGCGGACCCCCTCGGCGGCGACGTCGCCGCTGTTTTCGACGGCCAACCGCTTGATCACCGCGACACCGTTTTGCGCCGACGCAAAGTTCACCTTGGCGGCCAGCGTCGGATGCAGGATCAGCGCGGGTTTACCCTCAGCGGTGGCCTCGGGGTCTGCAAGCGGGGCATCATCCGGCATTATGGGCTCCTTGTCGGTGGTCACAGTTCGATAATATTGGCGCCCGGGCAGGCGGTCAGGGCAATGTCGCACAAATGGCGATGATGGGTCAGGTAAATCACCTGCCCGACATGGGACATATCCCCCAACAGCGCAAATGCCGCCGCCGATCGCCCATCGTCAAAGGTTTCCATGATGTCATCGGCGATGAACGGCACGGTCGGGCGGCTTTGGGCCAGTTCGTGATAGCCCGCGACCCGCAGCGCCAGATACAGCTGAAACCGCGTTCCCTTTGACAGATCAGCGGCACGTTTCGCGCCGCCCTTTGCGGGCAGAGCGACCAGAACCTCTTGCGCGCCATCGGGCTGCGCGGCAAGACCCGAATACGCGCCCCGGCTCAGCTGACGGAACGCATCGGATGCGCGGGCCAGCATGGCGCTGCGATGCTGGTCGCGATAACGCCGCAGACCCGCTTCGACCGCCAGCAGGCCAAACCGCGCGGCCAGATGGGCCGTGGCCCGTTCGCGGGTTTCCAAAAGCAGGTTCGCCCGGTCAGCCGCGATACGGGCCAAGGCGTCATCCCCGCCCACAGCCTCGATCTGGCGCCTTGCCTCAAGATAGGCGGAATGGCGGGCTTCGGCCTCATCGCGCAACAGCTGCTGATCGGCTTTCAGGGTTGTGATCTGCTGGCGGATCGTTTCGGCATCGTCACCTTCGGCCGGTGTGGGGCGGTCGCGCAGATCATCGGTCAATAAGGCAATCTCGCGCCGCAGATCGGTGGCCTCGCGGCAACGCGCCAGATGGTCGGCAAGCGTGCCGTCATCAGCGTTCCACGCAAGCGCCGCGCAAAGGGCTGCGATGTCGCGGTCTTTGGCCGCAAGCATCCGGGCGTCGTCCGCGTCCTGCTGATGTTCCGTTTCGATCTGTTGGGTCAGGGTCTGGCGGTCACGGGCGTTGTCCTGCGCGCGGCGCAGGCGGGCCAGCACATCGGCCCAAGGCGTGGCGTCGGCCAGTTCAAGCGCCCGCAGCACCCCCATTTTAGCGGCCACAAAGCGGTCACGATTTGCCGTCATTTTGTCGATGCGGTCGGTCAGCACGGCAGCGGCGCGGTGTTCCTGACCCAGCCGGTCCAGCAGATCAAGCGTCGCCCCAAGCCCCGCATCATCATCCGCCAGAGTCGCCAGCAAGCTGTCACGGGTCGCGTCGCGCCAGTTATCCCGCCAGCGGCTCAGCGCGTCTTGGGCGGTTTTTTCGGCCTGTTCGCGATCGCGCAGGTCCGAAGCAAGCGCCGCCAGATGCGCGCGCGCATCGCGCCGACGTTCGGACGCCTCAAGCCGCGCGGTGGCGCGCGCAAGCAGCAGGTCAAACGGCGCCATGTCATCGGTCGGCGCAGGATCAAGGGCCGCAGCCAAGGCCCGTGCTGCCGCGCCAAGGGCGTCATCGCTGCGCTGCAGGCTGGCTTGCGCATCACGCAGGCCGTCGCGTTCAGTCACAGCCTGACGCCGCAGGTCCAACCAATCTTTCAGCTCGGCCAGACGGCCCTTCGGCAGGCCAAGCCGTTCGCACGCCGCCGCAACCGCCGCCGCAATGGATGTTTGCGCATTCAGCGCCGCGTCCGCCCGAGCCTCGGCCCCGGCCTGCCGCGCCAAAACCGTTTCAAGCGCCGCATCGTGCAGGGCGTCGCGCCGCGCCTCGGCCATAGCTTCGGCCAGCAGCGATGAAATCCGGTCATCTTCGCGCAATGCCTGTTCAAAGGCATGCGCGCTTGCAGCCGACAGATCGCGCAGATGGGCGGCCCACAGAGCTTCGCGTTGGCTGCGCGCGGCGGCGGCATCGGCAAGGGTGATCCCGGTGGCGGCCTGTGCGTGCTGGCGTCCGTCCGCATCGGCTTGCATCTGATCGGCCTGTTGGCGCAGATCGGCGGCTTCGCGGGTGGCATCGACCTGCTGTTGCCGCGCGGATTCCTGCGCGGATTCCCATTCCGCGATGTGCGCGTCTGACGGCACCGCAAGCGCCGCCAGCATATCGGCATCGCCGCGCCACGGGGCAAGCGCCGCCAGTGCGGTGTCAAGCCGCCCCTGCGCCTGATCGACATCGCGCATCGCCCGCGCCCGGACGCCCGCCGGGTCTTGCATCCGCAGGCCGGTCAGCAAAGACTCAAGCGCGGCTTCATCATCGGCGGGGCCGGGATCGCCCAGCCGGTCGCGTTCGCGGGCAAGCAGCGCGTCGGCCCTGCGGGTTTCGGCTGCGGCGGTATCCCGTGCCGTCCGCAGCCCCGAACGCTGCGCCAGCAACACCCGCATCCGCGAGAGCTGCGCCGCCGGTATAACCAGATCCGCCGGTTGGGCGTCATGCTGGCCCAGCTCGGCCAGCAGCGCGTTCATCTGTGCCGTGGCGGTGTCCGCATCGGCCTGACGCCGGGGCAGGTCTTTCACGGCGGTGTCATGTTCCGGGCGCAGGGCCTCGGCGGCGTCGATCCGTTCGGCCTGCGCCAGTGCGACCGGGTCGGGGGTTAGCGCCGCCAGTTGCTGCGTCAAACCTTCGCTCCGACTGGCGCGATCCTTGATCCGGCTGTTCAGTCCGGTTCGGTCGCGTTCGGTTTGATCGAAACGCGCCTGCATTTCAGAGTCAGCGTCGGGCAGGTCCTGCACCGGCGCAAGGCGCGCTTGCAGCCCGGCAAGCCTGATTTGCAGCGGCAAAGCGCCCGCCAGTTCCTGAAGCCGGTTTAATTCGTCCTGCGTGGTTTCTTCGCGCGTCCGGGCCTCGCGCCACGCGCTTTCAGCGGCGGCCGCGTCACGCGTCAGCCGTTGCAGGGCATTGGCGGAAATCTCGACCCTGCGGCGCTGCTGATCCAGTTCGGTCAGGTGCTTTTTGGCGTCATACAGCCAGCCGCTGCGTTTACCGGTCCGGTGGAACCCGTCCAGATCCGCGCGAATGCGGTCCAATTGCGGGGCCAAACCCGAGAGGCCCGCACTGGCCGAAAACAGCATTTCGCCCAGATCGCCACGGCTGGCCAGAATGCTGTCGCCGCCTTCCTCCAGCGTGTCATCATCCAGCGAAAACATCGCCCTGTAACCGTCGCGCGACAGCCCGCCCAAAACGAACTGCAGCATCGTTTCAGGAACCGGGGCATCGTGCCGGTCCAGCAGGCTGGCATTGTTGCGCTTCAGCCGCTTGAGTTCCAGATCCGTGCCAGCATGGCTCAGCTGCGCGCCGATTTGCATGGTCGGGCCGGGATGCAGGAAATCATACCGGCTGCGCGTCGGAATCCCGAACAACAGATCAAGCCAAGCCGAAAACAGCGTCGATTTCCCGGCTTCGTTCGGGCCAAAGATAATGTGCAGATCGGGGCCACCCGCGTCAGGCGGCGCAAAGGCCAGGCTGCGATCCGTAAAACGGCCATATCGCGTCAAATCCAACCGGTCCAGACGCATCAGGCGGCCTCATCCGGGGTTAACCTTGCCAGAATGCCGGGCGTGCCATGCGCCAGCAATTCCTGACACCGCGCGGCCAGTTCGGTTTCGTCCTGACCCAGAATATCGCGCAGTTCCGCCGGAAGATCGCGTAGCAAGTCATCCACGGCTTTGGTCATCGCAACCGCCAGCCCGGGATCGCCGGGCAGGTCGTCCAGCACCGTGCGGACCAGTTCGTCCGGCAGATGAGCGCCCGCCACGCCTGCGGCCCCCGAGCCGCTGGACATCCGCAATTCCAGCTTGTCGATCCATATGCCTGCAGCCGCCGCGAAGGCGCGTGCTTCTTCGGTCAGGCGGTCCTGATCGCGCGCGATACGCCATGCCAGCGGCGTGACGCCGCGCAGGACCGGGCGGATGACCAGATGCTCAACCTCGGGGATGGCTTGACGGGCCTGCTTTATGTCGCGTTCCAGTGCGGCCAGCAGCGCAGCCCAATCATCGACGCCGTCGCAATTCAGATCAACCCGCTCAAAGCGAAGGCTGGCGACCGAGCGCCGTTCCAGCGTGACGGCGTTGTCATCCGCGACATGCACCAGCGTGACGGAACAGGGACCGGCTTCGCCAATATCGCGGCCCTGCGGGATACCGGGCATAACGATGGTCGCGCGCCCCAGATATTCGGCGCGGCGGTGAATATGGCCCAAGGCCCAATAATCATAGCCATGCGCCTCAAGATCGCTGACGCTGCACGGGGCGTAAGGGTCATGCCCGGGGCTGCCGTTCAGGCTGGTATGCATCATGCCGATGTTAAACGCGCCGGGGCTTGGCGCAGGATAGCGCGGCAGCAGACTGTCGGCTGCGTGCGCGTCGCGAAAGCTCAGCCCGTGAATGGCGACGCGCTGCCCATCAAGATCAAGCCCAATGGTCGAGGGCCTGCCGCCAAACAGCACCGTGTTTTCGGGCGGGTCCAGTTCGCCGGTCTGACGCGCCAATGCATCGTGATTGCCGCGAATGATGAAACAGCGGATACCGGCATCGTTCAGCCGCAGCAATTCCTGTTTCAGAAACCGGGGCGTCTTGGTCGAGCTATGTTCGCCATCCCACAAATCCCCCGCGATCAGCAGAAAGGCCGCGTCTTCATCAATGCACAAATCCACAATCCGGCTGAACGCGGTCCGCGACGCCGCCCCGACCGCATCGGCCAGTTCCCGATCACGCAGCGCAATCGTGGTCAGCGGCGCATCAAGATGCAGATCAGCCGTGTGGATAAAGCGAAAACTCAAGATAATTGTCCATGTCCTATCCGTGCCTCGCACTATGGGTTCGGCATATTGGTCTGACAAGCCTCTTTTAGATTGAATTTTAAAGAATAAGTTCGCGAAATGCGTCGCACGGCATCCCGCAAAAACCCGAAACAACGAAAAACACCAGCCGCTGCCGATGCCTGAGAACGCTTTTGCGGCAGCAAGTGGCGGAGGGGATGGGCCCGGCCTCAAACCTTCTCCACTTTCAGCAGTGTCCCCTCGATCAGAGCAGCCGCCGGAGATGAGGGCTCCGTAGATCAGCTGACCTTGGAAATCGTCCCGGAACCGTTCGATCTGGTGCATGCGCTCGTGAAGGATGGTGACGATACCGATATCGCCGTTCGACAGCCGCCTCCAATAGACGAAATGCTTCTCGTATCGGAAGAAGAACCCTTCGACGCCGAACTCAGCCGGGATGCGGTGCGAGGCAACGCCATGAACCTTCGATCCGCTCGAACGCCTCGAACATGCGGTGAGGTAGCGGTCGGTCCGTGGCGTGCCCCAGCGTTCGCGCGTGTAGCGGTAGAGTCGTCGAGGCGGTGTGACGCCACCTCTTGGATGCGGACGGCCATCCGGTAAGGTCCTGTTCCGGGCAATAACCTCGACCGCGGTCAGTGTGGTGTAGCTGTGCTCGGGCGCGGGTCAGTTCGGCCTTCAGCCGGTCGAAAGCCCCCTGCCCGGCCCGCTCCTTGTCGCGCCGGATCAGGTCGCGCACGTATTCGCTGATGTTCTCGTAGGAGCCGTTTTCACCGACATTGGCCGCGACAAAATCGTTGAGCGCACCGCTTAGGCGGACCGTCATGGTGCGGGACATAGCGCGCTCCTCGCTGTCGCAACGTATTCGGTATAACCAAAATGAACCACACATCAAGGGTGGCGATGACACCATCGGCATGTCGCCCAAAGGCCAACTATATCGGGTTGCGCCGTTTGCGGCGATCATCCAACCCCAAAAGAGGCATAGATCCGACAAATGTGTCAGATCGCTTCCGTGCTCGTTCTTCGACGCCGATTGCCAACGCCAGCTGGATCATTGCAGAACGCGCGATCTTCATCACCCGAAGAGCCTTGGCCTCAAGAAGGTCACTATCGATAGAAACCCCCAAGCCTTTACTACTTGGTGAGGACAACATAAACGGCTGTGCCCAGCCTTCGTGGACCTGGAGGAATTTGTGTTCGAGCGCATTGCGGATGTCATGTAGTTCTCGCGCATCGGGTCCGGTCGTGCTCTTCAATTGATCATCGAACAACTCTTTGGAAAGCCAAAAAAGTCCGCGCAACGGCCAGTTCTGACAATCCTTGAAACGGTCGAGTATTCGTGTTTTTCCTTCGACCATCCAGACATTCTTGAAACTAATCCGATCCGCAACTTTTTCTAGCTTCCAATAGTGGTTGACAAGGAACGATATCTTGTCGAGCAAGGAATAGGTAATGCGGTAGGCCGTACGCACCCGCTCGGTGGCCAGAGAATGCATCGGATAGTCTAGCGTATCAAACAGCAGAACTCCACGATCAGAATAGTGCAGTTTGGTGTCGGAAAAACCCTCGTATAGCATGAAGCGGGCCGAGACATATTCCTGTTTCATCTGGTTGAAAAAACCGATGGCTGAGGGCGGCGTCACGACGCTTGGTCTTTCATCGAATCTTTCGCTAATGCACGGCAGCATGAGATCGTCACATGCCGCTCTCGCGTGTGGTCCGAGGTCGTTAAGCGGATTCAGGAATAATCGGTGATCGAGACACCACTTCCGATACTTTCGTTCTGCCTTACTGTGCCCAAGCGTGGGCATGTCAAAATCCTGCAATTCTCGTATTCTATCCAGATCACCCGCCGCAGCATATGCTCGGGCCTCTTCAGCGAACTGCTGCACAAGTGAATCCGAATATATAGAGTCGTATAGTGCATCGGCAGCAGTAGCGGCAATCAACCCATCGTGGGCATGCAGCAACAGGATTGCACGATCACGATTATTATCCAGAAGTCCGGCATAGCACTTGAGGCCACGGCCTCTGTTGGCTAGCGCCATTGCGAAATTGGGGATGATGCGTAGAGCCATGTCCCATCCTTCAATCGCATCAATGAATCGCCCCATCACATTGAGCTGGGTCGCTCGATTGGTCAGGATCTGGCAGCGGCGCACTGCCTCCAACTCAAAGAAGCCAGAATGAGCGACAGCGCGCGACAGGGCAAGGATCTGCTGCTCCCTTTCGGGGTTCTCCCAAGACCAAGAGCGGTGACTGCCGATAAGTTTCTCTTTCACTCCCCAAGCATTGGCTCGGTAATATTCGACAATCGCCCTATGTTTTGATTCCAAGTTACGCTTCTCGATTTCATCTAGAAGGTATATTGCCCGATCCACGCCACGCGAAAACCCTGCGTTATGCGAAATGTCGATCAACGCACCTATATGGTCGAGCGCGGCATCATCATCCAGTTTGGCAATCGAGCGCTCGCGCAGCTTTTCGAGACTCTCAGACATTTCCGAAACTCACATCTTACCTTGGTCAACATTTGCACGTGCCATTGTGAAGTCCCGCCGGAGGCAGATAGCTATTTCGATAGCTATATTCCATGGTGATCATGAAAAACAACTCCAAGCAGCATGTCTGGATGATCTGGTTGGCATGAGGTTCTCGGCTGTCAAGGCTATCACTGGGTTGGTTGACGAGAAAGTAGTGGCTATTCTGCGGGCCGCCTGTCTCTGTTTTTTTACGCGGGAAGCTGAAGCTGTTGAGAGGCGGTATTTCCACGGCATGTCGACACCCCTGCGCAAGGCTGCCCATCGGTGCGCTGATGCGCGACGACCTTTAGCCTTGCCTATGTCAAGTCGTCACGCCTTCGTCCGGTCACTGTCCGCCCCCCTCATGCGAAAGGAAATGGAATGGCCGTCAGACACCGCAGCCAGATCGAACTCGCCGCACGCTGGAACATCAGCCCTTTCTAAAGCACGACAGTTATCTTGAATGCAGCCTTTTAGAGCTGGACGAATACGAAGTTAATGAAGCCGCCCGCAAAGGCTGCGCCGGTCGCATTGATCGGCACCACAAGTCTGCCGTTCTGGCGCATCTCAATGCGTCAACACTGATCCAAAAGCGCGATAAGGATGTGCTGGCGCAAATACTGGCATAACCAGCCCAGATGCGCGGCTGGTTGCCTTGAAAAACAATCAAGAGGAAATCAAGAACGCGGCAACCCACCGCCGGCTGATGGTGCGGATTGTTACGCTGCATCTGGTGCCAATGGTCGGCTGCTTTTGGGCGGCTGACCCACGCGGGGGCTGTTTTCTCTCACGGAAAAATCCGGAGAGGGAATCAGGCAGGTGGCGGCCGCACAGGCGCACAGAGCCGCACACATGCACCTAAGAATGATGCATATGTGCGATCTGCCACAGCCAGAGACCTCAGGCTGCTGCGGACGGGGTCCTCAGCGGCTCCAACAAAAGCTTGAGTGTGCGCCCCGTCAGATTGGTCATGCGGGCGGAGGCGTATTTAAAGTCTTTATGCAGCACGTCAGGGAAGATCGCGCGCAATTCCTCAAGATCGGCCTCGGGCATGCTTTTGATCGCCTGCGCTCCTAAAAGAAGGCTTTCCGCCGGCAGGCCATTGGCCATCAGGATATGGTGCTGTTCCAGCAGAATATGATGATAGGACAGGTCGCTTTGCGGACCAAGCTGTTCGATGCCGTTCAGACCAACCAGTTTATGCGCCGCAATCAGAATGTCTTCTACCCCCGTAAGCTGCTGCACCAGATCGGTGTTGATCAGAATGCGATGCTGGCGCGAGACGATCAGGTCGCGTTCTGGCTGGCCGGGACCGAAAGCTCCGGCGGGAATGCGGATCGGGCATCTTTTGGGATTTGCGCGCTGCGCTTCGGTTGGAATCGCCCGTTCTCCGATCCACAAAACCCGCTGTGGCCCGGCATCCAGCGTAACGACCAGATCACCGACGACCAGATCGTCGATGCGAACCGGGCCGTGCGGGGTCGCGATCAATGTGCCGTTGGCAAAGCATGGGTCAAAATCAATAGGATCAACATAAAGACTGTCTCCGTCAAAGCGCCAACCCATCGCTTCAAGCCGGGTTCGGGCGGCCTCACCGACGAGACTGTATTTCAAATCTTGGGCGCCCAGCGTAATGTCCCTTGGTCCACCTCGCGTTTCGACCTGATCGGCCCAGCCCATCAATGTCGCGTCGTAATTGTCCACCGACATGCCAGAACGATCAAGCATGGCACGCATATCTAGCACACTGGAAATATCCCAGCCGCCAATATCCTGATCGAACGCAGATGCAGCGGCGAACATGGAACCCATGCGCGTCACATTGCTGGTGTCCCACCCGCCAATGTCCTGATTGAACGAATATGCTCTGAAGAACATGGAACCCATGTCAGTTACATTGCTGGTGTCCCACCCGCCAATGTCCTGATCGAATGCAGATGCATTGCGGATATTGCGGAACATGCCATACATGTTCGTCACATTGCTGGTGTCCCACCCGCCAATGTCCTGATTGAACGAATATGCATTGGCGAACACGTAGGTCATATCCGTCACATTGCTGGTGTCCCACCCGCCAATGTCCTGATTGAACGAATATGCACCGGTGAACATGGAACCCATGTCAGTTACATTGCTGGTGTCCCACGCGCCAATGTCCTGATCGAATGCAGATGCATCGAAGAACATGTTCCTCATGCTGACGACATTGCTGGTGTCCCACCCGCCAATGTCCTGATTGAACGCAGATGCACCGGTGAACATGTTATCCATGTACGTCACATTGCTGGTGTCCCACCCGCCAATGTCCTGATCGAATGCAGATGCATCGCGGAACATGCCATACATGTTCGTCACATTGCTGGTGTCCCACCCGCCAATGTCCTGATTGAACGCAGATGCAGTGTTGAACATACTGGTCATGTTCGTCACATTGCTGGTGTCCCACCCGCCAATGTCCTGATTGAACGAATATGCTCTGTAGAACATGGAACCCATGTCAGTTACATTGCTGGTGTCCCACGCGCCAATGTCCTGATCGAATGCAGATGCATCGAAGAACATGTTCCTCATGCTGACGACATTGCTGGTGTCCCACCCGCCAATGTCCTGATTGAACGAATATGCAGTGTTGAACATACTGGTCATGTTCGTCACATTGCCGGTGTCCCACCCGCCAATGTCCTGATTGAACGAATATGCTCTGTAGAACATGGAAACCATGTCAGTTACATTGCTGGTGTCCCACGCGCCAATGTCCTGATTGAACGCAGATGCACCGAAGAACATGTCCCTCATGCTGACGACATTGCTGGTGTCCCACCCGCCAATGTCCTGATTGAACAAGCGTGCCTCATGGAACATGCCATGCATGTTCGTCACATTGCTGGTGTCCCACCCGCCAATGTCCTGATTGAACAAGCGTGCCTCACGGAACATGCCATACATGTTCGTCACATTGCTGGTGTCCCACCCGCTGATGTCCTGATTGAAACCGCGGTTATTATAAAACACCTCGCGCATCACACGAACGCCGCTGGTGTCCAGTGTTGTCGGGTCGGGTTTGCCAGCCACCGTAGTCGCATAATAGCGGGTCATGTCCTCGGGTGCCACAACGCCCAGCAGGCCGTGATATTGCGGAACGCTCAGGCTTTCGGTGGACAGATGACCAATCTGGTGGTCCAGATCCCATGTTCCGCCCAGAGCCGCCGCCCCCACAGGATATGTCGCTGCGGCCAGATTAACGTCCAGCATCCGGGCAAGCTCTTCCGCGGCGCGCGCCCCGGCCCCTCCTTGTGCAAAATTGCACGCATAAAGGTGCAGGTCGGCGCGGTTCTCACCCTCCATCGCAAGGGCGTGGCGGAGCCGAGCCAGCGCCGCCATTTGAACGGGTCGCAGAGGACGGCTCAGATCAACCAAATCGCAGCCAAGATGCAGTCCACCTGATTCGCCGTGAGCAAAGAGATGAAGCGCGCGGATTTTGCCCGCAGCCTCAACCGCATCTGCCAGCGCCGTCAGACCGTCTTTATCCTGCGGCAGAACCGCAACGGTCTCGCCTGACGCGGCTTCCCGCAAAAAGAAATCAGCCGCAAGATGATGAGAAACAACGATAAGACGGCACGGGCGCGAAGCAGGAGAAACGCCAAGCACATCAGAGGTCGGCACCGAAAGGCAACCCACCGCAGGGCACACATCATTAATGTCACGAGAGGGGGCTGCGAGAATGTTCATGTGATGACCTTAGCTTCTATCCGAGAATAAGTGTGGATAATGGAATGATTTATCAAATCTTGGCGCGCTTGTATATGTTTCCCTGAAAACGGCCGGGAAAACGCCAATGTCGCTTGTCAAATCAACCGCCGCCCCAGCCCCGGATATGTGACACGTAAAAACACATCGCCCGCCGCATTGTTCACCGCCTGAACCTGACGAACCCGGACGCGGCTTGGCCTGTCACAGGCTGAAAGCGCCTCTCGTTTTCATGTGCCGGTCGGCACCCTGCGCGATTGGGAACAGGCCCGAGCAACAGCGCCGGATTTTGTCGTGTCCTGTATCCGGATCATCGGGCAGTATCCTGATATGGTCGCGGCGGCTGTGGCATGATGGCTTTTGTCGGCGTCTTGAAACGCCGCGTTAATCAAGAGGAAATCAAGAACGCCGCCACCCAATGTCGGATGACATAACGGATTCTGACGCTGCATCGGGTGCAAATGCTCGTATGTTGTGGGGGGCGGACCCACGCGAGTGGAGTGTTCCGTTCTCTCTCACAGGAAAAATCCGGAATGGGAATCAGGCAGGTGGCTGCCGCACGAGCACAGAGAGCGGCGCAGGGCGGTGGAATGTCAGCGCGCAGTCGGGCGGTCAATGGCGCTTCCCGCCCGTGGTGGCGAATCTGGCGGCCTTGCGAGGACTTTGGGCGTTGGAAGGCCCTGCTGCGCATTCGGGGCAATTGAAGACAAATCACCCGGAGTGGTTGGCGCGCAAATGAATTGACCGGGTTTTAATTGAGCGTCCGATTGGGTGGCGGTGCGTTTTTAGTGGCGGGCAATGTGGGTTGCGGCCAAACCCAGAATTCGGGGTTTGGGCGTGAAGCGGTTCCCCCGGCGTGCGTGCGGGGTCTGTCCAAATCTGACCACCCCAAAATCTGGGCTGGTTCTATCTTGGGAATTCCCCAGATAGGCGTCGGGTTCATCCCCCAATGGGGGGTGGACCGCAAAGGTGTTGGCATCATGCCCACGCCTTTCACTGGGGAAATCCCCAGTTAGCCGAGGAATACGACGCCGCGCAGGAACGTGGAGAGGTGGCAGGGCGTCAGAACAACCCCGGATCGCAGGGGTATGTTGGCGGTGGCAACATGCCCGCCACCGCCGCCGATCTGAACCTACGCCGTGACGAAATCCACGACGCTCGGAAACTGCGCGGCTGTCACTTGCTATGTCGCAAGTGAGCGATGATTATTCCGGATGGCGAACCACATACAGCATCATGCCCGCAGGGGGGGCAGGTCAGAAGTGCAGCACCGTGTTGCAATGGGACCGGTGGGGAAGGCAAACTTTCGCAAAGCATAAAAGAACCAGAGGGGGTTCTGATCGGCTGTGCCTATGTGGTGCAGGGCCGCGCGTGAAGGATGCATCCAGATTTGGCGGCATCTTTACACGGCATCGAACCCGCCCGCGCCGCGCGTTTTTAGCAAACACATAAACATCAAACATCGTCGCTGCTGACGCCAATTCGGCGGCCCTGACGTGCGGTGTCGCAAACGCCGTGCAACACGCCGCGACACGGTAAAGCCCATGAAGAACAATAACTTATCCTGTCGCGCCGCGCCTGTGTCGCAAAATGTTGCAGAGGTCGCGCGACAGTTGTTTCGTTTAACATCAATAACTTACGTCGAATGTCGCAAATGTCGCAAGGTTTGGGCGTCTGGATACACGGACTTCCCCATAAACACTTACGGAAAAAATGATATGTTATTGCATGTTCATAAGGTGCATTCCTAAATAATGATATATGTATACATAAATGTAGGGGGGTGAACCAGACGGGATGAAACGGCATAGGTGATCAGCACCCAGAAAGCGCCGGAATCGTTGAAGAAAACGACGTTTTTTGCAGGGTGTGCATTCTGGACGGTTTGAGACGATTTTACCCAAATCGGCGGGCCGAATGGGATGAAATCGGCGCTGAATGAGCGCCGTCTTTTGTTAGAGGGTGCGGCCCACCCATACGACGCGACCGATCAGGTGCATCCGTTCAAGGCGCGGACCGTCGATAATGAAAGATGGATAGTCCTTGGCGTTGTCAGAGCGGACTTCGAGGGCGTCGGGCAGCACGTTGATGCGTTTGACGAACACGCCATCCTCATAAGTGAAGGCCCAGACCGCGCCGGTCATGCGCTGGTCTGCGGTGTCGATCATGACCAGATCGCGGTCGGCCACGGTGGGTAACATGCTGTCACCCTGCGCGTCGACGATGATCATTCCGTCCGGTTTCCGGCCCAGTCTGCGGGTAAAAAAATCCGTGGGAAAGGGAATAGAATCAAGGCGTTCCGCGCGGTCCACAAAGCTGCCATAGCCTGCGGACAGGGATACGTCAAAGCGCGGCACGTCGATCAGGTCGCGTGCTGGAGGTGCCGCAAGTGGCGGTGTATGTGACTGCGCGGGTGGCGTTGCCTCTCTGCCGGTTGCGAGCCATTCAATAGATATGCGCATCGCGTCGGCAATTCGGACAACTTTATCGACCGATGGCCGTGATCCATCAAGAACGCCCTTCAGGGTGCTATAAGGAACTCCGATTGTCTGCGCGAAGTCCCGTTCTGAATCGCACGAACTTTGGTTCATTAAAGTGCGAATGCGGTCTGCGACAGTTTCAGAACTCATCTGTCGCACCCCTTGCGACAGATGTTAGAGCGGCGACAGATGCTGCAAAGCATAATATTATCAGATCCTTATAGCAAAATACTGCATACCGTGGCCACACTGAAACTGTCGCATATCAAGTTGAACGAAATTATCCGCTCAAAGACCTTGCGCTTGATCGAACTTTCGATCATTATCGCCCCAATGTTGACACATAACAACACAAATCCCGTTGGAACGGGGGAGGAGGCAGAGATGAACGGTATTCCAATCGGCTGGCACCCTGCGCGCATTCGCGCTGAGGTTGTTTTGCGCGGCGGAAACTTCAGCCGGATCGCCCGCGAAGCGGGCATCGACCACACCTGTATTTCCAAGGCCCTGCGCGTCCCCTGCTATGTCGGAGAACAGGCATTGGCCAAGTTCTTGAAGGTTCCGGCCTATACGATTTGGCCGAGCCGCTATGATGCCGATGGAATGCCGCGTCATGCCCGCACCCGCGCCCAACTTATCGCCAACAAGTTGACGGTAAAAGCCACAAAATACGCGAAAGGGGCATGATAAATGACCATCTTGTTCGTTAAATCGTTCATGAGCGCCCTGCGCGCGGCTGATCTGGACGACATTCTGGGCGCAATTGCGATCTGGGGCTTGCTGATTCTGGGCCTGTGGGTCGGGTTTGGCGCAGGGCTGGCTGATATGGGCCTGATCACCGAGGTGCAGAAATGAGCCCCCGGTTTGATCGCCCCGAAAACCCGCTGGCGGCGCGTGTTGCCATGCTTGAAAACGAAGTTCGTCGCCTTCAGGGCTGCGTCCAGTGCGCTGCACCTTCCGACCCCCGGCGGCGTCACGAGGTCACGGTGCTGATCGCAGATGTTTTGCGCCACGCGGCGCGCCTGCCCGGCGCGCAGGGGCTGAACGCACTGGGCGAGCGTTATTCCGACTTGAAGGTCAAGCCCGCCGAAATGAAGGCGGTCCTGATTTCTGTTATCACGGATGCTTTCAAGGACAGCGACGGCTTTTTCGATCTGTTGTGGATGATTTGTTCACTTAACAGCCCCGCGGATTTCATTGAGCTTATCGAGACTCCGGAATGACGAGCGCCGCCCTGTCCTCTGATGATGCGTGGAAAAGCGCGGCGGAATGGGCCGCTGCTGGCTTGGCCGGGATGCCTGCAAATCGCACAGCCGCTCTTAAATTGGCGGCTCGTGAGGATTGGAATGCCCTCGGCCACGGCAAAGCCCGCAAGCGCAAGGGGCGCGGGGGCGGCTGGGAGTATCATGTGTCCTGCCTGCCAGAGACGGCGCAGGCGGATTGGTCGCGGCGGCAGCGCGCCGCAGAGGCGCAGGCCGTGGCCCAGCATCATCAGGCGCAGGCCGCGCGCGCGGTCGAAACCGCCCCCGAAACCATTACGGCCCGCCGCCGTCAGATCATGGAGTCGCGCGCGGCTTTGGTGATCGACATTCAGCGCCGGGAATTCACGCTGAAATCCACATCCAAGGCGATTGCCAGCCTGCTGGCGGATGCCGAAAACGGGGTGCTGTCGGATCTGATGATGAAACAATTGGATCTGGCCACGGACAAAAAGCGCCGCGCGCTGCCCAGCCGGTCGCGGTTGTTTGAATGGCGGCGGTTGTATCAGGATGGCGGGGTCAAAGCCCTGCTGCCCGATACGCGCGCGCAGGAGGTCAAACAAGATCATCCCGTCTGGCTTGCCGAAATGCTGCGGTTTTATTGTCGCCCGCAAAAGCTGACGCTGGCGGATGCGTTGAAAGCCATGGCTGCGGCGCGACCGGATGAATTCGTGCCATCCTATGACCAAGCGCGGCGCGCGTTGAAGGGTATGCAAGGCACGGTTCGCTGGATCGACGCCCATAAGGGCCGCGAAGGGCCGTTGGCGCTGAAAGCGCGGCTGGCCTTTGTGCGCCGGACGCTGGACGGGGTGGAACCCACCGAAATCTATACGGCGGACGGTAAGACGTTCGAAGCCTATGTTGCGCATCCCATTCATGGCCGCCCGTTTCGGCCCGAAGTCACGTCAATTCTAGATGTGGCCACACGCAAATGCGTGGGCTGGTCGGTCGATCTGGCCGAAAACAGCCGGGGAACGGCGGATGCGTTGCGCACGGCCTGCGCCAGTAACGGGATTCCGGCGATTTTCTACACCGACCGGGGGCCGGGTTTCCGCAACAAAATGATGGACGATGCCAGTCTGGGCATCTGCGCGCGGCTGGCGATCACGACCCAGCATTCACTGCCTTATCTGTCGCAATCGCGCGGGATTATCGAACGGTCGCATCAGACGATTTGGACGCCCTTGGCAAAAACCTTTCCGACCTATTGCGGCGATGACATGGATCGCGAGGTGTTTCAGCGCCAGCACAAGGCCATCGGTCGCGAGATCAAAGAATTCGGCCACAGCAACGCCCTGCCGTCATGGGATGACTTCGTGGCGGCGGTTGAGGCGGCGGTGGCGGCCTATAATGACCGGCCCCATTCCGGCCTGCGTGTGCGCGACGGTGCGACGGGCCGGATGCGCAAGGCCAGCCCGAATGAATGCTGGGCCGGGTTTGTTCAGGCCGGATTCGAGGCGATCCCGCTGGGGGCGCATGAGGCTGACGATCTGTTCCGGCCGTATTTCAAGCGGACCTGCGCGCGCGGGGAAATTTCGTGGAACAACAACAAGTATTTCCACGCCGATTTGCAGGCATTTGACCGCATGGAAGTCATTGTCGGCGTCGATATTCACGACGCCAGCAAAGTCTGGGTGCGGCGGCTGGAAATCGACGAAGGCAAGATCGTGCCGGGGGCGCTGATCTGTGTGGCCGAGTTTTACGGTAATGCGCAGCGGTATTACCCGCAATCGGTCACGGAAAAAGCCAAGGAAAACCGTAGCAAAGGCCGGTTGCGCCGCGTTGACGCCAAGCGCGACGAAATCGAGGCCGAAACCCGCGCCCCCTATTACATCGAGGGTCGGGTGGAACAGCCCGCCCCCTTTATCGACGCGACACCGATTGCCGAACCGGTCGCGACCCTTTCCCCCGCAGCCCCCGGCGCGCCGCATGAGACAGCCCGCCATTGGGATGAAGACGCTGATTTCGCGCTGCGGGTTCTGGAAGACCCCAGTCTGCTGACGCCCGGCTGGGCGCGGCTGCTGGAGGATAAAATGCGTCGCCCCACCGGGCGGGACATTTTGAGAGAGGCAGGCGTGGACCTGATGGATTTGGAAGACCTGATCAGGTCCGCCGCCTGACCCAACAAACAAGAGGAACTTACATGAGACCGAGCTTTGTTGAAACAAAAAATTACCGGGCCTTTCGTGGCGCGCTGGACCATCTGGAGGGGCGCGGGGCCGAAGAATGCCGGTTGATCGTCGTGGACGGCGCGCCGGGCTTGGGGAAAACCACGATCCTGCAACGCTGGGCGGCGCTGGGCAGTTGTTTTTACCTGCGCGCCAAGGATGACTGGACCACCTATTGGCTGATGCAAGAGCTGCTGGAGGTGGGCCGGATGTCCGCGCCCCACGGCCATGCCGCGCGGTTCAACAGCTGCCTACAACTGTTGGCCGAACGTCAGCGCACCGCCGAAATGGTCGGCAATCAGTTTATCGTGGTGCTGGACGAGGCGGATTATATTTCGGCCAAGCCGAAACTGATGAATCTGGTCCGCGATCTGGCCGATGTGTCGGGGGTTTGTTTCGTTTTGGTCGGCATGGGCCGCATCCGTGACAATCTGGTGCGGTTCCCGCAGACCGCCAGCCGCGTCAGCCAATATGTGCGGTTTGAACCCGAAGATGTCGCGGGCGTGACCGCGTTTCTAGCCGCGAAATGCGAGGTCAAGGTGGCCCCCTGTCTGGCGGCTTTCGTGGCCAGTGCCTCGGGCGGCTATAACCGCGAAATCGTTGAGGCGATCAAGAATATCGAGCGGTTCGGGCTGCGTCATCCGCCATCCGGCGATGACGGGCTGACCATGCGCGACATGGCCGGTCAGCTGCTTCTGAATGACCGCAAAACCGGCAATCCCATCACCGTTCCCGGAGGAAAATAAGATGACCCAGCATGTGCATTTTGACCTGACGCGCGCCGAAAAAGAGCTGCGCGCCGAGATTATCGCCAGTTTCGACCAACAAATCGCAGCGGCACAGAGCGATGATATGCGCCAGTTTTTGACGGATCAGAAAGAGCTGACGTTGGCGGCCTATGTCCCGGTGGCTTTGAAGATGATCCAAATCCAGAATGACGGGCGATCCTATGACGATTTCGCGGGGCTGGCCGGGATCGTGTTCAGCAATGTATTTCGACTGATGGTCGCCAATGCGCCTAATCCCCGGCGGGCTGTGACGCTCTTTCATGGTCAGGCGGTGTGTCCGGGCGATAATAATCTGTCATTTGAAATCGCCCCGGAACAGGCGGGCCGGGCATGAATGCGTTTATTCTGTCCGATAAAATAGATGACGGTTCGACGCATCGTGATGCGATATTGCGCGACTTCAAGGCTGTTTTCGAAAAGGGTCGGCTGGTTGTGACCATGACCGTCGAGGTCCGCGACGCATATGAAATCGGCTACACCCTCAAACAACTTGAGGAGATCAAAGCAGCGCATGCCCCCCTTATCAAAGGGGCCGCGAAATGAGTGCCGTTCAGACCGCCATTCTGGGCCAGATCGGCGCGGGATGCCTGACCACGGGTCAGATCATCGCCGCCACGGGGTTCATTCCACAGCAGGTCTATACCGCCTGCCGCAAACTGATCCTGCGCGATCTGATCGCCCGACAAGAGATCGGCTGTTTCGCCCTGACCGATGCGGGCCGCGAGGTGCTGGACGGCAAGCGGTCGATCCGCAGCAAGATCGGGCGGGCCAAGGCCCCGAAAGGGCGCGGATCGCTGCGTCAACGGGCGTGGAATGTCATGGCGATGACCCCGGTATTCACGGTCCCTGATCTGGTCACCGTGGTCTGCAACGGGGCCGAGCGCCGGGCCAGCGACAATCTGCAACGGTTCTGCGCGCGGCTGGCACAGGCGGGGTATCTGGACCGGCTGACCACGCGCGCGCCCGGTGCGCGGCTGTCGTCAAATGGCTTTATCCGCTACCGCGTGCGCCGCCATACCGGCCCCGTCGCGCCCAGCTTCCGGCCCGAGTCGTCCGCATTTTACGACCACAATCTGGGTCAGGAGGTGCGCTGTGATGGCTGATGCTGCCCCCGAATGGCTGGTGATCCTGCGCCGGGAATGCAAAGCGCGCCCGATTGCCCAGGTCGCCCGCCAGCTGGGCTATGCCCGCACATCTGTGTCGCTGGCCGTGCATGGCCGTTATGGCGGCACCGGCGCGCGTCTGGCCGCGCGGGTGATGGCGGTTTTTGACCGGCCTGTCACCTGCCCGCATCTGGGCGCACCGATCAGCCGCGCGCACTGCGCCGATTTTCGGACGCGCCCCCTGCCCACCAATTCCGCCGCCGATCTGAAGCATTGGATCGCCTGCAAAACCTGCCCGGTCGTCACCGGGACCACCCAAACCGAAAGGACCGCCTGATGGCAAAAAAAGTGAAAAAAGCGGCGGCAAATCTGCCCATTCCTGCCGATGACAGTGAGGCGCGCGAAACGATCCGCGCCATCGGCGATGCCAACCGCGACATCATCCGGCTGCAAGCCGAAATGAACGATCAGATCGCCGCCGTGCAGGAAGAATATGGCGAAAAAGTCGCCCCCCTGCGCGCGCGTGTCGAGGCGCTGACGGACGGGCTGCAAATGTATGCCGATGTCAATCGCGTGCGGCTGACCCGCGACGGCAAGGTGAAGTTCGCCGAGTTTGTTACCGGCAAGATTTCGTGGCGGCACCGCCCCGCCAAAGTCAGCCTGCGCAAGGTGGATGAGGTGATCGCCGCCATCAAAGCCGCCGGTCTGGCCAAGAAATTCCTGCGTGTGAAGGAGGAAATCAACAAAGACGCGATGCTGGAAAAAGCCAATGTCGCGCAGGCCAGCGGCATTGCGGGCGTCACCATCGGATCGGACGGCGAGGATTTTATTGTCGAGCCTTATGAAATCGACCTGAAGGGGGCGGCGTGATGGCGGAACTGTCAAACGCCATCAGCATGGCATGGCATGAGCTGAACAAATCACTGCGCTCTGCCGCGCGCGGTGGGGCCAGCCTTGATGAAATGATCACGCTGCTGCGCCGTCGCGCCGACCAGCTGGATCGTGCCAAAGAACGCGGCCTGACCGCCACAGATGCGGTGAAATATCCATGATCGAATGTATGACCACCTATGGCCTGATTGACCTTACCCGCCTGACCGCGCGCGATGTCGAAGCGCCGGTGATTGCCGACAGCCTGTCCAAAATCAACCGGTTCAACGGGCGCACCCCGCAGCCGTGGTCGGTCGCCGTCCATTCGGTGATCGTGTCACGGCTGGTCAATCCGCGCGCTGCCGCGTGGGGGCTGTTGCATGATGCGCATGAGGTGTTTCTGGGCGATCTGACCACCCCGGCGCAAGACTATCTGGAGGCGTTCGGTGACATCGGGAATCTGCGCGACGCCAAGGGCCACCTGGACATCCAGATCACGCGACATTGGCAGCCTGACACCCTCGCGCCGGTCATGAACGAGGTCAAGCGCATCGACCGCATCACCTGCGCCGCTGAAATGTTTGTATTTTTCGGGGGTGATGTCGCCATCCGACCCGAAGACCACGACGATCTGGACCGCGCCATCACTCTGATCCGCGATCTGGACACCGGCCATGATTGGCGTTTCGCGCGCCAGCTGTGGCTGAACGAGGCCAATGATCTGGCCAGCATCGGCCAACTGGCCCTGCCCAACCACACCAAAACCTGAACCCGAAAGGAAAAAACCATGAACACCGTCAGTAAGTCCGACATCATCCGCCAGATCGCACAGGCCCACGGCCAGACGCAGGACAATGTCCGCGCCAGTGTCGATGCCCTGATCGACGCCATTCTGGGCCATGTGCAGGCCGGGGCCAAGGTCAACCTGACCGGGCTGGGGGCATTCAGCCTGCAACACCGCCCCGAACGCATGGGCCGCAATCCGTCCACCGGCGAGCCGGTCCAGATCGCGGCCAAGGATGTCCTGAAATTCAAGCCCAGCACGCAGCGCAAAGCCTGACGCGAAACCGGCCCTGCGGGGCCGGTCGGCCGGGCGTGGTGGCCCGGTCCTGATGATGCAGCCAAAGGAGATGAATGATGTTATTGCCATTGATAATCGCGGGGCTGATCCTGTCCTTTATGGGCGGCGTGGCCTGTGGTGCCATTGCCAGCGACGGCGACCCGCTGCCGTCGGGCTGGTATCTGCTGCCCAGCGCGGCGATTGGGGCGCTGCTGCTGCTTACTTTGCTGTGGGGGCGGTCATGATCCCGCGCATCACCACCCACAGCCGCCCGGATGGCGGCGTTGAGGTGCGCCAGATCACCGAAACGGTGATCGCCACCTTTACCGATCCGGCCCATGCCGCCCTGTTCTGCGCGGCGCTGACAGCGGATTACCAGCCCGATGCCCGTTTTTTTGACCACGCAGGAGGTCGCCCGGATACGGCCCATGCGCCGATTCCGGCCCCCGCGCCGGACGCGGCCCAGAACAAACCCGATACCCCCCCCAATCGGCAGGCCAGACGGGATGAAATGGAGGATGACCGCCCCCGCCAGCCCCCCGAAACCACGGTGCAAGCCAGCGACGACGAATTGCAATGGGCCTTTGCTCGCATCGAATCGGGGGACAAAATCCAAGACATCGCCGCTGAAAAGGGCTGGAACTGGCGGTCGCTGCGCGCGTCATGGTCGCGTGAATGCCAGCGCCGTCAGAAAGACGTCGCGGCATCCGGCACGGTCAACTGCACCCTGTGCGACCGCGAATTCACCCCGTCTTTGTCCAATCCCGACACCTGCGCGCGCTGTGCGAAAGGATAAGCCATGAACGCCAACGCCATCATCAACATCGCAAAATCGCAGATGGGACTGGATGAGGCCACCTATCGCGCGCTGCTGGCGCGCGTGACGGGCAAAGACAGCCTGCGCGCCATGAATGACCGCGAAAAACGCGCGGTCATTGATGAACTGAAACGCCGGGGATTCCGGGTGCAGGCCAAGGGCAAAACCCTGCCTGCATCCACCAAAGCATATGCCCGCAAAATCCACGCGCTGTGGCGGTCGTGTTACCAGCTGGACATCGTCCAGGACGGATCGCGCGCCGCCCTGCGTGCGTTTTGCCGGAATATGACCCAGCCGGGACAGGCCAATATCGCCACCGATCCCGACCTGATGACCTATGCCCAAGCCCAGCCCGTCATCGAGGCGCTGAAAAAAATGGAAGCGCGCGGAAAAGCAAAGGCAGGGCGCAGTTAATGGGCGGCGTCGGTCAGACTGTCCATGAAGTCGTGAAGGCTGCGGCTGTCGTCCACATCGCAAAACGCGATGAAGGCGGGCATCAGCTCGTCAAAGTCGGGGTTGTCCAGTTTCGCAGTGCTGATCGCCCCGGCAAGATACAGCGCGCCGCTGGCCAGTTCCGTTTGGATAACCGGAGACGACCAGCCCATTTCAGTCGCGCGCACTTGCGTCATGATATCACGGCAGGGCAGCCCGTTCTGAATAATCCGTGCCGCTGTTTCGCCGTGCCGACGGGAAGAGAACGCCAATTTCCAGTATTCGTAGTCATCGCCGGTCGCCCCTGCGACACTAGCTGGTGCTGTTGTGGACGGACGCCGTTCCCAAGTTTCTCTGCCTTCAAGAATGTTGCCCATCATACGCTGGTAATCTTCGAGCATTTCGGACTGGGGGGTGAAGGGGACGTAGCCTGCGGCGACGAGCGGCGCGGAGATCAGCGCCAGAACGGCGCAGGTCATTCTAAACATATCATTTTCCCCTGTTGGTTGAGCTGCAACCGTCGCGCGCATTGGGCGATTCGACAAGGGGATTTGACATCGGGGCGGCAAATGGGCATTTTAAACCTGTCCGGCAGACAAGGCCGGATCGGGTTTGACAGCCTGTTCGATGTAGCCCTGACGAAGGGCGCATGGCATTTTGCCAGCGCCTTTTCCTATGGTCGGGCAGCGTGGGAGACCGAAAGGTCTGCCGCGTCGGCTACAGCGCGGTCTGTCAACCTGCGTCTGCCCGGCCACCAGATTGACAGCTGGTGTCAGGGCTTCACATTGAAGGACTGTAGCAATGACCGAACTGCAATTTCACGACACAACGCTGGCGATTACCGACCTGTATGGGCAGGCTTGGTTAAGGGGGTCGCAAATTGCGACGGCCTTGGGTTACGCCAGCCCAGAGGTTCGCATCCGCGACCTTTACAACCGGCACCGCGCCGAGTTCACCCCGGAAATGACCGCGCTGGTCAACCTGCCGACAGCGGGCGGGATGCAGGAAACCCGCATCTTCAGCCTGCGGGGCGCGCGCCTGCTCGCGATGCATGCCCGCACGGCCCGCGCAGCCGAGTTCCGGGCATGGGTGCTGGATCTGATCGAAGGGGCCAGCCGTCCCGTCAGCCCCGCCGCCGAATTGCTGGCCGCGCAGGCGGAAATCAACGCCCTGCGCGCGGAATTGCTGCGCCAGAACCGGCGTTGGGACCGGCTGCGGCAGATCATCGGGCTGGGCCTGACCCGCGCGGAAATCGCGGGCGCGCTGCGCATCAGTTCGGCCACGCTGACCCGCGATATTCGCGCCATGCGCAATCTGGGCCTGATCACGCCGCAGGCGCTGACCGGCCACGGCCCGCGCCGCGACACCCGTCAGGTGGAGATGTTCGCCCATGTGTGATCGCCCCATCGACCGGCTGGAAAACGCCACTGCATGTCTGCGCGCCGTCCGCGATCTGGTCGCAACCCCGCGCGACATCGACCCCAACCCGGATGATTTTTACAGCCTGCTGGACAGCATCATCCGCGAATTGTCCCGCGTCCGCGCCGACCTCTAGCGCCACCATCGCAGGGGGCCGGTCATGAGCGGCTGGCCCTTTGCCCATCTGACCCCGATGAAATACGGCGTCATTCTGGCCGACCCGCCATGGTCGTATCAGATGCGCAGCGTAAACGGTCACGACAAATCCCCCGAAGCGCATTATGCCACCATGTCGCACGATGATCTGTGCGCTTTGCCGGTCGGGCATCTGGCCGGGCCGGACTGCATGTTGTTTCTGTGGTCCACATGGCCGCATCTGCCGCAGGCGATGGCGCTGATGACCGCATGGGGGTTCACCTATGTCACCGGCGGATCATGGACCAAGCGCACCAAGGCTTGGAATGTCGCAATGGGGACCGGCTATGTGCTGCGATCCGCGACGGAGCCGTTTTTGCTGGGCAAGATCGGTGCGCCCCGCGCCCGGTCCCGGTCCGTGCGGGGCCTGATCAACGCCCCGATCCCGGACCTGATCGAAGGGGTGCGGCGCGAACACAGCCGCAAGCCACCGGAAATGCGCGCCATGATCGACGATCTGTTCCCCGATGTCTGGGGCTGCGAATTATTTGCCCGTGAGCCGTGGCCCGGTCGCGACGTCTGGGGCAATCAAACCGACCTGTTTTCAGAGGCATCATGACCGATATTCCATCATCGCTTGAGGATGTGGCCGAAGCCTGCGGCACCCGCGCCGCGCTGGCGCTGCTTGCGCATTTCGAGGGGATCGACCTCTATTTCCCGCACAATCCCCGGCCCGATCACCCGATCTTGCAGGCGCTCGGCCCCGAAGACGGCCCGGCGGTCTGTCATTATATGGCCGGCGAAACCGTCACCATTCCCAATCGCAGCCCGGCGAAACGCCGCGCGCGCATTCTGGCGCTGCACGAACAGGGATTGTCAACCGCCGCGATTGCGCGAAAAATGAGCCAGACCCAACGCTGGGTGCGCGAGGTAATCCGGCGCGCGGGCGAAGACGATCAGGGGGATTTGTTCGGCTGATCTGTTGCCGGAACGTTCCGCCCGTCACCCACGGGCCATGATCGGGGACACCATTCGGGAACAACTTTGCCCGAGGCCCCCATGACGATCACCCCCGAATTGCTGCGCCGCATCGCGCCGGTGCCTGCAACATCCGCCAAGGCCGCGCGTCAGCGCCGCATCACCGACGCCATCGCCCCCCATCTGTCGCGCCTGTTGCCCATGGCGAGCATCGTCGGCCCGTTCCGTCTGGTGCATTTTCTGGCCCAAGCCGCCCATGAAACCGACAATTTCACCACGCTGGAAGAATATGCCAGCGGCGAAGCCTATGAAGGCCGCGCCAATCTGGGCAACAGTCAGCCGGGCGATGGTCGCCGCTTCAAGGGGCGCGGGATTTTCCAGACCACGGGGCGGCATAATTACCATGAGACCGGCGAGGCGCTGAACGTCGATCTGATCGCCAATCCGGCCCGTCTGCTGGATCCCGAACTGGCCGTGCGCAGCGCGATTTATTACTGGAACAGCCGCACGATGTCGCCGCTGGCCGATACCAATGACGTCGAAATCGTCACCCGGCGCATCAATGGCGGGCTGAACGGGCTGGATCACCGCAAGGCCCTGACGCGCGCCGCCGCGCGGGAAATGTTCGGCACCACGCTGGACCAGATGACCCTGCGCCTGCGCGCGCGCGGTGACGGTGTCCGCGCCCTGCAAACCGCGCTGAACGCGGTGCATTATTTCACGGGCGAGGTGGATGGGGCGTTCGGCCCGCGCACCGATGACGCCGTGCGCGCGTTTCAGCGCGACCACAGCCTGACCATCGACGGCATTGCCGGGGCCGTGACTTGGGCGCATCTGGCGGCGGCGGTCGCCGTAGGCGCGGTGCGCGCGGTCAGCCCGGATCGCGCGACGGCCAGCATCACCGATCTGGCCGCCAAGGGGTCGCGGATCGCGTCCAGTTCGATTCAGGGGGTCATCACCACACTGGCCGCATTGGTCAGCGCCCTGCCGCTGATCTTGGCCGATG
>NZ_JAUNTW010000023.1 GCF_030538495.1 Paracoccus sp. (in: a-proteobacteria)
ATGACCGGCTCTATGGCGGGGCCGGGCATGACCGGCTGGACGGCGGCGGCGGCAATGACGTGCTGGTGGGCGGCAGCGGGAATGACAGCCTGTATGGCGGTGCGGGCCGTGACACGCTGGACGGCGGCACGGGCCGCGACCATCTGTATGGCGGGGCCGGGGCGGACAGCTTTGTCTTTGCGCGCAAAGACGGCTGGGCGCGCATCCACGACTGGGAAGACGGGCTGGACCGGATCGAGTTGCGCGGCGCGTCGTGGTCGGCGCTGTCGGTCAAACGATCCGGTGCGGATGTGATCGTCGAATGGGACGGCGTCACCATCGAAATCGCCAACACGCGCCTGGCGCAGATCGACGCAAGCGATTTCATCTTCTGACGTCTGATCAACGAGATGAAAAGAAGGACGCTCGGGCACGGGCGTCCTTTTTGAACATTAAGGTCGCGGATCGTTACGCGCCGATGATGAAAACCCTGCGCGATGTCGGTGACGGCTGATCGTTCATGGCGGGGCGACCGGCATCGCCCGAATATGGCGCGGCGGTGTTTCGTCCCGCCCGCGTCATTTACGCCGCAGCAGGATCACGAGGATGAATCCCGACATCTGGTTCCTTTCCGCTGATGGGGGCCGGCCTTGATTTAACCGCACCATCTGTTTATTTTGGAGGGGTCGGGAAGGGCCTTTCGGCTCTCCCCTGCTTTTCAAGGTTTCCGGCTGGCGGTGATCAGTGTGGCAATTGCCACCGCCAGTTGGAGCGCCTGAAAAGTCCAATCAATGCCTATTCATACCCGCCTGATCCCCGTCATGTTCCGGTTGCTGACGCGGTGTTTTTGGGGATGTGGTGCGGGTTCGTGTGCCAACAGAAAGGCCCGTTATGACGCCGATTATGGACCCCCGACCCTTTGCCGCGGCGCTGGATGACTGGCTGGCGCGGCATAAGCTGACTTTCTGCGCCGCCGATTTTGGGGACGGTCGAAACCACCGTCAGCCGCTGGCACAAAGGGCATAACGGCCACCACGAAAAAGCCTATCGCGCGCAGATGATCTGGTGGACGAAGGCCGGGCGTAACGCCCGCAAAATCGGCGCGCAGGCTTGCGGGGCGGGGGGCGTGCGCCTATGTCTGGGGTCATGCATATTCCGGTTCTGTCCCGTCTTTGGTCGCGCCATCCGCGCGTTGTTGTGATCCGCCTGTCCGGCGCCATTGGCGGCGCGGGGCGCGGAGGGCTGAATGACGCCGCGCTGGCCCCCGTCATTGAACGCGCCTTTCGCGGGAAACCGGCAGCGGTTGCCTTGGCGATCAATTCGCCCGGCGGATCGCCGGTGCAGTCATCGCTGATTGCCGCGCGCATCCGGCGGCTGGCCGATGAAAAAGACATTCCCGTTCATGCCTTTGTCGAAGATGTGGCCGCATCGGGCGGATATTGGCTGGCCTGCGCGGCGGATCAGATCTGGTGCGATGACAGTTCGATTCTGGGGTCGATCGGGGTGATTTCCGCGGGCTTTGGGTTCCAGGATCTGATCGCGAAATGGGGGATCGAACGGCGCGTTCACACGGCGGGCCGGTCGAAATCGACGCTGGATCCGTTCCGCGAACAAAACCCCGAAGATGTCGAACGGCTGCGTCATATTCTGGACGACATTCACGAATCGTTTAAATCGCATGTGCGGGCGCGGCGGGGCGCGCGGCTGGCGGATGGCGATGTGTTTACGGGCGAATTCTGGACCGGGCGGCGGTCGGTCGAATTGGGGCTGGCCGATGGCATCGCGCATCTGGTGCCGAAAATGCGGGCCTTGCATGGGGATAAGGTGCGGTTTCAGGTTCTGGGCCTGCGCCAGCCGTTTTTGCGCCGCATGGGGCTGTCGGCGGATGCCGTGATCGACGCCGCCGAACAACGCGCGGCCTTCAGTCAATTCGGAGCGCGGGGATGAGCATTCGCGCCGTCATCCTGTTTTTGCTGATCATGTGCCTGATCGCGCTGCTGGCCGGTCCGGGATTTCGCCGCTTTATGGCCAAAGTGCTGGGGATCAAGATTGGTCGTCGATAGCCTGTATATCATCGCCGGTCTGGTGCTGCTGGTGCTGGGCGGCGATCTGTTGGTCAAGGGCGCGGTCAATCTGGCGCTGCGGCTGGGGGTTGCGCCGCTGGTCGTGGGGCTGACGGTGGTTGCCTTTGGCACATCCGCGCCGGAAATGATCGTGTCGCTGTCGGCGGCGCTGCGGGGATCGACCGATATTGCGCTGGGCAATGTGGTGGGGTCGAACACCGCTAACGTGCTGGTCATTCTGGGCGCGGCGGCTGTGATTGCGCCGATTGTGACGCGCGGCCATGATCTGCGCGAAAGCTGGTTTATGATGATGGGCGCGTCGGTGCTGCTGATTGTGCTGGCGCTGATGGGGCCTATTGGCACGCTGGCCGCGCTTGTTTTGCTGGCCGGGATGGTCGCCGTGCTGTGGCGGCAGTTGGCGACGGCGCAGAGCGATGACTCCCCCGCGAATCCGGGCGCGCAGTGGCCGCGCATCATCGGCTGGCTGGCGGCGGGTCTGGTGCTGTTGCCGGTGGGGGCCAATCTGCTGGTGCAGGGCGCGACCAATATCGCCCGCGATTTTGGCATCAGTGAGGTTGTCATCGGCCTGACGTTGGTTGCGGTCGGCACCTCGCTGCCCGAACTGGCGGCGACGGTGGCGGCGGCGCTGAAACGGCAATCCGACATTGCGCTGGGCAATGTGGTGGGGTCCAACATCTTTAACATCCTGTTTATTCTGGGCGTCACCGGGCTGATCAAGCCGCTGCCGATCCCCGACCAGATGCTGCGGTTGGATCTGTGGGTGATGCTGGGCGCGGGGCTGATTCTGGCACCGTTTCTGTTCCGAGGCGTCACGATCGGGCGCGCGGCGGGGGCGGCGCTGCTGGCGGGATATGCGGGCTATGTCTGGGTGCTGATATGACGGTGGCGGTGGTGACAGGTGCGGCGCAACGGCTGGGCCGCGCCATGGCATTGGAACTGGCGCGGCGCGGCTATGACGTGGCGGTGCATTATTCCGGGTCTGCGGATGCGGCGGCGGATGCGGTCGCGCAGGCCCGTGGGTTTGGCGTGAACGCGCAGGCGTTTCAGGCCGACCTGCTGGACGCGGACGCCACAGCGCGCCTGATCCCTGATATTGCCGCGCAGATGGGGCCGGTGGCGGTGTTGGTCAACAACGCGTCGATTTTTGAATATGACAACATCCACACGGCCACCCCGGACAGTTGGGACCGCCATATCGGGTCCAATCTGCGCGCGCCGTTTCAGTTGTCGCAGGCCATGGCGGCGCAGGCCCCCCGCGCGGTTCTGGACGAAAACGGCGAACCGCAGGCGCAGGCGCTGATCGTCAATATGGTGGATCAGCGCGTGCTGAAACCTACGCCGGAATTCATGACCTATTCGCTGGCCAAAGCGGGGCTGTGGGCGCTGACGCGCACGCTGGCGCAGGCTCTGGCCCCCGATATTCGCGTCAACGCCATTGGTCCCGGCCCGACGATGATTGGCGCGCGCCAAAGTCAGGCGCATTTCGACGCGCAGCGCGCGGCCACGATTCTGGGGCGTGGCGCGGATGCGGCGGGGATTACGCAGGCTCTGGGCTATTTTCTGGATGCGCGGGCCGTGACGGGGCAGTTGATCTGCGTTGATGGCGGCCAGCATCTGGCCTGGCGCACGCCGGACGTGCTGGGCCGCGAATAACACGTGATGCGCGACCTTTTGCCGCTTTGTCCACCTGTCGTTGCGTCATTTGTTAAAACATGCGGAATCTGTCACGTTTTTCAGGGCTTTGCGGGTAGTGCAAAATAATCATGTGCAAAATCAACAGCTTACATATGTGCCTAAAAAACAGGCAGCTTCACGAAACTGTAACGATTGCTGACGCAAACCGGGATCGCCCCCATGCGATCCACATACTTATCCACAGATTCCGTGGACAGCTTAGCCCTTGCGGATGGTGGCCGTTCGGTGCAGCGCATCAGGGAATCACCAAGGCAGCGCGATGACCCCCAAAACCGGCCATGATCTGATCCATGATTACCTGCGTCTGTTGGACAGCAGCCCCGGCGTGTATCGCATGTTGGATGAACAGGGCGCGGTTTTGTATGTCGGCAAGGCGCGCGATCTGCGGGCGCGGGTGTCGAATTATGCGCGCCCCTCTGGCCATTCCGCGCGCATCGCCCGGATGATCCGCGAAACCCGGTCGATGATGTTCCTGACCACGCGCACCGAGACCGAGGCGCTGCTGCTGGAACAGAACCTGATCAAACAGTTAAAGCCGCGCTATAACGTGCTGCTGCGCGATGATAAAAGCTTTCCCAATATTCTGGTGGCGAAATCGCACGCCTTTGCCCAGATCAAAAAACATCGCGGCGCGCGGTCGGAAAAGGGGGATTATTACGGCCCCTTTGCCAGTGCGGGCGCGGTCAACCGCACGCTGACGCAGTTGCAGCGGGTGTTTTTGCTGCGCAACTGCACGGATTCGGTGTTTGAATCGCGCACCCGTCCCTGCCTGCTGTTCCAGATCAAACGCTGCGCCGCGCCCTGTGTGGGCCGGATCAGCCATGACGATTACGCCGCATTGGTCGCGGATGCCGAACGGTTTTTACAGGGCAAATCAACCGCGATTCAGGCGCAATTGGCGGCCGATATGGCCCAAGCGGCCGAGGATATGGAATACGAACGCGCCGCCGCCCTGCGCGACCGGATCAAGGCGCTGACCGCCGTTCAGTCGGTGCAGGCGATCAACCCCCGTTCCGTCCCCGAAGCGGACATTATCGCGCTGCATATGGACAGCGGGCAGGCCTGCGTTCAGGTATTTTTCATCCGCGGCAACCAGTCTTGGGGCAACCGCGATTTTTACCCGCGTCTGGGCGGCGCCGAATCCGCGGATGAGGTGATGCAGGCGTTTCTGATGCAGTTTTACGACGACAAACCGCCTCCGCGTCAGGTTCTGCTGTCGCATCCGCCGCAGGATCCCGAATTGATGGCCGATGTGCTGTCGGACCGCGCCGGTCGCCGGGTGGATGTGCTGGCCCCGCAGCGGGGGGAAAAGCTGGAACTGGTCGCCAATGCTCTGCGCAATGCCCGCGAATCGCTGGCCCGCCGCATGTCGGAAAGCGCCACCCAATTGCGGCTGCTGGACGGTCTGGCGGCGGCATTCGATCTGCCCGGACCGCCCCAGCGGATCGAGGTCTATGACAACAGTCACATCATGGGGACAAACGCGGTCGGCGGCATGATCGTGGCCGGACCCGAAGGATTTATCAAAAGCCAATACCGCAAATTCAACATCAAAGGCACCGAAATCACCCCCGGCGATGACTTTGGCATGATGCGCGAGGTGCTGACCCGCCGCTTTACCCGCCTGTTAAAAGAGGATCCCGACCGTCAGGGTGACACATGGCCCGACCTGTTGCTGATCGACGGCGGCGCGGGGCAGGTCTCCGTCGTGGCCGAGATCATGGCCGATCTGGGTGTGGACGACATTCCGATGATCGGCGTTGCCAAAGGCGTGGACCGCGACCACGGCAAAGAGGAATTTCACCGCCCCGGCGCGCGCCCGATGGCGTTGCGGATGAACGACCCGGTCTTGTATTTCATCCAGCGTCTGCGGGACGAAGCGCATCGCTGGGCCATCGGCACGCATCGCGCCAAGCGCGCCAAATCGGTGATGGCGAACCCTCTGGACGACATTCCGGGCGTGGGGGCTGCGCGCAAACGCGCTCTGCTCGCGCATTTCGGGTCGGCCAAGGCGGTGCGCGGCGCGGGTCTGGCCGATTTGCAGGCCGTCCCCGGCATCAGCGCCGCGATTGCGCAGCGGGTGTATGATTATTTCCACACGGGCGGGGCTTAGTTCAGCGCCCGTCCTTCGACATAATGACCATACAGCGTCGTCGCAATCGACAGCGTCAGCAAGGTCCAGAACCACGACGCCACGCCGAGCGCCGCCAGATAAAACCACAGCGTTTCAAAGGTCAGGATCGGGGCGATCATGCGGGCGGCCAAGGCATCAGTCAGTGTCGGCACCGCGATCACGAACAGCGCGATCACCAGAATCGTGCCGAAATGGCCGCTGGTCGCAGACAGCGCCGCGCGGATTTTGCGGTTCCCCCCGACCGCCGCGGCAGGCAACGCCACCGACAGGCGCAGCGACACCGCCGTCACGATGACATTCGCGGCAAAGACCGTAATTGTGAACACGTTGATCACCACTCCGCCAGCATTCGGCCCGATCCCGGCCTGTGCGACGCTGTAATCAATCATGCCGCTGGCCATCAGCCCCGGCACGATCAGCGCCACGATCAGCATCACCGCCATGCCCATCAGCACAATCAACAGCATAATCACAATGGACGTGATCACATAATCCCGCGTTGCCCGCCCGGTCAGGCGCGGCACGATCCCCTGCCGTTCGCCCAGCAGCACAAAGCGATGCCAGTTCACCGCGACCACCACGAAACACAGCAGCCCGATCACCACGATGGTGATCAGATACAGCGCAAATCCGTTCGCCGGACTCCCCGTCATCAGTGACATGAACACCCCCCCGGCCAAGGCGAACACCACCAGCATCGGCAGCACCGAAATGGTGATCGCCTGCGCCATATTGCCGATCAGTTGTTGCCATGAGTGGCCGATAATCCGCATTGCCTGAAACATCATGTCATCTTTCCTGTGCCTTGGGGATTGAATAGGACGCGCAGCCCACTTGTGACAAGGTTCGAATGGGCCTATCCCTCTCGCAAACGACATAGGGGGACCGTATGACCGACGCGCCGAAAAAAGTTGTTCTGGCCTATTCCGGGGGCTTGGACACCTCGATCATTCTGAAATGGCTGCAAACCGAATATGGCTGCGAAGTGATCACCTTCACCGCCGATCTGGGGCAGGGCGAGGAACTGGAACCCGCCCGCGCCAAGGCCGAATTGCTGGGCATCGCGCCGGACAACATCCATATCGACGACCTGCGCGAAGAATTCGTGCGTGATTTCGTCTTCCCGATGTTCCGCGCCAATGCGCTGTATGAAGGGCTGTATCTGCTGGGAACGTCGATTGCGCGCCCGCTGATTTCCAAACGTCTGGTGGAAATTGCGCATGAACATGGGGCCGATGCCGTGGCCCATGGCGCGACGGGCAAGGGCAATGATCAGGTGCGGTTCGAATTGTCGTGCTATGCGCTTGATCCGGCGATCCGGGTGATTGCGCCGTGGCGCGAATGGGACCTGACCAGCCGCACGAAACTGATCGAGTTTGCCGAACAGAACCAGATCCCGATTGCCAAGGACAAGCGCGGCG
>NZ_JAUNTW010000007.1:0-38482 GCF_030538495.1 Paracoccus sp. (in: a-proteobacteria)
CGCGCATTTCCATATGCAGCGCGTGGCAGAACCACTGGCAATAATACCAGTAAACCCCCGGTTTCGCGGCAACAAAGGTGACCGACGCCGTGGCCATCGGCCCGATTTCCATGGCAACGCCATGTTCGCCCAGCGTCCAGCCATGGGTCAGATCGTCGATGTCATCCAGGTTGGTGATGATGACGGTGACTTCATCGCCTTCGTTCACCTCAAAGCTTTCCAGCGCAAAGTTCGGCGCCTGAGAGGTCATATAGACGCGCACTTTGGTCGGGTCGGCCTCGTCCCGGATCACGCTGTCCTGCCAGCCGTCCAGATCAATGCCATCCGCTTCGGCCTGCGCGCGGGTTTCGGCCCACATCGGATCGTTGCGGTCCCAGATCGACTTGATGATCGGGGTCATCAGCGATGCGGGAACGGCAATGGCGTCATGGGGTTCGGCAAAGTTCGGGCCGTCATGCACCACCACCATCTGATCGGTGGAAATGTCGATCAACTGGTCGTTTTCCGGTTTCAGCGGGCCGACATTCAGGAACCGGTCTTTGCTGAATTTCGACAGACAGACCAGCCATTTGCCATCCGCATCCAGCGTTTCGCCCAGCGTGGTTTTCAGGTGGCCGGGCTGATAATGCACGTCAACCTTGGATATAATCGGATCGACATTTTCGCCCGCATAGGCGCGAACGGCGCGGTCGATATTCCATTTCACCACCTGACTGTCCAAAAACAGCGAGGTATAGGCGTTCCCGTCGCCGTCAAAGGCGGTATGAAGCGGCCCCAGACCCAATTCGGGTTGCGCGACAATCACCGATTCCGGTTCGGCCTCATCCGCGAACACGGCGGCCAGTTTGCGCACGTCAATCACCGACACGGTGGGCGACAATTTCCCGGCGATGCACAGGTGGATTTTATCCGGCGCCATGTTGCAGCCATGCGGGTTATTCGGGATCGGGATGTAACGTGTCAGCCCGGCGGCGTGGTTTTCTTTGCGCCCGTCCAGAATTTTGCAGCCGTTCAGTTCGGTGTAATCCCCGGCGGCAATGGCGGCTTCGATCGCCTCGATATTAAAGACGACGACGTGGTCCATTTCAGCGGCCGTCATTTCCGGCTGCGTCATCCCCATTTCGGAATTATAGCTGGTGGCAAAGGCATATTTGCCTTCGTAATCGGCGTCCACATTGTCCAGATTGCCCGACACCTTGATCTGCCATGCGACGGTCATCTGGTCGGTATCAACCGCCGTCATCAGGTTCACATAGGTGCTGACATCGTGCATCGTGGTGCCGTCATTGACCAGCGGTGCTTCGTCCTCGCCATTGCAGAAAATGTAATTCGACGACGGCACTTTGCGCGGGCGCATCCCGTGCATGGCCTTGGCGTTCGGGATTTCCAGAATCTTGTCGCATTTCATCACGTCACAGCGCACGCGGGCGACGCGGCTGTTGGCTTTGTCCTGCATGAACAGATACTGGCCGTCATAGCGCCCGTCGGTATAGGACATATGGACGTGGTGCAAATCGCCATTGTCGTGGATGCGTTTGCCATTCGCTGCCAAAAAGTTCTTGGTCTTTTCGGTCATCGTGCGTTCATGGATGCGCAGCGATTCATTCGTCTGGCCCCAGCCCGTTGCCGAACAGCGGTTAAAGACCGGAACCCGCATCAGTTCGCGCATGGACGGGATGCCCAGGATGCGCATCTCGCCGGTTTGGCCCGATGACCAGAACCCGTAATAGGTGTCCAGATCGCCCGGCCCGATATGGGGGGCGCTGATCGCGCCGGTTTGCGCGCCGGCTGCCGTGGCGGCGGCGGTCGCCGCGCCTCCGGTGGCGGCGGCGATGAACGCCTGACGTGCGGTGATCCCACCGCCCAGCAATGCGGCCCCGCCTGCTGTGGCGCCCAGCAGGCCACGGCGGCTGATGCCTGATTTCAGATCATGCGACATTTCAAGCCTCTTTCGTTTTCAGGTTAGGGTGATTGGACAGTCCCGACCGCAAATCGGGCATAGCCGAGGCGGCAATTTTTTCCCGCCGTTTCAGTTGTTTGATGACAACCGGGCATTTGGTTTTCGAATGATACAGAACCTGGCAATGCATACAGTTCAGACATTCATTCGGGTTGATCGGGCCTTCGGGATGGATGGCCTGAACGAAACATTCATTGCCGCAGGTCTGGCACGGATTGCCGCATTCTTTGTATCGTTTGAGCCAGTCGAACATGCGGATGCGCGCCGGGATCGCCAGTGCCGCGCCCAAGGGACACAGATACCGGCAATAAAACCGTTCGATGAACAGCCCCGCCAGCAGCAGCACCCCGACATAGAGGACAAAGGGCCACGCACGGTCAAAGTTCAGGATGATGGCGGTTTTGAACGGCTCAACCTCGGCCAGATGTTCGGCGCGGTCCAGACTCATCAGCGACACACCGAACAGGCCCAGAAAGATAATGTATTTCAAAGCCCAGGCGCGTTCATGGATAAACCACGGCACGGTGATCTGCGGCACGCGCAGTTTGCGCGCGATCTGGTTGGTCAGTTCCTGCAACGCGCCAAACGGACACAGCCACCCGCAATAGGCCCCGCGCCCCCAGAAAATCAGCGCCGCCGCCACGCTGAACCACAGAATAAAGGTCAGCGGGTCCAGCATGAACGCCTGCCATGAAAACCCGTCGCGCAGGGACGCAAACAGCGCCAGAATATTGACCACGGACAGTTGCGCGTTCCACATCCAGCCCAGCACAACCAGCGTCAGGGTCAGGAACGACAGCCGGAATATCCGCACCGCGCGTTCGGACCGCGACAGATATTCCTGAAAGAAAAACGCCGCCGTCAGCACGCCCAGCATCACCGCCAGCACCGCGATTTGCGGGCGTTTGCTGTCCCAGACCCGTTGCCACAGCGCGGTTTGCGCGGCGGTTTCGTCCAGATCGGGCGCGGTCACCACCGGGGGCGGGGCGGGGATCGGCTCCAGATAGCGATCCGCCAGTTGATAGCCCAAATCCCAGGTCAGAAACGCCTTTTCCAGTGCCGACACATCGCGATGCACCAGCAATTGAATACGGAACGGGCGCGTGGGGTCAAAACCGCTGTCGGCGGGGATGCGGAACAGGTCGGTTTCGGCAAAAGCCGGCGCGTCGGTCGGCGCAACGGATGTGCGGCGATGCTGGCGGTCGCGGAACCGCACCGAAATATCGTCCTGAATCAACTGGATGCGGTCAAAGATGCCGCCCCGGACATAGCCCGACCCTTTGAACGAATACATCCCCAGACCGGCAATGGCGATTGCGTGGTCGCCATCCGCCAGCCAGCTTTCGACATTGGCGTATTCGGCGGGGCCAAGGATGGGACGCCCGATGTCGGGGATGCTGACCAGTGCCGCCTGCATGTCGATGAACACCGCGTCATCATCGGCGGTCAGGGGGCGTTGCCCCGCGCGCAGATCGGTATGGGCGGCAAAGGCCTCGTTCACCTCGGCCACGGTCAGGGTCAGGCGGCGGATGGTGCCGTCACCGATGCCTTGGTCCCAGCTGGTGATCGGCTCGGCGGCGGTGCGCAGGCGCTGCGTGGGGGCGGCATCCTGTTCCGCGCTCAGCCCGGCCAGACCCAAGGCCCGCGCCACACGCAGCCCCGCGCGGATGATGTTGTCGTCAATCACCATCACCGTGACCGTCGCGCCGGAAATGATGTTCAGATCGCGCGTGGACTGCGCCGCCGCCGCTGCGACCAGATCCATACCGACATAGTCCGCGACCATGGCATTGATGCGCGAATCGGGAATCCCAATCAGAACAATGGGTTCGGAATGTTTGACCAGCCGCAGCCCGATCACACGCGCGTCGCGGTCAATCGCGACCATGGTGTGAATGGGTTTGCCCGAATATCCGGTCGTGCCGACGAAATCGCTGGTGATAAACGCCCAGCCCAGCGTTTCGTCCCCGCGCATGACGGGCGCGACGGCCAGATCGTCGCGCATCGGGCCGAAACGGTCGGCCCCCGCCACCAGTTCAGCCGCCGGAACATCGGTCAGAAACTGCGGCAGCACCGGCGTTTGCGCGCGCAGAGGCAGCGCCGCCAGCACCGTGACCAGCATCAGAACCAAAACCGCGCCTATGCCTGATCGGCCCATCATTCGTATTCCCGTATATGGCCAAGGATTTGGCGATACGGACACAACCTGATGCCGCGCGGGGACGGTTTCCTTGACGAAACTCAAGCCCCTGCGCATTTCTGATCTTTGTTAATTTTTGGACCAGGACAGGCTGGGGTCTTCGGCGACGAAATCCATCAGCGCGGCGCGGTCGCTGATAAAGGCATTGGCCCCGTCGATCCGCACGCCATGATCGCGCAACCGGCGAAAGGCGCGCGACAGGCTTTCGGGTTTCATGCCCAGCCGCCCGGCGATCAGCACTTTGTTATAGGGCAGTTCGATGGCGGCGGCATCGTCCTGTTCATTGGACAGGTCCAACAGAAATTCCGCCACACGCTGCGCGCCCGACCGCGCCTTAAGCTGTTCGATATCGACCACGAATTCCTGCAATTTCAGAAAGCAGTTGCTTAACATCGCATGGGTGACGCGGGGTTCGGTGTCGATCATATGGCGCAATCGTCCGGCATCCAGACGAATCAGGATGGCGGCGGTCGCGGCCTCGGCCGAGACGGGATAGGGGGTGCCGCGAATGGCTGCGGCCTCGGCAAAGCTGTCGCCGCGGGTTTTGACGGACACGACCGCCTCGGCCCCGCTGGCGGTCAGGCGATACAGTTTGACCCAGCCCCGCGCGATCATAAACACGCTGTCCGACGGTTCACCCTGCACAAAAATCGTTTCGCCTTGGGACACCTCGCGGATCGAACAAAAGCTGGCGATGCGGTCAATCAACCCTGCCGGCAGTTTTGAAAACAGGACAGAGTGGCGCAGAATATCAGTGATCGCAGTCATAAGGGGTCCGTTCATTTTAAGGCTGCGTTCTAACAGCTGATGACCAGAGCGGACCTGACCAAAGTCAACGCCATGCACAAAAAAACCGCGCAGACTGCGGCATAAACGCGTTTTGGGCAATAATTTCAACCTGCGGATGGAACTGAGGGCGTCATGGCCACAACGGCACAATTGATCCGGGGCTGGTCCGGGCCTGCATTGCTGGCGGGCGGGTTCCGGCCGTTTTTCCTGATGGGCGCGGTTTGGGCCGGATTCGCGATGATCTGGTGGCTGTTGATGCTGGCTGGGCGTGCGCCGATGCCGGGGGTGCTGATGGGCGCGGATTGGCACGCCCATGCGATGATCTTTGGCTATGGCGGGGCGGTTGTGGCGGGGTTTTTGCTGACCGCTATTCCCAACTGGACGGGGCGGTTGCCGGTGGCGGGCGGACCTCTGGCGGGGTTGGCGGGGCTGTGGCTGGCGGGGCGGATCGCGACAACCGCAGCTGTGGCCGCGCCGGTCGTGGTGGCGGTGCTGGATCTGGCGATGCCGGTGGTGCTGCTGGCGCTGATGGCGCGCGAGATCGCCACGGGGAAAAACTGGCGCAACCTGCCGGTGCTGGGAATTTGCGGGCTGTTTGCGGCCGGGCAGGCGCTGTTTCACATCCACGGGCCGGGTGCGGCGCAGGGCGCGGGGCTGAGGCTGTCTCTGGCCGCTTTGGTCATGCTGATGGCGCTGATCGGCGGGCGGATCATCCCGTCCTTTACCCGCAATTGGCTGGTGAAACAGGGGGGTGCGTCGCTGCCCGCGCCGATGGACCGGCTGGATAAGGCCGCGTTGATCGTCACAGCGGTTGCGCTGATCGCCTTTGTCGCGTGGCCCGGTGGGGCCGCCGTGCCGCTGGCCTTGGCCGGGGCGGCGCTGCTGGCGCGGCTGTCACGCTGGCGCGGATGGGCCACGCGGTCGCAACCGCTGCTGTGGGTGCTGCATCTGGGCTATGCGTGGGTGGCGCTTGGGTTTTTCACCGCTGCGGCGGCGGGGGCGGGGCTGATGGCCGCGTCCGGCGCGCTGCATGGCTGGATGGCGGGCGCGGTCGGAGTGATGACCTTGGCCGTCATGGCGCGCGCCAGTCTGGGCCATACCGGGCGCGATCTGGCGGCGGGGCCGGGGCTGGTGGGGGTGTTTGCCGCCATCAACATCGCGGCGCTGTTGCGGGTCGCGGCGGCGATCTGGCCGGGGGCTGTGGGGCTGTTGCACGCGGCGGGGACGGCGTGGATCATCGCCTTTGCGGGCTTTGCCCTGATGTTCTGGCCGGTGCTGACCCGGCCCCGGCTTGCGTCACGCGGCTGACCACAGCGCCGCCGCCAGCAGCAGGAACAGCGCCAGCCCGATGTCAAAGCCACGCCGCATCGCGGGCGCGTGGTCCAGTTCCAGATAAGCGCCCAGCACCACCCGCGCCTTGATCCACGCGCAGATCAGGATCACCACCATCTGCGCGCCCGGCGGCAGGGGCGACAGCGCCGCCACGGTCGCCGCGCCCGATGCGCCAATCAGGATCAGCCATGCGCGGATCAAGGGGTTGGTCATCACGATCACCGCAGCAGGTAAATGATGGGAAACAGCACGATCCAGACCAGATCGACCATATGCCAGAACTGCGCGCCCGCCTGCACCTGTGCGGGACGGCAGGTGATGGCGCACAGCCCCAGAATCACCACTCCGGCAATCACATGCGCGGCGTGAAAGCCGGTCAGCAGGTAATAGAACATGAAAAACGCGCTGTCGCCGGATGGCGTGTCGGCGTATTCCATGCCCTTGAGCACCAAAAACACCACGCCCAACAGCGCCGCGCCCGCCAGCATCGCGCGGCACCGCCGCCGTGCGCCCGCCTGCGCCGCGTGCAGCGCAAGCGCGGCCAGCAGTCCCGATGTAACCAGCACGACCGTATTCACCCCCGCCGATGCGCGGTGCAACTGATCCTGCGCCAATGCGAAGCCCAGCGGGTCGGTGATCCGCACCGCCAGAAAGGCCGTCAGACCGGCGGCAAACACCGCCAGTTCCGACAGGATCAGAACCCACATCATCAGATCGCCGGGCAGGGCGCGCGTGGTCATCGCCCGACCAACTGGCGATAGATGTGCGGCAGCGCCGTGGTCAGTTGGTTCGGATCGGGAAACAGCGCAAATCCCCCCTGACCAAAGATGCGCGGGAACCAGCTTTTGCCGTCGCGGTCCACGGTGATTCCGAACACGGAATGACCGGCGCGGCGCGCTTCGCGGATGGCGCGGGCGCTGTCCTCGATGCCGTGGCGGCCTTCGTAATGGTCCAGATCATTGGGTTTGCCGTCGGTGATGACCAACAGCAACCGGCGGTGACTGCCTTGGCTGGCCAAGCCTGCGGATGCGTGCCGCAGCCCCGCGCCCAACCGAGTGTAAAACTGCGGGCGCAGCGCGGCGACGCGCTGTTCCACCACGCGCGACATGGGTTCGTCGAAGTTTTTGCAATTCGACACATAGACCCGTTCGCGGCGCAGCGATGAAAAGGCGTTCAGCGCAAAGCGATCCCCGCAGGCGTGCAGCCCCCAACAGAGCGCCGTCAGCGCCTCGCGTTCGATGTCGATGACGGCGCGGCCTGTGACCGCGCTTTCGGTGGAACGCGACACGTCCAGCAGGATCGACACGGCCAGATCGCGTGCCATCGGGCGCGATTGCCGCCAGATGCGGTCGTTATCTTCGCCCATGGCGGCCAAATCCCCGGCGGCGCGCACGGCCAGTTCGGTGTCCAGATCCTCGCCGTCCCGGTGGCCGGTGGTGGTGATGCGGCCGGGGCGCAGGGCCTCGAACTGGCGGCGGACGGCGCGGATGCGGCGCGCCGCAGCGGGGTCGCGGATCAGGTCCGATTCGGGCGCGGGTTCGGGGCGCGATTCCAACACGCGGACATGGGCGGGCAGATAGACCCCGCGCCGCGCGTCCCATTCGGGATAGATATGCACACCGGCAAGGCGTTCGCGGTCGGCGTCTTCGGGCGACAGGTCCAGATGCAGTTTCAGCCGCGTGGCCGGAGCCTTGGACAACTGGCCCAGATTCAGTTCGTCCTGATCGTCGGCGGCCTTTTTCGCGTCGTCCAGATCGTCATCTTCGACGCGGCGGTTGAGGTTCAGAAATTCGGCCCATGACAGGATCGCTTCGAATTTATGCAAGATCAGGCTGTCGCGGCGTTCGGCCTGATCGGTCTGGCGACGGCGCGCGCGCATCATTTTGCCGTCCTGGCCTTCTTCGGGCGGGCCGTCGGTGTCGCGGGTTTCGACCTGATCGGCGGCGGATATCTGCACCGCGTCGGGCATGACCCAGATTTCCACCGGGCGCAGCGGTCGGTATCCATGCGGCGCGCGTGCGTCCAATGCGGATGCGTCCCCCGCCCGCGCGGCATTGATGCGGGCCAGAACCTGCGCGGCGTCCGGCGTCAGATCGGCGGGATCGCCCAGCAGGTGACGGATGACCTGTTCGATGGCGGATTCGGTGGCGGGCAGGCGCGGCGCGCGGCGACGGGCCAGCGACAGCGCCGACAATTCGGCATAAAGCCGCGCCAGACCCGGCGCCTGTCCCAGCGTCAGATCAACCGCCCGCAGCGCCCCGGCAATCTGCGCCAGATCGCGCGATAACGGATCATCGCCCGGCGCCTGTGGCGGGCTGTCCTGCCCCACGGCCACCGACATGGCGGTCAGCCACAGATAGGCCGCGCCATTGGCCGCCGCGTCGGGAAACAGCGCCAGCGTTTCGGGCAGGCGCAGAACCTCGCCGTCGAAGGTGGCGCGGGGCAGGGCCTCGGCCTCGGTCGCAAGGCGGCGGCGGAATGACAGGCGGTGACGGGCGGCCACATCGCGGGCCGCGCGCATATCCACGCTGTGATCGCCGCCCAAGCCGCGATAAAACACCCCCAGCCGCCCCATCACCTGCGGCAGCGTCACCGCCGCATCAGGAAAGACCGGCGGCGCGTCCCATCGGCTGGCCATGTTGTGCCACAGCTTGCCGATGGTTTCTTCGGGTTCCCACGGTTCAAAGCCCATGCGCGTCAGCCAAACACCGCGCTGACCAGATCCGACAGTCCGCGTTTTACATCGGCGTCATCGGTCAGCGGTTCGATCATCGCGGCGGAAATGGCGCGGTCCAGCGACATGCCGCCCGCAATCAGCGTCGCGGCATAGACGACCAGACGGGTGGACACGCCTTCTTCCAGGTCTTGACCGCGCAGGGCGCGCAGTTTTCCGGCCAGCCGCACCAGTTGCGCGGCGCGGTCGCGGTCCAGCCCGCTTTCCTGCATCACAACATCGGTTTCCAAAGCGGGCGCGGGAAAGTCAAACTCCATGGCCAGAAAGCGTTGCCGGGTAGACGGTTTCAGCGTTTTCAGGATGTTCTGATAACCGGGGTTATAGGATGCGACCAACATAAAGCCCGGCGCGGCGGCGATTTCTTCGCCGGTGCGGTCGATGGGCAGGATGCGGCGGTCATCGGTCAGCGGGTGCAGCACGACGGTGACGTCCTTCCGGGCCTCGACCACCTCGTCCAGATAACAGATCGCGCCTTCGCGGACCGCGCGGGTCAGCGGGCCATCGACCCAGACGGTTTCGCCGCCTTTCAGCAGGTAACGCCCGATCAGATCCGCCGCCGACAGGTCGTCATGGCAGGCCACGGTGTAAAGCTTACGCCCCAGACGGGCGGCCATATGGGCAACAAAGCGGGTCTTGCCGACGCCGGTCGGCCCTTTCAGCAGGACCGGCAGGTCATGACGGGCGGCGGATTCGAAGATCCCGATCTCGTCGCCTTGCGGAAGGTAGAAGGGGGCTTGCGCCCCCTCCGTGTCGATATGCGCGTTCATGGCTTACTCCGCCGGTTCAAGATGCGTGTCACGCTGTTTCTGGACCGGGCCGGGATCGACCACTTCGCGCCCCGGAACCATGATCGCATAGATGAACAACAGCGCGCCAAGCACGACCGCCACACCCGAGCCAAGGCGCATCCAGTAGAACAGCACAAGCTGATCCTGCACCTCCATGAAGAAGATCCCGTTCACCCGTTGCAGGTGGGTCTGCACCGTGCCTGCAAAGGTCAGCGTAAAGGTCATGAACAGCATCCCCGAGGACATGATCCAGAACGAGGCCATGTTCAGGACCTGATTATAGGGGTCGCGGTTCTTCAGGATCGGCATCGCATAGCTGATGATCGCCAGCACAAGGCAGACATAGGCACCGTAAAAGGCAAGGTGGCCATGCGCGGCGGTGATCTGCGTGCCGTGGCTGTAATAGTTGACGCCGTGCAGCGTGTGCAGGAAGCCCCAGACGCCTGCGCCAAAAAAGGCCAGCACCGCGCAGCCAAGGCTCCACAGCATCGCGGCCTTGTTCGGGTGATCGCGGCGGCCCTTCCACACCATGATGAAGGCAAAGGCCATCATGGCAAAGAACGGCACCACCTCGAAGGACGAGAAGATCGAGCCGATCCACTGCCAATAGGCAGGCAGACCGATCCAATAGTAGTGGTGGCCGGTGCCAAGGATGCCCGAGAACAGCGCCGTGGCGACGATGACATACAGCCATTTTTCCACGACTTCGCGGTCAACGCCGGTCAGTTTCAGCATCAGAAAGGCCAGAATCGCGGCCATGATCAGTTCCCAGACGCCTTCCACCCACAGATGGATCACATACCACCAGTATTGTTTGTCCAGCACCAGATTCGACGGGTTGTAAAACGCAAACAGGAACAGCAGCGCCAGACCCCACAGGCCCACCATCAGGATCGTGGACACGGATGTTTTGCGCCCCTTCAGCAGCGTCAGCGTGCAGTTATACAGGAAAATCAGGGCGGCCACGACGATGCCCAGTTTCACCCAGATGGGCTGTTCTAGAAATTCGCGCCCCTCTTTCCCCAGCAGCCAGTTGCCGTGGAACAGGTCGAACACATAGGTCAGAACCGCGCCCAGCGTGCCGACCACCATAATCGCCAACTGGATATAGGCCAGTGTGGGGGAATGGATGTCGCGTTCGGCCTCTTCGGGCAGCAGGAAATAGGTTGCGCCAAAAAAGCCCAGCAGCAGCCACACCACCAAGGAATTGGAATGCAGCATCCGCACGACGTGGAACGGCACCAGATCCGACAGGAAATTCGGGTTCACATAGATGTAACCCATCACCAGACCCATTGTGACCTGCACGGCAAACAAGGCCATGGCGACCGCAAAATAGGCATAGGCGATCCGTTGTGTTGCGTATCTCATGTTCAGGTCTCCTTAGCCGGCGTCATTGGGGGGCCAGTTTTGCGTGTTGATCCGCCCGGTCCACAGCAGGAAATCGGTCAATTGCTGATATTCCTGTTCGGACAGGCCGAAATTCGGCATCTGGCGACGGCCGGGAATGTTCGTCGGCATGGCGTCCATCCATCCCGACAGCATCGACAATGCGGCCTCGGGGTCGTCCTGCACGCCCCAGCGTTTCATGACATTGCCCAGTTCGGGCGCGTAATACGCCCCTTCGCCCAAGAGCGTATGACAGTTGATACAGCCATTGCGTTCCCAGACATGTTTGCCTGCGGCGACGCTTTCGGTCAGGCCCTCTTTGTCGGTGGATACGTTGACGGCGTAATAATGGCTGTGGACCGACAGGCCGCCAAAGATCAGAATAAAGAACAGCGACCCGCCATAAAAGACGTTGCGGGCCATGCTTTTGGTCATGACTTCGCTCATGCGCAGTCCTTTCCATGCGGTTGCAACTGAGACCCAGCCTGTTCGGTCGCAAACACATTTGCCTTAACGAAAGTCAAAATTGCGTGGGAATGACGCGATACGGGCGCGCGGCCTGTGGGTTGTGCCAGAATGTCGCAGGCCCGCGGTCACAGCCATTTGAAAAAAGTCAAGGAACCCGAACCGATTCCCAATGACGCTATGCAAAGCTACATCAGAAACGGAGAATTCCGATGGCTCTCACCTACGCAAACCCGGCGAAACGGATGTTGCTGGCGACGGCTGCGCTGACCTTGGTGTTCAGCGCAGGCATCGCAGCGGCACAGGACACCGCCACGGCACCGCAGGATCACACCAGTGCGCCACAGGATCAATACCAGCCCGGTCTTGATTCGCTGGCACAGGAAACGGTCACGGCCCCCGGCGCCCCCGAAGGCATCCCCGCGATGTCCGAGGCCCAGTATAACGAGGCGAACAAGATTTACTTTGAACGCTGCGCCGGTTGTCACGGCGTGTTGCGCAAGGGCGCGACGGGCAAGGCCCTGACGCCGGATCTGACGCGCGAACTGGGCTATGATTATCTGCACAGCTTTATCACTTATGGGTCGCCTGCGGGCATGCCCAACTGGGGCACGTCCGGCGATCTGACCGACGAACAAATCGGCCTGATGTCGAATTACCTGCTGCTGGATCCCGCCAGCCCGCCGGAATTCGGTCTGGCCGATATGAAAGACACCTGGGAGGTGAAAATCGCCCCCGAGGATCGTCCCACCGAACAAATGAACGACTGGGATCTGGACAACATCTTTTCGGTCACGCTGCGCGATGCGGGGCAGATTGCCCTGATCGACGGCGGCACCTATGAAATCCGGCGCGTGATTGATACCGGCTATGCCGTCCATATCAGCCGCCTGTCGGCTTCGGGGCGTTATCTGATGGTCATTGGCCGCGACGCCAAGGTTGATATGATCGACCTGTGGATGGAGGAACCCGACGTTGTGGCCACCATCAAAGTGGGGTCCGAGGCGCGTTCCGTCGAAACATCCAAATTCGAAGGATGGGAAGACAAATACGCGATCGCCGGGTCTTACTGGCCGCCGCAATATGTCATCATGGACGGCGCCACGCTGGAGCCGCTGAAAATCGTGTCCACCCGTGGCATGACCTATGATGAACAGGAATATCACCCCGAACCGCGCGTGGCGGCCATTCTGGCCAGCCATTACCGCCCGGAATTCATCGTCAACATCAAAGAAACCGGCAAAATCCAACTGGTCGATTACACCGATCTGCAAAACCTGAAGATCACCGAAATCGAAACGGAACGGTTCTTGCATGATGGCGGTCTGGACAGCACGCGGCGGTATTTCATCACCGCAGCCAATGCGCGCAACAAACTGGTCGTGATTGACACCAAAGAAGGGCGTCTGGAATCCATCACCGACACCGGCGGCGAAACCCCGCATCCGGGCCGTGGTGCCAACATCACCCACCCCGATCACGGGCCGGTTTGGGCCACGTCGCATCTTGGGGATGATTCGGTCGCGCTGATCGGCACGGATCCCGAAAACCACCCCGATCAGGCATGGAAAATCGTCGAAAGCTTCCCGGCACTGGGCGGCGGGTCGCTGTTTGTGAAAACGCACCCCAATTCCAACCATCTCTATGCCGATGCGACGCTGAACCCGGATGCTGAGATTTCCGGCTCGGTCGCGGTGTTCAAGATCGACGAGATGAAAGCCGGCGAAGACCCCGAGGTCATCACCCTGAATCTGGTCGAAATGGCCGGCATCACCGGCGGTCAGGCCCGCGCGGTTCAGGGCGAATTCAACAAAGAGGGGACGGAAATCTGGTTCTCGTTGTGGAATGCCGCCGATCAGGAATCCGCGATTATCGTCATCGACGACAAAACGCTGGAAACAAAGCACGTCATCAAAGACGAACGCCTGATCACGCCGACCGGTAAATTCAACGTCCACAACACGATGGGCGATATTTACTGATCCTTTCGGGGGGCGGTTCCGCGCCGCCCCCCAACCCCGACACTCATAAGCCACCTTTGAAAGGAAGCGGATATGACAGGACAGGTTCATCTGATCGGCACAGGTCCGGGCGACCCGGAATTGCTGACGATGCGGGCCTTGCGCCTGATGCAATCGGCGGATGTGGTGGTTTTTGATCGGTTGGTGTCCGACGAAATCATGGCGCTGATTCCATCCCGCACGCGGCGGGTGGCGGTCGGCAAATCATCGGGGTTTCACCCGGTCCCGCAGGATCAGATCAATGCGATTCTGGTCGATCTGGCGCGTCAGGGGCTGGTGGTCGCGCGGCTTAAAGGGGGCGATCCGCTGATTTTCGGCCGTGGCAGCGAAGAGGCGGCGGTTCTGCGCGCCGCCGGTATCCCCTGCGATTACACGCCGGGCATTACGGCGGCGCAGGGGATGGCCGCGTCTACGGGGGTTCCGCTGACGCATCGCGGGCTGGCCACGGCGGTGCGTTATGTCACCGGACATCGGGCGCGGGATGCGGAACTGGAACTGGATTGGGCGTCGCTGGCCGACCCGGATTGCACGCTGGTTGTCTATATGGGGGCCGCGAATATGGCTGAAATCGCCACGCGGCTGATGGAACACGGTTTGCCCTCTGACACGCCGGTTCTGGCGGTGTCGCATGTGACCACGCCGCGCGAAATGCGCATGGTGTCGCAACTGGACCAGATCGCCGCCGACATCGCCGCGCGCCCTATGCCCGCGCCGGTGCTGTTTGTGATTGGGCGCGTGGTGTCGCTGTGCGATGCGGCGCAGCCTGTGCCGGTCCCGATCCGGCCATGGCTGCGGGTTGCGCATGGTTAGGGCGGGGCTGGTTGCGTTTGTGATCACGGGCGGGGCGGCGTGGGCCGATCCTGTGATCACGTCCGAACGTCAGGCCGCATTGGAACATATGGTCATTCAGGATTGCGGATCCTGCCACGGTCTGACCATGCGCGGCGGATTGGGAACGCCCATCACCCCCGCCGATCTGGCCGGGCGCGATACCGAAGGTCTGGCCGAGATCATCCTGAACGGCATCCCCGGCACCGCCATGCCGCCCTGGCGTCCGCTGATCGCCGAACACGAAGCCCATTGGATCGCCGAATATCTGCAAAAGGAACGCCCATGAAACCGCTGTTTTCTGTGATCGCTGCTGCTTTGCTGGCTCTGCCCGCATGGGCGGACGACACCATCACCACCGGCGAAATGGGCGTCGTCATTGAACGCGCCACCGGGTCGGTGCTGATCGTGTCGCATACCAAACGCGCCACGATTGCCCGGATCGATGGCTTGGGCGATTTGTCCCATGCCAGCGTGACCTTTTCCCCCGATCAGCGATTCGCCTATGTCTTTGGCCGCGACGGAGGGTTAACGCAGATCGACATGACCACCCAGACGATTGCCAACCGCATTATTCAGGGCGGCAATTCCATCGGGGGCGCGATTTCCGATGATGGGCGGCTGGTCGCGGTGTCGAATTACGAACCCGGCGGGGTCAAAGTCTTTGACGCGCAGACGCTGGAACTGGTGTCCGATATTGCGATGAACAGCAAAACCGTGGGGCTGGCCGATGTGCCGGGCGGGCGGTTTATCGTCGCGACCTGGGACACCGGGCAGGCATGGCTGCTGGACCCGTCCACCGACCCCGAAAACCCGGTCGTTGCGGTGATTGATGGCGTGGGGGCCAACCCCTATGACGCGCTGATGACCGGGAACGGGCGCAACTACATCATCGGGCTGTTTGGCGAAAAGGGGCTGACGGCGATTGATCTGTGGTCGGACGATCCGCAGCCGGTGCGGTTCCTGCCCGATTATGGCAAGGATCAGGACGATCTGCCCGTCTATAAAATGCCGCATTTGCAGGGCTGGACTCTGGCTGGTGATACCTTTGCGCTGCCCGCCGTGGGGCTGCATCAACTGCTGTGGGTCGATGCCGCGACGCTGGGGGAAACGGGGCGCACGGATTTGCACGGGCAACCCATCTTTGCTTTGGCCCGCCCGGATGAACGCGAAATCTGGGTCAATTTCGCGCCGCCCCACAACGACACTTTGCAGGTGATCGACACGATGACGCATGACGTGATCCAGACGCTGACACCCGGCCCCGGTGTCCTGCATATGGAGTTCACCCCCCGCGGGCGCGAGGTGTGGTTGTCGGTGCGCGACGAAAACCGGATCGAGATTCGCGACACCCACAGCTATCAGGTGATCGACAGCATTCCGGCACAGGCTCCGTCTGGCATTTTCTTTACCGACCGCGCCTATCGTCTGGGGTTGTGACATGCTGGACGGTCAGACCTGCCCGATTGATCTGCGCCTGATGGATGAATTTCAGCGCGATTTCCCGCTGGTGCCGCGCCCCTTTGCGGTGATGGGCCGGGCGTTAGGGATTGCCGAAACGGATGTCATCGCCCGCCTGCGCGCCTTGCAAAGCAGCGGCCATATCACGCGCGTGGGCGCGACCTGCCGCCCCAACAGCGCGGGGGCATCCACGCTGGCGGCCCTGGCGGTGCCAGCGGACCGGATCGAGCCGATCGCCGCGATCGTCGGCGCGGAACCCGGCGTCAACCATTCCTATCTGCGCGAAGATGACTGGAACCTGTGGTTCGTCGCCACGGCACCCGATGCGGACGGGCTGGCGGCATCGCTGGCGCGGATCGAAGCGGCCAGCGGGCTGCGGGTTTTGTCGCTGCCGCTGGTCACGCCGTATAACATTGATCTGGGGTTCCGGCTGTCGGGACCGGCGCGCGCGATGCAGGCGGATCGCCCCGCCGATCTGTCGGTGCTGCGCCCCTGCGACCGGGCGTTGATGCAATCGCTGTCGGCGGGGCTGGATCTGGTCGCGCAGCCCTTTGCCGCCTTGGCCGAACGGCTGGAGCGCACGGAATCCGACATCATCGCCCGGATCGGCCAGCTCGCGGCGGCGCGGTTGCTGACCCGTGTGGGCGTGATCGTGCGGCACCGGCGGTTGGGATACCGCGCCAATGCCATGGTGGTGTGGCAGGTGCCGGACGACCGCATCGACGCCGCAGGCCGCGCCTTGGCTGCAACGCCGGGGGTGACGCTGTCCTATCGCCGCCGGGTGGTGCCGGGGGTCTGGGAATGGCCGCTGTTTTGCATGATCCACGCCCAAAGCCGCGAACAGGCGCGCACCGTTCTGGACGCGGCGCGGGCGCATCCTGAACTGTCGGGCGCGGCGCATAAGGTTCTGTTTTCCACCCGCTGTTTCAAACAAACCGGCGCCCTGATCGCGCCCGCAAAAGGTGTTGCCCCATGACCCGACCGCTTCGCCATACCTTGCCCGATGACGCTCTGGACGCGACCGACCGCGCGATTCTCAACGCGCTGCAAGACGGCTTTCCGGTGTCCGAACACCCCTTTGCCGATGCGGGCGTGCCGCTGGGCGTGGATGAAACGGACCTGATCGGCCGCTTGCGCCGGATGCGCGATCTGGGCGCGATTACGCGGTTCGGCCCGTTTTTCGACGCCGCCGCCATGGGGGGCGCGTTCTGCCTGTGCGCCATCGAGGTGCCGCAAGATCGCTTTGATGAGGTCGTGACTTTGGTCAATGCCCATCCCGAGGTGGCGCATAATTATGAACGCAACCACCAACTGAATATGTGGTTCGTGCTGGCGACGGAAACGCCCGACGGCATCCGCCGCTGCGCACGCCGCATTGAAAAAGAAACGGGTCTGCGCGTGCTGATGTTCCCCAAAGAACACGAATTTTTCATTGGATTCCGGGTGCCTGCATGAATCACATCGCCTCTGTTCTGGATCCCACCGACCGCCGCATCATCACCGCCACGCAAAGCGGGCTGCCGCTGGTGCCGCAGCCTTATCGTGAAATCGCGGGTTGGCTGAACCTGCCGGAATCCGAGGTGATCGCCCGTATCCGCGGATTGCAGGACCGCGGCGTCATCCGCCGCATCGCCATTGCGCCCAATCATTACGCCCTTGGCATGACCGCCAACGGCATGAGCGTGTGGGACATCGACGATGCTCGCGCGGTTGAACTGGGCGAACAGATCGGGGCGCTGCCTGCGGTGACGCATTGTTATCTGCGCCCGCGCGCGCGGCCGGTCTGGCCCTATAACCTGTTTGCGATGATCCACGGACCGGATCGCGACACCGTAGAACAGCACCGCCGCGACATCGCCGCGATTCTGGGCGATGCCTGCCGGGCGTCGGATATTTTGTATTCCACGCGGATCCTGAAAAAGACCGGCCTGCGTCTGGCCCGCGACAGCTAAGGGGGCGTCTTATGTTCCGTCTGACCCAATATATGCAGCAATTGCTGAACCCCACGCCGGTGCGCCATCGGGCCGCGCCCGGGGGCGTGGTCAAACCCGTGGTGATCTGGAACCTGACGCGCACCTGCAATCTGCGCTGTCGTCATTGCTATACCACCAGTGCGGATGTGCCGTTTCCGGGCGAACTGACCCATGATCAGGCCATGGGCGTGCTGGATGATCTGCGCAGCTTCAACATCCCGGCGCTGATTTTGTCGGGCGGGGAACCTCTGTCGCGGTTTGATTTCTGGGAACTGGCCGCGCGCGCCAAGGAACTGACGTTTCGTCATTTGTCCCTGTCCACCAACGGCACCAAGCTGGGCGGCGAAAATGCCGACCGCGTGGCGGAACTGGGCTTCGATTATGTCGGCATTTCGCTGGACGGGATCGGGGCGGTGAATGACTGGTTCCGGGGCGTGGACGGTGCCTATGCCGATGCATTGGCCGGGGTGCGGGCCTGTCTGGCGCGCGGGGTCAAGGTCGGCCTGCGTTACACCATCACCCGCGAAAACAGCCATGACCTGCCCGCCATGCTGGATCTGTGCGAAGCCGAAGGCGTGGACAAATTCTATCTGTCGCATCTGGTCTATGCGGGCCGAGGCGACAAACACCGGGGCGAAGATACCGAACACGCCCATACCCGCCGCGCCATGGATATTCTGCTGGACCGGGCATGGGATGCGGTTCAGGCAGGGCGGCCTTTGGAAATTGTGACCGGCAATAATGATGCCGATGCGGTGTGGTTTCTGAACTGGGCCGCGCGCCACTTTCCCGCAGATCGCGTTGACCATGTGCGCCAGCATCTGCTGGCCTGGGGCGGCAATTCGTCGGGGGTGGGCGTCGCCAATATCGACCCGCAGGGTAAGGTTCACCCCGACACCTATTGGTCGGATTACACCATCGGCAGCGTCAAGGACGCGCCCTTTAGCCAGTGGTGGACCGGCGATGATCCGATGCTGGCCACGCTGCGCACCCGGCCGCGCCCGCTGAAGGGGCGCTGCGGGGCCTGCGCGCATAAAATGGTGTGCGGCGGCAATACCCGCATCCGCGCGCTGCAACTGACCGGCGATCCATGGGCCGAGGATCCGGCCTGTTACCTGACCAATGGCGAAATCGGCGTCGATGATGCCGTCCGCCTGACCAATCTTCCCTTCAAAGGCAAAAGCCATGATCCGGTTCATCAGTTCTTTTAATCTGGCCCTGTTGCTGGCCGCGCCGGTTCTGGCCGATGCGGCGGATCATTACGCCACCCATTGCGCGGCCTGTCATGCCGAAACCCGTCTGGGCGGCACGGGTCCGGCGCTGATCCCCGAAGCCTTGGGCCGTCAGCGTCCCGACGCGCTGACCGCGACCATCTCGGGCGGGCGTCCGGCCACGCAGATGCCAGCCTTTGGTGATGAGCTGACCGCCGATGAGATCGCGGCTTTGGTCGATTATATCCGCACGCCGCTGGGCTATATGCCCGACTGGACGATGGACGACATCGCCGCCAGCCGCGATATGCGCGACGATTACAGCCCCGCCGATGCGCCGGTCTTTGACGCGGACCCGATGAACATCACGTTGGTTGTGGAAACCGGCGACAGCCATGTGTCGGTGCTGGACGGGGACGCGCTGACGGTGCTGGATCGGTTCGAAACCCCCTTTGCCGTGCATGGCGGCCCGAAATTCAGCCCCGATGGCCGTTATGTGTTCATCATGGCCCGCGACGGCTGGGTGCAGAAATACGACATCTGGTCACTGGCCGAGGTGGGCCGCGTCCGCGCGGGCGTCAACAGCCGCAACATCGCCATGTCCGCCGATGGCAAATGGCTGGCCGTGGCCAATTACCTGCCGCATACGCTGTCGATCCTGTCCACCGATGATCTGACGCCCGCCCGCGTCATTCCCATCATCGCCAAGGACAAAACCACCAGCCGCGTGTCCGCCGTGTATCAGGCGCCGCAGCGGAACAGCTTTATTCTGGCGCTGAAAGACGCGCCCGAGATTTGGGAAATCGGCACGACCGACGATGCCGGGCCGTTTTATGACGGCTTTGTCCACAATTACCAACCCGGTCAGGTCGAGGCCGTGGGAACCGAACAGGGCCTGTTTGCCCGCCGCCGCATTGCGGTGGAACAGGCTCTGGATGATTTCTTTTTCACCCCCGATTACCGCCATCTGATCGGCACCAATCGCGACGGCGACAAAGGCGTGGTGGTCAATCTGGATGTGGGGCGTGAAATTGCGGAACTGCCCTTGCCGGGGATGCCGCATCTGGGGTCGGGGATCACATGGGACAGCGGCGGGCGTCGCGTCATGGCCACCCCCCATCTGAACGAAGGCGTGCTGTCCGTCATCGACATTGACACATGGGAATTGGTGAAAACCATCGAAACCGCCGGTCCCGGCTTTTTCCTGCGCAGCCATGAAAATACCCCCTATGTCTGGGCGGATGTGTTTTTCGGGCCGAACCGGGACAAAATGCACATCATCGACAAGGAAAGCCTGGACATCGTGCAGACGCTGGACCCCGAACCGGGAACGACCGTGGCGCATACCGAATTCACCCGTGACGGGACATATGCGCTCGTGTCGATCTGGGAACAGGACGGCGCGGTGATTGTTTACGATGCCGCCACCCTGACCGAAGTCACCCGCCTGCCTATGTCCAAACCATCCGGGAAATACAATGTCTGGAACAAAATCACCTTCAGCGACGGCACCAGCCACTGACGACGGCTGGCCTGTGTGGAAACTGGCGCTGCTGCTGTATCCGTTCACGGCGGCGGCGGTTGCGATCAACCTGTTTCTGTTTTCTCTGATGGGGCGGGCGATTGGCTGGGCCAGCCTGTCGCCCGGTCAGGCGCTGTTCTGGGCGGTGATTTTGGGCGTGCCGGCGACGGTTGCCGCCGGAAAATGGGCGCGCCGTCTGATGGATCAGGCGGACGCGTCGTGACGGATCCGGCGGTTCTGATGGGGCTGGCCCTGACGGCGTTTCTGGTGCCGGGGGCGGTCGCCTATGTCGCGGCGCGGCGGTTTGGGTTGATGATCCTGTGGGCGGCGCTGATTGCGGGCGGGCTGTTGGGCGTCGTGGGTTGGATCATCACGCGCGAGCCTCTGTATGGGGCGGATGCGTTGCAGCGGTCGATCCGTATTTATTTCATGCTGCTGCCGGGATTTGTTGGCGTGGTTCTGGGGGCGGTGTGGGGTGCGCTGTCGTGGCGGGCGCGGATTGATCCGTGAGGGGCGGCGCGGGCTGAGGGTGCGGATGCCTCCGGCGGGGATATTTGGGCCAAGATGAAAGGCTGGGTGCGCCGTTTTGGCGGGGCGCGGGCTGAGGGTGCGGGGCCTCCGGCGGGGATATTTGGGCACAGAAGATAGGTGAGGCGGCGCGGGGGTTTAGCGCCAGTTCCAGTCTCCGTCCCCCAAGGCGGGCGCGGCGTGGTCAGCGGTCAGGGGGCTGCGCGACATGGTGATCGGTGTGCGCAGGCCGGGGATGCCGTCCGGGGTCACCACCAGATTGCGGGCGGTGATCTGGGGTTCGTTCAGCGCCTCGGCCACGGTGTTGATCGGTCCGGCGGGGACGCCTGCCGCAGTCAGCGCCGCGATCAGATCGGCGCGTGTGCGCTTTGCCATGGCCGCCGTCAGCGTCGGAATCAGAGCCGCGCGGTTCGCCACGCGGGCCGGGTTGGTCGCAAAATCAGGGTTGCGGGGCAGGTCGGGCCGATCCAGCACCCCGCACAGCCCCGCGAATTGCCGGTCATTGCCGCAAGCGATGATCAAATGCCCATCCGCGCAGGCAAACACCTGATACGGCACGATATTCGGATGCGCATTGCCCAGCCGCTGCGGCACAACCCCGCCCAGCAGGTAATTCGTTGCCTGATTGGCCAGCACCGCAACCCCGCAATCCAGCAAGGACACATCCAGATGCTGTCCGCGCCCCGACTGTTCGCGTTCGGCCAGTGCCGCCTGCACCGCGATCACGCCATAAAGCCCGGTGAAAATGTCGATCCACGCCACGCCGACCTTTTGTGGCTCTCCCATCGGGTCGCCGGTCAGGTCCATGATGCCCGACATGCCTTGGATCAGGAAATCATAGCCCGGCTGCGCCGCGCGCGGCCCGGTCTGGCCAAAGCCGGTGACGGACGCGTAAACCAGACGCGGGTTCAGCGCCGACAGGCTGGCGTAATCCAGCCCATATTTCCGCAGACCGCCGACCTTGAAATTTTCAATCACCACATCGGCCCCGGCGATCAGGTCACGCAGCCGCGCCAGATCGTCGGGCTGTCCGAAATCGCAGATGACCGAGGTTTTGCCGCGATTTGCCGCGTGGAAATAGGCTGCGACCCGTTCCGTCCCGCCATCCGCGCGGGGTCGGTCGATGAAGGGCGGTCCCCAGCGGCGGGTATCGTCGCCGTCAGGCGATTCGACCTTGATCACCTGCGCGCCCAGATCGGCCAGCGTCTGGCCGATCCAAGGACCGGCCAGAATCCGCGCCAATTCAACGACGCGCAGCCCATGCAGCGGCGCGTCAGACAAAGGCCGACAGCCCGGTTTGCGCCCGCCCAAGGATCAGCGCGTGAACGTCATGGGTGCCTTCGTAGGTGTTAACGGTTTCCAGATTCGCCGCGTGCCGCATGACGTGATAGCCGATCTGGATGCCGTTGCCGCCATGCATATCGCGGGCCGTGCGCGCGATGTCCAAGGCCTTGCCGCAGTTGTTGCGTTTCACGATGGACACCATTTCGGGGGCAAAGCGGCCTTCGTCAAACAGCCGCCCCACGCGCAGAGACGCCTGTAATCCCAGCGAAATCTCGGTCTGCATATCGGCCAGTTTCTTCTGGAACAACTGCGTTGCGGCCAGCGGGCGGTCGAATTGGTGGCGGTCCAGACCGTATTGACGCGCGCGGAACCAGCAATCTTCGGCGGCCCCCATGGCGCCCCAGGAAATGCCGTAACGCGCGCGGTTCAGACAACCGAACGGGCCACCCATGCCGCTGATATTGGGCAGGATGGCGGTTTCGGGAACCTCGACATTGTCCATAACAATCTCGCCGGTGATGGAGGCGCGCAGCGACAATTTGCCGTCGATTTTGGGGGCCGACAGGCCGGGCATCCCTTTGTCCAAGACGAACCCGCGCACCTTGCCGTCATGGGCGTCGGATTTCGCCCAGACCACGAACACATCGGCAATCGGGCTGTTGGAAATCCACATTTTCGACCCGTTCAGCACATAACCGCCTTCGGTTTTGCGCGCCCGCGTTTTCATGCCGCCGGGGTCGGAACCGGCATCGGGTTCGGTCAGGCCAAAGCAGCCGATATATTCACCGGATGCAAGTTTCGGCAGGTAATGGCGTTTTTGTTCTTCGGACCCGTAAGCCTCGATCGGGAACATCACCAGCGACGACTGAACCGACGCCATCGACCGATACCCGCTGTCCACGCGCTCGATTTCCCGCGCGACCAGACCATAGGCGACATACGACGCGCCGACGCCGCCATAATCTTCGTCCACGGTCACGCCCAGCAGGCCCGCCGCGCCCATTTCGCGGAAAATCTCGGGGTCGGCGTGTTCGTTCAGATAGGCGTCCTCGACCCGCGGGGCCAGCCTGTCCGCAGCAAAGGCGGCGGCGCTGTCGCGGATCATCCGTTCTTCTTCGGTCAGCTGGTCGTTCAGGAAAAACGGGTCATCCCAGCTGAACGGGCCGCCTTTGTGCGATTTTGTGGACATATGTTCCCCCAGTCATTTCGTGCAGGTTATCCATGTTGCACCGCCAAGAAAAACGGATAATCTGCAAAAGTTCATTCATAGGATACATATGAGGCCCCGCCGTTTCATCCCGAATATGTCGCTGCTGTTGGCCTTTGATGCGGTGATGCGCACGGGGTCGGTGACGGCGGCGGCGCAGGATCTGGCGCTGACGCAAAGCACGGTCAGCCGCCTGATCCAGACGCTGGAAACGCAGCTGGGCGCGCCTCTGTTCACCCGTCACCGCAAACGCCTGACGCCCACGCAGGCCGCGCGGCGCTATGCCGCGGATGTCGCGGCGGCCTTGGATTTGATCCAGCGGGGCAGCATGGCGATGATCGCGAACCCGGACGGAGGGGTGCTGAATCTGGCGGTGCTGCCGACCTTTGGCACCCGCTGGCTGGCGCCGCGTTTGCCGGGGTTTCTTTCGGCGCATCCCGGCGTTTCGGTGAACCTGACCACGCGGTTCCAGAGGTTCAGTTTTCAGGCCGAACCCTTTGATGCCGTGATCTTTTTTGGGCAAGCCGATTGGCCCGATGCCGACCATCTGAAGCTGTTTGACGAAACCCTCACCGCCTGCGCCGCGCCTGATGTTCTGGCCGCGAATCCGGTGGCCGACCCGTCGGATCTGGCCGGTCAGATCCTGTTGCAACTGCCGACGCGGCCGCAGGCATGGGCCGATTGGTTCGCGGGGCAGGGGGCCGATCCGGTGCCGGTCACGGGGATGATGATGGACCAGTTTTCCATGATGACGCAGGCGGCGATTTCCGGTTTGGGCATCGCGCTGCTGCCCGATTATCTGGCCGATACCGAAATCGCCGAAGGCCGCCTGCGTCCCATCCTGCGCCGGTCGGTGCCGTCATCCGGGGCCTATTGGCTGGCATGGCCGCGCGCGGGGGCGGATGGCGCGGCCCTGTCGGCCTTGCGCGGGTGGTTAGGGCGTTAACCCGTCCGGGTCGGGCAGGCCGTTGGCGCGCGCCGTGGCCGTTAACGTATTCGCCAACAGGCAGGCAATCGTCATCGGCCCCACGCCGCCCGGAACCGGAGTAATCGCGCCCGCCGTGGCGCAAGCCGACGCGAAATCCACATCGCCGGTCAGACCCTGTTCCGTGCGGTTGATGCCCACGTCAATCACGGTCGCGCCGGGGGCGATCCAGTCGCCCTTAACCATGTCGGGCAGGCCAACTGCGGCGACGATAATATCGGCGGATCGGCACAATTCCGGCAGGTCAGCGGTGCGCGAATGGGCGACGGTCACGGTCGCGCTGTCGCGCAGCAACAACTGCGCCATGGGTTTGCCCACGATATTGCTGCGCCCGATGACGACCGCGCGTTTCCCCGACAGGCTGCCCAGTTCATCGCGCAACAGCATCAGGCACCCCAGCGGAGTGCAGGGGACCATGGCCTTTTGCCCCGTCGCCAGCCGGCCCACATTCAGAATGTGGAACCCGTCCACGTCCTTTTCCGGGGCGATTGCGTTAATCACGGCGGCTTCGTTCAGATGGCCGGGCAGGGGCAGCTGCACCAGTATCCCGTTCACCGCCGGGTCAGTGTTCAGCCGGTCGATCAGCGCCAGCAGGTCATCCTGCGTCGTGTCATCCGGCAGGCGATGTTCGAACGAGTTCATCCCGACTTCGCGCGTCATTCTGCCCTTGGACCGGACATAGACCTGACTGGCGGGATCGTCCCCGACCAGCACCACGGCCAGACCGGGGGTGATCCCGCGATCCCGCAGCGTGGCGGTTTCCGTGGCGATGCGCGCGCGCAGGCGGGCGGCAAAGGCTTTGCCATCAATGATGCGGGCGGTCATGGGCGGTCCTTCAGATGCAGGTCTTCTTGGGCAATGGCGGCTTCGATCAATTGACGCCAGATGTTTTCGATCAGGTCGGGGTCCAGCCCCGCCGCCTGGGCGTTGCGGCGCGCGTTCAGGGCGACCTGTTCCACGCGCACATCAATGCGGGCGGGCAGGCCGTCGCGCGCCTTGATTTCGGCGGCGCGCTGAATCAGCGCCATGCGCCGGGCCAGCAACGCGATCAGGTTCTGATCCAGATCGTCAATTTCAGCCCGCAGCGCGGTCATATCGGGGATGTCGGAAATCCGTGTCATGGTGAAAAATACATGCACCGCCATGGGGCCAAGCGCAAGACCGCCTGCCCAAAAGGAAAAGGCGCGGGGTCGCCGCGCCTTTGGGTTATGCCGGGGCGGGGTCGCCGCCGGGCGCGGGTTTGCCCGCTTTCGGAATGGCCGTGACCGACGGGATCACGCTGCTGGGCGTGTCGTCGTCGCCACCATCCAGCGATTCGCCGCGGATCACCTTGCCGATTTCGTCGCCGGTCAGGGTTTCGTATTCCAGCAACCCTTTGGCAAGGCGTTCAAATTCATCCGATTTTTCGATCAGGATGCGCCGCGCCTCTTGATAGCCGGTTTCGATCAGGTCGCGGACCTCGGCCTCGATCAGTTCTTTGGTCGCGGCCGAGACCGAGAACCCGCCGGTGCTGCCGGAATAGCCCTCATGCGCCTCGGCATAGTCGACGGCGCCGACTTTGTCGGACATGCCCCACCGCATCACCATGGCGCGCGCCAACTGGCTGGCCTGCATAATATCACCGGCGGGACCGTTGCTGACGCCTTCTTCACCGTATTTGATGATCTCGGCGGCTTTTCCGGCCATCGTCATGGTGATTTTCTGCTTTGCCTCATCCTTGTGCATGTTCAGGCGGTCCATTTCGGGCAGGCTGACCACCATCCCCAAAGCACCGCCGCGCGGGATGATCGTCGCCTTATACACCGGGTCACATTTCGGCAGGGACAGGCCGACAATGGCGTGGCCAGCCTCGTGATAGGCGGTTTTTTCCTTTTGTTCCGGGGTCAGAACCATGCTGCGGCGTTCGACGCCCAGCATCACTTTGTCCTTGGCGTTTTCGAAATCTTCCATGCTGACAAAACGACGACCGATGCGCGCGGCCATCAGCGCGGCTTCGTTCACAAGATTCATCAGGTCGGCGCCCGAAAATCCGGGGGTGCCGCGCGCGATGATTCGCAGGTCCACATCCGGGCCAATCGGCACCTTTTTCGCGTGAACCGACAGGATGCGTTCGCGGCCCTTAATGTCCGGGTTCGGAACGTGAATCTGACGGTCAAAGCGACCGGGGCGCAGCAGCGCGGGGTCCAGAACGTCTTTGCGGTTGGTGGCGGCGATGATGATGACACCTTCGTTCGCCTCGAACCCGTCCATTTCGACAAGCAACTGGTTCAGAGTCTGCTCGCGTTCATCATTACCGCCGCCGATGCCCACGCCACGCGCACGGCCCACGGCGTCGATTTCGTCGATGAACAGGATGCAAGGCGCTGATTTCTTGGCCTGTTCGAACATATCGCGGACGCGCGAGGCGCCGACGCCGACGAACATTTCCACGAAATCCGACCCGGAAATGGTAAAGAACGGCACGCCCGCCTCACCCGCGATTGCGCGCGCCAGCAGGGTTTTCCCCGTTCCCGGAGGGCCGACCAACAGCGCGCCTTTCGGGATTTTCCCGCCCAGACGGCTGAATTTCTGCGGATTGCGCAGGAATTCAACGATTTCTTCCAGTTCTTCCTTGGCTTCGTCGATGCCCGCCACGTCGTCAAATGTCACGCGCCCGTGTTTTTCCGTCAGCAGTTTCGCCCGCGATTTGCCAAAGCCCATGGCACCCCCGCGACCGCCGCCCTGCATCCGGTTCATAAAGAAAATCCAGACGCCGATCAGCAAGATGAACGGCAGCCACACGCCCAGCATGGACATGAAACCGCTGCTTTGCTGTTTGACGACCTGAACATCGACGCCTTGGGCGATCAGTTTCCCGGCCAATTCTTCGCCCAAGGGGCGGACGGTGGCGTATTGTTCGCCGTTTTTGCCGGTAATAATGACGTCTTCGCCGTCGATTTTAACCTTACTGACCTGATCGTTCTGCACCCGTTGGATGAAATCAGAATAGCTGATCTGGCGGCTGTTCATCGTGCTGGTCCCGTCGCTGAACACGTTGAACAGCGCCAAGATCATCAGGAACAGAACCACCCAAAAGGCGAGATTGCGTGCATTGCCCAAAAGAGCGTCCTCCGGACGGAAATTGTTTGGCTGAACATAGGGATTCTGGCGCGGGGTTCAATGCGCCATCGCCAGACTGATAAAATGCGATGTATTTCTGAGTGGTCTGGCGATGAAATCCGTGTGACTTTGCAGCAATGGGGCGGCAATCAGCGCGCCGTTTTGCCAGATTGCGGGGCTGGCTGTGGCGCAGGGCAGGCTCAGCCCCGAATCGCGCCACGCAAAATCACGGGCGCAATCGCCGGTGGCGGCGATGATCTGGCCCGCGCGCAGGCCGGTGATGTGCCAGCGATGGTCCCAGATGGGGCCGCACGTCGCGCCGCTGCGCCGGGCGGCGGCGGGTTCGCGGGTGATGTGCAGATGGTCGCTTCGGGGGGTGATGATCGTGCCGTCCAGCGTCACCCGCTGGCCGTTGGCAAGCGCCTGAATGGCGTGGGTTTGTGTCGTGTGACGCGGGGGGTAATCGGCGCCTGTCACCCAACGGACGGCGGCGATCAGCAACCGGCGGCGCAGGTCAGGCGGGGCGGCGTCGAAATCAGCGCGGGGCAGGGTCAGGCTGCCGCGATCGGCCTGTGCCTGCTGCGCGACCCCGGCGGCGTAATGCGTCAACGCATCCCGCGCGCCCGCCAGATGCTGCGCGGATCGCGCAAGCGCCGCCGGGTCCAGCCCCAATTCCGACATCGCGCGCCGCACCCGCGCGCGGTCAAAGTCCGTGTTGTCATTCGTGGGATCGTCGATCCATGCGATCCCGCGCGCCCGCAGCCAGTCGCGCAATTCGTCTCGGCCCGTATCCAGCATGGGGCGCAGCCACAGGATGTCATGCGATTCGCGGCGCTCGGCCATGGCGGCCAGCCCGTCGATCCCGGCCCCGCGCGCCAACCGCATCAGCAGGGTTTCCGCGATGTCATCGCGCGTATGGCCCAGCGCGACGGCGGGCAGGTCGTGGCGGCGCGCCCAATCCGACAGCAGCCGCAGCCGCGCATCGCGGGCATTGGCCATCAGATTGCCGGGTGCGGTATTGTCGCGCCAAATCAGGGTGTTATGCGTCAGGTTTAACCCCGCCGCCGCCTGCGCGACCGCCGCCGCCTCGGCCCCGCTGGTCGCGCGCAAACCGTGATCGACGGTTGCCACCATCAGCCGCCGCCCGCGCGCCCAATCGGCGGCAATGTGCATCAGCGCGACCGAATCGCCGCCGCCGGACACCGCCAAGCCCAATCCGGGCAGATCACCGGCCAGCCGGTCCAGAGCCGCGTGAACCGCCGCCGGGGTCCAGGTCATTGATGTTCCAGCAGATCCGCCGCGGCCTCGGGGTTCAGGTTCGGGTCCAGCAGGGGGTCGAACGTCCCCAGATCAGCGGTGCCGCAGCCAAAATTGGTCATGCGCATTTCCGCCTCGGTCGCGGCGTCGCTGCCGGGGAAACGCGCCGGAATTTCAGCCAGATAGAGGCATGCGGCAGTCGCGTTGCCTTCGCCCGCGATGACGCGCGCGATGCCCAGCAGGCTGGCCCCGCCGCGTTTGCCGTCGGGATCGGCGCTGAAGCCTTCCAGCCACGCGACCGCCGCGCCGCGCGGATCGCCCGCGCTGTCCAGAGCCAGCCCGCGCAGATACAGCGCATCCGCCGTCAGCGGGCCACCGGCATGGGCGCGCGCGACATGGCCGAACAGGTCCGCCGCCGCCGCGTAATCGCCATCGTCCAACAACCGTTGTGCGCGGTCAAAATCCTGCTGCTCGGCGGCGGTTGAGGGCAGCGCCGCCGCATCCTCAACCGGGCGAACCGGAGCCAGCAAACCGCCATCTCCCGCCGGAACCGGCATGGTTAACTGGCTAAGATCACAGGTATCATCCAATTCGCACACCCGAAATTCCAGATCGGCCAGACGGCGTTCGCTGTCCGTCGCGATCCGCGAAATGCGGTTTTGCAGGCGTTCGCTGTCATCAGTCAGGCGGGTCAGGCGTTCCTCGATCCCGTTCATGCGGTCAATCGCGGCGGCCCCGCCGACGGCCTGATAGCCCGCCGCGCCCGATGCGCGCAGTTCCGCGCGCAGGCTTTGCAGATCGCTGCGCAGCGTGGTTAATTCGGCGCGAATATCGGCCAGACGCGGCTCGGCCACGGCCAGAACCGGCGTCACCATCATCAGCGCGGCGAGGAACGCCCCCCTCATGTTCCGGCTCCGGTGTCGCTGACGACCGTAACGGCGCGGCGGTTTTGGGCGTAACAGGTTTCATCCGAACACACCGCCGCCGGGCGTTCCTTGCCGAATGACAATGTGCGGACGCGGCCCGGCGCCACCCCCTGCGCGACCAGATATTCCTGAACCGCACTGGCCCGCCGCGCGCCCAGCGCAAGGTTGTATTCGCGCGGGCCGGTTTCTTCGGCATGGCCCTGAATCACGGCGGAAAATGTGCCATGCCGGTTCAGCCATTCGGCCTGACGGGTCAGGATCGCGCGCGCATCCGCCGACAGCGTGGTTTGGTTGGCCGCAAACAGCACCGTATCGCCCACCGTGCCGCGGAAATAGTCAGCGGATGCCTGACCCAGACCGCCGCCCATCAGGTCGCCCTGATACACCGCGCCCCCCGCCGTAGTGGCATAGGGATCAATCGGCGGCTGCATCGGGGGCGGCGCGGGCTGCACACAAGCGGCCAGCGACAGGCAGACAAACAGGGCGGATGTGGCGCGGATCATGGCATCCCTCATGGCAAAAGCGGCCCCCAGGACGGGTCCGAGGCGGCAAAGTCAAGGTTCAGCGGCCGCAGATTTCGGCCTGTCATATCAACCGAATACAGGCGCGGCCCCCCGTCGTTCCCCGGCGTCACACGGGTAAAGATCACAACGCGGCCATTGGGCGCCCAGCTTGGGCCTTCGTCAAGAGAAGATTCCGTTAGGTCGCGTTCGCCGGACCCATCCACGCGCATCACGCCGATGGTCATGCGGTCGTCCTGCTGGCGGGTAAAGGCGATCAGGTCGCCCTTGGGGGACCACACCGGGCTGCCGTAACGCCCCGCGCCAAAGCTGATACGCTGCGGCTCGCCCCCATCCACGCCCATGATATACAGCTGCGGCGTGCCGGAACGGTCGCTTTCGAACACGATGCGTTGCCCATCCGGGCTGAAACTGGGCGAGGTGTCGATCGACGGCGAATCGGTTAACGCCCGGCCCATGCCGGTCGCGGCGTCCATCAGCCAGATATTCGTCGTGCCGCCCTGTTCGCGCGAATACACGATCCAGCGGCCATCCGGGCTGAACGCCGGGGCAAAGGCCATACTGTCGCCGCCCTGCGTCAGCGGGCGTGAGGTCACGCTGGCCACATCCAGAAGCCGCAATTGCGGAAACCCGCTGTCAAAACTGGTAAAGACCAGCCGCCGCCCGTCCGGCGAAAAGCGCGGCGCCAGCACCAGCGACGATCCATCCGTCATCCACAGCACGTTCTCGCCGTCATAATCCATCACGCCGATGCGTTTGATCCGCGCGTTTCGCGGCCCGGTTTCCTGAACAAAGGCCACACGGCTGTCGAAATACGCGCTTTCCCCGGTCAGCCGGGCATAGATCACATCCGCGATTTTATGCGCCGCGCGCCGCCAATCGGTCGCGCGGGCGTCAAACTGCATCCCGTCGCCCTGCGGTTGGCCCGCGAACACGTCAAACAGCCGGAACCGCACGGCCAGATCGGTGCCGTTGCGCGTCACCTCGGCGGAAATCAGCGCCTGCGCCCCGGCGGCCCGCCAATCGTCCCACGCAACCGGCGCGGCAAAGCTGTCGGTGCGGGTCGCCGTGACTAGTTCGGAAAACAGCCCGGTGCTGGTCAGATCATCGACCACAACCCCGCGAATTTTCGCCGCAATATCAGCGTCCCCGTGAAAGGCCGGGATCGCCAGAGCCATCGGTTCCACCACGCCATCGGTGATTTCGATACGCAAAGGGCCGTCCTGCGCCGCCGCAGGCCATGCGGGCGTCAACGCCAAAGCGGGGATCAGGGCCAATAATCGCAATATCATCATTCTACCTTTCACGCGCGCAGTCCTGCCAGTTTTTCATCGAAATTCAACACCGCCGGGGCGGAAATCCACAATCACATCGCGCCACCGGCCATATTTCGCGGCGGGCAGATCAAACCCTGCCTGACCGCACATCAAAATGCCACGGCGCGCAACCTCGAACGCCTGTTGCGCCGTGGCGTCGTTGCCTCCGCTGTGGTCGATCATGCGCAGGCTGTTGCGTTCGGGAACGCCGGTCGGGTCCAGCTGAAATGCCACGCTGATCGACATATTCAGCGCATCTGCCGACAGCGCGCCGCGATTCCAACAGCGTTCAATCGCGATGCGCAGCCCGTCGCGTTCGGCGGCGGTGATCGGATCGCCCATCGGCAGGCTGGGGGCCAGTTGCATCGGCTGCGGGGGCGGGGCAATGGCCCCTGACAGAGCCTGACCCAAAGCATCGGCCAGCGGATCCATCCCGACCGAGGCGCCGCTGCCGCCTTCAATCCGCTGACGGTCGCCCGTGCCGATGCTGCCGGTCTGGCCGGTGCCATCCGCCTGCATCGCGTCGCGCAACGCGTCTTGCAACGCGCGCTGACGGTCCTGTTCGGCCTGCGCGGCGGCCTCGGCAGCGATTCGGTCCGCCTCGGCCTGTGCCGCGCGGCGTTCGGCTTCGATTCGGGCGGCCTCGATCCGGGCGGCCTCGGCTTGGCGTTGTTCCTCGGCGCGTTGTTCTGCGGCCTGACGTTCCGCTTCGGCTGCGCGTTCAGCGGCGATCCGTTCCGCCTCAATTCGCGCGGCCTCGGCCTGACGCTGTTCCTCGGCGCGTTGTTCTGCGGCCTGTCGTTCCGCTTCGGCGAGGGCGGCTTCGGCTGCGCGGCGTTCGGATTCACGGCGCTCGGCCTCGATCCGTGCTGTTTCTGCGGCGATTCGTTCCGCCTCCGCTTGGCGTTGTTCGGCGGCGCGTCGTTCCGCTGCCGCTGCGCGTTCAGCTTCGGCTGCCCGTTCAGCGGCGATTCGGTCGGCCTCAAGTCGCGCGGCTTCGGCCTGACGCTGTTCCTCGGCCTGTTGTTCCGCGATTCGCTGCGCTTCGGCCTCGGCCAGCCGGCGGTTGCGGTTTTCGACCAATCCATCGGGTCGCGACTGGGGCCGCGCGGATTGATCCAGTGCCAGAGGCGAACGCGGCGGTGCGGGCTGCGCGGGCGTCTCGGTTTGGGGCGCGTCGTCGGCCTGTGGCAGGGCCGGGGTCGCGTCCGTCATGGCGGGCGGTTGCGCCGGGGCAAGATCGGTCACGACCGCGACGGGGGGACGAGGCGCAAAATCACGCAGATCGGGGGGCGTTTCGGCCCCCTCCGGCGCGGGCAGAGGGACGACCGGTGCCGCATCCGGTACCGTCGCGGGGCTGGGCGCATCCGCCGCCTGATCCGCGACCGGGGCGGGCAGGCTGGCGACCGCTGTCGCATCCGCCGCAATCGGACCGGCGCCACGGGCGGCGGCGGCCATGGCCTCGAATTCGGCCCCGCTGATCGTTGACACCGATGTGGACCGAACAGGCGGGGTCGGCTGCGCGCGAAACAATGCGCCGCCGAAAATAACCAACAGGATCAGCGCCGTATGCACGACACCTGATGCCCACCAGCCAATCCGTTCCGCCCGGTCGCGCATCGCTTAGCCGTCCATCCGCGGGCCGCCCGCATCCGTGACCAGCACCAAATCGGTGATCCCGGCGGCGTTCAGCGCGCCCATGATCTGCACCACGCGGGCATAGGGGATCGCCCCATCCGCGCGGACAAACACGCGCGTGGACACGCGCCCCGCCATGGCATCCCGCAGCGCCGGGATCATCTGCGCGTCATCGACGGCGCGATCCATGACCAGAACCGGTCCGTCCTGCGGAATGGAAATGGTCAGCGGTTCTTCGGCCTGCGTCGGCACCGCCTTCGCGGCGGTTTGCGGCAGATTCAGCGGCACTCCGGCGGTCATCAACGGCGCTGCGACCATGAAAATAATCAACAAAACCAACATGACATCGACAAAAGGCGTCACGTTGATATCCGCCATCGGCGCGTGTCGCCGGCGTCCCCGGCGCGTGGGGCGTTTCACCACATGCGCCATCAATTCGGGTCCATCTGACGCGACAGCAGGGTGGAAAACTCATCCGAAAATGTGTCCCACCCCGTCACGATCCGGTCGGCGTCTGCCGTTAATTTGTTGTAAAACACCACCGCCGGGATGGCCGCGACCAGACCCAATGCGGTGGCCAGCAACGCCTCGGCGATGCCGGGTGCGACGACGGCAAGGCTGGTGTCTTGGGACAGCGCGATGCCTTCAAACGCGGTTTTGATGCCCCAGACGGTGCCGAACAACCCGATAAAGGGCGCGGTCGATCCAACCGTCGCAAGGAACGATAACCCATTGGTCAGGCGGGATTCTTCGCGTTGAATGGCCACATTCATGGCGCGGTCGATGCGCGCATCCGCCCCCGGAATCAGCCGTCCGTCATCGTGATAACTGCGCCGCCATTCCGTCATTCCGGCGGCAAAAATCCGTTCCGCCGCCCCACGCGGGCGGTCGCCCAACCGGTCAAACAGATCATCCAGCGGCTGACCCGACCAAAACGCCCGGTCAAACTGCGCTGAGGCCCGCCGAGCCTGCGCAAAGACCAGAAATTTCTGAATAATAATCGCCCAAGCCCAGACGGATGCCGCGATCAGCATCATCATGACCACCTGCACCGTCAGCGAAGATCGCATAAACAGCGCAATGGCTGAAAAATCAATGGCCTGCGTGGCCGGAATGGTGTCCATCAGTGACTGCCCCGGATTGTGTCTGACGCTTTGCCACGCCTTTTACCGCGATAATGGCATGGGATTCAGCCCCTTGCCTAACACAATGCCGTCACCAAATGGTAAATTAGCGTAAGGACGCGACCAATTTTTCCGGCAAGCGGGCCGGGCGACCGGATGCGTCCAGACAGGCTACGGTGACGGTCGCGGTGAACAGCACCTGATCGCCGCGTAACACGCGCTGATCCACAACGACGCGCGCGGGCGTCATCTGCGCCAATTTGGTTTCCACCGTTAACACATCGTCAAACCGGGCCGGGCGCAGATAATCCGCGACCACCTTTCGCACGGCAAACACAAACCCGTCTGCCTTCAGCGCAACCTGATCCACGCCGACATCGCGCAGCCATTCCGACCGCCCGCGTTCTATAAATTTCAAATAGTTAGCGTAATAGACGATCCCGGCCAAATCGGTGTCTTCGTAATAAACGCGCAGGGTCATGCTGTGGGTCATGGTGCCACCATCCGCGCCGCCAACCGCAGCGCATGGGCCGGGTCCGTCGCGGCGACCGGCAAAACCGGGTCATAGGCCGCACGGATCAGCGCCGCCGTATCGGGCGAAGCACTCACATCGCGCGCAAAACTCAGCGCCGCGCGCGTGAACACCGCTTCAGCCAACTGCCCCGGATGCGCGTCCGCCAACCCGCCCGACATGCGCAGAAACCCCAGACAGGCGCGAATGCCGCCATCCGCGTCAAAGCGGAACATGCGGTATTGATCGGCCCGTTCGCGGGCCAGACGGCGGGGCAGATCCGGCGCGCCCGTCAGATGGTCCAAATCCGGCACAGCGGCCAATTCCGACCAATCGCGCACAAAAAACAGCATCAGATTCGCGCCCATTTCGGGGTCGGTCTCCACCACCGGATGGCGCGCATGGGCAAAACCCGCACGGATCGCGCCGCGAAACACGTCCAGACTGTCATCCGCCAGCCCAAAGATCACCGGCGCGACCGGACGCCCCCAACGAGCGCATAAAAAAGACCCGTCAGCGCGGGTGAACAAATCGCCAATGGCGGCGGCGTCGAAACTCATGCGGGTGCCGTTTCTTCTGTGCGTAAATACTCCGGGGGGTCTGGGGGGCTGGCCCCCCAGCCTGTCGGTCGGGCGCGTCAATCGACGATCGTTGCCTCGGTCGCCGCGCGCAGTTGGTCTTCGGTCACGCCATCGGCCAGTTGCACAATGCGCAACCCGCCCGGCACCACGTCCAGAACACCCAGATTGGTGATGATGCGGTCCACCACGCCTTTGCCGGTCAGGGGCAGAGTGCATTCGCGCAACACCTTGGATTCGCCGGCTTTGTTGGTGTGATCCATGACGACGATCACGCGGCCGACGCCCGCGACCAGATCCATGGCGCCGCCCATGCCCTTGACCAGCTTACCGGGGATCATCCAGTTCGCCAGATCGCCGTTTTCGGCAACCTCCATAGCGCCCAGAATCGCGGCGGCGATTTTGCCGCCCCGGATCATGCCAAAACTGGTCGCGCTGTCGAAATAGGACGTGCGCGCCAATTCCGTGATCGTCTGTTTCCCGGCATTGATCAGATCAGGGTCTTCTTCGCCTTCAAACGGGAACGGACCCATGCCCAGCATCCCGTTTTCCGATTGCAGCGTGATGTCTTTGTCGCCGACATAATTGGCGACCAAGGTCGGGATTCCGATGCCCAGATTGACATACATCCCGTCCTGCAATTCCTCGGCCGCGCGGGCGGCCATTTGGTTACGATCCCAACCGGCCATTATGCGGACTCCTTTTTGCGGGTGGTGCGCTGTTCGATGCGCTTTTCGTGGTCGCCCTGAATAATGCGGTGGACATAGATTCCGGGCAGGTGGATATGGTCGGGGTCCAGACTGCCGCGCGGGACGATTTCCTCGACCTCGGCCACGCATATTTTGCCGCACATCGCGGCGGGCGGGTTAAAGTTGCGGGCGGTTTTGCGGAACACCAGATTGCCGGTGTCGTCGGCCTTCCACGCCTTGACGATGGACAGATCGGCCACGATTCCGCGTTCCAGAATATAGGTTTCGCCGTCGAAATCTTTGTGTTCTTTGCCCTCGGCGATCACGGTGCCGACGCCGGTTTTGGTGTAGAAACCGGGGATGCCGCTGCCACCGGCGCGCATCCGTTCGGCCAGCGTGCCCTGAGGGTTAAACTCCAGCTCCAATTCGCCGGACAGATACTGGCGCATAAACTCCGCGTTTTCACCGACATAAGATGAAATCATTTTCTTAATCTGCTTGCTGTCCAGCAGGATGCCCAAACCGAACCCATCCACGCCACAATTGTTGCTGGCAATGGTCAGATTCTTGGTTCCGGCTTTGTGGATCGCGGCGATCAGCAATTCCGGGATACCGCACAGGCCAAAGCCGCCCGCAGCAATCTTCATCCCGTCATGCAGCAGCCCGTTCAGCGCCTCATCCGCATTGGCATAGACCTTTTTCATCGGCCCTCCCCCTGATGTGTCTTTGTCCAGAATGGTTGTCGCGCGGCTGTCATGCGGTGTCAATCATGTGCTTGACCCGCCTGTCGGCATGGCGTTAAGGGGGCTGCATGAAACACAACGCCGCCTTTGCCAACTATTATGGCCCGCTGAAATAGCGGGGGCAGAATCATGTCATCCGCGCGGGGCCGCCGGTTGACATGACACACCACGACCTTGCGCATGTCGAAAGGTCTGAAAATGTCACACCATCCCCTTGTTTCGATTGTCGGTTTCGGCGCCTTCGGTCAACTGATCGCGCGCCATCTGCGTGGCCATGCGCGCCTGCACATCTGCGACCCGGTGCGGCGCGGCAATGATCTGGCGCAGGTGTCGCTGAGGGATGCCGCGCGGGCCAATATCGTCGTCCTGGCCGTGCCGGTGCCGGCCTTGGAACAGGTTTTGCACGATCTTGCGCCGCATCTGCGCCCCGGCACCGTTGTGATCGACGTGGCATCGGTCAAGGAACGGCCCGCCCGCCTGATGCAGGACATTCTGCCCCCGGATGTGGACATCATCGCCAGCCACCCGTTATTTGGCCCGGCGAGTGCGGCGGATGGGCTGGCCGGTCATCGTCTGGCATGGTGTCCGCTGCGTGGCATGGCGCATCGTCGGATTGGCGCGTTTCTGCGCCGGGCGGGGCTGCGCGTGATCACGACGACCCCCGCCCAACATGACCGCGATATGGCTGTGGTGCAGGGATTAACGCATCTGATCGCGCGCAGCTTAGCGCGGCTTGGCCCCGCGCCCCGTCGCCTGACAACGCGCAGTTTCGACGCGCTGATACACGCCGCCGCCATGGTTCAGGACGACAGCCCCGAATTGTTGCACACCATCCTGACGCTGAACCCCCATGCCGAACCGATCCGCCGCGCCTTTCTGGACGCCGCGAATAGGGTGGTTCAGCAGGCGGGGTGATGGGGCAACGGTCAACGGCGACCGCGCGGTTCGGGCAATGTGCTGTTCCGTCAGAACGGGCATCATCACGCCATTGCACCACAGGCCGCCGCAACGGCCTGCGTCGCGCCTTGATCTTCAATCGCGCCATCGGGATCGGCCGCGTTCGTTGGCGGTTTTCCGTCATCGCTTTCGCCTCCGATACGTTGGTTCCGCAGGCGGAGTGAGGGGGCAACCGTCAACGGCGACAGCGCGGTTCAGGCAATGTGCCGTTCCGTCAGAACGGCATTATCGCGCCGTGGCACCACAGGCCGCCGCAACGGCTTTCGTCGCGCCTTGATCTTCAATCGCGCCATCGAGATTGGCCGCGTTCGTTGGCGGTTTTCCGTCATCGCTTTCGCCGCCGATACGTTGGTCCCGAGGCAGGGCGGGGGGACAGCGGTCAACGGCGACCGCGCGGTTCGGGCAATGTGCTGTTCCGTCAGAACGGGCATCATCACGCCATTGCA
>NZ_JAUNTW010000007.1:38582-176225 GCF_030538495.1 Paracoccus sp. (in: a-proteobacteria)
TGCGTCGCGCCTTGATCTTCAATCGCGCCATCGGGATCGGCCGCGTTCGTTGGCGGTTTTCCGTCATCGCTTTCGCCGCCGATACGCGCTTCCGCAGGCGGAGTGAGGGGACAGCGGTCAACTGCGACAGCGCGGTTCGGGCAATGTGCTGTTCCGTCAGAACGGGCATCATCACGCCATTGCACCACAGGCCGCCGCAACGGCCTGCGTCGCGCCTTGATCTTCAATCGCGCCATCGGGATCGGCCGCGTTCGTTGGCGTTTTTCCGTCGCCGCGTTCGCCGCCGATACGTTGGTCCCGAGGCAGGGCGGGGGGACAGCGGTTAACGGCGACCGCGCGGTTCGGGCAATGTGCTGTTCCGTCAGAACGGCATCATCGCCCTTTGCACCGCAGGCCGCCGAAACGGGCTGCGGCGCGTCTTAATCCTCGATCACGTCATCCGGTTCGGCGGTTTTTGTGGCGGCTTTCTTCGTCGCCGTCTTTTTCGCCGTGGTCGTTTTTGCGGCGGTCTTTTTGGGGGCGGCCTTTTTCGTGGTGGTCTTCGCCGCAGCCTTCTTAGCCGCCGGTTTCTTCGCAGCAGGTTTCGCCTTGGCCGCCGGTTTTTTGGCCGCTTTCTTAGGCGATTTCGCCGCCTTGGCCGCGATCAGTTCCAGTGCCTGTTCCATGGTCAAGTCTTCGGGCGTCACGTCGCGGGGCAGGGTGGCGTTCACCTTTTCCCATTTGACATAAGGACCATAGCGTCCGTTCATCACCGACACCGCGCCCCCATCCGGGTGGTCGCCCAACTGACGCAGAGGTTCGGCGGTCGTGCGGCCACGGGTCTGTTTCGCGGCCAAAACCTCGACCGCGCGGTTCATGCCGATGGTAAAGACCTCATCCACATCGGGCAGATTGGCGTATTTCGACCCGTGTTTGACATAGGGGCCAAACCGCCCGATGGCCGCCGTGATCATTTCACTGTCTTCGGGATGCGGGCCAACCTCACGCGGCAGCGACAGCAGCATCAGCGCGCGGTCCAGTTCGATGCTGGCCGCGTCCCAGCCCTTGGGGATGGACGCACGGGGCGGTTTGGGCTGTTCTTCGGTTGCTTCGCCGCGCTGAACATAGGGGCCGAATCGTCCCACGCGCAGGCTGATGTCATCGCCGCCATCCTGACCCAGAACACGGTCGCCGATCGGCGCTTCGCCATCGGGGGCCGACAGGGGGCGGGTATAACGACATTCGGGGTAATTCCCGCAGCCGATAAAGGCCCCGCCCGACCGCGCCGTTTTCAGGTTCAACCGCCCCTGACCACATAGCGGGCATTCACGCGGATCGCCGCCATCCGCGCGCGGCGGATAGAGATGCGGCGCCAAAGCGTCGTCGATGGCGTCCAGAACCTCGGTGATGCGCAGGTCGCTGGTGCCTTCTAACGCCTTGGTAAAGTCGCGCCAGAACCGGCCCATCACCTCGCGCCACAGACGGTCGCCGGCGCTGATTTCGTCCAGTTCGTTTTCCAGTTCCGCCGTAAAGTCATAGCTGACATAGCGCGGGAAATACTGCGTCAGAAACACCGTGACCAACCGGCCTTTATCTTCGGGAATCAGGCGGTTTTTGTCTTTGCGGACGTAATCGCGATCCTGAATCGTGGTCACGATGCTGGCATAGGTGGATGGGCGGCCGATGCCCAATTCCTCCATCCGTTTGACCAAGGTGGCTTCGGTATAGCGCGGCGGCGGCTGGGTGAAATGCTGGCGCGCGGCGGTTGATGCCGCGTCGTTCGCGATCATGCCGGGGGCGGTCTGCATCGCCTTGACCGCGGCGGGGGCATCGCCACCCTTTTCAACCGCGCGGGCCAATTCGGCGGTAAACGCATCACGGACCTGCGCGGCGGTTTCACCCTGCGCAATCACGGGCAGGCGGGCGCTGTCTTCCGCGTCGTCGTCATCGCGGCCCTGATCGTAAACGCGCAGAAAGCCGTCAAACATCATGACCTGACCCGTCGCACGCAGGCCGACCTGCGCGTCAGAGCTGGCGATTTCGACGGTGGTCCGCTCCATCCGGGCGGCCTCCATCTGGCTGGCGATCGTGCGTTTCCAGATCAGATCATACAGTTTGCGCTGATCATCCGCCGTCACGCGCAGTTTGTCGGGCGACAGCATCATGTCGGTGGGGCGGATACATTCATGCGCCTCTTGAGCGTTTTTTGCCTTGTTTTTATACATGCGCGGGGATTTCGGCAGGTAATTATCGCCGAATTTCGCCCGGATGGCGTCGCGCGCGGCCATCACAGCCTCGGGGGCCATGTCGATGCCGTCGGTCCGCATATAGGTGATTAACCCCGCCTCATACAGACGTTGGGCCGTGGACATGCAGGCCTTGGCGCCCATGCCCAATTTCCGCGACGCCTCTTGTTGCAGGGTGCTGGTCATGAAGGGCGGCCAAGGGTTTCGCGTCGCCGGTTTCGCGGTCACGCTGGTCACGGTCAGGTCACGGCTGGCCACGGCGCTGACCGCCAGTGCGGCGGCGTCGGCATCGGCCAGATCAAAGCGGTCCAGTTTGTTGCCCGCCAGAGACACCAGCGTGGCGTCGTATTCATCGCCGCCGGGCGTGGCCAGCCGCGCATGAACGGACCAGTATTCGCGGGCCTTAAAGGCCTCGATCTCCATTTCGCGGTCCACGATCAGGCGCAGACAAACCGACTGCACCCGCCCCGCCGATTTCGCGCCGGGCAGTTTGCGCCACAGAACCGGCGACAGATTAAAACCGACCAGATAATCCAATGCGCGCCGCGCCAGATAGGCGTCAACCAGAGCCTGATCAATCTCGCGCGGGCGGCCCATCGCCTCGGTCACGGCGGTTTTGGTGATCGCGTTAAAGGTTACGCGGCTGACCTGACTGTCCTTTTTCAGCGCCGAGGCCAATGCCTCACGCAGATGCCACGAAATCGCTTCACCCTCGCGGTCGGGGTCGGTGGCCAGGATCAGGGTCTGGTCATCCTTCAGCGCGTCTTTGATGGCTTTGAGATGTTTTTTGCTGTCGCTGGCGACTTCCCATTTCATGGCAAAATCGGCGTCGGGGTCCACGCTGCCATCTTTGGGGGGCAGGTCGCGGACATGCCCGAAACTGGCCAGAACGCGGTAATCACCGCCCAGATATTTTTCAATCGTTTTGGCCTTGGCCGGGGATTCGACGACAACAACGGGCATTTTTTCCTCGGGCGGCGGGTGCAGTTGGGGCGGCAAGATGGGTGCGCAACGCGCCCCTGTCAACGGGGGGTGTTACGCCAAAGCGATGCGCCCCCCCACCAAACGCGTCAGACGCCCCTGTAATTCCAGCGATAAAATCGCCGCACTGGCCGTCGATGCAGGTGCCCCCACGTCGCGGATAATGTCGTTTTCGTCGGATGGCGACGGCGACAGACGCGACAGAATCGCCGTTTCCAGCTGTGCCGGATCAGGCGCGGGGATTCGCGCGGGCTGCGGCGTCGGCTGAGGTGCGGGGGTGGCGGGCAGGGCAAAGGGCTGTTCAGCCTCGGCCAGTGCGGCGGCCACATCGGCGGCGCTGCGCACCAGTGTGGCCCCGTCGCGGATCAGCGCGTTGCACCCCGCGGCGCGCGCATCCATCGGGTGACCGGGGACGGCCATCACCTCACGCCCCTGATCCAGCGCGTTTTTTGCGGTGATCAGGGTGCCGGAACGATGCGCGGCCTCGATCACGATAACGGCGCGGGACAGGCCGGAAATGATGCGATTGCGGGTCGGAAAATGGCGGGCATGGGGTTCGGTGCCGGGCGGCTGTTCCGACACCAGCACCCCGCGTTCGGCGATTTGCGCGGCCAGAATGGCGTTTTCAGACGGATAAATCACATCCACGCCGCCGGCCATCACCGCAACCGTCCCCGTGGGCAGGGCGGCGTTATGCGCCGCCGTGTCCACGCCGCGCGCCAGCCCGGCCACGACGGTAAAGCCCGCCTCACCCAAGCCCGTGGCCATGCCGCGCGCCATGCGCAGACCCAGCGATGACGCATTGCGCGCGCCAATCACTGCAATCGGGTTCAGCGCCAGCATCGCCGCATCGCCGCGCACCCACAAAACGGGCGGCGCGCCATCAATGTCGCGCAACGCGGGCGGATATTGGGGCGAATCGTAACGGATCAGGCGCGCGCCGATACGCCGACCGGCGTTCAGTTCCGCCACAGCGACACCTTCGGGGCAGGGCTGATAATCGGTCACGCCCGCATCCGCCGCCAATTGCGGCAGCGCGTCCAAGGACGCCGCCACCGTGCCATGTTCCCGAATCAGCCGGTGAAAGGTCGCCGGTCCGACGCGGCGGGATCGGATCAAACGCAGGAATGACACATCATCATCCGCCAGCGGGCTGGGGGGATGTGCTGTGAATGATGATGTGCGCGCGATGTTCATGATGCCTCCGCCTGATCCTGATCCGTGGATAGCGCAGAGATGTTAACAACTGGTTAGCGGCACCGATTTCTTACGCCGCCGACCCGCCCACTGTCAGCCCGCCGATCATCAGCGTGGGCTGCCCAACGCCAACCGGCACCCATTGCCCCTGTTTGCCGCAATTCCCCATGCCGGGGTCCAGGGCCATGTCATTGCCAATCGCACGCACCTGTTTCAGCGCGGTTGCGCCGTCGCCAATCAGCGTCGCCCCGCGAATCGCATCGCCAATGACGCCGTTTTTGACGCGATACGCCTCGGTGCAGGAGAAAACGAATTTGCCGTTGGTGATGTCCACCTGACCGCCGCCGAAACCCACGGCATAAATCCCGTCGCGCAGATCGGCCACAATCGCCGCCGGGTCCGCGTCACCGCCGGGCATATAGGTGTTGGTCATGCGCGGCATCGGCACATGGGCGAAACTTTCGCGCCGCCCGTTGCCGGTGGGCGCGACACCCATCAGTCGCGCATTCTGCCGATCCTGCATATATCCAACCAGAATACCGTCATCAATCAGCACGTTACGCGCGGGCGGCGTGCCTTCGTCGTCGATATTCAGGCTGCCGCGACGGTCGGGGATGGTGCCGTCATCCACCACCGTCACGCCCGGCGCGGCGACCCGTTGCCCCATCAAACCGGCAAAGGCCGACGCCTTTTTCCGGTTAAAATCGCCCTCGAGCCCGTGGCCGACCGCTTCGTGCAGCAGGATTCCGGGCCAGCCGGGGCCAAGCACGACATCCATCACCCCCGCAGGGGCCGGAACCGACCGCAGATTGACCAGCGCGCTTCGCAACGCCTCATCCACCAGCGGGCGCCAATGGTCGGGCGACATCAGCCCGGACAGCGACACGCGCCCGCCGCCGCCGGTATTCCCGCTTTCCCGACGGTCATTATTTTCAACAATAACAGACACATTCAGCCGCGCCATGGGGCGAATATCGGTCGCCAGATCGCCTTCGGGTCGCAAAATCGCGACCTGTTGCAGCGAACTGGCGATCGAGGCGCTGACCTGCACCACCCGCGGGTCCGCGGCACGGGCATAATCATCAATCTGGCGCAGCAATTCGATTCGCGCGGCAACCGAAATACCGTCCGCCGGGTCAATCGCAGGATAGAGCTGCGCGGCCTGCATCGGCGCAGGCGCGGCCCATATCCCGCCGCCATCCCCCACTGCCAGCCTCGCGGTTTCCGCCGCGCGCCGCAAAGATGGCAGGGAAATATCGGTCGAATGGGCGTAACCCGTCACCTCACCCCGCACCGCGCGCAGGCCAAAGCCCTGATCGGCGGTATAGCTGGAATGACGCAGCCGTCCGTCATCAAACATCAGCGATTCCGACACGCTGCGTTCCAGAAATAATTCGCCATCATCCGCCCCATGCACCGCGTCGCGCAGCACGGACAGGGCCTGATCACGGTCCAGCAGGGTATGAAACGGGTCGAAAAGGTGGGTCATCGCATTCTCCTGCCTTGGTTATGCACAGGTTTTCCGCCAGCGTCACCGCGAAAATGCGGACAATTTTATCTAGATTTTGGTGGTATCACTTGCCGGAAGGGATAAGATATGGTCATAGGTCGGTCAGTGTGACAGGAAAACGGGGCCGCTTTTGCGACCCTTGCGGCCATTATGGCTGTGCGAACGCAACGGGATGGGATGATGGCAAAAGCGATGATTCGGCGTGCAGCCGCAGCAATGACGGGATTGGCGACTGCGGGGTTGCTGACGGGCGCGGCATGGGCGCAGGATGTTTTGGGCGACCTGCCTGTGGTGGGTAAGCCCGTCGCAAAAGGTCTGGGTTTTCAACCCGCTGCAACGGAATTGGCCCGCGATCAGCAATGGCTGGATTACTTCGTTTTGGTCATCATCACGGTGATCACCGTCGCGGTCTGCGCCCTGTTATTGATCGTTATTTTCCGCTTCAATTCGCGGTCGAACCCGGTTCCGGCAAAGTTCACGCATAACACGCCGGTGGAAATCGTCTGGACCTTGGTTCCGGTGCTGATTCTGGTGATGATCGGCGCGTTTTCTCTGCCGATTCTGTTCCGCAGTCAGGAAATGCCGGAAAATCCGCAGGTCGTGATCAAGGTGACCGGCCATCAGTGGTATTGGTCCTATGAATACCCCGATAACGGCATTGAATTTGACAGCCGCATGATTGGCAGCCTTGCCACCCTGACGGCCGAGGATGAGGCCGCCGGTGCCCTGCCCATGACCATGAATGACGCGATGCGCGCCAAGCTGGCCGCTGCGGGTTATGCCGAAGATGAATTCCTGCTGGCCACCGACACCGCGGTTGTGGTTCCGGTCGGGGCGACGGTTCTGTTGCAGATCACCGCGTCGGATGTGATCCATTCCTGGACGATCCCGGCTTTTGCCATCAAGCAGGACGCCGTTCCGGGCCGTATCGCGCAGGCATGGTTCAATGTCGAACGCGAAGGCGTGTATTTCGGCCAGTGCAGCGAACTGTGCGGCATCGAACATTCCTATATGCCGATCACGGTTAAGGCCGTCAGCCCCGAGGTTTATACCGCGTGGATCGCTGAAATGGGCGGCACGATGGACGAACCGCTGATCCTCGCCAGCGTCAACTGATACACCCAACCCCGGCGGGTGCGGGCCTGCCGGGGTCAGGCAAGGATGAACGAACGCGCAATGACTGACACCAACACATATGACACCCCGGCCGAGGCCGAATTTGGCGATTATGTCGCGCTGCTGAAGCCGCGTGTCATGTCGCTGGTGGTGTTCACCGCGTTTGTTGGGTTGTGGGTCGCCCCGATTGATATGCACCCGTTTCTGGCGTTTTGTTCGGTGCTGTTCATCGCTTTGGGCGGTGGGGCGTCGGGCGCGCTGAATATGTGGTATGATTCGGACATCGACCAGATCATGCGCCGCACCCAAAGCCGCCCGATACCGGCGGGCCGGATGCAGCGGGGTGAGGCTTTGGCCGTTGGGCTGGCGCTGTCGGGCATTTCGGTGATGATGCTGGGGCTGGTTGCGAATTGGTTCGCGGCGTTGTTTCTGGCCTTTACCATTTTTTTCTACGCCGTTGTTTATACGATGTGGCTGAAACGCTGGACGCCGCAGAACATCGTGATCGGCGGGGCGGCGGGGGCCTTTCCTCCGATGATCGGCTGGGCCTGTGCGACCGGTGGGATTTCGATTGAATCGCTGCTGATGTTCGCGCTGATCTTTTTCTGGACGCCGCCGCATTTCTGGGCGTTGGCGCTGTTCATGAAGGATGATTACAAAAACGCGGGCGTGCCGATGTTGACGGTGACGCATGGCCGCCCGGTGACGCGTCGTCATATCTTTGCCTATACGCTGGTGCTGGCGGGCTTTGCGATCTGGCTGGGGCTGACCTCGATCGGTGGGCCGGTTTATCTGGCGGTGTCGGTGGTGCTGAACATCGCCTTTATCCATGGCGGCTGGCAGGTGCTGCGCCGCAGCGAAGACCAGGCGCAGGCCGATAATTTCGCCGTTGAAAAACGGGTGTTTAAACTGTCGCTCTATTACCTGTTCCTGCACTTTGTGGCCTTGTTGGTGCAAAACTGGATCGGGGGGTGGTGATGGCGTTGCGCGCGGAACATCAGTTGCACAACCGCCGCCGGTCGCGGAATGTTGGCTTGGGCGTTGTTTTGATTGCCTTTGTCGTGCTGGTTTTTGCGTTGACCGTGGTTAAGGTCACCCAAGGCCATATGATGGAGGCGTTCGACCACCAGCCCCGCACATCACTGTTACCCCCGGCAGAGGAGACGGCGCCATGAAAAAGCTTAGCAATGAATCCCGCACGGTCGTTATGTTGTTGGGCGTCGTCGTGACGATGGGCGCCTTGGCTTGGGCGGCGGTGCCGTTTTACGACTGGTTTTGCCGGGTGACGGGCTTTGGCGGCACGACGCAAGTGTCGGATTCCGCGCCGGATCAAGTGCTGGATCAGGTCGTTCGTGTGCGCTTTGACGCCAATGTGGATCCGAATCTGGCGTGGAGCTTCCGCCCGATGCAGACCCGCATGGATCTGCGCATCGGGGAAACCGCTATGGCCTATTACGAGGCGGTGAACAATTCCGATTACCCCATCACCGGCACGGCCAGCTATAATGTCGCGCCCGAAGTGGCGGGTTATTTCTTCGATAAGATCGAATGTTTCTGTTTCACCGAACAGACGCTGCAACCGGGTGAGCGGGTCGAAATGCCGCTGACCTTCTATGTCGATCCGTCGATTGTGGATGATCGCGATGCCTATTGGGTGCGCGACATCACGCTGTCTTATACTTTCCACCGGACCGAGCCGCGGCAGGCGGCGATTCAAACGGTCCCTGACACCACCACCAACTAAGGCCGACGGGGATCCGCATATGGCGCACGCAAAGAACCACGATTACCACATTCTTCCGCCGTCTATCTGGCCGTTTATCGCGTCGGTGTCGGTGTTCGTTATGCTGTTTGGCGCGACCAAATGGATGCATGGCAGCGGGCCGTGGATCTTTCTGATCGGCTTTGTCGGCGTTTTGTATGTCATGTTCAGCTGGTGGGCTGAGATGGTGAACGAAGGTGAATCGGGCGACCACACCCCCGTCGTTCGCATCGGTCTGCAATACGGATTCATCCTGTTCGTCGTGTCGGAACTGATGCTGTTTGTGGCGGCGTTCTGGGCGTTCATCAAACACGCGATGTATCCGATGGGCGCCGAAAGCCCGATCCGCGACGGCGTGTGGCCCCCCGCCGGGATCGAAGTGTTTGACCCGTGGCACCTGCCGTTCATCAACACGCTGATCCTGCTGCTGTCGGGCGTCGCCGTGACCTGGGCGCATCACGCATTCGCGCATGAAGGCGACCGCAAAACCGCCATCAACGGTCTGGCGATTGCGGTTTTCTTGGGCATCGCGTTCACCGGTTTGCAGGCCTATGAATACAGCCACGCGGCCTTTGGCCTGTCGGATACCGTTTATGCGGGTGCGTTTTATCTGGCCACCGGCCTGCACGGGTTCCACGTCATCATCGGGACGATCTTTTTGGCCGTCTGTCTGATCCGCCTGATCAAAGGCCAGATGACCAAAGAACAGCATGTCGGTTTTGAATCGGCGGCGTGGTATTGGCACTTTGTGGACGTGATCTGGCTGTTCCTGTTTGCCGTGATCTATGTCTGGGGCCGCTGATCCCGGAACCTGACCAGATGGCGCGCGGGGCTGACCCCGCGCGTTTTTCGTTGACGTGAAAGGCCGCGGATGCGCCGCATCATCTTTCCTGCACTTTTCGGTATTCTGGGCTGTGTCTTTCTGGTCAGTCTGGGCCTGTGGCAGTTGGACCGCGCCGACCAAAAGCAGGCGCAACTGACCGAAATTCAGACCGGGATTGATGCCGCGCCGGTGCCTTTGCCCGCGCAGATTGATCCGTCGATGAAATATCTGCCGGTGCGCGTGACCGGCACCACGACGGGGGCGGAAATCGACGTGCTGTCGCATATCCGCGAACAGGGTGCGGGGTATCAGGTGATTTCGCGTTTTGTCACCGATGACGGACGGGCGATTTTGCTGGATCGAGGCTTTGTGCCGCAACAGGCGCGGCGGCTGGAACGTCCGCCGGTGGCGTTGCAGGTGATTGGCAATCTGCATTGGCCGCAGGACGCCAATTCCTCAACCCCCGCGCCGAATCTGAATGAAAACATCTGGTTCGCGCGGGATGTTGATGCCATGGCGGCGCAGTTGGACACTTTGCCCGTGCTGGTCGTCGCGCGGCAGATTGCCGGCGACAATCAGGGCGCGCAGCCGATCCCGGTGTCCATCGACGGCATCCCGAACAACCACCTGTCCTATGCGATCCAGTGGTTCCTGTTTGCGATCACGCTGGCGGTGATGACAGTTGCGCTGATCTGGCGTATCAGACAGCAGAAATATTGAAGGATAGGCAGATGCGTTACGTTTCGACGCGGGGACAGGCCCCGGTTCTGAATTTTGAACAGGCGATGCTGTCGGGCTTGGCCCGCGACGGCGGGCTGTATCTGCCCGAAACGATCCCGGCGATTTCGGGGCTGAACGAACTCGACGGCCTGCCGTATGAAGACATCGCCTTTCGCGTGATCCGCCCCTTTACCGGCGATTGTTTCAGCGATGATGAACTGCGCGGCGCGATTGACCGCGCCTATGCCCGCATTGCGCACAGCGCGCGGGCGCCGTTGGTGCAGTTGGCGCCGGGGCATCATTTGCTGGAACTGTTCCACGGCCCGACGCTGGCCTTCAAAGATTTCGCCATGCAACTGATCGCGCAACTATTTGAAATTGCGCTGAAACGGTCGGGGCAGCGGATCACGATTGTCGGCGCGACATCCGGCGATACCGGTTCCGCCGCGATCGAGGCGTTCCGCGGCATCGACAATGTGGACGTGTTTATCATGTATCCCCATGGCCGCGTGTCCGAGGTGCAGCGCCGCCAGATGACCACGCCCACGGCGGAAAACGTCCACGCTTTGGCCGTGACCGGGCATTTTGACGACTGTCAGGCGCGGCTCAAGGATCTGTTCAACGACCATGATTTCCGCGATCAGGTCGGGCTGGCGGGCGTGAACAGCATCAACTGGGCGCGGGTTGTGGCGCAGATCGTGTATTATTTCACCGCCGCCGCCAGCCTTGGGATGCGCCCGATTGATTTCACGGTGCCGACGGGCAATTTCGGCGATATTTTCGCGGGCAGCATCGCGCGGGCCATGGGCCTGCCGATCCGCCGCCTGATTGTGGCGACGAACCAGAATGACATCCTGCACCGGGCCTTGACCACGGGCGAATATCGTACCGGCACGGTCGAACCGTCGATCAGCCCGTCGATGGATATTCAGGTCAGTTCCAACTTTGAACGCGCGCTGTATCTGGCCTATGGCGGGGATGCGGGCGCGATTGCGCAGCTGATGGATGAGCTGAAAATTGGCGGCTTTACCATCAGCCAGGGCGCGTTGCAGGCCTTGCGCGAACAATACGCATCGGGCCGCGTGTCCGAAGATCAGACGATCGACACCATCCGCCAGATGCGGGCCGAGACCGGCGAAATCCTGTGTCCGCACAGCGCGGTCGGCGTCGCTGTGGCGCAGCAGCATATCGAAGCCGGGGTGCCGATGGTGACGCTGGCCACGGCCCATCCGGCGAAATTCCCCGATGCGGTCGAACGCGCCATCGGTCTTCGCCCGGCCCTGCCGCCGCATATGGCAAACCTGTTCGATCTGCCCGAACGGGTCACGCGGGTTGAAAATGACGTAGACGCGCTTAAATCCCTGATCCTTGATCGGAGAACCGCGTGACCCCAACAGACCCTAACATCACGACGCTGCCCAATGGGCTGCGCATCGTCACCCGCGCGATGCCGGGCCTGCATTCCGCATCCCTCGGGGTGTGGGTGAATGCGGGTGGGCGCAACGAACGCGCCGAACAAAACGGCATCGCGCATTTTCTGGAACATATGGCGTTCAAAGGCACCACCCGCCGCAGCGCCCTGCAAATTGCCGAAACGATTGAAGATGTGGGCGGTTACATCAACGCCTATACCTCGCGCGATACGACGGCGTATTATGCGCGCGTGCTGGACAGCGATGTGGATCTGGCGTTCGACGTGATTTCCGACATCGTTCTGAACCCCGTCTTTGACCCGCGCGAGATCGAGGTTGAACGCGGCGTCATCCTGCAAGAAATCGGGCAATCGCTGGACACGCCGGACGATATTATCTTTGACTGGCTGCAAGAGGCCGCATACCCCGATCAGCCGATGGGCCGCACCATTTTGGGACCGGCGCATTGCGTCAGCCGGTTCGGGCGCGGCGATTTGTCGGGCTTTGTCGCGGAAAATTACGGCCCCGGTCAGTTGATCGTGGCGGCGGCGGGGGCGGTTGATCATGATCGCATCGTGAAACTGGCGGAAACTGCGTTCGGCCATCTGCGCCCGCTGACGCAGGCCGCGCGTGAAAACGCCCGCTGGCATGGGGCGGAGTCGCGCCATATCAAACCGCTGGAACAGGCGCATTTCGCCATGGCCTTGGAAGGTCCGGGCTATCTGGCCGATGATTTCTATGCCGCCCAGATTTTTTCGTCGGCTTTGGGCGGCGGCATGTCGTCGCGCCTGTTTCAGAAAATCCGCGAAGAACGCGGGCTGTGTTACACGATCTTTGCCCAGTCCGGGTTTCACGACGATACCGGGATGCTGACCATCTATGCCGGGACGGGCGCGGATGATGTCTCGGATCTGGCGCATCTGACCGTGGATGAACTGAAACGCGCAGCCGATGACATGACGCAGGCCGAAATCGACCGGGCCAAGGCGCAGCTTAAGGCCGGGATGCTGATGGGGCTGGAAAGCCCGTCAGGGCAGGCCGAACGCATGGCGCGCACGCTGTCCATCTGGGGCCGGGTGCCGGACGCGGCCGAGGTGGCCGAACGCATCGCCGCCGTCACCGTGGCCGATGTGCGCGATCATGCGCAGCAGATGCTGGCGCAGGCGCGGCCCGCTTTGGCGCTGTATGGTCCGGTTGACGCCGCCCCCACGCGCGACCGATTGGCGGAACGGCTGGCGGCCTGATGTTCTGGCGGCGTCCGTTTCAGTTGCAGGCAGAGCGGCTGATCCTGCGCCTGCCGCAGCATGGCGACTTTCACGCTTGGGCCAATTTGCGCCGGGAAAGCCGCGATTTCCTGACGCCGTGGGAACCCGTCTGGTCGCCCGACCACCTGTCGCGGCGGAACTTCACCAACCGCGTGGTGTGGGCCGCGCGCGCCTGTCGCGCCGGAACCGGGCTGCCGCTGTTCATCATCCGCCGGGATGGGGTGCTGCTGGGCGCGATCACGCTGGACAATATCCGGCGCGGGCCGGCGCAATCGGCAACGATGGGATACTGGATTGGCCAAGCCCATGCGCGCAACGGCTATATGCGTGAATCCATTGGGGTTTTGGTGCATCACGCCTTTACCACGCTGGACCTGTCGCGGATTGAATCGGCCTGTCTGGCGGAAAATATCCCATCCCGCGGCGTGTTGGAAAAATCCGGTTTCAAATACGAAGGCGTCGCGCAAAGTTACCTGCAAATCGCCGGACGCTGGCGCAATCATGTGCTCTATGCCAATCTGCGCAGCGACCGGCGCGGCCGAACCGAGGTGCGATAGATGTTGACCCCCGCAGATCAGGCACTGGCCGCGCGACTGCCTGCGGGGGTGCTGCGCGATGTGGCGCCGGGCTATCTGGACGAACCGCGCGGGCGGTTTCAGGGGCAGGCGGGGTTGGTCGCGGCCCCGCGCGACGTGCAGGAAGCGGCGGCGGTGATCCGCGCCTGTGCCGAGGCGCGTGTGCCGGTCGTGCCGCGTGGCGGCGGCACCGGGTTGGTCGGCGGGCAGGTCATGCCCGACGGTCCCGCGCCGCTGATCCTGTCGCTGGAGCGCATGGCCCAAATCCGCGCGGTTTACCCCGATGAATCGGTGATGATCACTGACGCAGGGGTGACGCTGCAATCGGCGCGGGATGCCGCGGCGGGGGTGGGGCGGCAATTCCCGCTATCGCTGGCGTCCCAAGGCAGCGCGCAGATTGGCGGCGTTTTGTCCACCAATGCGGGCGGCGTCAACGTGCTGCGATACGGAAATGCGCGCGCGTTATGTTTGGGTATTCAGGCGGTTATGCCGAATGGCGACATTCTGAACGACCTGAAACGCCTGCGCAAAGACAATACCGGCTACGACCTGCGCGACCTGCTGATCGGGGCCGAAGGAACGCTGGGCATCATCACCGCTGCCTCGCTGGTGCTGGCCCCGATCCCCGCCGAAAGCGGCGTTGCGATGCTGGTGGTGAACAGCCCCGGCGATGCTTTGGCGCTGTTGTCGCTGGCGCAGACGCGGATGGCGGGATGCGTGACGGCGTTTGAATTAATCGCGGGGCAGGGGCTGCGGTTTCTGACCGAAGCCTTCCCCGATATGCGTCAACCCTTTGATTCCGCGCCGGAATGGGCGGTTCTGATGCAGGTGGACCTGCCCGCCGGTCTGCCCGCCGATGCGGCACTGGAACATCTGTTCATCGCGGCCAGCGAAGCGGGGCTGGTGACCGACGGCGTGATCGCGCAATCGGGCCAGCAGGCGGCGGATTTATGGGCGTTGCGCGAACATATCCCGCTGGCCAACCGCCATATCGGCGCGATTGCCAGCCACGACATCAGCCTGCCATTAACCGAAATCGCACGGTTTATTGACGATGCGGGCGCGATGCTGGGGGGCCAAGATGTGCGGATTAACTGTTTTGGCCATCTGGGCGACGGCAATTTGCACTACAACCTGTTCCCCGCGCCGGGGCGGCATCGCGATGATTACGACGCGATCCGCCGTGACCTGTCGCGCCAGATTCACGAATTGGTCGTCGCGCGCGGCGGGTCATTTTCAGCGGAACACGGCATTGGACGGCTGAAGGTCGCCGATCTGGCCCGATGGGGCGACCCGGTGCGGTTAACCACGATGCGCGCGATCAAAGCGGCGCTTGATCCGGCCGGGATCATGAATCCCGGCGCGGTGCTTTAATGCCCGTCAAACACGGTTAACGCGTGGACGGGCATTCCCATGCCTTCCAACAGCGCGCGCCCGCCCAGTTCCGGCAGGTCGATGACAAAGGCGCAGCCGATCACATCCGCGCCCAGCCGTTGGCACAGCTGAATCCCCGCCTGCGCGGTGCCGCCGGTGGCCAGCAGATCATCGACGATCAGCACGCGTTCGCCCGGTTTGATGGCGTCGTCGTGGATCTCCATGATCGCCTCGCCATATTCCAGGGTATAGGCTTGGGAAATGACCGCGCCGGGCAGCTTGCCCTTTTTGCGGATGGGGACAAAGCCGGTGGACAGCTGATGCGCAACCGCCCCGCCCAAGATAAAGCCGCGCGCCTCAAGCCCCACAACTTTATCAATCTTTTCACCGGCATAGGCGTGCAGCAACTGATCCACGGCCATGCGAAACCCGCGCGCATCGGCGAACAAGGTTGTCACGTCGCGGAAAATAATGCCTTCTTTCGGGAAATCGTGGATGCTGCGGATGTAATCTTTGACGCTGCGGCTCATGGGCGTTCCAGTTCGAATAATTCGGTGACGGCGGCATAATCCAGATAACCCGCGCGCGAAACCCATCCCCCCGCGTTTCGCAGATCAAACCGCCCGTTGACGATGCAATCATCGCGCAGATGAACGCCGGTGACGACGCCGAACACCGCGAAATTCGCGGCCCCCGCCAGCGGCACAACCTGCGTCATGCGACATTCCAGCGACGCGGCGGCATCCGCCACGCGCAGGCAGTCGATGGTGGAACAGGGTTCGGACGGGACGCCCACCGCATCAAATTCGCTGACCCCACCGGGCAGCGCGGCGGATGTGGCGTTGATCCGTTCGGCATCCGCGCCGGTGCCGATATTGACGCAAAACACCCCGCTTTCAATGACTTGGGCCACGGTGTCCTTGGTGCCGGTGCGGTCGCCCTTGGCACTGGTGGACGCAAACATCACCTGCGGCGGGACATAGGCGACGGCGTTAAAAAACGAATAGGGCGCCAGATTATCGCCCATCCGCCCGCGCGTCGAAATCCACCCGATCGGGCGCGGAGCGATGATGGCGTTGAACGGATTATGCGGCAGGCCGTGGCCAGATTCGGGGCGATAGAACATGGTGCCTCCTGTCGGTTTGGGCGCAAATTGCCACCGAATTGGCCGCTCTGCAATATTTCGCGTGGCGGTGTCGCGTGGTATGCGGGCGCAGCAATTCGGAAAACGCCATGTATGACATCTGCACCGAAACCCCCAGCGATGAAGCCGAGGTCGAAGCCCTCTATGACCTGTGTTTCGCGCCGGGGCGAACGGCGCTGTCGTCTTATCGCCTGCGCGAAGGGGTGCCTCGGGTCCGCGATTTGTGCCTGTTGCTGCGCGGCGGCGGTGTGCTGTTGGCGGCGATCCGGTTCTGGCCGGTGCGCGTGGGCGGGGTGCCGGCGCTGCTGTTAGGACCAATCGCCGTTCACCCGACCGCGCAGGGCGAAGGTCTGGGCGCGCTGTTGATGCGCGAAAGCCTGTCGCGCGCTCAGGCGCAGGGCTGGCCAAGGGTGCTGCTGGTCGGCGATGCGCCCTATTACGCGCGGTTTGGGTTCGCCCGGCTGAACGGGGTCGATATGCCGCCGCCGACCAACCCGGATCGGGTGTTGGGGCTGGAACTAAGCCCCGATGCGTGGGTTGGTGTGTCAGGCCCGGTGACGCGCGAAACATCGCCCGATGTGCTGGCCGGGCTGTCCGAAATCGCAACGCTGCCCCCCGCGCCCTGTGCGCCGATGACCCCAAAGGCCACCGATGACCCCGCAAATGGTTCTGCCCCCGATCAATGACCCGCTGATCCACGCGCAGGTGGACCGGCTGGCCCGCCGCTATCTGGATGCGGGCGGGTTGGGGATGCACATTCTGTCGATCATCGGTGACCGCGCCGACCGGCTGATCGACCGCCTGCCGGTATCCGTGCGCGATCAGATGGACGGCGTCACGCGCGCCGCCCTGAACCGCGCGTTCGACGCCGCCAGCGGGTCGCGCCGGATAATCCGAGACCGGGGCGACTGGTTCAACCGGCTGGCCTCGACCGTCAGCGGTGCGGCGGGCGGTATGGCGGGGTTCGGCGGCGCGCTGATTGAATTGCCGTTTACGGTCACGCTGCTCTTGCGGGCGATGCTGGACATCGCCGCCGAACACGGGCTGGACCCCGACAGCGAGCCCGTGCGGATGGAATGCCTGCGCATCTTCGCCGCCGCCGGTCCGCTGGATGATGACGACAACGCCGATCTGGGCCTGTTGGCGGCGCGGCTGTCGGTGACGGGGCAGACGGTGCAGGGGCTGATCACCCGCGTCGCGCCGCGCTTGTCGGTGTCGCTGGGTCAGAAACTGGCGGCGCAATCCGCGCCGGTCTTTGGCGCGGTTGTGGGCGCGACGATCAACTTCACCTTTGCGCGGTTTTATCAGGAGCTGGCGCGCGTCCATTTCGGCCTGATGCGCCTGTCCAATGAAACCGGCCTGCCGCATGAGGCCCTGACCGAAGCCCTGCACCTGTCCATCACCCGCCAAAAACCGCAAACGCGGCGTTAATATCTCTGTGCTGAAATATCCCGGGGTGAGACGGATCAGGGAAAGGTCCAGTGGACCTTTGCCCCGTCGAACGCACGCCCCTGTGGGGCGGGCTAGGGGGCTGGCCCCCGCCTGCCGCGGGACGCAAAAAAGGGGGCCGCAGCCCCCTTTTGATTTACGCCAGCATCCCCATCGGGTTTTCCAGATGTTCGACAATCGCCTGCAACAACTGCGCGCCTAATGCGCCGTCGATGACGCGGTGATCGACCGACAGGGTCATCGACATGACGTTGCGGATCACGACCTGATCGCCTTCGACCACGGGGGTTTTGATGCCCGCGCCCACGGCCAGAATCGCGCCATGCGGCGGGTTGATCACGGCGTCAAAGTTTTCGATCCCGAACATCCCCAGATTCGAAATCGCAAAGCTGCCGCCCTGATATTCCTGCGGGGCCAGCTTTTTCGATTTGGCGCGGTTGGCCAGATCCTTCATTTCCGCCGACAGGGCCGACAGGGTTTTTTGCTGCGCGTCACGCAGAACCGGCGTGAACAGCCCACCTTCGACCGCGACCGCAACCGCCACATCGGACGGTTTCAGTTTGACAATCCGGTCCCCGGCCCAGATCGCGTTTGCGTCCGGCACCTGCTGCAAAGCCAAGGCGCAGGCTTTGATGATAAAGTCGTTGACCGACAATTTCACCCCGCGCCCTTCCAGCTGTTTGTTCAGCGTGGCGCGGAACTCCATCAGCGCGTCCAGTTTGGCGGACCGGCGCAGATAGAAATGCGGGATCGTCTGTTTCGCCTCGCCCAGACGGGCGGCAATGGTGCGGCGCATCCCGTCCAAGGTCACTTCTTCGTAGTCGCGGCCGTCATACATTTTCAGGATGGTTTCCGCGCTTGCCGCTTTCGGCGCAGGGGCCGCAGCAGCGGGGGCCGGGGCGGCGGCGGGTGCCGATTTCGCCGGTGCCGCGCCGGGCTTGGCGTTTTCCACATCGGCTTTGACGATGCGCCCATGCGGACCCGAGCCGGTGATCTGCGTCAAATCCAGCCCCTTATCCGCCGCGATCCGACGGGCCAGAGGCGACGCAAAAACCCGTTCGCCATCCTTACGCGGGGCGGGCGCATCTTTGGGTTTGTCCTGCGCTTTGGGTGCTTCGGCTTCGGCTTCGGCTTTCGCCTCGGCGGGCGGGTCTTTCGCCGCAGGCGCGTTGCTGGTTTTGATGTCGTCCGCCGATTCGCCATCTTCGATCAGAACCGCAATCGGCGTGTTAACCTTAACGCCCTGCGTTCCCTCGGCGATCAGGATTTTGCCGACGGTGCCTTCGTCCACGGCCTCGAATTCCATGGTCGCTTTGTCGGTTTCAATCTCGGCCAGAATATCGCCGGATTTGACGGTATCGCCTTCGTTGACCAGCCATTTGGCCAGCGTCCCTTCCTCCATCGTGGGGGACAGGGCGGGCATCAGGATTTCGGTTGCCATGATCGTTCCCCCTTACCGATAGGTGACTTTTTTGACCGCCGCCACGACCTCATCAGCCGTAATCAGCGCCAGTTTTTCAAGGTTGGCCGCATAGGGCATGGGCACGTCCTTGCCGGTGCAGTTGATGACCGGGGCATCAAGGTAATCGAAGGCGTTTTCCATGATATAGGCCGACAGGTGGTTGCCGATGCTGGCCACCGGGAAGCCTTCTTCCACGGTCACGCAGCGATTGGTTTTCATCACCGAGGCGATCACCGTGTCATAGTCGATCGGACGCAGGGTGCGCAGGTCGATCACCTCGGCGTCGATGCCATCCTCGGCCAGCTTGTCGGCAGCGGCCAGCGCATGGGCCATGCCGATGCCAAAGCTGACGATGGTCACGTCGCTGCCCTTGCGGGCGACGCGGGCCTTGCCGAACGGGATGGTAAAGTCGGGCAGGTCCGGCACCTCGAAGCTGCGGCCATACAGGATCTCGTTTTCAAGGAAGATCACCGGATTCGGGTCGCGGATCGCGGTTTTCAGCAGACCCTTGGCGTCGGCGGCGGAATAGGGCTGCACGACCTTCAGACCGGGAACCTGCGCATACCAGGCGGCGTAATCCTGGCTGTGCTGCGCCGCCACGCGGGCCGCTGCGCCGTTCGGGCCGCGGAACACGATGGGGCAGCCCATCTGACCGCCCGACATATACAGCGTTTTCGCGGCCGAGTTGATGATGTGGTCCATCGCCTGCATGGCGAAGTTGAAGGTCATGAATTCCACGATGGGCCGCAGACCGGCCAGCGCGGCACCCGTGCCGATACCGGCAAAGCCGATTTCGCTGATCGGGGTATCGACCACGCGGCGCGGGCCGAACTTGTCCAGCAGACCTTGGGAAATCTTGTAGGCGCCCTGATATTCGCCAACTTCCTCACCCATCAGGAACACGGTGTCGTCGCGTTCCATTTCTTCGGCCATGGCCTCGCGCAGGGCTTCGCGGACGGTCATGGTCTTCATCGGCGTGCCTTCGGGCCAGTCGGGGCTGTCGTCGGGCTGCGGGGTTTTCACCTGCTCGACCGCCGAAGCCGCAGGCTGATCGTCGGCCTTTTTTTCCTCGTCCGAGGATTTGGCCTGCGCGGGTGCGCTGGCGCGGGGGGCGGCGTCTTCCACCGACTCGCCTTCTTCGACCATGACGGCGATGGGGGTATTCACGGCCACGCCTTGCGACCCTTCGGCCACAAGGATCTTGCCCAGAATACCTTCATCGACCGCCTCGAATTCCATCGTGGCCTTGTCGGTTTCGATTTCGGCGATGATGTCGCCGGCCTTGATCGTGTCGCCCTCTTTCTTCAGCCATTTGGCCAGCGTGCCTTCCTCCATGGTCGGCGACAGGGCGGGCATCAGGATTTCGGTTGCCATGTGTTCAGCCCTCCCCTCAGGCGTTTTCTTCGGCGCTGCCTTGCGGCAGATCGCTGGCATAAATGTCAGTCCACAATTCGCTTTCGGCCGGTTCCGGGCTTTCCTTGGCGAATTCGGCGGAATCGTTCACGATGTCCTTGATTTCCTTATCGATGGCCTTCAGGTCATCTTCGGATGCATGGCCACCGTCCAGCAACATGGTGCGCACATGCTCGATGGCGTCGCGTTCGTCGCGCATCTTTTGCACCTCTTCGCGGGTGCGGTATTTCGCCGGGTCCGACATGGAATGGCCGCGATACCGATAGGTCATCACTTCGAGGATATACGGCCCCTTGCCCGCGCGGCAATGGGCGACGGCCTTTTCACCGGCGGCCTTGACGGCCAGCACGTCCATGCCATCGACGCGTTCGCCGGGGATGCCGAACGCCTCACCCCGACCATAAAGCGTCGTGGATTTGGTCGAACGGGTCATGCTGGTTCCCATGGCGTATTGGTTGTTTTCAATAACGAAAACAACGGGCAGTTCCCACAGCTCAGCCATGTTATAGGTTTCGTAAACTTGGCCCTGGTTCGCCGCGCCGTCCCCGAAATAGGTAAACGTCACATTGTCATTGCCCAGATATTTATCGGCAAAGGCCAGCCCCGCGCCCAGCGGAACCTGCGCCGCGACGATGCCATGCCCGCCATAAAAATGCTTTTCGCGGCTGAACATATGCATCGAGCCGCCCTTACCCTTGGAATAGCCGCCTTCGCGACCGGTCAGTTCGGCCATCACGCCGCGCGCGGACATGCCGCAGGCCAGCATATGCCCGTGGTCGCGGTAACTGGTGATGCGTTTGTCGCCTTCTTTGGCGCAGGCTTCCAGACCGACGACAACGGCCTCTTGCCCGATATACAGGTGACAGAACCCGCCGATCAGGCCCATGCCGTAAAGTTGCCCTGCCTTTTCCTCGAACCGGCGGATCAGCAGCATGTCGCGGTAATATTTCAGCAATTCGTCTTTCGACACATTGGACGGTGCGTCTTGCGCAGCGGGCTTGCGGGCCATTCGGTATCCTCTCGCAGGCGGTCGATAGTTCAGCGTTAAACTATCACTAGCGGATCGAAAAGCATGGCGCAATGCCGGTTGCGCAACAGTATAATGACAGTCAGCGCAAGATTATTTCGTCGGCCCGGACCACGCCCAAAACGTCGCGCGCGCGTTCGTCCAGCAAATCCAGATCCAGATAATCATTCGACAGCCGCCGGGTCAGGTTTTGCATCCGCGCGACATCGGCCCGCAGGGCATCGCGCTGCGATTCCAGTTCGGCGGTTTCCGATTCAATCTGGATGCGCCGCAAAATGCCCGAAGGCCCCTGCACGGCGGCAAAGGCGAAATATAAACCCAGAGCCGCGACAATCACGACGAAGACGGTCGAACCAATGGACAGGCGTTGCATCATAGCGCAATCATAGCCCAGAGGCGCGGGCAGGGGAATCCCCGGCGTGATCGCGGAATGTTTTTTCGATATTCGCCGCCTGTTCGGCCAGACCATAGGGCGCGTTCAAAATCCACATCCCCGATCCGACCATGGCGTGACCCGGCCGGGCGGGGGCGAAGCAGACTTCGGACCGCAGGGCGTCGTGATCCGACAGCGCGGCCAGCATCGGTTCGTGGCGGTTGTCGGTCAAAATCGGATACCACAGCGCAATCACGCCGACATTCCATTTTCGCGCAATCTGGCCGATCTGCTTTGGAATCGTTGCATAATCGGCCTTCACCTCATAACTGGGGTCGATCAGCAGCAGGCCCCGGCGCGGGGTCGGCGGACAAACGGCCTGCGCCATGTCGAACCCGTCGCGGTGATGCACGGTCGCAAATCCGGCCACCTGCATCAGCGCCTGATGCTCTGCCGGATGCAGTTCGGCCAGATGCGCGCGATCATCGGGGCGCAGAAAATGCGCGGCAATCAGCGGCGATCCGGGGTAAACATCGGCGCCGCGGCTGGTTCGGATCGCGGACAGCGCCCGCATCAGCGGATGATCCGTCGCCAGCCAGTGTTCCGCCATGGCGCGGGTGATGCCCGCCGCCGCCTCACCGGTTTTCAGCGATTCGGGGGCGCTCAGGCGATACAGCCCCCGCCCGGAATGGGTTTCCAGATAGGTTAACGGTTTGTCCTTGGCCGTCATGTAATCCATGGCCGCCGCCAGCAGCGCATGTTTGTGCAGATCGGCCAGATTCCCGGCGTGATAGGCGTGTTGATAACTCAGCATGGTTGTTCCTAACCCCAATGCCTGCCGCGCGCCAAGCAAGAAAGTTGCGGCGGCACCAAAATTGGGAGGAGGAAGGAGGTGCCGCCGCATAACGCCAGCCCAAGGGAGGAGGGAGGGCCGCGTATAAATCGCGGTGCCAGCCGGAGGGAAGGCCGTTACCGCGACGCTGGCAGGGAGGAGGGCCAGCGTATCAAACTGCCGCATCGCGCGGCGAATGGGGCGCGGCGACCCCAGGGAGGAGGAGGGGGTCGCCGCGAAACGCAGGCCCAAGGGAGGAGGGGGGCCGCGTATAGGGTGCGGTGCAGGCCGGGAGGAGGAAGGCCCCACCGCATACGCCAGCAGGGAGGAGGGGCTGGCGTATCCGTGTGCCGCAAAACAGGGCGGCTATGTCTTTGGCGGCGACCCCAAGGGAGGAGGTCAGGGGCCGCCGCAAGCAGCCAGAACCAAAGGGAGGAGGACGGTTCCGGCGCTGTCTTTTGGGCGACACCCCCAAGGGAGGAGGAAGGGGTGTCGCCAGTCCCGCCCAAGGGAGGAGAGGGCGGGTATTCTTATTTCGTCGAACCCCAGGCCGCTTCATGGGCCAAGCGCGTGATCATCGACCGGCTGATGCCCAGATCGTCCAGATCGCGTGCCGTCAGGGCATTCAATTCGCGAATGGTCTGATCATAGACAGCCCGCCGCGCGCGATTTTCCTGATACCGGCGGATCATATTCGTGAAACGCGAACGGATGCCTGCGGTGGTCTGTGCGTTTGCGGCAATTGCCATGGTCGTTATCCTTTGTTCTTGTTGGGGTGGGCGCGGTGGCCCCGTCAGCGATCTGCCCCGGTGGACGGTTCGCCTTTCTTGCCAACAATATGCCCCCGATGCTGCGCCTGCACAATGATTGCGTTACCAATTCTGCTATGCAGCAAATGCATAACGGTTCCTGACCTATGTGACGCTTTGACACTGAAATAATGACATAATATTTAACGTTGAATTACCTGTTTGCGGTAACTTTTAGACAGGTTTTGGCGCGTTTTCTGCCCATTTGGATAGGTATGATGTCTGGCTGGACGGATTGGTTGAGCCTTGCCACAGCTTCGTTCATGATTGGCGAAAAGTTTCATGATTGGACCATCACATGACTGTCAGCCGCGAAGTTGTCCTTAGGGAAGTTTCGGATATCGCCTTGCCGCAGGGCGGCACCCTGGGGCAGGCGGACGTGATCCGCGCCCTGACCATCGACGGCACCACCGTGCGATTCGTGATCGAGGTCGCCAATGCCGACACCGCCCGCGCCATGGCCCCCGTCGAAACCGAGGCAAAACGCCGCATTGCCGCTTTGCCCGGCGTCGAACAGGTGCAGATCGTGCTGACGGCCCCCGCCGCCGCGCCGTCATCGTTGAAAATCGGCGGTCATGCCAAACCGCAGGCTGGCCCACAGGCGATTCCCGGCGTGCGCCACATCATCGCCATCGGTTCGGGCAAAGGCGGCGTCGGCAAATCCACCGTAACGTCGAATCTGGCGGTCGCCTTGGCGCGTGCGGGGCAGCGGGTCGGGCTGCTGGACGCCGACATTTACGGGCCGTCGCAGCCGCGCATGATGGGCGTCAGCGGTCGCCCCGAAAGCCAAGGTCAGCGGATTGAACCCCTGCGGGCGCATGGCGTCACCATCATGTCGCTGGGCCTGATGCTGCACGAAGGCGAGGCCGTCGTCTGGCGCGGCCCCATGCTGATGGGCGCGTTGCAACAGATGCTGCAACAGGTGAACTGGGGCGAACTGGACGTGCTGCTGATCGACCTGCCGCCGGGGACGGGCGATGTGCAATTGTCGCTGTGCCAAAAAGCGCCGGTGACGGGCGCGGTGATCGTGTCCACGCCGCAGGACATCGCGCTGCTGGATGCGCGCCGGGCGATTGATATGTTCGGCAAGCTGAAAACGCCGGTGCTGGGGCTGATCGAAAACATGTCATCCTATCACTGCCCCAATTGCGGGCATGAGGCGCATCTGTTCGGCCATGGCGGCGTCGCGGATGAGGCCCGCAAACTGGGCGTGCCGTTCCTGGGCGAATTGCCGCTGGAATTAGAGGTGCGGATCGCCGGAGATTCCGGGCGTCCTGTGGCCTTGGGGTCGGGCGTGACGGCGGATGCCTATGGCCGGATCGCGGAACGGTTGGTGCGGGATGTGCTGACCTGATCGCTCAGGCATCCGCCGGGACGCGTCGGTCGCCAAACAGATCGGCCAGCACCGTCAGCCGGTCCAGATGATCCAAAGCCACGGCCAGATCGGTCGTGGTGCCGCAGATATGCAGGGATTCATCCATCATCCGGCGGGTCTGCGCGCGGATCGCCGCGTCATCCGGCGCGTCTGCGCAGCCCACGGCGGCCCGTGCGCAGTCAAAGGCCCCCGCCCGATCATCGCGCGCCGCCGCCGCGCGCCACCGGTCCAGAAGCTGCCGCGACATCCGCGACGGCAGCCGAACCGCGCGCCCATGCAGCCACGCCTGTTCGCGCGACATCTCGCCCACTGGCGGGGTCAGCGTCACCGCCCGCCGCAGCGCCCAGGCGGTGACTCCATCTGGAAAGGCAATCACGCCCAGCCGCGCCTGTTCGGGCGCGCTGATCCGGCTTGGCAGATCGTTGATGCGCGACAGCCAGTTTTGCCCGGTCGCGCGGGTCAGGCTGACCGCCGCGCGCAAGCGCAGCCCCGGCGGCGCGGTCGTGATGGGCATGTGCAGCCGGTCAACGATGCCGGCGACGGCCAGCCGCCGGATCTGGTGCAGGTCCGGCGCGACGATGCGCGGCTGCGGCTGCCCCCGCCAGCCCCCCAGATTGGCCAGATGCAGCGCCGCGCAGGACCACAGCGTCGCGCCAATCGCGATATGCAGATCGGGCGCATCGCCATCGTCCTGCAAGGCGGCCGCAAATGACCCATCAGGCCGCTGCGCATTCATCAGATGGGCCAGCAAAGGCGCAACATCATGGCCCGGATCGACCAGCCCGATACAAAAGATCATCCGCGCGAGGCTTAGCGTGCAGGCCCGTTCGACCGCCATCTGCGCCAGCCTCTGACAGGATTGCAGCATCTGCCCGACATTCGCCGCGTGCTGCAAGCGCGGCTGAATCGCGCCAAATTCATAAAACCGCATCAGCAGATCAGCATAAAACCGGCAATAATCAGGGTCCGGATCGGCGGGCAAGGGGGCGGTCAGCGCCTGTTCCGCCATCTGGGGCAGATCGGTCGCATCGCCAAGCGCAAGACGCAGATACAGCGGTTGATCCATAGCCTCGCTCAGATGCTGGCAGGCCAGTTGCCAGCGGGGGTCATCATGGCAGATCGTGCGGCCCGCCAGCACCAGTTCGGGCCATGGGCGGTCGGTATCCCCCGCCAGAACACGCGCCGCCGCATCCCGAATCAGCGGCGCGGTCAGGCACCATGACGCCACGATTTGCAGCGATGACGGACGCCCCCGCAGCCCGGTCAGAACGGCGGCGACCTGTCCCACCTCGGCCATGGCGGTCAGAGCGTCGGGATCCAGCCCCTGCGGGTCATCAATATCGGTGATCTGTTGCTGCAGCCAGTCGATGCCACGCGCCGACAGCACATTGACCAAGCTATGATACGCCCCGTTCACGTCTGAATCCTAATCCTTTGTCCTGTTTATGTTGTTTTGCGTATCCGGGCCAAAATCAAGCATTTAAATATACAAGTATGATTCAAATGCGTCGCAAATGCGTGATATATTGCGCCAAATCGGCCCGGTTGAGCGATTGCGCCGGGGCGCGCGGCGGGTTAGACGGCGGGATATGACAAACCGCCCTGAACTTCCGCCCGAAATCGCCCGCCGCCGGACCTTTGCGATCATCTCGCATCCCGACGCCGGTAAAACAACGCTGACTGAAAAGTTTTTGCTGTATGGTGGCGCGATCCAGATGGCGGGTCAGGTCCGCGCCAAGGGCGAGGCGCGGCGCACGCGGTCCGACTTTATGAAGATGGAACAGGATCGCGGGATTTCGGTCAGCGCGTCCGCGATGTCGTTTGATTTCGGCAATTACCGCTTTAATCTGGTGGACACGCCGGGTCACAGCGATTTTTCCGAAGACACCTATCGCACGCTGACCGCCGTTGATGCCGCCATTATGGTGATCGACGGGGCCAAGGGCGTGGAAAGCCAGACCCGCAAACTGTTCGAGGTGTGCCGTCTGCGCGATCTGCCGATCCTGACCTTCTGTAACAAAATGGACCGCGAAAGTCGCGATACATTTGAAATTATTGATGAAATTCAGGAAAATCTGGCGATTGACGTGGCGCCCGCCAGTTGGCCCATCGGGATGGGGCGCGACTTTATCGGCTGTTACGACATGCTGCATGACCGGTTGGAACTGATGGACCGCGCCGACCGCAATAAGGTGGCGGAATCGGTGAAAATCAGCGGTCTGGACGATCCGAAACTGGCCGATTACGTCCCCGCCGATCTGCTGGACAAGCTGCGCGAAGATATTGAAATGGCGCGGGAATTGCTGCCGACCTTTGACCGGCAATCCTTTCTGGAAGGCCATATGACCCCGATCTGGTTCGGCAGCGCGATCAACAGCTTTGGCGTGCAGGAACTGATGACCGGGATCAGTGAATACGGCCCTCCGCCCCAGCCGCAAAACAGCGCCGAACGCGACATCGCCCCCGAAGAACGCGCCGTCACCGGTTTCGTGTTCAAGGTTCAGGCGAATATGGACCCCAAACACCGCGACCGGGTGGCCTTTGTGCGGCTGGCCTCGGGGCATTTTGAACGCGGCATGAAGCTGACCCATGTCCGCAGCAAAAAGCCGATGGCGGTGACGAACCCGGTTCTGTTTCTGGCCGCCGACCGCGAATTGGCGGATGAGGCATGGGCCGGCGACATCATCGGCATCCCGAACCACGGCCAGTTGCGCATCGGTGACGCCCTGACCGAAGGCGAAGGGCTGCGCTTCACCGGCATCCCCTCATTCGCGCCCGAATTGCTGCAAAGCGTGCGCGCCACCGACCCGATGAAGGCGAAACATCTGGAAAAAGCCCTGATGCAATTCGCCGAAGAAGGCGCGGCCAAGGTGTTCAAACCGATGATCGGGTCCGGTTTTATCGTCGGCGTCGTCGGCGCCCTGCAATTCGAGGTGCTGGCCAGCCGCATTGAACTGGAATACGGAATCCCGGTGCGATTTGAATCGTCGCAATTCACCAGTGCCCGTTGGATTTCCGGCCCCAAGGATGAGGTCGAAAAATTCGCCAACGTCAACAAAGGCCATCTGGCGCAGGATCATGACGGCGATCTGGTCTATCTGACGCGGCTGCAATGGGACATCGACCGCGTGGAACGCGACCACCCGGAATTGAAACTGACCGCGACCAAGGAAATGATGGTATAGGATCACGCGACTGCGACAACTGGCGCACAGGGTCTGGGATGGCCTTGGTGTCGAGATGTTGCGGGATGCCGTGAAATGGCTGGTCGGCATCGTCGGTATCGCGGCGCTGTCGGCGGTTTTGACGGGTGTTGGCACATTTACATGGCTGGAACGTGGCTGGAATTGGTTCGGCGCAACCAATGCCGTCAGCCAAGTGAACCAACGTCTGTCCCCGGACGCGGTCTATCGGCTGCCGTTCCATCACCGTGTGCAGCTGAGGGGTGGGCTGTTTCTCTCGGTGACGCCTTCCATGGGTGATGCCCGCGCCACCCTGACCGACGCCAGCGGGCGCGATCATAGCGGCGCTATCACGATGTCACGATCCTATTTCATCGACGCCAAATGCGACAGGATCGGGGTTCATCTGATGCAACGCCCGGCCCGTGGCACGACCGAGGCGTTAATTCTTTACACCCAAGATCGACTGACAACGGATGATTGCCGGGGCTTCTGGTCGCGGCTGTGGAACTAGGCCGCCCCAATCGGGCGGCCTTGGTGATCCGGCCCGATCAGTCGCGCGGCGCGTCCTGCAACAGCTTCGCCCAGAAGGTCAGTTCCTTCAGCGTCGAATCCAGCGATCCTTTCAGGTTGCCTTCGATTTCGGCCATGGGTTTGTCATCGCCCAGCGGCGAGACCTTAAAGAAATCCGACCCGCCGATGTGAACCGCGTTGCGCAGCGGCACCATCTGCAATTCAATCGCCATCAGCCGCAGCTGTTCCAAGGCGCGCGCCCCGCCCATGCTGCCATAGGCAAGCGCGGCCATCGGTTTGCGGTTCCATTCCTTATACGCCTGATCCAGTGCGTTTTTCAGCGCGCCGGTGATGGACCGGTTATATTCCTGAACGATAAAGAAAAACCCGTCAAATTCGGCCAGCTTTTTCTGCCACGCAACCGCGCGGGGATCGCTGGATTCCATCCACAGATTCGATGCGGGTTCGTTGAAAAACGGCAGATCGGCGTCGCGCAGATCAACGCGTTCAAAGTCCAGATCGGCGTGATCCTGAACCTGTTCCATCAGCCAATCGGTCGGCTTATCGGCAAAACGGGTGTCGCGGGTCGATCCGATGATCACGGCAATGCGGGGTTTGGACATGTCGGCACCTTTTGGGGTTTGTGATCTGGGTCAACGCGGCGCGGCGGATGGGGTTGCATCACACCTCGACACAGGGCGCGATTTGGCCCATGAATGGGGCCATGAAAAAGACCGACAACCCCGCCGATCCGTTCAAAAAAGCCCTGACCGAGGCGACGCGCGCCCTGGCCGATGATGGCGAACTGAACGTCACGTTCAGCGCCGACCCGTCCGGGGTCGCGGGCGACACCATGCGCCTGCCGCAAATCAGCCGCCGGATGACGCGCGATGAAATCCTGTTGGCGCGCGGCACGGCGGACGCTTTGGCGATGCGGCTGCGCCATCACGACGGCGCGACGCACGCGAAATTTGCGCCCGTTGGTCCCATGGCCCGCGAATTGTATGAGGCCATGGAAACCGCCCGGTGCGAGGCTTTGGGTGCGCGCGATATGCCCGGCGCGCTGTCCAATATCGACGCCAAAATCGGGGCCGAGGCCGACAAAAAAGGCTATGCCCAGATCAAGGCCCCCGCCGACGCGCCGCTGGCGATTGCCGCCGGTTACATCGTGCGTCAGGCCGCGACCGGTCGCGATCTGCCCCGCGGCGCGCAGCATGTCGCGGATTTGTGGCGTCCCTTTGTCGAAGAACAGGCGGGGGCCACGTTAACCAATCTGGACGAGGTGCTGGCCGATCAGGCGGCCTTTGCGCGGCTGTCGCGTCAGGTCATCAGCGATCTGGGCTATGGCGATCAGTTGGGCGATGACCCCGACCAGCCCGAACAGGACGACGCCCAAGACGACGCCGAACAGGACGAGGAAGCCGGCGACAACCAATCCCGCGATCAGGGTGAAGATGAGGACGCCGAGGCCACCCCTCAGCAAAGTCAGGAACAGACTCAGGACGAACGGCAGGCTCAGGTCAGTATGGATGACCAGGCCGAGGATCAGATGGCCGATGACGCGGAAATGCCCGATAATGAGGCTCCGCCCGATCTGCCCCCGCCGGTCAGCGACGCCAACCCCGAATACCGCGTGTTCCGCCAGCAATGGGACGAAGAAATCCGCGCCGAGGATCTGGCCGATCCGCAGGAACTGGAACGCCTGCGCGCCTATCTGGACAAACAGCTGGAACCCCTGCGCGGGGCCGTGTCGCGGCTGGCCAACAAATTGCAACGCCGCTTGCAGGCGCAGCAAAACCGCAGTTGGGAATTCGACAAAGAAGAAGGCGTGCTGGATGCGGGCCGTCTGGCGCGGGTGGTGGCGAATCCGACGACTCCGCTGTCGTTCAAGGTCGAAAAGGACACCGAGTTTCGCGATACCGTCGTGACGCTGCTGATCGACAATTCGGGGTCAATGCGGGGCCGCCCGATCAGCATTGCCGCGATCTGCGCTGATGTTCTGGCCCGCACGCTGGAACGCTGCAATGTCAAGGTCGAGATTTTGGGCTTTACCACCCGCGCGTGGAAAGGCGGGCAATCACGCGAAGCGTGGCTGGCCGCCGGCCGCCCCGCCGCGCCCGGTCGTCTGAACGATCTGCGCCACATCATCTATAAGGGCGCCGATGCGCCGTGGCGGCGCGTGCGCCCCAATCTGGGCCTGATGATGAAAGAGGGGTTGTTAAAGGAAAACATCGACGGCGAGGCTTTGGAATGGGCGCATCGCCGGATGCTGAAACGCAGCGAGGCGCGCAAAATCCTGATGGTGATTTCCGACGGCGCGCCGGTCGATGACAGCACCCTGTCGGTCAACCCCGCGAATTTTCTGGAAAAACATTTGCGCGATGTGATCGCCATGGTCGAAAAGAAACGCGCGGTTGAATTGCTGGCCATCGGGATCGGGCATGACGTGACGCGCTATTACGAACGCGCGGTCACGATCACCGATGCCGAACAACTGGGCGGCGCGATCACCGAACAACTGGCCGCGCTGTTCGACAGCGACCCCCGCAAACGCGCGCGGGTGTTGGGGATGGGGCGGATGATGCGGCGCTGAATTGCGTCATTGCGTCCCGCGCCCGCGGGGTCGCCCGCAGACTGACAGCGCCGGGGGGCCAGCCCCCCGGACCCCCCGGGATATTTAAGCACAGAAGATAACGGCGGTCAGAGCGTTTGCGCGACCGTGTGGTGCAGTTGTGGCATGCCGCCGGGGTGCCAGCCGAGTTGGTGCAGCGCGGTGCAATCGGGGATGCGCAGGGATGTGGCGTCGGCTCGGGCCGGTAGGGGGTGCGGGCTGTTCGTCAGGCGTTGCACGATGGCCAGCAGGTCGCGGTGATCCAGCGTCAGGTCGCTGGCGTTGACGGTTTTCGGTGGTGCGTCGGTGGTCAGCAGGATTTGCATTGCGCGGGTCAGGTCGGTGATGTGCAGTTCTGTGGCGACGCGGGGGGGGATGGGTTTTCCGGCGCGGTAATGGTGGAACAGCCCGCGCCATTTATGCGCTGCGCCGGGGCCATAGATGCCGGTCGCGCGGATCGCGGTGCCGTGCAGGGGCAGGGTGGACAGATGGGATTCGGCTTGTGCCTTGACCCGACCGTAAAGGGTGGTTGGCGCGGGGGGCAGGTCGTCGGGCAGCGAACCGGCTGGGTGGCCGTCATGCACCGCGCGCGATGACAGGAACAGGATGCGCCCCACGCCCGCCTGTGCGGCGTCGTCGAACAGGCGTTTTGTGCCGTCCAGATTGGCGGCGATGAAAGCGACCGGGTTGTCGCCTTCGCCCCCGCGATAGCGTCCGGGGATGTGGTGGAACGCGCAATGGATCAGCGCGTCATGCCCCGTCAGATCCGCAGGCGCGCCCAGATGCCAACCGGTTGCGCGGCCCAGCACCGTCACGTCATGCCCCGCCGTCTGCATCGCGGCATGGGTGAAGCCGCCGATGATCCCGCCCGCGCCGGTCAGGGCAATGCGCATCACGCCGCCGGGCGCGCCTGCGCCGACAGGTCGGGCATGGGCTGGCCGTCTGCGACCGCGCGCCACAGGTCGATCAGCGGGCGCAGCAGATGTGCCTTATCATGGTCCTGCCACGGTTTTTCGTATTGGAAATGCAGGATGCGGATGTCGTCCCAGCTCCAGATTTCGGGCATGTGGATCCAGACATATTGCAGCATATTGTGATGGATCGACAGCCCGTGCCAATCGGGGAAATAGTCCTGAAGGAAGGTCTGATCGGTGCGCCGCCAGAACACTCCGGGCCGGTCCAAGGCTGCCATCATATCGCGGAACTGCGCGTGATCGGGGCGGGCGGTGAAAACGCCGCTGTTCATGCGTAAAAACCCGTCCAGCCCGTCATAGACATTCGGCGCAGCGCAAAATTCGGGCATGTCGAACAGCTTATCCACCGGGCGCAGCACGATCGCGTCGGCGTCAATGAACACGCAGCGGTCGTAATCCAACTGCCACAGGCGCAGTTTCACGAAATTATCCAGCGGCGTGTGGAAATCAGGCTTGCCGCCGCGGGTAAAGGCCGCGCGTTTGTGCAGCGCGTCGCGGGCATGGGTCTGGTCAAAGGCGGATGATGTGGGCAGCAAATCCGCCGCGATCAGCCGCGCGCCGTGCTGGCGCAGCCGCGCCAGATGCGCCGCATTCAGGCCGCGATGCATCACCACCAGATCGGCGCGCGTTCCGGTCAGGCGCAGCGACCGCAAGAGCGCATAGGCCCCCGGCAGGTAATCGGGATTGCTGACCAGCGTGACAAAGGCATGATCGGCGCCGCGCGGCGTTTCGGCAATCAGGCCGTCGGACAGGTGCAGGGGATCGACCCGGCGCGAGGAGGCAAGCGGTAAGAGGGGCGAAAGGTCCATAAAGGCAATCCTGTGGCGGGTCCGTCGCGCAACGCTATGTCGGTCATGTTACGGTATAATGACAGTCGCGGCCCGTTGTGCAAATGATATGCTGTGCCGAAACTGAAAGGATCCGTTATGATGCTGCCCGCGACTTTGACCGACGAACTGACTGCGCTGTTGGGCGCGCGGTTTTCCACCATCCCCGGCGACCGGGCGCAGCATGCGGAATCGGCCAGCTATCACCGTGCGCCTCCGCCTGATGCTGTGGTCTGGCCGCATACGACGGACGAGGTGGCGGCGGTGCTGCGCGCCTGCAACCAGGCGGGCGTGCCGGTGGTGGCGTGGGGGGCGGGAACCTCGCTCGAAGGGCACGCTTTGGCGACGCGGGGCGGTGTGACGGTGGACCTGACCCAGATGAACCGCGTGATTGATCTGCGCGCGGGCGATATGCAGGTCACGGTTCAGCCGGGGATCACGCGCGAATCGTTGAACAGCGATCTGCGCGCGACGGGGCTGTTTTTCCCGGTCGATCCGGGCGCGAATGCGACGATTGGCGGCATGGCGTCCACGCGGGCCAGTGGCACAACGGCGGTGCGATACGGCACGATGCGCGACAATGTGCTGGCCTTGCAGGTGGTTCTGGCGGATGGGCGGGTGATCCGCACCGGATCGCGCGCGGCGAAATCCAGTGCTGGTTACGACCTGACCGGGCTGTTTGTGGGGGCCGAAGGCACGCTGGGCATCATCACCGAACTGACCCTTCGCCTGCATGGCCAGCCCGAGGATGTGGCCGCCGCCGTCTGCCGTTTCGACGATCTGGACCGGGCTGTGGAATGTGTCACGGCGGTGATTCAATGCGGCATCCCGATGGCGCGGATTGAATTTGTCGATGCGGCGACGGCGCGGGCGTTTAACCTGGCCTCGGGGGCGGAGATGCCGGAAACGCCGCATCTGATGGTGGAATTTCACGGCAGCCCCGGCGCGGTGCGCGAAGACGCCGAGGCGTTCGGCGAGATTGCGCGGGATTACGGCGCGGCGGGCTTTGACTGGGCCACCACGGCCGAAGATCGCGCGCGTCTGTGGCGGATGCGGCATGGGGCCTATCACGCGGTATTTTCGCTGCGTCCGGGGGCGCAGGGGATTGTGACCGATGTCTGCGTGCCGATGTCGCATCTGGCGCAGGCGGTCGCGGATGCGGCGGCGGATATTGCGGCGGCGGGGTTGGTTGGCCCCATCGTCGGGCATGTGGGCGACGGCAATTTCCACGCGCTGTTGCTGGTGGACCCGGACAATGCCGACGAACTGGCGGCGGCAAAGCGGGTCGCGCGCGGCATGGCGGAACGGGCGCTGTCGGTCGGCGGCACCTGCACCGGCGAACATGGCATCGGCATGGGCAAACGCGATCTGCTGCGCGCGGAACACGGCCCGGCCTGCGACGTGATGGCCGCGATCAAGGCCGCATTGGACCCGCGCGGCATCCTGAACCCGGATAAGCTGGTGTCGTGATTGGAACCGATGGCGCGGCGCGGCGTTGACCCCGAACAACGTCCGGAGGTCACTATGTCACACAATAACGAACCCGAACGCGCCGCCCCGCGCCATATGCCCGCGATTATCGCGATTGCTGTGGCGTTGCTGGTCGCTGTGCTGGCCTTTGTCGTGTTCCGTCCCGGCGCAGATGAACAAAATGATGGCATCGCAACGACGCCGCCGCCGGCTGGCGTGACCTCGACCGAGGCACCGGTCAGCATCGAAACGCCCGAAGCCGCCGTGACCACCGAACCCACCCCGCCCGCCGCCGGTCAGGCCGCGCCGCCGCCGACAAATTGATGCATATGGTAAAGCCCGGTTCGTCCGGGCTTTTTTGCGTCATCTGACAGGATCGTGACCGCATCATTCGGGTGACTTTGCCCCTGTGCTTTGCCATAAGCGCCCGGAAAGATGCGCGCGGAATCGGGATCAGCGATGAAATATTTTGCCAGGTTGATGTTGGGGCTGATGATGCTGGCCGTTGTGGCGGCCTGTGTGCGTTCGCCGCAGCGTGGCGGCGCGCCCACGCATTACGGCGGCGGCTATCAGACGATGCAAGGCCCCGGCGCCAATCCGCAGCTGGGCGACAGCCGCCCGCATGACTGGCGGCATGGCGCGCCCTATGGTCACGCGGTGCATGGCATCGACGTGTCCCGCTGGCAGGGCGACATCGACTGGAACCGCGTGCGCGGCGCGGGCATCAGCTTTGCCTTTATCAAAGCGACCGAGGGTGGCGATCACACCGACCCCAATTTCCAGCGTTACTGGCGCGAAGCAGGCTATGCCCGCATCCCGCGCGGGGCGTATCATTTTTATTACTTCTGCCGCACGGGGGCCGAACAGGCGGCGTGGTTCATCCGCAACGTCCCGCGCGAGGCCGGTTCCCTGCCCCCCGTTCTGGATCTGGAATGGACCAATTCGCGCAACTGCCCGCGCCGCCCCCCGGCCTACGAAGTGCAACGCGAAGCCCGCGCCTTCATGGACATCGTGACGCGCCATTATGGGCAACGTCCGGTGATCTATACGACCGTTGATTTTTACCGTGAAAACCGTCTGGGCGATCTGAACGCGGAATTCTGGCTGCGCTCGGTCGCGGATCATCCCAGCGCAACCTATCCGGGGCAACGCTGGAGCTTCTGGCAATATACCGGCACGGGGCTGGTGCCGGGGATTACGGGGAATGTGGATTTGAACGCCTTTGTAGGCTCGGCTGCGGATTGGGCGCGATGGTTGCAGATGCGAATGGTGCGCTGATTTCGCGCCGCTGGTTGCAGATTGAGTTTGCGGCGCTTTATTTCGGGGCGCCGCTGATGATTGCGCTGTTTTTGCCGCCGCGCCAGATGTTCAGCGCCTTGGCACTGTTCAGCATGTTCGGCATGGGCCTGCTGTGGTTCACCGGCGGGTTTCAGTTCCGCACCCTGATCCGGGGCTGGCGTCAGATTCCGTGGCGCGAAGTCGCGGGCATTTCCGTGGCGGTCATGCTGTCGGGCATCGTCATTCTGTCGCTGTTTCGCCCCGATGATCTGTTTTTGCTGTTGCGGCTGCGGCCCGAACTGATCCCCTTTATCTGGGCGCTGTATCCGCTGCTGTCGGCGCTGCCGCAGGAACTGATTTTCCGGCCTCTGTTCTTTTACCGCTATGGCGCGATCCTGCCACAGGGGAAAAACGCGCTGATCCTGAACGCCGCCGTGTTTTCATTCGCGCATCTGATGTATTGGTCATGGATCGTCGCGCTGATGACGTTTATCGGCGGGTATATCTTTGCCCGCGCTTATCTGCGTTATGGATTTCCGGCGGTGTGGATTTTGCACGCGGTTGCGGGAAATATCATCTTTCTGGTGGGGCTGGGGGCGTATTTCTATACCGGCAACGTGGTGCGGCCGTTCTGAGCGGTTGACTTCCCCCGCAAGCCGCGCTTTGACCGGGGGCTGAACAACTGGGGACACAACCATCATGCACGCCTATCGCAGCCACACCTGCGGCGATCTGAAAGCCGCCAATGCCGGGGAAACTATCCGTCTGTCGGGCTGGGTTCACCGGGTGCGTGACCACGGCGGCGTGCTGTTCGTGGACCTGCGCGACCATTACGGCATGACGCAGGTTCTGGCCGACAGCGACAGCCCCGCCTTTGCCGCCATGGAGAAACTGCGCGCCGAAACCGTGATCCGCATCGACGGGCGCGTGAAGCTGCGCGATGCGTCACTGGTGAACCCCAAACTGCCCACCGGCGAGATCGAGGTTTACGCCACCGATCTTGAAGTGCTTGGCCCGTCCGATGAATTGCCGCTGCCGGTTTTTGGCGATCAGGATTATCCCGAAGAAACGCGGCTGGCTTACCGGTTCATCGACCTGCGCCGCGACAGCCTGCACAACAACATCATGCTGCGGTCGCAGGTGATCCGCAGCATCCGCAACCGCATGTGGGATCAGGGCTTTACCGAATTTCAAACCCCGATCATCACCGCGTCATCGCCCGAAGGCGCGCGCGATTTTCTGGTGCCGTCGCGCCTGCATCCGGGCAAATTCTACGCCCTGCCGCAGGCTCCGCAGCAGTTCAAGCAATTGATCATGGTCGCGGGTTTCGACAAATATTTCCAGATCGCCCCCTGTTTCCGCGACGAAGACCCGCGCGCCGACCGTTCCCCCACCGATTTCTATCAGTTGGACATGGAAATGTCGTTCGTGGATCAGGAAGACGTGTTCAACACGGTTCAGCCGGTGATTCAGGGGCTGTTTCAGGAATTCGGCGGCGGGCGCCGGGTCGATGCCGAATGGCCGCGCATCCCCTATGCCGATGCGATGCTGAAATATGGCAGCGACAAACCCGATCTGCGTAACCCCATTGAAATGCAGGTTGTTTCCGACCATTTCCGCGGTTCGGGCTTTGCCATTTTCGCGAAATTGCTGGAACAGGACGGGACCGAGGTGCGCGCCATTCCCGCCCCCACCGGCGGGTCGCGCAAATTCGCGGACCGCATGAACGCCTATGCCCAATCGCAGGGGCTGCCGGGGATGGGGTATATTTTCTGGCGCGCCGGTGAAAACGGGACCGAGGCCGCTGGCCCGATCGCCAAAGCCCTTGGGCCTGACGCGACCGAGGCAATCCGCGTGCAGCTGGGCCTGAGCGAAGGCGACGCGGCGTTCTTCCTTGGCGGCAAGCCCGACCAGTTCGAGGCCGTGGCCGGTCGCGCCCGCAACGAAATTGGCCGCGAATTGGGGCTGATCGACGAAAACCAGTTCAAATTCGCGTGGATCGTCGATTTCCCGATGTATGAAAAAACCGATGACGGCAAAATCGACTTTAGCCACAACCCGTTCAGTATGCCGCAGGGCGGGCTGGACGCGCTGAACGGCGATCCGCTGGCGGTCAAGGGCTATCAATACGATCTGGCGTGCAACGGCTACGAACTGATTTCCGGCGCGATCCGCAACCACAAACCCGAAATTATGTTCAAGGCGTTCGAACTGGCCGGCTATCCCGCCTCCGAGGTGGAAAAACGCTTTGGCGGCATGGTCAAGGCGTTCCGTTACGGCGCCCCTCCGCACGGTGGTTGCGCCGCCGGGATCGACCGCATCGTGATGCTGCTGGCCGACGAAGTGAACATCCGCGAAGTCATCATGTTCCCGATGAACCAACGCGCCGAAGACCTGATGATGGGCGCGCCATCGGAACCGCTGAACGAACAACTGCGCGAATTGCGCCTGCGGGTGCTGCCGAAGGAATAATGGAAACGGGGCGGGGTGATCCCGCCCTTTTTTGTTTTGGGGGGCGGTCGGGTGATGGGGTCACCGACATCCGCGATGAGCGGTCGCGCCATGTTCCGCCCAGAACAGTTGCAGCTGAAAAAAGCAGGGGAAATGATATGGTTAGAATGGCCTGCGCCGTGCTGGCGCTAATCTCTGCGTCGCTCGTCGCCGCAGCCGAATCGCTCGATAAACCTCTGTCCGAATGGACGAGTGCGGAAATCTTCCAACGTAGACAAGCGTTGGAGCGCGAAGTGATGGAGCCCGGCGTCGACCGTGACGCTATGCGCGACGAATACCAGCGGCTCGCCGACGAAATTATTGCGCGCAGAAGATCTTTGGATCGACGTCCGTCCACAACCGCCCCGCTTGATAATGCAGCGCCAACCGGCGTTGACGATGGATCGCAGGGATTCGCGTTTTCCTCTCGTCAGTTCGGCGAAACTGCGGTGCATATCATTGAAAACGGGGTGCCCTGCCGTGATATGCTCACGCAAGTCCGCGCGATTGATATGGGCGGGTCGTCCCCAGTTGTCCAAATTGCTTTGACCAGCGGGGCGATCTATCTCGCCGGGGCGGCCAGTGCCGCTAAACTGGACAATACCAACATTCAGGAGCTTATGCCCGCTTTCATCGCGTTTTGCGAAGCGGACGACAGCCGCGACGTAAACGACTTCGTGGATAGTCTGCCCAACACTACCATTAACTGCGCCGAAGGCTGATAATGGACGCTTTTACACCGCCGCCCGCGCCGGGTGATGTTTCTGGACCTTGGGTTCGGCTGGAACGGTTAACGCCTGCGCGCCATGCCGCCGATCTGTGGGATGCGGTGCGGGGGCATGATGATCTGTGGACCTATATGGGCATGGGGCCGTTTGCGGACCGTGCCGGGTTCGATGCGTGGTTAACGCAGGCGGCGGCAGGGGATGATCCCTGTTTTTATGCCCTATGCGACGCGGATACCGGCGCGGCGGCAGGCGTTGCGTCATTTTTGCGCATCGACCGCAGCCATGGCGTGATTGAAATCGGCACCATCCTGTTATCCCCCGCTTTGCAGGGTCGCCGAGCAGGCAGCGCCGCGTTGATGGCGATGATCCGGTGGGCCTTTGACGCGGGCTATCGCCGGGTGGAATGGAAATGCAACGCGCTGAACGCCGCATCCCGGCGCGCGGCGCTGCGGTTTGGGTTCACCTTTGAAGGCATATTCCGCCAGCATATGATCGTCAAAGGCCAAAACCGCGACACCGCATGGTTTGCCATCATCGACGCCGATTGGCCGCGCATCCGCGCAGCCTATGACGCATGGCTGGCCCCCGGCAATTTCGACCCAGAGGGGCGACAAAAACGCCGCCTGTCGGATCTGACCGCGCCTTAACCCTGACGCACGGCGGCAAGGCGTTCGTGAACCATGCCGCTGATCCGCGCCAGATCAGCGGCCAAGGCATGACCCGCGCGATGCCCATCGGCCAAGGCGGTCGCCGCCTGTTCCAGTGCCGGATCATGTGCCGACCGCGCCACGCCCGCCAGAAACCGCGCGATGTAATCAATCTCTGTCGTGTCTTGCGCCTGCGCCAGCACATCGGCCACATGGATCAAATCCGCGCGCAGACCGGCGGTGTCGGGCTGGATCACATCCGTGGGCAGCAGCCGCAGCATCGCGGGCGTCTGATCGGCGGGCAGCGCCGACAGGATCATCTGTTGAAAGACGGCCAAACTCTCGACCGGTTTTTCCAGAAAACCATCGGCCCCGGCCTCGATCGCCCATTGCCGCGCGTCAGGATCGCCCGACATGCCCAGAACCACCGGCACGCGCGGGCTGGACATGGTGATCTGTTGGATCAGTTCCGCGCCGTTGCCATCGGGCAGGCCCAGATCGACGATGACCACGGCGGGGCGATACCCGCCCAGATGCCGCCGCGCCGATTGCAGACAGTCGGCCCGCCGGATGCGCGCGCCGGATCGCAGGCATAACAGGCGCACCGCCTCGCTCGCGAAGCGCGAATCTTCGACGACCAACACGGTTAACCCGGTCAGGGGGCGGTCGGGGATGTTCATCTGCCACAGGGGCAGGGCGGGGGTCGGGGCAACTTCTGTCAGCATGGTGATTCCCTTTGGGTTCCTGCGCCCAATAAAGCGCCGATTCCCTAAGATGCGGTTAACAGCGCCGCTTTTCTTGCCCCTCTGCGACAAAAGCCCTAAATAACGACAAACCCGGAGGATGCTATGATCGGACGCCTGAACCATGTCGCCATTGCCGTGCCTGATTTGCAGGCCGCAGCCGCGCAATACCGCAATACGTTGGGCGCCAATGTCGGCCAGCCGCAGGATGAACCCGATCACGGCGTGACGGTGGTGTTCATCGAATTGCCGAACACGAAAATCGAATTGCTGTATCCCTTGGGCGACAACAGCCCGATTCAGGGGTTTTTGGACAAAAACCCATCCGGCGGGATTCACCATATCTGTTACGAGGTGGACGACATCATCGCCGCCCGCGACCATCTGCAATCCCAAGGCGCGCGCGTTCTGGGAACCGGAGAACCGAAAATCGGCGCGCATGGCAAACCGGTTTTGTTCCTGCACCCCAAAGACTTTAACGGCTGCCTGATCGAGTTGGAGCAGGTCTGATGAATCTGACCGGCGGAGTCGTTTTATTTGCGGTGTTGTGGTTTCTGACGCTGTTCGTGGTGATTCCCATCGGGCAGCGCAGTCAGGCCGATGCGGGGCAGATTGTCCCCGGCACCCATGCCGGTGCGCCTGCGGGCGTGAACTGGCGGCGTAAGCTGTGGTTTACCACGATCTTCACCGCCGTTGTCTGGGGGATCATCGCCTGGGTGATTTTTTCAGGCGTGGTGACGCGGGACATGATCAGCAATCTGGATCATCTGGTCCGGTAATCGGGCAGCATGTGAAACAGATGCGTGAATGACGCCGCCGCCAGCAGCGGGATCACGATATTCACCACCGGCACGGTCAGGCCAAACGCGATCATCACCCCCGCCATGGTCACGGGGACGGCGTGGCGTCGGCGCAGATCGGTGGCTTGCGATTCGTCCATATGGCGGCGGGCGATCATGTGGAAAAATTCGCGCCCCAGCAGCCAACCATTTGCGCCGTAAAACAAAATCGGGGTTAGCGGCCCCAGAAACGGCGTCAGAATCAGCGACAGCGCCGCGACCAGCAGCACCGCGCCCATCACCGGCAGGCTGGACAGAAACCCGTCCAGCAGGTCCAGCGATTGGCCTTGGTTCGCGGGGTAATGCGTGCCTTCGACCTGATCCGCGACGTTATCGGCAAAAATCCCGGCAAAGCCCGCCGCCACCGGCGCCATGAGGAAAATGCTTAACACCGGGAACAGCGCCAGCGATCCCCATGACAGGATCGTGCCAAAGTCCAACATGCCGATGACCGGCAGGCTCAGGCCCCCCGGCACCAACAGGCGCAGCGCGGAAAACAGCGCGATCTGCAACGCGGCGAACAGGGCCAGCGTCAGGCCAACCCCGATCAGCGCCAGCCGCAGCGCGGCGGGGCGCAGCACATCGCCCCATCCCCGCATCAGAGCCAGAACCGAGATCATGCGCGCCAGTCCGTCTTGGCCGCGATGTCAGGGCGCGGGCGTTCGGGCGGCGTGTCGCCGCGCGTGCCAATATGGATCAACCCGGCCAGTTGTTCACGCGGGTTAAGTCCCAGATAATCTTGCGCAAATCCCGGCGTGGTCGCAACGCCGGTCAGCCATGCCGCGCCCCAGCCCGATGCAAGCGCGGCGTTGACCAGCGACACACAGACCGCGCCTGTGGACAGGAATTGTTCCCATTCCGGCACCTTGGGGCTGTCCACCGGCGAAAACACCACGGCCACGATCAGCGGCGAATCGTAATGCGAGGCCGCTTTATCCGCGCCCGCCACGTCTTGGCCGTTCGCCAAAGCCTGTTCCCGAACCCGAACCGCCAGATCGGCCCGCGCCTGTGGACCCAGCACGATGAACCGCCACGGCTCTAACTTGCCATGATCGGGGACGCGCGCGGCCAGCGTTAACAATTGCGCCAATTCGTCGCGGTCGGGCGCAGGGGCGCGCAGCGTTTTCGGCGGATGCGACCGGCGCGTCGCCAGAAAGTGCAGAGTCTCGGTCATCGTTTTCTCCTTATCCCGGTTAGATAGGGTGCCATGCGCGCGATGCAAAGGCTTGCCCCGATGCGCGGGGCAGGGCAATCAGGGCGCATGTGTGATCTGACCCATCTGGCGCAGCCCGGCGCGAAAATCGACATACGCGTGACGCCCAAGGCGCGGCGTAACCTGTTGAAACAGGACGGCGATATTTTGCGCGCCTATGTCACCGCCCCGCCCGAAGATGGCCGCGCCAATGACGCCGTGATCCGTCTGCTGGCCGATGCCTTGGGCGTTGCGAAATCCCGCCTGACGCTGATTCGCGGCGCCACATCGCGGGAAAAGCTGTTTCAACTGGACTGAGCGCCGGGCTGAATCCGATAATTCCCTTCGGGCAGGTTCAGCGCCGCGCGTAATTCGGTTAACTGGTGCATGGTTAACACAATGCGGATCACGTCGTCATGTTCATCGGTCTGTTCGATGACGATGTGGTCGTCGAATGCCAGAATCACAACGTCTTCGTTCAGGGGGCGGGTGTTCGGCGCGGCTTCGTCGATCAGAGTGATGACGGTGGCGTCGAATTCGTGTTCGATGGTAAACATAGGGCCTCGTGCGGTTTCGGCGACAATCGCGTGAAGTCGCCGCCATAGCAAGGCCGTGGGGTTTGCGCAGCGCGGGCGCACGGGGTAAAGTGCCGCATTATCACAGCGGGGCGGCCTCATGAACATTTTGCGCGTTAATGTTATTCCGGGGGCGATGCTGGCCGGGGTTCTGGCGGTCGCCGCCTGTGCGCCCATGCCCGCCGATATGCCGCCGCCCACGGTGACGCCCGCGCCGGTTCCGGTCGCGCTGCCCGCGCCCTCGGCCCCCCATGCCGGCACGCCCGAAGCCGCGGCCCGCACCTTTGTTCAGGTCATGCGCCGGATGGAGCCCGCCGTTCAGCGTGAATGCATCAACCGCCGCACCGCGCCGATTCGCTGCGACTTTGCCTATGTCGTCGATGACCGGCCGGGGTTGGAACCGAACGCGTTTCAGACCGTGGACCGCGCCGGGCGTCCGGTCGTGGGCTTTACCCTGTCGCTGATCGCGCAGACGCGCAGCGCGGATGAAATCGCGTTCGTGGTGGGCCACGAATCGGCGCATCATATTCTGAACCATCTGGACCGCAAAACCGGGGCGGCGACGGCGGCGGCGGTCGTGCTGGGCAGCATCGCATCGGTTTACGGCAGCAATGCCGCGTCGGTCGCGCGCGCGCAGGAAATCGGTGCCGCCGTCGGGTCGCGTTACTATTCCCGCGATTGGGAGTTAGAGGCCGATTATCTGGGCGCCATCATCGCGCTGAATGCGGGTTATGACCCCGTGAACGGGTCGCGTTTGTTCGAACGCATCCCTGATCCGGGCAACCATATTTTGGGAACCCACCCGTCGCGCGCGCAGCGTCTGGATCAGGTGCGCCGCGCTGTTGCCGATGTGCAACGCGGCAATGTGCGCTGATCTGTCGCATGGACAGCGCCTGTTGGCCGCTGTCCGCGCCCCTCTGGCAAAGGTAATATTTTTTCACGGCGGTTAAATTAACTGTGGCGAAGCGGCGTAAACCTGTCTAAATGGATAAGTGCAGTCATTTTTAATGTGTGAACATTTAGCGGTTTAAGAGGAAGTTTTTATGATCGGCGTCGTTGTCTGGAGTAGCTCAGCCACCGAAAAAGCTGTGATCTGGTGCGAAGACCAAGGCGCGCTTGCCTGTCTGTTGGGGCAGGAAAATACTGTCGATATGGCGCAATGGCCGCAGCCGGGGGATCTGGTCGAACTGGACAGCGTCATGGATGGCAACCTGCGTCACGCGCGCAATGTCACGATGATTTCCGAACATGCCTGCCCTAAGCTGCCGGAATTGCTGGCCAATTCGACGCAGCAGCATCCGCATCTGCATCTGGTGTCATCGCGCCCTGCGCCGGCGCAAAACGCGCAGACCGACCTGCCGGATATTTCCGCAAAGCTGCGCGCCTGCGCCTGTTTTTGATCGGTGGGGGCGTTACGCCCCCGACCCGCGCGACAGCGCCGCAACGCCGGTGCGCGCGGATTCCACCAACCCCAAAGGCCGCATCAGATCCGCAAAGGCATCCAGCTTCGACGGCCCGCCCACCAGTTCAAACACAAAACTGTCCAGCGTCGAATCCACCACATTCGCGCGGAAAATTTCGGCGATGCGCAGGGCCTCGACCCGTTTGTCGCCGGTGCCGCGCACCTTGAACAGCGCCAATTCGCGTTCCACTGACGGCCCTTCGACGGTCAGGTCATGCACATCATGCACGGGAACAATGCGTTTCAGCTGGGTTTTGATCTGGTCGATGACGGCGGGGGTGCCGCTGGTGACAACGGTGATGCGCGACCGGTGGCCGGTGTGGTCCACCTCGGCCACGGTCAGGCTGTCGATGTTGTAACCGCGCCCGGAAAACAGGCCGATCACGCGCGCCAGCACGCCCGGTTCGTTTTCCACCAGCACGGCAAGGGTGTGGCTTTCCTCGAACTGAGCGTTCGGGTCGCGCAGGTCATAGGCGGAATGGCTGGACGCGCCGCGTTGAATGTTCAGGGTGTTCATATCTGCCTCAGGAATATCAGGGGCGCGCGGGGTCGCCCCCGCGCCGCATATCAAACCAGAACCGCGCCGTCGGATTGGATGACGCCTTGAGTTTCGGCCTCGCCCAGCAGCATTTCGTTATGCGGCTTGCCCGACGGGATCATGGGGAAACAGTTTTCGTGCTTTTCCACCAGCACATCCAAAATGAACGGCCCGTCATAGTCGATCATCTGCTGGATCGCGGCATCCAGATCGGCGGGGTCACGCACCTGCGCGCCCGCGCAACCAAACGCCTCGGCCAGCTTGACGAAGTCGGGCAGGCTTTCGGACCAGGACTGGCTATAGCGTTCGCCATGCAGTAATTGCTGCCATTGGCGCACCATGCCCAGCCGTTCGTTGTTCAGGATGAACTGCTTCACCGGCGCGCGGAACTGCACCGCGGTTCCCATTTCCTGCATATTCATCAACCAGCTGGCATCGCCCGCCACGTTGATCACCAAGGCGTCGGGATGCGCCATCTGCACGCCGATGCTGGCGGGCAGGCCATAGCCCATCGTCCCCAGCCCCCCCGAGGTCATCCAGCGATTCGGCTGATCGAAATGCAGGAATTGCGCGGCCCACATCTGATGCTGGCCGACCTCGGTCGTGATATAGCGGTCGTGATTGGCGGTCAGCGCCTGCAACCGTTCCAGTGCGAATTGCGGCTTAATCACCGTGTCGCTGTTGCGATAGAACAGGCAGTTTTTGCCCTTCCATTCGTCGATCTGCGCCCACCATTGCGTCAGAGCGGGGCTGTTCACCTTGCGACCGCGGGCCTTCCAGACCTTTAACAGATCCTCCAGCACATGGCCGACATCGCCGATAATCGGCAGGTCAACGCGGATGACTTTGTTCAGGCTGGACGGGTCGATGTCGATATGCGCCTTGACCGAGTTAGGGCTGAAATCGGCCACGCGCCCGGTGATGCGGTCGTCAAAGCGCGCGCCGATATTGATCAGCAGGTCGCAGCCATGCATGGCCAGATTGGCTTCATACAGCCCGTGCATCCCCAGCATCCCCAGCCAGTTTTTGCCCGAAGCCGGATAGGCCCCCAGCCCCATCAGCGTAGATGTGACCGGAAAGCCCGTCGCATCCGCCAATTCGCGCAGCAACTGGCTGGCGCCGGGGCCGGAATTGATCACGCCGCCGCCGGTATAGAATACGGGCCGTTCGGCGCGCTCCATCAGTTCCACCAACCGGGTGATCGCGGCCAGATCGCCCTTTTTCGTGGGCTGATATTTCGGCGTTTCGATCTGGCGCGGGCCGACATAGGTGTCTTCGGCGAATTGCACATCCTTGGGGATGTCGATCAGAACCGGGCCGGGACGGCCGGTAGTCGCGACATAGAACGCCTTGTGAATGGTTTCGGCCAGCTTGCCCGGATCCTTGACCAGCCAGTTATGTTTCGTGCAGGGGCGGGTGATGCCGACGGTGTCCGCCTCTTGGAAGCCATCGGTGCCGATCATGAATGTGGGAACCTGCCCCGACAGCACCACCAGCGGGATCGAATCCAGCAGCGCGTCGGTCAGGCCGGTGACCGCATTCGTCGCACCTGGGCCGGATGTGACCAGCACAACCCCCGGCTTGCCGGTGGCGCGCGCATAGCCTTCGGCCATGTGAACCGCGCCCTGTTCATGGCGCACCAGCACATGCGTAATGTCGTTTTGCTGGAAAATTTCGTCGTAAATGGGTAGCACCGCCCCGCCCGGATAGCCGAATACCGTGTCAACGCCCTGATCCCGCAAGGCTTCGACCACCATTCTTGCACCCGTCATTGTTCGGGACATCGCGTTACTCCATCAAACAGAATCCCCCTGCGGCGCATAATGCAGCCGCAGCATCGCCGCAAACTAGGGTGTGGGCGTAGTCGGGTCAATGCAGAAATCTGGATAAAATGATAAAAATTGGTCAAAAATTGTAATTATATTTCGTCAAAATCCCCCCGAGGCAGCGCAATCCGCGCCACCTGTTCCACAATCGGATCGACCGACAGCGGATGCGCTTCGCCGCTGTGGGTGGCGGGGTCGCCGATATTCTGCCACACGCCGCCTTTATAAACCTCAAGCGCGGAAAAACGCGCTTTATAGTCCATCTTGCGGCTGCCCGGCACCCAATAGCCCAGATACACAAAGGGCAATCCCGAATGGCGCGCCATGTCCAGATGGTCCAGAATGACAAAGGTTCCCATGCTGGCCCCGCGCAAATCGGGGTCATAGAAGCTGTAAACCAGACTTAGCCCGTCATCCAGAACATCGGTCAGGCAGACGCCGATCAGCTGATCCTGCGCGTCGCGATATTCGATGACGCGGGTTTTGATCGGGCTTTCTTCGATCATCGCGGCGAATTCGAAAATATCCATATCCGCCATGCCGCCATCGGCGTGGCGATGATCCAGATAGCGGCGGAACAGGGCAAACTGTTCCTCGGTCGCCCAGGCGGTTGTGACCAGCCGCTGCACGCCCGCATTGCGGCGCATCAGTTTCGCCTGCGTGCGCGACGGCGTGAAATCCGCCACCCGGATGCGCGCCGACATGCAGGCCACGCAGCTTTCGCAACTGGGCCGATACAGGACATTCTGTGACCGCCGAAACCCCTGCCGCGACAGGGTGTTGTTCAGGGAAACCGCGTTATCCCCCTGCAACGCGGTGAATAATTTGCGTTCGGCCCGCCCATGCAGATACGGGCAGGGCTGGGGGGCAGTTACATAAAACTGCGGCGCATGGGTCAGGGTGTGGCGCATCAGCCGGTGGTCCTGTTCGTCACGGTGCAAGCGGTAATGGGTCTGAGCGCAAGACATCTTTGGGCGATAATAGAATGACCCTAGCAATAATTTTGCATCGCGCCAAGACGTTGCCGCAATTCGGGTTAACGTCGCGCGTTGACCGTCGCGGCGGGTTGGATAAGGTGAGGCATGACCTTTGCCGACCGCATCACCCGCCTGCCCATTGCCGTGGACGCCGAACGCGCCGCCGACACCGCCGCATTGTTCCCAAATCTGCCGGGGCGGATCGTGGATTTGATCGCGGGCGCGGCAGGCAGCAGTCCGTATTTGGCGGAGCTGACCCGCAAGGAATCCGACTGGCTGCGCGACTGGCCCGATGATGCCGGGCTGGTGGCGCGCGAAACCGATGGTTTTGACGGGCTGGGCGCCGATGATCTGGCGGTCGCGCTGCGCCGTGCCAAACGCCGGGTGGCGTTGCTGGCGGCGCTTGCCGATCTGGGCGGGGTCTGGACGTTGGAACAGGTGACCGGCGCGCTGTCCGATCTGGCCGATCGCGCGGTTGATCTGGCGCTGCGCGCCCATATCGCGGCGGAACAGCGGCGCGGCAAACTGCCCGCCACCGATGCCGATGCGGGCGGGATTTTCGCCATTGCCATGGGCAAAGGCGGCGCGGGTGAGCTGAATTACAGCAGCGATATTGACCTGATCGTGCTGTTTGACGAAACCGCTTATGCCGATGAAGACCTGCATGACGCGCGCGCGGCGCTGATCCGGGCGACGCGCAAAATGGCCGCGACGCTGTCGGATGTGACCGAACACGGCTATGTCTTTCGCACCGATCTGCGGCTGCGCCCCGATGCCTCGGTGACGCCGGTGTGCATTTCCGCCGCCGCCGCCCTGACCTATTACGAGGCCGAGGGCCGCACCTGGGAACGCGCCGCCTTTATCAAGGCGCGGTCGGCGGCGGGCAATATCGCGGCGGGCGAACGGTTTTTGCGCGAATTGCGGCCCTTTGTCTGGCGCAAGCATCTGGATTTTGCCGCCATTCAGGACGCCCACGACATGCGCCTGCGCATCCGTGATCACAAAGGTCTGGGTGGCCGGATCGAGATTCCGGGCCATAATATGAAACTGGGCCGGGGCGGGATCCGGGAAATCGAATTTTTTACCCAGACCCGGCAGTTGATCGCGGGCGGGCGCGAACCCGCGCTGCGCTGTCGTGATACGGTCGGGGGGCTGGCCGCTTTGGCCGCGACGGGCTGGGTGCCGCCAGAGGTGGCGCAGGAACTGACCGATCATTACCGCGAACATCGCGATATAGAACACCGGATTCAGATGGTGCATGACGCGCAAACCCACAGCCTGCCCAAAGACGCCGACGGCCTGCGCGTCATCGCCGCGCTGATGGGCGAGGCTGACCCCGACGCATGGGCTGACCGGCTGAAGTCGCGGCTGGCGCGGATTCACGACCTGACCGAAAACTTTTTCGCGCCCGGAGAGGTCGCCGAACGCCCCGACCTTTCGGACGAATCGCAGGCGATCATTGACGGCTGGCAGCAGTATCCGGCGCTGCGGTCCGAACGCGCGCGCCAGATTTTCCGCCGCGTGGAACCCGAATTGCTGACCCGTATGGCGCGCGCGGGCCACCCGGCCGAGGCTCTGGCCCGTTTTGACAGCTTTCTGTCGCGCCTGCCCGCCGGGGTGCAGATTTTTTCGCTGTTTGATTCTAATCCGCAACTGATTGATCTGATTGTGGATATTTGCGGAACCGCGCCCGCGCTTGCGGGCTATCTGGCGCGGCATCCGGCGGTGTTGGACGCGGTTCTGGGGGGCAGTTTCTTTTCCCCTTGGCCCGGTGCGGCGGGGTTGCGGGACGAACTGACCCGCATCGCGCAATCGGCGCTGACCGCGCCGGGTGGGGGCTATGAACGCGCCTTGGACGCGGCGCGACGTTGGGCGCATGAATGGCATTTCCGCATCGGCGTGCATCACCTGCGCGGCCTGACCGACGCGGACGAGGCCGCGGGCCAATATGCTGATCTGGCCGATGCCTGCGTTGCGGCGCTGTTCCCGGTAACGGTCGATGATTTCAGCCGCCGCCATGGCCCGCCGCCCGGGCGCGGCGCGGTTGTGCTGGGCATGGGCAGTTTGGGCGCGCGCAACCTGAATGCCGGGTCGGATCTGGACCTGATCGTGATTTACGACGCAGACGGCGCGGAATCGTCCGACGGACCGCGCCCGCTGGCCACGCGGCCGTATTACGCGCGTCTGACGCAGGCGATGATCACCGCGCTGTCGGCCCCCACGGCCGAAGGCCGCCTGTACGAAGTGGACATGCGCCTGCGCCCCTCGGGTCGTCAGGGGCCGGTCGCCACATCCGTGCAAAGTTTCACCGATTACCAACTGTCCGAGGCGTGGACATGGGAACATCTGGCCCTGACCCGCGCGCGGGTTGTGGCGCAGACGGGCGATGACGCGCTGCCGCATCAGGTCGAATCGCTGCGCCTGCGCGTGTTGCAGGAACGCGGCGGTCTGGATCGGGTGATGCCCGATCTGGCGGATATGCGCGCGCGGCTGTTTGCAGCGAAATCGGCGGGCGGGGCGTTTGACGCCAAATCCGGGCCGGGTCGGTTGCAGGATATTGATTTGTTGGCGCAATCCTGTGCGCTGCGTGCGGGCGATCCGGCGCGGGGGACGCTGGCGCAGTTGCGGGCGGGCCGTCGCGCGGGGCTGCTTGGCGCGCAGCAGGCGGATGAGCTGGCATCCATCTGGCGGCGTCAGTGGCGGCTGCATATGACGGGGCGGCTGTTGACGGATCGCGTGCTGGATATGGATGTGATCGGGCGCGGCGGCCAAGACATGCTGTGGCGCGAAACCGGGGTCAGTGACGCCGAGACGCTGGCCGCACGGCTGGCCGATGACGTGGCATCGGCCAGTCAGATCATCGCACAGCATCTGCCCGACTAACCCGCGATGCGGACGGGTTCGTTCGCGGCGGCGGGTGCGGCCACCGGGCGCGCGCTGTGATCCGGCGTCAGATGGGGCCGGTCGCCGCCAATCTGCCCCATCAGCGGCACCCGAACCGTGCCGGGCAGGGTGGGCGTTTCCGGCGCAGGCTCGGCGGCTTCGTTAAAGATACCATGCGTGGTTTTGTCCCAGTAGAACGGCTTGGTGACGACTTCGTAAATCGCCTTCCACCCGGCCAGACAGCCCAGCGGGAAATACAGATGCAGCGTCGGCACCCATGGCATCAGATGGCGATGTTTCGCCCCCCGCACGGCATAAAGCCCGACAATGATGGACAAAACTTCGGTCGCAACGAACAGCAGGAACAGCGCCGTCACCGCCGTTCCACCCAAAGCCGTTTCCAGTGGCGCGCGCAGCGGATGCGGCAGACCGGCGGCCAGCAGCCAAAAGCTCCACAACACCGGGGCCAGCAGATATTGCGACAGCGCGCCAAAGAATTGCACCTGAAAGCCCCAAAACCGCCACGCGCCCAGATCGCGCCACAGCGCCACCGGGTCGCGCATATGCACGCCCCAGGTCATCGCGTAACCTTTCAGCCAGCGTGACCGTTGCTTGACCCAAGGCAGAGCGCGGCAATTCGCCTCTTCGTCGGTGGTCGTGTCCAAGAGTTCCGTTCGCCAGCCGCGACGGGCCAGACGCACGCCCAGATCGGCGTCTTCGGTCACGTTATGGGCGTCCCATGCGCCGATCTGTTCCAGAATGTCGCGCCGGAAAAACAGCGTCGTTCCGCCCAGCGGCACGATCAGCCCCATGCGCGCGACGCCCGGCAGCAGCACCCGAAACCACGTCGCGTATTCCACGGTAAAGCAGCGCGCGAGCCAGTTCGTGCGCGGGTTGTAATAATCAAGCGCGCCTTGCAGACAGGCCACGTCATCGGCGGCGTGGTGGAACCCGCGCGCGACGCGGTGCAGCTGGTCGGGATCGGGGCGATCCTCGGCGTCCCAAATGCCAACGATCTGCCCGCGGCAAAAATTGAGGGCATAGTTCAACGCGCGCGGTTTCGTCTTGATCGGCCCATCCGGCACCTGCACGACGCGAATCCAATGGGGCAGGGTGGCCCCGTCCAATGCGGTGCGGGTGATGTCGTCGCTGGCCTCGATCACCAGCAGGATGTCGGTTAATTCGCGCGGATAATCCAGCCGAGCCAGACGCGCGACCAGTTTCCCGGCCACGTCGCTTTCCTTAAACAGCGGCACCATGACCGAAATCATCGGCAGCATCCCGTCCAGTTCCGGCGCGGTTGTGCGGCCATCGGCCAGTCGCGCGTCCTGATTGGCCTGTTCGCGCCGCATCCGCCGCGTGGTCAGAAACGCCGCCAGCTTCAGCGCGCTTTGCGTTATCAGGGTTAACGCCGCCCACAGCGCCAGCCCGCCCAGCATCAAGGCCGGGGCAAAGACTGCCCCCACAGCCACCAGAATCAGCGCGATCACGGCAATCTGGCTGAGCCGCGCCTGATTCACGGTGCGGCAGCTTTCGGCGTCTGGCACGCGCGATTCGGCGTTACGAATCAGGCGGATGCGGCGGGTGTTCAGAACGGCCTCTTGCAGCGGAACTTCGTTGCACAGCAGCATCCGGGTTTGGCCGTAAACCTGTTCCAGATGGTCGGCGTGGCGGGCGTATTCATCGGGGCGGGCGGTCGCAATCCACGTCACATCCCCGATTCGCCGCCATGGCAGCAAGCCGTTCGACAGGCAGTATTCGGCCCCCACGGCATCAATCAGGCGCGGATCGGGGGGCGTGTCGCAGGGATCAATCGCCGTGGTGCGCCATTGCCGCGACAGCGCGTGCAGCAGAGCCTGCGGCGTAACCCATTTATGCGCCAGCAGAATTTCGCCCAGACGCACATTTTCGCGCCGGCGCATGACCAAAGCCTTAAGCAAGTTGGCTTCGGAAATCGCGCCGTCGTCCAGCAGGATTTGCCCCAAGGGCTGCTGGCGTCGTTGCCCCAGATCGACCCGCGCGGCGGGCGGGGCGGGGGGCATATGTGGGCGAAGTGTCTTAATCTGGGCCATCGGCGTATCCTTCAGGAACGCGTCTTCATGGCACAGAGAGGTTTAACAGGCGGTTAACGCCGCCTGAAAATCAGCCGAAAAAAGCACCGAAACAATCAGCGCCGCGCGCGCATGGCGTCGGTGAACCGCTGGAACAGATACAGGCTGTCTTGGGGACCGGGCGCGGCTTCGGGGTGGTGCTGGACCGAAAAGACGGGGCGATCGGCCATGCGGATGCCGCAATTCGTGCCGTCAAACAGGCTGACATGGGTTTCAATCACGCCGTCCGGCAGGCTCTGACTGTCCACGGCAAAGCCATGATTCATCGACGTAATTTCGACCTTGCCGGTTTCCACATCGCGCACGGGATGGTTGGCGCCGTGATGGCCGTGGCCCATTTTCACCGTCTGCGCGCCCAGAGCCAGTGCCAGCATCTGATGCCCCAGACAGATGCCGAAAATCGGCAGATCGTGGTCCAGCAATTCGCGAATCATCGGCACGGCATAGTCGCCGGTTGCCGCCGGATCGCCGGGGCCGTTGGACAGGAACACGCCTTCGGGGGAATGGGCCAGCACCTCGGCCGCGGTTGCGGTTGCGGGCAGGACCATCACATCGGCCCCTGCGGACACCAGCGAACGCAAGATATTGCGTTTCGCGCCGTAATCCAGAGCCACAACCTTAAACGGTTTCGATTCGGGTGTCGTGCCGAAACCCTGACCCCATTCCCACGCGCCTTCGGTCCAGGGATAGCTTTGCGCGCAGGTCACCTGACGCGCCAGATCCAGTCCGACCAGCCCCGGCCATTCGGCGGCCTTGGCGCGCAGGGCGTCGGTGTCGAAATTGCCGTCAGGATCATGGGCCAGCACGACATGCGGCGCGCCCTGTTGGCGAATCGCGCGGGTCAGGCGGCGGGTGTCCACGCCGCCAATGCCGATGCGTCCGGTGCGGGTCATCCAATCGGACAGGTCCGCCGTGGCGCGCCAGTTCGACGGATCGGTCGGCGTCCAGCGGGTGACGATGCCGGAGGCGACGGGTTCGCGCGCCTCATCGTCTTCGGGCGTCACGCCGGTATTGCCGATATGGGGAAAGGTAAAGGTGACGATCTGGCTGGCATAGGACGGATCGGTCATGATTTCCTGATAACCGGTCATTGCGGTGTTAAACACCAATTCCGCCACCACCTGACCCGTGGCCCCAAAGCCCGTGCCGTAAAATACGGTTCCGTCGGCAAGCACAAGGCAGGCGGTCGGTTTACTGGCCATGTCGGCACCTCTGGTCTGAAGATCAGAGGGTGAATAGGGGGCCTACGCCCCAAGGTCAAGCCGCGCCTTGAAAAAGGGGCGGGCGGGACTTATCTCGGGCGCTTGTCAGCGAAAGGAAAGATCATGGACCTGCGCAGCACTCTGCAAGCCGCCACCAAAGACGCGATGAAGGCCAAAGACAGCGCCCGCCTGTCCACGCTGCGCCTGATCGGGGCCGCGATCAAGGACCGCGAAATCGCCGCTCGGGGCGGGGATGGCGACGGCGCGCTGACCGATGCCGATGTCATCGCGATTCTGTCGAAAATGGTTAAGCAACGCCAGGAATCGGCCCGCGCCTATGAAGAAGGCGGGCGGTTAGAGCTGGCCGAAAAAGAACAGGCCGAAATCGGCGTCATTCAGGAATTCCTGCCGCGTCAGATGGATAGCGCGGAAACCGACGCCGCGATTGATGCGGTCATCGCGGAACTGGGCGCAACCAGCGTGCGCGATATGGGCCGTGTGATGGGCGCGCTGAAGGAACGCTTTGCCGGGCAGATGGATTTTGGCGCAGCAGGCGCGGCGCTGAAAACGCGGCTGATGGGGTGAACCCCGCGCCGGTCTGATGCGTTAGCGGGCAGGAGGTAACCCATGTCCGCATCATCCAAAGCCCAACAACGCGCCGCCGGAGCCGCCCTGTCGGCCAAGCGCGGCGACACAAAGGTTAGCGATCTGCAAGGCGCATCCCGCGAGATGTATGACAGCATGACCGAATCGGAATTGGAAAAGCTGGCATCGACCAGCCATGACGATTTGCCCGAACGGTCGTAATTGGGAATAAGGGCGCCGGTTCAGGCGCCCTTCGTCATCAGAATGTCAGGTCGAAATGGTCGCCCATATCCGGTTTGCTGCCGGTGATTTTCGATTTGGCGATCTGATAGAGGAACGACAGGCTGCCGTTCGTCGCCCAAACTTCGGCCTCGGTCAGGGACAGTTTCAGCAGTTGCACATCGTCGTCCTGACGGCCATCTTCGAACCAGCTGGATGCAATGGCGTTCCACAATTCGTCCAGCTTTTCCTGATCATCGGACCGCGACAGGGTGCCGTGGATGCGGGCAAACAGCCCCTTGCCGCCGTCGCTGACGACGTGGATTGCCTCGTCCCCATTCGCCTGATTGGCCAGATCGGTGCCGGTGGCGGTGATAAACCACAGGGCGTTTTCGTCAGGATCGGCATAATGCGACATCGGCACCAAACGCGCGCCGTCGATAATGCCCAGCATCCCGGAATTGATCCCGTCCAGACGGTCCCAGAACAGTGTGTTGTTATCGGTCATGGTTAATTCCCCCTATGTCGCGTGACGCGACGTTCAGGGGATTAACAGACGGGCCACCGTGTGGTTCCGGTTTACACGGCCATTTTACCGGACCAGTCAGCCGCGCCTCACCAATTTACGCAGGCGGCGGCCGGGTTTCAGACGCGACCGCCACCACCGCAATCGACCTTTGAGCTTGGGCATGGGGATGCCCGCCGCCTCGGCGGCGTCGATGGCCCCGGCGGACAACACGCTGCCCGACCCGGCGGCGGCATACATCGTCATAATCATGCGATCACGGTTCTGACGCCACACCTCCATGTCAAAGGTGGTTTCAAAGCGATCGGCCATCCCCAATCCTTCAAGTGTCAGCAGGGTGCGCGCGCATTTGAAACAGGTGCCGCAATTGCGCAAGTCACTGCCGCTGAGGTCTATATCACCGACGCAGACATTCAGAAACTCGGGGGCTTTGGCGTAATTGGCAACGAGGCGGGTTTTTTCCGGGCGCGTGAGCGTCGCGCTGGTGCTGTGGATCCGCAGGCCGGGGGTGCTGATCAGCGGCAACAGAATTGGGTCCATAATGCCCAGATCATCAATTTTGCCGCCCGCGCCATTCAGCAGACGCGTGCTGGAGTAAGGTTCGCTGGAGGAATACAGATAATCCGTCAGCCGGCCTGACAGAAAATGCGCCGCCGCACCGTTGCGGACCGCATAGCTTTGAATAAACGTGATATTATGGACGCGCGACGCCACGTCGAAAAACGCATCCAGATTGCTGTGAACGAACAGCGTATTCAACCCGGTCACGGCGGCAAAACGATCCGCGCGGTCTTCGAACGCCGTGCGCAGCGACATGTCGCCACCCGCCAGATTCAGCGCGCCCACGTCAAAAACGGTCAAATCCGTCAGCTGCAACGGGCAATCGGGCGCGGTGAATTCGGCCACGGTGGCGAGGCTGTCGATCCCGGCGGAAAACCCGGTCGCCACACGACGCGGCCGGTCGGGGCGCGAAACCCGAGGCCGTCACCGTGATCCGCGACAGCCGGGGATCGTGCGATGTCAGCAGGAATTGCAGGTCGTTATTCGCATAATGCAACAATTCGGCGGAAATCGCGCCGTCGATATGCAGCGGCTCGGCCAGCATCATTGCGGGATAGATCAGCGCCAGCAAGACCCAGTCGCGGTTCGCCTCGATCACGGCATCCGCCTGATCCTGCGGGACTGAAAACTACAGCTGTTCGGGCAAGGCCGATTCGGCAATATCGGCCCAGATGGCGACACGCCCATCACGATCAACGCGGCGGAAATTTGAAACATTTACCATAATGAGACTCAACCAAAGACCAGCTGACGGCGATGTCGCACAAATACCCGCAAAAGAAAAGGCCGGGTCGCCCCGGCCATGATCTTAGTTCTTTTCTTCGATGATGGTCACCAGATGCGGGATCTTGTTGACCATACCGCGCACGGCGGGCGTGTCTTCCAGTTCGCGCGTGCGGTGCATCTTGTTCAGGCCCAGACCTTTCAGCGTTTCGCGCTGAATGGCGGGGCGGCGGATCGGAGAACCGATCTGCTTCACAACGATGGTTTTCGCCATAATCCTGTCTCCTTACGCTTCGACGGCGGCGTCAGCCGGCTTGTCGTTCGACGGCAGGATGTCGGCCACTTTCTTGCCGCGGCGCTGCGCGACCGAACGCGGGCTGGCGCCTTTTTTCAGGCCGTCCAGCGTGGCGCGAATCATGTTATACGGGTTCTGCGAACCCAGCGATTTCGACACAACATCCTGAACGCCCAGCATTTCGAACACGGCACGCATCGGACCACCAGCGATGATCCCGGTCCCCGGAACCGCGGTGCGCATCACAACGCGACCGGCGCCGTGGCGACCTTCGATGTCGTGGTGCAGGGTGCGGCCATCACGCAGCGGCACGCGAACCATGTTGCGTTTTGCCTGTTCGGTGGCTTTGCGAATCGCCTCGGGGACTTCCTTCGCTTTGCCTTTGCCAAAGCCGACACGGCCGCGCTGATCGCCAACAACCACCAGAGCAGCAAAGCCGAAACGCTTACCACCCTTAACGGTTTTCGACACACGGTTAATCGCGACCAGACGATCGGCGAATTCCGGGGTTTCTTCGCGCTCTTCGCGGCGACCCCGACGGTTTTCACGTTCTGCCATAAGGCATCCTTTCATGGTGGCGCGCATCGGCGCCGTTTTGTCCAATCCTGGTGGGTCAATGACCCCCGGATCATCGGGGGGGCGTTGCCGCCCCCCGCAAGATTAGAATTTCAGACCGCCTTCGCGGGCTGCATCGGCCAAAGCCTTGATTTTGCCGTGGAAGATGAAACCACCACGGTCAAACACGACTTCTTCAACGCCCGCTTGCTTTGCACGCTCGGCAATCGCCGTGCCGATTTTGGCAGCGGCTTCGACGTTGTTTTTCCCGACCAGACCAAAATCTTTCTCCAGCGTGCTGGCCGCGGCCAGCGTGACGCCGTTCAGATCGTCGATGATCTGAACCGAGATGTTTTTGGACGAACGGTGAACCGACATCCGCGGGCGGCCATTCGACATAGCCCGCAATTTGTTCCGCACGCGCAGGCGGCGCTTTTGGAACAGCTCTTGCTTTTTCAGTGCCATTTCTGCGCCCCTTACTTCTTCTTGCCTTCTTTGCGGAAGACAAACTCACCTTTATAGCGGATGCCCTTGCCTTTATACGGCTCGGGGCGGCGCCATTCGCGGATGTTTGCTGCCACTTGGCCGACCAGCTGCTGGTCGATGCCTTCGACGACGATTTCGGTCTGCTTGGGTGCCGTGATCGTCACGCCTTCGGGCGCTTCGAAGTTCACGTCGTGGCTGTAGCCCAGTGCCAGTTTCAGGGTTTTGCCCTGCATGGTGGCACGGTAACCAACACCCTGGATTTCCAGCTCTTTTTTGAAGCCTTCCGACACACCGACGGTCAGGTTTTCAATCATCGAGCGGGTCATCCCCCACTGCTGGCGCGCGCGCTTGGACTGGCCGCGCGGCTTGACGCTGACAGCGCCTTCTTCCAGCACCAGATCCACGTCATCGGTCGCGGTAAAGCTGCGCGAGCCTTTAGGGCCTTTGACCTCAATGGTCTGGCCCTTGATCTCGGCCGTCACGCCTTTCGGCAGTTCGACAGGCCGTTTACCAATACGAGACATTGCGGCCCCCTTAGAATACGGTGCAGAGGACTTCGCCGCCAACATTGGCGTTGCGAGCCGCTGCATCCGACATGACGCCTTTCGGCGTGGACACGATCGAGACACCCAGACCCTGGCGGACCTGCGGAATTTCCTTGGCGCCGGCATACACACGACGGCCCGGCTTGGACACGCGCGACAATTCGCGGATGACCGGCTGGCCTTCGAAGTATTTCAGGCTGATTTCCAGTTCCTTATGGCCGGTGGCCACAGTCACTTCTTCATAGCCGCGGATGTAACCTTCGGCTTTCAGCACATCCAGCACCCAGGCGCGCAGCTTGGAAGCGGGGGTGCGAACGGTCGATTTGCCGCGCATCTGTGCGTTGCGGATGCGGGTCAGCATATCGCCGAGAGGATCGTTCATCGACATGTTTGCCCCCTTACCAGCTGGATTTGACCATGCCGGGGATCTGACCGAACGAGCCAAGCTCGCGCAGCATGATCCGCGACAGTTTCAGTTTGCGGTAATACGCATGCGGACGACCCGTCAGTTGGCAACGGTTGTGCAGGCGCGTTTCCGACGAATTGCGCGGCAGGTCGGCCAGCTTCAGCGTGGCTTTGAACCGCTCTTCCATCGGACGGGACTGGTCTTTGATGATCTCGTTCAGGGCAGCGCGCTTGGCTGCGTATTTCTGAACCAGACGTTCGCGCTTTTTCTCGCGCTCGATCATGGATTTTTTAGCCATATCTCTTTCCCCTGCGATCAGCTGTTGAACGGCATGTTGAACAGCTTCAACAGCGACTTCGCTTCCGCATCGGTTTGTGCGGTGGTGCAGATGATGATGTCCATGCCCAGAACTTCGTCAACTTTATCAAAGTTGATTTCCGGGAACACGATGTGTTCTTTCAAACCCATCGCATAGTTGCCACGACCATCGAACGAGGTGCCTTTCACGCCACGGAAGTCGCGGACGCGCGGCAGCGCGACGTTGATCAGGCGATCCAGGAATTCATACATGCGGTCACCGCGCAGGGTCACTTTGGTGCCAAGCGGCATTTCCTCACGCACGCGGAAGCCGGCGATCGACTTTTTCGCATGGGTGATGACTGCTTTCTGGCCAGCGATCTGCGACAATTCTTCGGCGGCCTGTTTCACCTTTTTGGTGTCTTTCACAGCTTCGCCGACACCCATGTTCAGGACGATTTTGTCCAGACGCGGGATTTGCATGTCGTTTTTGTAACCGAACTCTTCTTTCAGAGCGGCGCGGATCTGGTCGCGATACTGCGAACGCAGACGCGGGGTGTATTTTGCGGTATCCAGCATCAGATCACGTCCCCCGTGGTTTTGGCGAAACGCACCTTTTTGCCGTCTTCTTCGCGGAAGCCGACGCGGGTTGCTTTGCCGTTTTTGTCCAGCAGGGCCAGATTCGACAGGTCGATCGGCATTGCCTTGGGCAGACGGCCGCCTTGGGTCGTTTGCGTCTGGCGCTGGTGGCGGATTGCGACGTTGATGCCGTCCACGATGGCTTTGTTGTCCTTGGGCATGACGGCGGTGATTTCGCCTTCTTTGCCTTTGTCCTTGCCGGTCAGAACGACGACTTTATCGCCTTTTTTCAGCTTGGCAGCCATCACAGCACCTCCGGTGCAAGCGAGATGATCTTCATGAAGTTCTTCGCACGCAATTCGCGCACGACCGGCCCGAAAATACGGGTGCCGACCGGTTCGCCCTGATTGTTCAGGATGACGGCGGCGTTGCGGTCAAAGCGGATCGAGGTGCCGTCTTCACGGTTCACTTCTTTTGCGGTCCGAACGACCACGGCCTTACGGACGTCGCCTTTCTTCACGCGGCCCCGCGGAATGGCTTCCTTGACGGACACGACAATGATGTCGCCCACCGACGCATAGCGACGGTGCGAACCACCCAGGACCTTGATGCACTGAACCCGGCGAGCGCCGGAGTTGTCAGCAACATCCAGATTGGTCTGCATCTGGATCATTTGGTTTCTCCCGACCTTTGGGGACCGGCCTATCCGGCCCCAGGGTTTCGATCATTTCTGATCAGTTCTGATGGACTTATGCCGAAGCAGCTTCGTCCGTCAGGACAGTCCAGCGTTTCGTTTTCGAGATCGGCGCACATTCGACGATGCGAACGGTGTCACCCACCTTGAACTGGTTTTCCGCGTCATGTGCGCGGTATTTTTTCGACGAACGGACGGTTTTGTGCAGCAGCGGGTGCTTAAAACGGCGTTCAACCAGAACGGTGACGGTCTGGTCGTTTTTGTCCGAGGTCACGGTGCCTTGCAGGATGCGTTTGGGCATAGTGAAGGCTCCTTAGTTTGCGGCAGCGGCTTCCGCCGCTTTTTGGTTCAGAATCGTTTTCACGCGGGCGACGTCACGACGGACGGCGCGCATACGTGCCGTGCCTTCCAATTGGCCGGTGGCCTGTTGGAAGCGCAGGTTAAACGCCTCTTTCTTCAGGGCAACCAGTTGATCTTTCAACTGGTCAGGGGTCTTAGACCGCAGTTCTTTGGCGTCCATGACGCGTTTTCCTTTCAACATCACCGGCAGGCCCCGTGTTGCACGGGCCACCCTGATTCCGGTGGAGTTCACATGAAGGCTTGGCAATTACCCCCGGTTGCAACGAATTGCAAGCGAAAATCGCAGCAAATGCCGGGCTTTTTCATCCTGACGCGAATATCCCCGATCACGCGCGTTGACAACCGCGCCGGTTCCGCGACACTGCCCCTGTCTTTGCCGGAGCGTCCCATGCGTCTTATTCCCCTTATCTGCGCGGCTTGCCTGACCGCGCTGCCCGCCGCGGGTTTTGACCTGACCAGCACCATCAACGGGATGCACGCCGTCAAACTGGACCAGCTGAACCCCAATCCCAGCGGATTGGCCGACGAATGTTCGGGCCGCGCCATCACCGACTACGCGACCCAAGGCGGGCAGATGGTGTATGACGCCGGTTGGGTGGTGCAATCGGAATTGGTCGTGAACGGGCTAAGCGTGGTCAGCTATGCCAGTGCGCTGCGGCCCATGGCGGGCGCCCCCTGCGCGGTCGACGACGGCCATCTGGCGATCTTTCGCGGCCGCAGCCTGTTGGGCTTTTACCTGACCGACCCGACCATGATCTATCCCGATGGCAGCCCGCTGGAACAGGTGGGCGCATTGGAACAGGTCGGCCCCGATGTGGTCCGCGTCTCTGCGGGCGGTCCCTATCTGACGCCGTTTGCGGATCTGCATATCGACGCGACCGGCGCGCGGCTGACCGAAATCGCCACATTAACAACGGTCTGCGGCGACCGGCAGGTGCCGAATATCTATGGCCAGCCGATCCTTAACGCGCGCGCGGCGCTGGCCGAAGCCGGCTGGCACCCCGTCGCGCAAACCCCCGCCCCCCATGCCGACCCTTTCTTCGCCACCCATAACATCACCGAGGTCAGCGACTGCGCCGGCACCGGCATGGGCTATTGCGGCTTTACCTATGACGATTCGTCGGGCAACCGGCTGACGGTCACAACCGGCGGCGACCGCCCGGAATACGCGCCCGTCCTCAGCACCCGCGCCGACTGCGCAAACTAAACGCCGCGCCCTTTCATCTTGGCGCAAATATCCCGGGGGTCCGGGGGCTGGCCCCCGGCCGCTATCCCCTTTGACCCGCCCGCGCATCATGTTACACACCCTTCAAACCCAGCCATAAGGAAACCGGGCCATGAAATTCTTTGTTGATACCGCTGATGTGGACGCCATCCGTGAACTGAATGATCTGGGCATGGTGGACGGGGTGACGACGAACCCGTCGCTGATCCTGAAATCGGGCCGCGACATTACCGAAGTCACCCGCGAAATCTGCGACATGGTGGACGGTCCCGTCAGCGCCGAGGTTGTGGCGAACTCCGCCGATGACATGATCCGCGAAGGCAAAATTCTGGCCAAAATCGCGGAAAACATCACGATCAAGGTTCCTCTGACCTGGGACGGGCTGCGGGCCTGCCGCGCGCTGTCGGATGAAGGGCATATGGTCAATGTGACGCTGTGTTTTTCTGCCGCGCAGGCGATCTTGGCGGCCAAAGCGGGCGCGACCTTTATCAGCCCCTTTATCGGGCGTCTGGACGACATTCATCTGGACGGGATGGAGCTGATCGCCGACATCCGCGACATTTACGACAATTACGGTTATGAAACGGAAATTCTGGCCGCGTCGATCCGCAATGTGAACCACATCGTTCAGGCGGGCCGCATTGGCGCCGATGTCATCACCGCCCCCCCGGCTGTGATCAAAGCGATGGCCACCCATCCCCTGACCGACAAAGGGCTGGAGCAATTCAACGCCGACTGGGCCAAAACCGGCCAGAAAATCGGCTGATGACCACGCCCAGGCTGGACGCGGAAACGCGCGACAAACTGCTGGCCGATCCGTCGGCCATTCTGGCGGATCGGGACTTGATGCGCGTGCTGGTTGCCGCGCATGAGGCCGATCTGGGCGATAACGTCATCGACATCCGCGGGCGGGCGATGCAGGCCTTGGAAAACCGGCTGGATCGTCTGGAATCCGCGCATGAAAGCGTGATTGCCGCCGCCTATGACAACCAATCCGGCACGGCGGTGATTCATCGCGCGGTGATCGGGCTGCTGGAAACGGTGGATCTGGCCGATCTGACCCATGCGTTGCAGGCCGATATTGCACCGCTTTTGCGGGTGGAAACGCTGCGGCTGGTGGTGGAATCGGAACCCGTCATGCCGCATCTGCCGGGCGACGTGTTCATCACCCCCGAAGGCGCGATCGACCGCATGGTGTCCGCCGGCAGGCGCGCGCCGCGGGGCGATGATATTGTGCTGCGTCCGGCCTCGCCCATCACGCAGCCCATCCACGGCACCCCCGTCGCGTCCGAGGCGTTGCTGCCGCTGGATCTGGGCGCCCGCCGTCCGCGCGCCATGATGCTGATGGGCAGCACCGACCCGCGCCGGTTCATGCCCGCGCATGGCACGGATTTGTTGCGCTTTTTCGCGCAGGTGTTCCGTCTGGTGCTGCTGTCGCGGCTGCGGGCGTGACCGACGCGCCGCTGGCTCTGTCGCCCGCCATGTCGGACGCGGTGGCGCGGTGGCTGGACGCGCAGGCCGCCGCCCGCGATCTGTCGCGGCACACGATCACGGCCTATCAGGCGGATGTGCTGGCCTTTCTGGGGTTTTTGGGCGGGTATCACGGGCAGGCGGCGACTCCGGCATCGTTGGGTGGGTTGGTGCAGGCCGATATGCGCGCCTTTGCCGCCGAGGAACGCCGCCGGGGTTTGGGCGCGCGGTCGCTGGCGCGGCGTCAATCGGCGGTGCGCAGTTTTCTGCGGTGGATGTCGGATCGGCAGGGCTATGACCTGTCCGCCGCGCTGTCGGCGCGCAGCCCGAAATATGCGCGCGGGTTGCCTCGGCCTCTGACGCCGGAACAGGCGCAGGACACGCTGGATCAGGTCGCCGCGCTGCACCCCGAGCCGTGGATCGCTGCGCGCGATATGGCGGTTCTGACGCTGCTGTGGGCCTGCGGGTTGCGCATATCCGAGGCCTTGGCCCTGACCGGCGCTGACTGGCCGTTTCGCGATGCGTTAACCATTCGCGGCAAAGGCGGACGCGAACGGCAGGTGCCGGTTTTGCCGGTCGCGCGCGATGCTGTGGCGGATTATTTGCGGCTGTCCCCGTGGCCCCTGACCCGCGCGGCACCCCTGTTTCGGGCCGCGAGGGGGGGCGCGCTGTATGCGGGCGCGATTGACGGCGCGATGGCGCGCGCCCGTGCGGCGCTGGGCTTGCCCGCAACCGCCACGCCCCACGCCCTGCGCCACAGTTTCGCCACGCATCTGCTGGCCAGCGGCGGCGATTTACGCACGATTCAGGAATTGCTGGGCCATGCCAGCCTGTCCACGACTCAGGTCTATACCGGCGTGGATGATGCGCGGCTGATGGCGGTCTATCGCGCGGCGCATCCACGCGGATAGGGTGATTCCCGCCGATTTTGGGCGGTGTTGCGCGGCGTTCGCTGGGGGTGTTGCGTGGGGTTAAGCGGTTGTTATCACGGATTAATGCGGCGTTAATCCCGCAACCCCAGATTTAGTAATTGACTTGGCGAACGCCCCAAGATAGAAAACACCCATGCTGGAACAGGTGGGCAAGCGGCCGGGGTCATCCCCTTGGGCCGCTTTTTTCATACCGAAAGCCCGTGCGGACAGGACACGAGGCGGAACAGTTTGCATGAACGATTTGACACCGGAACGGCCCTTTGGGGCCGAAGGACCATTCATGGCCGCAAAGGCCACAGCATGCAGGGATAACCGCGACCCGATTTGCCCGGCAGAGGCATTGGCGGTCGCCGAGGGGCTTTTCTGGTCCTATGTGCGGGACTTGAAAAGCCACGAAGCCGCGCTGGAAACGCGGCACGCGGGCGATATAGACCCCGCAGAACTGAAAGCAGCGATCAACAGCGCCAAAGGCGTGCGCGAGGCGTTGCATCTGATGATGGCGGAAAGGAACAAAGTTGACAAACTGCGCAAAGATATTGCCGGGGGCGTCGGCGGGGGCGGATTGGACCTTGACGACGCACGCCATGAAATCGGGCGCCGGTTGGCTTGCCTGCGCCGCGCCGGAACAGGTTGACGCCTTTCTGGGCGAGCTGTCGGAAAACGCGTTGATGGCGCTGCCGTGGCTGTTTGAATTCTGGGCGCTGCCGCATCAATTGCCGCCCGAAGGTGACTGGAAAAGTTGGGTCATCATGGGCGGGCGCGGTGCGGGGAAAACCCGCGCCGGGTCCGAATGGGTGCGCCGCATGGTCGAAGGACCGACCGCCGCCGCGCCGGGGAAATGCCACCGGGTCGCGTTGGTGGGCGAAACATTCGACCAGGTGCGCGAGGTGATGGTGTTCGGCGAAAGCGGCATTATCGCCTGTTCTCCGCCCGACCGTCGCCCGGTCTGGGAAGCCGGGCGGCGGCGGCTGGTCTGGGCGAATGGCGCGACGGCCACGGTTTACAGCGCGCATGAGCCTGAATCGCTGCGCGGCCCGCAATTCGATGCGGCCTGGGCGGATGAATTGGCCAAGTGGAAAAAGGCCGATGAGGTCTGGGACATGCTGCAATTCGCGCTGCGTCTGGGCGATCATCCGCAGCAGGTCATCACGACTACGCCGCGCAATGTCGGCGTCTTGAAGCGTATTCTGGACAATGCCAGCACGGTGATGACCCACGCACCGACCGAGGCCAACCGCGCCTATCTGGCGGAAAGTTTCCTGACCGAGGTTCAGGCGCGTTATGCCGGGACTCGGCTCGGGCGGCAGGAATTGGACGGGGTGCTGCTGGAGGATGTCGAAGGCGCGCTGTGGACCACGGCGATGTTAGAGGCGGCACGGGTGGATCGCGCGCCGGTTCTGGATCGGGTCGTGGTGGCGGTCGATCCGGCGGTCAGTTCGGGCGCGGCGTCGGATGAATGTGGCATCGTGGTGGCCGGTGTCGTCACACAGGGCGAGCCGCGCGACTGGCGCGCCTATGTTCTGGAGGATGCGACCATCCGCGGCGGGCCGACCGACTGGGCGCGCGCCGCGATTGCCGCGATGGACCGCCACGGCGCTGAAAAGCTGGTCGCCGAGGTGAACCAAGGCGGCGATCTGGTCGAACAGGTCATCCGGCAGGTGGACCCTTTGGTTCCGTTCCGCGCGTTGCGGGCGTCGCGGGGCAAGGGGCTGCGGGCCGAACCCGTCGCGGCGCTGTATGAACAGGGGCGCGTGCGGCATCTGCGCGGCGGGGCCTTGGGCGCGTTAGAGGATCAGATGTGCCGCATGACCGTTCGCGGATATGAGGGGCGCGGCAGTCCCGACCGTCTGGATGCGCTGGTCTGGGCGCTGCATGAGTTGATGATTGAACCGGCGGCGGGGTGGCGGCGTCCTCAGATGCGGCGGTTGTAGGGGGCTTTCGGGGGATGGCGCCGGGGGCCAGCCCCCGGACCCCCGGGATATTTCTGCACAGAAGATAGACAGGCCGGCCCGGATTTGGAGCGGGCGTTCGACGGGATATGTTCGCTCAGCAGATAGGCGGGTCAGCCTTCGTTGCTGCGGGGGTTCACAGGTAAGAAATGCAGGGCTGCCCCGTGGGGCGGCCTTTTTTCATGACAAAAGGGGGCGCGGATGGCGTTTCGATTGTTTGGGGGCGCGGGGAAGGCTGCGCCGGTGCCTGAGGTTAAGGCCAGTGCCTCGGGGAAGATTGCGGCGATGGCGGCGGGGGTTGGGCGTCCGGTCTGGATGGCGCGCGATACGGGCAGCCTGACCCGCGGCGGGTTTATGGGCAATCCGGTGGGGTTCCGGTCGGTCAAGCTGATTGCCGAAGCCGCGGCGGCGGTGCCGTTGATCTGTGGTGACCGGGATCATCGGTTTGACTGTCATCCGGTGATTGATCTGCTGCGTCGTCCCAATGCCGGGCAGGGCCGGGCCGAGTTGTTCGAGGCGCTGTTTGGGCAGATGCTGTTGTCCGGGAATGGCTATCTGGAGGCCGTCGGCGTGTCGGATGCCGGTTTGCCCGAAGAACTGCATGTGCTGCGGTCGGACCGGATGAGCATTGTTCCCGGCGCGGATGGCTGGCCGGTGGCCTATGACTATGCCGTTGGGGGGCGCAAGCATCGGTTTGATATGACCGGCAGCCCCGACCCGATTTGCCACATCAAGAGCTTTCACCCGCAGGATGACCATTATGGCTTGTCGCCCATGCAGGCGGCGGCGGTGGCGTTGGATGTGCATAACAGCGCCAGTCATTGGTCCAAGGCGTTGCTGGATAACGCCGCGCGTCCCAGCGGGGCCATCGTCTATCGCGGTGTTGATGGGCATGGCACCTTGTCGCCCGAACAATATGACCGGCTGGTCGGTGAGATTGAAACCAACCACCAAGGCGCGCGCAATGCGGGCCGTCCGATGTTGTTGGAAGGGGGCCTGGACTGGAAGCCCATGGGGTTCAGCCCCTCGGATATGGAGTTTCACGCCACCAAGCTGGCGGCGGCGCGGGAAATTGCGTTGGCCTTTGGCGTGCCGCCGATGCTGTTGGGAATCCCTGGCGATGCGACCTATGCCAATTATGCCGAGGCGCATCGGGCGTTTTACCGCCTGACGGTGTTGCCGCTGGTGACGCGGGTTGCCGCATCCGTCGCGTGGTGGCTGTCGGAACATATGGGGGCCGAGGTCGAACTGCGCCCCGATCCCGACCAGATCCCCGCGCTGTCGGCCGAACGCGATCAGTTGTGGAAGCGCGTCACCGATGCGCAATTCCTGACCGATGCCGAAAAGCGCGCGCTGTTGGGGCTGGCCCCCGTGGCCGAGGTGTAACGTGGAGGGGTCGCGTTTCATCAAAGACGGCTGGCACGATCAGCGGTTCGACGTTCAGGAACGCATCATGGCGCTGCAATTTGGCACCGTGGAAAAGCGGCTGGAACGCATCGAAACCCTGATCGAACGGCTGGAAAAGCGGCTATGGATGACGGTTTACGGCGTGGTTGCCGTGATCCTGACCCAAGCCGTGCAAGGTATTTTGGAATTTGCGCCGAAAGGAGGCTGACAGATGGTTCCGGGGCTTGAGGTGAAATTTACGGGCGGCGCGCCGGTCTTGACCGATGGGCAGGTGATTGAAGGCTATGCCAGCCTGTTCGGGCTGACCGATCAGGGCGGCGATGCCGTCGCGCCGGGGGCGTTCCGCGCCAGCCTGGACCGGCTGGCGGCCAAGGGGGACAAGGTGCGGATGCTGTGGCAGCATGACCCGACCCGCCCGATTGGCGTCTGGGATGACATCCGCGAAGACGCCAAGGGGTTGTGGGTGCGCGGGCGGTTGCTGCCCGATGTGGCGCAGGCCCGCGAGGCGGCGGCGCTGATAGCCGCGGGCGCCATCGAAGGGCTGTCCATCGGATACCGCACCATCCGCGCGGAACGTGACCCGCAGGGCCGCCGCAAACTGATCGAGGTGGATCTGTGGGAGGTGTCGCTGGTCACGTTCCCCATGCTGCCCGAGGCCAAAGTGGGCCGCAAACACACCGATGACCTGCGCGACATCACCGCGCTGTTCACCGCCGCCACGCAGGCTTTGCGCGGCAACTGATCCGGCGCATCTGCGCCAACGGATTTCGGGGGCGCTGACCCCCGAAAATGGGGGCCAACCGCCCCGCAATCGCGATGAGGAGAAGACCATGACCGAGGTGAAAACCACGGCCGGCGGCGATGTGCCTGCCGATCTGAAGGGGGCCATGATGGGGTTCGTCAGCGAACTCAAGGGCTTTCAGAACGACATTCAGCAAAAACTTAACGCACAGGAACAGCGTATGACCATGATCGACCGTAAAACCGCCCTGCGTAACCGCGCCCCTCTGTCCACCGTCGCGGAAACCGAAGTGCCGCATCAAAAGGCGTTCAACGCCTATCTGCGGTCGGGCAATGATGACGGGCTGCGCGGTCTGGCGATCGAGGAAAAGGGCCTGACGGTCGCCAGCGACGGCGGTTTTCTGGCCGCGCCGCAGGTGTCGGATGCGGTGCAAAGCGTGCTGCATAACGGCGCGTCGCTGCGCAAGCTGGCCAATGTCGTGACCATCGAAAGCAGCGTTTACGAAGTGCTGGTGGACAAGGACAGCCTGGGTGCGGGCTGGGCGACCGAAGCGGCGGCAACGGAAACCGCGTCGGGCGGTGTGGAACGCATCAGCATCCCGGTTCACGAATTGTCGGCCATGCCCAAGGCCAGCCAGCGTCTGCTGGATGATGCCGCGTTTGATGTGGAAAGCTGGCTGGCCGAACGCATCGCGGATCGTTTCGCCCGCGCCGAGGCGGCGGCGTTTATCAATGGCGACGGCACCGACAAGCCGCGCGGGATTTTGAAATACCCGGTTGCTCCGGCGGCGACGGCCACCAATGCGCAGGTGGGTTTTGTGAAAACCGGGCGTTCCGCCGATTTTCTGGCGACGGCTCCGGCGGATTGTCTGATCGACCTGATCTATGCGCTGCCAGCCGAATACCGCGCAAACGCAGCGTTCATCATGAACAGCAAAACCGCCGCCCGCGTGCGCAAGATGAAGGACAGCGAAGGTCGTTTCCTGTGGACGGACGCGCTGACCGCCGGTCAGGAACCGCAATTGCTGGGCTATCCGGTGCTGATTTCCGAAGACATGCCGGATATTGGCGCGTCGTCTCTGTCGATTGCGTTCGGGGATTTCCATTCGGCCTATACCATTGCCGAGCGCCCCGATCTGCGCGTGCTGCGTGATCCCTTCAGCGCCAAACCGCATGTTCTGTTCTATGCCACCAAGCGCGTGGGCGGCGGCGTGACGGATTTCCGCGCGGTCAAGCTGCTGCAATTCGCCGCCTGATCCTGACGGGACGGTGAAGGGGGACGCGCCGTGCGGGGCATACCAGCTTGCACTGTCCGCACGGGCTTATGGTCTGCGGCGGCGCGTCCCTTTCGCCATCACTCGGTCCGGGTTCGGGCCGGTTTTTCCACGTTGCGGACAGCAGGACGGGAGGTTCGCGAAATGATGCTGATTGAGGAAACCACACCAGCGGCCGAGGCGCTGCCGGTCGCCCGGCTGCGTGCGCATCTGCGGTTGGGGGCGGGTTTCGACACCCCCGAGGATCAGGCCGAAACCGACGCGCTGGCCGCGTTTTTACGCGCGGCCATGTCGATGATCGAGGCGCGCACCGGCAAGGTGTTGTTAACGCGCCGGTTTCGGATGCAGATTGACGACTGGCGCGATCGGTTGGGGCAGCCCTTGCCGCTGGCGCCGGTTCATTCGGTGGATGCGATCGAGATTGACGACGGGGACGGGCGCATCACCGCGCTGCCCCCGGCAAGCTGGCGGATGCTGCCCGACAGCCAGAGGCCCATGATTTTGCCCGCGGGCGTCATTTTCCCGCATGTGCCGCGCCGGGGGTCGGTGACGGTCACCTTCACGGCGGGGTTTGGCGCGACGTGGGACGCGGTTCCCGCCGATCTGGCGCAGGCGGTCATCATGCTGGCCGCGCGGTATTACGAAGATCGGGCCTTTGACGGGCAGGTCGGTGCGTTGCCGTTCGGCGTCAGCGCGCTGATCGAAAAATGGCGCGCGGTCAGGACGTTGGCCGGAAGGGGGGCGCGGCGATGAGCGTGCCGAACCCGAATGTCCGGCTGGCGCTGGAACAGATGGACCGTCAGCCCGACGGCATGGGCGGTTTCACCGTGAGCTGGCGGCGGCTGGGCTGGATCTGGGCGGAAATGGTGGCGCGGACGCCGCGTGATACGGGATCGACGCTGGCCATTGGTCCGGCGGTTCGGTGGCACATCCTGACCCGCGCCGCGCGGGCCGGTGATCCGCGCCGCCCCGTTCCCGGTCAGCGCCTGCGCCACGGGCAACGCCTGTTCCGCATCGACGCCGTGGCCGAAACCGACCGCGCCGGTCACTGGCTGACCATCCACGCCCAAGAGGAGACAAAACCATGAGTTACGCAGCAGCCGTTGCGCTGCAAACGGCGGTTTGGCAGCAATTGCGAACGGACGCCACGCTGGCACATCTGGTCGGTGACGCGGTCTATGACGCGATGCCGGTGGACGCGCCGGGGGGTGTTTACGTCGCGCTTGGCCCCGAAGATGTGCGCGATGCGGGCGATATGACCGCGCGGGGCGCGCAGCATGATTTTGTGGTCTCGGTCTCGTCCGGGGTGGATGACGGGGCCGAAGGGTTTGCCCGCATCAAGGCCGCAGCCGTGGCCGTCACGGACGCGCTGGATCAGGGCGCGCTTGAATTGGGGCGCGGGCATCTGGTCGGGCTGTGGTTCCTGCGCGCGCGGGCGCGTCGGGTGGAAAAAGGCGGCGCGCGGCAGGTCGATCTGACCTTTCGCGCGCGCATTGACCTGAACTGAGGAGACAGAACATGGCGGCACAAAACGGGCGCGATCTGCTGATCAAAATGGACATGACCGGCGACGGCAGTTTCACCACGATTGCCGGGCTGCGGTCCACGCGGATCAGTTTCAACGCCGATACGGTGGACGTGACAAATATCGACAGCGAAGGCGGCTGGCGCGAATTGTTGGGCGGTGCGGGGGTTCGCAGCGCATCGGTATCGGGGTCGGGCGTGTTCCGCGACGCCGATACGGACGGGCGGGCGCGTCAGGTGTTCTTTGACGGGGAAACTCCGCGTTTGCAGGTGATTATCCCCGATTTCGGGCGTCTGGAAGGCCCGTTCCAGATCACCGGGCTGGAATATTCCGGCAGCTATAACGGCGAAGCGACCTATGAGATGTCGATGGCATCGGCGGGCGCCATCACCTTTACGGCGCTGTGATGGTCAATCCGCATCGAGGAGAGGTTCAGGTCATCCTGAACGGTCAGCCGCATGTCGCGCGGCTGACCTTGGGGGCTTTGGCCGAATTGGAAACCGAATTGCAGGCCGACGGTTTTCTGGCGCTGGCGCAGCGGTTTGAAACCGGCCGCATCAGCAGCCGCGATGTGCTGGCGGTTCTGGTCGCGGGTCTGCGCGGCGCGGGTTGGCAGGGGGCGGCTGCGGATTTGTTCACGGCCGATATTGGCGGCGGTCCGGTGGGGGCGGCGCGTGCGGCGGCGGAATTGCTGGCGCGCGCGTTTCACGGTGCGTCGTGATGGGCGCGCCGTGACGGGCGGGCTGGATTGGCCCGGTCTGATGCGGGTGGGGATGGGGGCGCTGCGCCTGCATCCCGATCAGTTCTGGACGCTGACCCCCGCCGAATTGGCGCTGATGGTCGGCATTGAACCCGGCGGTCCTGCGATGATGACGCGCGACCGGCTGGCCGAATTGGCCGCGCGTTTCCCGGACGCCGGGTGAAAGGATAACACATGGTGATGGACGAACGCCGGAGCATTGACCGGCTGGATGACGACTGGACCCAAAGCAGCCGCATGGTGTCCGAATTTGAAAACGAACTGGCCCGGATGCGGCAATCCATGATCTGGACCACGCGCGAGGTGGGCAACCTGACCCACGGGATCGAAGGGGGGCTGCGTCGTGCCTTTGACGGGTTGGTGTTTGACGGGGCGAAACTGTCGGACGCGCTGATCGGGGTGGGGCGCAGCATCGCGGATACGGTTTATTCCATTGCGATGAAGCCGGTGCAAAACGCTGTGGCCGGGGCGGTCGCGGGGGGCATCGCCAATCTGTATCCCGTGGCGGAAAACGCGTTTACGCAAAGCCGCGTCGTGCCGTTTGCCAAGGGCGGCGTGGTGTCTCAGCCGGTGCATTTCCCGATGAAGGGCGCCACCGGCCTGATGGGCGAAGCCGGACCCGAGGCGATCATGCCGCTGCGCCGTGGCGCGGATGGGCGGCTGGGCGTGGCAGCGGCGGGCGGGCCTGCGCCGGTCAATGTCACCATCAATGTCTCGACCCCGGATGTGGCCGGGTTTCAACGCAGCCAGTCGCAGATCGCGGCGCAGATGTCGCGTGTTTTGGCGCGCGGCGATCGTAACGCATAGGGGGCGCGTATGGCTTTTCACGAGGTTCGGTTTCCGGCGAATTTGTCCTTTGGGTCGATGGGTGGCCCGGAACGCCGGACGGAAATTGTCACGCTGGCCAGCGGGTTCGAGGAACGCAACACCCCTTGGGCGCATCCCAGGCGGCGGTTCGATGCGGGCGTGGGGCTGCGATCGCTGGATGATGTCGCCGCCGTCATCGCGTTCTTTGAGGCGCGGGCCGGGCAGTTGCACGGCTTCCGCTGGAAAGATTGGAGCGATTACAAAAGCTGTCTGCCGTCGCGCGTGCCGGGCTTTGACGATCAGATCATCGGGGTGGGCGACGGGCAGACGGTGACCTTTGCGATCAGCAAAGGCTACGCATCGGGTGCCGCTGAATATCGGCGTCCGGTCGTCAAACCCGTGCGCGGCACCGTGGTTGCGGGCGTGGGGGGCGATGAAATGACCTTTGACCAGCATTTCAGCGTTGATGATCAGCGCGGGGTGATCACGTTTTCTGAGCCGCCCGAGGTTGGCGCCCCCGTCACAGCCGGCTTTGAATTTGACGTGCCGGTGCGGTTCGACACGGACCGCATCGCGGTGTCGGTGGCGTCCTTCAACGCCGGTCAGGTTCCGCAGATTCCCGTGGTTGAGGTGCGCGTATGACCGTCACAACGAACGCCCGCGCTTGGGCGATCCGGCGTCAGGATGGGGTGACGTTAGGATTCACCGATCACGACGCGGCGCTGCATTTCGACGGCATCGCGTTTCGCCCCGATCAGGGGATGACCGCGCGCGCCTTGGTTCAGGCCGCCGGTCTGTCCGTGGACAACACCGAGGCCGAGGGCGCGTTAAACGACGACGCCATCACCGAACGCGACATTCTGGCCGGTCGCTGGGACGATGCGGAATTGCGGATGTGGGATGTGGATTGGACCGATCCCGTCCGCCGCCGCCTGATGTTTCGCGGATCGCTGGGCGAGGTGACGCGCCTCAACGGGGCGTTCCGGGCGGAACTGCGCGGGCTGTCGGAACCGCTGAACCTGCCGCAGGGGCGGGCGTTTCACCCCGGTTGCGCGGCCCGTTTGGGCGATGCGGCGTGCGGGGTGGATGTCACAAACCCCGCGTTTTTCTGTGATCTGGCGGTGCAGACGCATGATGACGGGCGGGTGTTTGATTTCACCGGCTTTCCGGCCTTTGACGCGCATTGGTTTGAACATGGCCGCGTGGTCGTTCTGTCGGGCGCGGCGCAGGGTCTGCACGCGGCGGTCAAGAATGATGAGGCCCGGCCGGGCGGCGCACGTCGGGTCGAATTGTGGCAGGGTTTGGGTATTCTGCCCGCGCCCGGCGACCAGCTGCGTCTGATCGCGGGATGTGACAAACGCGCCGCAACCTGTCGGCTGAAGTTCAGCAACATGCTGAATTTTCGCGGCTTTCCGCATCTGCCGCCCGAAGATTGGCTGATGGCCCCACAGATCGGGGGCAAGCATGGGTGATCGGGTTGTTGCCTTGGCGCGCGATTGGATTGGGACGCCTTACGTTCATCAGGCCAGTGCGCGGGGTGCGGGCTGCGATTGTCTGGGCCTGATCCGTGGCGTGTGGCGGGGCTTATATGGCGCGGACCCCGAACCTGCGCCGGATTATTCCCCCGATTGGGGCGAATGTTCCGGGGATGAGGTGTTACTGCGCGCCATGACCCGGCATTTCCCGCGCGTGGATGACGGCCCGCATCGGCCGGGGCAGGTGCTGCTGTTTCGGATGCAGGCGGGGGCGATTGCGAAACATCTGGGCATCGTCGTGCCGGGCAATCGGTTCATCCACGCCTATTCCGGGCATGGGGTGATTGACAGCCCTCTGACCTTGCCATGGCGGAACCGTGTGGTCGCGCGGTTCCGTTTTCCCTGATTTCTGAAAGGAGGCCGCGATGGCTACGATCGTATTATCCGCAATCGGCGCGTCGATTGGTTCGGGCTTTGGCGGCACGGTGCTGGGCCTGTCGGGCGCGGTCATTGGCCGCGCGGTTGGTGCCACCGTGGGCCGCGTGATCGACCAGCGTTTGCTGGGCGGCGGCGCGCGTGCGGTCGAAACCGGGCGCGTTGACCGGATGCGTCTGCAAACCGCGGGCGAGGGGATGGCTCTGCCGCGTATCTGGGGGCAGATGCGCCTGCCGGGGCATGTCATCTGGGCGTCGGACCTGACCGAGGTATCCCGCCGCGAAACCATGGGCGGCGGCAAGGGCGCGCCGCGCACCAATGTGGATCACATCAGCTATCGCCTGTCGGTCGCCATGGCGCTGTGCGAAGGCACGATCCTTGGCGTCGGGCGCGTCTGGGCGGATGGCGAAGAAATCCCCGCATCGGATTTGAATATGCGGGTTTACAATGGCGGCGATGACCAGATGCCCGATCCCGCCATTGCGGCGGTCGAAGGGGACGCCGCCCCGGCCTATCGCGGCGTGGCCTATGTCGTGATCGAGGGGCTGCATCTGGAACGCTGGGGCAACCGGATGCCGCAATTGTCGTTCGAGGTGACCTGCCCCGCGCAGGACGGCAGCGGATTGCCCCGTGACGTGCGCGCAGTCGCGTTGATCCCCGGCACGGGCGAATATTCGCTGGCGACAACGCCGGTGAATGAACGCATGGATTTGGGGGAATCGCGGTCGTTCAACGTCAACAGCCCGATGGGCGGCACGGATTTTTCGGCGTCGTTGGAGACACTGGGCCGTGAATTGCCGAACGCGAAATCGGTGTCGGTTATCGTGTCGTGGTTTGGTGATGACCTGCGCATCAATCAATGCACGGTGCGCCCTAAGGTTGAACATATCGCCGTTGACGGCGCCGAAATGCCGTGGCGTGCGGGCGGGATCACGCGGTCCGAGGCGCATGAGGTGGCGCAGGTGGACGGGCGCCCGATCTATGGCGGCACGCCCGCGGATCAATCGGTGCTTGAGGCGATGCGCGCGATTATTGCGTCGGGGAAAAAGGCGATTTTCTATCCCTTTATCCTGATGGAACAGATCGCGGGCAATGGGCGCGCAAATCCGTGGGGGCCGGGCGAACAGCCGGTAATGCCGTGGCGCGGGCGTGTGACGACCAGCATCGCGCCGGGGCGTGAGGGGTCGCCGGATGGCCATGCCGCCGCTGCGGCCGAGGTGGCGCAGTTTTTCGGCACCGCGCAGGTCAGCGATTTCACCCGCGACGGCGATCAGGTTCGTTATCACGGGCCGGATGAATGGTCGTATCGCCGCTTTATCCTGCATTACGCGCATCTGTGCGCGGCGGTTGGGGGCTTGGACAGTTTTCTGATCGGGTCGGAAATGGTCGCCATGACGCAGATTAGGGGGGCGGGGAACAGCTATCCCGCCGTCGCCGAACTGTGCCGTCTGGCCGCCGATGTGCGCCAGATTTTGGGGCCGGATGTCAAAATCAGCTATGCGTCGGATTGGTCGGAATATTTCGGCCATCATCCGGGGAATGGCGAATTGTTCTTTCATCTGGACCCGTTATGGGCGGATGAAAATGTCGATTTTATCGGCATTGATAATTACATGCCCTTGTCCGATTGGCGGGATGGGGATGCGCATCTGGATGCCGGGTTCGGGCGGATCGACAACCCCGATTATCTGCGCGGCAATGTCTGCGGGGGTGAGGGGTTCGATTGGTTCTATGCCAGCGATACTGAGCGTGACGCACAACGCCGCACGCCGATCACGGATGGTTATTATGACGAAGCGTGGGTCTGGCGTTACAAAGACATCCGCGCCTGGTGGGAAAACCTGCATTACAACCGTCCGGGCGGCGTGCGTGACGATCAGGCAACCGCATGGGTTCCGGGGTCAAAGCCCATTTGGTTCACGGAATTGGGCTGCGCGGCTCTGGATAAGGCCACCAACCAGCCGAACAAATTTCTGGACGCCATGAGTTCGGAAAGCACCCTGCCGCATTATTCCAACGGAACGCGGGATGATGCGATTCAGGCGGCCTATATCGCGGCGGTCATGGATTACTGGCGCGACGGGGCGAACAACCCGGCCATGCCGGACGGGCGGCGGATGGTGGATGTCGAACGCGCGCATCTGTGGTGTTGGGATGCGCGGCCCTTTCCGGCGTTTCCGGCGCGGCGGGATTTGTGGTCGGACGGTCCCGCTTGGGATCGCGGGCATTGGCTGAATGGTCGGGCGGGGGCGGTGTCGCTGCGCGCCGTGGTGGGCGATATTTGCCGCCGCGCGGGTGTGGCTGATTTCGACACCAGCCAGATTTCGGGCGTGGTGCGCGGCTTTGCTCTGACCGGGAATGACACCGGGCGGGCGGCGTTGCAGCCGCTGATGTTGGCGCATGGGTTCGATGCGGTGGAACGTGACGGCGTGTTGCGGTTCATCGCGCGCGACGGGCTGGCGCGGGCCACCATCGGACCGGATGATCTGGCGCTTGCCGATGGGGTCACGGGGTTTGAAACCGTGCGCGCGCCGGATGCCCAGATCGCCGGACGGCTGCGGTTAACGCATGTCGAGGCCGGCGCGGATTACGGCGCGGCAACGGCGGCGGGGTCGCTGCCCGATCACAGGCAGGACAGCATTTCCGACAGCGAATTCGCCATGTCTCTGACCCGGGCCGAGGGCCGCGCCATTATCGAACGCTGGCTGGCCGAGGCGGCGATTTCCCGCGATACCGCGCGTTTTGCGGTGCCGCCGTCGCGGGCGGATTTGGGGCCGGGGGATGTGGTGCGCGTGGCGATGCCGGACCTGCCCGCGCAACGCTGGCGGATTGATCGGGTGGAACGCGCGGGCGCGATCACGATTGACGCGGTGCGGGTCGAACCCGGCGCCTATACCCCGTCGCTGCGCCATGATGAGGATACGGCGATCCGGCGGTTTGTGCCTCCGTTACCGGTGTTTCCGGTGTTTCTGGACCTGCCGCTGCTGCGCGGGGACGAAGACCCGGCGGCCCCCTATCTGGCGGTGACGGCGCGGCCTTGGCCGGGATCGGTTGCGGCCTATGTGTCGGATGATGCGGGGGGTGGGTTTGACCACAACCTGCATCTGGATCAGGCGGCGGTGATTGGGCGGACGCTGAACGATCTGTCGCGCGCGCGCCCCGGCGTTCTGGACCGTGGCGCGCCGTTAAAGGTGCGTCTGCGCGCGGGGGCGCTGTCATCGGTCACGCAGCGCGCGATGCTGTCGGGGCGCAACCTGCTGGCCATCGGCACGGGCGATCTGACCGGGTGGGAGGTGATGCAATTCACCCGCGCCGAACTGGTCGCCCCGGATGTGTGGGACATCAGCGGACGTCTGCGCGGGCAGGCGGGGACGGATGCCGACATGCCCGATCTGTGGCCCAAGGGCAGCCTGATTGTGCTGATCGACAGCGCCATGCGTCAGGTTTCCTTGCCGCCATCGGCACGCGGTCAGGAACGGTTCTGGCGGATCGGTCCGGCAATGCGTGCGCCCGATGATGCCAGCTATCGCGCCCGCAAAACGGTGGCGCGGGGGATGGGGTTGCGGCCCTATGCGCCGTGTCATCTGCGGCTGGATGGGCGGCGCATCCATTGGGTGCGGCGCACGCGGGTTGATGGCGACGGCTGGGACGGTCTGGATGTGCCGCTGGGTGAGGCGCGCGAAACCTATCTGATCCGTTTGCGTCAGGGGGATCGCGTGGTTCATCAGGCGACCGTCACCCGGCCTGAACACATCATCCCGTCCGGCATCAGCGGCCCGGTCGAGATCGAGGTTGCGCAACTGTCCGAAACCTTCGGGCAGGGGCCTTTTGTCAAAGGAGAGTTCCATGTCGAATGACACCTTGCGGCTGCAATTGCCGCTGATTCAGGCCGCGCAGGCGCAAAAGCATGTGACGGTGAATGAATCGCTGATGCGGTTGGATGGGATGGTGAATCTGGTCCTGAACAGCGTCACGGTGACGGCTCCGCCCGATGGCGTGATCGACGGGCAATGCTGGGCGGTGCCGGTAGGCGCGTCGGGCGATTGGTCGGGCAAGGCCGGTCAGATCGCGATTGGCAGCAATGGCGGCTGGGCGTATCTGGCCCCGCAGCCGGGGATGCGGGCGTTCATCGCGGATCAGGGCGTCGGTGCGATTTTCGACGGTGCGGATTGGGCCATCGGCGCGCTGACGCTGGGGCAGGGCGGTTCGGGCATGATCGCCGCATTGGCCGAAGGCGATGTGACCATCACCCCCGGTGCGACGGTCCGAACGGGCGTGATGATCCCGGCGGGGGCCATGGTGATCGGCGCGGTTGCGCGCGTCACCACGGCGATCACCGGCAGCGCCGCCACCTGGCGGATGGGGACAGAGGACGGCACCGACCGGTTCGGCAACGGTCTGGGCAAGGCGCGTCAGTCTTGGGCGCGGGGGATGCTGGGCAGTCCGATGACCTATTACGCGCCCTCTGAGCTGATCCTGACGGCCGAGGGTGGCACATTTACCGCCGGTCAGGTCAAGGTCGCCGTGCATTGGTGGGAGATGCGTTTGCCGCAATAACGCATCGCAATAACGCCCGGCCCGCCCTTGCTTTTGTTTCCTTGGGTGATCAGATACAACACCCGAAAGCATGGGCGGGCAGATTTATGAATATGCAACATTCCGGCAAACAAAACCTGACGACGGACCGCGATTCCGTCTGGGCGCAACTGTGCGCCGAGGCGCGGGCCGCCGTCGCGGATGAACCGTTGTTGGGCGCGCTGATCCATGCCGGTTTGCTGCATCACCGCAGCCTTGAGGCGGCGCTCGCCTATCGTTTCTCGCTGAAACTGGCATCAGGGGAAATGAGCGAACAGATCCTGCGCGAATTGGCGGATGAAGCGTATTCGACCGCGCCAGACTTGGGCAATGCTGCGCGGGCGGATTTGCTGGCCGTGTATGACCGCGACCCGGCCACGCATCGGCTGCTGCAACCCGTTTTGTTTTTCAAAGGGTTTCAGGCGTTGCAGGCGTATCGTATGGCGCATTGGCTGTGGCGTCAGGGGCGCGCGGATATGGCCTATTTCGTGCAGATGCGCTGTTCCGAGGCGTTCGGCGTGGACATTCACCCCGCGGCGAAAATCGGCACGGGCGTGATGATCGACCATGCCCATTCGATTGTGATTGGTGAAACCGCGACGGTTGGCAATGACGTGTCGATGCTGCATTCCGTCACGCTGGGCGGCACCGGCAAAGAGGACGGCGACCGCCACCCGAAAATCGGCGACGGCGTGTTGATTGGTGCCGGGGCCAAGGTGCTGGGCAACATCCATGTCGGCCATCATTCCCGCATCGCCGCCGGTTCGGTGGTTCTGCATGACGTGCCGCCCTGCAAAACCGTGGCGGGCGTTCCCGCGCGCGTCATCGGAGACGCGGGCTGTGATGAGCCGTCGCAGGCCATGGATCAGATTCTGGGGATTGGGGATTACGGTTAATCCCAATCCGCCACGCCGCTGCCGGTCAGTTCGGGCAGCGTGATCCGGTCGCGCGCCAGCCGGTCGTCCAATTCGCGGGCGATCCGCGCGGCCAGCGAAAAACCCTGATAAATCAAGGCCGAATAAATCTGGATTGCGCTTGCACCCGCGCGCAGGCGTTGCCATGCGTCATCGGTGGTGCTGATGCCGCCCACGCCGATGATCGGCACATCCCCCCCCGTTTTCCGATAGAGCCGCGCCAGAACACGCGCGGATTTCTGCGTCAAAGGACGCCCGGACAGACCGCCGGTTTCCCCCTGATGCGCGCTGACCAGACCGTCGCGCGACAGGGTGGTGTTGGTCGCAATCACTCCATCAATCCCCGATCCGCGCACGACCGCCGCAACGTCCGCGATTTCCGCATCGGTCAAATCCGGCGCGATTTTCACAAAGACCGGGCGGTGTTCGGGCAGACCGTCGCGCGCATCCAGCACGCGCGCCAGCAATGCGGCCAATGCATCCGCGCCCTGCAAATCGCGCAGCTTTTCGGTGTTGGGCGATGACACATTCACCGTCAGAAAATCGGCCACCGGCCCCGCGCGGCGCATGACGATGGCGAAATCCTCGGCCCGGTCGGCGCTGTCTTTGTTCGCGCCGATATTCAGCCCCACCGGGATGCCGTCCGGGCGCTGCGCCAGACGGTCAGCAATCGCATCAACGCCCTGATTGTTAAAGCCAAAGCGGTTGATGATCGCCTGATCTTCGGTCAGGCGGAACAGGCGCGGTTTGGGATTGCCGGGTTGCGGGCGGGGGGTGGCGGCGCCCACCTCGATGAATCCGAAACCGGCGCGCATCAGGGGCGCGACCACGCGGGCGTTTTTGTCATATCCCGCCGCCAGACCGACCGGATTCGGCAGGTCCAGCCCCGCCACCGTGACCGCTAACCGATCCGAGGTGACCGGCCCCCCGGCCAGAGGCACCAGCCCGCGTTGCAGCGCGGCAATCGACAGATCATGCGCGGTTTCCGGGTCCAGACGGTGCAGCGCGGCCACGCCAAGGCGTTCAATCGGTTTCATTCCAATTCCTTAATATCATGGCCGTTTTCGGTGCGCGGCACGTCGCGCGCCCACAGCACATCATCCATCCGCAACGCACGATAGAGATGCGGGAACAGATCGCCGCCGCGCGAGGGTTCCCATTGCAACGCCTCCATCCCGTCGGCTTCGCAGGCCAGCAGGATCACATCCCCGTCACCTGCGAAATGTTTGGACAGAGTAACGGGCAGTTGCGCGGCGGTTGAAAAATGGACGAACCCATCGGCCACATCCACAGGCGCGCCGTCTGTTGCGCCCTGTTCCTGCAAATGCGCCCATTCCGCGGGGCGAAGGATTTTGTAAATCAGCATAGCCGCATTTGCCGCCTGTTCCCCCCCGTGGTCAAGACCCGTCACCGCCCCGTCACAAACCAATGTCATTCATGGACCCCGCAAGTATTTGACTGGGCGGGGGTGGTCCGCCACTCTGGCCCGGTCAAGGTCAGGAAAGGATTATCCATGAACACCCGCCTTTTTGCTGCGGCATCCGTGTTGGCGTTGTGCGCCGGTGGCGTGCAGGCTGAAACCGTGCTGCATATTCTGCACACCAACGATCTGCACAGCCGGATCGAACCGATCAATCAATATGACAGCACCTGTGATCAGGACACCCGCGCCAAGGGCGAATGTTTCGGCGGTGTGGCCCGCGTCGCCCATAAAATCAACGAATTGCGCGACCAGATTCGTGCCGATGGCGGGCATGTGATCGTGCTGGATGCGGGCGATCAGTATCAGGGCAGCCTGTTTTACACCACCTATAAGGGCAAAGACGTGGCCGAGTTCATGACCGCCATCGGTTATGACGCCATGGCGATTGGCAATCACGAATTTGACGATGGCCCCGAAGGTCTGCTGACTCTGATCGACGGCGTGGATTTCCCGGTTCTGTCCAGCAATATCGACGTGTCGCAGTCGAATATTCTGGCGGGCAAAGTGTCGAAACACACCGTCATCGACCTGGGCGATACCAAGGTGGGGATCGTGTCCGCGCTTGCCATGGACACGCCCGAAACTGCGTCGCCCGGCCCGAATGTGATCTTTCAGGATGACATCGACAGCCTGCGCGCGGCGGTGCAGGATCTGACCGATCAGGGCGTGACGAAAATCATCGCGCTGACGCATACGGGTTATCTGCGCGATCAGGATTTCGCCGCGCAGGTGCCGGGGCTGGATGCGGTCGTTGGCGGCCACTCGCACAGCCTGTTGGGCGATATGGAGGGCGCGGTCGGTGCCTATCCGACCATGGTTGCGGGCGCGGATGGGCGCGATGTGCCGGTGGTGCAGGCCTATGCCTATTCCAAATATCTGGGCCATCTGACCCTGACCTTTGACGATGCGGGCCATGTCACCGCCGCGTCGGGTCAGCCGATCCTGCTGGATAATTCCATCCCCGAAGATGAAACAATCGCCGCCCGCGTCGTCGAAATGTCCGCCCCGATCGAAGAACTGCGTCAAACCGTCGTCGCGACCGCGAATGCGCCGATTGACGGCGACCGCGCGAATTGCCGCGCGCGTGAATGTGAAATGGGCAATCTGGTGGCCGATGCCATGCTGGACCGCGTGCGCGAACAGGGGATTCAGATCGCCATTCAGAACGGCGGCGGTCTGCGCGCCTCCATCGACGCGGGCGAGGTGACGATGGGCGAGGTGTATACCGTCCTGCCGTTCCAGAACACGCTGGCGACGTTCATGTTGCCCGGTGCCGATGTGATCGCCGCCTTGGAAAACGGCGCCAGCCGGTATGACGAAGGCGCGGGCCGGTTCGCGCAGGTCGCGGGTCTGCAATACACCATTGATCCGGCAGCGGAATCCGGCGCGCGGATCAGCGATGTGCGCGTGATGAAAGACGGCGAATGGACCGATCTTGACCCCGCCGCGACCTATGGCGTGGTGTCGAACAATTACATGCGTCAGGGCGGCGACGGTTACGGCGTGTTTGCGCAGAACGGCACCCAAGCCTATGATTTCGGCCCCGATCTGGCCGAGGTGTTGGCCGATTATCTGGCCGCCCAAGCCCAAGGGTATACCCCCGAACTGGATGGTCGCATCACGGTTCGTTAACGAACATCGCCCGCCCCCTGAGACCCGGGGCGGGCGTTTTTTTATGCCCGCGTCAGCGTGACGCCCAACCCCGCCAGATCATCCCAATACAACGGATAGGTTTTCGCCGTGCATCCCGGATCCAAAATGGTGATGCCGTGGATCCGCAGACCGGCGAGCGCAAAGCTCATCGCGATACGGTGGTCGGAATAGGTGGTGATCAGTGTGGGCAGCGTTTGCCCCGACAGCGACGGGTCGGCGTGAACGATCAGATCGTCGCCATCCTCGGTCGCCAGTCCGGGGCGGATGCGGTTTAATTCGGTGGACAGCGCCGATACGCGGTCACATTCCTTAACCCTCAGATTGGCGATGCCGGTGAAGCGAACCGGCGTGGCGTTGAACGCCGCCATCACGGCCAGCGTCGGAATGGCGTCCTGCATCTGCGCGCCGTTGATCTGGCCGGGCATGTTCGGGAATTGCTGGATCACATGCCACGCCTGCGCATCAGGCTGCGACATGGCCGTGGGGTCAACGCCCAGATCAATCGCGCCACCCGTCAGCCGTTCGATCCCCCACAGATAGGTCGCCGCCGACGCGTCCGGTTCCACGGCGTAATCGCGCGCGGTGTATCCGCCGGGATGCACCACCCAGCCATCGGCCACCACATCCACCCGCGCGCCAAAGTCACGCATGACCGCCAGCGTGATGTTGATATAACCCGCGCCGCCAATATCCGATTGCGGGACCGAGACATGCAGGGCCGCATCACCACAGGCCGCCGCCATCAGCACCGCCGAAATGAACTGGCTGGACAGCGATCCGTCGATTTCCACCCGATCCGCGCGGAACCCGCCGGTGCCGTGGATCGTGACGGGGGGGCAACCATTCGTGTCCTGCGCATGGACCCCCAGCGATTGCAGCGCGGCGGCCAGCGGGCCGATGGGGCGGCGCGCCATATGGTCGTCGCCCTGAACAACCACGGTGCCATCCACCAGCCCCGCCGCCGCTGTCAGAAACCGCATCGCCGTGCCAGCATTGCCCAGAAACAGCGGTGCATCGGGCGCGCGCAATGTGCCGGTGCCGGTCACGACAACCGTCGTCGCGTCGGTCTGATCCACGCTCACGCCCATCTGACGCAGCGCCTGCGCCATATAGCGGGTGTCATCGCTGGACAGCGCGCCGGTGATCCGGCTGGTCCCGCGCGCCAAAGCCGCAATCAGCAAGGCGCGGTTCGTGATGGATTTCGACCCCGGCAGGGTCACAGCCCCGGTCAAGGCGCCCGCAGGCGGATGGATCAGAACGGAATCGGGGACGGGCTGCATGGCGTGACCTTTTGCGACAATCGCGCGATGATTAGCAAACCCGCCCGCCTTGCGCCAGTATGGGCGCTAACGCAGCGCCTGCATCGCATCGGCCAGATCATCGTCACCCCGCCGCCGCGCGCCGTCGATCACGCCCTGATAATCGCGGTCGTCGCGGTTCTGCGACAGCTTGGATTTCGCCAGAACCCGCGTCGGCGTGATGCGAAACGCGACAATCGCCGCCAGCATATCGTTCAGATAATCGGCGGGCGCGTCGGCCATGCGCCACGCCTGATCCCCATTGACGCGGCGTTCGTGAAGGCGGGTCAGCAAGGCGACCGCCGCGCGTTTGGCGTGGTCATTATGCTGCCATGTGATCGCGCCGTGGATATGGACGGCGGTGTAATTCCACGTCGGCACCATGCGGTGATGTTCGGACTTGGATGGGTAATCATTGGCGGACACATAGCCATCGACCCCGCGAAAAATCGCCAGCACCTCTGATCCGTCAGGCAAAATCCGGTGCAGGTCATTGGCGGCCGCGACATGGCCGATCAACGCCCCATCCGGCGCCGCGAACAGGGGGATGTGATTCGCCACCAGCCCCTGTTTGGTCTGCGCCACGATGCAGGCCAGCGGCGCGCCATCCATGATCGCCGCAATCTGCGCCGGGTCGGTTTCCTGAAAATGCGTCGGAATATACATGCGCCCCCCGTTGGCCTGACCCTGCATCCTCTTTCCCTGACGGTTTTTCAAGGCTATACCAAGCCAACTAAAAAAGGAGCGTAAGATGACGCAGCACACCGCCCCGAAAAACTGGGATAAGGCCGGATGGCGCGCCCTGCCGCGCGTGCAGATGCCGGACTATACCGATACCGCCGCGCTGAACGCGGTCGAGGATCAGTTGCGCCGCTATCCCCCGCTGGTTTTCGCCGGTGAGGTGCGCCGCCTGAAATCGCAACTGGCCGATGTCGCCGCGGGTCGCGGGTTCCTGTTGCAGGGCGGTGACTGCGCCGAAAGCTTTGCTGAATTCAGCGCCGACAACATCCGCGACACGTTTAAGGTGCTGTTGCAGATGGCCGTTGTCCTGACCTGGGGTGCGCAAATGCCGGTGGTCAAGGTCGGGCGCATGGCCGGTCAATTCGCCAAACCGCGCAGCGCGCCGACCGAAACCGTGAACGGGGTGGAACTGCCCAGCTATCGCGGGGACATCATCAACGGCTTTGACTTCACGCCCGACGCGCGCATCCCGGACCCGCAGCGGATGCTGGCCGCCTATACGCAGGCGGCGGCGTCGCTGAACCTGCTGCGCGCTTTTTCGACCGGCGGTTATGCCGATATGCACCGCGTGCAAAGCTGGATTTCCGATTTCGCCGGGGGGGATGAGGCCGCGAAATACCGCGACATCGCCGACCGCATCGCGGATACGATGGCGTTTATGCAGGCGGCGGGTGTGACCTCGGACACGGCGCAGTCGCTGGGTAAGGTTGATTTCTATACCAGCCATGAAAGCCTGCTGCTGGAATACGAAGAAGCCTTGGCCCGGATCGACTCCACCACCGGCCTGCCGGTTGCGGGGTCGGGTCACATGATCTGGATCGGCGACCGCACCCGTCAGCCCGACGGCGCGCATGTCGAATTCTGCCGTGGTGTGCAAAACCCCATCGGTCTGAAATGCGGCCCCACCACCACGGCCGAGGATCTGCGCGTCCTGATGGCGAAACTGAACCCGGAAAACGAAGCGGGGCGTCTGACTCTGATCGCGCGGTTCGGGGCGGGCAAGGTGGGCGATCACCTGCCGCGCCTGATCCAGACCGTTCAGGCCGAAGGCGCAAATGTGCTGTGGTCCTGCGATCCGATGCATGGCAACACGGTGAAATCGGCGTCGGGGTATAAAACCCGCCCGTTTGATGATGTGCTGGCCGAAGTGCGTGATTTCTTTGCCATCCACACCGCCGAAGGAACGATCCCCGGCGGCGTGCATTTCGAAATGACGGGTCAGGACGTGACGGAATGCACCGGCGGCGTCCGCGACGTCAAAGACGAAGACCTGTCCGCCCGGTATCACACCGCCTGCGACCCGCGCCTGAACGCCAGCCAATCGCTGGAACTGGCGTTTTTGGTGGCCGAAGAACTGCGCAAACGCCGTCAGGCCGCTGCGTAACATCAAATCCCCCGGGTTGCGGCCCGGGGGATTTTTCAGGAACGGTCTATGTGGGTTGATCTGGATGTTGCCGTGGCGGACGCCACTAAGGACATGGCCGATGTCCCGCCGCTGGTTCACGCATTGGCGCGGTTTCTGACCGATGTGTCGATCTCGTTGGATACGGCGCTGTCTCTGACGGTCAAAGATTATGACCCCGATACCGGCCTGTTACGCTGGTTCGAACCCGACACGCACAGCCCTGCCGATTACCAGTTGCCCGACGATCTGCGTGCGCTGATCGCGCCGTTTATTGCGACCGGGGCGGCTGACGCGCCGCTGTTTACCTTTGGCCGCGATCCGGTCGATCCTGTGGCCGCTGCGGTTCTGGACGGGTTTCGCTGTAATGCGCATCTGTTTCACACCGCGCGGCCCATGACCGGCGCGGATGGCGCGCCGATGACGCGGCACTGTCTGGACCCATGGCGCTATGTCGAGTTTGGCAGCAACGGCAAAGCGCGCCCCTGTTGCCGCACGCCGTGGATGGTGGATGTGGCCAGCCATGACGCGCAGAATATCAGCCAATCGGGCGCGTTCCGGCGGGTGCGGCGGATGGTTGCGACGGGGCATTTGCTGGACGAATGTCACAACTGCCACATTCGCCGTCGGAGCCCGGTGAATGTCGTGCGGCTTGATCTGCCGCCGAAGGTGGATGACCCGCAACCCACCAGCGAATTGCGGGTTGACGTGACGGGCCGGTGCAATCTGCGTTGCACCTATTGTCAGGTGACATCGCCGGGCTATGCGGGACGCGATATGGACGCCACCACGCTGACCCACGCGCTGCGGCTGGTCCGGCAGATGCCGCGCGGCGCCGAGGTGCATGTGAACGGCCATGGCGAAACCACCTATCATCCGGCTTGGGTCGATTTTTCCCGCGCGATTTTGCGCAGCGGCCACAAGCCTCAGATCATCACCAATCTGGCCAAGCGTTACAGCGATGATGAAATCGACACGCTGTCACGGTTCGGCGTCATTCAGATCAGCCTGGACAGCCACGACGACGCGATGATGCGCCGCATCCGCAAAGCGGTTGGCGTGGGCCGCGTGTTTGACAACATCGCCCGCATCCGCGATGCCGCCCGCCAGAGCGGCGGGGGCGGGCCAAAAATCTCATTTTCGGTCGGGATTTATGATCCCTCGGTCTGGGTGCTGCCGGATTTCGCGCAGGAATTGGTGGCCCAAGGCGCGCAGTCGGTGACGTTCTGGAGCCTTGTTGAATATGATCACCAGACCCATGTTCGCGCGCTGTCGCGGCTGAGCCCGGATGAAACCGACCGCGCGCGCCGCATGATCGCCGAGGCCGCGCAGATTTTGAAAGCGAACCGCATCCGGGCGCATTTTGCCGGTGATTTTCTGGATAGGAACGGGGTGCCGTTGACCCCGCCGTGACGCGCGGGGCGGTCAATCCCCCGCGGGGCGTTTGCGGCAATACAGTTCCAGCCGGTGCGCGATAATGTCATAGCCATGCGCGGCGGCGATTTTCTGTTGCAGGCGCTCAATTTCGTGGGACACGAATTCGACGATCTCGCCGCTGTCGATGTCGATGATGTGGTCGTGATGCGGGCGGTTGGCCAGTTCAAACCGCGTCACGCCGCTGTCAAAGGTGTGCGACCGCAGCACGCCCCGTTCGGTCAGCGTGGCCAGCGTGCGATAGGTCGTCGCCTGACTGATGCTGGCATCAAAATCACGCGCGCGGCGCAGCACTTCTTCGGCGTCGGGGTGGTCGTTGCTGGTCAGCAGGACGCGCATAATCGCCTGCCGCTGCGCCGTCATGCGCAGCCCGGCCTGATTCAGCAAATCATCGGTATCATCGAAATCTGTCATGGCGGTTTTATGCCTGAAGCGGCGTCGGTGAACAAGCGCGCTCTGCCGTAATTGACAATGAGAATAATTCGCAATATCAAAACGGGATGGGGCAAAGGATATCAACATGCGCATGAATCGTCGGTTTTTTTCGGGTGCCATGCTGGCGCTGATGGCATCGCCGGGTGCGGCGGCGGCGGGGGCGGCGCGTTTGTCCGTCACGGCGACCACGGGCATGATCGCGGATGCCGCGCGGCATGTTGGTGGCGACCGGGTGCAGGTCACGGCGCTGATGGGGCCGGGGGTTGATCCGCATGGCTATCGCCCGACGCGCAGCGATATGATCGCGCTTGCCGATGCCGATCTGGTGCTGTGGCACGGCCTGAATCTGGAGGCGCAGATGCAGGATTTTCTGCTGCGTCTGGCCCATGATGGCATCCCGACGGTTGCGGTGGCCGAACATGTCCCCGCGGATCAGTTGCTGCCTTATGACGGGTTCGAGGGGCGCTTTGACCCTCATATCTGGATGGACCCGGACCGTTGGGGGTATGTCGTGCGCGCGGTCTGCGATGCCATGGCGGCGGCGCGGCCGGGGGACGCGGCGACGTTCCGCGCGAATGCCGACGCCTATCTGGGGGAACTGGCGCGGCTGGGCGATTACGCGCGTGGGGTGCTGGCCTCGGTCCCGTCCGACCGCCGCGTGTTGGTGACGGCGCATGACGCGTTTCATTATTTCGGCCACGCCTTCGGGTTCGAGGTGCTGGCGATTCAGGGCATCTCGACCGAATCCGAGGCCGGCCTGCACCGCATCCGCGATCTGGTGGAGGTGCTGGTTCAGCGCCAGATCGGGGCGGTGTTTGTCGAAAGCTCGGTGTCCGATCGCAACATTCGCGCGCTGATCGAGGGCGCGGCGGCGCAGGGCCACAGCGTCCAGATCGGCGGCGATCTGTTTTCGGACGCTATGGGTCCGGGCGGCACCTATCGCGGCACCTATATCGGTATGATGGATCACAACGTCACCACGATTGCCCGCGCCTTGGGCGGTGACGCACCCGATACCGGTATGCAGGGGCTGCTATGACCGCGCCCGCCTTATCCATCCGGGGCGTCACCGTATCTTATGGCGATCACCCCGTGGCTATTGATGTCAGCGCGGATATCGCGCCCGGCACGATGACCGCCATTATCGGCCCGAATGGTGCGGGCAAATCCAGCCTGTTGCGCGGCTGTCTGGGTCTGTTGCCGCGCGTGGCGGGCGATGTGCAGGTCTGGGGCCGCCCGGTGGATCAGGCGCGCGACGACATCGCCTATGTCCCGCAGCGGGCCAGCGTGGATTGGGATTTCCCCGCAACCGCGCGTGATGTGGTGCAGATGGGCATGTATCGCCGTGTTGGTTTGCTGGGGCGGTTTTCCGCGTCGTTGACGGGGCGGGCGCGCGACTGTCTGGACCGGGTCGGCATGGCGGATTTTGCCAATCGCCAGATCGGGCAGTTGTCGGGAGGGCAGCAACAACGGGTGTTCCTGGCGCGCGCCCTGGCGCAGGATGCGCGGCTTTATGTGCTGGACGAACCCTTTGCGGGGGTGGATGCGGCAACCGAACGCGCCATTATCAAGGTTTTGAAATCGCTGGCGGAATCGGGTTTTGCGGTGATTGCGGTGCATCACGATCTGGCCACGCTGCGCGATTATTTCGACACCGCCTTGCTGATGAATATGCGCCTGATCGCGTCCGGCCCGGTGGATCTTGTGGCCACGCCCGACAATCTGACTGTTGCCTATGGCGGGCGGCATCCGGGGGCTGCGCCGTGATGGATCTGCTGGACGCGCTGTTTCTGCGCGCGGGGTATAACGCGGCCTTGGTGGCGGTCGGCGCGGCGCTGTTGGGCATGGCGGCGGGGGCTGTCGGCGCGTTCATGTTTCTGCGCAAACGCGCGCTTGTGTCGGATGCGGTCGCTCATGCCGCTTTGCCGGGGGTCTGCGCGGCGTTTCTGATCATGGTGGCCATGGGCAGAGACGGACGCAGCCTGATCGGCCTGCTGGCGGGGGCGGCGGCCAGTGCCGCGATTGGGCTGTGGCTGATCGAATGGGCCACGCGCCGCACCCGCCTGACCGAGGACGCCGCCATCGGCGCGGTTCTGGGCGCGTTTTTCGGTCTGGGCGTGGTGCTGATGACGGTGATCCAGACCGTCCCGCAGGGGCGACAAGCGGGGATCGAGACCTTCCTTCTGGGCTCCGCCGCCGGGATGCTGTTCGAAGACAGTCTGGTGATCGCCATTGGCGGCGGCGTGCCGGTGGCGCTGATCTGGCTGCTGCGTCGCCCTATGATCCTGACGGCGTTTGACCCGTCTTATGCGGCGGCTTTGGGCGTCAATGTGGCGTGGGTGGACCGCGCGCTGATGGGGCTGGTGATGGTCGTCACGGTGGTGGGGCTAAAGCTGGTCGGGCTGATCCTGATTGTCGCCATGCTGATCATCCCGCCGGTGACGGCGCGGTTCTGGACCGACCGGTCGTCGCGTCTGGTGGGGCTGTCGGGCGCGATTGGCGGGCTGGCCGCGTGGATCGGGGCGGCGCTGTCATCCGTCGCGCCGGCGCTGCCGACCGGGCCGGTGGTGGTGCTGGTGGCGGCGTTGATCTTTGCCCTGTCCTTGGTGATGGCCCCCCGGCGCGGCATTGTCGCGGGCTGGATGCGCCATGTCCGTTTGCGGCGTCAGATGGCCCTGCGCGCGGCGCTGCGCGACATGGTGCCGGGATCGCCCGTGCCGCCTGCGCTGCGTGGCCCCTTGCAGCGGCGCGGTCTGGTCGATGCGCGGGGGCTGCCCACGGATGAGGGTCTGGCGCAAGCCGCTGATATTGCACAGGACGGTCGCCGCTGGGTCGCCGCGCGCCGCCTGTTTGACGATGCCGGGATTGCGCCGCGCGATGACGGCCTGACCCGGATCACCAGCGTGCTGACCCCTGATCAGATTGCGCAGATCGACGGGGTGCTGGCGCAGGGGGGCAAGCCATGATCACTGAATTCATGCGCTTTTCCCTGACGCCGATGGTGATTGGCATTCTGGCGGCGGTCGCCTGTGCGCTGCCGGGGAATTTCCTGATCCTGCGCCGTCAGGCCTTGATCGGGGATGCCATCAGCCATGTGGTTTTGCCCGGCATTGTCGTGGCGTTCCTGCTGACCGGTTCCGTCGCCGGAGGCGTGATGATGGCCGGAGCCGCCGCCGCCGCCGTCATCGCCGTCGCCCTGATCGAGTTCCTGCGCCGCTTCGGCCGGATCGAGCCGGGCGCGGCCATGGGTGTGGTCTTTACGACTCTGTTCGCCGCCGGGGTGCTGATGCTGGAACAAAGCAACACATCCGCCGTCCATCTGGATGTTGAACACGCGCTGATGGGCAATCTGGAAGGGCTGGTTTGGCTGCGCGCGACCGGCTGGACGTCGCTGTTCGACGCCGACGCCCTGCGCACGCTGCCCCCCGAACTGGGGCGCATGGCGGCGGTTTGCGCGGCGGTTGTGGTGATGATGGCGCTGTTCTGGAGGTGGCTGGTCATCTGCACCTTTGACGCAGGTTTTGCGCGGGCCGTGGGGATCCCTGCGGGGGCGGTCGGCTTTGGTCTTGTGATCACAACGGCGGCGGTCGCGGTCGCCGCCTTTGACGCCGTGGGGTCGATCATCGTGATCGCCATGTTCGTCTGCCCCCCCGCCGCCGCGCGGCTGATGACCAACAGCCTGCCGCGCCAGATCGCATGGTCCGTCGGTTTCGCCACCCTGTCGGCGGTGCTGGGGGTTATCCTGTCGGGCTATGGCCCGCTATGGCTGGGCGCGGCCCATTCGGTCAGCGCGGCGGGGATGATCGCCACAATGTCGGGGGTGATTCTGCTGATCTGCGGCGTTGCGGGGCCATGCCGCCGGGGCGCGGGGCAGGGGGTTTGAAAAATAATCGTTTTGTATCAGTGTATTGGTGTGTTTTTTGGAAAAAATGACGGTTTGATGTATTTTCCCCCTTGCGAGGCGCCGCAACTGTCCGTAAACACCCCCTCACGCCGCCGGGAATGACCGGCAGCGGACAGAAAGTGGCCCGTTCGTCTATCGGTTAGGACGCCAGGTTTTCAACCTGGAAAGAGGGGTTCGATTCCCCTACGGGCTGCCATTTTCCTACACATTATCTTTCCTTTCAATGGCTTGCGGCGTATCATTGGCGAACCTTTCCGACAGGTTAGTCAAATCCTGCGCCGTTTTGATCGTCGAAAGACGCTGATCGCTTGCCCCGCGTGACCGCGCACTAAATCGTTCTTTGCCATCAATACGGCCCTTGTCATTATGCGATAAAATGCCAATATTTACGTCTGTGGCCGTGCAATGGGTGTCCGGCCAAAAACGGGGAGGGTGATCCGTGCGTCAGTTTTACACGCGCCGCAATCGCGCCGCCCTCAAAAGCATAACCTTCGGCATATTCCAGCGATCATCCCGCTAGGACGCTTTCGCGTTTTCAGCGGATTTTTGCCATTTAAGGCCGGTCTGAAAGGCTGGCCGCTGGAAGGAGTATGTTGATGTCTAAGAATAAACGTATCGTCGCGCGGCCTTTCCCGACGACCCCGGATATGTCGGTTTCTGCGATCACCGCCCGCTTTTGCCACGGGATTGCGCAGTTTTCGGGCGACGATGCCGCGCCTTGCCCGGACGAAGACGACATTCTTGTGATGCTGGGTGCCGATTTTGCCGCAGCGAATGGCTTGGATGATGACGAAGACGACGGAGCTTCGCCCAACCTGCCAAGCGGCTGGAAACGGGCCGCTCATCGGGCTGTCCGCTTTGTGCAGCGGCGGAACGCCCTGCTTGACCGGCATCTGGCCCACCTGAATGCGGCGGATAGCAAGCTGATCCGCGCCGTGATTGGCCGGGGGACATTCGCCGGTGTCGTGACCCAGCACCAAATGCATGAACGGATCGCGGCGCTGCATGAGGACGCGCCGTGGATGCAACCGGCATCGGTCGCTGTGATGCACGCCATGAACCGCGCCACGCGAACGGGTGCGGCGGGATTAACCATGCCGCCGCTGATCCTCTCTGGCCCTCCGGGTGTCGGAAAATCGCAATGGGCCAGGTCGCTGGCGCGTCTGTTTCGGGTTCCGGTCGTCGATATCGACATCGGCGCGTCGAACGGCGCGACCTTTGCCTTATCGGGGACCGAACGGGGATGGGGCAGCGCGGCTCCTGGGCGACTGGTGGGAACAATGCTTCAGACGCAGATCGCCAACCCGCTGGTGATCGTCGATGAGCTGGACAAAATCCCCGACGCGGTATCCACAAACAAAGGGACGTCGCTGCCCGGAGCGGTCGAGGTTCTGAAATCGATGATCGAGCCCACGACCGCCCGTCACTGGACCTGCCCCTATTACCGTGTGCCGTTTGATATGTCGTCGGTGAATTGGGTCATGACGACGAATTCGACGGCGGCGCTGTCTCAGGCGCTGCTGGATCGCTGCACGCTGATTGAATTGCGTGACCCCACGACCGAGGAACTGGCCTGCGTTGCGCGCAAGCATATCCGTGCATCGCTGCCGGACGACATGCACGGCATCGCCAATGATCTGGTTCGCGGCGCACTCAGGCAACGTCAGGCGGCGTGCAAACGCACATCTCTGCGGCAGCTGGCGCGCATGATTCAGGCAGTGACGGACCTGTCGGACGTCAGGGTGTTTCAATGATGCTGGCCCGGACCCCGCGCATGGGTGGCAGGGTCGGATATGCGCGGGCAATCGGGGCTTGCGACCCGACGCGGGCGCAGGTAATACCTTGGCCAAAGTGGTGGGATTTTCTAAGTTTAGTGTTGAATTGGTGCCATGTTTGTGGAAAGCATATTAACATGACCGGATTGCGACGGAAAAGAGGGCGCAAATGACGTTTCACCATTGTTCCTCAGGCCGTTCTTCTTTTCGAAAGCGGCTGTAATGGGCCGTTCTCACCCGTATCACAAACTGCCACGCCGTGCATTTTGGCGCACAAGTGTTGAACGCTCGGCGCAGGCGCAAACGCCTTTAGCGGACCTGTGGCGTCCAAAATTTGGTATAACCCCACATGACCCGATCATGACATTAGGGTCGTGCTTTGCGCAGCATATAAGCCGCGCATTGGTCGGGGCGGGGTTTGAATGGGTCGAGGCGGAACGCGCGCCGTTCGGCCTTAGCGAAGAAACGGCGCGATCTTTAGGCTATGGTCTTTTTTCTGCACGCACCGGAAATATTTATACGACGCGAATGTTGGCGCAGTGGTTGTCCTGGACAATATCCCCGGAATCGCAAGATCGCGACGTCTGGGGTGGGGATGGCGCGTTTTTCGACCCTGCTCGGCCACAGGTTGAACCCGAAGGTTTTGAAGATGAAAATGAGCTTTTCGACGCAAGGCGCGCCACATTGGCGGCTCTGAAAAGGGCGATTGAGAAAGCTTCGGTTTTTGTTTTCACTCTGGGCCTTACGGAATGCTGGCAAAATAAAAACACGGGGCTTGTCTATTCATCATGCCCCGGGACGGTAAAAGGTGATTTTGACGACGTTTCGCATCAATTTGCGAATCTGACCTACAATGATGTTGTCGAAGACTTGGTCAGGATCCGGGGCTTTGTTAAGAATCTGAACCCCGAAATTCGTATGCTGTTGACCGTTTCGCCGGTGCCGCTGGTTGCGACGGCAGCCGATGGGCAGCATGTTTTAACGGCAACCACATATTCAAAATCAGTTCTGCGCGCCGCAGCGGGCGATTTCTGCGATGCGCATCAGGATGTTGATTATTTCCCTTCCTACGAGCTTGTTACAAATCCGTTCCTGAACCGGCAAATGTTCAGTGATGACCGCCGGAGCGTGCGGGCTGATGCGGTTGAATTCGTCATGCAGCATTTTCTGGCTGGTTTGGGTGTCGATGGCGCGCAGCCCAAGAATATGAAGGGAAAAATCGACGAGGAAATTCAACAGGCAGTGCGGAACGCCCAGGATGCGGACGCCGTCATCTGTGAAGAAATCGAACTGAATAAGTTCAGCAAAGATCTGTAGGGCATAGACGTTTAATGTCAGAAAAACATAAGGCTTTTGTGTTCGGCGACTCTCACTGGAGTGTTATGAGTGATGCCGCGTTTCGTCATAATATTTGTTTCGAGATGTTAGAATGTCGTGCTTCACCTGTGTTTCTGAATGCATCTCTTGAATATGACCCCGGCGGGCTGCATGTTTTCAACATCTCACCAGAATATCTGGACGCTGGAACCTATGGAGAGCATAAAGTTAGAAAAAGGATAAACAGACAGGGGATTATCACTAAAGCGATTAGAAAAGCGTCTGCAACACGACTTCCTGTTTACACGAATATCGGCATGACGGCGACGCATTTCTCTAGGCAGTTGGCCGTGGCCGCAAGCGCTAACGGTGAAGATCCCTCGCTTCTGTCGTCAAGGTCAATCAAAGCGGCTGCACAGGAATATACTCGAAAATATGCTGATTTTTATTCAAGCTTGGTTCGCATGTTTCCTTGCGTCGTTGCATTCTACGGGCCAACTCGCTTCGAGGATCACACAAAAAAGGCATGGCTGATTTACGACGATGTAATGCGCAGAATAATGGATGAACTGGGCGTTCATCTGATTGATTTGCGTGAGCAGCTGGGGCAAGATGGTTTGTTGCTGGCGCCTGAATACAACAAAGAGCCGGATGATGACGGCGTTCATGCGAACGACTCTTGGGGTCTTTTCGTTGCAAATAAAATCGTCGAAGATATCAGGCGACGTGAAAGCACCGTTCTCTGATCCTTATTGAAGAAATCGCAATTCGTTCGCTGCGCAGGATTGTGTTTCCTGCCGTTGTGGTGGCTGTATCTGTCCAGAGTGTCGAACAGGGCCTGAAACGCGGCGTTGATGGTGTTTGGCTTGTTGGAAGCCCACCCGGATCGCATGGCCACCGAGGGCGGAGCGGTAACCGCATGGTCGTCGGTGGGCGATCTTAGCAGTGTATGGCGGCAAGCCGATCCAGTCCTGCGCCCCTCGCTGACGGATGGCTGGGTTGGTATGGGTGGCAACTCACGAACGGAGTTAGCCGTCGGCACCAATACGGCCATCACCATTGCCGCCCGATTGTTTCAGTCGATAATGGCATCAATCAGCCGATTGTGGCGTCGTCAGCGTCGTATTGCCGCGCGTGGTGGCGAGCCGCTGGCGTTTTGATCCGCGTCGGCTCGACTGCGGGTCAGCGGTCGTTTCCGCCGGCGCCGTAGCCGGTCGGTGTTGTTCTGGTAATCTCAGGGGCGTGAGTATCGGTCCATGTCGGAGGTCGATCCGAGAACTGGACCACAGACTTGAAGACGCATGGGATGGGCAACTTGATCATCGGCGGCGAGGCGAATCCCACAAACAACCATCTGGCCTATAATCGCATCGGCGTCTGGAAATCCGCGCTGATAGGCGATCACCTGATGACGGCGTGTCGGGGCCTGACCGGCAGCAGAACTGGACCACTTAAATGCATGTTCAAGAGTTAGTTTCACAAAAACGTCTGCTGCAACTATTCGTGTCAAACTGTGTAAAAATCTGTGTCACGCTACACTCGTCTAGCATGTTCCCGTTCAAGCCGTGTCGCGCTGTGGGAGGGGAGTGTAGGAAGAATTTTCCCGGTCGCGGAAATGATACCATCTTTTCAGCGGTTTGCAAAGATGGTGTGGCGGAGGAGGTGGGATTCGAACCCACGGAGGACTTTCACCCTCGTCGGTTTTCAAGACCGGTGCATTAAACCACTCTGCCACTCCTCCGACCTGCGCGGCTTATACGGTTGCGCGGGCCGTGACAAGTATGTGTCAGCGGCGGATGCTGATTGTGTTGGCGGCGCCCATGATTTCCACGGCGGTGATGCGCGACAACTGCACATGGCTCAGCGATTGGGCCACGGTGATCGTGTCGGTGGCCGGGGTGGCGGGCAGGGTGGGCGTGCCTTCCGCAGGGGGCAGGGCGACAAAACGCAGGCGCAGCACGCCGTCGGCGTCGGGCGCCATGCGGCCACCGGGTTGCGGCGCGGCGGTCACCAAGGCGGCATTGGAATAGCCTTTGACCGGCGCGAAACCCTGCACGACCAAGAGCCGCCCCTCGGTCGAGGGTTGCCACCTTGCGGCCAGCACCTGCGGCACACCGGGGCGACGGTCGGATTGGTCACGATAGCCGCCTTCGGGCGCCAGCGTTTGCGGCGCGGTGCTGCGGCTGCCCCACCAGCCCAGCGGGTTCCAGCCGCTGTCCCCCATCCGGCCACAGCCCGACAACGCGGTCGCAGCAATCAGCATCAGCGGCAAAATCGGTCGGGTCATGCGGGCCTCCTGTCGTTGTCTCTGTGTTAGGGCAAAGTCGCGGCGCGGAAAAGCCTCTTTGACCTTTGGGGCGGTGCGGGTTACCCAAAGCCGACAGATCAGGAGACACCGATGGCAACCCCCGCATTCGAAGATATTGCCGAAACCTTTGAATTTCTGGACGATTGGGAAGATCGTTACCGCCATGTCATCGAATTGGGCAAGGCCATGCCGGGGATGGATCCGGCCTTGCAGGTTCCCGCGACCAAGGTGGACGGCTGCGCCAGTCAGGTCTGGATCATGCCGGCGATTGACGGCGGACGGTTCGATTTCCACGGCGACAGCGACGCGCTGATCGTGCGCGGGCTGATCGCGGTGCTGCATGCGCTGTATTCCGGGCTGCCGGTGGCCGAGGTCGCGCAGGTGGACGCGCAGGCGGAATTGGCGCGGCTGGGGCTGGACGAACATCTGTCGTCGCAGCGGTCCAACGGCGTGCGCGCAATGATCGGGCGGATCAGGCTGCTGGCCGCCGACGCAAGCTGATCCAGCCGCCGCCCAGGATTCGCGTGCCTTCGGGGGCGTAGAATACGCAGGCTTGGCCGGGGCTGACGCCTTCTTCGGCGGTCAGTAATTCCACCTCGGCCCGGCGGCCGGGCAGGGGGCGCAGAATGGCCGGGCGCGGCGGGCGCGTGGACCGGATGCGCACATTCACCGGGATTTCGCCGTCGAACGGTTCATCGCCCAGCCAGTTCACATCGGACACGGGAACAATCGTCGTGGCCAGTGCCGATTTCGGCCCCACGATCACCTGCCGCGCATCCGGGTCCAGCCGCACAACATAAAGCGGGTCGCCCAAGCCGCCGATTCCCAAACCGCGCCGCTGCCCGATGGTATAGTGAATCACGCCGCGATGCTGGCCCAGAACCGTGCCGTTCATGTCCACAATATCGCCGGGATCCGCCGCGCCGGGGCGCAGTTTTTCAATCACAGCTGCGTAATCGCCATTGGGGACAAAGCAAATATCCTGACTGTCGGGCTTGTCCGCCACGCCCAGCCCATATTCCGCCGCCAATGCGCGGGTTTCGGCTTTGCTGGCCAGATGACCCAACGGAAAGCGCAGGAAATCCAGCTGTTCCTGCGTGGTGGAGAACAGGAAATAGCTTTGATCCCGCGCGGGGTCCGCCGCCATATGCAGCTCGGCCCGCTGATCGCCCATTTTGCGCTGAATATAATGCCCGGTCGCCATGCAATCGGCATCCAGATCGCGCGCGGTTTCCAGCAAATCGCGGAATTTCACCCGTTCATTGCAGCGGATGCAGGGAACCGGCGTCGCCCCCGCCAGATACGCATCGGCAAATTCATCAATCACCGATTCGCGGAATTTGTTTTCGTAATCAAGGACGTAATGCGGAAACCCCATCCGTTCCGCCACGCGCCGCGCGTCGTGAATATCTTGCCCCGCGCAGCAGGCGCCCTTTTTCGCCAAGGCCGCGCCGTGGTCATACAACTGCAACGTCACGCCGATGACATCATAGCCCTGCGCCTTCAGCTGCGCGGCCACGACGGAACTGTCCACCCCGCCCGACATGGCCACAACCACACGGGTGTCGCCCGGACTTTTGGCAAAGCCAAGGCTGTTCAATTCATCGGTTCGCGCTGTGTTCTGACTGGTCATGGGGCCTCTGTGGCGGGGATTCGCACCTGTGGCAAGCCCCGGAATAGATCAAAATATAGGTAAATGCTGTGTATTCTCAAGCTGACAGAGGGCGAAAAAACGGGTTGGACTAACCGGGAATTAAACTTCGGACGCTAAGCACAGATGAACAACGAAGGAGAGCTTGATGTTCGTGAAAAAAATCACCGGTCCCCGCACGGTTACGCTGGATGACGGCAGCATTTTGTCCATGGCCGACCTGCCGCACAGCGCAACCCGTTGGGTTGCCAGCCGAAAAGAGGTCGTCGTTAAGGCCGTGAATCACGGTCTGGTGTCGCGCAACGATGCCTTGGAACGCTACGGCCTGTCCGAAGAAGAATTCGACAGCTGGTGCATGGCGGTGCAACGGCATGGAAAATCTGCGTTAAAGGTCACGGCGCTGCAACGCTATAGACAACTTTAGGTTGAATTTTGTTAAAATTTTGGCGAAAGTAACGTCTTGTTAACTCATTTGGTTCATTCTGTTCTGAACGCGACGAATCGAGGGCTTAGAACAAATGCGTATCCTTCTGGTTGAAGACGACGCCAACACCGCGCGGGCGATCGAATTGATGCTGACCGCGGCCAATTTCAATGTATTTCTCACCGATATGGGGGAAGAAGGAATTGATCTGGCCAAGCTGTATGATTACGACCTGATCCTGTTGGATCTGGACCTGCCCGACATGCACGGGATGGAGGTTTTGCGCCATCTGCGGCTGGCGCGGATCGACACGCCCATTCTGATCCTGACCGGATCGGACGACACCGAAAGCAAATTGCGTGGTTTCGGCTTCGGCGCGGATGATTACATGACCAAACCCTTTAACCGCGATGAATTGCAGGCCCGGATTCAGGCCATCATCCGCCGGTCCAAAGGGCATAGCCAGTCGATCATCCACACCGGCGACATCACCGTCAATCTGGATGCGCGGTCGGTTCTGGTGCGCGGGAAACCGGTAAATCTGACGGGCAAGGAATATCAGATCCTTGAACTGCTCAGCATGCGCAAAGGCACGACCCTGACCAAAGAAATGTTCCTGAACCATCTTTACGGCGGCATGGATGAACCGGAACTGAAAATCATCGACGTGTTCATTTGCAAATTGCGCAAAAAACTGGCCGAGGCCTTGGGCTTTGACAGTCCCATCGAAACGGTCTGGGGGCGCGGCTATGTCCTGCGCGACATCATCCCCATGAACGAAGAACGCATGGCCGTGGGCGCCTGACGATCTGCGGTTCTGTGGCGGGGGTGCTGGACGCCGCGCGCGGCTTACGGCACAACCGCGCCGAACAGGGCAGAATGCCGGGGGCGCGATGACACAGGATAAGATGACGCAGGCCGCGGATGATATTGCGGAACTGTCGGCGCAGATTGCGGCGGCGAATCTGGCCTATCACACCCATGACGCGCCGATCATGTCGGACGCCGATTATGACGCGATCAAGGCCCGCCTGACCGCGTTAGAGGCGGAATTTCCCGCCCTGATCGCTCCGGACAGTCCTACCGGGCAGGTCGGCGCCGCCCCGGCCGAAGGTTTCGGTAAGGTTACCCATGCGCAGCGGATGCTGTCGCTGGAAAACGCGTTCACGGAAACGGATGTGACCGATTTCGCCGCGCGGATCCGCAGCTTTTTGGGTCTGGCCGCCGACGCGCCTTTGGACATGACGGCGGAACCGAAAATCGACGGGCTGTCGCTGTCGCTGCGCTATGAACGCGGCGAATTGGTGCAGGCGGCAACCCGTGGCGACGGCAGTATCGGCGAAAACGTCACCGTGAACGCCCGCACGATTGCGGATATTCCCCAAACCCTGACCGGCGCACCCGATATTCTGGAAATCCGGGGCGAGGTTTACATGGCGCATGACGATTTCGCCCGGCTGAACACGGGCGAGGGGCGCGTTTTCGCCAACCCGCGCAACGCCGCCGCCGGATCGCTGCGCCAGATTGACCCGGCGGTCACGGCGTCCCGCCCACTGCGCTTTTTCGCCTATGGCTGGGGGCAGGTCAGCGAACCGCTGGCTGCAACGCAATTCGACGCGGTGCAGCGGTTTCAGGAATTTGGTTTTCAGATCAATCCGTTAATGCGGCTGTGCCATTCTGCCACCGATCTGATCGCGACATGGGCCAGCATTGAACAGCAACGCGCGACGTTGGGTTATGACATCGACGGCGTGGTGTATAAGGTCAATGATCTGGGCTGGCAGGCGCGGTTGGGGTTCCGATCTACGACGCCCCGCTGGGCGATTGCGCATAAATTCCCCGCGGAATTGGCCTGGACCCGGCTGGACCGGATCGAAATTCAGGTCGGCCGCACCGGCGCGCTGTCTCCGGTTGCGCGGCTGGACCCGGTGACGGTCGGCGGGGTCGTCGTGTCGAACGCGACCCTGCATAACGAAGATTACATCGCCGGGCGCGACAGCAACGGCGCGGCGATCCGCGACGGTCGCGATATTCGCGCCGGCGATTGGGTGCAGATCTACCGCGCGGGCGATGTGATCCCGAAAATCGCGGATGTTGACCTGACACGACGACCGGCGGACAGCGCGGCCTTTGTCTTTCCCGATCACTGCCCCGATTGCGGGTCGGAGGCGATCCGCGAACCGGGCGATTCGGTGCGGCGCTGCACAGGTGGCATGATTTGCCCCGCGCAGGCCGTTGAAAAACTGAAACATTTCGTCGGGCGCGCGGCTTTTGACATCGACGGTCTGGGTGCCAAACAGATCGAGATGTTTTTTGCCGACGACACCCTGCCCATCCGCGAACCCGCCGATATTTTCACGCTGGCCGCGCGCGATGCCACCAATCTGGCCCGCCTGAAAAACCGCGATGGCTTTGGCGACCGGTCGGTGGAAAAGCTGTTCGCCGCCATCGACACGCGCCGGACGATCCCGCTGGCGCGTCTGATCTTTGCACTGGGCATCCGCCATGTCGGTGAGGTCGCCGCGACCATATTGGCGCGACATTTCCATAACTGGGACGCGCTGTTAACCGCGATTGACGCGGCGGCGCAGGAACCGGCCTTTGTCGCGTCTGACGACAAAACACGCCGCGCCGCGCTGCCCGACAGTCCGCATTGGGCCGAATTAACCGGCATTGACGGCATCGGTGCGGTGCTGGTGACATCACTGGTGACGACATTCGCGCAACCCATCGAACGCGCCGGGATCGACCGGCTGACCCGCCAGTTAACCATTCTGCCGGATGAAGGGCGCACGGCGCAACAGACCGAAATCACAGGGAAAACGCTGGTGTTCACCGGCACGCTGGAGAAAATGACGCGGGCCGAGGCGAAGGCGCGGGCCGAAGCCATGGGCGCCAAGGTTGCGGGCTCGGTCAGTGCCAAAACCGATTTGTTGATCGCGGGACCGGGGGCCGGGTCCAAAGCGACCAAGGCCGCGCAACTGGGCGTGACCGTGATTGACGAAGATGAATGGCTGCGGATCGCCAATGACAGCGCCTAAGGGGCGGCCGCCCGCGTTATTTCCGCTGTTTGCAGGCATCGAAACCTTGCCCGGAATCGGACCCAAGGGCCGGGCGGCGCTGTCGCAGATGGGCGTCGATCTGCCGCGCGATCTGGTGCTGACCCTGCCGGTGAATGGCGTCACGCGGCGGCGGATCGACCGCATTTCGGACGCGCAAGCACCTGAAATTGTGACGATTTCGGTCACGGTCACGCGCCATCACCCGCCCGCCGCTAAGGGCCGCCCTTGGCGCGTGCATTGCAGCGACGGGGTAGGGGATGTGACGCTGGTGTTTTTTCACCCGCGCCGCGATTGGATCGAACAGCAATTGCCCGTCGGCGCGCGCCGCATCATCAGCGGCAAGATCGAACTGTTCGACGGGCTGGCGCAGATCGTCCATCCCGACCACATTTTGCGCGACACCGACCCAGCCCCCGCTGGGTTCGAGGCGATGTATCCGCTCTCTGCCGGGTTGACGCAGCGGGTGATGACGCGGGCGGCGCAGGCGGCGTTAACGCGCCTGCCCGAAGTGGATGAATGGATCGACCCGCAACTGATGGCCGAACGCGGGTGGCCGGGCTTTGTCGATGCGTTGCATCAGGCGCATACCCCTGATTCGCCACGCGATTTATCGCCCGATCATCCGGCGCGCGCGCGTTTGGCCTATGACGAATTTTTGGCGCATCAGATGACGCTGGCACTGGTTCGGCGCGACAAAAAGCGGGCCAAGGGTCGCGCAAGCCCCGGTGATGGTCGCCTGCGCCGCGCGGTTTTGGACCGTTTGCCATGGCCTCCGACGGGGGCGCAAAGGCGCGCGGTCGCGGAAATTGCCGCCGATATGGCCAGCGACACACGCATGAATCGCCTGTTGCAGGGGGATGTGGGCGCGGGAAAAACGCTGGTCGCGTTTCTGGCGGCCTTGGTCGCCGTCGAATCGGGCGGGCAGGCGGTGCTGATGGCACCGACCGAAATTCTGGCCCGCCAACATGCGCGCGCGCTGCAACCGCTGGCGCAGGCGGCGGGGGTTCGGCTGGTCGCATTAACCGGTCGGGACAAAGGCGAGGCGCGGGCGCAGATCCTGACCGGCTTGGCCGGGGGCGAGGTCGACGTGCTGGTCGGCACCCATGCCGTTTTCCAAAAAGACGTTGAATTTCATGATCTTCGTCTGGCAATTATCGACGAACAGCATCGGTTTGGCGTGGCCCAGCGGTTAGAGCTGTCGGCCAAGGGCGCGGCGCCGCCCGATATGTTAATCATGACCGCAACCCCGATCCCGCGATCGCTGGCGTTAACCCAATATGGCGATCTGGACCTGTCGGTGTTGGACGAAAAACCGCCCGGACGCCAGCCGATCACCACCGTGATGATCAGCGACGAACGGCTGGATCAGGTTACGGCGCGGCTGGGCGCGGCCTTGGCGGAGGGGGCGCGCGCCTATTGGGTCTGCCCCTTGGTGGACGAAAGCGAGGTCAGCGATCTGACCGCGGCCGAGGCGCGGTTTACCACGTTGCGCGCGCAGTTTGGCGATGCGGTTCGGCTGGTTCACGGTCAAATGCCCGCCGATCAACGCGATGCCGCAATGGCCGATTTCGCGTCGGGGCGCGCGCAGATTCTGGTCGCAACCACGGTGATCGAGGTCGGCGTGGATGTGCCAGAGGCCACGATCATGGTGATCGAACGCGCCGAAAGTTTCGGTCTGGCGCAGTTGCATCAGCTGCGCGGGCGGGTGGGGCGCGGGGCCGGAGCCTCGACCTGTGTGTTACTGTATCACGCGCCGTTGAACGACACCGGCGCGCAGCGGTTAACCACCTTGCGCGACACCGAGGACGGTTTCCGCATCGCCGAGGTTGATCTGGCCATGCGCGGCGCCGGGGATGTGATCGGCACCGCACAATCGGGTGTGCCGCGATTTCGCATCGCGGATTTGGAACATCAGCCGGGGCTGATGGCGGTCGCGCGGCAGGATGCGCGGGCATTATTGGATCGCGATCCGGGGCTGGAAACGCAACGGGGGCAGGCTGTTCGCATGTTGATGTGGATGATGGGCCAAGATCAAGCCATCAAATTGATACAAATTGGTTAAACTTGTTCCTAAATTGTTCTTTACAAAGGGGCGCGAATCATGGAACAAAGGGGCAACAAGAGGAGATTGCCCATGACCCGCGACCTGATCACTGATGTTCTTGGCCTGACCGCTGTTGGCCTGACCACCACGGTTGTCCTGTGGTTGCCCGCCTTTTTCGGCGTCTGAGTTTACTGCCCGCATTGCGACGGCGCCCACGCCTGTGCGCCAATTGTCCCGGTCGCAATGCGTAACTTGGCCAATCTTTTGGGGTTGGCCCTTTTATTCCGATGCGGCTTGGTCAATGGCGGCCAATGTCGCGTCCCATGCCAGCAGGATTGACGGATGTCGGTTCGGATAATCGCGGGCGGGTAACAATGCCTCGGCCGCGTCAAAGGGGGCGGCGGGTGCTGCGGCGTCGGATGTCAGCATCGCGACCAATTGGTCGCGCGCCGTTGCGATGTCGTCGCGGGTGCAGCCTAGGACGGCTCTGCCCAGAACCGCCGCCGATGCCTGACCTAAGGCGCAGGCGCGGACCTCTTGCGCGAAATCGGCGATGCGGTTGCCGTTCATGCGCAAGGTGACGGTGACCGATGATCCGCATTGCGGTGACCGCCGCATGGCATGACCGTCGCAGGGATCCAGCCGGCCCTGATGCGGAATCGCCGTGGTCAGCGCCAGAATACGGCGGGAATAAAGCTGCATCAGGTCGCTGTCGGCCATCGGTTCTTTCCTGTGGCGGGGCTGCGGATTAGATAGGGGGGCAGTCAGCGAAAGGAAACCCGATGTTTGATCCCGCCAGCCTTAAATATGACGCAAACGGGCTGATCCCGGCCATTGCGCAGGACGCCGATACGGGCGAGGTGCTGATGATGGCGTGGATGAACGCGCAGGCGGTCGCGCAAACGCTGGAGACCGGGCGCGTCACCTATTGGTCGCGGTCGCGGCAATCCTTTTGGGTCAAAGGTGAAAGTTCCGGCCATATTCAGGAATTGGTCGAATTGCGCGTCGATTGCGACCGCGATTGCCTGCTGGCCGTGCTGCGTCAAACCGGGCCAGCCTGTCACACCAACCGACGCAGTTGTTTTTACACGGCGATTCGTGGCGGGGCCGAGATTGTGATTATGGAGCCGCAGTAAGTCCGACCATCCGGCGAATATCGTCGGGCGTCGCGCCGTCCTGCCGATATTGGCGGATCGCGCGGGCATCATCGCGTTTGGCCAGCCTTTTGCCCGCATCATCGCGGATCAGGGCGTGGTGATGATAGGCGGGCATCGGCAGATTCAACAGGCGTTGCAGCAGAATATGAATAAAGGTTGAATCAAACAGGTCTTTCCCGCGCGTGACCAATGTCACCCCCTGCGCGGCGTCATCAACCACGACCGCCAGATGATAGCTGGTGCCCATCCCCCGCCGCGACAGGATGACATCTCCGATCCTGTCCCGGAATTGATCGCGGGTCAATTCGCTGGGCAAGGCCATGCCGCGATCCTGAAACCCGATCCGGTCGATCTGCATCGCATCAAAGGCGCGCCCGACATCCAGCCGGATCACATCATCTGGGTCAGCCTTATCCATCCGACGCCCGCGACAAGTGCCGGGATAGATCAGTCCATCGGGGCCGGCGGGCAACGCGCCTTCTTGCGGCGCGGACAAGGCCGCCCGAATATCGCCGCGACGGCAGCGGCAGGGATAGGTTAACGGCGCCAGCCGCCGCAGCGCCGCCCGGTATTCGGCCATCCGGTCGGATTGCCGCATGACCGGACGCGGCCAGTTTAACCCCAGCCAGGTTAAATCTTCGTAAATCGCGTCCTCGAATTCCGGTGTGCAGCGGTCGCAGTCAATATCTTCGATCCGCAGGTGAAACGCGCCGGATTGTGCCGCGATCAGGGCCGAATAGGCGTGGCCCAGATGCAACAACCCGGTGGGTGACGGCGCGAATCGCGTTACTGCGCGGCCAGCCATGCCGTGAAATCCGCCTTGGCCCGGTCGGTATAGGCGGGGTAACGATCCTTGCGCCCGCGCCGCCCGCCGCGCACATCATCCAAAGGTGGGAACAGGCCGAAATTAACGTTCATCGGCTGAAACGTCTTGGCATCCGCGCCGCCGGTGATGTGGTTCACCAAGGCGCCCATGGCCGTGGTATAAGGCGGCGGGGCCAAATCGCCGCCGCGCGCCTGCGCCGCCGCCATCCGACCGGCCAACAGCCCCATGGCCGCGCTTTCGACGTAGCCTTCGACCCCCGTCACCTGTCCGGCGAATCGCAGATTTGGGCGCAGCCGCAACCGCATCCGATCATCCAGCAAAGTGGGCGAGTTCAGGAAACTGTTGCGGTGAATCCCGCCCAGCCGGGCAAAGCTGGCATTGTGCAGGCCGGGGATCATCCGAAACACCTGCGTCTGCGCTCCATATTTCATCTTAGTCTGGAAACCAACGATATTATACAGTGTTCCCAATGCGTTATCACGTCGCAGCTGCACCACGGCATAGGCTTTTTCATCGGGTTTATGCGCATTGGTCAGACCAACCGGCTTCATCGGGCCGTGGCGCAGGGTTTCACGGCCGCGTTCGGCCATTACCTCGATCGGCAGGCAACCGTCGAAATAACCAGCGGTTTCGCCTTCGTGAAATTCGGTTTTGTCGGCGGCCAGCAGCGCGTCGATGAAGGCTTCGTATTCGTCGCGCGTCATCGGGCAATTGATATAAGCGCGGCGTTCAGCCTCGGTCTCGCCCTTGTCATAGCGGCTTTGTTCCCACGCCACCGACATATCAATGGTTTCGGCGTGAACAATGGGCGCAATCGCATCGAAAAAGGCCAGCGATTCGGTGCCGGTCACCCCACGGATCGCATGGGCCAGCTTGTCCGAGGTCAGCGGCCCCGTCGCCACGATCCAGTTTCCATCACTGGGCAAGTCACTGATTTCGCCGGGAACAATGTCGATCAGCGGATCCGCCCGCAGCGCATCGGTGACCGCGCCCGAAAACGCGTCGCGATCCACGGCAAGCGCGCCACCCGCCGGCAAACGGTGCCGGTCGGCCATGGCCATGATCAACCCATCCGCCGCGCGCATTTCCCAATGCAGCAGCCCAACGGCGTTCATCACATCATCATCGGACCGGAAACTGTTCGAGCACACCATTTCCGCACAATCGCCGGTGCGATGCGCAAATGTTTCCACAGCGGGGCGCATTTCGTGCAAAACCACCGGGACGCCCGCCCGAGCCACCTGCCAAGCGGCCTCGGACCCGGCCAGACCGGCGCCAATGATGTGAACGGGTTCCATGCGATCCTCCTGCGGGGCAGATTAGCGAAACTTAGATAAATTGAAAGGGCGGCACCAACGGCACCGCCCCCTGTTTGCACAGCATTTGAATCAAATGCTGATTATTCGGCCGCGGCTTCGCCTTCGGCTTCTTCGTCATCGCTGGACCGCAGCGCCGAGGGGGCAGCGATGTTGGCGATCACAAAGTTGCGGTCGATGGTCGGCTTGGCGCCGGCGGGCAGTTTCACATCGCCAATGTGAATGGTGTCGCCGACATTCAGACCTTCCAGATCAACGGTGATGTGATCGGGAATGTCGCCAGCGGTGACGACCAGCTCAACCTCGGCGCGGACGGTGACCAGAGTGCCACCACGCTTCAGGCCGGGGCATTTGTCATGGTTCACAAATTCAACCGGGATGAACAGGTTCACTTTCGACGTGCGGCGCAGGCGCATAAAGTCGATGTGGATCGGCAGATCCTTCACAACGTCCTTTTGCACGGCGCGGCAGATCACGCGAACGTCGTCCTGACCGTCCACTTTCAGGTTCCACAGGGTGGACATGAAGCGGCCTGCGCGCAGTTGCGTCAGCAGCTTGTTGAATTCAAACGCGACGGCGACGGGTTCTTTGTTGTCACCATACACGATACCGGGCACCTTGCCTTCGCGGCGAGCTTGGCGGGCGGCCCCCTTGCCTGTCCCCGCGCGTGCCTCGGCCACCAGATCCGGGATCTCTTTGGCCATAGTCATATTCCTTAATCAGTTATGTGATGCCGTCACCCTCCAAGGGTGCGTGACGACAGGCGGCGCGTATACGCCAGCAGACGCGTTTTGTAAAGCCGTTTTATCTTCTGTGGCTAAATATCCCGGAGTGAGACGGATCAGGAAAAGGTCCAGTGGACCTTTTCCCCGTCGAACGCCTGCCCACCAGTTGGCAGGCTGGGGGGGCTGGCGCCCGGTCTCACCCCATCAGGCACCGTATTCGTTCAAAAACCCCTGCGGCACCAGCACGTTATGCGGGCCAACCTGATGAATGTCGCGTTCGCCGCACAGGGCCATGCTGACATCCAGTTCTTTGCGGATGACCTCAAGCGCGCGGGTCACGCCGGCCTCGCCCATGGCACCCAGACCGTGGATAAAGGCGCGCCCGATCCAGGTGGCATCCGCGCCCAGCGACAGCGCCTTCAGCACGTCCTGACCCGACCGGATGCCGCTGTCCATGTGAATTTCCACCTGATCGCCAACGGCTTGCACGATATGGGGCAGCATACGAATTGACGACAGCGCGCCATCCAATTGCCGCCCGCCGTGATTCGAAACAACAATCGCGTCAGCCCCGAAATCGGCGGCAATGCGGGCGTCTTCGGGGTCCAGCACGCCTTTCAGGATCAGCTTGCCGCCCCACATATCGCGGATGCGGGCGATTTTGTCCCAATCCAGCCGTTCATCGAACTGATCCGCGATCCAGCTCATCAGGGATGATGTGTCGCCGACCTCTTTCACATGGCCCACGATATTGCCAAAGCCGCGGCGTTTGGTTTGCAGCATCCCCATGCCCCACCGCCATTTGGTCGCCAGATCCAGCAGGACAGGCAGAGTCAGTTTCGGTGGCGCGGACAGGCCGTTTTTCAGATCCTTATGCCGCTGACCCAGGATTTGCAGATCCAGCGTCAGAACCAAGGCGCTGCAATTGGCGCGTTTGGCGCGTTCGATGATGGCGGCCAGAAAATCCTGATCCTTCATCACATACAGCTGAAACATAAAGGGTTTTGTCGTCGCCGCCGCCACATCCTCGATCGAACAGATGGACATGGTGGACAGGGCAAAGGGAACGCCGAACTTTTCCGCCGCGCGGGCGGCGTGGATTTCGCCATCGGCGTGCTGCATCCCTGTCAGGCCAACCGGGGCCAGACCGACCGGCATCGTCACCGGCAGACCCACCATTTCGGATGTCAGATTGCGGTTCGACATATCAACCGCCACCTTTTGTCGCAGCTTCAGCTGCGCAAAGTCGGTCGTGTTTTCACGAAAGGTTTGTTCGGTGTAACTGCCCGATTCGGCATAATCATAAAACATCCGTGGCGTGCGCGCATGATGCAGTCGTTTCAGATCCTCGATGCAGGTAATGACGGGCATTGTCGGCCTTCTCCCTAATGACGGGGGAACTGTAACAATGCCGGTGGCGCGCTGCAATCAGCGGCGCGCGGCTTGCATCCGGGCGCGGGTGGCGGGATCAATGACCGGGCCGCGCAGACGATCCGCCCGCGCCCGCACCGCATCCGCGCGCGATGTCGCCGCCGCCACAACCGGCGCGGGATCGGCGGCGGCAGGGCGCGCATGGACCGGCACGACCGGCGCGGCCAGCACCTGATCGGTGGGCAGCAGCGCCGGATAGTCGCCGCGATCCGCGCAACCGGCCAAAATCAGAATAATGATCACAGCATATCTCATGCGGCGCAGATTACGGCGGCGCGCGGGGTTGGGCAACGGGCTTTCCCTTGGCGCGCGGGCGACCTACAAGGTGGCATGGCACGCACCCAAGGATCACGCGCCGATATTACCGGCCCTCTGCTTCGTGACGAAGCCCGTCGCCTGTTCGCGCGACAGGGCTATGCGGCGGTGTCGATGCGCCAGATTGCGGCGGCCGTGGGGGTGCAGGCGGGGGCGCTCTATGCCTATATCCCTGATAAACAGGCGCTTTTGTTCGATCTGTTGGCCAGCCATATGCAGCACCTGCTGGCAGAATGGCGCGACGATGCGGACGCCGACCCGCTGGCGCGGCTGGAACGGTTCGTGCGCTTTCACATCGGGTTCAGTCTGGATCATTCCGACGCGGTGTTCCTGTCCTATATGGAGCTGCGGAACCTGACCCCCGACCATTTCGCGGTGATCGCGGAATTGCGCGGGCGCTATGAATCGGCACTGGAAACGATCTTGCGCGACGGAGCGGCGGCGGGGGTCATGCGGTTTGACGACCCCAAATTAACCACGCTGGCGCTGATCGCGATGCTGACCGGGGTCACGAACTGGTATCGCGAAGGCGGACGTCTGGACCGCGCGCGGATCGGAGACATTTACTGGGGTCTTGCGCGCGGCGCGGTTGGGGCGCATTGACCGCCGCTTCTTCTGTGCCCAAATACTCACTGACGCACCCCATCCACCGAAACGACGCCTGATTATGTCCCTGCCGCCCGGATTTCTTGACGATTTGCGCAACCGCATCCCGATCAGCCGGGTGATCGGGCGCAAAGTCGTGTGGGATTTGCGCAAATCCAATCAGGCCAAGGGCGATTGGTGGGCGCCATGCCCGTTCCATCAGGAAAAATCAGCCAGCTTTCACTGCGACGACCAAAAGGGCTTTTATTACTGCTTTGGCTGCCACGCCAAAGGCGACGCTCTGACATTTCTGCGCGAATCGGACGGGCTAAGCTTTATCGAAGCGGTCAAGGTTCTGGCGTCCGAGGCGGGCGTTCAGATGCCCGAACCCGACCCGCGCGCGCAGGCCAAAACCGATCACCGCACCCGTCTGTTCGACGTGACCGAGGCGTCAGTTCGCTGGTTTCGCCTGCAATTGCAGACCGCTGCGGCGGCGGATGCGCGCGATTATCTGGCGCGGCGGGGCTTGGATGCGGATGCCTTGGATCAGTTCGACATCGGCTTCGCGCCCGATGCCCGCCATGCGCTGACCGGTGCGCTGCGGGAAAAAGGGTTTGACGAAAAGCTGATCGTTGAATCGGGGATGTCGGCGCGTCCCGATCAAGGCGCGCCTTATGACCGGTTTCGCGGGCGGATCATGTTTCCGATCCGTGACGGGCAGGGGCGCTGCATCGGGTTCGGAGGCCGCGCCATGGACCCGAACGCGCGCGCGAAATACCTCAACAGCCCCGAAACCCCGTTGTTTGATAAGGGCCGCAATCTTTATAACCTTGCCCCCGCCCGCAGCGCCGTGGCCAAAGGCCAGCCCCTGATCGTGGCCGAGGGCTATATGGACGTGATCGCCCTGTCGCGTGCGGGTTTTGGCGGCGCGGTCGCCCCCCTTGGCACCGCGATCACCGAAGATCAGTTGCGCCTGATGTGGCGGATTTCGCCCGAACCGGTGATTGCCTTGGACGGGGACGCGGCGGGGCAACGCGCGGCGCAGCGGCTGATTGATCTGGCGTTGCCGCTGACCGGGCCGGGGCAGGCGCTGCGGTTCGTGATGCTGCCCGCCGGTCAGGATCCCGACGATCTGATCAAGGCTGCCGGGCCGGGGGCCATGGCCGCGCTGCTGGCGGCGGCGCGCCCGCTGGTCGATCTGCTGTTTGCCCGCGAAACCGAAGGTCAGGTGTTCGACAGCCCCGAACGCAAAGCGGCACTGGATAAACGTCTGGCCGATGCCGTTGCGCGCATCCCGGATGAGGTGACGCGTCAGCACTATACCCGCGAAATTCGTGGCAAAGTCTGGGAATTGTTCGGCGCGCAGCGTCAGGGTCGCGGGGCAGGGGCGCGGCGCACGCCGACGCCCGCGCTGCATGTTCCCGTTCCCGAATCGCCCGATTTCGTGCTGGAAGGCGCGGTTTTGCTGATCTGCGCGCTGCGTCCGGCGGTGATTGCGCAGGTGGATACGCGGCTGGAACGGCTGATCCCGCGCGACGGCGACCGGGCCGCGTTGCTGCATGATTTGCTGACCGGGGGGCAATGCGCGGCGGGCGAACGCTGCCTTGAAACGCTGCGCTGTGATGCCCATCTCAGCCTCACCCCCGCCCTGATTTCGCAACAAACCGATGATGCCGCCGCCGCGATGTTGATTAACCTTTTGGACCGGCTCGAAGCGCAGCGTGCCGCGCAAGCCGAATTGGCGCGGGCCGAGGCGGAAATTCAGGGCGAAACCGACGAAGGGCTGACCTGGCGCCTGCGTCAGACCAGCCGCGCCCGGCACCGCGCCGAGCGTCCCGATATGGAAGACACCGGCGATCTGGACGAAGACCGTGGCGCGCTGCTGTCGCAACTGTCCGACTGGCTGGACGGGGAAATCTGGCGCAAACCGCCGCGACGCTAGGGGCCGAATCACCGGCAGGGTGCGACGAATCACCCGCCGGTTTGGGCCTTTGACTCGGCCCTTTATCGGGCTAGAAACGTAAAAATTCTGTCGTGATTCGGGCGATTCGCGAATCACTTCACGCAAGCTAAGGACCGAAAATGGCCGCCAAGGACGACGAACAGGATAAAGCCGACCGCGACGACAGCGCCCATTCGCTGGATATGAGCCAGGCGGCCGTCAAGAAAATGATCGCCGAGGCGCGCGAACGCGGCTACATCACCTATGATCAGCTGAACACCGTCCTGCCGCCCGAACAGGTCAGCAGCGAACAGATCGAAGATGTGATGTCGATGCTGTCCGAAATGGGCGTGAACGTCGTCGAAGACGAGGACGAAGCCGAAGAATCCGAAGGCGGCGCCGTCGCCACTACCGGATCCGGGTCGCGTGAAATCGCCGTTGCGACCGCCGAAACCGAAAAACTGGACCGCACCGACGACCCCGTTCGCATGTATCTGCGCGAAATGGGCAGCGTTGAATTGCTGTCGCGCGAAGGCGAAATCGCCATTGCCAAACGGATCGAGGCCGGCCGCAACACCATGATCGCGGGCCTGTGCGAAAGCCCGCTGACGTTCAAGGCCATCACCCTCTGGCGCGAAGAATTGCTGGACGAAGAAATCCTTCTGCGCGACGTGATCGACTTGGAAACCACCTTCGGTCAGTCGATGGATGGCGAAGAAGGCGATGAAGATGTCGATGTTCTGACCGCCGATTCGGACGCCGCCGCCCCCGCCCAGAAACGCGAAGAATTCGACGCCGACGGCAACCCGCTGCGGTCCGATGACGACGAAGACGACGACGAAGGCGCGAATCTGTCGCTGGCCGCTATGGAAGCCAGCCTGAAACCCAAGGTTCTGGAAACGCTCGAAGCCATTGCCCGCGATTATGAATTGCTGGCCGATATGCAAGATCAGCGCATGTCGGCAACGCTGAACGAAGATAACAGTTTCTCGGCAGCGGCTGAAATCAAATATCAAAAACTGCGCAGCGAAATTGTGGTTCTGGTCAATTCACTGCACCTGAATAATGGCCGGATTGAGGCTTTGGTGGACCAGCTCTATGGGATTAACCGTCGGATTGTGACGATTGATTCCGGCATGGTTAAACTGGCCGACGCCGCGCGGATTAATCGCCGTGAATTTATTGACGCCTATCGCGGTGCGGAATTGGACCCGACCTGGGTTGACCGCATGTCGCAAAATGCGGGCCGTGGGTGGCAGGCTTTGTTTGACCGTTCGCGCGATCAGGTTGAAAAACTGCGCGGCGATATGGCCGAAGTCGGCCAATATGTCGGCGTTGACATCGAAGAATTCCGCCGCATTGTGTCCCAAGTGCAGCGCGGCGAAAAAGAGGCGCGTCAGGCCAAAAAAGAAATGGTCGAGGCGAACCTGCGTCTGGTCATCAGCATCGCCAAAAAATACACCAATCGCGGTCTGCAATTCCTTGATCTTATTCAAGAAGGCAATATCGGCCTGATGAAAGCGGTCGATAAATTCGAATATCGTCGTGGTTATAAATTCAGCACCTATGCGACGTGGTGGATTCGTCAGGCGATTACCCGCAGTATTGCCGATCAGGCCCGCACTATTCGGATTCCGGTGCATATGATCGAAACGATCAATAAATTGGTCCGCACCGGCCGCCAAATGCTGCACGAAATTGGCCGCGAACCGACGCCCGAAGAATTGGCCGAAAAACTGCAAATGCCGCTGGAAAAGGTTCGCAAGGTGATGAAAATCGCCAAAGAGCCCATCAGCCTTGAAACGCCAATCGGTGACGAAGAAGACAGCCAATTGGGCGATTTTATCGAAGATAAAAACGCCGTTTTGCCGCTGGATTCCGCTATTCAGGAAAATCTGAAAGAAACCACCACTCGGGTATTGGCCAGTTTAACCGCGCGCGAAGAACGCGTTTTGCGGATGCGGTTTGGTATTGGCATGAATACCGACCACACTCTGGAAGAAGTCGGCCAGCAATTCAGCGTGACCCGCGAACGTATTCGCCAGATCGAGGCAAAGGCGTTGCGGAAATTGAAGCACCCGTCGCGGTCGCGGAAACTGCGGTCGTTCCTCGATCAGTAAAATTTTACGCAGATTCGGCCTTGCGGTTGTGGGGTAAAATGTGAACATTGCGCGTATTGGATAAGGACGCGCAATGTCACCTTTTGACGCTTCATTCGTGGGGGCTTGGTTTGCTGATCTGGCTGTGGTGCAGATCGGATTGATCTGTGCCGCTGTTGTTGCGTTTGTTTTTGCGGTTTTGTATTGGCGCGCGTCTGCGGGTGCGCGATCTTCCGATGATACGCTGCGTCAGGCCGAATTGCGCATCAGCCAATTGGAAACGCGGGCCGAGGGTGGGCAGGCGCGACTGGCTGAATTGGTCGAGGAACGCGACGCTCTGAACGACGCCCTGCATCTGGCGCGACAGCAAAACGGCACGCTGGAAACCCGGCTTGCGGAAACGCGGCTGGCGGCCGACAAAGACCGCGAATCCGCCGCGCGTGATGTTGAGACTCTGCGTGACTTGCGCGCGGAAATGACCACGCATTTCAAGGCGTTATCATCGGAAACTCTGCGTGTTCAGGGTGGTGATCTGCAAAAGGCGCAGAGCGATCAATTAAACGCCCTGCTGACGCCATTCCGCGATCAGGTGCATCGGTTCCAGACAGAATTGCAAAGCCGAAACAAAGTCTTGGACGAAGAAGGTGCGCGACTGCGCGAACAAATCCTGTCGCTGCATCAAAGGTCCGAAGAAATCTCGCGCGAGGCGGTCAATCTGACCCGCGCCTTAAAGGGCGAAAAGCAACGTCAGGGCGCTTGGGGCGAAATGGTTCTGGAACGTCTGCTTGAGGAATCGGGACTGATCGCCGGCACGCATTACGACCTGCAATCCAGTTGGCGCGATGAGGCAGGCAAGATGTGGCGCCCCGATGTCGTGGTGAAAATGCCCCGCGAAAAGGTGCTGGTGATCGACAGTAAGGTGTCGCTGAATGACTATGAATTCAGCGTAAATTGCGATGATCCCGAACAGGCGCAGGCGGGGCTGCGCCGGCATGTCGCGGCTATGCGCAACCATATCAACACCTTGGCCGACAAAGGCTATCACCGGATTGACGATGCGTCGGTTGATTATGTGCTGATGTTCATTCCAATCGAAGGTGCGTTTTCCGAAGCTCTGCGCGCCGATCCGGAACTGGCGCATTTCGCTATGGAACGTCGCATCGGTCTGACTACCCCCACCACGTTGATGCTGACCCTGCGCACGGTTGATCACATCTGGTCGGTTGAACGCCGCGAAAGCAACGCAATGGCGATCGCCAGCCGTGCGGGGCAACTCTATGACAAGGTTGCCGGTTTCGTGGATTCGATGGAGGGGGTTGGCAAAGCCTTGGATCAGGCAGGGCGCGCGCATAGTCAGGCCATGGACCGGCTGAGCCGCGGCAGCGGCAATGTGATCCGGCAGGTGGAAATGTTGCGGGAACTGGGGGCGCGGACCAATAAACAGATCAACATGGACCATGACGCGGACGAAGCACCGGCCTTGTCATCCGATCACCCTGCCGAATAACGATCAGCGCGACTTTCCCGCCACAGGTGCAGCACCGCGCATTTTGTATCCTGTGGATAGTCCTACCCAAGCCCTGCCAAGACGCCTATAGTTCATGGGGATTATTGATGGATGGGGACAACCGAATGCGCTGCCCGTTTTGCGGAAATGTCGATACGCAGGTGAAGGATTCGCGCCCTGCGGAAGATAACGTGGCCATCCGCCGTCGTCGTCTATGCCCCGCCTGCAACGGTCGCTTTACCACCTATGAACGGGTGCAGTTGCGCGATTTGGTGGTCGTGAAATCAAATGGCAAACGCGAAGATTTTGATCGCGACAAGATGGCGCGTTCGATCCGTATTGCGATGCAAAAACGCCCGGTTGATCCCGAACGTATCGAACAGATGATTTCCGGGCTGGTGCGTCGATTGGAAAGCAGCGGTGAAACAGATATTCCATCGAAAACCATCGGTGAAATCGTGATGGAGGCGTTGTCGCGGATTGATAACGTCGCCTATGTCCGATTTGCCAGTGTTTACAAGAACTTTCAAGATGCGGATGATTTCGATAAATTCGTGTCTGAGCTACGACCGGATGCCGATTGACCGCTGATCCCGACGATCTGCGCCACATGGATCACGCGCTGCAATTGGCGGCGCGGGGCTTGGGGAATGTCTGGCCGAACCCTGCCGTTGGTTGCGTTCTGGTCCGGGATGGGCGGGTTGTCGGTCAGGGTTGGACTCAACCGGGCGGGCGTCCCCATGCCGAACGCATGGCTTTGGATCAGGCAGGGGCGGCGGCGCAGGGCGCGACCGCTTATGTCACGTTGGAACCCTGCGCACATTACGGACGAACCCCGCCCTGCGCCCAATCGCTGATTGATGCCAAAATTGCGTGCGTTGTCAGCGCCTTAACCGACCCCGATTCGCGAGTCGCCGGGCGCGGTCATGCGATGCTGCGGGCCGCCGGCATCGACGTGATCGAAGGCGTCCGCCACGATCAGGCGCGCGAATTGCAGCAGGGATTCCTGCTGCGGATTACGCAAAATCGGCCTTTCGTCACGCTGAAGCTGGCGACCAGCTTTGACGGGCGGATCGCCACGGCGTCGGGGGAAAGTAAATGGATCACCGGCCCGCAGGCGCGCGCGCATGTTCACAAGATACGCGCGCAGCATGATGCGGTGATGGTCGGGGGCGGCACCGCGCGGGCCGACCATCCGCGGCTGAATGTGCGTGGCGTTCAAACGCCGCGTCAGCCGGTGCGTATTATCGTGTCATCGCAGCCGCTGCCGGACTTGCCCGAGGAAAGTCCAGATTACGGCCCACTGTGGCAGGTGTCGGGTCAACCATCTGATTTTATGACGGAACTCGCTGCGCGTGGGCTGACGCGCATCTTCTGCGAAGGCGGGGGACAGCTGGCGGCGTCGCTCTTGGCGGCGGGGCTGGTTGATCAGCTGATCGGATACACGGCCGGGGTGATTCTGGGCGGTGACGGGCGTCCATCGGTTGGCCCGCTGAACCTGCCGCATCTGGCCGATGCCCCGCGATTCCGACTGGTTCAGGCCGACATGATCGGCCCGGATTTGTTCCATCACTGGCGGCGCGATTAACCCTGTAAAGGCTGGACCTTTGCGCCATTCCGGGGCATACCCATGTCGATATCGTCGATGAGGTCGCCCATGAACTTTCTGTTGCGCTTTTTGACTTGGTGGAATGGCCAGACGCTGAACACACAGTTCTGGACGTGGCGCAATGGCGTCAAGGTGGGTGAGGATGCCGAGGGCAACCTGTTTTACCAGACCAAAGACGGCGCGCGTCGCTGGGTGATTTACAACGGCGAGGCGCAGGCCAGCCGGATCAGCCCCGATTGGCATGGCTGGCTGCATCATACCTTTGCCGAACCGCCGACCAAAGATCCGATGCAGAACCGCGACTGGCAGCTGCCGCATCAGGAAAACCTGACCGGGACGCCCGGGGCCTATGTCCCCGATGGCTCGCTGTATCAGGTCGAACCGACCAAGCGGCGTGATTATGATGCGTGGCGGCCTGAATAAATTGCGATTTATTATCAGTGCCTTGGCCGTCGCATTGGCTATGCCTGTGGCCGCGCAGGATATGACGCGCGGCAGCGGTGCTTTGTTGCGCGGTCTGGATAAGATTTCGGGCCGGGCGACGGATATTCCCTTGGCGGTTGGCGATGCCGTCCGCTATGGCCGGTTAGAGGTGCGGCTGGGCGAATGTCGCTATCCGTCCGGCGATCCCAGTTCCGATGCGTTTGCCCAGATGACCATCACGGACATGCAGCAGAATGTCACCTTGTTTGCGGGGTGGATGATCGCCAGTTCTCCGGCGCTGTCGGCCTTGGACGATCCGCGTTATGACGTCTGGGTGATTTCCTGCAAAAGATGATCCGCATCAGGCAACGGATGCGCGCGGAAATGAACCTTTTTCGGCAGAGCGCCGGACAATTTTAACCGATAATCGGCGCGGGATATTTCGACCCCACCCATGCTGGCCAGATGTGGGGTCAGGAATTGCGTGTCGAACAGGGTGAATCCGCATCGCGCCAGATGCGACGATGCCCAGATCAGCGCCATTTTCGATCCATTCGCGCGCGCCGACATCATGCTTTCGCCAAAAAACGCGCCGCCCAGAGTAACACCGAACATCGCGCCCGCAAATTCGCCATTCTGATAAACCGAGATCGAATCGGCATATCCGGCCTGATGCAAGGCATGATACAAGTCGCGCAGCGGGGCGTTGATCCATGTTTCATCACGGCGCGCGCAGTGATCGACAACATCGTTAAAATCACCGAAATCGGCGGACCACTCGCCCCGGCGCAAATCACGGCGCAAGGAACGGGACGCGTGAACGCCACCGACCGGCAGAACGCCGCGCCAAGGCGGATCAAACCAGAACAGCTGGTCATCATCCGCGCGTTCCGCCATGGGAAAAATCCCCTGCGCATAGCCGGCCAGCAATTGCGCAGGGGTCATTGCATCAGCCCAGATGCTGCTTCAACCAGCGTTCCAGCCAGTGAATCGAGTAATTTCCTGAATGAATATCAGGGTCTTGCAGCAGGCCACGGAACAGCGGGATCGTCGTGTCTACGCCGTCCACGATCAATTCGTCCAGACAGCGTGCCAGCCGGGCGATAGCCTCGTGCCGGTCGCGACCGTGAACAATCAGTTTGCCGATCAGGCTGTCATAATAGGGCGGGATCGAATAACCGTCATACAGCGCCGAATCCATCCGCACCCCCAGCCCGCCGGGCGCATGAAATTGCGTGATCCGACCGGGGCAGGGCGAGAAATTCGGCAGCTTTTCGGCGTTGATCCGCACCTCGATCGCGTGGCCATTGGGCGTCAGATCGGCCTGCTGGAATTCCATATCGTGACCGGCGGCAACCAGAATTTGCTGGCGCACCAGATCGACGCCGTAAATCGCCTCGGTCACCGGGTGTTCCACCTGAAGGCGGGTGTTCATTTCGATGAAATAAAATTCACCGTCTTCATACAGGAATTCAATCGTGCCAGCACCGGCATATTCGATGCGGGCCACGGCGTCGGCGCAGATTTGTCCGATGCGCGCGCGTTCGTCGGCGGTGATGCAGGGGCCGGGCGCCTCTTCAAACACCTTTTGGTGGCGGCGTTGCAGCGAACAATCGCGTTCGCCCAAATGCACCGCGCGACCTTTGCCGTCACCGAACACCTGAATTTCGATATGGCGCGGTTTTTGCAGGTATTTTTCGATGTAAACATCGGGATTGCCAAAGGCGGCTTTCGCTTCGGACCGGGCGGTGCGGAAGGCGATTTCCATCTCGGCGGCGTTCTGCGCCACCTTCATGCCGCGTCCGCCGCCGCCGGCCGTCGCCTTTACGATCACCGGATAGCCGATTTCGTCGCCAATCCGCAGCGCCGATTCCACGTCATCAACACCGCCGTCGCTGCCCGGAACGCAAGGCACACCAAGCGCCTTCATCGTATCCTTGGCGGTGATTTTATCGCCCATGATGCGGATATGTTCCGCACGCGGGCCGATAAAGGTGATGTCGTGATCTTCGAGCATCTGAACAAAGCCCGCGTTTTCCGACAGAAAACCATAGCCCGGATGCACCGCCTGCGCGCCGGTGATTTCACAGGCAGAGATCAGCGCGGGCATCGACAGATAGCTTTGCGCGGATGAGGGCGGGCCGATGCAGACCGATTCATCGGCCATAAAGACATGCATCGCGTTCGCATCCGCCGTCGAATGGACCGCGACGGTTTGGATGCCCATTTCACGACAGGCGCGGATCACGCGCAGGGCAATCTCACCCCGGTTGGCGATCAGGATTTTGTCAAACATTGCCGCCTCACTCGACGACCATCAGGGGGGCGCCAAATTCGACCGGGCTGCCGTCATCGACCAGAATCCGTTTCACCGTCCCGGCGCGGGGGGCGGGGATGTGGTTCATGGTCTTCATCGCCTCGACGATCATCAGGGTGTCGCCTTCGGCAACCGATTGACCAATCTGGACAAACGGCGCGGCACCGGGTTCGGGCGACAGATAGGCCGTACCAACCATGGGCGAGGTCACGGCACCCGGCAGGCTGGCCGGATCATCATTCACGGGCGCAGCAGCCGGGGCCTGTTGCGGGGCGTGCGGCGCGGCTGCGGGCGCGGGTGCAAAGGCGGGGGCCGCTGCCGGTGCGGCGTAAACGGTTTGTTTACCCTGTTTCGCCAGGCTGACGGTCAGGCGGTCATATTCGCCATATTCACGTTTGACCGAAATTTCGTTCAGGTCACTGTCATTCAGCAGTTCGGCCAGCGACCGGATGAAAGCCACGTCGCCTTCGTGATGTTTGCCGTTGTTCGAATCCTTGCTCATGCCGTCCTCTGCCACATAACGTCCGGCGGTTTTGCCGGTGATTGCTGCGCTATTACCGTTTTGACGGTGGAATTAAAAGGCTTTGCCGCATTTTACGCGGGCTTTCGCGCGGCCTTTTCTGCGATTCCCGAAATTCCTTCCCGTTGCGCCAGTTCCGCCTGCACATCGTCCAGCGTCACATCGCGCGCGGCCAGCATGACCAACAGGTGAAAGATCACATCCGCAGCCTCCGCCGTCAGGCGATCGGGGTCGCCGCGCACCGCCTCGATCACGGCTTCGATGGCCTCTTCCCCGAATTTTTCAGCGCATTTTTCCGGGCCTTTGGCAAGCAATTTGGCGGTCCAACTGCTGTCGGGATCGGCGGATTTGCGCGCCTGAATGGTCGCGGCAAGGCGTTCAATCGGGGTCATTGCAACCTCACCGGGATGCCTGCGGCAGCCATATGGTCCTTGGCCTGCGCAATGGTAAAGGTGCCGAAATGGAAGATCGAGGCCGCCAAAACCGCGCTTGCCCCGCCTTCGGTCACACCTTCCACCAGATGGTCCAGCGTGCCGACGCCGCCCGATGCGATGACGGGGATATTCACGGCGTCGGAAATGGCGCGGGTCAGCGGGATGTTGAACCCGGCGCGGGTGCCGTCGCGGTCCATGCTGGTTAACAAAATCTCACCCGCGCCCTTGGAGGCGACGGTGCGGGCGAATTCAACAGCGTCGATGCCGGTGAGTTTGCGCCCGCCATGGGTAAAGATTTCCCATTTTCCGGGTGCAACGGTTTTCGCATCAATCGCCACCACGATGCACTGGCTGCCGAACCGGTCAGCGGCTTGCGCCACAACATCGGGGTTGGCGACGGCGGCAGAGTTAAAACTGACCTTATCCGCCCCGGCCAGCAGCAGCGCGCGCACATCATCCACGGTCCGCACGCCGCCGCCCACGGTCAGCGGCACAAAACACTGTTCGGCGGTCCGCGTCACCAGATCAAACATCGTGCCGCGATTTTCATGCGTGGCGTGAATGTCCAGAAAGCAAATTTCATCCGCCCCGGCCGCGTCATAGGCGCGCGCCGCCTGCACGGGATCGCCCGCGTCGATCAGATCAACGAAATTCACGCCCTTGACCACGCGGCCATCGGCCACGTCAAGGCAAGGAATAATCCGGGTTTTCAGCATCCGCGCCGCCTTCATAACTATCGTCGGAACATAGTCCCATAGCCGCTTGCCCGCCAGAGGTCTTGACGCCAAACTGCCCCCAATTCTACCGAGGATTTAATGAAAATCTGGTTAAAATCTGTCGCATTTTTTCTGCTCGCCCCGCCGGTTGCTGGGGATGATCTGCGCCTGATCGCGTCGAACGCGGATGTCCGGCGGACGGTCGCGCGGTTGGTTGATGCCATCGGCGCATCAGGATCAACCGTTTTTTCCATCGTGGATCATGGGGTTGGCGCGATTCGTGTCACGCGCGACATTGGCGAATCGCAGCTGGTGATCTTTGGTCATCCCGAACATTTCACGCCCATTATCGAACGAAACCGTCTGGCGGGGCTGTTCCTGCCCCTGCGTATTCTGGTGTTCGAGGATGAAAACCGTGATGTTTGGATCGCCTATCAGGACATTCCCAAGCGCCTGATTAGGCTAGAAAATATCGAAATAGACGGCGATATTCGCGCCATGTCAGCGGCGCTGAAAGATCTCAGCGCCGCCGCAGCGGGTCGTTAATTCAGCGCGGCCAAGGCGTCCGACAGGTTCAGCGCGCCGTCATACAGCGCGCGGCCCGAAATCGCGCCCTCGATCACGCCGGTGTCGTGCAGGGCGATCAGATCGGCCATGGACGACACGCCGCCCGATGCGATGACCGGAATCGCGACCGCTCGGGCCAGTGCCGCCGTCGCGTCAATGTTCGGGCCACCCATAGCGCCGTCGCGGTCAATGTCGGTATAGATGATGGCCGCCACGCCCGCATCTTGGAATTGTTGCGCCAGATCAACGGCTTGGATGTCGGTTTCGGTCGCCCAGCCGCGCGTCGCCACGCGTCCGTTGCGGGCGTCAATGCCCACGGCGATCTGCCCCGGAAAGGCCGCGGCGGCCTGCCGGACCAGATCGGGGTCTTCGACCGCGACGGTTCCCAGAATCACCCGGCGCAGACCGGCGGTTAACCATCCTTCGATCGTGGCCATGTCGCGGATGCCGCCGCCCAGCTGCGCGGGAATATCGGTGGCGTCAAGAATGGCGCGCACGGCGTCGCCATTTACCGGCTGACCGGCAAAAGCGCCATTCAAATCAACCAGATGCAGCCATTCCGCCCCGGCATCCTGAAACGCGCGGGCCTGCGCCGCCGGATCCGTGCCAAACACCGTCGCCGCGTCCATATCCCCGCGCAACAAACGCACGCAATTTCCGTCCTTTAGGTCAATGGCGGGATAGAGGATCATGGCGAACTCCGTCAAATTTTAATTATCCTGTCTTTGACACGTGGCAGGGCGTGGCGTAAAGCTGTTTTCAGACGGGGTAAAAGGGGAACGGCGATGCGTTTCTTACTGGCATGTGTGGCGATGTTATGGGCGGGGATCGCGGCGGCCGATCCGATTGCCGGGGTGTGGCAGACCGCGCCCGAAGCCGATGGCGGCTTCGCGCATGTGACGATTGCGCCTTGCGGGGCTGCGTTTTGCGGCACGATCACGCGCACCTATGTGGACGGGAAAAACACGCCGACGGAATATGTCGGGGCGCGCGTGGTGATGGATATGGTGCCTCAGGCTGGGGGCGATTATCGGGGGCGTTTGTTGCGCCCGACCAACAACCGGCAATATACGGGCAAGGCGTCGGTGCAGGGCGACCGGCTGAGGGTGTCGGGCTGCGTCGCCGGCGGGTTGATTTGCGACGGGGAAACCTGGGTGCGGGTGCGCTGACGGCCTATCCCATCAGCGCCTTGCGCAGCATGTTCAGCCCGACCAGTAACAGGAAAAACGCGAAGTAACGCTTTAGCCGCTTGGGATCGGTGCGATGCGCCAGATCCGCGCCAATCGGTGCGGTCATCATCGTCATCGCAATCGTCAGCGCAAAGGCCGGCAGGTTCACCGAACCCACCGTCAGCGGCGGCGGATTGGGAACCGGCATCAACAGAAAGGCCAGAACCGACGGCACCGCGATCAGCACTCCGAACCCCGCCGCCGTGGCGACCGCGCGGTGAATGGCCCGCCCGTGCAGCGTCATCAGCGGCACCCCGATGCTGCCGCCGCCGATCCCCAGCAGGACCGATATAAACCCGGTAAAGGGCGCAAAAATCCAACGACGCCAGCCGGTTGGCATGTCGTCTGCCAGTCGCCAATGCACGCGGGACACCATCATATAAACGGCAATCACCGCGACCATGACGCCGAAAATGATTTGCAGCGTTTCGGTCCGCAGCGCGCCCACCGTTTGCGACCCGATCAGCGCGCCAACGGCAATTCCCGGCGCCCAGCCGCGCAGCACGTCCCAATCGACCGCGCCTTTGCGATGATGGGCCATCACTGACCGGGCCGAGGTCACAATAATCGTCGCCAGCGATGTGGCCAAACACAGTTGCATCACCCCCGGCCCGCCAAAGCCCGCCGCGCTGAACACATAGAAATAGGCCGGGACCAGCACGATGCCGCCGCCGACGCCCAACAGCCCGGCCAATACGCCCGCAACCGCCCCCGTCGCGGCCAGTGCAAGGGCGGGGATGATCAGGTCAATCATGATGGGCCTCGGATTGTTGGGTGAGGGATTGGGTAACGGTGGACAGGGCGGTGTCGTAAATTTCAATCCCGCCCTTTGATGCGCCTTCGGACAGGGTGCGTTTCCAGCCGCGCGCACCGGGCAGGCCGTGGAACAGCCCCAGCATATGTCGCGTGAATTGGTGCAGCCGCCCGCCTGCCGCCAGATGATCCGCAATCAAAGGCCGCATCGCATGGGCGACCTCAACCGGATGATCAAAGGGCGGAGTGTCCTGCCACAGCGTATCCGCCGCGCCCAGCACCTGCCACGGCTGATGATAGGCCGCGCGCCCGACCATCACCCCGTTCATCACCGCCAGATGGTCGCGCACCTGCGCCAGATCGGTGATGCCGCCATTGATGGACAGGTCCAGATCGGGGAAATCCGCGCGCATCTGATGCACCAGCGGATAATCCAGCGGCGGAATTTCGCGGTTTTCGCGGGGGGATAGCCCTTGCAGCCATGCTTTGCGCGCGTGGATGGTCAGGCGCGTGACCCCTGCCGCGCGCATGACGCCCAAAAACGCGGGCAGCACCTGCGCCGCGTCTTGGTCATCCACGCCGATGCGGCATTTCACCGTGACGGGAACCGGGCTGACGGCCTGCATTTCGGTGACGCATTCAGCCACCAGCTCTGGCGTTTTCATCAGCACCGCGCCGAAACAGCCCGATTGCACGCGGTCGCTGGGGCAACCGACATTCAGGTTCACCTCGTCATAGCCCCAATTCGCCGCAATCGCCGTCGCCGCGCGCAATTCGCGCGGGTCCGACCCGCCCAGTTGCAGCGCGACGGGATGTTCGGCGGCGTCGTAATCCAACAGCCGCCCCCGGTCGCCATGGATGACGGCGGGCGCGGTGACCATTTCGGTATACAGCAGCGCGCGGCGCGACATCATCCGATGGAACCGGCGGCAATTGCGGTCGGTCCAGTCCATCATCGGCGCGACGGAGAGTAAATGTGCGGGGGCTGTCGTCATGATCCTGCGGGCTGAGCTGTGTTGCTGCGTTTTAGCCGCGAAAACCCGTCGCGCCAAGCCGGTGCGCCGAATCGCAGCCACATCACCGCCGCCCACCACAGCGCAAGGCAGGCCCACAGGTCCACGGCCAGCCGATAGGCCATGCCGCGCCCGGCGGGGTTAATCTGAAACGCATCGGCCAGAACCGACAGCAGCACACAGATGACGAATGACCACAGCCCGCCGCGCCCGATCTGCTGCATCGCCACGCCCAGACGGGTTGCGGCCAGCCATTCCGCCGGACGCGCCAGCGGCACCGCGATCAGCCAACAGGCCGCGATGATGGCCAGATAACGGGTTCCGTCGAGGCTCCACTTATCAATCGTGCCGTAAACCGCGCGCAGGGCGGTGCGGACGGGCAGGGCGGGTTCGCCGAACTTTGCCGCAATGATAATCGCGCAGCCAAAGGCGAACATCCCCGCCGCCAGCACCGTGATCCCATGCCGCCACGGCCACAGGCGCGGCATCATTGCGTGACGAAACACCCCCATAGCAACGCCGGTATAAAACAGCATTTGCCAGCCAAAGGGGTTGAACAACAGCCCGCCTTGGCGTCGGTGATTGGGGATCAGCGCGTTCAGGTCCGGCCCGAACCACCACAGCGCCACCGACCCGACCCCGAAAACCAGTGGCCAGCGGATCAGCACCGGCACCAAAACCGGCACCGTCGCGATCAGCACGACATAAACCGCCAGCACGTCGATCAGGTTCGGCTGCAACCACAGCACCGCCACCGACCCGGCATAGCCGAACGGGTTTTCCATCACCCACACCGCATATTGGTTCCAGATCGCGGTGTGGCGCAGGTCCAGCGACAACAGTCCCGCCGACAACAACGCCATCAGCACCGCCCCAATGATCATCGCGCGCCAGACCTGAAACGCGCGGCGGGCGAAGCGCAATTGCACGGCGCGGCGACCGTCTCGGCGTTCCATCGACAGCCAGACCAGCCCGACCAGAAACCCCGACAGCAGCACGAACAATTCAGACGCGTCAAAGATCGAAAAATTCGGCAGCGTCCAGCCGCGCATGACTGACGCGGGCATGTGGTTCACCATAATGCTGATCAGCGCATAACCGCGCATCATATCCAGCGTTATCAATCGGTTCATGCGGGAAGTTTCGAAAATGCAGTCAGCAGGTCGGGGGTTGAAATCAGCGCGTCGGCCTCGACCCGGTCCAGATCGTCCAGCAGGCGGCGCTGATCGCTGGCATGGGCGATTTTCGCCGCCGCCGTGATCTGCGCCAGACGCAGCGGGCGGGGCAGATCGGCGGGCCAGATCGTTGTGGCGGACAGATGGTGCGCGCGCAGATCGGCGTCTCGGCCCAGCCGCAGGATGGAGGCGTGGCCCTGAACCGGGCGGGGCAGCGCGCGCGTCACAGCAGAGGCGGCGGTCAGAATGGCGGGCGAATCGCGTTCTTCGGGCGTGACCAGCAGGCCGCGCATCCGCGCCCAACGGCCCAGAACCGGACTGGCCGACAGGCGCGAGGTGATCGGCGACAGAATCAGCCCCGCCAGAATCGGCGACAGCCAGATCAGTTGTGCGGGCGACAGCGCGGCCAGCACAATCAGCGTCCCCAGCCCCAGCACCATATGCAGCCAGTGATGCCCCAGCACCACGCGCCAATCGGGCATATGCCCCGCGCGGGTCTGGGCGTTCCAGCCGCTGTCGCGGCCCTGCAAAATCTCGGCGATCTGGCGGGTTTGCACCAGCATCTGCACAGGCGCAATCAGCGCCGACAGGATGGTTTCAAACAGCGCACTGGCGAAAATGCGCACCCGCCCGCCCGAATTGCGGGCCAGGGGACGCAGCCATGCACGGAACGTCGCAATCAGTTTCGGCAGCAACAACAACGTCATCGCGGCGGCGAACAGCCACAGCATCCGGCGGCTGTCAAAGACCGGCCAGGTCGGAAACAACTGATAGGATTGGGGAAAATATTCCGGCGTGGACAGCAGCACCGTGGCCGACAGCACCAGCCCCACCATAATCAGCGCCAGCCACAGCGGCGACATCACGAATCCCAGCACGCCGATGATGAAATGCGCGCGGCTGATCCCGCGCAGGCCGCGCATCCCCATCAGGCGAATATGTTGCAGATTGCCCTGCGCCCAGCGGCGTTCCCGCGCGGCCATATCCAACAGGGTGGGCGGGCAGCCTTCGAAACTGCCGCGCAGGTCGTGATCCAGCCGCACCCGCCAGCCCGCGCGGCACAGAGCGGCGGCCTCGACGAAATCATGCGACAGGATGGTGCCGCCAAAGGGGGGCCTGCCGGGCAAACGCGGCAACCCGCAGCATTGGGCAAAGGCCGTCATGCGGATGATCGCGTTATGGCCCCAGTAATTGCCGGTATTGCCGGACCAAGCCGACACGCCGCGCGCAATCATCGGGCCGTAAACCCGCCCCGCAAATTGCGTCACACGGGCAAAGATGGTTTCCGCGCCCACCAGCATCGGGATCGTCTGGATCAGGCCCAGATCGGGGTCAGCGGACAGGCGCGCGGACAGGTCGCGGATGGTCGCGCCGGTCATCACGCTGTCGGCGTCCAGCACCACCATCTGATCGTAACGCCCGCCCCAACGGCGCACGAAATCGGCGATATTGCCGGTTTTTCGGTCCTCATTCGTCAGGCGGCGGCGATACCAGATCGGCACGGGCGACGTAGCGCGCGCCTGCGCGACGGCCAGCGTTTCATTCACCGCAATCGCCGGATCGCGGCTGTCGGACAGCACGAAAATCTCGGCCCGTCCCGTCATGCCGCTGGCGGCCAGTTCCTGCGCCAGTGCCGCCAGCAGGCCGATGCTGGCGCCCGCGTCTTCGTGGTAAATCGGCATAACGACGGCGACGCGGGCGGTGTTTGGTCCGGGCGGAGTCTGCCGCGCGGGCGCAAACAGCCCCGCAATGACGGATGCGAACGAAAACCCCACCCAGCCAAAGGTCGGCACGAACAACACCAGAAACGCAATCTGCATCGGCGTGGGGCTGTCGCCAAAGGTGCGCAGCATCTGCGCGCAGCCCAGAACCGCAATCGCCGCCGCGCCGCCAAAGGCGGTCAGCCGCGCCAGCCACACCCTCAGGCTGTCACGCGATCCCGCGCGCCGGGCCGGGGCCACGCGGAAATCCTGCACCGGCATGGCCAGCGGCTGTTCGGGGGGTGTGATCGGCGTCATGCGGTCCAGCGGGTTAACCATGTTTCCGACAGCGCGACCCCATCCGCGCCCAGCAGCACCGCCTGCAATTCGGCCAGAGTCGCGCGGGCGGGGTCAAATTCAAACGCCAGCCGCAGCACGTTCTGATCGGGCAGGGGCTTCAGATAGGAATGAACAATCTGCCCGGCCGAAGTCGTCACCCGGTGATCCGGCAGGCTGTCGCGGAACAGCGCCAGATCAAAGTCGATGATAAAGCTGCGCGTCGTTTCCACATTGATCGACCGGCCCGACCGGACCTGACGCACCTTGGCCAGCGGCTGCCCGCTGGGCGGCAGCGCGGAAAAGGACAGGCGGTAACCAAACTCATGCCGCTGCCCGCGCGCCATCACGGCCTGAGGCACCCAGTAACTGACGATGTTGTCGTTAAATTCGTTTTCGACCGGAATTTCGACCAGCCGGACCTGACCCGGCCCCCAATCGCCTTCGGGTTCGATCCAGGCGGATGGGCGCAGGTGATACATCGCCTCGGCGTCCTGATAGGTGGCGAAATCGCGCGCCCGCTGGATCAGGCCGAACCCCGCCGGGTTGTCATCCATAAAGGACGAAATTTGCAGCGCGCGCGGGGATGCCAGCCCCCGCCACAGCGTTTGACCCGCGCCGGTTTGCATCAGCAACCCGTCGCTGTCATGGCAGGCGGGGCGGTAATCATCGACGACCCGGCGGCTGGCGGGGCTGAACCAGAACATCGAGGTCAGCGGCGCAATCCCCGTTTCGCGCAGATCGACCCGCGGAAACAGCGCCACACGCGTGCGCACCATCGTGACCGGGCCGGGGGTCACGTCAAATTGATACGCGCCCGCCACCGATTTGCTATCCAGCACAGCGTAAATCCGCACGCTGTCATCATCGGGTTGTTCGATCCAGAAATCGGTGAACAGCGGAAATTCTTCGCCGTCGGGGCTGCCGGTTTTGATCGCCAGCCCGCGCGCGGACAGGCCATATAACGTCCCACGCGCCACGGCCCGGAAATAGCTGGCGCCCTGAAACACCAGAAATTCGTCCATCACATCAGGCCGGTTCAGCGCCGTGCGCACGCGAAACCCCGACCAGCCCATATTGCCAACGGTTTCCACATCCGCGCCATCGGGGAACTGTGACGCGTCGAAATCCAGCAGATGCGGGTCAAAGGGCAGAGGCCGCGCCACGCCATCCTGCACCATATTGATCTGCACGGGTTCATAGAAAATCGACCCCGGCGGCAGCAGGTCAATCCCGAACGCGCCACCGGCCCACGGGTCGGCATCGCGGCGAAACCGGATCGCGCGGTATTGGTCATAATTCAGGTCGCGGAAACTGCCCGTCAGTTGCGAAACGGGTTGGGTGTAAACGCGCGATGCGCGGTCGGCGGCGATGCGGGCGACGTCTTCGAACCCAAAGGGCTGCGGGGCGGCGTCAGGCGTTTCGGCATGGGCGGGCGTGATTGCGGCACCGGCAGCAAGTGCGGTTGCGGCAGTCAGGAAATGGCGGCGCTGCATTCAGGGGCGACTCACGGTAAAGACATATTAACTTAGGTCAAATGCCGCGATGCAGCAAGGCGGCGCGGTCAGTGTCGCGCCAACCATTCCGTGACCGGGCGGCGGATATTGGTTTCACCGCTGGCAATCGCATCATCAATCACCTGCCGCAGATCGCACAGCGACACATGCCGGATCAGATGTTTCACCGGCCCGATGGATGCCGGACGCATCGACAACCGCCGCAACCCCAAGGCGGCAAAGGTTAACGCCTCGACCGGGCGGCCCGCATCTTCGCCGCAGAACGACAGTGGCACACGCGCATCGTCGCAGCGGTCGATGATCTGCCGCAGCAGCGCGATAAAGGACACGTCCAGCGTGTCATAGCGCCGCCGCACCCGTTCATTTTCCCGGTCGGCGGCAAAGAAAAACTGCTTCAGGTCGTTGCCGCCAATCGAAATGAAATCGCACATTTCAAAGAACCGTTTCGGCGCATAGGCCAGCGACGGCGTTTCCAGCATCGCGCCGACGCGAATATCGGACGGCAGCGCGCGGCCCAGCCGCTGTTCGCGCGCCAGTTCCTGCATCAATTCGCGATAGGCGGCTTCGTATTCGCCGATGCTGGCGATGAATGGGAACATGACGTGCAACGGACGCCCCGCCGCCGCGCGGATCAGCGCCTGCAACTGCATCCGCAGCACGCCGCGTTTGTCCAGACCCACCCGGATCGCGCGCCAGCCCATTGCGGGGTTCGGTTCGTCCTGCGGTTTCATATAGGGCAGAACCTTATCCGAACCGATATCCAGCGTGCGGAACATCACGGGTTTGCCCTGCGCGTTGTCCATAACGCGAGAATAGAGGCTGGCCAATTCGCCCCGGCGCGGCACGCGGCTGCGGATCAGGAATTGCAATTCCGTGCGGAACAGGCCCACGCCTTCGGCCCCCGAACCCGCCAGCGACGGAAGATCGGCCATCAGACCGGCGTTCATATACAGATGCACCGTGGTGCCACAGGTTCCCGTCGCGGGCAGAGTGCGCAGGCTGGCATAGCGGCTTTGCGCCTGCGCCTGCATCGCCATTTTGTCGCGGAACGCGGCGGCGACGGTGTCTTCGGGGCGCAGATGAACGGTGCCTTGATCGCCGTCCACCATGATCGGGTCGCCGTTCAGGGCCTCGGTCGTGATGCGGGCGGCGTGGATGACCAGCGGAATCGCCAAGGCGCGCGCCACAATCGCGGCGTGACTGCCGACAGAGCCTTCCTCCAGCACGACACCGCGCAGACGGCGGCCATATTCCAGCAGCTCGGCCGGGCCGATGTTCCGCGCAACCAGAACCGGGTTGTCAGGCATGGCGGCGCCGGTGTCGCTGCCCTGTCCGGTCAGGATGCGCAACAGCCGGTTCGACAGATCATCCAGATCATGCAGACGGTCGCGCAAATACGGGTCGGGCGCCATTTCCAGACGCGCGCGGGCGGCGGATTGTTCTTTTTCAACAGCGGCTTCGGCAGAAAGGCCCGCGCTGATGTCTTCCTCCATCCGGCGCAGCCAACTGCGGGAATTGGCGAACATGCGATATGTTTCCAGCACGGCGGCATGTTCGCTGTCGCCGGTCATGTCCATATCCGCAACCATCAGGTCAACCGTGCTGCGCAGCTGGTCAACCGCCTGATGCAGTCGCGCCAGTTCGGTTTCGGGATCGTCGCCCACCGGGTTTGTGATCACAACGCGCGGTTCATGCAGCCAGACGCGCCCCTCGGCCGCGCCTTCTTGGCCGGTGGTGCCGCGGATCATCAGAGGGAACCGATGCGCCAGAGGCAGGCTGTCGGTCTGCGTGCCGGAAAACGCGCCCAGTTCGGTCATTTCGGCCAGAACCATGGCCACGACCTCAAGCCCATAGATTTCGTCTTCGCTGAATTGGCGGGCATTGCGGGATTGCACGACCAGCACGCCCATCTTTTCGCCAACCCGCTGAATGGGAACGCCTAAAAAGCTTGGATAAATTTCTTCGCCGGTTTCGGGCATGTAACGAAAACCGGGTTCAGACGGCGCGTTTGCGGTGTTCACATAGCGCCCCGACCGGGCCACGCGGCCGACCAGACCTTCGCCCAGACGCAGGCGGGTTTTGTGAACGGATGCGGCGCGCAAGCCCTGCGTCGCGCAGAGTTCCAGCGTTTCAGCGTCGCGGAACAGATAGATGGAACAGACCTGCGTTCCCATCGAATCGGCGATCTGATCGGTGATGCGATCCAGCCGGTCCTGACCGCCCCCCTGAACGGCCATAACCTCTTTCAGCCGCAACAGCAGCTTGCGGGAATCGCTGTCGCTGCGGTCCTGCATCGCATTCCTGCCTTTGGTTCAGGCACCGACGCGCAAACGCCGGTGCCGGGCGATGTTACGCCTTATCCAGTTCAAAGGCATCATGCAGTGCCTGAACCGCCAGTTCCATATATTTGCGGTCGATCAACACGGAAATTTTAATCTCGCTGGTGGCGATGACTTTGATATTCACGTTTTCATCGGCCAGTGCCTTGAACATACGGGCGGCGACGCCCGCATGGCTGCGCATCCCTATGCCAACGACCGACACCTTGGCCACTTCGGTATCAACGACCAGTTCGTCATAAACGATGTTGCCGGCGGCGCGCGCCTCTTCCATGGCTTTTTTGGCGCGTTCCACCTGATTGATCGGAACGGAAAACGTCATATCGGTGACCGCGCCGGGGTGATCGTCATAATCCTTTTCGGAAATATTCTGAACGATCATATCGACATTGACGCCCGCATCGGCCAGAGGCGCAAAGATCGAGGCCGAAATGCCGGGGCGATCCTCGACCGTGACCAGCGTAATTTTCGCCTCATCCCGCGACGCGGCAACGCCATTGACGACTTTCGATTCCATTTTTTCATCCTCATCGCAGATCAGGGTGCCTGAATTTTCATCGGTTTCGTCAAACGACGACAGCACGCGCAGGCGGACATTAAAACGCATGGCCAGCTCAACCGACCGCGTTTGCAGAACTTTGGCGCCAAGGCTGGCCAGCTCCAGCATTTCTTCAAAGGCGATTTTGTCCAGACGGCGCGCCTTGGACGTGATGCGGGGATCGGTCGTGTAAACGCCGTCCACATCGGTATAAATATCGCAGCGTTCCGCGCCAAAAGCGGCGGCAAAGGCAACGGCGGTCGTGTCCGACCCGCCCCGGCCCAGCGTGGTGATGCGCCCGTCCGGTCCCAGCCCCTGGAACCCGGCGACCACGGCGACCTTGAACCCTTCGGCGAATTTCTGGTCGATATTGGCGCGCGGAATATCGACGAAACGCGCGGCGGAATGGGCGGCGGTCGTGTTGATCGGCACCTGCCAGCCCTGCCACGACCGGGCCGGAACGCCCATTTCCTGCAAGGTCAGCGCCATCAGGCCCGCCGTGACGTTTTCACCCGACGACACCACGGCGTCATATTCGCGCGCGTCAAACATGGGCGAGGTTTGTTCCACCCAGCCCACCAATTCGTTGGTTTTACCCGACATGGCGCTGACGATGACGATAACATCGTATCCACGTTCAACTTCGCGCTGCACTTTTTGGGCAGCGTTACGGATACGGTCCAGATCTGCGACGGATGTTCCGCCGAATTTCATCACCAGAAGCGGCATCAAGGGCCTCCAGCCAAGGGGTTGCATGTCGGCGCGGGTTGTATGGGCGACGCCGGGAAAGGGCAAGGGGCGTTCCGGCCCCCGCGCGTCAATTCGCCTTTTGCCGCGGAACAAAGGGCAGGGGCGCGACCGGCACCCCGTCCGCGATCAACTGCCGGGCCTGTTCGGGCGTGGCCTCGCCGTGGATTGCGCGGGCGGGGGTGGTGCCATCGTGCATGTCGCGCGCGGTCTGGGCAAAGGACATGCCGACATAATCCGAGTTTTCCTCGACATGGCGGCGCAGGTCGTTCAGCGCCTTTTCGGCGTCATTAGTGGGGGTGGTCAGGGGCGCGCGTTTGGTCGGCACCGACGGCGCCATCAGCGATTTCTGCACATCCGCCGATCCGCAATGCGCGCAAGTGACCTGACCCGCGCCGCGCATCGTATCGAACGCGTCGGACGACCGGAACCAGCCGTCAAAGTCATGGCCTTTTGCGCAGCGCAGGGAATAACGGATCATGTGCCTTACCTGTTTTCCGTTAATATCGTGTCAGTTGTCGCGCATCGCAAGGGCTGACAGGTGGTCGGTCAGCGCGCCCGGTTCCCCGGCGCGCGACGTCAGGACTTTGCGCGCGGCCTGTCCCATGGCGCGGGCGTGGTCGGGGTTCGCGGTCAGATCGGCCAGCACGCGGGCCAGATCATCCGTCACCACCCGCGCCGCACCCGCCCTATGCAGTGCCGCGTAACTGTCGGCGAAATTGGCGTCATACGGCCCGCGCAGAATCGCACAGCGATAGGCCGCGGGTTCCCAAGGCGTATGCCCGCCATGATCGACCAGCGAACCGCCGACAAAACAGACCTGCGCGCGGGCATACCAGCGGGGCATCTCGCCCAGCGTATCGGCCAGCAGCACCCCGCCATCCGGCGCATCATCCGCGCCCTGACTGCGCCGGGCGAAGCGCAGGTTCCGCGCGGCAATCAGCGCCGCAATATCATCCCCACGCTGCGGATGGCGGGGGGCCAGTATCAGCCGCGCCCCGGTCAGCGTGGCAAAGGCATCCAGTATCGGCGCATCCTCGCCCGGATGGGTGGAGGCCGCCAAAATCACCCGCGCCCGGTCGGGGGGATCATCGGGCGGCGTGATCTGGGCCGGGGTCAGCAGCTTCAGATCCAGCGGCAGCAGCAGCGCATCGCCCCGCAAACCAAGGGCCATCAGCCGCGCCTGACTGCCCGCATCCTGCGCGGATGCCGCGTCAATCCGCGCCAGCAGCGGCCCGATCAGCCCCGGCAACCGCGCCCATTTGCGCGCCGAGCGTTCCGACATCCGCGCGCCAATCACCGCTTGCGCCACGCCGCGCCGCGCCAGTTCAGCGGATCGCCGGGGCCAGAGTTCCGCCTCGATGGTCAGAGACAGGCGCGGCTGCACCGCGTCCAGAAACCGCCGCAGCGCCCCCGGCACATCCAGCGGCGCCAGACAGACCGGCAGGCCCCAACCCGCGACCATATCGCGCCCGGTGGTGCTGTTCGTCGTGACCTGCACGGTGAAACGCCGCGCCAAGGCGTCAATGATGGGCCGGGCCGAAGTCAGTTCCCCGACCGACGCCCCATGCACCCACACCGCAGCAGGCCCCGGCACACCGTCCAGCATCAGCCGCGCGCGCAGGGTATCGCCGCCAAGCGCCGCCCGCATCCGCAGCGCCGCCCCGGCAATATGGGTCGCGGCGTTGTAAATCATCCGGCCCCCCGGCCCGTTTTAGCGGTCATCCCGCCGCGCCTCATATCGCTGCCACACATCCATGCGCCCCCGTTGCCGCGCATCGGCCAGCCACAATTTCTTGCGGACGTCCTGCACCTCGAACTGGCGGTATTCATGACCCGAAAACTTGGGCCAATCAATCGCCAAGCCCAGCTTAACCATTTCCGCCGACAGATCACGGCCATCAGGCAACCGGCAACGGGCAACAATGCGGCCGTGAACGTCCTGCGTCATGATTTCGGCATGAATAATCTGACCGTTGCACAGGCGGATCAGCGCGCCTTTGGCGTTCTGGCCATAGGGGTGGTGCAATTCCGGCGCGTCAATTCCAAACAACCGGACCTGGCGCCCGCGAATAACAATCGTGTCGCCGTCCGTGACCCAAGCCGGCCCGCGCAACGCCTTTGCCCCGGTCGTTCCCACGCGGCGCGTGATCGCGTGAAACGCAATCGCGGCAAGGGCAACCAGCACGGCAAAGCTAAGAAAGGCGTCCAATGCGGCACTGTGCGTCATCGTGGGGAAACCGGCGTTTCGCGCGACTGTGGAGGTGGGTACCGGAATCGAACCGGTCTACACGGATTTGCAATCCGGTGCGTAACCTCTCCGCCAACCCACCGCCGATTTGGGGTTGTTAAAGCGTTGTTGCGTTGGGGTCAAGTGCGATTAGGGGGGCTTGTGTCAAGCATGCCCGCAAGTTGGTCCAGCTGCCTGTCCAGATCAATCGCCTGACAGGACACGCAGCCAAAGGCTGGATCGGCGCGGCAACTGTCAACGATATATGTGCTGCGCAGATAAGATTGCACAACATCTATGGCGTCGCGAACGCGCTTTTCGTCGGTCATGTCGTTGCCGATCATCTGAAACAGGAAGTTATTTGGTGGAGCCAAGGGGAGTCGAACCCCTGACCTCTTGAATGCCATTCAAGCG
>NZ_JAUNTW010000024.1 GCF_030538495.1 Paracoccus sp. (in: a-proteobacteria)
GACCCCCGGCGTGACAGGCCGGTACTCTAACCAACTGAGCTACAACCGCTCACCAGATCCCGGAATCGCCTCCGGGGTGAAGGGGGTTTACGCAGCATCCCCGCCCCCGTCAAGGGCAAAGCGCAGCCATTTTGCATAAATCCCACGAAAAAGGGGCGCCGCAGCGGGCGCCCCCTGAAAACCGGATGTCACCGATCAGTTATGGACATGGGTCATGTCGAATTCGGGCAGGTTTTCCAGTTCCTCGCGGGTGTAGTTCGTCACCAGATAGGTGTCGTCGCCCGCGCGGACGATGTGCAGCTCATCCGCGCCCAGCAGGACGGTGCGCGCGCCCAGACCCAGGAAGCCGCCGATATCTGCGGTGTAACCCACCAGATGCCCGTCATCGGTCATCACCAGATCCGACACATTAGCGATGTTTTCCCAATTGTCGGGGCGCACATCATGGGCCGTGTGGGCGGTGTTGTCCCATGCGGTCGTGCGCGGCTGGTTGGTGGTATAGATCGACCGGCTTTGCAGCCAGCTTGCCGTCACACCGGGGGTCGCGGCGCTGACCGTCGGGCGCTGATGGTCGGTGCCATGGGCCGCGGTCGTGGTGGTCGCCGTGGTGGCCGGAGCGGTCGCAGCCGGCGCACCTGCGGGCTGCGTCACAACCGCACCATCGGTTGCGGGGGCAGCAGGGGCGGTCGTTTGCGCAAAGGCCGGAGCGGTCAGAGCAAACACAGCGGCGGTCGTCATCATCAGGCGGTTCATGGGAATTTCTCCTGTTGGTGCCAATTATATCGTGGTTCGTCCACGTCGGCACATCAACGTCAGCGCCCCGTCACCGTTCCGTTAATCTTTGTCACATGCGATCACGGATAGCTGATCCGCCCGCCGCAGCATGGCCCCGGCACGCCGGTGGTCATCGGCCCCGACACGGGCAAGCCGCGCAACACACGGACGGCCAGCCACGCGAAGGCCTGCGCCTCGATCATGTCGCCGTTCAGGTGGATCGCCTCGACCGGATCAACGGCAGATGACAGGCGGGCGCGCAATGCGGCCATGATTGTGGCGTTGTGGCGTCCTCCGCCACAGACCAGCACCCGCGCGGGCGCATCGGGCAGCCAGTCAAACCCCGCCGCCACGGATTCGGCCACAGCCGCAACCAGCGTCGCCGCCGCATCCGCATCGGGCAGGTTTGCGACCGCCGCCGACAGCCCCGCCCAGTGGTCTCGGTCCAGAGATTTCGGCGGCTGCTTGGCGAAATAAGGGTTGCGCCGGAACGCAGCGATCACCCCCGGATCGGCGCGCCCCGCAGCGGCCACAGCCCCGCCGTCATCGCGCGCGACACCCCGCCGCGCCAGCATCAGGTCGTTGATCGGCGCATTGGCGGGACCGGTGTCAAAGGCGACGCAGGCCCCCGGCGCATCGGGGGCATCGGCGCGCGGGTCCACCCAGCTGATATTGCCCACCCCGCCCAGATTCAGAAACGCCACCGGCGCGCGGTCGATCAGCCCCTGTCCCGCCGCCCAATCTGCCAAGGCCCAATGGAAAAACGGGACCAAAGGCGCGCCTTGACCGCCACGGCGCACATCCTCGGATCGGAAATCCCAGATGACGGGGCGGGCCGTGGCGCGCGCCAAGGCCGCACCATCCCCCGCCTGATGCGTGCCGCGCCCGCCCGGATCATGGGCCAGCGTCTGCCCGTGAAAGCCGATCACCTGCGCATCGGGGAAATCGCGCGCCAGTGCCGCATGGGTTGCCAGCGTGACCGCCGCCGCATCCGCCACACGCGCCTCACCCGGCCACGCGCCCAAGGCCCCCCGCAGCGCCGCCACCTGCTGCGCGTCAAAGCCCAGAAACCCCGACGAGCCAAAGCCGCCGATCCGCACCCCGTCGGTGTCGATCAGCGCCGCATCCACCCCATCCAGCGACGTGCCGGACATCATCCCCAAAGCCCGGATCATCGCGCCTTTTCCTTTGTCCACAGGGGCGGTATATCGCGGGCAGCACAAAGGAAACAGCCATGACATTTGCCCCCAAATCCGACTTTCTGCGCATCATGACCGAACGCGGCTATATCGCGGACTGCACCGATTATCAGGGGCTGGATGACGCATTGGTTCAGGGTCCGGTCACGGCCTATATCGGGTATGACGCCACAGCGGCATCGCTGCATGTGGGGCATTTGCTGAACATCATGATGCTGCGGTGGTTTCAGAAAACCGGCAACCGCCCCATCACGCTGATGGGCGGCGGCACAACCAAAGTCGGCGACCCGTCATTCCGCAGCGATGAACGCCCGTTGCTGGATGACGCCGCGATTGCCGCCAATATTGACGGGATGCAGCAGGTCTTTGCGCGTTATCTGGACTATGGCCCGGATGGCGCGACGATGCTGAACAACGCCGAATGGCTGGACAGCCTGAACTATCTTGAGTTTCTGCGCGACATTGGCCGCCATTTCAGCGTCAACCGGATGCTGTCCTTTGAATCCGTGAAATCGCGTCTGGACCGGGAACAGTCGCTGTCGTTTCTGGAATTCAACTATATGATCCTGCAAGCCTATGATTTTCTGGAACTGAACCGCCGTTATGGCTGTCAGTTGCAGATGGGCGGGTCGGATCAATGGGGCAATATCGTCAACGGCATCGACCTGACGCGCCGGGTCGATGATACGGTGATCTGGGGGCTGACCTCGCCCTTGCTGACGACCAGCGACGGGCGGAAAATGGGCAAATCGGCGGGGGGGGCAACCTGGCTGAACCCGGCGATGCTGTCGCCTTATGATTTCTGGCAATTCTGGCGCAACACGACCGACGCGGATGTGGGCCGGTTCCTGAAGCTCTATACCGAATTGCCGGTCGATGAATGTGACCGTCTGGCCGCGCTGCAAGGGTCTGACATCAACATCGCGAAAATCCGGCTGGCGAACGAAGTCACCACCCTGCTGCACGGCGCGGACGCCGCCCGCAGCGCGGAAGAAACCGCCCGTCAGGTGTTTGAACAGGGCGGCGCGGGCGGCGATTTGCAGGTGGTGACGGTGGCGGCGGACGCCTTGCCCGTGGCCGTGGTGCAGTTGCTGACGCAAACCGGCATCACCGCATCGGGGAAAGAGGCCAAACGCCTGATCGCCGAAAACGGCTTGCGGCTGAACAATGATCTGGTCACCGACCCGCAAACCCCAATTGATGCGGGCGTGATTGGCGACGGGCTCAAGGTGTCGGTCGGCAAGAAAAAACACGTCATCGTGCAACTGGCCTGATTATTTAATCAGGCCCGACAGGGTGCGGAAGTGCGGATGCTGCGCGGTTTGCAGCCATTCGAACATCACCATTTCGGCGGTGACCAGTTCCGCCCCCCGCCCCGCCATCCGGCGCAGGGCGATGTCTTTGCTGACCGGCGCGCGCGACCCGACGCCATCGGCCACGACATAGACGCGGCGGTTCGCATCCAGCAGCTCCAGCACGGTTTGCAGCACGCACACATGCGATTCGCAGCCCGTAACGATCACCTGCGCATCCGCCGGGATCAGATCCAGAAACCCCGGCTGACCGCAGGCGCCAAAACTGGTCTTTTCAAACAGCGTGGCGCCGTCCGTGGGCAGATCGGGGATGGTGCGACCCAACCCCTTGGGGTATTGTTCGGTCACGACACAAGGGATTGACAAAATCCCCGCCGCCCGCATCAGCCGCGACGTGGCGTCAACCGCCCCTGCGCCGTCATGGATCGCGGGCATCAGCCGGGTTTGAAAATCAATCACCAACAGCAGCGATGTATCTGATTTAATCATGAATCCCCCCATTTGCCCCCGATTATGGGCGCAGGGCGGCGGGCGGTCCAGCGTTAACGTTTTGTTCACCGCTGGCGTGGTAGGGATGGCGCATGACACAGAATCGCCCCGATCACTTTGCCGAAATGCCGATGCCGCTGTTTCTGGCGGCGGCGGATGATGTGACCCCGCCGCGTGGCAAATCCGCGCCGTCCTATCTGGCCGATCACCGCGCGCGGCTGCGCGAACGGTTCATGACCGGGGGTGCGGCGGCCATGCCGGATTACGAAATGCTGGAACTGGTGCTGTTCCGCGCCATTCCGCGTCAGGATGTGAAACCGCTGGCGCGGCGGCTGATCGAAAGCTTTGGCGATTTCAACCGGGTGCTGACGGCTGCGCCCGCGCGGTTGCAGGCGATTGACGGCGTGGGTCCGGCGGTCATCACCGAATTGAAGATCGTGGCGGCGGCGGCCGAACGCATGGCGCGGGCGCGGGTGATGCACCGCCCCGTCCTGTCGGGCTGGCAGGCGCTGTTGGATTATTGCCACACGGTGATGGCGCATGGCGAAACCGAACAATTCCGCGTGCTGTTTCTGGACCGCAAAAACGTGCTGATCGCGGACGAAGAACAGGCGCGCGGCACCGTCGATCATGTCCCGGTCTATCCGCGCGAAATTGTGCGCCGGGCTTTGGAGCTGAACGCCTCGGCGCTGATTTTGGTGCATAATCACCCATCCGGCGACCCCACGCCGTCGGATTCGGACATCACCATGACCGCGCGCATCGCACAGGCGGGCGAATTTATGGGAATCACCCTGCACGATCACCTGATTATCGGCAAATCGCGCGAAATCAGCTTTCGGTCGCAGGGGCTGTTATAGGGACGATGTGTGCGCAAAACGCCCGCCCCACCCCGATTTACGCCCCGGATGCGGCATTATGCGCGTGCGGGCGGGGGCTTATGATCTGGACTGACGGGAAATTGAAGGCTAGAACCGCAACCGCGAAGGCTGCGTTCGGACGCGGCCCGGAATGTCGTATCGGCCAGATTTGGCCCGAAGTTGGAGTATGACCCGTGTCCCACGCAGATGACCACGTAGGCACCCGGAGGGATTTCCTCTATTATGCCACGGCGGGCGCAGGCACGGTGGCCGCAGGAGCCGCCGCCTGGACGCTTGTAAACCAGATGAACCCCTCTGCTGATGTGCAGGCGATGTCCTCGATTCAGGTGGACATCAGCGGCGTTGCCGAAGGCTCGCAGATCAGCGTGCTGTTTCTGGGCAAGCCCGTGTTCATCCGCCACCGCACGCAGCGCGAAATCGACGAAGCGCGCGCGGTTGACCTGAATTCGCTGCCCGACCGCGACGCCCGCAACCCCAATCTGGGTGGGCCGGAACCTGCGGATGACCAAAACCGCGCCCTGGACGCAGAGGGTAAATGGCTGGTTCAGATCGGCGTCTGCACCCATCTGGGCTGCGTGCCGATTGGCGACGGCGCCGGCGATTTCGACGGCTGGTTCTGCCCCTGTCACGGCAGCCACTATGACAGCTCAGGCCGCATCCGCCGCGGGCCTGCACCTGAAAACCTGCATATTCCGGTGGCCTCGTTCCTGAACGACACCACCATCCAGTTGGGCTGAGGAGGGAACCCATGGCCGGAATTCCACACGACCATTACCAGCCCAAAACGGGCATTGAACGTTGGCTGCACCGCCGTTTGCCGGTGGTTGGCCTGCTGTATGACACCCTGATGATCCCCACCCCGAAAAACCTGAACTGGTGGTGGATCTGGGGCATTGTGCTGGCCTTTTGTCTGGCGCTGCAAATCGTGACCGGCATCGTGCTGGTCATGCATTATACCCCGCATGTCGATCTGGCCTTTGCCAGCGTTGAACATATCATGCGCAACGTGAATGGCGGGCATATGCTGCGCTATCTGCATATGAACGGCGCGTCGCTGTTCTTTATGGCGGTTTATATCCACATCTTCCGCGGCCTCTATTACGGTTCGTATAAAGCCCCGCGCGAAGTGACCTGGATCGTCGGTATGCTGATTTACCTGCTGATGATGGCGACCGCGTTTATGGGCTATGTTCTGCCCTGGGGTCAGATGTCGTTCTGGGGTGCAACCGTGATCACGGGCCTGTTTGGCGCGATCCCCGGCGTGGGCGAATCGATTCAAACCTGGCTGCTGGGCGGGCCTGCGGTGGATAACGCCACGCTGAACCGCTTCTTCTCGCTGCATTATCTGCTGCCGTTTGTGATTGCCGCTTTGGTGATCGTCCATATCTGGGCCTTCCACACCACCGGCAACAACAACCCCACCGGGATCGAGGT
>NZ_JAUNTW010000008.1 GCF_030538495.1 Paracoccus sp. (in: a-proteobacteria)
CCCAACCTGCCACAGGCGGTTATCGCCGATGATGTCATCGGCAATTCTGGCGGGGACACCGTCCGCATCCCGGTCACGCGTCTGGCGGCGCAGGTGTCTGCACAGATGGGGCCGACCTATGAAGCCCGCGCGCAGCTTTATGCCGACCTGAATTGGCCCGCCGAGTCCGTCGGTTACGTTCGGGGTGACAGCACCGCGTCCCGCAACGGCGTCTATAAAAAAACCGGTGCTTCCGGTGGCGGGGCATGGAGCCGCGTTGGTGATCTGCCAACCGGTGCCGTCGAGCTGGCGCTGCTCGAAGCCGAAACGGCTGCCCGCAAAGCGGCGCTCGACGCGATTGACTGGCGCGCAACGCCGTTTTTTGTATCGCGTGACGCAGCGGTTGCGGCCAGTGCCGATTTGCCATCTTCGCTGTTTCATATTGTGAACCGCGAAGGCACCGCGCTGGTCTTTCGTCGTCGCAACTGGACGCAGAATGATCCGCTGTCATCCGTATCGCCACATTGGGGTGTAGTGCTGCGACTGGACGTTGCCGCGGAGGCAGAGGCACGGACAAACGATATGGCCAAAGAGACGGCCGAGCGTAAAAGTGCGATTGCCGCAGAGGTGAAAGCCCGGAAAAGCGCCATTGAGACAGAGACACAGGCGCGAAAAAACGAGATTGCGGCAGAAAAGACGGCGCGGGAAAACGAGATTGCGGCAGAAAAGACGGCACGACAATATGATGACGCCCTGGCCATCAATGCGCTGCGTGAAACTCAAATCCCTTTGACCAATATCGGCGGGACCGGCGATCTGATCACCGCCGATTTGGCAACTAGTTTTTTGACGGCAGGCATCACGTCGCTGCCAGCCAATGCACATATCACGTTTCGGGCCGCCGCAGCCAACACGGCCGCCAACCCAAAAATGACCATCGGGTCCACTTCCTTTAACATCCGCGGTGGGGCCGGTGCGACGTGGCCGGCGCAGGGGTTTGAAGCCGGTCGCGATTATGTTTTATCTCGCGCCGGCAACGTGCTGCGTGTTGTGGGTGGCGACGTGACGAGGGATGTTTTCGACGCCGCGCTGAAAGAGCTGACGCCCCAAAGTATAACCGTCTCGTCCGACAGCCCCGCGCGCGACCTGAACGCAAACAACTGGATCGCCACCCCATCATATTACAGCGGGTCTGATCTGCGGATCGGGAATGCGCCTGCCGGCTTGCCGCAGCCACTGACATTTGACGTCACCGTCGAGGCGAGCGCCTCGGGGATCGTTCAGACATGGCGCGCCCCGTCCCAGACATTCGAACGACGGTGTGTGGATGGGGTTTGGTCGAGCTGGTCCGAAATTGGTCGGGGCAGCGATATCCGCGAATTGCAGCTGTCCAAAGCTGCGCAGAGCGATCTGGTTGCTGCCGGTCTGACGATTGGCCAGCTGATGGCGGCGACCGAAACGCTGCGCCAAAATACCCGGTATGTGCTGACGCAGACCGGGCCGAATCTGCCAGAGCGTCCGCCAGTCGATGTCTGGCCGATGGCTGAGTGGGTCACATGGGACGATCCCAGCGCGATGATGGGACCGGATGACGTGCGTTTTGTGCTGCCCTATCCGGGCGAACCTGACGCCCCCGACCCAGCGTCATGGAGCGTCTATAACGCCCGTGACGGCCAAAGCCTCGCCATTGTCATCCACGAGGTTGAAAACCAGACCCCGCCTGTGACCGGCATTGATCGACTGATCGGGCCGACCGAAACAGCGCGGCCGGTCGCGCTGTCTGACAGCAAGCCCGGAACATATATCGTCGGCGGGCTGAGCGCGGGCCTGCATCCTGTTAATATTCGCTATCGTAATTTCGTTGGGGCTGGTTTGGAAAGCCTGCCCAAAGCCGCAACCGTCGATGCCGCCAACATTTTGGTGAACCTGAACGGGCCGGGCAATATCCCCGCGATCCGCCCGGATCATTGGGTTAACATTCTGGACGTGCCCAATGCTCGCGGTTTTACCTGTGACGCGGCTGGTGTCGCCCGCCCGTCCCATACCAACCAGATGTATCGCTTTGCCTATCGCGATTATTTCAAAACGAACCAAATGGCCCGCATGACCATCGAAAGTCTGGATGACCGCGCGCATTCAGGCGGCCTTGATGGCATCGGACTGGGCGTGAATTTCAACCCCCAAACGCGGGCCGTCATTTATGCGCTGTTCCGCCGGGATGGCGTCCGGCTGTTTTACCGCCCACCGGTCGGCGCGGCCCAGTTGTTGGCTGAACATAATCAAACATGGTCCTATCCATTCATGCCTGAAATCAAGCGGGTGGGTGACATGGTGACGGTTGGGGTCCGTTTGCAGACCGTTCTTGAGCATCAGCTGTCCCCTGACCATCCAGCCGCCGCGCTGTCCGATGGCTACCCCGAGGTCTATGCATTTGTGACCAGTGGCGGCGCCGTTTCGAACACGCGGTTTCGCGACCTTGTTCTGGGGCATGCGCGATGATCGACCCCACCCTGAACGCCGAATCCATGGCCTATACGGGGCCAGCCGCTGTCCCGCTGCACATGATCGGCCCGCAAATCTGGGGTGTGCCCAATGATGAACAGCAGGCCCGGATTGATGCGGGCGAAGTGCTGGAGAACATGTGGCATGGAGAAATGCAGCAGGTGTTCTGGGGTATGTATGACAGCCCGGTCCCGTTCTGCCGGGGGATGCGCAACGCGTTCCCCAAGTTGCGCATTATCCGTGTGCCCTTCAACCAGCATTATTGGACCCGCGATGCGCACGGCAAATTGCACATGCACCCGACAATGGAGGCGTTTTTCGACGAATGCGCCGCCACCCGGTCGAACTGGCAGATATGCTGGGATTTTCACGATGGCCCGACCCAGATCATGCAAGAGAGATCGCGTCACGCCCAATGGCCGGACAGCTATCCTATCCTGATCGAGAATTTCGATGACTGGCACGCCTCGTCCATTCTGCTGGGGGCGCGGCAGGTGGCCGCGTGGGAAATGCTGTTTGAATGGCTTAACGACCGACCCTCTTTGCAGCGCCAGACCATCGGTTATGAGCTGATGAACGAACCGGCGGCCTATGACCATGGCCTGAAAATGTTCCGGGGCAGCGGTCCCGCCCCCAATGGCGGGACATGGGAACAGTATTTCGTTGGCCGCTTTCTGGATCATAACGAGGCCATCGTTCGGGTGATCGACCGCCATGATCCGGGCAAGTTCATCCTGGCACCAACTTGGGCCTATAACGGACAGGCGCAGATTTTGAATGACACGATCCTGCCGTCCGGGCGCAGTGGTCTGGACGAATTCCGCCACGTCATCGGCGACCGGCTGATCTGGTCGATCCATTTTTATGTGGGCTTTGATGCGCAGGTCGCGACGCAGGCCGCGCATGATCGCGCCTTGGTCACCCGCTGGGGCAGTCTGGGCCGCGATCCGGTCTGCGTCACCGAAATGAACGTGTTCGGCGAGGTTCACAACCCCGCGCGCCAAGGCCAGTCTTACCGGCATTTTTTCCGCCACCGGCATACAAAATGGCTGACGGCGGATGTGGCGGGATGGCCGGGAAAGCAGGCATGGGGGCTGTCATGGTGGCCGGGCGTGAACTGGGCGCAGGCATCAGCGATCCGCATTGCGCTCGGGACTGATCAGCCGGTGTTGCAGCGCAGATTTTCAACCGCGGCCGCCATCCATCACTGGTCGCTTGGGAACCATCCACATTGGTTTGACGGCGCGCAATCGGGGCGCAAGGGGTGGCAGGCGCACACAATTCGGCCCAATAACAGCATGGACCCGGCGCATTTCGAACCGGATGGCTGGCACCTGCTGGCGCGCATGAACATCCCCAATCGCTATGTGGCAAAAGATCTGGCTGGCTGGATGATATCCTATGGCGGCTCCGGCACGACCCTGCATGATTGCCGCGACTACGACGGCGATTATACGCTTCAGGTCGAGGGTGGAGACGGCAAAACCATCATCCACGCCCAGAACAACCGGACCTATCAATACAACCACTTCCACCTCGGCGAAGGCGGCGGCGTGGTGCGTCTTGGTCATGGTTCGCATGTTGTGATGTCCAAGGGCGGCAAGGCCGTCATCTACACATATGCCTCCGATTTGGACGCCCCACCAGATACTGCCCTAGAGGAGTTCGGCTATGTCAAAAATCGTGGCCACGCGGTCATCGCGATCCCCTATGGCTGGCACAACCGGATCATCGTCGATCCGACCGCAGTTGTGCAGCTTTATGGCTTTGATCCGAGCAAAGGCGATGCGCTGTCATTCAAAGGCGCGTTTCAGTCGGCCATAGAATTGCGCGCATCAATGCAGGTGGTTGACAATCAGGCGGCGATCAAGGGGCGTGATATTGTGATCGACTTACCCGACGGCGGCCGGCTGCTGATGGTCGACAGCGGCCATCTGGCCAACCGGCTGCACAATCATGTGCTGGATTTTACCGATGGCTGGTATGGCCAAGGCTGGACTGAGCCAGCCGACTATCACGAGGACGAATTTACCAACCCGATCCCCATCCTCCCGCCCCAGATCGGAAGCGCGGATGAAACGCCGTGGGTCAATCGAAACGGGGTGCCGCTGACACTGGTCGACCGAAGCGGTCGCGCGGTTACATCAAGGGCTGCGTAAAAGGGGCGTTAAAACGCGCTTTGCACAAAAAACGCCGTGCTGCAAAAATCCGTGTCAAACTGTGCAAAAATCCGTGTCACGCTACACTGGCCGAGCGTCACGCAAAGAACGCAAAGTATCTGGTGAACTGAAAACAGGGCGCTGTGGGCGCAATGGCGGTGCGCGGCAGCCGTGGGGGCAGTGTCGGCGTTTGCAGGCAATGGCGATCCGATCACGCAGAACAGGCGCGGCGTGATCCGGGTGCCAGCACCCTGTTATACGGCTGATGATGGCGGACAGGACGGTGCGCAAGCCAAGGTCGCATACACACCCGTTCTGCACGGCATTTTAGGCTAATTCTGCACGGCATTTTAGGCTAACCCTAAGAATCACTTAGACACCTGCGCCGCCACAACGCAAAGCCCCAACGCCTTGGCTTTCTTTATGCTTGCTCTGCGCGGTTAAGCTGCCCTGATGTATGGGGCAGTCGCTGTGCAAGATCACAGCGCGATCTGCAAATCATTGAAGTTATTTGGAAAATAAAATGGCGGAGACGAAGGGATTCGAACCCTCGAGACGGTTTCCCGCCTACTCCCTTAGCAGGGGAGCGCCTTCGACCACTCGGCCACATCTCCGCCGGTGGGTATATGGACCAATCACCGGCGGCACAAGGGGGGCGTCATAAAAAAGTCGGCTTTTGGGGCGGGCGCGGTCGCCCGCCGCCGGTCAGCTGTAATGCGCGACGGGGGTTCCGGCCAGCACGCTCATATTCAGCAGGCCGCGGGCGGTGATGGCGGGGGTGACGATGTGGGCTTTGTTGCCCATGCCCATCAGGATCGGCCCGACCTCTAACCCGCCGGCGCGCATTTTCAGCACGTTGCGAACGGCGGATGCGGTGTCGGTGCTGGGGAACACCAGCACATTCGCCGCGCCCGACAGACGCGAACCGGGGAACACGCGTTCGCGCAAACCCGCATCCAGTGCCGCATCAACATGCATTTCGCCGTCATACATAAAGTCAGCCTCGGCCGCGTCCAAGAGACGCATGGCGTCGCGCATTTTGCGGCCCGTATAGCTGTCCAGATTGCCGAATTGCGAATGACTGCACAGCGCGATTTTCGGCGTCAGGCCAAAGCGGCGGACATGGCGCGCGGCGCCGATCACGGTTTCCGCGACCTGATCGGGCGTCGGGTCGTTGTGGCATTGCGTGTCGGCGATGAACAGCGGGCCGTCTTCAAGGATGACCATGGACAGCGCGCCCACCGGATGCAGCCCGTCGCGGGCCAAAATCTCGCGCACATAGCGCAGATGCCATGAATATTGACCAAAGGTGCCGCAGATCAGGCTGTCGGCTTCGCCCCGGTGAACCATGATGCCCGCAATGGCGGTCGTATTGGTGCGCATGATGGCGCGGGCGATGTCGGGGGTGACGCCGCGCCGGGCCATCAAACCGTGATAGGTTTCCCAGTAATCGCGATAACGCGGGTCGTTTTCCGGGTTCACGATCTGGAAATCTTTTTCCGGGCGGATGGGCAGGCCCGCGCGTTCGCAGCGATCCGCGATGACCTGAGGGCGACCGATCAGAATGGGAATATCGGTCGTTTCCTCGATCATGGCATTGGCGGCGCGCAGGACGCGTTCGTCTTCGCCCTCGGCAAAGGCGATGCGGCGGCTGACGGTCGCGGCGGCCTCGAATACGGGGCGCATGATCATGGCGGATTTAAAGACCGAGCCGTCCAGTTGCTGCTTATACGCTTCGAGATCCGCGATCGGGCGGGTGGCCACGCCGGTTTCCATGGCGGCGCGCGCCACGGCGGAACTGACGACGCCGACCAGACGCGGATCAAAGGGTTTCGGGATCAGATATTCCGGGCCAAAGGTCAGGGTTTCGCCGCGATAGGCGGCTGCGGCCTCGGCGGCCGTGGTCGCGCGGGCGAGGGCGGCGATGCCTTCGATACAGGCCAGTTCCATCTGGTCGTTGATCGTGGTGGCCCCAACGTCAAGCGCGCCGCGGAAGATAAACGGGAAACACAGCACGTTGTTGACTTGGTTCGGGAAATCGCTGCGGCCCGTGGCGATGATCGCATCGGGGGCGACGCTGCGCACCAGATCGGGCAGAATTTCCGGCGTCGGATTGGCAAGGGCAAAGACAATCGGGCGCGGTGCCATGTTCGCCACCATCTCGGGCGTCAGCACGCCCGGACCCGACAGGCCCAGAAACAAATCCGCGCCGCCGATCACGTCGCTCAGCGTCCGCAGATCGCTGGCCTGCGCATAGGCGGCCTTTTGCGGGGTCATGTCCAGTTCGCGGCCCTGATAGACCAGCCCGTGAATGTCGCACAGCCAGACATTTTCGCGTTTGACGCCCAGCTTCAGCAGCATATCCAAACAGGCGATCCCCGCCGCGCCGCCGCCGGTGGATACGACCTTGACGTCGGAAAACGCCTTGCCCGCGACATGCAGCGCGTTCGTCGCCGCCGCGCCAACCACAATCGCGGTGCCGTGCTGATCGTCGTGGAACACCGGAATGTTCATTCGTTCGCGGCACAGCTTTTCCACGATAAAACAATCGGGTGCCTTAATATCTTCCAGATTGATTGCGCCAAAGGTGGGTTCCAGGGCGCACACAATATCGGCCAGCTTGTGCGGGTCGGGTTCGTTCACCTCGATGTCGAAACAGTCGATATTGGCGAATTTTTTGAACAGAACGGCCTTGCCCTCCATCACGGGTTTGGACGCGGCGGCACCGATATTGCCCAGCCCCAGAACCGCGGTGCCGTTGCTGACCACGGCCACCAGATTGCCCCGGCTGGTATAGCGCGCGGCGGTCGCGGGGTCGGCCTTGATTTCCAGACAGGCTTCGGCCACGCCGGGGGAATAGGCGCGGGCCAGATCGCGGCCATTGGCCAGCGGTTTCGTGGCGCGGATTTCCAGCTTACCCGGACGGGGGAATTCGTGGTAATCCAGTGCGGCTTGGCGGGCGTTGTCCTGTCGGCGTTCTTCCATCATGTCCCCCTGCGGTTCGGTGGTTCACGGTTAAACCATCCATCTGAAAAAACAAAGGGACGCCTTGCGCGTCGGGGCGTGTCGCGCAAAACTGTGACACATCAGAAAGGATGTGCCATGTCATTACTGGATGCCGCCCGTCAGGTGCGCGAAGCCGCTTATGCCCCGTATTCCCGGTTTAAGGTGGGTGCGGCGGTGCGTGGCGCATCAGGCCGGATTTACGCGGGCTGCAATGTCGAAAACGTGGCCTATCCCGAAGGCACCTGCGCCGAGGCCGGGGCCATTGCCGCCATGGTCGCCGCCGGTGAAACCCAGCTGATCGAGGTTGCGGTGATCGCCGACGCTCCGTCGCCCGTGCCGCCTTGTGGCGGGTGCCGTCAGAAACTGGCTGAATTTGGGCGCGGCGATACGCCGGTGCTGATGGCGACGGTGGACGGCGCGACGACGCCGACGACGATTGGCGAATTGCTGCCCGGCCGGTTCGACCCCGCTCATATGGAGCGCGCGGAATGACCGACGCGCGCAGCATCATCGCCGCCATTCGCGACGGGCGCGGGCTGAACGCAACCGACGCCGCGTGGTTCGCGCGCGGGCTGGCCGATGGCGCGGTCGATGACGCGCAGGCGGGGGCCTTTGCCATGGCGGTGCTGCTGCGTGGGATCGGCGCGGATGGCCGGGTGGCGCTGACGCAGGCGATGCGGGATTCGGGATCGGTGCTGTCTTGGGACATGCCGGGGCCGATTGTGGACAAACATTCGACCGGAGGGGTGGGCGACAGCGTGTCGCTGATCCTTGCGCCCGCATTGGCGGCCTGCGGGGCTTATGTCCCGATGATTTCGGGGCGCGGTTTGGGCCATACCGGCGGCACGCTGGATAAGATGGAGGCGATCCCCGGCTATAACGCCCTGATTGATAAGCCGGATTTGGACCGCGCGCTGACACGGGCGGGCTGTGCAATTGTCGGCGCGACGGGCGACATCGCGCCTGCGGATCGGCGGCTGTATGGTATCCGCGACGTGACGGCGACGGTCGAAAGCATCGACCTGATTACGCCGTCGATCCTGTCCAAGAAACTGGCGGCGGGGCTGGGCGCGCTGATTCTGGATGTGAAATTCGGGTCGGGTGCGTTCATGACCGACCGGGCGCAGGCGCAGGATTTGGCGCGCGCTTTGGTCCAGACGGCGAACGGGGCCGGGTGCCGCACGGCGGCGCTGCTCACCGATATGAACAGCCCGCTGGCCCGCACCGCCGGCAACGCGATCGAAGTGGCCGAGGTCATTGCCCTGCTGCGTGACCCCGACGACAGCCCTCTGATTCAGGTCACCGTGGCACTGGGGGCGCAGGCGCTGATGCTGGCGGGGCTGGCGGCGGATGCGGCGGACGGCGCGGCGCAAATCCGCGCGGCGATTGATACGGGCGCTGCGGCGGATCGGTTCGGGCGCATGGTCGCCACGCTGGGCGGGCCTGCGGATGTGCTGACCGATGCGGGGTTGACGATTGCACCCGCCGTGGATGGTCCGCCCGTGACGGGCTGGGTCGCGGCGATTGACACGCGCGCGGTTGGCGAATTGGTTGTGCGGATGGGCGGCGGTCGGCTGCGCGTGACGGACCTTGTGGATCACAGCGTCGGCCTGTCGGGGCTGGCGCGGGTGGGCGATCATCTGGACGCGCGCGCCGTGGGGCAGGTGCATCTGGCCGATGCTGACCGCGCCCGCGACGTGGCGCGGCAGTTGACGCAATGTTACACGATCAGCCCCGACCCTTTGACACCCGCGCCGCTGGTCTTTGACCATATCGGCGGTTAACATCCGCGACCGCACAACTGTTGAGGCCACAATGACCCGCGCATTTCTGATCGTCATGGATTCCGTTGGCATCGGCGGCGCGCCGGACGCGGATCAGTTCTTTAACGATGGCCGCCCCGATACCGGCGCGAACACGCTGGCCCATATCGTCGCTGCGCGCCCGTTAACCATGCCGCATCTGGCGGGTTTGGGGCTGGGGGCGGCGGTGCGGCTGGCCTCGGGCCGTGAAGCGCCGGGGCTGATGGCGGAACCCACCGGGTTGTGGGGTGCCGCCACGGAAATATCGCGCGGCAAGGATACCCCGTCAGGGCATTGGGAAATCGCGGGCGTGCCGGTGCCGTGGGATTGGCATTATTTCCCCGACACTCGGCCCGCCTTTCCCGACACCGTGACCGCGCGGATTTGCGAATTGGCCGGAACGGACGGGATTCTGGCCAATTGCCACGCGTCAGGAACGCAGGTGATTGACGAATACGGGGCCGAGCATCTGCGCACAGGCTGGCCGATTTGTTACACTTCGGCCGACAGCGTGCTGCAAATCGCCGCGCATGAAGGCGCCTTTGGGCTGGACCGGCTGATTGCGTTGTGCCGCGATCTGGCTCCGATGCTGCATGATATGCGCGTGGGCCGGGTGATTGCGCGCCCGTTCGTCGGAGAACCCGGCGCGTTCACCCGCACGCCGCATCGCCGCGATTTCGCCATTGCGCCGCCCGCCGATACCCTTCTGGACATCGCGCAACAGGCGGGGCGCGTCACCCATGCCATTGGCAAGATTGGCGATATTTTCAGCCACCGAGGCATCGCTCATCTGCACAAAGGCGCGAATGACGCCGATCTGGCCGACCATCTGATCCGGCTGGCGCAGGACGCCGAACCCGGCAGCCTGACCTTTGCCAACTTTGTGGAGTTTGATTCCGTCTATGGCCACCGGCGCGATATTCCGGGCTATGCCGCGCAACTGGAATGGTTCGACACCGTGGCGGGCCGGTTCATGGCGGCGCTGCGCCCCGGCGATCTGGCGATTTTCACCGCCGATCACGGCAATGACCCCAGTTGGACCGGAACCGACCACACCCGCGAACGGGTGCCGGTTCTGGGCTGGGGCGTGGGCGCGCGGGCGATTGGTCAGGTGAGCTTTGCCGATATTGGCGCGTCTGTTGCGGCGCATCTGGGCTTGCCCTCTACGCATCGGGGGGTGTCGTTTCTGTGAAAAAGGCCGAACTGCATCTGCATCTGGAGGGCGCGGCCCCGCCCGCCTTTATCCGAGGCCTTGCGCGGGAAAAGCACGTTGATCTGTCAGGGATTTTTGATGATCTCGGGCATTACAGCTATGCCGATTTCCCCGGCTTCCTGCGCGTGTATGAGGCCGCAACATCCGTCATCCAAACCCCGCGCGATTACGCCCGGCTGGTGGAAACCGTGCTGGACCATTGCGCCGAACATGGGGTGATTTACGCGGAATTGTTCGTGTCGCCGGAATTTTGCGGCGGCGCTGATCTGGGCGCGTGGCGCGATTATCTGGCCGCGATGACGGACACCGCCGCCGCCTTGCGCGCGCAGGGCATCGACAGCCGGGGGATCGTCACGGCCATTCGCCACTTTGGCCCCGACCGGGCGCGCGCATCGGCCATCTGCGCGGCAGAAACCGCAGGCGATTGGATCACCGGATTCGGCATGGGCGGGGATGAACGCGTGGGGCTTGCCACCGATTTCGCATGGTCGTTCGACTGCGCGCGCGAAGCCGGTCTGGGTCTGACCTGCCACGCGGGCGAATGGTGCGGCCCAGACAGCGTGCGGCAGGCATTAGAGTTAGGCTGCACCCGCATCGGCCACGGCATCGGCGCGGCGGATGACCCCGCATTGATGCGCGAATTGGCGGACCGAGGCACCGTGTTAGAGGTCTGCCCCGGTTCCAACATCGCCCTGCGCGCGGTCGCTGACTGGGCCAATCACCCGATCGCGCGGCTGGCCGATGCGGGCGTGCGCGTGACCGTATCGACCGACGACCCGCCCTTTTTCCACACCACGATGACGCAGGAATATGACCGGCTGGCGGATGTGTTCGGCTGGGGTGACGCCGAATTTCGGCAGATCAACCAATGGGCTGCCGAGGCCGCATTCTGCGACCCCGCCACCCGCGACCGGTTACGAAAGGAACTCGCATGACCCTGACCGTTGTTCACCATCCTTTGGTTCAGCACAAACTGACCATTATGCGGCAAAAAGACGTGTCTACGGCCGGTTTTCGCCGCCTTTTGCGCGAAATCAGCCTGCTTTTGGCGTATGAGGTGACGCGCGAACTGGAACTGACCACGACCCGGATCGAAACCCCGATCTGCACCATGGACGCCCCGACGTTAGAGGGCAAAAAGCTGGCCCTGATTTCCATTCTGCGCGCCGGGAACGGGCTCTTGGACGGTATTCTGGAACTGATCCCCAGTGCGCGTGTGGGCTTTGTCGGGATGTATCGCGACCCGGACACCCTGCAACCCGTTGAATATTATTGCAAAGTCCCGCGCGAACTGGATGCGCGGATGACGATTGTTGTGGATCCGATGCTGGCGACCGGCAATTCAGCCGTCGCGGCGGTTGATTTGCTGAAAAAACAGGGCGCGAAAAACCTGCGTTTCCTGTGCCTCTTGGCCGCCCCCGAAGGCGTGGAACGGATGCAACAGGCGCACGCGGATGTGCCGATTTTCACCGCCGCATTGGACGAAAAACTGAACGATCACGGCTATATCGTCCCCGGTCTGGGCGATGCGGGCGACCGGATGTTCGGCACAAAATAGGCGCGCGTTAACCGGCGGTTCAGCTTTTGCCCCTATGACGGGGGAAAGGGTGCGAATCGGATGGTGCGGATGCGGTTTTTCGGAATCTTGGCGGGGTTATGGGCGATGATGGCGGCGGTTTGGGCCGCTCCGCCCGATGATTTCGCGGGGGCGCAGTATATTGACGCTGCGGGCTGTGTGATGCTGCGCGACGGCGACGGCTGGACCGCGCGGCGCGATCGCAGCGGCGCGCCGGTCTGTGGATTTCCGCCCAGTTTTGTTGACGCTCCGGTCGCGACCATGTCGCCGCAAGATGCGGTGATGGAACAGTTGTCGGCGGGTCTGCGTCAGGGCGAATGGCAGGCCGACCCCCGCGCCCCGGCCGAGATCGCGGACGGCCCGCGCCCCGACGGCACCCTGAACGCGCAACAGCAATTGGCGCAAATGGCCGTGGCGCAGCGTGCGGTTGAACAGGCGTTGTCGGCGCCGGTGCCGGGGTCCGATGTGTGCGCGCGGCTGGGCTATCGGGTCGAACCGGGGGCGCAGCCGTTGCTGACGGGCGATGTGACGCAGGGGCTGTGCCCGGGGATGCGCGCGCCTTTGCCGCAGCCTCGGACGGTGGCGGGGCAGGGGGCAGAGACGCCCAAACCCGCGCCGGTTGTGGCCGCCAAACCCGCGCCGCCCCGCGCGAAACCCGCCGCCCAGCCGCCGCGCCCCGTGCGTGTTGCCGCCGCCCCAACCGCGCAGCCGGGGCCCGAGATGATCCCCGCATCCGCACGCTATGTTCAGGTGGGGGTGTATCAGGACGCGGGCAACGCGCAGGTGGTCATCCGCAGCCTGTCATCGCTGGGCTATCCCGTGGCCCAGGGGCGGACGCCCGGCGGCGATGCGCCCGCGCGCGTCGTCATGGCGGGGCCATTCGCGGATCGTCAGGCGCTGATTGCGGCGCTGAACCGGCTGCGCGGCAATGGCTGGCCGAATGCCGTGGCGCGGTGATGCCGCGTCAGAGCCGCGCCACAGCGTCCAGCCATGCGCGGATCGCGGCCAGCGATTCGGCTTCGTCCAGCCAGGGGATATGCGCCCGTCCCGGCACCGCTGCCACGATCAGGTCAGGGCGGATCTGGTGCATCTGATCGACGGTGTCCGCGCTCAGCAGATCGGAATTTACGCCTCGGATCACGGCCACCGGCAGATCGCCGGTCGCCCGCCACAGCGCCCAGCCGTCCTGGTCGATCAACTTAAACGCGTCGACAAAGCTATCCCGCAGCGCCGGGTCGTAATTGTTGGCCAGCCCCTGCGGGGTGGCGTGAAAATGGCGATGCGCGTCGGTCAGCCAGCGTCCGGGCGGCACATCGCTGAATCCTTGCACCAGTTCGGGCATCAGATCGGCAACGGCCTGATAGGATGGCAGCGTCGGATTGCGCCCGATGTAATGAAAAATCCGGTCCAGCCCCGCGCGGTCAATCACCGGCCCGATATCGTTCAGGCACAGCCCCGACAGCCGGTCATGCGCCGCCTGCGCCAGCCACATACCGACCAGCCCGCCGCGCGAGGTCCCCAGCACGGCCACCCGGTCCAGCCCCAGATGATCCAGCAATTCCAATGCGTCACGGCCTTCCTGCGGGATGGTATAGGTCGCGGCGCCGGTCCAGTCCGACTGCCCGCGCCCGCGATAATCCATGCGGATCAGGCGGCAATCGGGCAGATGCGGGGCGACATAATCGAAATCGGCCATGTTCCGCGTCAGCCCGGCCAGACACAGAACCGGGATGCCGCGCCCCTCGTCCGAATAGGCCAGTTTTGTGCCGTCGCTGGTGGTGAAAAAGGGCATATCATCCTCCGGGTTTTGGGCAGGATGCACCGAGGGCGCGCGCGGCGCAAGCCGTTGTCAGCGTTCCAGAATCAGCCGGTCGGATTCGAAACTGACGCGGGCAAAGCGGCGCAGATAGGACATCCCCAAAAGCGACCCGTCCATATCGCCGCCAATCACCACGGCGCGCACATTGCGGTCCACAATGTCACCGATGGCAAATTCGCGGATGGTGACGTTTGCCGTTGGCACCTGTCCATTCGCGGTCATCGCGATGCCGGTATAGGCCAGCGTGTCGGGGTCAATGCCGATGCGGCGCGCGTCGCGTTGGCCCAAGGCGACGGTGGTTGCGCCCGTGTCCACCATCAACCGAACCGTAGTGCCGTTCAGCGCCGCGTCCACATGGAAATGACCGCCGCGACCGATGGGAACCTCGATCCGGCCGCCGTCCAGCACCTGCTGGCGGGGGGCGTTCTGTTCCATCCACCAATCGGCGCCCCAGGCCAGCCCTGCGAAAATGACCACCCACAGCACCAGTTGCCGGATCATCTGACCGCCGCGCCCTGCCAGTTCAAACAGCATCGCGCCGCCGATCACGATCAGCAGCAGGACATAGAAAATCAGGCGGCCCCAGTCATCTTCGATCATCCGATCAGGCCCGATCCTTTGATGCCGTCAATCACGAACTGCACCGACAGCGCCGCCAGCAGCATCCCCAAAAGGCGCGTGACCACCATGGTTCCCGTCCGGCCCAAGGCGCGCGCCAAGGGCGTGGCCAGCATGAAAAACACCATTGCAATCGCCAGCACCGACAGCATCACCAGATGCACCATGACGATATGGCCGACGCCTTGACCTTCGCCCACCAGCAGGATCATGGATGCAAGCGCCCCCGGTCCCGCAATCAGCGGCATGGCCAGCGGAAAGACCGACGGGTCATTTGCGGGCGGGGCGCTGTCGGCCTGACCTTCGCGGCGTTCGGTGCGGCGTTCAAACAGCATATCCAATGCGGTCAGAAACAGCAGCATCCCCCCGGCGATTCGGAACGCCGACAGCGAAATGCCGACCGCGTTCAGCAGCGTGTCGCCCACCAGCCCGAACAGCGTCAGCAGCACCGCCGCCACGAACAGCGCGCGCATCGCCACCCGCCGCCGGTCCTGCGCCGACATGCCCGGCGTCAGAGCGACGAAAATCGGCGACAGCCCGATCGGGTCGATAATCACGAATAACGTGACAAAAGTTGTGATATACAGCGTCAGATCCATATCACCTTATTGCCCGTTGCCGGCCGTCTGCCAAGGGGCGACAGCGCGGTGATGGTCACGCTTTGGTCATGGGGGCGGTGTCAAATCGCTTTGCAATCCGGCGGGTAAGGGCCTAAGTATTTGTCGCGGGCAAAAACGCCCGCTGACGGAGGTAACTCATGCTGAACAATATTGGCCTGCCGGGCCTCTTGCTGATCGCCGTGGTCGTTCTGGTGCTGTTCGGGCGCGGTAAAGTGTCGTCGCTGATGGGCGAAGTCGGTAAGGGAATCACCGCCTTCAAACGCGGCATGAAGGACGGTCAGGACGAAATCGAACGCGACGCCAAGGCGCCGCTGCCGGGTGAAACCGCGCATGACGTGACGCCGCATCAGCCGGTCGATCCGGCCGGGCGTCCCAACGACCGCGTTTAATTCCGAAAGGCGCGCCCCATGCTGGATATCGGCTGGTCCGAGCTGTTACTGATCGCCATTGTCGCGCTGATCGTGGTTGGCCCCAAGGATTTGCCGCATTTGTTCCGCGCCTTGGGTCGGATCATGGCGCGGGTGCGCAGCATGGCGCGCGAATTCAGCACCGCCATGGAGGACGCGGCCAAGGATACCGGGCTGGATCAGGCGGCGGGATCGCTGCGTGACCTTAAAGATGTGGCGTCGAAGAAATCGCTGGGGCTGGATGCCTTGGATAAGGCCGCGGATCGGTTCGAAAAATGGGACCCGACCAAACCCAATCCGACCCGCCGCGCCCAGCCCGACCCGGCGGCGGATGCCGCGCCTGCGGTTGCATCGCCCGCAGCGGCCCCTGCGGCGGATGCCCAACCGGCCCCGACCAAATCGCCGCGCCGCCTGCGTGCCGTGCGCCGGTCTGATATGAAAGACGATTGAATTGTCTGCGAAATCTGACGACATCGACGACACGTCGGCCCCGCTGATCGAACATCTGGCGGAGTTGCGCACGCGCATTATCTGGTCGCTCTTGGCCTTCGTCGCGGCCATGGTGCTGTGTTTCACGGTGTGGAAGCCGGTCTATAATTTCCTCACCGTGCCGATTTGTTCGGCCTTGGATGCGCGGGGGCAGAACTGTTATTTGCAGATCATCAAGCTGCAAGAGGGGTTCTTTACCGCCATCAATATCAGCTTTTTCGGCGGTTTCGTTCTGGCCTTTCCGATTATCGGTTATCAGCTGTGGCGGTTTGTGGCGCCGGGGCTGTATCGGTCGGAAAAGGCGGCGTTTTTGCCGTTTTTGGTGGCCTCGCCCGTGATGTTTCTGATCGGGGCCAGCTTTGCCTATTACGTCATTTTGCCGATGGCCTATGATTTCTTTCTGGGCTTTCAGCAGGCGCCGGTGGTGGCGACGGCGGCGGAAATCACGACGACCGGCAATGTCGCGGGTATCGCCTTTCAGGGGTCGATGCAGGAATATCTGAACCTGACGATCAAATTCCTGCTGGCCTTTGGGCTAAGCTTTCAGTTGCCGGTTCTGCTGACCCTGATGGGCAAGGCGGGGCTGGTTTCGGCCGAGGGGCTGGGCGCGGTGCGGCGTTACGCGATTGTGGGGATTTTGGTGCTGGCCGCGATTGCGACGCCGCCGGATGTCGTGTCGCAGATCGTGCTGTTTGCGGTGATTTACGGGCTGTATGAAATCAGCATCCAGATCGTCGCCCGCATCGAAAAACGCCGCGATGCCGAACTGCGCGCCCAAGGTCTGACGCCCGAGGATGAGGCGTGACCGACCCCCTGATCCGCATTGCCGACGCCTTGGACCGGCTGGCCCCGCCGCCCGTTCCCGCGCCGGATTTTGGCGGCGCGGACGCCTTTGTCTGGCATCCCGACCCCGACCGGCTGGAGCCTGTCGCCCGCGTCAACCGCGTGGATTTGGTGCAACTGATCGGGATTGACCGCGCGCGCGATACCTTGCTGGCCAATACGCTGCAATTCGCGCAGGGCTTTGGCGCGAATAACGCGCTGTTGTGGGGCGCGCGGGGGATGGGGAAATCGTCGCTGGTCAAGGCGGTTCATGCGCAGGCGGTTGCGCAGGGCTTGCCGCTGGTGCTGGTCGAAATTGCGCGCGATGATCTGTCATCGGTGGGGCGTCTGCTGGCGATTTTGGGCGCGGCGCGGGATCGGCGCTTTGTGCTGTTCGCCGATGATCTGTCGTTCAGCCATGACGACGCGCAATATAAATCGCTCAAGGCGGTGCTGGATGGCGGCATTGCGGGGCGACCGGAAAATGTGGTTCTTTACGCTACGTCAAACCGGCGTCACCTGATGCCGCGCGACATGATCGACAACGAACGCGCAACCGCCATCCATCCCGGCGAAGCGGTCGAGGAAAAGGTGTCCCTGTCCGACCGTTTCGGTCTGTGGCTGGGATTCCATCCTTGTTCGCAGGACGACTATCTTGCGATGATTGACGGCTATTGCGCGGCCTATGGGCTGGCCGTTGATCCGGCGGATTTACGCGCGCAGGCGATTGAATGGCAGGCGACGCGGGGCGCGCGGTCGGGGCGCGTGGCGTGGCAGTTTTTCACCGATCTGGCGGGGCGGCATGGCGTCCGTGTGTAACGCTTGGGCGATCTGACGGGAACGCGCATCCGCGAACGGCGGATGCTGTTGGGCCGTCGTCAGGCCGATGTCGCGCGCGATGCGGGGATTTCGCCCGCCTATCTGAACCTGATTGAACATAACCGCCGCGCCGTTGGGGCCGATCTGATTGACCGGCTGGCGCAGGCTTTGGACGTGCCGCCCGACGAACTGGCCGAGGGTCGGGCCGAGGCGCGCATCTCGGCCCTGCGCGAAGCCGCCGCCACCCTGCCGCATGTCGCGCCCGAACTGGATCAGGTGGCGGAATTTTTGGCGCGTTTCCCCGGATGGGCGGAATTGCTGATTGCGGGCGCGCGCCGGGCCGGGGGTCTGGAACGGCAATTGGTGAATTTGTCTGACCGCATGACGCAGGATCCGCATCTGCTGGCGACCCTGCACGAAGTGTTGTCGGCGGTGACGGCGATCCGGTCCACGGCGGCGATTTTGCATCAGGAACCGGATGTTCCCGCCGATTGGCGCGCGCGGTTTCACGAAAATCTGCATCAGGACAGCGGGCGGTTAACCACGACCGCGCAGGCCCTTGTCGCCTATCTGGAAGGGTTCGAGACCGACACCACCATCTCCACCCCGCAAGAAGAGGTTGAGGCATGGTTAAACGCCGGCAGCCCGCCTGTCGAAGATGCGCCGGATTTGGTGTCGGATGCGGGGCGGGCTTTGGCGGCGGATGTGGCGGCGCGGATGGCCGCGGATCGGGACGCGTTGCCGGATGCGCAGCTGCATGACGCGGCGGAATTGGGCGATCCGCTGCGCATTGCGGCGGCGGTCGGGCAGCCGCTGGATCGGGTGCTGCGGCGGCTGGCGGTGCTGCGACCAGCGGGGTTTGATGCGGCGGGGCTGTTGGTCTGCGACGGGTCCGGTGCGCTGACGCTGCGGTTGGCGGCGGCGGGCTTTGCCCTGCCGCGTCCGGGTGATGGTTGCGCATTATGGCCGATTTATCAGGCGCTTGCCCAGCCGCATGTCGCCATATCCCGCGATCTGGTCACGCCCGAAGGCCGCCGGTTCCGCAGCATCAGCCTGGCCACCCGTCATCAGCCGCTGGGGCTGGACGGCCCGGTTCTGACGCAGGCGCAGATGTTGCTGGTGCCGGTGCCGCCGGGGGCGGGGGCGGCAACCCCCATCGGTCCGGCCTGTCGCATTTGCCCGCGCGGAGGGTGTCCGGCGCGGCGTGAACCCTCGATCCTGTCAACGGGGCCGCGTGGTTTCTAACCTTTGACAGTCGCGGGGTTTGCTGTTCAAACTGTCTTCGCAGCAGCAAGGGGAGGGGCCGCCGCACATGTCCGACATTTTGATGATCGAGGATGAACCCAACATCGCCGAGGCCGTGCGCTTTATCCTGACCCGCGAGGGCTGGGATTTGACGGTTCATCCCGATGGCGACGGCGGGATCGAGGCGATCCGGTCGCATCGCCCGCGTCTGATTATTCTGGATCAGATGCTGCCGGGACGGTCCGGGGCCGAGATTCTGGGCGATCTGCGCGGCGAAACCGACAGCGGGCTGGCCGGAACGCCTGTGCTGATGCTGACCGCGCGGGGGCAGGGCGCGACCGGGGCCGAACAGGCCGATCAGGTGCTGGCCAAGCCGTTCGACAACGAAGAACTGCGCGTCACCGTGCGCCGGATGCTGACCTGATGCCGGAACGCCCGTTGTTTCTGGAACGCGCGTCGTATCGCCGCCGCCGTTTGGGGGACGCGGCGCGGGTCTTGCCGTTTTTGTCGGCATTTGCGTTGATTTTGCCGGTGCTGTGGGCGCCCTTGGCCGTCAGCTATGCCTTTGGGGCGGTGTGGTTATTTGCGCTCTGGGCCGGTCTGGTCGTGGCGATCTGGGCGCTGCATCGCGCGCTGTTGCGGGCCGAGGCCGAAACCATCCGCGCATCACAGGCCGCCGAGGATCGCGATGCCGTTTGAAACCCTGATCGCCGTTTGTCTGGGCTATGTCGCGCTGATGTTTGGCGTGGCCTTCGCGGCGGATCGCGCGGCCAGTCAGGGGCGGCTGCGGTGGCTGGATCATCCGCTGGTCTATACGCTGTCGCTGTCGGTCTATTGTTCGGCATGGACGTTTTACGGCGCCGTTGGCTATGCCAGCCGGTCGGGGCTGGAATTTGCGACGATTTATCTGGGGCCGACGATTGTGTTCACCGCCGCGTGGTGGGGGCTGCGTCGTCTGGTGCGCGTCGCGCGGATGCATCATGTCACGTCGATTGCCGATCTGGTATCGGCGCGTTTTGGGAAATCGAACCCGCTGGCGGCACTGGTCACGCTGTTGGCGGTGATCGCGGCGACGCCCTATATTGCCCTGCAATTGCAATCGGTTAGCCTGTCGTTTCAGGTCTTTGCGACCCATGATCCCGGCACGGGCGGCGGCGCATTCGGGGGAACCGCGCTGTGGCTGGCCGCCGGGCTGGCGCTGTTTGCGATTTTGTTCGGCACGCGCAATCTGGCCGCCGATGAACGCCATCACGGCGTTGTCACGGCGGTTGCGCTTGAGGCTGTGGTCAAGCTGTTGGCCTTTGTCGCCTTGGGCGTGTTTGTGGTCTGGGGGCTGGCGGATGGTCCCGCCGATATTCTGCGCCGGATTGATGCGGCCACGAATGATCCGGTGATCGCGGATGGCTGGGCGCTGCGCCCGGATCGCTGGATCATGCTGAACATCGTGTCGGCCATTGCCATCGTCGCCCTGCCGCGCATGTTTCAGGTCATGGTGGTCGAGGCCGCCGACGAAGACCGCCTGCACGTCGCTGGCTGGGCCTTTCCGGCCTATCTGTTCGCCATGTCGCTGTTCGTGTTGCCCATCGCGGTGATGGGGCGCGAATTGCTGCCCGCAGGTTCGAATCCCGATCTGTTCGTTCTGACCCTGCCTGTGGCGCAGGGGCAGAACCTGTTGGCGTTGCTGGTGTTTTTGGGCGGGTTCTCGGCGGCAACGTCCATGGTGGTGGTCGCGGCGATTGCTGTGGCGACGATGATTTCGAACCACTGGATCGTCCCGGCCTGGCTGGCATTGCGCCAACGTCCGGCGGGCGAAGATTTGCAAGACCTGCGCCGGTTCGTTCTGAACGCGCGACGGCTGGCGATTTTGTCGGTGATGGCGGCGGGGTGGATTTACCATCAGGCGTCGGGCGGAACGGCGGCTTTGGCAGCGATGGGGCTGGTTGCCTTTACCGGCATGGCGCAGGTGATGCCCGCGATGCTGGGCGGGCTGCTGTGGCGCGGGGCGAACAGGCGGGGGGCCTATGCCGGGGTTGGCACGGGCTTTGCGGTGTGGATTGCGCTGTTGTTTCTGCCCTCGGTCGGGGTTGGGTCGCACCTGCCTGCGCCGGCGGGGGTGGACCCGTGGGCGCTGTCGGTGTTTGTGGCTTTGGCGTTGAATACGCTGGCCTTTATCGCGGTGTCGGTGTTTTCCTTCCCGGATCCGGTGGAACGGATGCAGGGGCTTTCTTTCGTGTCCTCGATCGAACCTATCCGTCACAGCCGCATGGCCCGCACCGATGATCGGGCCGAACCATTGCTGGCCATGGCGCGGCGGGTCTTGGGCGCGGATGCGGCGCTGCGTTATTTCCAATCGGCGGCGCGGGGTCAGGGAAAATCCGGCTATCTGCCTGATTTAACGCCTCAATTCGTCACAGGGTTAGAACGGAGGCTGGCCGGGTCCATCGGATCGGCAACCGCCCATGCGATGATTGACCGCGTGGCGGGCGGCGTGTCGTTAACCATGACTGACCTGCTGCAAGTCGCGGATGAGGCGCAGCGCGCCCAGCAAGAAACGCAACGCCTGTCGGTGGCGCGCGACGAACTGGACCGCACCGCCCGCCAACTGCGCGAAGCAAACGACAAATTAACCGCGTTATCGGTGCAAAAGGATGCGTTTCTCAGCCAGATCAGCCATGAATTGCGCACGCCGATGACATCCGTTCGGGCGTTTTCCGAAATCCTGAAAACGCCGGATTTATCCGCCGATGAACGCCTGCGCTTTGCCGGAATTATCCATACCGAGGCCGGGCGTCTGACCCGCCTGCTGGATGACCTGCTGGACCTGTCGGTTTTGGAAAGCGGGCGGGCGCAACTTTCTGTTTCTGCGGCCAATTTGCACGATCTGATCGAACGCGCGCTGAATGCGGCATCGGCGGCGCGGCCGGAACGGCGCTTTACCATCGAACGCGATCAGCCAACGGAACATGTGGCGCTGATCACCGATTCGGATCGGCTGTTGCAGGTGTTGATTAACGTCATCACCAATGCCCGCAAATATTGCGATGCCGACCGCCCGGCCCTGACGATTCGCGTGCAAAAACCGCCCGAAGGCGGCGCTCTGATCGACATTATCGACAATGGCAGCGGCATCGACAGTTCGCGTCAGGCGCTGATTTTCGAAAAATTCGCGCGGCTGAATGACCCGGCGCGGGCCGGTGGTGCGGGGCTGGGGTTGGCGATTTGCCGGGAAATCATGGTGACTTTGGGCGGTGACATTGCCTATTTGCCGGGGCAAGGGGGGGCTGCGTTCCGCGTGACCGTGCCGCGCCGTCCCCCGCGTCAAAGCGGGGCGGCGTAAAGGATTTATCAACCTGTTCGTGCGACAGTGCCGGGGAACTGGGACGAATCGGGCAATGGCGATGACGCAGGCAGATATGAACAATGCGGGGAATGTGGTGCTGCGGCGGCTGATGCGGGTGCGTGATGCCGCGCCTCTGCCGCAACCCGCGCCGCCAACTCCGGCGCGCGCGGCGGCCACGGCACTGGGGCGCGCGGCGGATCGGCTGTATGGGTTGCCGGTGCAGCCCGTTGCGGTTGATCCGGGCGCGGTGACGCTGGCCGAATTGCCGGAACTGTTGCCGGAATTGCCGTTGCTGGCCGTGTTGCAGGGACCGGGCGAATCGCTGGGCGTGCTGGCTCTGTCGCCCGAAGCGGTTTCCGCGCTGATCGAGGTTCAGACACTGGGCCGCGTCACCGCCCGCCCGTTGGAACGCCGCCGTCCGTCGCGCAGCGATGCGATGCTGTGCGCCGATTTTGTCAACGCGCTGCTGGCGGAATTGCGGGTGGAAATGGCCGGGGTGGATGGCTTTGATCAGATGGGCGAATTTCGCTTTGCCAGCTATCTGGACGATCCGCGCCCGCTGTCGCTGATGCTGGATGACCGCGCGTTTCGCAGCTTGACGTTCGACGTGAAATTCGGCGCGGCGGGCGAACGGGCGGCCTCGCTGATGCTGGCGCTGCCGTTGTCGGATGCGCCCGTGGTGACGACCGCGCCTGCGATTGCCGCGCCCGTGACCGCCACCCCGCCCAAGCCCAGCCTGCACATGCCAATGCAAACCGCCCCGGTCGAGGTGGTCGGCGTCCTGTGCCGTCGTCAGATGAGTTTGGGCGAATTGCGCGCGCTGACGGCGGGGCGGATGCTGACCCTGCCGCGCGTGACCCTGGCCGAGGCGCGTCTGGAAACCCGCGACGGGCAATTGCTGGCCACCGGCAAATTCGGTGAGGCCGACGGCTGCCACGCCATCCGTCTGCGTGACCCCAAAGCCCGTGCCGACACCCCGCCGCTGCGTTCGGCGCAGCCGCGCAATGACGCGCTGCCGGTGGGCGATTTGGCCCAGCCTGACCCGTTCCGCGCGCCCGAACCTGCGCCCGAAAGCCGCAAAGATGCGTTAACTGTCGCGGCGTCGGCGTGATATGACGCTTTTTTCTTGAAATTTTCACTTTTCGGACGCATCTAGCTTGCGTCCCGAATCTGACGGGACTTTTTGATGGAGTGACCATGGCCAAGGAAGAAATGCTCGAATTCCCCGGCGTCGTGAAGGAACTCTTGCCAAATGCGACATTCCGGGTCGAGCTTGAAAACGGCCATGAAATTATCGCGCATATGGCAGGCAAGATGCGGAAAAACCGCATCCGTGTTCTGGCGGGGGACAAGGTTCAGGTGGAAATGAACACCTATGACCTGACCAAGGGGCGGATCAATTACCGCTTTAAGTGATGTGACCGGCGGCGCGCCCCGGCTGATCCTTGGATCGGCCAGCCCGCGCCGGCTGGAGCTGTTGGCGCAAATCGGCATCGTTCCCGATGGTTTGCGCCCGGCTGATATTGACGAAACGCCCCGCCGCGACGAACGCGCCCGCGACTATGTTCAGCGTATGGCGACCGAAAAGGCGGCGGCGATCCCGCTGGCCGATGACGAAGCGGCGCTGACCGCCGACACCACGGTCGCTGTGGGCCGTCGCATTTTGGGCAAACCTGTTGATCGGGCCGAGGCCGCGCAGTTCATGCGTCTGATGTCCGGGCGGCGGCATGTCGTGTTAACCGCCATGGCGCTGCGTTATCAGGGGCGTGTCCGTACGCGGCTGGTGGAAACGACGGTGCGGATGCGGGTTATCGACGCGGCGTCGCTGGAACGCTATCTGGATGCCGGCGATTGGCAGGGCAAGGCCGGCGGCTATGCCATTCAGGGCGCGGCGGCGGCGTTTATTCCGTGGCTTCAGGGCTCGTTTTCCGCCGTTGTCGGGCTGCCTTTGTCGGAAACCGCCGCGATGCTGGCCGCCATCGGCATTTACCCACAAAAAGGATCACCACAATGAAGGGCAGGCAGGTTGTTCTGGGCCGCATCTTTGGGGCCGAGGCTGCGGCTTTGATGGTGGATGGCCAGCTGGAAGATATCCTGATCGCGACCGACCGCGTCACGCCGCTGCCGCCCGGCGCGATTTGCCGTGGCGTCACCGACCGCCTGATGAAGGGGCAGGGCGGCGCGTTCCTGCGTCTGCCCGATGGGCAGACCGGCTACCTGCGCGACCGCAAAGGCGTTCCCGAAGGCAAACCGGTTCTGGTGCAAATCGCGGGCGTGGCGGATGAGGGCAAGGCGATCCCGGTATCGACGCGGCTGCTGTTTCGCGGGCGTGCCGCCTTGGTCACGCCGGGCGCGCCGGGGGTGAATGTGTCGCGCCAAATCCGCGAGGATGAGACTCGCGACCATCTGACGACTTTGGGTCAGTCGGTGCTGGGCGACCGCAGCCACGGCGTCATCATTCGCAGCATCGCGGACCAGTTGGACGATGACGACATCACCGCCGAACTGGCCCAATTGCTGGATCTGGCCGACGGCATCATGGCCGAAGGGCAGGGCGACCCCGAATTGCTGCTGGACGCGCCGGGGCCGTGGGAACAGGCGTGGATGGAATGGGGCGACCCCGCCCCCGACGCTATCGACGAAGGCGATCACAGCTTTGACGATCACGGCGTGACCGACGCGATCGAGGCCCTGCTGTCGTCTCAGATCCCGCTGCCGGGGGGCGGGTCGGCGGTGATCGAAGCCACACGCGCGCTGATTGCCGTGGATGTGAACACCGGCAGCGACACCAGCCCCGCCGCCGCGTTAAAGGCGAATATCGCCGTCGCCCGCGATCTGCCGCGCCAGTTGCGGCTGCGCGGTTTGGGCGGGCAGGTGGTGATTGATTTCGCGCCCATGCCCAAACGCGACCGTGCGACGCTGGATCAGGTGCTGCGCGCGTCGTTCCGGGGCGACGGCACGGAAACCACGCTGATCGGCTGGACCGCAATGGGCCTGTATGAGCTGAACCGAAAACGCGACCGCGTGGCGCTGTCGCTGTTGGCGGGTGCGTAATGGCCTGCCCGATTTGTCAAAAACCGGGGGTTCCGGCCTATCGCCCGTTTTGTTCCAAACGCTGCGCGGATGTGGATCTGGCGAAATGGCTGCGGGGGGATTACGTCATCCCCGGCCCGGTTTTGGACGATGTTTCCAGCGATGACGACAAAGATAAAAAAATCTGACGATTAGGGCTGGACAGGGCGCGCAACTGCCCGTAAACACCCCTTCACCCGGCGCCGAACGCGGCGCCACAGATGCCCGGATAGCTCAGTTGGTAGAGCAGCGGATTGAAAATCCGCGTGTCGGCGGTTCAAATCCGTCTCCGGGCACCATTTCTTCCTGATTTTTTTCGTCTGATGCGCAATTCGGCTCAGGTTTCTTGACGACCCGAACCGCCCATCATGTCGCCCCACCCGACGCAGCAGCAACCATAAGCCAAGCCCGCCGCGACAAAGGTCATCGGCGTGTCGCCAAGCCTGCACCCGCGAGACTGCCGCGCCCCAAAGCCAGGCGCCCCGACCGGGTTTGGCGCTCCGGGGGCGATATGGATCGCCGCGATGGCCAACCTCTTTGTTGAAAAAGCGCCCACCGTCCCTTTGATCCGTAGGGTGCCGGCTTAGACCACGCCGACCACCCTTTCCGCAGAAACGCGACCCGATGGAAACGGGGTGGCGCAATTGAACCCGGCGTCATCATCGGCAGCCATATCGGCGGGCGCGTGAAAGCGCCGCAAGTCATCAACGGCCGCCCCAGAATGAGCCACGGGCCATATCGCTGCACGCGGCAGCAACGCGCAATCCTCCGCGCAAATGGTGAGGGTATGGCAATCGCGGCGGCGTCGTTGGCCGGTGGTGCGGCGCCGAGGCCAGTTCCTATGGCTGCCGGTCGTAATACGGGCCAGACGCGCCATATGGGCGGTGCGTCTGGCCCATATCGGAGCGTCGACCAGCAGGACGCTGGCATTGCCATGCCCGTGCCGACCTTTGACCAGCCGCTGCGTGCACAGCGATTCGACCGATCGTTGTGCGCAGTCGTGACGGGGCCCGCTTTGATAGGGCCGATGGGCGAAGGGCAAAACAAAGTGCGGCGGCAGGTGTTGTTCGTTCGTGTAAAGGGAAAGGCGTCTGGCGCAGGGCTGAACCGTTCCGTTCGTGCCAGATGCGATTCGCCAACACACATGGCGTTTATAACCGCATTTATCGTTTTATCTGAAGAAGTTGGCTGGGGCGGTAGGATTCGAACCTACGGTACACGGTACCAAAAACCGATGCCTTACCACTTGGCCACGCCCCAACTGTGGAGCGGTGTTTACTCATACAGTTCGGGGGGTGCAAGGGGGGAATTGCGTAAAATGTGACATTTTTTTGTTCGTCGCGTATGCGGCTTTTTGTTCGTCGCGTATGCGGCCATGAAAAAGCCGGGGCGGCCCTGCGGCTGCCCCGGCGGATGGTGTGGTGATGCGGTGCGCATCAGTCGCGGGTGCGGATCACCTTGGCGAAGGGCTCCATGATCGCGGCATTGGCGGCGATGATGCGGCCCGATTCCAGCGGGCTGTCGCCGTCGCGGATGCCGTCCACGAAACCGCCTGCCTCGCGCACCATCAGAATACCGGCGGCCACGTCCCACGGTTTAATCGCGCGTTCCCAATAGCCGTCGTAACGCCCCGCCGCGACATAGGCCAGATCAAGCGCCGCTGCGCCGAACCGGCGCACGCCTGCGGTGAACGGCATCAGGCGCGCCAGATCTTGCAGTGATGCGGGCAGGGGGCCGTTCCCGGCAAAGGGGATGCCGGTTGCGAAAATGCAGTCGATCATCCGCGACCGGCCCGACACGCGCAAACGCTGGTCGTTCATGAACGCGCCGCCGCCTTTTTCCGCGACGAACAGTTCATCCTTGGCCGCGTCAAAGATCACGGCGGCGATGATGTCGCCTTTGTGTTCCAAGGCGATGCTGACGGCCCAATGCGGCAGGCCGTGCAAAAAGTTCGTCGTCCCGTCCAGCGGGTCCACGATCCAGCGGCGGGTCGGGTCTTCGCCCGGTTCTTCGCCGGTTTCTTCGCCCAGCCAGCCGTAATTCGGGCGGGCGGTGCGCAGTTCTTCTTTGATGATGCGTTCGGCCTCGCGGTCAGCGCGGCTGACGAAATCGCCTGCGCCCTTTACGCTGACTTGCAGGTTCTCAACTTCGCGAAAATCTTTGACCAAACTGCGACCGGCTTTGCGGGCGGCCTTGATCATGACGTTCAGATTGGCGCTTGCCATCATATGCTCCGGGTGTTTGGGGTTGGGGCGTCATAGGGCCTTGCGCCGCAAAAGAAAAGGGTCACGCAACCGCCCCCCGCAGCATTCGTAAGGGTTCGGTCCGCGACAGGCGCAGCACATGCGCCATCCATGGTTGCGCCAGATCGTTTGCGCGAACGGCGGCGTATAACCGGCGCGACACGCCGCCGCGTCCCAGCGGCAGCATCGCCAGTTCGGGATTGGCCTGTTCACGGCGCAGCACCCAGTCGGGCATCACCGCAACGCCATGCCCGGACGCGACCAGCATCAGCGACACCGCGGTCAGTTCGACGGTGCGTTGATGCGCGGGTTCCACGCCTGCGGGGGTCAGAAACTGGCTGAACACATCCAGACGCGCCCGGTCCATGGGATAGGTGATCAGCGTTTCGGTCGCCAGATCGGCGGGATCGGCCCAGCCTTTGGCCACCAGCGGATGACCGGCGGGAACAACCAGCGTCGGCGAATAATCAAACAGCGGCTGAAAGGTGATGTCGGGCAAATCCTCGGGGTCGGATGAGATCACGAAATCAACCTGTTCCCGCACCAAAGCGGGCAGAGCGCCAAAGGCCAGACGCTGCCGGATGTCCACGTCAATATCGGGCCAGGCGCGGCGGAAAATATCCAAGACCGGCAACAGCCAGTCAAAGCAGGCGTGACATTCCATGGCGATATGCAGCCGCCCCACGCGGCCCGCCGTCACGCCGCGAAATTCGGCTTCGGTCGCAGAGACCAGCGGCAACACCTGTTCGGCCAGCCGCAACAGCCGCATCCCCGCCGCCGACAGCCGCATCGGTTTCGCGCGGCGCACGAATAATTCGACGCCGGCCTGTTCCTCTAACGCTTTGATCTGATGGGACAGGGCGGATTGCGTGATGTTCAGCACATCCGCTGCGCGCGCCAGACCGCCCTGTTCATGGATCGCGCGGACCGTCCGCAGATGTCGCAATTCAAGATGCATGAGCCGCCTTCAAGTTCATGTTGAACATTATGAATTTGTCTCACGCTTGGGGGTGTGACACAAGGCGGGCAACAAAATAAGGATTCGCTATGACCGCCGCGCCGCAGATCAGTTTGGAATTTTTCCCGCCGCAGACTTTGGATGCGTCGTTCCGGTTGTGGGAAACCGCGCGCGCTTTGGCGCCGCTGTCGCCGGATTTCGTATCCGTGACCTATGGCGCGGGCGGCACCACGCGCAAACTGACGCACGAAGCCGTGACCACGATCAGCCGCCATTACGGGTTGCAGGTCGCCGCCCACCTGACCTGTGTCGAGGCGACCCGCGACGACACCATGAAGATCGTGCAGGATTATGCCGATGCGGGCGTTCACCAGATTGTCGCGCTGCGCGGGGATGCGCCCAAGGGGCAGACCCGGTTCACGCCGCATCCTGACGGGTTCGCGAACTCGATCGAATTGATCGAGGCGATTGCCGCGCGGGGCGATATGACGATCCGCGTCGGCGCCTATCCCGAACCGCATCCCGACAGCGCCGATACCGATGCCGATGTGGCGTGGCTGAAACGCAAAATCGACGCGGGCGCGGACAGCGCGATTACGCAGTTTTTCTTTGACGCTGATACGTTTTTCCGGTTCCGCGACAAATGCGCGGCGGCGGGGATCTCGGCCCCGATCCTGCCGGGGATTTTGCCGATCCAAAGCTGGGCGGGAACGAAACGGTTCGCCGCGACCTGCAACACCACCGTGCCGCAATGGGCCGAAGATGCGTTCAGCGCCGCCGACGCCGCCGATCATCCGGCACTGGCGACCGATATGTGCGTCGATCTGTGCCAGAAACTGATCGCGGGCGGCGTGGACCGGCTGCATTTTTACACGCTGAACCGGCCGGACATGACGGCGGCGGTGTGTTCGGCTTTGGGCGTGGTGGCGGATAAATCGCGGGCCGTGGCGTGATGGGGTGAGGCTGGGGGCTTCGCGCCCCCAGACCCCCGCGGGATATTTTTGCACAGAAGATTTGTGGCGTTACGCCCGGCGTCGGATGGGGGTTGCGGCGTCATCGGTCAGGTGGCCGGTCAGCAATGCGGGGCCGGGATAGGGGCGCGGCACGGTTTCGTGCAGTGATTCGTTGTCGTATTGGCCGGCCAGACGTGGGGCGCGGACCAGAAACGCCTTGCCCCAGTTGCGCCATGATCCGACGGATGGCGATGTGGGGTCGGTGGTCATATGCGCGCGCCAGTTATCGGGCAGCGGCAGGCCCAGCGTTTCGGCGCGGTCCAGCATCCAGACCAGCGGGATATTGGCCAGCGGGCGCGCGGGTTCATATCCGCCCAACTGCCCGCCGATGTCGCCATGTGCGCCGCGAAACCAGACCTGTTCCACCCGCATATCGCCCGCATCATCCCATAAGAGCGGCGCGAAGGCCGCCCTTGTTTCATCCAAGGCGAGCGCGTGAAAGCCGTGTTCGACTCCGTCCCCCAGATGCGCGTCGTGGAACCGGAACCGGGGTTCGGTCAGCATCCACAACAGCGGCAGCCGCAGCCCGAAGGCGGTGACGGTATCGAAGCAGCCGACCATGCGGATGGGGGATGCGGCATGGCAGCGGCGGCGGTGAAAGGTGGCGATCACGCCCGGACCTGCGCCCTGCCGGTAATAGCGCCACGCCAGCCGCACATAGCGTTCCGTCGCGTATTCGGGCCGGACCAGCCCGACCCGGCCAATCATCCCCGCCAGACTGCGCGCCGCAAATGCGCCCCGCGAATAACCCAGCAAAAACACCGCGTCACCGGGACGATAGGCCCCCGCCAGCCAGCCATAGGCGTCGATGATCCGCGCTTCAATCATCCGCCCCAGAGCCAGATCGGGCAAGGTTTGCCATCGCGCCCATTGCTGGCCCATGCCGTAATACAGCCGCAGCCCCGCGCCCTGTGCCGGTGTCAGCAGGTCACGGATGCGTCCGATGGAACTGCGCCGCCCCTGCATCAGCGATGCAAAGGTGCCGTCCATCAGGATAACGTGGATCGTCGGGGGGCGAATCGTCATCCCCCGACGTTACCATGGTCGCGGCGTCAGACCAGATGCGTCAGACCAGCGACATCGCGGTCGCCCGCTGCATATCGCCGAACCCGTTAAACCGGGTGTTCGTGACCGTCGAATAAGCTCCGGCGCCGTGGAAGATCAGATAATCCCCTTCGGCCACGTCGGCGGGCAGCGACAATTCGCCCGGCAGACGGTCCACCGAATCGCAGGTCGGGCCGAACATCACGCGGTTCTGGCGGTCACCGGTGCGGGGGGTGCCTTGGGGGTCCACGACCTCGATCCGGTCCAGATTGCCGACGATGGGCAATTCGGTCAGCCCGCCATACACGCCGTCATTCATGAAAATCGGGCCGCCGTCGCGCACGGCCTTAACCTTAATGATCAGGGCAAAGGCATCGGCGCACAGCGCGCGGCCCGGTTCGCACACCAAGGCGGGCGCGTCATCGCCGAACATTTCCGCCGTGGTTTCGCCGATTTTGGCAAAGATCGCGTCGAAATCGGGTTCAACCCCCTGCACGCGGAACGACGGGAAGCCGCCACCGACATTCAGCCGTTTCGCCCGCACGCCCGCCATGTCGCAAATGTCGCGCGCCACGCGGATATAGCTGTCCCACGCGATCGGGTCGGTGCATTGCGTGCCGGGGTGGAAGGTCAGCGACGGCACATAGCCGCGCGCGGCCACAGCGGCCAGCAATTCCGCCGCCAGTTCCGGCGTCGCGCCGAATTTCGACCCAAAGTCATAGGCCGCGCCCATCACCGGCAATTTGAACCGGGGCGAGATTTCGACCGGCTGCCCATCGACCGAGACCGGCACCTGTTCAAACAGCTTGTTCAATTCGGATGTGCTGTCGACGGACCAGGCCAGAATCCCGGCATCAACCGCGGCTTTGATTTCGGTGCGCGACCGGACGGGGTTGTGGTAATGGCGCGCGGCACCGGGTGCCATGCGGCCGATCAGGTCAATTTCCCACGGCGACGCGACGTCAAACCCGCGCAGACCGGCGGTGACCAGATTTTGAATCACGGCCTCATCCGGGTTGGATTTCACGGCATAGGTGACCAGCCCCGGAAAGCCATTCAGAAACAACCGCGCCCGTTCCTGCAAAACGGTGGGGGCAAAGACCATGACCGGATCTTCGGGGGCAAGGCGGCGGATGATGTCGGCCGGGTTGTCCCAGACGGTCTTATGTTCTTCCATTGCGGTTCCTTTCGCGCGGGGTCAGCGTTTCAAAACAGAATGGCGCTTTTCGGTTCCGATTTCACCGATGAAAAGGGTAGAATCGCGCGCAACTGTCGTTATTATGCCGAAAATCATGTCAATTTGACGAAATGGGCGCGCAATGGACGATCTGGACCGAAATATCGTGGCGCAATTGTCCGGCGATGCGCGGCTGTCGGTGGCGGTGCTGGCGCGGCGGCTTAAGGTGGCGCGGTCCACCGTGCAGGCGCGGCTGGAACGGTTGGAAAGCACCGGCATCATCGCGGGCTACACCCTGCGGCTGGGCAACACTGCGCAGGCGGGCCGCATCCGCGCCACCGTGTTGCTGGCGACCGAACCGCGCAGCCTGCCCGCGATTTTGCCGCGCCTGCGGGTGCTGCCGCAGGTCGAACGCATCCACACCACCAGCGGGCGGATTGATCTGCTGCTGCAACTGGTCGCAGATTCCACGGCGGAACTGGACGACACGCTGGACCGCATCGGCGGGATTGAAGGCGTCCGGTCGTCCGAAAGCCTGATCCATCTGTCAACCAAACTGGACCGCGCGACCTAACGCGCAAACCTCCGCCGCGCATCGGCGGCGATGTTCTGTTTTAACTCGGTCAGGGCAATGCGGCGGGACAGAGCGGCGCGCTCGGTCGGGTCGTCGATCTGGGCCAGGGTCGCCCGCATCGCGGCCACGTCCTTGGCGTGCTGAATCTCGGGCGGCAGATAACCGCTATCGGCCATCATCCGATGCAGCACGTCATCGGCGCTTTCGCGCAGGCGTTCAGGGTCCAGCGGACGACCTTCGCCCGCCAGCCCGCGCAAGTCGCCCCGCGCCTCGGCGGCATCAATCTGGCGCTGCGCCACGCGTTCAAACCAATGCACCCGCCCCCCAAACTGACGCAACCGCGCCTATCTTCTGTGCGTAAATATCCCCGCCGGAGGCATCCGCACCCACAGCCTCACGCCACGGATGCGGATTGCGCTTACATCGCCGCCAGCTGATCCAAGGCCGCACGCAGGCGGGCCAGATCGTCGTCAAGCGCGGCCAGTTTGGCCTGCGTTTCCTCGATCACCTCGGCATCGGCGTTTTCGACGAATTTCGGGTTCGCCAGACGCCCGCGCAGACCGCCCGCGTCTTTTTCGGCCTTGGCAACGGATTTTTGCAACCGTGCGGTTTCGGCGGCCACGTCGATCACGTCCCCGATGGGCAGGGCGAATGACGCGCCCGCAGCCGACACCGCGATCATGCCGCGCGCCGCAGCGCCATCCACCGGCGCATTGACCCGCGCCAGCCGTTCGATCAGCGGGCTGTTCGCCGTCAGCGCCGCACGGGCGGCGTCATCGGCCTGCGTCACGATCAGGTCCAGCTTGGCCCCCGCCGGAACGCCCATTTGCGCGCGGGCGGACCGCACCGATTCAATCACCGCGATGACCCAGTTCATTTCCCGGTCGGCATCGGCGTTGATCAACTCGGCCCCGTATTCCGGCCAGTCGCCATGAACCAGCATCCCGGCGCGGTCGCCGGTCAGAGACCACAATTCTTCGGTCACAAACGGCATGATCGGATGCAACAGAGTATAACACTGATCCAGCACCCAGCCCATCGTGGCCCGCGTTTCATCGGCATAGTCGCCGTCAAACAAAGGCTTGGCGAATTCCACATACCAATCGCAGACCTTGCCCCAGACAAACGCATACAACCCCGTCGCCGCGTCGTTGAACCGGTATGCGGTCAGCGCGTCGTCGGTGGCCATGCGGATGCGCGCCACTTCGCTGATGATCCAGCGGTTGACGGTGTGCTGCGGGTCGGGCCGCGCCGCGCCGCCGCGCACGCCGTTCATTTCGGCAAAGCGTGTCGCGTTCCAGATTTTCGTGACAAAGTTGCGGTTGCCCTCGACATGCTTCGGCCCCAGTTTGGGGTCGCGGCCCATAGCGGCCATGCTGGTCAGCGTAAACCGCAGCGCGTCGGCGCCGAAATCGTCGATCAGGGTCAGGGGATCAATCACGTTCCCCTTGGATTTCGACATTTTCGCGCCTTTTTCGTCGCGCACCAGCCCGTGAACGTAAACGGTGCGGAACGGCACATCCTTGGCGACCTCAAGCTGCATCATCATCATCCGGGCGACCCAGAAAAAGATGATGTCAAAGCCCGTGACCAACACGTCGGTCGGGAAATAGCGTTTCAGCTCTGCCGTGTCATTCGGCCAGCCCAGCGTTCCCAGCGGCCACAGGCCGGAACTGAACCAGGTATCCAGAACGTCGGGATCGCGGGTCAGGGTTTTGCCGGGGGCTTGGGCCTGCGCCTCGGCCTCGGTCGCGGCGCAGTATTGGTTGCCGTCGTCATCATACCACACCGGGATCTGATGGCCCCACCACAGTTGGCGGGAAATCGTCCACGGTTCGATGTTTTCCAGCCAGTTGAAATACACCTTTTTATGCTGTTCGGGCAGAATCTGGGTGCGGCCGTCGCGCACGGCCTCCAATGCTGGGCCAACGATGCGTTGCGTATCGACGAACCACTGATCGGTCAGCATGGGTTCGATCACCACGCCGGACCGGTCGCCAAAGGGTTGCATGATCGGTTTCGCGTCCACCACGGGGCGGCGTTCCAGATGTTCGGCCCCGGTTTCGCGGTCGATTTCTTTGTGCAGATAGGTGACGGCCAGACCCTCGGCGGTGATGTCGTCGATCACCGCGCGGCGGGCATCGAACCGGTCCAACCCGCGCAGATGTTCGGGAACCAGATTGACGTTCGACACATCGCCCACATCTTCGCCCCGCGCCGCACGGGACGCAATCGCGGCGCTGTCGGCATAGCTGAGACCGTCCGCGCGCATCGCCCCGCGCGTATCCAGCAACGCATAGAGCGGGATGTTATTGCGCATCGCCACGCCGTAATCGTTGAAATCATGCGCGCCGGTGATTTTCACCGCGCCGGAACCGAAATGCGGGTCGGGATAGTCGTCGGTGATGATCGGGATCAGGCGGCGTTGTTCGCGCGGACCGACCGGAATTTCGCACAGCTTGCCCACAATCGGGGCATAGCGCGCATCGTCGGGATGAACCGCAACCGCGCCGTCGCCCAGCATGGTTTCGGGCCGCGTCGTTGCGATGCTGATATAGTCGCGGGTTTCGCGCAGCGTCACATTCCCGTCGGCGTCCCGTTCGATGTATTCATAGGTCTCGCCCCCGGCCAGAGGGTATTTGAAATGCCACATATGGCCCGGCGTTTCGCGGTTTTCGACCTCAAGATCGCTGATCGCGGTTTCGAAATGCGGATCCCAGTTCACCAGCCGTTTGCCGCGATAAATGATGCCCTTGTTATACAGGTCAACAAAGACGCGGATCACGGCGTCGTGGAAATTGCCATCTTCGCCCGCAGGGGCGCCGGGCGCGCCGGACATGGTAAAGGCGTTGCGCGACCAATCGCAGGATGCCCCCAGCCGTTTCAACTGATGGATGATCGTGCCGCCGGATTCCTGTTTCCACGACCACACCTTTTCCAGAAAGGCGTCGCGGCCAATGTCGCGCCGGTTGGGTTCCTGGCGTTCGGCCATCTGGCGTTCCACCACCATCTGGGTGGCGATGCCCGCATGGTCTTGCCCCGGCTGCCACAGCGTATCAAAGCCCCGCATCCGGTGCCAGCGGACCAGAATATCCTGCAAGGTGTTGTTCAGCGCGTGGCCGATATGCAGGCTGCCGGTGACGTTGGGGGGCGGGATCATGACGGTAAAGGTCTCGGCCCGTTTGGCATTCGCCCCGGCGGCAAAGGCGCCCATGCGTTCCCAATCCGCCGCAATGCGCGATTCCGCAGTCGCGGCGTCAAAACTTTTGTCCATCGTCATTTTTGTTCCCCTTGGCGTTGCGTTTGGGATAACGGGTGATCGGGAAAAGGCCAAGGGGGCGGGCGATGCAACGCATAGTGGAACGCGCGATTGACGGGCGATTCGTGACCGGGGCGGCGGTGTCGATGGCAAAGGGCGCGCAGGAATGGCATCTGGGCGCGGGCGATCTGACCTCGGATCGCGCGTTTTTCGCCGCATCGGCGACGAAGCTGTGCGTCACTGCGCTGATGCTGCGCGGGCAGGCTGATGGGCTGTGGCGGCTGGACGATCCGGCGGGCGCGCATCTGCCGGGCGTTGATCTGCGCGGGTTGGACCTGACCGGGGTCAGGCTGCGCGATCTGATGGCGCATACCAGCGGGCTGGCCGATTATTTCGACGCGGTTGTGGGTGATTTGCGCGCGGGGCGGGATCGGGCGTGGGGATTGCCCGAGGTGCTGGACATCGCGCGCAACAAAGGCCCCGTCGCCCGCCCCGGCGATCTGCGTCGCGCGCGGTATTCCGACACGAATTATCAATTGCTGGGGCGCGTGATTGAGGTTGCGCAGGGTGCGCCCTTTGCCGCGATCTGCCGCGATCACCTGTTTGCGCCGCTGGGGCTGGCGCAGACATGGATTTACGACGATGCGGGCGATACGCGGCCCGCGCCGCTGCGGTTTGGGCCGCGCGTCGTGGACATTCCCCGAGCCATGGCCAGCACGCAGGCCGATGGCGGCATGGTCACCACAACGCGCGACGGGCTGGCCTTTCTGCGCGGGTTTTTCGGCGGGGCGTTTTTTGATCCGGGCGATCTGGCGGAGCTGATGGAGTGGCGACCGATGTTTTTTCCGCTGGACTATGGCACCGGGCTGATGCGGTTCGCACTGCCGCGCATCCTGACCGGGTTTCGGCGGCAAGAGCCTCTGATCGGTCATAGCGGGCTGAACGGGACGCTGCTCTTCGCCGCCCCGTCCAGTGGTTTTTTTATCGCGCTGACCACGAACCAAGCGCAGCGCCCCGGAGCGGGGTTCCGTCTGGCGGCCAAGCTGCGGGCGCGGGTTTGATCCCCGACGGGGGCGCCGGAGGCGGGTGCGGGTGCCTCCGGCGGGGATATTTTGGCACAGAAGATATGTGGGCGGTGCTATAGTCCAAGCGCGTCGGCGATGTCTGCGATTAGTGCGTTGTGCGTGGCGGCGCGGTCAGTGCCGGGGGGATCGGTGCAAATCGGGTCGTCGTCATCCTGTTCCAGCAGCATGGCCCCCTGTTCCGTGCAGACCCTCAGAAAGGTGAAATGGAACGCGGGCGCAAATTCGGAATAGGTTGCGCCGGGGATGCGGGCGATCAGGTTGTGGCCATCCGGTCCGACATCGGTAGCCTTCATGCGCGTTTCGGCATCGCCCAGATTGATGAAATGGATCGGTGCTGTGTCGGTCAGGTCGGCAACCGCGCCGCCAAAGCCCGGATCGACCGCGACGGCGTGGCTTATGCGGGGGTCGCGGGTGGTGTCGCCAAAACCGCGGGCGGTGCTGAAATCCACCCCTCCGCGCAGGAACCAGCCGCAATCGGCGGCGTCGGGTCCGGTGGTGCAGTTGGCCTGTTGCGTTGCGCCGTCAAACCGGACGCCCGCCAGATTCAACGCCGTGGCGCCCCCCAGCGAAAAGCCCAGGACCGACACCCGCTCCGGGTCGATAAAGGGGGCAAAGGACGGGTCGGCCAGAGCCGCGTCCAGTGCCGCGGTCAGGTCATTGGCCCGCGCGGCAAGGTCGGTCGAGCGGCGGGGCGAGCTGTCGCCGCTGGTCGATCCGGGGTGATTGACGGCCAGCACAATCGCGCCGCGCTGCGCCAGACCTGATGACAGCCAGCCCAGACCGTCGGCATTGCCGCCCGATCCATGCGACAGCAGCACCAGCGGATGCGCCCCCGGCGCAATCGGCGCGCCGACAAAGGCCGGCGTCGGTTCAAACAGCGCATTGCCGCCAATCGGCATCACATAACTGCGCCCGCCCGCCGGATACCAGACCGAAGCCGCGACCGGCCGCGCCCGATGCGCCGCATCCAGATCAAAGCGGTCATAGCCCGCAATATCCGCCGCGGCGGGGGTAGCCAGAATCAGGGTGATTGCGATGTGTTTCATGGTGTCCTCTGATGTGTTGGATGGGGTCAGGATGGGGGATTGCGGCGGCTGTGGCGTCCCAGATCCCGGATTCAGTTCGCCACTATCGCGATTTCGGACCATAACCGGGCCAGAGGTGATTCATGATTATGCTGCCCATTCCCGCCTTTGCCGGGGTTATCCTGATCTGGTTGGCGATCCGGGCCATGCTGGCAGATCGGCGGCTGCTGGCGCTGTTTTTGGGGGCCTGCGCGCTGCAATCGCTGGTCGTGGCCTTGGTTGCGGGGTGGGGGGTGGACGCGCTGCGTCCTATTGCCCCGGTGACGGCGGCGCTGATTCCGCCGCTGGCCTGGATCACGCTGCGGGTGGGGATGATGGGCGCGGTCTGTGGGCGCGCGATGCTGCCGCATCTGGCGGGGCCGGTTGCGGTGCTGGTCTGTCGGCTGGTGCTGCCTGTGGCCTTGGATGCGGTGATCCCGCTGCTGTTTGCGGGCTATGGCGGTGCGATTTTGTGGCGGCTGCGCGGGGCGGTTGATTTGCCGCAGGCGCGGATCAGCGCGGGGGAGTGGCCCGCGCGCATCTGGCGGGGCTTGGGCTGGGCGCTGATTGCCTCGGGCGTCAGTGATGTGCTGATCGGGCTGGCCTATGGGGTCGGGCGGCCCGATCTGGCGGAGCTGGTCATCAGTCTGGGATCGTCGCTGTCGATTTTGGTCATCGGCGCGCTGTCGGCCCTGCCCGAGGCCAGCGGCGGCGATGCCCCCGAACCCGCACCGGCGCCGGTGGTCGCGGATGCGGATGATGTCGACATTGTTGCGCGTCTGGATGAGGTCTTGACCCGCGACCGGGTGCATCTGGACCCGAACCTGACGCTGGCCCGTCTGGCGCGGCGGCTGCGCCTGCCGGATAAGCGGTTATCGGCGGCGGTGAACCGGGTCAGTGGCGGGAATGTGTCACGATACATCAACGGCTGGCGGGTGCGTCATGCCTGCGATTTGTTGGATCAGGGGCGCAGCGTGACCGACGCCATGCTGGACAGCGGGTTTAACACCAAGTCCAATTTCAACCGCGAATTTCTGCGCGTGGCGGGGATGCCGCCGGGGCAGTGGCGGGCGCGGGTTTGATCCGAAGGGGATGCGCCGGGGGCGGGTGCCTCCGGCGGGGATATTTTGGCACAGAAGATAGATGGGGCTGTGCTGAGGTTCGGCGTTATTTGGTGGTGCCGACGATGGCGAACCATGCGCCCTGTGGGTCTGTGGCCACGGTGATATAGGCGGGGCCGGGGACTTCGGCCGGGCCGTGGTGGATGGCACCGCCTGCGGCTGTGATGCGTTCGGCCACGGTGCTGACCGGATCGCTGACCCCGAAATAGGGCAGCCAGACCGGCATCGGCGCATCGCCCAGTCCCATGATCGCGCCGATATCGGCACCGGCGTGGTGGAACAGTTGATAGGTTCCCATGCTGCCCATCGGCATGGCTTGGCCCGGCGTCCAGCCCATCAGTGCGCCGTAGAATGACAGGGCCGCGGCGGGGTCGGTGGTCATTAACTCGTTCCAGTTGCCATGACCCGCGCGGGACTGGTCAAAGGCCGCGTTTCCGGTGCCGTCCTCCATCGGTTCGGGCTGCATCAGGCCAAAGGCCGCGCCCTGCGGGTCGGTCGCCACGGCAAAGCGGCCCGTTCCCGGCATGTCCATGGCGGGCATCAGGATCTGGCCGCCTGCGTCGGTGATGGCCTGCACGGCCGCGTCGCAGTCATCGACTGCGAAATAGATCAGCCAGTTCGGCGGGATATCTGTGTCCTGTTGCGGCGCGATCCCTGCGACCATGCCCGCAGGCGTGCGCGCCAGATGATAGGTCATGTCGGCGGAGCTGGAATCGGTGACGTCCCAGCCCAGAATATCGCTGTAAAAGGCCCCTGCGCCGGGCAGGTCGGTGGTTGTCAGTTCATACCAGAACGGTGTGCCGTGGTGGGTCATTTGGTATCCTCCATCCCGAAGCTGACCATCCAGCTGGTGCCGAAACGGTCTTTGCACATGCCAAAGCCTTTGGCGAAAAAGGTCGGCAGAAAGGGCATGATGACCGTGCCGCCTTGCGCCAATCCGTCAAACAGGGCGCGGGCGGCGTCGTCTGTGTCGCGCGACACAGCGATTGACACGCCCGCCTGCGGCACGCCGCCAAATTGCGGCGGCATATCCGCGCCCATCAGAACCGCGCCATCCGGCAGCGTCAGTTGCGCATGCATCGCCCAGTTTTTCTGATCATCGGGCAATGCGGGCATTTGCGGATTGGGCGGCGCATCGGAAAAGCGCATGACCTGCGCCGTGCCGCCGAACAATTCGGCGTAGCGCGCAAAGGCATCGGCACATTCGCCCTGAAACGACAGATAGGGGGTAAAACTCATGACCAATCCTTATGGCTGCGGTCGAATCATCCCTATGGTGCGGCAGGTTGGGCCGGTCTGGCAAGCGTGCTGACCGGGGGGTTTGGGCGTGGCGCGGAGGCCGGGCGTGCCGTGGCGTGACGTCTTGGTCAACGCAATAATGTATGCGCAATATTTTGTGTCGTCGGGTGCATCGTGCGGAAGAATATTTCATTTCAGGCTGTCGGCAATCGTGCAGGGTTGCCTTTTGTGCGTTCCTCACGTTAATCGGTATGGCAAGGCCCCGCCGCGCATGGATGGGCACAAATGCAGGCTCTATTTTTTGTGTGCATCGTGTCGTTAATAATAATGAGACCAGAGTGAGAGTTATGGCGCCTCGCCCAGAAATTAACGCCGGCCTCAAGGAGTTGGAGGGTTATGCCCCCAGCGGTTATTTCTTGGGACTTCACATTCGTTTTGCCGCGCCGCTGTTGCAGGTTCAGACCTATTCCGAAGACTGGTCGCAATTTTATTCCAACAATGGCTATGCCCTGCGTGACCCGACAATCGCGTGGGGATTTTCCACGCTTGGCGCCTGCCGATGGTCCGCGCTGCCGGTGCCGGACCCCTTTGATATTCTGCAAGAGGCCGCGGCCCATGGCATGACCTTTGGCGTCACCGTGTCCTGCGGCCCGATCAGTTCGCGTACGATTGCCAGCTTTACCCGCAGCGACCGGGAATATCTGGATAACGAAATCGAACATCTGGTGCGAATCGTTCATCACATGCACGAATTGGTGGAACCGCCCGCCAGCCTGACCAAAGCCCAGGTCGAGGCGTTGCGCTGCGTGGCCGAAGGGCATCGCCACGCCGCCGCCGCCGCCCGTCTGGGCATTACAGAAAGCGCGTTCAAGGCGCGGCTTATTTCGGTGCGCGACCGGTTGAATGCGCGAACAACCGCCGAGGCCTTGCAGCGCGCAAAAGAATATCGGTTGCTTTAGTATTTTGTTAACGATCCCTTCCTATAAGGGTTCTGCTGACGCAGGAGATCATGGATGCAGATCACGACCCTTTCATTTACCAACCTGCATGAACACGGAGAGCTGTTCGCGAACCTGTTCCGTGCGCGCCGTCAAAGTTTTATCGTCCAGAAAAACTGGAACCTTCCCGAATCCGAAGGGATGGAATTTGATCAATATGATACGCCGCAAAGCCGATGGATTGCCATTCACGATATGGGGCAGGTGCTGGCCGGTATTCGCCTGACGCCCACAACCGCGCGCTGCGGGATTTATTCCTATATGATCCGCGACGCTCAGGAAGGGATATTGGGCGGCAGTATCCCGCAGGATTTGCTGTTTGATCCCGCGCCGGTTGACCCGCAGATATGGGAATGTTCGCGCGTTTTTGTCAGCCACGCCATCCCGCAGGCCTATCGCCGCAAGGTTCATTTCAAGATGGTCGAGGCGATGACATCATCCGCGCGCGATATGGGGGCCACGGGGCTGATTGCCCTGACCGGGGCGAACTGGCCGCGTTGGTATGGCCGCTGCGGGCTGGAAGCCAAGGCCATGGGGCCGGAAATGTGGATCGACGACGGCTATTTCCAGTGCGTGATGATTAACCTTGCGGGCAAGATGCACTAGGGTTCACCGCAAGGCTGTGCGATAATCGCGCGGCTGATTGTGGGAATCTATGGCTGATCTGTTTGACTCTGACCCGGCGCGCGGTGCTGAACTCGCGCGCAACCGCCCGCTGGCGGATCGCATCCGTCCGGCGCGTTTGGCGGATGTGATTGGGCAAGACCGGGTGTTGGGGTCGGATGGGCCGCTGGGTGCGATGCTGGCCGCGGGCAGTTTGTCATCGCTGATCCTGTGGGGGCCGCCGGGGGTGGGAAAAACCACCATCGCGCGGCTGCTGGCGGATGAAACCGATCTGGCCTTTGTGCAGATCAGCGCGATTTTCACCGGGGTTCCGGATCTGCGTAAGGTCTTTGACGCCGCTAAATTGCGCCGGCAGCAGGGGCGCGGCACGCTGTTGTTTGTGGATGAAATCCACCGTTTCAATAAGGCGCAACAGGACAGTTTCCTGCCGCATATGGAGGATGGGACAATCCTGTTGGTCGGCGCCACCACGGAAAACCCGTCCTTTGAATTAAATGCCGCCGTGTTGTCGCGCGCGCAGGTCATTGTTCTGGAACGGTTAAGCCTGTCCGATCTGGAACTGTTGGCACAACGGGCGGAACGGGAATTGGGGCGCGCGCTGTTATTGACGCCGGAGGCGCGCGCGGCGTTGTTCGATATGGCGGATGGCGACGGGCGCGCGGCGCTGAACCTGATCGAACAGGTCGCGGCATGGCGGCTGACGGCACCCCTTGATGCCGCCGCGCTGTCGCAGCGCCTGATGCGGCGCGCGGCGAAATATGACAAATCCGGGGATGAACATTACAATCTTATCAGCGCGTTGCACAAATCGGTCCGGGGCAGTGATCCCGACGCCGCGCTGTATTGGTTCGCCCGCATGTTAGAGGGGGGCGAGGATCCGCGTTATCTCGCCCGCCGCCTGAACCGTATGGCGGTTGAGGATATTGGCTTGGCCGACCCGTCCGCCGCGCGGTTCTGTCTGGATGCCTGGGCGATGTATGAACGGCTGGGCAGCCCGGAAGGTGAATTGGCCTTGGCTCAGGCGGTGATTTATCTGGCCTTGGCCCCGAAATCCAATGCGGGTTACGTTGCGTATAAGGCCGCGCGGGATCAGGCGCGGCGCACGGGCAGTTTGATGCCGCCCGCGCATATCCTGAACGCGCCCACAAAAATGATGAAAGATCAAGGCTATGGCGCGGGTTACGCCTATGATCACGATGCCGAAGATGGGTTCAGCGGCCAGAATTATTTCCCCGACGGGATGAAGCGCCCGGTTCTGTATGTCCCGGTTGAACGCGGTTTTGAACGCGACCTGAAAAAGCGGCTGGACTGGTTTGTTCAGCAGCGGCTGCGGCGCGGCGGTTGACTTTGACCCTGTGGCGCGGGACATCTGCGGGATGATGAATCCCGTGTTTCAGGTCGCAATCGGCGGGCCGGTGCGCGCTTGGGGGCAACCCGCGCGCTGCGGGCGGGGTTAACCATCGGAAAAGGATTATGGGGATGAGCGGCGTTCAAACCATCCGGGTTGGCCGGGACGAAGGCGATCAGCGGCTGGACCGTTGGCTGAAAAAGCGGTTTCCGCAGCTGACGCAAGGCGCGGTCGAAAAGATGTGCCGCACCGGGCAGTTGCGCGTGGATGGCGGGCGGGTCAAGGCCGGCGACCGGATCGAAGCGGGGTCCGAGGTGCGCGTGCCGCCTTTGCCTGACGCCGCGCCCGCGCGCCCGAAATCGGACGGGCCGCGCCTGCCTGACAGCGATGTGGCGATGATTCAGCGCGCGGTTTTGTGGAAAGACGAACATATCATCGCGCTGAACAAACCCCCCGGCCTGCCCAGTCAGGGCGGCAGCGGGCAGGGCAACCGGCATGTGGACGGGCTGACCGGCGCGCTGATGTTCGGTTTCAAGGACCGGCCGAAACTGGTGCATCGTCTGGATAAGGACACGTCCGGCGTGTTGTTGCTGGCGCGCACCGATCGCATCGCCCGCGCCCTGTCCGAAGCGTTTCGGTCGCGCACCACGCGCAAGATTTACTGGGCCGCTGTCGCCGGGGCGCCTCAGCCGCGCATGGGGACGATCCGGTATGGATTGGTGAAGGCCCCCGGTCATGGTCGCGGCGGTGAAGGCGAAAAGATGATCGCCGTCCTGCCCCGCGACATTGACACGACCGAGGGCGCGAAACGCGCCACGACCGATTATGCCGTGCTGGATGCGCTGGGGACGCGGGCCAGTTGGTGCGCCTTGGTTCCCATCACCGGGCGGACGCATCAGCTGCGCGCGCATATGGCCGAACTGGGCCATCCCATTGTTGGGGATGGGAAATATGGCGGCTCGGGTCAGGAAAATCTGGGCGACGGCTGGGGTGCGCAATTGGGCGGCGAAATCAGCCGCAAACTGCATTTGCACGCGCGCAGCATCAGCTTTGACCACCCGATCACGAAAAAACGCATCACGCTGACCGCGCCGTTGCCCGACCATATGGTGCGGACGTGGAAAACGCTGGGCTGGCACGAAAACGACGTTCCCGATGATCCCTTTGCCGAGGTCGAATGAAGCTGGTTATTTTTGATGTCGATGGCACGCTGGCGGACAGTCAGGGCCTGATCGACCACGCCATGCGGTTTGCGTTTCGGGCGGCGGGGCTGGACCCTCTGCCGCGCGAACGGGTGTTAAGCATCGTTGGTTTGTCGCTGCCCGAGGCGGCGGCCACGCTGTTGCCTGATGCGGATGAGGCCACGCGCGCGCAGGTCGTGCAGGGCTATCGCGAGGCTTACGCGCAGGCGCGGATGGCGCAGGCGGCGCCTCTCTATCCCGGTGCGGTTGATTGTCTGGACCGGCTGGCCGTGCGCGACGATCTGTTGCTGGCGGTTGCGACGGGAAAATCGCGGCGTGGTCTGGATGCGTTGCTGGCCGCGCATGATTTGCAAGGGCGGTTCATCAGTTTGCAAACGGCGGATGGCCACCCGTCCAAACCGCATCCGTCGATGCTGTTTGCGGCGATGTCGGATGCGGGCGTCGATCCGGCGGATGCGGTGATGGTGGGCGATACCAGCTTTGACATGGATATGGCGCGCGCCGCCGGAATGGCGGGGTTTGGCGTCGCGTGGGGTTATCACCCCGTTCAGGCGCTGCGTGATGCGGGCGCGGCGATGATCGCCACGGATTTTCCCGAACTGACCCAAGCGATTGAAAGGTGGGCGGAATGACCGAATGGAAAGCGCGCCGTTTTTGGGAACAGGCCGAACCCCGCGCGGTTGATGGCGGGTTTGAAGTCGCATTGGACGGGCGCAGCCTGCGCACGCCGGGGAAACATGCGCTGATTTTGCCGACGCGGGCCTTGGCGCAGGCGGTTGCGGATGAATGGAACGCGCAGGGCGAATTAATCCAGCCGCAGACGATGCCGCTGACCCGCGCGGTGAATTCGGCGGTTGAAAAGGTCGCACCACAATTTGATGGCGTGGTGGATATGCTGGCCGAATATGGCGCGACGGACCTGTTATGTTACCGCGCCACCGACCCCGAGGATTTGATTCGCGCCCAAGCCGCTGCGTGGGATCCTCTGATGGATTGGGCGGCCACGGAATTGCGCGCGCCGCTGCGGATGACGCATGGTGTGATCCCGGTGGATCAGGACGCGGGCAGTCTGGCGCGGCTGCGGGCGGAAATTGCGGGGCTGGATATATGGGGCGTCACCGCGCTGCATGATCTGGTGACGCTGCCGGGGTCGCTGATCATCGGGCTGGCGGTGATCCGTGGGCGCATCACGCCGGATCAGGCGCATGATCTGTCCCGCGTGGACGAAAATTTTCAGATCAGCCGCTGGGGCGCGGATGACGACGCGACCGAGGCCGCCGAAACCCGCCGTCAGGCGATTCTGACCGCGGGGCGGCTGTGGCACCTGCTGCGCAATGATCTTGCTTAGGTTCTTGACGCAGGCGCATGATCCGAACAGTATTGCCCTATCGGTTGGCGGAAAGCTGCCGAACATCAAAGGCGGCGCAGTCCGCTGACCAAATCTTGCGCATCGCGCAGGGCCAACACAGAGGTTGATATGACGAAAAAGCTTTTCCTGGGGACGGTCGCAGCCGCGGCAATGCTGGCGGGCGGCGCCGTCGCGCAAGAGGGGTCAACCCTGCAACAGGTGCAGCAGCGCGGCGAAATGAATTGCGGCGTGAATGTGGGTCTGGTCGGATTCGCCGCACCGGATGCGAACGGCAACTGGGCCGGTTTCGACGTCGCGCTGTGCCGCGCCGTGGCTGCCGCCGTGCTGGGTGACCCGGCCAAAGTGCGCTTTGTGCCGACCACCGGCCAGACGCGCTTCACCGTCCTGTCGTCGGGCGAAGTGGACATGATTTCGCGCAATTCGACCTGGACCTTTTCGCGGGACACCGACCTGCGTCTGGATTTCGCGGGCGTGAATTACTATGACGGTCAGGGCTTTATGGTGAACCGCGATCTGGGCGTCACCTCGGCCAAGGAACTGGACGGGGCGACCGTCTGTATCCAGACCGGCACCACGACGGAACTGAATCTGGCTGATTTCTTTCGCGCCAACAACATGAACTATACCCCCGTCAACATCGACAGCAACGCTGAAGGGGAACAGCGATATATGGCGGGCGCCTGTGACGCCTACACCACCGACGCATCGGGTCTGGCCGCCACCCGCGCGGCATTTGCCGACCCCGAAGCGCATATCATCCTGCCGGAAATCATCTCGAAAGAGCCGCTTGGCCCGGCTGTGCGCCACGGCGACAGCAACTGGGGTGATATTGTCCGCTGGACGCTGTATGCGCTGATCGCGGCCGAAGAATATGGCGTGACCTCGCGCAATATCGACGAATTGGTGCGGTCGTCCAACAACCCCGAAGTGCAGCGTTTGCTGGGTGTGACCGACAATCTGGGCGGTATGATCGGGCTGGACGCGGAATGGGCGAAACGCGCCATTCAGGCCGGCGGCAACTATGGCGAAATCTTTGCCGCGAATATCGGGGAACAGACTCCGATTGGTCTGGCGCGCGGTCTGAACGCGCAATGGACCCAAGGCGGCCTGCTGTATGCGATGCCGTTCCGGTAAGAACGAATGGCCGGGGTTCACGCCCCGGCCTTGCCCATCCGGGCCTATAAAAGCCTGACCAGCAAACCGCGCCAAGCGGGCGGCAGGCAACAGGGGATACATAGATGACAGACCAACCGGCGCCCGCGCGGCAGTCGTTTCGGCCCTCTATGCTGATTTATGATCGGCGCTATCGGTCGATGACCTTTCAGGTTATTGTTTTCATTGCCGTTATGGCGGTTGCGTGGTGGTTGGTGGACAACACGATCCGCAACCTTGCCCTGATGGGTAAGACGTTCAATTTCAACTTTCTGTTTCAGCGCGCGGGCTATGACATCCCGCAAATGCCGATTCCCTATACCGCCGATGACACGCATTTGCGTGCCATGGTCGTGGGGTTGCTGAACACGCTGATCGTGTCGGTGCTGGGCTGCATCACGGCCACTGTGATCGGGGTGATCGTTGGCGTGGCGCGGCTGTCGAACAACTGGCTGTTTGCGCGGCTGATGACGGTGTTTGTGGAAATTTTCCGTAACATGCCGTTATTGCTGTGGATTTTGATTATCTATGCGCTGTTTACGGTGGTGCTGCCGGCGCCTGCGGCCTATCGCGGAGAGAACGCGGAATGGTCCATGCTGCTGTTTGACAGCGTGGCGTTAACCAACCGTTATACGGCGATCCCGACGATTGCGATGTCCAACGATCCCGGAGTGCTGGATCTGGGCGCGCGCATCACGGTGAGCTGGGCCACGATTGCGATCATCGCGGCGCTGATCGGGGGCTGGCTGGTGCATCGCGCGATTTTGCGTCACGCGCAGGCGATGCAGGACCGCACCGGCCATCGTCCGACGACGTGGTGGAAAAGCCTTGCCGTGATGGTGCTGCCGTCGCTGGCGCTGATCTGGTTTTTCGGCGTGCATCTGATCCGGCCCGAATTAACCGGCTTTAACTTTACCGGCGGCATGAATGTGTCGAACGCGCTGATCGTGCTGTGGCTGGCGCTGTCGCTGTATACGGCGGCGTTTATCGCCGAAATCGTGCGCGCGGGGATTTTGGCCGTCAGCCGTGGCCAGTCCGAGGCCGCCTTTGCCCTTGGCCTGCGTCCGAATCGCACGATGCGGCTGGTCATTCTGCCGCAGGCGCTGCGCGTGATTATCCCGCCGCTGATTTCGCAATATCTGAACCTGACCAAGAACAGTTCGCTTGCGATTGCCGTGGGTTACATGGAATTGCGCGGCACGCTGGGCGGCACAACCCTGAACCAAACCGGGCGCGAGCTGGAATCCATGCTGCTGATGATGGGAACCTATCTGGCCATCAGCCTGCTGATTTCGGGCGCGATGAACGTGTTCAACGCCCGCGTCAAATTGAAGGAGCGGTGAGATGAGCGAAACCGGCGCCCAAACAACCGCCTATGTCCGCGACACGATGTTGCCGCCCGCTCCGCCGCCGTCGCGGCAGGGTGGGGCGGTGCTGTGGCTGCGGGAAAACCTGTTCGCCGGGCCGGTGAACACGATTCTCACCATCCTTGGCGTGGTCATCATCTGGGCCATCACCGCGAATCTGTGGGATTGGTTCGCCCATTCCGTCTGGAACGCGGGCAGTCTGGCCGAATGTCGCCAGATCATCACCGAAACATGGGGCGCAGATGCACGCGGAGCCTGTTTCGCGGTGATCCGCGACCGGTGGACTCAGTTCCTGTTCGGATTTTACCCCAGCCATCTGTATTGGCGTCCGACCATGGCCGTGGGGTTGCTGATGGTCGCGCTTGCGCCGCTGTTGTTCGGGCCGTCTCCGGGGATCCGGCGGGTGGTGCTGATCGTGACGGCGGTTGTCACGCTGTGGGCCATGGTGGCGCTGTCGGCCCCGCTCGCGTGGCTGGCCTTTGCGGCCATCGTGCTGATCGGCGGGCTGGTTTTGTCGGAAAAACATGTCGGCTGGCTGCTGCCGTTTTCTGCGCTCTATCCGCTGTTGGGCGTGTGGTTCCTGTGGGGCGGGTCGCTGTGGGGGCCGATTTTTGTGCTGGTCGGGCCGGTGCTGGGCTGGGTCGCGTGGCGCGTTCTGTCGAACATCGCGGCCCCGGTCGCGGTCGCGGCGGCGCTGCTGATCCCGGTGCTGTTCTGGGTTCTGTATGCCGGGCCGGCCGCGCGGGACGCCGAAAACCTGCTGTCGCTGGCGATTCCGGCGGTGCGGTCGGACCAATTCGGCGGCTTTGTTCTGTCGATCACGATTGGCGTTGCGGGCATCGCGCTGTCGCTGCCGATGGGCATTGTGCTGGCCTTGGCGCGGCGCAGCGATATGATTCTGGTCAAAGCCCTGGCCGTGATGTTCATTGAATTCATCCGCGGAGTGCCGCTGATTACCCTGTTGTTTGTGGCGTCGCTGCTGCTGAATTATTTCCTGCCGCCGGGGACGAATTTCGACATCATCCTGCGCGTGATCATCATGGTGACGCTGTTCGCCGCCGCCTATATGGCCGAGGTGATTCGCGGCGGTCTGGCCGCCCTGCCCAAGGGCCAGTATGAGGCCGCCGACGCCTTGGGGCTGGATTACTGGAAGGCGCAGCGTCTGATCATTCTGCCGCAGGCGTTGAAAATCAGTATTCCGGGCATCGTCTCGACCTTTATCGGGATGTTCAAGGACACGACCCTTGTGACCTTTGTGGCGCTGTATGACCCGCTGAAATCCACATCCGACGCCGTGCGCGCCACGACCGACTGGAAGGGCATTTACTGGGAGCCGTATATCTTTGTCGGCGCCATTTTCTTTATCATCTGCTTTGGCATGTCCCGATATTCAATGTATCTGGAGCGTCGCCTGCATCGTGACCATAGGTAAATCATGAGCGAAATCATCACCCGCCCCATCGACCGCAGCCATATGCAGGTCAGCGATCAGGTCGCGATCGACATTCGCGATATGAACAAATGGTATGGCACCTTCCACGTTCTGCGGGACATCAACCTGACCGTGAACACCGGCGAACGTATTGTTATTGCTGGACCTTCGGGGTCGGGCAAATCCACGCTGATCCGCTGCATCAACCGGCTTGAGGAACATCAGGCTGGCCAGATCATCGTCGATGGCATCGAATTAACCAACGACATCAAAAACATCGACAAAGTGCGGTCCGAAGTCGGGATGGTGTTCCAGCACTTCAACCTGTTCCCGCATCTGACGGTTCTGGAAAACTGCACCCTTGCCCCCATCTGGGTGCGCAAAGTGCCAAAAAAACAGGCCGAAGAAACCGCAATGCGGTTTCTGGAAAAGGTTAAAATCCCGGAACAGGCGGGGAAATATCCCGGCCAATTGTCCGGCGGTCAGCAACAGCGCGTGGCCATTGCCCGGTCGCTGTGTATGCAGCCGCGCATCATGCTGTTCGACGAACCGACCAGTGCGCTGGACCCCGAAATGATCAAAGAGGTGTTGGACACCATGATCGAGCTGGCCGAAGAAGGCATGACCATGCTGTGCGTGACGCATGAAATGGGCTTTGCGCAGGCCGTGGCGAACCGGGTGATCTTTATGGATCAGGGGCAGATCGTCGAACAGAACAACCCGACCGAGTTCTTTAACAACCCGCAATCGGAACGAACGAAATTGTTCCTAAGCCAGATTTTGGGACACTGATTGATGGGATGGGCCTGACTGATAGGCTGGGGGGCCAGCCCCCCTCAGCCTGCCCACAGGGCAGGCGTTCGACGGGGAAAAGGTTCACTGGACCTTTTCCTGATCCGTCTCACCCCAGGATATTTTCACACAGAAGATATTAGCGGCGCCCGTCCAGACGGACGAAATCCATCACGCTGCCTTGGCCGGGTCTGATATCGGCCCAGTCCTCGATCTGGAAATCCACGACCAGCGTGGCCGCCGTGGGATAGCGGCGGAAATCCGGATCCATCGGTGGGCGCGCGGGCAGCATCGCCGCAAACTCCGCGATGCCCGGATTGTGCCCCAGCATCATCACGGTGGGTTCCGTCGCGGTTTTCAGGATGGCCAGCATTTTATCGGGGCCGGCGTGATACAGGCCGGGTTCGATGCGCAGAATGGGGCGCACCTCTAGGGGGGCAACGGCGACGCGCGCCCAGGTTTCCTGCGTGCGGGCGGCGGATGAACACAGCACCTCTTCGGGTTCGTAACCGCGGCTTGCCATCCAATCGCCCAATTCGCGCGCCGATCGACGCCCGCGATCGTTCAGCGGGCGGTCGTGATCGTCCAGCGTTGGGTCATCCCATGCGGATTTTGCGTGGCGGGTCAGGATCAGACGACGATGCCCGGCTGGAGTCATAATGATTGCCCTTTCCTGTTTTGTCCCGTTTTCGTCAGCCTGCCACATTGTCCCGCTGCGGGGCAAGTGCCGCAATCAGAGCGTGTGCGTCCCCTGCCGCAGCCCACGCGGTTTAACCCTTGGTTCGGTAGAGCGGATCAGCGATCCTGCGCCGTGTTCGGTGAACAGCTCCAACAGACAGGCATTCGGCACGCGCCCGTCCAGAATAACAACGGCACGCACGCCTTCGTCAATCGCGGCCAGTGCAGTTTCGGTTTTCGGGATCATGCCGCCGCCGATCTGCCCGTCGGCAATCATCGCGCGGACCTGATCGGGGTGCAGCTGCGTGACGACCTGACCCGAGGCATCCTTAACCCCTGCAACATCGGTCAGCAGCAACAGGCGATCCGCCCGCAGCGCGCCGGCAATCGCGCCCGCCGCCGTGTCGCCATTCACGTTAAAGGTTTCGTTATCGGCCATTCCCGTGGCGACCGGCGCAATCACGGGGATCATCCCAGCGTTATACAGGTCGCGGATGATCTGGACGTTCATCTCAATCGGGCGGCCGACGAAACCCAGTTCGGGGTCGTCGGCCTCGCACACCATCAGGTCGTCGTCTTTGCCGGAGATGCCGACGGCGCGGCCGCCTTCGTCGTTAATGGCCTGCACGATGCGTTTGTTCACCAGACCGGACAGGACCATTTCAACCACCTGCACGGTTTCTTTGGTCGTCACGCGCTTGCCGCGCACGAACCGGCTTTCGATGCCCAATTTGCCCAGCAAATCGTTGATCATCGGCCCGCCACCATGCACGACGACCGGGTTCATCCCCACCTGTTTCATCAACACAATATCGCGCGCAAACTCCGCCATGGCGGCATCATCGCCCATGGCGTTGCCGCCGAATTTCACGACGACAACCGCCCCGGAATAGCGTTGCAGATAGGGCAGCGCCTCTGACAGCGTGCGTGCGGTGGCGATCCAATCCCGATTCATGTTCTGCGGTCTCATCCTTGCGGCCCCTAGGTTATGGATCGCAGCCTAGGACGGTCGCGCCGATCAGTCCAGACCGGCAATGATTGCGCGCAAGGTCGCGATGCCCTGACCCTTTTCGGATGAGGTCACGACCAGTTCCGGAAAGGCCGCAGGGTGTTTTTGCAGTTCGGTTTCGACCTGTTCCAGCACGGGTTTGATCGCGTTCGGCCCCAGTTTGTCGGCCTTGGTCAGCACGACCTGAAACGGGACAGCGGATTTATCCAGCAGGGTCATGATTTCGTGATCGACCGGCTTCACGCCATGGCGCGAATCAATCAGGCAAAAGGCCCGGCGCAGCGTCGGCCGCCCCGCCAGATAGCTTTTCAACAGCGCCTGCCATTTCGCGACGACCGCAATCGGTGCCTTGGCGAAGCCATAGCCGGGCAGGTCAACCAGATAGGACCGATCGCCCAATGCGAAATAGTTAATTTCCTGTGTCCGGCCCGGCGTGTTCGATGCGCGCGCGATCCCTTTGCGTCCGGTCAGCGCGTTGATCAGGCTGGATTTACCCACATTGCTGCGCCCGGCAAAGCACACCTCAGGGCGGTCGGCGGGCGGCAATCCGTCCATGGCGACCACACCTTTGACGAAATCAACCGGCCCCGCGAATAACAGCCGCGCGTTTTCCGCCGTGGCGGCATCGGGTTCGGGGGCAGGGGGGAACGAAACTTTCACAGGGTCACCTTATCGCCGGTCGTGATGGTGCCGCCGGTCACAACCTCGGCAAAGACGCCGAAATCGGTGTGGCCAAACAGGCGGCGCAGGGTTTGGGGCATATCAATATCGGTCTGCCCGGTGGGGTTGTCAGCAGTGCAGGCGACTTTAGCGATCCAATCGCGGTCGGCCAAGGGGTTTGCGCCGTTGGTCAATCGCAGCCGTGCGACCAAGCTGGTCATAGTTTCGCCGCCAACCGATATGATCGGATGGCGGCGAATGTGATGCGGTATGATCGTCACTTATTTGTCCCGGCGCGGTCGTTTGGGCATCGAGGATTTGATGTTGCCAAACAAATCCGGCCGCGACCCATGCATCGACATGATGGTGTATTGCTGAATGATCGTAATCACGTTGTTGGTGATCCAGTAAAGAACCAGACCGGATGCGAAACCGCCCAACATGAACATGAAAATCCACGGCATCCACGCAAAGATCATCTTCTGCGTCGCGTCGGTGGGGGCGGGGTTCAGCTTTTGCTGCAACCACATGCTGAGGCCCAGCAGGATCGCCAGAACCGGCAGCGTCAGCGAATGCAGCAGTGTCCCCTGTGCCGGCACGCCGAAGGGCAACAGGCCATACAGGTTCAGCAGGCTGGACGGGTCCGGCGCCGACAGGTCGCGAATCCAACCAATCCAAGGCGCGTGACGCAGTTCGATAGTGACGAAAATCACCTTATACAGCGAGAAAAAGATCGGGATTTGCAGCAGGATCGGCAAACAACCGGCGGCCGGGTTCACCTTTTCGCGCTTATACAGATCCATCACTTCTTTCTGGAATTTCGCGCGATCGTCGCCAGTGCGCTGTTTAATATCCTCCATCTGGGGCTGTAATTCCTTCATCTTCGCCATCGAGATGTAGGATTTGCGCGCCAGCGGGAAGACCAGCAGCTTCAGAACAAAGGTCAGCGCGATGATCGCCCAGCCCATATTGCCGATCAGGCCGTGCAGGAAATGCAGCAGGCGGAAAATCGGCTTGGTCAGGAAATAGAACCAACCCCAGTCGATCGAATCGACAAACCGCTGAATGCCGGGGGTGGTTTCATAGGCGCGGATCACCTCCCACACCTTGGCGCCGGCGAACAGATAGCTTTGGGCGGTGATGTTGCCGCCGGGCTGCACGGTTTGCAGCGGGAAGCGTGCCTCGGTCTGGTAAATATCGGCGCCTTCGGCGTATTTCACCACGGCGGTAAAGCCTTGACCGGGGGCGGGGGCCAGCGTGGTCATCCAATATTTATCGGTGAACCCGATCCAGCCGTTATCCGTCACGTTCAGAATACGGGCGCGGCCTTCGCGTTCGACCGGGTCCAGACCGGCCATGTCTTTGTATTTCATTTCCAGCAGGCTGCCGTCATGCATGCCGACGACACCTTCGTGCAGCACAAAGAAGTTCTGCGTGTCGGGGCGTCCGTGGCGCGCGATGATGCCATAGGGCGCGGCAGAAAATGCGGTATCGCCGTTGTTTTCCAGAGCCTGACCGATGGTGAACAGGTAATTATCGTCCACTTCGAAGGTGCGGCGGAAGATTTGGCCCGCGCCGTTATCCCAAGCCAGCGTGACCGGCTGACCGGGGGCCAGAGTGTCGCCCGATTCAACGGTCCAGACGGTTGACGGGCCGGGGACCAGCGACGGATCAACGCCCGGTCCGGGGGTCCAGCCATAGACCGCGTAATAGGGTTTGGTCAGGTTCACATTGATGCGGTCATCCGCCGTTGCCGAGGACGGCGACAACAGCCGCACATCCGGCGAATCGGCGTCCTGCGTTTCGCGGTAACGGTTCAGCATCAGGTCGTCGATGCGGCCACCCATCAGCGAAATCGATCCGGCCAATGCCTGCGACTGAATCGCAACGCGGCCCACGGGTTCGGTGGTCGCCACAGCGGTTTCCGCCGAACCCAGATCGGCACCTGTCACCGCAACGGCACCCGCGGGGGCCAGCGGCTGATCGCCAATCGACTGTTCGGCCAGCGGCACACCTGACGGCTGATCAGATACGGGGTCGGGGGCAAAGATGGTATACCATACCAAAATCACCAGAAACGACAGCACCGTCGCCAAAATCAGATTGCGATTGTTGTCTTCCATTCGTTCCCACCGTCTTCGCGTCTGTCGCGCCGGTTCAACAGAAGGCACCCAGAAAGGTCAAGCAGATTTGCCACCCCGCGGCATTTTCCCACGCATGGGCTTTCCGTCCGGCGTGCCGCCCTGAGAGGGTGGGGCGCTGGTATTCACAGCGACGGCCTGAGCCAAGGACGCTGCCAGTCGTGCATGTTCATCCAGAAAATGCACCGCCTTTTCAAAGGGCATGGGGCGCGCAATCGCATAGCCCTGGGCCTCATCACAGCCCATTTGGGCCAGAAAACCATGTTCGTCGCGGGTTTCAACGCCCTCGGCCAGAACGGAGATGCCCAGACGGTTCGCCAAGGCTAAAATCGCCAGCACCATGCGTTGCTGTTCGGGGTCGATGTCGCAGCCCAGAACAAAGCTGCGGTCAATTTTAATGCGATGCACACCGAAATGGCGGATCGCGTCCAAGCTGGCATAGCCCGTCCCGAAATCATCCAGATCAATACGGCATCCGGCCCGGGTCAGCGTCTGCAAATTGGTGCGTGCCTCGATCGTTTGGGCGATGGGGGCCGCGCTTTCCAGAATTTCCAGCGTCAGACGGTCGGGTTCGATCCCGATGCGCGACAATTCCCACAAAACCGCGTCGGCAAAGCCCGGTTCGGACAGGGAAACGGTGGCGATATTCACCGAAATCGTCGGGACATGCCAGCCGAGCGCGTCCCAATCCGCCAAAGCCTGCGCCGAATGGCGGATCATGTGAATCGTCAGCGCCCGCAGGTCGCTATCCGTCATCAGCCCCAGAAAGGCACCGGGCGCCTGCAGACCGTGATGGGGGTGGTCCCATCGGGCCAAAGCCTCGAACCCCGTGATTTTGCCGGAATGACAGCTGACCTGAGGCTGAAACCACGGCCGGATTTCGTTGCGCGTCATGGCCTGCATAAAGGACGGGGTCGTCATCCCTTCGGCCATATCCTGATCATATTCAAACAGATGCAGGTTGCCGACATCCTGTTCGGGCAGATGGTCGGCCCGTTGCCGCGCCTGCGGCATCAGTTCCTGCGCCGGGGGCAGATCATGACCGCGCCGGGTGACGACAACGGCGGTCAGCACCGGGATGACGGTGGTTCCCGCAATGGTAAAGGCGGTTTCGCCCTGTTCCTTCAACCGTTCCACGACGCGCAGAACATCGGCGTCGCCGCGTCCCGAAATCGCCAAGGCAAAGAAACCGGGCGCGGAAAATTCCACCGGATCTTCGGGGCGCAGCGACCGGCTGAGCCGCACCGACAGCGTAACCAGCAGGTGATTTAGCCCCGCTTTGCCCAGATGCGCGTCCAGCAGCGCCATGTTTTCCAACCGAAAAAGGACCAGACTGATCGAATCAGGCACCAAGGGCGCCGCCCCACCAACGGGGCCGCCAGCCCAGCCCAGCTTGCGGGCCGCCTCCTTTAACAATGACAACATGCCTGATCCTTTCCGTTCGTCTTGGGCCTGTTGTAACCCAAATTCCCTTGCGAACAGTTAAAGAACAGACGCTCCGCCCCAGAAAATTCCTAAAACTTTAACTATCGGGAAAAAGCGATGCGAAATCAAAGACCGACGGGTCCAACAAATGTGACGGGCGCACATTGGCCAAGGCGCGGAACATCACCTGACGCCGCCCCGGACGCCGCGATTCCCAGTCATCCAGCATCTTTTTGACCTGCATCCGCTGCAATCCGTCCTGACTGCCGCACAAATCGCAGGGGATAATCGGGTAATTCATCGCGCGGGCGAAACGGTCGCAATCATCCTCGGACACATAAGCAAGGGGGCGAAGGACGGTCAAATCCCCTTCTTCGTTCAACAGTTTAGGCGGCATGGTTGCCAAACGCCCGCCATGGAACAGGTTCATAAAGAAGGTTTCCAGAATGTCGTCGCGGTGATGGCCCAGAACGACGGCGGAACAGCCCTCTTCGCGGGCGATTCGATACAGATTGCCGCGCCGCAGCCGCGAACACAGCGAACAATAGGTGTTGCCCTGCGGGATCTTATCGGTGACGATTGAATAGGTGTCCTGATATTCAATCCGGTGTTTCACGCCGCGCTGCGCCAGAAATTCGGGCAGAACGCCGGACGGAAAACCGGGCTGGCCCTGATCCAGATTGCAGGCCAGCAGATCGACCGGCAGCACGCCACGCCATTGCAGTTCGTGCAAAATCGCCAGCAGGGTATAGCTGTCTTTGCCGCCCGACAGACAGACCAGCCAGCGATCTCCGGGACGCACCATGCCATAATCATCAATCGCCGCGCGGGTTTCGCGCACCAGACGTTTGCGCAGTTTGCGAAACTCGGTCGTGGTGGGCGCGCCAGAAAACAGCGGGTGAATGTCGTCGTCCAGATCGTCCAGCATGGTTATTTTTCCTTTGGCGGCACGGGGTCGTAGCCCGATCCACCCCATGGGTGACAGCGGCAGATGCGGCGCAGCATCAGCCACGATCCGCGCACCCCGCCATGTTCGGCAAGCGCATCAAGGGCATAGGCCGAACAAGTCGGCTGAAACCGGCAGCCATGCCCAACCCAGGGCGAGGCCACCAAGCGATAGGCCCGCACCGGCAGCGCCACGATATACGCGAGCGGAGTCACGAATGCACCTTGCGCAGCGCCTGCACCAGATCGGCGCGCAGCGCGTCAAAAGGGCGCGTCGCGGTCAGTTCGGCCCGCCCGATCAGCACATAATCCCAACCGTTCCGCGCGCGCCCGTTCATTTCCAGCCGCGCAATTTCGCGCAGCCGCCGCTTGGCCCGGTTGCGCGCCACGGCGTTGCCGACCTTTTTCGAACAGGTAAAGCCCACACGCGGCGGGCCATCATCGCCACGCGCCCGCGCCTGCAACAAAAAGGCAGGCGTTCCCTGACGGCGCGCGCGGGCCGCGGCCACAAAATCGGCGCGTTTCTGCAAGATTGGCAGAGGTTTTTCCATGCGAAAAGCCGCCTTGCCGTCATCCTGTGGCTGGTGGTCAGCATGGGGATGGGGCATAGGCGGCATTTCACAAGCCTTATCGGGGCAGATATCCACCCCTTGCGTGATTACGCGGACAGGCGTTTACGGCCTTTGGCGCGACGGGCGTTCAGCACGCGGCGGCCACCACTGGTGGCCATGCGGGCGCGAAAGCCGTGACGGCGCGCACGAACAAGGTTCGAAGGTTGGAAAGTGCGCTTCATGGTCAAAACTCCGGATAGCTTGCGGGTGGCGGTTGCGGCGGGGTATGAAAACAACCCCTGCGCAGGGGCGCCGGTTATTCGAAGCCCGTCTGATACAGCCCGAAACCCCATTCGTCAACTAAAATGACCGCAAAAAGCCCGTATTTTCGGATCATCAGGTGGAACCGCGCTTTATTACAGGCGCTTGTTATGTCATATCCGTTATCCGGGGAGGCAAGCCCCGGCTCATAACGCAGAAATCGGGCAGATGCGACTGAACACGATCTCGGGCCGATTCGCCGCTTTGACGATGATTTTCGTCATTTTGGCCGAATTGTTGATTCTGCTGCCGTCACTGGCGGGATTTCGGCTGGACTATTTGCAGTCGCGGCTGGAACGTGCGCAGATCGCCAGCCTTGCTTTGCTGGCCACGGACGACATGCTGGCCAGCGATCTGGAATCGGAATTGTTGCAGAATGCGGGCGTGTTCAACGTGGTTTTGCGCCGCGACGATATTCGCCAATTGGTGCTGTCATCGCCCATTCCGGGGCCGATTGCGGCAACCTATGACCTGCGCCAACAGGGGGTGTTGCAGACCGTCGATGATGCCGTCAGCACCATGTTTGACGCGGAAAACCGGGTGATCCGGGTGATTGGCGCGCCGGTCAATCAGGCGGGGCAATTGATTGAGATCACAATGGAAACCGGGCCGTTACGGGATGCGATGACGGAATACGGGTTGCGTTTGCTGGTCGTGTCGGCGGCGTTTTCGATTCTGACGGCGCTGCTGCTGTTTCTGGCGGCGCAGCGGTTGATTCTGGCCCCGATCCGGCGCGTGATCAGCCATATGTCGGGTTATGCCAATGCGCCCGAAGATGCGCGATTCATCATTAATCCCGACGCCCGTCTGGCCGAGCTGCATGAGGCCGAAACCGCTCTGCAATCCATGCAGAAAACCGTCACCTCGTCCTTGAAACAAAAGGAACGGATGGCGCAATTGGGGCAGGCGGTTGCGAAAATCAGCCATGATTTGCGCAATATCCTGACCACGGCGCAGATCTTTGCCGACCGTCTGGAAGACAGCGCCGACCCCAAAGTCGTGCGGGCCGCGCCGAAACTGGTTAATTCGATCACCCGCGCGGTGCATCTGTGCGAAACCACACTGGCCTTTGGCAAGGCCGAGGAACCCGCGCCCACGCTGTCGCGGTTCAACATCGCCAAGCTGGCCGCCGAGGTGATCGAGGCCGAATCGCTGGCCGCAGCCGCCGGGCAGGTCGAGTTTCTGGCCGACATCCCCCCCAGCCTGATGATCCGCGCGGATCGTGACCAACTGTATCGCGTGTTGTCGAATCTGGTCCGCAACGCCCGTCAGGCGATCGAAGGCACCGCCCAAGCTGGCACCATCGAATTGGGCGCCGGTGAGACGGATTCGGATTGGTGGATTCGCATTGGCGATACCGGGCCGGGCCTGCCGGATAAGGCGCGCGAATATCTGTTCAAACCTTTTAGCGGCAGCGCGCGCAAGGGCGGCACCGGGCTGGGGTTAACCATTGCCGCCGATCTGATCCGCGCGCATGGCGGCCATCTGGAGCTGCTGCGCAGCGATGCGGACGGCACCGAATTTATGCTGCATATCCCGCGCGCCATGGCAATTCTGCCGCGCGGGCTGAATGGGGCCGACGCCTAAGCGCCTGCAATTGCTGGGGATTTCAACAAAAATCCGCGACTGTCGCATTTTTTTCATTTTTCCCCTTGCGCCCCCCCGGCAGTATCTCTAAACACCCTCCTCACAGCGGACCCGTAGCTCAGCTGGATAGAGCACCAGACTACGAATCTGGGGGCCGGGCGTTCGAATCGCTCCGGGTCCGCCATTTAATATCCAGACATCATTGCGTTTTTTCACTGCTCTGCTCCTTCCTCTGGGGGCCGGTTTGCAACTTGTTTGCAAAGGCGGTGGCCGGGCTGCTCTCGAAAGCCTGAATCGCGGCCCTCGAAAGCGCAGGCGTCATCGCCAGATACTTTTCTAGAATGCGGGTCGCCGATTGCAGCGTGTGCCCGGTGATCGATGCGATCTGGGGCACCTCGCAGCCAGCTTCGGCCAGCAAGGTGACCGCCGTGCCCCGCAGGTCATTGAAGCGCAGGAAGTGCGATTTTTCCTGCTGCGTAAGGGTCGCATAGTTCTGGGGACGCAGCCCGCAGGCGATCATGTGGGCGGACCATTCCTTGCTCAGGGCTTTGTCGTTGGCGTCGGTAAACCACGGGCGCCCGTCCGCGCGCGTCAGGACGTTCTCGCCCTGCCGTGGCATTCCGTCCAGCATCTGCCGCAGGCTTCGCGAGGTGTGGATCGGGACTAGGACCTTGGTTTTCCGCTGGCGCAGGAGGATAGTCATGCCGGAATACTGCGACCATTCCAGTCGGATCAGATCGCCGTAACGCTGGCCAGTGTGCAGCGCCAGGATCATCGCGCGTTGCAGTTCTACCGGGGCATCGGCCATAAAGGTGGTGATGTCGCTGGCTGTCCAGATCTTCTCTGACCTGTCACCGGAATAGATACGCTCGAAGCCGCGCAGCGGATTGTCCTTGATACGCCCCTTCCGTGCCGCATGGCTGAAGACGGCGGACAGCACGGAAAGCCGGTTGTCAGCCTCGCGCGGGCGCGTGCGGCCGATCTGCTCCTGATAGTCGAGAAACACGCCACGTACGCGCGGGCTGTCGAGCGCACGAAGCGGGAGCTTGCCAAACTTTTCGCCAAGCAGCAGGAGCATTCGCCTGTACTCCCGCTGCGTGCTGTCCTCTTTGCGCGAAAAGCCAAGGCTTCCCAGATAGTCGCGTATGAGAGCGTTGATGTTTGCTACATCCTTCGGGGCGATCCGCTCCGCCTCCGCAAAGGCAGCGATGAACTCGGGGTCACCGGGCCGTCCTGGCAGCGCCGCCCCGGTCGCCCGATGGTAGTGATAGACCCGCACGGAGCCGTTCGCGAGGCGCTTGCGAACAGTATTCACCCCTTTGATCTTGGCCTTAACCATTCTGTGTTTTCAGCCACTGATCGAGCGCTGCATCGGCTTGGTTCGACTGGGCGGGTGGTGAGGTCAACACGCGCACACCGCCGTCGGCTAGAACCTCGAAACCGGCAACAGGAAGGCCCAGGTCTTGCGCGACCTTGATGGCCTTCTTCAACTGCGGGCTGCTGAACGTCATGCTGCCCCCTTACCCTTTGCGCTGATCGTCTGCATCAGGCGGGGGCGGAGCCATCAGCGCCTCGATATGATCGGGATGCAACAGCATCGTGCGGCCCAGTGAGTAATACAGCCCCGTGGCACGTGCTTGCTTCCGCAGAGTGCGGGGCGAGACGAAAGCGCCCGTATTTTGCAGGCGCCTGCACCATACTTCCGGCGTCAGGGCCTCTTGGACCTTTGCGTTCATCGCCAACTCCTTATTGCACGTATTTGCAAGCTTCGGCGTCGAACGGCCCTCTTTCAAGTCATTGAAAGGGCGATTAAAATTATGGCCCCCGCAACCGGAAAGATGCTTCCGGTTCACAGGCCCAAAAATATGCCCTAGCATGCTTTCGAGCGATGGAGATCATCATGCGCCGACAGGATGCGCCCGACCCAGAAATCGAACTTGGCCCTGACCCGTTCCGCGCCGACGAGGCCTGGGGCGAGGACGTTGCGATTCGGCGAGCCGGTCTGAACATCGCTCATGGCCTGAAAACCTGCCGCAAGAAGCTCGGGCTGACGCAATGCGAACTGGCCAACATCCTGAACTGCACAGAACGCTCAGTGGCGGACTATGAGGCAGGCCGCCGGTCGATGCCAGCCGAGAGGCTTGGACGCCTGCTGGAAAGAACAACCGTAGGTCTGCATGAGCCATTCTGGGTGTTGCCCGATCAGCCGATCATCGAAGATCGCGCCGCAATAATCGACCTGGCGTTCGAACTCGTCGGCGAAATCCTGGACATTTATCCCGAAGCTGACCGCAAGGATGTCGAGGCTATGGTGAAGGGTGAAATCCTGTCCTTCCCCGACCCGCAGATGGTCCTAGTGGCCGAACGAGGACATAGAGTTCAGATGTGCGTGCAGATGCTGATGGCCCGATACGGCGAAGAATATAGTGAAAATTTGAGCGATCCGCCCGGCGCGGCCAAACCCACCATGCAGCGACGACCGCCTGAGCCTGCTGGTGCCTTCCGCTTCAGACCTGCACCACCTGCGCGTCGAGGCCGGCCTCGGAAGGCATCCTGATCAGATCTCCGAATCCGGTGTCACCAAATCGACATGGTTGACTCCAAGCGCCTGCGCCAGCTCGTAGAGCGTGATGACCGTCGGATTACGGCGACCTTGCTCCAGTCCGCTCAGGTACTGCTGGCTGAAGCCTGAACGCTCCTCCACCTGCTCCTGCGTCAGGCCTTTTTCCCGACGAAGGCGCGCGAAGTTCCGCCCGACCAGCTTACGCATATCCATGCGTGGACGGATCGCAGCTTACATACTTTAAGTTTATCAACTATAATATGTAACGTGATTGTGCCTGGATGGAGAACAGCGATGCTGAACTTGGAGAACGGCTGGCGAGGTGCTGGTGCCAGAACAGTGGGAGCATTGATCCAGGCCATCAAGGAGGGCTTCAACGAAATAAGAGAAGCTTGCCGAGAGAAGCGCGCATTGAAACTCTGGGTGAAATCGCTTCCCAAAGACTACCTGGACGAGTTGATTGCCAAGATTGCGCTACCGGAATGGATGTTCGACGAACGCGACGCCTATCAAGGGTTTGATGCCGAGGCGGCCAGGGAGGCACCGAAGATCTATCAAGCCTATGTCGATGCCGAGATGGCCGATCTGCCCGAGCGGAAACGGAAGGCTCTCGCCCAAGCGGTTTATCAGCGGCGCGTCATCCAGTGGCTCGAGGCCACGGCTGAACAGCGTGGGGCCGACTGGCGCATGCAGTATGAGGCCGAGCAAGCGGCAAAGTTCGCCGCTGGCGAGGCCCGCCGGGCCGCTGCCCGCGCTGTGCCTGATGCGCTGTCGCCCGAGGGCCTGCGCGCCGAAGCCGAGCGGACCTTTCGCGACACGGGCATCTACGGTCTACCCTCGCACGGCGGCAAGATCCTGACCCGGAACCAGCGCGTGCAACTAGGCCTGCCTGGCGGGCCGGAGCGGGTCGGCGGCACTGGCCTGCTCGATGCTGGGAGATAGACTGTCCGCTGACCGCCCCACATGGATTCCCGCTGGCCGAGCGTGAGACTTGCACCATCTTTGCCAGTCTTTGCCGCATTTATTGTTCCGCCAGCGCACCCTAACTTCGGATGATTAGGCAGGCATCACGATATCACGGCCGCCCGAGCCGTTCTGTGCCGTTTCGCGGGCGGAAATCCGTGCAACGCAGTCTCTGTCTTACGGATTAGATCACTTGGTTCTTGTCTTACGAAAAACCGTGAGCTAGGAAGAATACGTAGCGCGAACACACGGAGCACAGATTTTGGCACGCCCCCGAGCAGAACACCCGCGCAGCAAGGTCACCAACCTTCGCCTTACCGAGCAGGAGCGAGAGGCGTTCGAGGCCAAGGCCGACGAGTTGGGCCTTAGCAGCCTCAGCGAATACATCCGCTTTCTTCACGAAGCCTTTGCGGACAAGGAAACCGCCGAAGATGACATGCTGACCGATTATAGCAGGCAGTTTCCGGCATCAAAAATCCGCAATTTCCACACCACAAAGCACGGTAAAATTCTCTGGGGCGACTCCCGCTCGTTCCTCTTCAACAAGGCCAAACCCGAGAGTGTTGACCTGATCATGACCAGTCCCCCGTTCGGGCTGGTGCGCAAGAAAAGCTACGGCAACGAGGATGCCGACCAGTATTGCGACTGGTTCCGCTCCTTTGCCGAAGGCTTCAAGCGTGTCCTCAAGGACAGCGGTAGCCTTGTCATCGACATTGGCGGCGCATGGGTGCCGGGTCAGCCGACCAGGAGCCTATATCACTTCAAGCTTCTGATCATGCTGGTTGAGGAGTTTGGCTTCCATCTTTGCCAGGAACATTACTGGTGGAACCCCTCAAAACTCCCCACGCCTGCCGAGTGGGTCAACGTCCGGCGCGTGCGGGTGAAGGATGCCGTCAACTGCGTTTGGTGGCTCTCTAAAACGCCTTATCCCAAGGCCAACAATAAGCGCGTGCTCCAGCCCTATAGCAAGTCAATGAAGCACTTGCTCAAGAACGGCTATGTGGCGAAGCTTCGCCCCTCAGGTCATGATATTTCCGAGAAGTTCTCGCGCGATAACGGCGGCTCGGTCCCACCGAACCTTCTGGCTATCGCCAATACCGAGTCAAACGGCCGGTATCAAGATCATTGCCGCGCGGAAAACATAGCGATCCACCCGGCGCGCTTCCCGGCGGCCCTGCCCGAATACTTTATCCGTTTTCTCACCGACCCCGGTGACTATGTTGTCGATCCCTTCGGTGGGTCCTGCGTGACCGGGGCTGTTGCCGAAGCACTGGAACGCAAATGGACGTGCTGCGAGCTATCCGAAGAATATCTGATGGGCGGCAGGGCACGCTTCATACCCGAGGTCCAGCCGCTCGGCAAGCAGCGGGATGTCATCTATGAGATCGTCCCACCTTGCACGCAGCCTATTGCGGAAGAAAGCGCACCGCTCTTTGAGGATGGCGGCAGGTCGCGGCCCAAAACGCTCACGCCAGAAGGCGCTGTCTCACCCACGCGCCAAGACCGCCAGATCGCATAGAAGCAAAATCAACGGCCAATGGTGTCGGGGCGCTATCATCGAGCAGCTCCGGCACTCCGGTATTCACCGCAATAAGAGAGCGGCGGATAAGATCATCCATATCTCCGCCGCTGGCATAGCCTCGCGCATACCGGATGATCTGGCTCATGGCTTCGCGGAACCGCGTATCAGCGGTATCGCCGCCCTGGTGCTTGACCTCGATGACAGCCATGACCTTGTCCTTGTCCCGATCGACAAGGATGAGATCGGGACGCTCTGTGGATGAATACTTGCCGTAAGCGGCCAAGGCTTGCGAGATTTTTTGCTCGGAAGGCTCCGGCGCTGGCTGAGTATAGTGCGTCGTCACCTGTTGCCAATAGATCGCATAAGGACCACAAGTCAGGATCGGAACTGATCCGCCGCCGCTCAGGATGCGCATTTTCATCGGGATGTCGGTGGCCTCAGAAAGCGCCAGCCCAACCCCTACGGCAACGGCCAGTTCGAAGCGCCGCCAGATTTCTGCTGGGGCAATCAGTGTGCTCTGGATGATTTCGCAGATAGCGGACTCATAGCCCGATTCCATATCTGAGAGGACGCGGTATGCCGCGACCGCATGGCGGTACATGGCTTTTCGCGAGCGGGCGGCATCACGGGTCGCGCCTGGACCTGGCCGCCTAGCGGCAGAGGCGGATTTAAGCGGCTCGCGCAGGGCATCCAGCCGCTTGATGGCGGCAAGCTCCGCCATCGCGGCCTCAACCAGGCTCCGGTAGCCGGATTCGGCGGGCTGCTCGTCTAGCAATCTACCGGCATGCAGCGAAGCATTGTGCACGACCCAGGCCACAAGCTGATTGGGGCCTGTATCAAAAGATCGCACCGGTTCATGCGCTACCACGACCGAAGGAAGGCCGCTTCTCACGCGCAGCATAGCAGTCGCGCGGGCATCAATGCGCCCGCGCGCTATCGTATCATCGACCCGCTCCCTAAAGCTCAGCAGACTTTGGGCTTCATGCGGATGCCGAAGGACATACTGTGCGAATGAACGTACCGGCGCAGAGACAGCCCAATGGCTGCGCAGAAGATCAATGTCGCGCCGCACATCTATGGAAGGCGTAGATGTTGGCGCAAGAAGGCCGCTCCGAAAATAGCGAAGGAAAAGCCCCGCCGTATAATCGGTGATATCCTGCGCATCATCCGGCATCAGACTGCTACCGATTTCATCCGCTCGATAATGCGATCCCTATCATCGCCCTCAAGCGCGAAGGATTTGATGGCCACCTCGGTGAGTTTCTCGGCATCGCGGACTATAATCCCGTCCAGCATCGGCAGCAACACCATATCCACCGCGTCCAGCAGGGCCGTGCGCATCTCGGGCGAAGGTGCCTGGAAGAAATCGGGATTGTCCACCATAGCGCGGATCGCGGCCACCGCATCGAGGATCGGCGCTGAGCCGATGGGGCGAACCGTGTTGATCACCGCCCAGAATTCTCCCAAGGGGCAAGGCGCGCCCGCTGGTGGCGACGCCCATGCCGGGTCCTGCTTCTGGAAGTATTCCCGCATGAAGACTGTCGTATCTTTGGGGACATCGACATAGACCCAGCCGAAACGCCGCGAGAGCGCATAAGACATCTGATAGAGCGACGCTTTGTCGATGGAGTTGATGGTTGCCAGCAAACGCCATGCGGGACCGGGCGCATATTCATGCGGCTTGGGAAGGGCTTTGGGCTTCGGGAGGACAACAAACTGGGCGCTCTCTGGATCCTCGGCATCAATGCGGTATGGCAGCGACGTTTCCTGTCCGCTCAGCACCGTAAAGAGCGGGCCAATGACCTTGTCGATATCGCAGCGGTTCAGCTCGTCAATAATCAGCGGCCTGTCATAGTCGCGCAGCAACACGCCCGGAAAGAACTTGATCGCGCCGCCGCCGACCGGCTGGTAGCCGCCGACAATATCCTGCGAACTCCAGTCCGCAGAGCCGGTAATCATTGTCCAGTGCACGCCTGTCAGCGCGGTTGCAACCCAGCGGGCCAGTGTCGTCTTTCCGGTCCCCGGCGGGCCGTAGAACATGATGTGCTGCTTGCCGGAATGAAGCGCTGCATTGATCTGCCGGTAAACGGCCGGATCGACGCCGATCAGCGTAGGCTCTTCCGGAATCCGGATCGTCGCGGGATCGACATAGGGAACGGCCTCGGACTCGTCATCCTCATCATCTTCCAGGTCGGCCGCGCCAGCGGCGGCAGCACCGGCGGGGAGCGCCAGCGGGGCAATCGGCGGGCCAGCCTGGACATAGGCCGCTTCCACGTCCTGGCGCAGGCGCTCCAGCTCTGCCTCTTTGGTTAGATCATAAACGGGGATGTTCCCGGCCGCGCCACCTATCGGCGTGATCTGGATCGCAGCCGCCATCGCATCGACAAGATCGCCATATGCCAGATTCACCACCTGACCTTGCAGTGTGACGGCGAGCGTCTCTGTCCGAGGATGAATGCCCAGAAGCCCGGCGAAGATATAGGGCTGGGGATGAGGGTGCTGGCCTTGCGGGCGATGGTTCATCGCGCCCGTTGCCGGATCGAACGCTGTAGGGTCCGCATTGCCGCCTTGCGCAATCGGGTCCCGGAAGTTGAAAAGGGCATGAACCTCCATGGCATCAAGTCTTTTGAACGCTCCGGGACCTTCTTCCAGCACGGGAAGGATGCGCACCACCAGCGCAGCCTTGTTGCCCTGGCCTGTGCTCTGAAACCCAATGTTGGACATGCCCTGGTAAGCAGGTCTCGCCGTGACAGCCGCGCCGTCATAGCCAATCTGGAACAGCCAGCGTTGTGGCTTGCTCAGCGAGTGACCTGGAACGGCCCACTGACCGTTTGCTGGATTGATGGCGTGCTTGCCCTGAAGCTCGGCAAACTTGAAGCCGGACTGCGTGGGCTGGCCACCCCTCGCCCTGAGGAAGATCTTCAGCCAACTGATGAAATCACTATAGAGGGACTGGTCTGGCATTTTCCACGCTGCTTGCAGTTTCATTCACGGCAGGAATCTTCTCGCCTTACCGCACGGTAGATGCAAGCAAATCAGAAAGATACCTGCCGAGGCTTGTCTTCCGCCAGCTCCCCTCCTTTCTGTCAGTGTCACGCCATTTACAGAAATCCTGTCTGTCGCGCTGGCCTCATCTGACCCGCCTTACTGCGACCCGAGCGCTGCGCAGGTCGCCCCCCGGACCGTGTTAGCTTCAGCCTGTACAAAGGGCCGCCAGACGTGATCTAATCGGCGGCGAAACTGATTGATCACAGGGATGTAGGGATTGAGCGAGGCACTTCAGAAACTCTTCGAGCAAGGCGTGCAGTGGGTAAGGGCAGATTTTCACCTGCATACGCGGGCAGATAAGGAGTTTCGCTATGACGGCGATGCCAGCCGCTTCGTCCCCAGCTATGTTGAGGCGCTGGAGGCTGCCGGAACGCGCCTTGCCGTCATTACCAACCACAACAAATTTGACCTGGAAGAATTCAAGGCGCTGCGCAAACGAGCGCGCAAGTCCGGCATCGGCGTGCTTCCTGGCGTAGAGCTATCGGTCAAGGACGGCGCGAACGGCGTCCACACCCTTGTTGTTTTCTCCGAGGCCTGGCTGGCCGAGGGGCAGGATTATATCAACCAGTTTCTTGGCGTAGCCTTCGCTGGCAAGGTTCGCGCGCAATACGAACACGAGAACGGACGCAGCAATGATGACCTGATCGAGACACTAAAGAAGCTGGAATCCTATAACCGCGACTTCTTCATCATTTTTGCGCATGTCGAGGCCAATAGCGGCCTTTGGAAGGAGATGAGCGGCGGACGGATGGGTGAGCTTGCCGCCGAGCCGCTTATCCAGAAATACGCCCTTGGCTTCCAGAAGGTCCGCACCCATGACAAGCCCCATGGTGTATGCCGCACCAAAGTCAAGGGCTGGTGGGGCGATTACTATCCGGCCGAAGTAGAAGGCTCTGACGCAAAGGAAATCGCGGAAATTGGCAAGGGGGAGAAGGTCTATCTCAAGCTTGGCGATGTCGGATTTGATGCGGTAAAATTTGCCCTGACCGATCATACCTTCCGCGTTGCGCCGGATATTCCGGCCGTGGGTCATTCCCACATCAACGCCGTTCGCTTTGAAGGCGGGCTGCTGGACGGCGAGCGCGTCACCTTCTCCCCGCACCTGAATTGCCTGATCGGCATCCAAGGCAGCGGAAAGTCCTCGATTCTAGAAAGCGTGCGCTACGCGCTCGATATTCCGTTCGGAGAAAAGGCGCAGGACAAGGAATATAAGGACAAGCTGTTACCCCATGTCCTTAAGAGTGGCGGGAAGGTGATTGTCGAGGCGACCGACCGGCATGGCGGACGCTTCGAGGTGAGCCGTATCTTGGGACATTTGCCGGATGTTTACGTTGATGACGTGCTGCGCCCCGGTGTCTCCATCAAGGAGACGATTATCGCCAAGCCACTTTACTTCGGACAGAAGGACCTCTCGGCCGCTGGGAAAGGCTTCGGGCACGATCTTGTCGAAAAGCTCATGGGTGATAGCCTCAAGGCTGTGCGGCAAAAGATCGAGGAACGCGCGGGCGAGCTAAAGACGGCAATAGAAAGCTTCGATGCCGTTCGCAGCGATGCCGAGGACAAGCAATCGCTGGAAGGTGAGCTCAAGGATGTTGAGTTCAACTTGGAGCATTTCGACAAGCACGGCATCAAGGATAAGCTTGAAAAGCAACTGGCCTATAGCGAGGACCTGACCTATTGCCAAGGCGTCGACGAAGCGGCTGAAGGCTGGCGCAAGACGATTGATGATGCGGCGAGCCACGCCGAGGAAGATTTCAAGCTGATCGAGGCCCATGCCTCCGATCACAACGCCGATTTCTTCACGCGCTATGCGGCCAAGGTGGAAGAGATGAAAGAGACCGTTGCTAGCGCCAAAGCCCTTGCGGCCACCATCAAATCAAAATCCGGTGATCTGGGCGTGCTGCGCCAGGAGCTTGAAGGCGTGCGCGATAGCCTGAAGGAAGAATTTGCCGAGACCGAGCGGGATCTCGTCAAGGCGCTTGAAGAGCAAGGCGTTACCTCTATCCAGCCGGATGCCTATATCAAGCTAACGCAGCGTAAGCAGGAGCTTGAAGCTGAAATCGCAGAGCTTGCCAAGCGTACGGGTAAAGAGAAATCCAGGCTCGATGCACTCATGACCACCATGACATCGCTGAATGATGCGTGGCATGATGAGTTCAAGCTCATCGCGGCGGCGCTGAAAATCATCAATGAATCGCAGGGGGCGCTGAAAGTAGAGGCTGAGTTCAAGGGAGACCGTAGCGCCTTCAAAGGCCATATTGAAGCGTTGCTTCGCGGCAATAACCTTCGCAGAGAATATTATGAGGCGCTCGCCGAGGCCTATACAGATTTTGCCGAGATCTTCAAAGACCTCGAAAAAGCCTCTGCTCACACAAAGGGAAAATCTGAGGATTTCAAAAAGCTATTCATGGCGAACCTCTATGCGCTCACCGCTTATCAGGTGCCCAACAGCTATGCGGTGACATATCACGGGAAGGCGCTCTCATCGCATTCTCTTGGGCAACGCGCCTCTGCGATGATGCTCTTCCTGCTGAGTCAAAAGGGGAATGATCTCCTGCTCATCGACCAGCCGGAGGATGATCTCGACAGCCAGACTGTCTATGAGGAGGTGGTCAAACTGCTTCGGCGGCTCAAGCCGAACCAGCAATTCATCTTCGCAACGCATAATGCAAATTTTCCGGTGTTGGGCGATGCCGAGACTATCACAACATGCAGCGCCAGCGATGATGAAATCGTCATATCGGTTGGTAACATCGACGATAAGGCCTGTCAGGCGAATGTCATCTCCATCATGGAGGGAGGCCCGGAGGCATTTGAACGGCGTAAGGCGATCTATCAAATTTGGAAAGCCCGTGTTGTTTGAGAATGGCAAGGCGTGAACGGGGCGCATCGCTGTCATGATGGTCGCGAGTTCATCATAAGAAGCTACGGCATTTTTGACAGGTGATGAACGGCGTCCTGTAATTTCTGCCTTTCCTCGGCAGGCATTGACATAATGATGTCTATTTGTTTTGGGCGAACCGCCGCCTCCTCAGATAGTTCTGTCGCGACAGCAGCGATTAGATCCTGTGAGCCATTTGGCCTATCGCCGCGTAGATTTCGCTCCTGCCGCCACGCCGTCAGCGCACGCGCTGCCCGATTGTCCATGCCTGTCAGTTGGGTCCACAGCGCCCTTGCCGTCGAATATAATCGAGTGTGTATCGCCTTTCCCGCAGCCGCCCTCCACGCGGGATCGCCAAGAAATTCTCCTGCGTATTCTTGCAATCTCTCTAAGCGCGGGTTGGGCCCGGAATTACCCCCTTGCCCGTAAACCCACCGTCTGGCAGCGTCGAGGAAATCAGGAATCTGCGCCTCCACTTGCTCCATATGTCGCTGCCAGACCTCGGCTGCTGCGCGGAGTGGCGCAAGGGAACGTCGCAACGCCCGTGCTTCCTGAATAAGCGCGGTCGCCTGCTGAGCTTTTTCGTCGACCTCGCGCAATCGCCTCGCCGACGCCACCTCTTGCTCCTCAAGTTTTTCAAGGCGACTGGCCGCAGCGGCTTCCTGTCGCTGGAGATCGGCAAGGCGCATTTCGGCTTCTCGTGATCGTGCCTTTGCAGCCGCCTCGATGGTATGGGCCCGGAACCTGGCTCTGGTAGCTTTCTTCAGTGCAGCCTGTCCGGCCCGCATCTCGGCTTCCAACTTCTCAAGCTCGCTTTTGGCTTGGTCGGCACGACTGAGGTAGCGCGCGAGCGTTTTGTGGCTAGCGTCAAGGTGCTCGCCTTTCTTTTCGGCCGCAACTCGTAGCCGATCCGCCAATCTAAGGTTCTTCTGCAACCTTGTCCGCGCTGCCTCGATGCGATTCAGCAGTTCGGCCAGTTCCTCAGGCAGATCCTCATGCAACTGCCGCACGGATCGGTTGATCGTGTCGGCAAGCTTGGCGCCGGCCGCCAACCTGTCGCGCTTTCGGTGGCCCCGTTCGATCCGGGGCTCATATTTCCGCCCGACCTCGGCTGCGAGGTCCTGCAAGGCGTTCAGGACAGATTTGGTTGCGACCTTGGAAACCGGCCGCCCGTCCCTCGTCACAGCCGCCATTTGATAATGCGCATGAATCGCGCTTTCATCGAGATGGACGACGAGCCCATGCAAGCTGGTGCCAAGCCGATCCGCGACAGCCGTTGCCACCCCAAGAAACAGCGCATTCTGATCAGCGGCGGGCATGGCCTCAACCCAATGCTGCGCCTCGTGCCCAAATGTGATGATGCCGACCGTCGAAACTGCGGCGCTGTCGCTGACACGGCGCTGCCGAATGCGACCGGATTCGTTCCGGCGGTCGTCGCAGATGCGACGCATCTCGCCGCCGGAGAGTGGGGCGACGATGACGCGGTTAAGCTGGCTACGGTCGTGGTCAACGTATTTCGGCTGCCGGCCGATGCGCAGATCATGCTGTCGCTGCCCATTGGTTTGCACGCGAGCCTTGCTTTTGATCCGGGTCGAGATGGCGCGGGGATTGGCCTTGCTTGCCGGTGGCGCAGGGTGGGAGGATTGTTCCATGCTCGCCACCTGCGGTTTAACCTACTAGCCGCAACCAAGGTTGCGGCGTAGGTGAAGGGGAGCAGACCCCCCTTTCAAAACCCCCATCGCTCCGCTGGCCAAGGGGTAACCCCCTTTGGAAACCCCCGTCTGTGCCTCGTCCGCGAAGGCAGAAAAGGATCACTTGATGCCGATAGACAGCTACCTGACGGCGGCTGCGGATCATCCCCGCCCCAGCCTTGTGGGGGGCGGTCGGGGATGATCCGCTAACAGGCGCCTGGCAGCCAACAAACCCTGGATCGCGCTTTACTCCTCGCGCAGCACCGCCCATCGAGCCGCCGCCGTGCCTGTCAAAACGCGGCCCCGAGCTTTCGTCACGCCGCCCAGAGAATCCACCGTGATGGCGCCACAGGGACAACTCACGGGACCGCGCATCGCTTCTGGCGGCGCCCAGAACGCTCTGTGCCAGCTTTTGGCGACCATCCCGCATGTCAGGCACCGGACACGAAAGGGCTTTTGCATCGTCGTTCTTCCTCCACGAGAATGGCGTCGATCTGGCTCCATACGACCACCATCGGCTCATGGCCGCACCCCCGCCGCATGAAGCTGATCATCGGTGACCAGGCCAAGACGGATCAGTTCACCGGCCTGTTTTTCGGAAACATGGCGGCAAAGCGGATGCCGAGACGTCACCCAGGCTGCGAGTTGGGCATAGTGGGAGGCCAACTTCTCCGCATCCTGATCGGTTTGCCGCCGCATCTCGTCCACATGCCGCCGCCACTTCCCATCACGAAACCAATTGTCAGAGAAGCTGACCTTCGATCGCGTGAAGCTGGCGCTCTCGGCGGCGTATCGCTTTACGGCGGCGAGCAATTCCTCGGCCGAGGCCTCGGCCAACGCTTCCGCCGCGCGGCGAAGCGTTGTCACTCTGTCCCGGCGGCGATCCTCGGGATAGACCTCCCAAAGCATATCCAGCTTTTCAGCCTCCTCCTCCCGCGCGCTTGCGCGCGTAGGGGGATTTCCAGGATGGTTCCCTGGATGGTTTGGGGGTCGTGGTGAACCCGGTCGGGGGGTCACCCTGACCCCTCTCGGGGGTGCGGGCTGAACCGGGTTCACGGTGACCCCCGTTGGTCGGGCCGGTCTGCCGGGGCCAAGAAGCCCCAGGCTCGCCACGACCTCCAGCACCATTCGGTAAACCACCGTATGGCCATGATCGCAGGGACGCTGTTCGCCGGTTTCGACAAGGATTCCTTCGGCCAGGAACTCGCGGATGGTGCGCTTTACCGTAGCAAGGCTCAGCTCGGTATGTCGCGCCATGGTGTGTTTGGAACACCAGATCCCCGAGCCGTCATCGCTTGCCTTGTTGGCCAGATACATGGCGATCTGCTTCCGCGCCGCGCTGCCGAACTTGCGGCAGTCGCAAAGGCTTTCGACATGGTAGCTCATCGCCCGGACCTGTCAGAAAACGGCGATTGCGAATCACCCATTCCGGTTTGTACGGGAATCGTAAGTATTTGATCTGAAAGGGACGATTTCTGCGCCAGTTGCAGAAAAAATGCTTTGGAAACAAAGGGTGCGGTCAGACTACGAATCTGGGGGCCGGGCGTTCGAATCGCTCCGGGTCCGCCATAAAAAAGCCCTCGCATTTGCGGGGGCTTTTTTGTCGTTTCATCGTGACCCGCGTAAAAAAAAGCCCCCGCAGATGCAGGGGCTTTCGTTGGTGTCAGCCGGTCGCCGGTCGGGCGGTGTCGCGATACAGCCACCAGTTCAGGCCCAGCACGGCGATCAGGCCGACGGTTCCCAGCACCTCGATCCGGAAATCGGGCCAGAACAGGCAGATCACCAGCGGCACACAGGCCAGACGCGACAGCACATCCATGCGGCCGAACAGCCAGCCTTCGATTGCGGCGGCAAAGGCCACCAGCCCAAGGATCGCGATTAACCCGGTAAAGATCACATACCAGACCGGCCCGCCCATGATGATTTCCGGGTTGAACACAAAAAAGCACGGGATCAGATACAGACCCTTGGCGTATTTCCACGCCTGAAAGCTGGTCTTCATCGGGTCCGCTTTGGCAATCGCCGCCCCGGCAAAGGCCGCAAGCGCGACGGGTGGGGTGACGTTGCTGTCTTGGCTATACCAGAACACGACCAGATGCGCGATCAGCAGCGGGATGCCAAATTCGGTCTGCAAAGCCGGACCCATCAGCACGATCAGCACGATATAGGACGCCGTGACCGGCAGCCCCAGCCCCAGGATCAGCGATGCCAGCAGCACCAAGATCAGTGCCAGCACCAGATTGCCGCCCGACAGCGAAATCATCATCGACGAAAATTTCAGCCCCAGCCCGGTCAGGCCAACGACGCCCACGATGATCCCCGCGACGGCGCAGGCAATCGACACCGACACCGCGTTGCGTGCGCCCAGTTCCAGCGATTCCCAGATGATGCGGAACCCCGACATTAAGGATGCGCGTATGCGGTCCCCGGTCATCGGCCCGGATGCCAGATGCCACAGCCCGCGCAGACCCGCGACGGCCACGACCGACACAATCGCCCAGAACCCCACGCGCATGGCCGAGATGTTCATGAACAACAGGATCATCAGCACGACCAGCGGGGCCAGAAACTGCCAGCCGGTGCGCATGACGTCGCGGATGCGGGGCAGTTCGGACGCAGGCAGGCCCGCCATCCCCTGTTTGACCGCCGCCAGATGGACGAACAGATAGACCGTTCCCAGATACAAAATGGCCGGGAAAATGGACACTTTGACGATCTCGGAATACGGGATGTTGGTGTATTGCGACATCAGGAACGCGCCCGCGCCCATCAGGGGCGGGGTGATCTGACCGCCGGTGGATGCGGCGGCCTCGATCCCGCCAGCCTGCGAGGGGCGATAGCCCAGCCGCTTCATCAGCGGGATGGTCAGCGCGCCGGTGGTCACGACGTTCGCGATGGCCGATCCCGACACCGACCCCATGCCAGCGGATGCAATAACGGCGGCCTTGGCCGGGCCGCCCGCCTTGCGCCCGGTCAGGGCAAAGGCGATGTCGATGAAAAATTTCCCCGCGCCGGTCTTTTCCAGAAACGCGCCGAACAGCACGAACATGAACACAAAGGTCGCGGCCACGCCCAGCGGCAGGCCAAAGATCCCCTCTTGCCCCAGATACAGCAGGCCGACCAGCCGTTCGACATCCGCGCCGCGATGGGCCAGAATCCCCGGCATCCATTCGCCCAAACCCGGCAACGCGCCACGCGGACCGGCAAGCGCATAGGCGATCATCACCATGCCAATCACCGTCATCGACATGCCGACGGACCGGCGCGATGCTTCCAGCAGGACCAGAATACAGATGATGCCCATGGTGATGTCGGTGCTGTTCCACCACCCCGTGCGGGCGATAATATCGTCAAGGAACACAACGATATAAATTGCACTGGCCACACCTGCGACCAGCAGCGACATATCAATCACCCATTCATGCAGCTTGCGCGGGCGCGCGCCGCCAATGGGAAACAGCAGGAAACACAGCGCCATCACAAAGGCCAGATGGATCGACCGCTGGTAAAACAGCCCCAGCGGCGCGATGCCCGCCGAATACAGCTGAAACAGCGACATGGACGCCGCAATGACGGACACCGCCATCAGGATCAGGCGGGGCTGGAACGCGTCGGCAGAATTGGCGTCCTTGGCCATTTCGGCGGCGCGGGCCACATCGTCGTCAAAGGTTTGGGGTGGCTTTTCGGTGGCCATATGGATGTCCCTGTTCGTGTTATTTATTCTTGGGATCGTCCGACCATCGGCGGGGCGGGTCAAGATCCAAATGCAGCGTGATGCGGTCGCCCTGCGCGCCCAGATGGGACAGCGCGATCCAGCCGAAATCCCCGCGCAATTCCTGCGCCACGCGCGGGGCGGCGATGCGCAGAGGCAGGCCGCGCGGCAGGGCTTCGTCTATGTTGTCAATGACATAACCGTCAGCGACCGCCCGCACCGTGCCGCGCCCCGGCAGATCGCCAAGACCTGCGGCATAGTCATGCAGAAAACTGGTGGTCAGCGTCAGCACGCCCCGATGATTGGTGAAACAATCCGCGACCTTGCCGCCCGTCACCGAATGGTTCCAGTGCAGGCAAAACCGCCCGCCAACGGGCAGGGGCAGCGATGCGATGATGCGGTTGTCGGACGCGCGGATTTGCAAACGGTCGGGCCGCACGGGTTGCAGGGCGTCCACCGGCGCGGTCATCGCCAGCAGCAAAAGGAAATGGCGACAGCGCGCCGCCATTTCAGGGATTATGCGGATCACGCGGTCAGGGCCGCTGATCGTCGCGGATCGTCGCGCCCTGTTCCTCAAGATAGCGCAGCGCGCCGGGATGGAACGGGATCGGCGTTGCGCTGACTGAAAAGTCAATCGTCATATCTTTGGCCGCCGGATGGGTGGCGATCAGGAAATCGGTGTTTTCATAGATGGTCTTAACGATCTGATAGGCCAGTTCTTCGTCCATATCCGCGTTTACGATCAACAGGTTGGGCGTGGCGATGGTGGCCACGTCCTGCGTCACCCCGTCATAGGTGCCGGCGGGCAGGGTAAAGGCCGCAAAGGTCGGCTCAACCTCTAATGCGGCGTTCACCTGATCGTCGGACAGCGGAACAAAGGCGATCTGGCGCGTCGCCGCCAAGTTCATGATGGACGAGGTGGGGGGGCCGACGCTCCAGAACCCGGCGACAATATCGCCGTCACGCAGCGCGTCAGCGGTTTCGTTGAAATTCAGGCGTTCCGGGCTGAAATCGGCATAGGTGATGCCGTTCGCTTCCAGAATTTGCTTTGCGCTGATTTCGGTGCCGGACCCCGGCGCGCCCACGGATACGCGGCGACCCTTCAGGTCGTCCAGGCTGTCGATGCCGCTGTTGGCGGTGGTCACGATCTGCACCACATTGGGGTAAACCGCACCCAAGGCGCGCAGATTCGACAGGGCGCGGCCTTCGAACTGGCCCTGACCGTTATAGGCCTGATACACCGTGTCGGCCAAGGCGAACGCGATGTCGCTGTTGTCGCGCGCGATCAGGGCGACGTTTTCGACCGATGCGCCGGTGACTTCGGCCGTGGCGGTGCGGCCTTCGACATGGCGGTTGATCAGTTCCGAAATCCCGCCGCCCAGCGGGAAATACACGCCGCCGGTGCCGCCGGTTGCGATGGACAATTCCTGTGCATAGACGACCGGCGCGGTCATCATCGCCGCCGCGACCGCCACGCCCAGACGTTTGCTGATAAAGGACATTTTGTTTCCTCCCATTCGTTTATGGGGATCAGCTTAGCACGCGACGGCCAAAGGGGAACCCGCTTTGGCACCTGTTGCGTGGCCGTCACATAACTGTCACACAATGTCATGAAGTGGTTACGTTCCGGGCGTAGGGCCGTGACCAGAGCAACCAACAGAAAGGTTCTGCCATGAAACCTATGAATCGCCGCGGCCTGCTGCGGGGCGCCGCTGCCACCGCTGGCATCGCGCTTGCCTCGCCCTATCTGTCGCGCCGCGCGCTGGCCCAAGGTGCTGGCACTGTGAACATTTTCGCATGGGCGGGCTATGTCACCGACGACATGCTGGCCGCGTTCCGCGACGCCACCGGCATCACGCCGAACTTTACCCCCTATGGCACGAATGACGAATTGCTGAACCAGATGCGCGCCAATAATGCGCGTGGATTCGACCTGATCTGGCCGACCGTGGACCGCGTGCCGAATTATGTCGAATATGATCTGGTGCAGCCGATTGACGAATCGCGCATCGAAATTGCCCGCGTTCTGCCCTCGGCTTGGGAAAACTCGGTCAATCTGGGCGCGGTGGTGAACGGCGCGCGTTATCAGGTTCCGACCGATTGGGGCACCGAGGCGATCGCGTTTGACCGCGACCAATTCCCGCTGGAATACGGTCAGGCATCTTATGCCGATCTGTGGGGCGAAAACGCCAAAGGCCGCGCGATGGGCCGTGGTCATTCGCTGATGGTGGGGCTGGGCCTGCTGCTGGAATCCGAAGGCAAATTGCCGCGTCCCTTTATCGACGCGTTCAAAACGCCCGAGGCGATGACCGAAATCTATGACGTCATTCTGGCCGAAGCGATTGCCCGCAAAGGCAACTTTATCCAATTCTGGAGCAATGAAAACGAATCCCAAGGCGCGTTCCGCGTGAACGGTGCGGAAATCGGCCAAACCTGGGATTCAACCGCCGCCGCACTGGCCCGCGAAGGTCTGCCCATCGGCTACATCGCCCCGAAAGAAGGCGCGCTGGCATGGATGGAAGGGCTGTCGATCCCCAAAGGCGCGGAAAACGTCGATCAGGCCTATGAATTCATCAACTGGTTCCTGACGCCCGAAGCGGGCGCGATGTATACGAATGCGACGTCGATTAACTCGACCGCCGTTGGTTCGGATCAGCTGATTTCGGACGAAGCCAAGGCGTTCTTTGCCGCCGCCTATCCGGGCGACGCGCTGGACAAACTGTGGTGGTGGCCGATTCTGGAAACCTGGTTTGTGGAAAAACGCGCCGAATATCAGGACCGTTTCCTGTCCGCATAATCGCAAGGCGGGGGCCGGGTCTGGCCCCCGCATCCCCTAACACACGGATCCCCTATGTCCCATTCGGTAGAGCTGACCGACATCGGCATGACTTTTGGCGCCACCCGCGCCGTCAGCGATGTGTCGTTCAAAGTAAACGCGGGCGAGTTTTTTTCCATCCTTGGCCCGTCGGGCTGTGGGAAAACCACCATCCTGCGGATGATCGCCGGGTTCATCGAACCGACCGAAGGGCGCGTGATGATTGGCGACCGCGACATGCGCGGTCTGGGTCCGAACCAGCGGCCCACGGCGATGATTTTCCAATCGCTCGCGCTGTTTCCGCTGATGACCGTGTGGGAAAACATCGCCTTTGGGCTTGAGGCGCGGGGCGTGGGCCGGGCGCAGCGTCGGGCCAAGGCGGATGAACTGCTGCGCCTGATCGCGCTGGACGGTTACGGCGACCGGATGCCGGGCGAATTGTCCGGTGGTCAGCGTCAGCGTGTGGCGATTGCCCGTGCGCTGGCCGTGGAACCGGGGGTGCTGCTGCTGGATGAACCGCTGTCGGCGCTGGATCTGAAGCTGCGCCAGCATATGCGCGCCGAACTGCGCGCCCTGCAACAGCGCACCGGCGTGACCTTTATCTATATCACGCATGACCAGTCCGAGGCGCTGGCCATGTCCGACCGCGTGGCCGTCATGAGCGCCGGTTTGCTGCAACAGGTCGCCAGCCCGCGCGAATTGTATGACAATCCTTCGACCGGGTTTGTGGCGCGCTTTGTGGGTGAAACCAATGGCTTGGCGGGACGTGTGACCGCCGTTCAGGGCGGGATGGCGCAGATTGATACGGGGCTGGGGCCTCTGTTGGGGCGCGCGGGTCATGGCGTCACCGCAGGCCAGAACGCCACGATCTTTGTCCGCCCCGAGGCGTTGATCCCCGGCCGCACCGAACGCAACGCGCTGCCCGCCCATGTCGAACGGCTGGATTTCGAAGGTGCGTTCGCGCTGGTGCATGGCCGGTTTGATGACGGATCGGCGCTGACCGCATCGGTTCCCAGCACGCGGCTGGCCGATGCCCCCGCACCGGGCGCGCAAACCGCGTTCAGTTTCGCGCCCGAACATGCCGTGGTGCTGGCCGATGGGTGATCTGTTCCAACGATTTGGCGCGGGGCTGGCGACGGTGTTTCTGGTGCTGGTCGCGATCTGGCTAGCGGGCATGGTGCTGGCCCCCAATCTGATGATGATTGATTTCGCGCTGCGCCCGAACCTGCCCCCGCAGGCCGTAGGCGGGCCGCAGGATGTGTATTCGTTTGATAACATTATGTATCTGGCGAATGAACAGGTGCATCGGTCGATCTTTTTCAAAACCGTGTGGGCCAGTGCGCTGGTTGCGCTGGTCACGTTTCTGGTCTGTTACCCGGTCGCGTTCTGGATGGCGCAGCGGGCCACGACGGGGCAATTGGCGGCGGCGCTGATGCTGCTGGTCATCCCGTTTTTCATTAACGAAGTCTTACGCACCTTGGCGTGGTTCATCCTGCTGGCCTATCGCGGGCCGCTGAATGGGGTTCTGTTGTGGCTGGGCGTGATTGACGGGCCGATCCGCTGGCAGGGCGATGGCGGCGTGCTGGCCGCGATGGTTTACGCCTATATCCTGTTTATGCTGCTGCCGATGTATAACGCCATTGAAAGTCTGGAAAAGGCCCAGATCGAGGCCGCGCGCGATCTGGGCGCGCCCGCATGGCGCATCCATTGGCGCGTGGTGATCCCCCATGCCAAGGCGGGGATCGCGACGGGCTTCGTCTTTACCTTTATGCTGGCGGCGGGGTCCTATGTGGTGCCGGCGCTGCTGGGGTCGCCGGGCAGTCGGTGGTTCACGGAAATCATCTATACCTGGTTCTTCGAGGGCGGGAACTGGAACCGAGGCGCCGCCTATGCGCTGGTCCTGCTGGTTCTGTGTCTGGCCGTGGTTCTGATCACGCTGCGCATCGCGCGGGTTAATCTGGCGGATGTGGCAAAATGACCGGGGCGGATCGTATCTTTCGCGCGGTCTTTGCGCTGTATCTGGTGGCGTTTGTCGTTTACCTGTTCGCGCCGCTGATCGTGATGGGCGCGGCGGCGTTCAATACCAGCCGCTTTCCCACCGTGATGCCGTGGCAGGGAACCACGCTGGACTGGTTTTCCGCGATGTGGGCCGACACGGCAATGTGGGCGTCGCTGCGCACATCCGCGATTGTCGCGGTCTGCGTTGTGGCGGTCACGGTGCCGGTCGGCACGGCGGCGGCCTTGGTCCTGACATCGCTTCACGCGCGGGCGCGGGGCTTTGCCTATGCCGTGATGGTGTCGCCGCTGCTGACGCCGGGGGTGGTGATCGGGATTTCAACCCTGATCCTGTGGCGGCAACTGGGCGTGGGCGGCGGGGTGTTTCTGATCGTGCTGGCGCAATCCACCTTTATCATCTGCTATGTCATGCTGATGGTGATGGCGCGACTGCAACGGTTCGACCGCACGCAGGAAGAAGCCGCATTAGGTCTGGGCGCATCGCGGCTGATGGTGTTTCGCCGGGTGCTGCTGCCGTATCTGAGACCCGCGCTGTTGGCGTCCGCCGGGTTGGCGGTGCTGCAATCGGTTGAAAACTATAACACCACGCTGTTTGTGCGCGGGTTTGAAACGCCGCTGACCGTGTTCATCGCCACCAAAGTCCGCACGGGCCTGACGCCTGCGGTCAACGCCTTGGCGCTGATCATCATTGTGGCGGCGATTGTGGGTGCGGTGGTGGCCGAAATCCTGCGGCGCAGGCGGGCGCGCTAAGGCGCATCCACCGGCAGCGCCCCCGATTTCAGACAGCGCAGGGTAAAGATCGTGCGCGAATGGCGGATGCCGGGGATGCGATACAGGCGGCGGCGCAGGAATTCTTCGTATCCGGCGGTGCCGTCCACGGCGACCTTCATCAGATAATCATATTCGCCGGTGGTCAGATAGACTTCCAGCACCTCGGGGATGGCGGCCATGGCGCGTTCAAAAGCGGCCAGCACGTCATCATCGTGCCGGTCCAGTGCGATTTCCACGATCACCGTTTCGGAATAACCCAGCCGCCCCTGATCCAGAACCGCCGTATAGCCCCGGATAAAGCCGCGCTGTTCCAGCCGCCGCGTGCGCTGCCAGCAGGGGCTGGGGGACAGGCCCACGGCCTCGGCCAGTTGGGCATTGGTCAGGCGTCCATCCTGTTGCAGCGCGGCCAGAATACGGCGGTCGATTCGGTCAAGGTCATCTTTGGTGTCCGGCATCTGGCAGGTTCTTTCGTGCTGCACCGCATTTCGCGGCTATTCTTTTGCAGTTACCCCAAAATCCGAATAATAAGAAAGGAAATTCTGCCTGTTCCAGATCATATTATCGGGCTATAACTGGCGCTTGGGGGGATTATTTTGCGCACAGCCGTTTTTCGGACAATTCTGTCTGCGGATCAGCCGCACCGTTTTCACGGTCGCGCTGTCGTGGCGATTGGTCGTGCGGTGTGTCTGACCCCCGGTTCCGACCCTGCCCGCTGATCAAAAAGGAAACGCCTGCCGTGACCGACTTTCCGCCTCTCAGCCTGACCGTCCCGGAACCCGAGGTTCGCCCCGGCGGCGCCCCGGATTTCTCGCATGTGGACATTCCCGCCGCTGGCACGGTGCGCCGTCCCGAAGTGGACGCTGACCCCGAAACCATGCGCGATCTGGCGTTTACCTTTATTCGCGCTTTGGATGATGACGACAACGCCGTGGGCGAATGGGCTGCGGCCAGCCCGCTGTCGCCGGACGAGCTGCGCGAAGGTCTGCGTCACATGATGACGCTGCGCATTTACGATCAGCGCATGATGATGGCGCAGCGCCAGCAAAAAACCAGCTTTTACATGCAGCATCTGGGCGAAGAGGCGATTTCCTGCGCCTTTCGCCGCGCGCTGAATGACGGCGACATGAACTTCCCGACCTATCGTCAGGCCGGGCTGCTGATCGCCGGGGGCTTTCCGCTGACCCGGATGATGAACCAGATTTTCTCGAACGAGGCTGACAGCGCGCATGGCCGCCAGTTGCCGGTGTTCTATTCGTCCAAGGAATACGGGTTCTTTTCGATCTCGGGGAACCTGGCGACGCAGTATATTCAGGCGGTTGGCTGGGGCATGGCGTCCGCGATTGCGGGGGATCGTAAGATTTCCGCCGCGTGGATCGGCGACGGTTCGACCGCCGAAAGCGATTTCCACGCTGCCTTGGTGTTTGCATCCACCTATAAAGCGCCGGTGGTGTTGAACATCGTCAACAACCAATGGGCCATTTCGACGTTCCAAGGGATTGCACGGGGCGGCGCCAACAGCTTTGCCGCGCGTGGGCATGGCTTTGGTATTCCGTCGCTGCGTGTGGATGGCAATGATTATCTGGCCGTTTACGCCGCCGCGCAATGGGCCGCTGAACGTGCGCGCCGCAATCTGGGGCCGACGATGATTGAATATGTCACCTATCGCGCGGGTGGCCATTCGACGTCGGATGACCCGTCGGCGTATCGTCCGCAGGCGGAAAGCGGGGCTTGGCCTCTGGGCGATCCGATCGAACGGCTGAAGGCGCATCTGATCAAGATCGGCGAATGGTCCGACGAACGCCACACGCAGGCCGAGGCGGAAATCGCCGCCACCGTGGCCGAGGCGCAGAAAGAATCCGAATCCATCGGGACGCTGCACACGGGCCGCCGCGCCAGCCCGGCCACTATGTTTGAAGATGTATTTGAACAGATGCCGCCGCATCTGATCCGCCAACGTCACGAAGCGGGGTATTAATTCATGGCACGCATGACAATGATCGAGGCCATCCGCGACGCGCATGACGTTGCTATGGCCGCTGATGACCGTGTGGTCGTTTACGGCGAAGATGTGGGGTATTTCGGGGGCGTGTTCCGCTGCACCGCGGGCCTGCAACAGAAATACGGCACCAGCCGGTGCTTCGACGCGCCGATTTCGGAATTGGGGATCGTGGGGGCTGCGGTCGGCATGGCCGCCTATGGCCTGCGTCCTGTGGTCGAAATTCAGTTCGCGGATTATATGTATCCTGCCTATGACCAGATGGTGTCCGAAGCGGCGCGCCTGCGTCACCGCTCGGCTGGCGAATTTACCTGTCCGCTGGTCATCCGTATGCCCACGGGCGGCGGGATTTTCGGCGCGAACACGCACAGCCAATCGCCCGAGGCGCTGTTTACCCATGTCGCCGGTCTGAAAACCGTTGTTCCGTCGAACCCCTATGACGCCAAAGGGTTGCTGCTGGCCGCGATTGCGGACCCGGATCCGGTGGTCATTCTGGAACCCAAGCGGATCTATAACGGCCCGTTTGACGGCCATCACGACAAACCCGTTGTGCCGTGGAAAAAGCACGATCTGGGCGACGTCCCCGAAGGGCATTATACCGTGCCGCTGGGCAAGGCCGCGATCCGTCGTTCTGGTGATGCGGTCACGATCCTGACCTATGGCACCATGGTTCACGTCGCCCTGACCGCCGCCGAAGAATCCGGCGTCGATGCCGAGGTGATCGACCTGCGCACGCTGCTGCCGCTGGACATGGAAACCATTGCGGAATCGGTCAAGAAAACCGGCCGCTGCATGGTTTTGCACGAAGCGACGCTGACGTCGGGCTTTGGTGCGGAACTGGCGGCGCTGGTTCAGGCCGAATGTTTCTATCACCTCGAAGCGCCGGTGCGTCGTGTGGCGGGCTGGGACACGCCCTATCCGCATGTGCATGAATGGCAATATTTCCCCGGCCCCGCCCGTGTGGGTGCCGCATTGCAAGAACTGGTCCAGGAGGTCTAAGCCATGGGTGAATATCTGATCCGTATGCCCGACATTGGCGAAGGCATCGCCGAGGCTGAAATCGCCGAATGGCTGGTCGCCGTGGGCGACAGCGTGACCGAAGATCAGCCGATCTGCGCGGTCATGACCGACAAAGCCACCGTTGAAATCCCCTGCGCCGTGTCCGGCAAGGTCATCTGGCAGGGCGGTGCGGCGGGCGATACGCTGGCCGTGGGCGCCGCGCTGATCCGGTTAGAGGTCGCGGGCGAAGGCAATGTCGCGCCGGGGCAGGGGCTGGACGCCGTGGATGACGCAACCACCGATGACAGCCCGCAGCCGTCGCCGGAACCCGTGGGTCAGGCTCCGGTCCCGGCGGATGCGACCCCTGCCGATGGCGCGCCTGTTGCGGCGGATGGCAAAGGAACATGGGTCACGAAAATGCCCGACATCGGCGAAGGCATCGCCGAGGCGGAAATCGCCGAATGGCTGGTTGCCGTGGGTGACGTGATCGAAAAAGACACGCCGATCTGCGCCGTGATGACCGACAAAGCGACGGTCGAAATCCCGTCGCAAGTGTCGGGTAAGGTTCTGCATCTGGGCGGCGGCGTGGGCGACACGCTGTCGGTTGGCTCCGAACTGATCCGGTTGGAAATCGACGGCGCGGGCAACCTGTCCAGCAGCGCCGCCGCGAAACCCGCAGCCGCCCCCGCAGCCGCTGCACCGGCCCCCAAAGCCGCAGCACCTGCGCCGAAGCCCGCCGCGGCGGCCCCGGCAGCCAAGCCCGCCGCCAAACCCGCCGCGCCCCGCGCCGCCGGTCGCCTGCGCCCCGAAGGGGAAAAGCCGCTGGCCTCGCCTTCGGTCCGCAACCGCGCGCGCGAAGCCGGGATTGACCTGCGTTTCGTTCGCGGCACGGGTCCGGCTGACCGGATCACGCATGACGATCTGGACGCGTGGATCGCATCGGGTGGCCCGATTCCGGGCGGCGCATCCGGTCCCGCCAAACGCGACGACATCGAAGAAACCCGCGTCATCGGTCTGCGCCGCAAAATCGCGGAACGGATGCAGGCCGCGAAACGCCACATCCCGCACATCACCATCGTCGAGGAAGTGGACGTCACCGCGCTTGAGGACCTGCGCCAGCAGCTCAACACCGACAAATCGCGCACGAAACTGACGATCCTGCCGTTCCTGATGAAAGCGATGGTCAAGGCCGTGGCCGAACAGCCCGCCCTGAACGCGCATTTTGATGACGAAGCGGGCGTCATGCGCCGCTTTGGCGGGGTGCATATCGGCATCGCCACGCAGACGCCCACCGGCCTGATGGTCCCGGTCGTCCGCCACGCCGAAACCATGACCCTGTGGGACGCCGCGACCGAGGTTGCGCGCGTGGCGCAGGCCGCGCGTGACGGCACCGCGACGCGTGACGAATTGTCGGGCTCGACGATTTCCATCACCTCGCTGGGGGCTTTGGGCGCGATCTCGACCACGCCGATCATCAACCGCCCCGAAGTGGCGATTGTCGGTGTGAACAAAATGATGACCCGCCCGATGTGGGACGGTCAGGGCTTTGTCCCGCGCAAGGTGATGAACCTGTCCAACAGCTTTGATCACCGCGTGATCGACGGCTGGGACGCGGCGGTGTTCGTGGCCCGTATCAAACAACTGCTGGAAACCCCGGCGCTGATTTTCGTGGAGGGCTGATATGTCCGAACTTTCCTGCAAATTGCTGGTGATCGGCGCGGGTCCGGGCGGCTATGTCTGCGCGATCCGGGCGGGGCAACTGGGCGTTGATACGATCATCGTGGACAGTCAGGCCCCCGGCGGCACCTGTCTGAATGTCGGCTGTATCCCGTCCAAGGCGATGATCCACGCCGCCGACGAATTCCACAAACTGACCGCATTCGCGGATGGCGGCCATATCGGCATCAGCGCGGCGAATCCGTCGGTTGATCTGGCGAAAACCGTGGCGTGGAAAGACACCATCGTCACCCGCCTGAACAACGGCGTGTCGGCCTTGCTGAAAAAGGCCAAGGCGCGTCTGGTGGTGGGTTCAGCCCGGTTTGTCGATGGCAAAACCGTGGTTGTGGCAACCGATGCGGGCGATGTGACCATCCGCGCGGAAAACGTCGTGATTGCAACGGGTTCGGACCCGGTGGAACTGCCGTTCCTGCCGTTCGGTGGCGATGTGATTTCGTCCACCGGCGCGCTGTCGCTGGACGCGGTGCCGGGGCGGCTGGCCGTTGTCGGCGGCGGCTATATCGGGTTGGAGCTGGGCATCGCGCTGCGCAAGCTGGGTGCCGATGTGACCGTGGTCGAGGCTGGCCCCCGCATCCTGCCGCAATATGACGCCGATCTGACCAAACCCGTCGCCAACCGTCTGAAAGAACTGGGTATCCGCGTTCTGACCGGTGCCAAGGCGCAGGGTCTGGCCGATGATGGCGCGCTGCGCGTGCTGGTGGGGGACACCGAAGAAACCATCCCCGCCGATAAGGTTCTGGTGACCGTGGGCCGTCGTCCGCGCACCGGCGCGGGCATCCCGGAACTGCAATTGCCGATGGATGGCCCGTTCATCCGCATCGACGACCGTTGCCGCACCGGGATGAAGGGCGTTTACGCCATCGGTGACGTGACCGGCGAACCCATGCTGGCGCACCGTGCCATGGCGCAGGGCGAAATGGTCGCGGAAATCATCGCGGGCCATGACCGCGACTGGGACAAACGCTGTATCCCCGCCGTGTGCTTTACCGACCCTGAAATCGTGTCGGTCGGCCAGTCCCCGGACGAGGCCAAGGCCGCAGGCATCGACGCCATCACCGGCGTATTCCCCTTCATGGCGAATGGCCGCGCCATGACCATGGAAAACGAAGCTGGTTTCGTCCGCGTTGTCGCACGCGCCGATAATCACCTGATCCTGGGCGTTCAGGCGGTTGGCGGCGGTGTGTCGGAACTGTCGGCGGCGTTTGCTCTGGCCATCGAAAACGGGCTGCGGATCGAAGACGTTACCGGAACGATCCACGCCCACCCCACCCAATCCGAGGCGTTCCACGAAGCCTGTCTTCGTGCGCTTGGCCATTCCCTGCATATCTAAGGACATCCCCATGCAGCTTTTCACTCATCAGGACTTTGCCGGTCACGAACTGGTCACCTTTGCCTGCGACGAAGAAACCGGCCTGCGCGCCATCATCGCGGTTCATTCAACCAAGCGTGGTCCGGCGGCGGGCGGTTGCCGCATGTGGCGTTACGAAACCGAGGCTGACGCCCTGCGCGATGCGCTGCGTCTGTCGCGCGGCATGTCGCTGAAAAACGCGGTTGCCGGTCTGGATCTGGGCGGCGGCAAGGCCGTGATCATGCTGGCCCCCGGTCAGACGAAAACCCCCGAACTGATGCGCGCCTTTGGCCGTGCGGTGGAACGTCTGAACGGTCTGTATATCACCGCCGAAGATGTGGGCGTTTCGACCGCCGATATGGAAGAAGTCGCGACCCAAACCAAACATGTGGCCGGTCTGGCCAGCGGCGAATTCGCCAGCGGCGATCCGTCGCCGGTGACCGCGCGCGGCGTGTTTGAATCCATCCAGATCGGTGCCGACGTTGTTCTGGGCCGCAAGGATCTGAACGGTCTGGTCGTCGCCGTGCAGGGTCTGGGCCATGTCGGTTACTACCTGTGCCAGATGCTGCATGATGCGGGCGCGAAACTGATCGTCACCGACATTAACGAAGAACGCTGCGCCCAAGCCGCTGCCGATTTCGGGGCCGAGGTTGCCAGCGTCGCCGGTTTCCACGCCGTTGAATGTGACGTTTACGCCCCCTGCGCGCTGGGCGGCATTTTGTCGGAACGCACGATCCCGGAAATCACCGCGAAACTGATCGCCGGTGCGGCCAACAATCAGTTGGAAACCGAAGCCGACGCCGAACGTCTGGAACGTCAGGGCATCGCCTATATGCCGGATTTTCTGATCAATGCGGGCGGCATCAGCAACGTGGCGGCCGAAATCGGCGGCAAACCGGCGGCCGAATTTGTGGAAGGCTGGTTCCCCGGTTTCCGCGAACAGGTCCGCAATGTGATGACCCGCGCGGCTGAGGAAAACGTCTCGCCCCACGTGATCGCGGTGCAAATCGCGCAGGAACGCCTGTAATCAGAACGGGGCGGGGATTTTCCCCGCCCCTTTCGTTTTACCGATAGACCTGTGCGTCGGTCGGGAAACTGCGGTCGCGCACCGCTGCCGCGTAATCCGCAATCGCCTGTTCCGCGCGCGGCCCCAGATCGCCGAATTTCTGCACGAAACGCGGCACCCGCCCCGACAGGCCCAGCATATCATCCAGCACCAAAACCTGACCATCGCAGCGCGCCGATGCGCCAATGCCGATGGTCGGCACGGTGACGGCGGCGGTGATCTGGTCGGCCAAGCCCTCCATCACGCCTTCAACCACGATGGAAAACGCGCCGGCATTGGCAACGTCCACGGCGTCTTGAACATGCGCGGGCCAGGTCGCCTGATCGCGCCCCTGCGTTTTGAACCCGCCCATGGTGTGCGTGGCCTGCGGGGTCAGCCCGACATGGCCCATCACCGGGATGCCGCGTTGGGTCAGAAACCGGATGGTGGGGGCCATGCGGGTGCCGCCTTCGAGCTTTACGGCGGCGCAGCCGACTTCGGACATGATGCGGGCGGCGTTGCGGAATGCCTGTTCCGGGCTTTCTTCATAGCTGCCGAACGGCATATCGACCACGACCATGGCCCGCGACGATCCGCGCATCACGGCCTGACCGTGCAGGATCATCATATCGATCGTGACGCCGACGGTGGATGACAGGCCGTGAATGACCATGCCCAGACTGTCACCGACCAGAATCACATCGGCATGATCATCGACCATGGCGGCCAGAGGCGCGGTGTATGCGGTCAGCACGACCACCGGCGTATCGCCTTTGCGCGCGGCGATTTGGGGGACGGTCACACGTTTCACAGGGGCTTGGGCGGACATGATGCCTCCTTAAGGTTGGGCGGTGCGTTGGTCGATCAGCAGCACATCGCCAAAGCGAACGGCCAGCAAAATCACGACCGGGCGCGTGATGGTGGTGACCGGCGACAAATCGCCCGCGTCGCGAATGTCGATGGATCGCACATCGGCGCGGGGTTCCGCGCGCAAAATACGGCGAATCGCGGCGCGCAGGGCGGGCAGGGTGGTGCCATCCGCAACCTGCCGTTCTGCCGCGTCCAAGGCGCGCGACAGCACCGGCGCGGCAGCGCGGTCATCGGGCGTCAGGCGGCGGTTGCGTGACGACATGGCCAGCCCGTCGGCTTCGCGCTGCGTCGGCACGCCGATGATCTGGACGGGCATGTCCAGATCGGCAACCATCTGACGGATCAGGGTTAATTGCTGATAATCCTTTTCGCCGAACACCGCCGCATCGGGCTGCACGATGTTGAACAGTTTGGTCACCACGGTGGCCACGCCGCGAAAATGGCCGGGGCGCAGCCGACCAATCAGCATCCGCGACAGGCGCGTGGTATCGACAAAGGTCTGCGCGCCGTCGCGGTAAATATCGGACACGCCGGGCAAAAACACCGCGTCACAGCCCGCATCGCGCAACTGGCGCAGGTCGTTGTCTTCGTCGCGGGGATAGGCGTCCAAATCTTCGTTCGGGCCAAACTGCGTCGGGTTCACAAAGATTGACGTGATCACCCGCCCGCCGCCCTGCTGTTCGACCCAAGCGCGGGCCTGCGCAACCAGTGCCATATGCCCGTCATGCAGCGCGCCCATCGTCGGGACAAAGGCCACCGGCACACCGCGCCATTCGGCACGGGTCGTGCGGATTTCATCTTTGCTGCGGCAGATCTGCATGACACAACCCCTGAACGTCACGTGCCCCCCAATTCCCGAGGCACAGGCACCGCCTTTATCAGGATCAGGTCGGTTCCGTCAAATTCAGCGATGGAATCAGCGTGGTCAGCAAATCAACCATGTTGATCGCCTGAAACGGCGCACTGGACGGGCGCGGCTGGCCCAGACGCAAACTGACATAGCCATGCGTCATCGCCCAAACGGCCAACTCACCCCGCGCGGCGTCGGCATCGCCCAGCAGCGGCCGCACCACCTCGCGCAGGGCCAGATATGTTTTGACCGCAGATTCGCGGACTTTGGGGTCGCCTTTGTCCAGTTCGTCAAACATCACATGAAACAGCGCCTCATGTGATTCGGCAAAGCTGACATAGTTGCGTGTTCGGGTCAGAAACTGGTCTTTTGGCGACATGGACGGGTCATGACCGCGCATCAGAGCATGAAAGAATTTTTCAAAACCACAAATTGCAATCGCCCGACGCAGCCCAGGAAGCCCGTCAAAGTGGTGTGCGGGCGCCGCATGGGACACGCCGGCCTGCGCGGCAATTCGCCGAAGCGTCAGATTTTGTACGCCTTCTTGATCCAAGATGCGCAACCCTACGGCGATCAGGCGATCTTTAAGACTCTCTGGTGCGCAGGATTTTGGCATATTTTTCCATATATTAGCGATTGACAGTGTCTGAAATTATCAACAAAACGCTTATGTTCGATGGTAATTTAAGACGTCATGGTGGCGTTTGGTTTTTAGTTCGGGTCCGGCAGTGCCGGGCCTCTGCTCCGGTCGAATGTGCTGTTTTCCAACATTTTTACGTTATCGGCCGGGGCAGCCCTTTTGCTTTTATATATTCAAGTTTCCTTTTGAAACAAGCGCATATCGAAATTAAAAAAACCGGACTATAAAGCCCGGTTTTTTTTAATTGGAGCGGGCGATGAGATTCGAACTCACGACCCTAACCTTGGCAAGGTTATGCTCTACCCCTGAGCTACGCCCGCATCCGTTCCGTCTGGCTGTCTGCCTTCGGTGAAGCGGTGTTTACGGAAACCCCGCGCGCCCCGCAAGAGGGAAAATTACATTTCTGTCATTTTTTTCCTGCGCCCTTGTCCGGGCGGCGGATTTCGGGATGATGAACCCCATGATTTATGGGGATATGCCGTGCAGGCCGTTGAACATCTGACCCATTTTACGCAGCGCGCCTTGGCCGATGGCCATGATCCGGCGCGTATTCGCGCCGCGTTGCTGGATGCCGGCTGGACCGGACCCGAGGTGGACACCGCTCTGTCCGGCTGGCGCGTATCGCCCGATCTGCCGCCCGTTCCGGTGCCGCGCACCTATGTTTCGGCGCGCGAAGCCGCGATCTATGCGCTGTTGGTCGTCGCGCTGGCGATGGTCTGTTTCCATGTGGTCAGTCTGGGCTTTGCCGTGATTGACGCATGGGTGCCGGATGCGACCGAAACCGTCTGGCGTGGCGATTCGTCGATGCGGTTTTCGGTTGCGGCACTGGTTGCGTTTTTGCCGGTGTTTTTGTGGCTGGATCGCCGCATGGCCCGCCGCGCGGTCGAAGCGGAATCACGCCGTCATTCCCCGGCGCGGCGCAGCTTTGCGTCGCTGACGGTGTTTGTCGCGGCTTTGGTCCTGCTGGGCGATGTGGTTGCCGCGGTTTACGCGCTGTTAACCGGCGATCTGTCCGCGCGTTTTCTGGCCAAGGTGCTGCTGGTCGCCGTCACCGGCGCGCTGATCGTCGCCCTGTATCGTGAGGATTTGGATGGATAGGCGGGGTCCTCTGATCGGGTTTTCGGCACTGGCCGTTGCGGTTTTGGTCGCGGGCGTGATCGTGACCGGCGGCCCCGCGCAGGGCCGGGCTGAAAAGCGCGATTCGGTCCGTTGGCGCGATGTGTCTGAAATTGCGACGCATATCGGCTGTCGTTCCAGCGATGCCGGGCGTCTGGTCACGGATTTAGCCGCGACGCCGACTTGCCCCTTTCCCCCGCGTGTGAACGATCCCTTCACCGACACACCTTACACGGTGACGGCGCTGTCGGACGATTCGGTCAGCATCTGCGCGACGTTCGAAACCGAATCCCAATATCGCCGTGTGGACGGGCAGGGCTGTTATGTGGATCGGGTTTCGTGGCGGGCGGCTGATTAACCGGGCTAATCCGGTGGACCAATGCGGCCCAGATGCGTGTCACGGAACCCGGTTGGATGTTTCAACCCATAACCAAGCGCCCGATCCGCGCCAACATGCGCCATCCACGCGGCGCCTGCGGCAATCAACCACGGCTGACCGGTCAGCAACCCAAACAGCGCGGCCACCAACCCGCCCGCATAGAGATGCGCGACGTTATAAAGGACCGCGCCCACACGCGGCCCCGCCACATATCCCAGCATCGCCACATCCGGCGCCAGCAGGATCAGCGGCCAGACCCACCACGCCCAGCCGGGACCGGTCAGAACTGCCAGAGCCAGCCCCGCAATGGCGATCAGCCCGCCTTCAACGCGTTGCCAGAGATCGGTGGTCATGGGGCGGCCGCGACGCGGATCAGCAGATCACGCAGGCCAGCATCGGTTAACGCGGCCAGCTCCTGCGCCTCAGACGGGTCTTCCAGATGGAACAGGTGAAGCCATTCGCCGGACGCGTCCGCAATGGCGATATATTCGCCGTCCTGATCGCCCGCGCCGCCCATCACCGGGGTCAGCCCCATGCCATCAATCGCGCACCACAGCCGGTCCGCCTGTGATTCATACAGCGGGGAAAAGCGTTCCCAGATCGTTTCTGGCGCATCGCCCGACAAACCCCATGCATAGGGTTCGCCATCGGGCTGGCGCGGAAAATTCGGTTTTGTCATGTCACCATCCTGATTCGTCCCAATCATGCGGGCAAAAGATGAAGATTTCGTGGACGGTCACGCCTTTTTCCGTGGTTTTTTCACCGGCGCCGTGGGTTGGATCACGTCACAGCCGCGTCGTTCCCGCGCTGCATCCAGCATCGGCGCAAGGTAACGCCCGGTATGGCTGGCCGCGACCTGCGCAACGGCCTCGGGCGTGCCGGTCGCGACAACCTGACCGCCACCGTCGCCGCCTTCCGGACCGATGTCGATGATCCAATCGGCGGTTTTGATCACGTCCAGATTGTGTTCAATCACGATCACCGTGTTGCCCTGATCCACCAGTTCGTGCAGCACCTCAAGCAGTTTGCGCACATCTTCGAAATGCAGGCCGGTGGTGGGTTCGTCCAATATATACAAGGTCTTACCGGTGGAACGGCGCGCCAGTTCCTTGGACAGTTTGACCCGCTGTGCCTCGCCCCCGGACAGGGTGGTCGCCTGCTGCCCGACCTTGATATAGCCCAGACCCACCCGCATCAGCGCGTCCATTTTTTCACGGATCGACGGCACGGCGGCAAAGAAACTCTGCGCATCCTCGACCGTCATATCCAGCACGTCGGCGATGGATTTGCCCTTAAACTGCACCTCCAGCGTTTCGCGGTTGTAACGCTTGCCCTTGCAGGTTTCACATTCGACGTAAACATCGGGCAGGAAATGCATTTCAATCTTAATAACGCCGTCGCCCTGACAGGCTTCGCACCGGCCGCCCTTGACGTTAAAGCTGAAGCGACCGGGCTTATACCCGCGCGCCTTGGATTCGGGCAGGCCGGCGAACCAGTCGCGGATCGGTGTAAACGCGCCGGTATAGGTCGCGGGGTTCGATCGCGGCGTCCGGCCAATGGGGCGCTGGTCAATGTCGATCACTTTGTCCAGCAGTTCCAACCCCTTAATCGTTTCGCAAGGGGCCGGAGTCTGCCGCGCGCCATTCAGGCGCATACTGGCGGTTTTGAACAGCGTTTCGATGGTCAGCGTCGATTTTCCGCCACCGGACACGCCGGTAATGCACACGAATTTGCCCAGAGGATAATCAACGGAAATATTTTTTAAATTATTTCCGGTCGCGCCAATGACGGTCACCGCCTTGCCATTCCCGGCGCGGCGTTCGCCCGGCACGGTAATTTCGCGCGCACCTGACAGATATTGCCCGGTCAGGCTGGCGGGGTCGGCGGTGATCTGATCCGGCGTGCCGTGACTGACCACGGTTCCGCCGTGAACGCCCGCGCCCGGTCCCATATCGAACACATAATCGGCGTGGCGGATCGCGTCTTCGTCATGTTCGACCACGATCACGGAATTGCCCTGATCGCGCAGATTAACCAAGGTTGTCAGCAGGCGGTCATTGTCGCGCTGATGCAGGCCGATGCTGGGTTCGTCCAGCACATATAACACGCCGGTCAGGCCGGAACCGATCTGACTGGCCAGACGAATCCGCTGCGATTCGCCGCCGGATAACGTTCCCGCCGCGCGGCTCAGCGACAGATAATCCAGCCCCACATTTACCAAGAAACCAAGCCTTTCGCGAATTTCTTTCAAAATAGCGGCGGCGATTTCGTTTTTCTGTTTCGTCAGACTGTCAGGCGCGGCTTGAATCCATGCCAAAGCGTCGCGGATGGATAATTCGACGACCTGCCCAATATGATTGCCATTGATTTTCACGGCCAAGGCTTCGGGTTTCAGGCGATACCCCCCGCAGGCACCGCAGGGGCGGTTGTTTTGATAGCGTTCAAATTCTTCGCGCACCCATTGGCTGTCGGATTCGCGCAGGCGGCGTTCCATATTGGGAATAACGCCTTCGAAAACGCGGCTGATTTGATACACGCGGCCTGCGTCGTCGAACCAAAATTCGATTTCCTCTTTCCCTGATCCGCGCATGAACAGGTTTTGAATATCCGCGGGCAAATCACGCCACGGAGTTTTCTTATCAAAGCCGTAATGTTTCGCCAATGCGTTGATGGTTTGCGTCAGATAGGCCGATTTTGATTTCGCCCACGGCGCAATTGCGCCCTTTTCCACCGACAGCGCGGTGTCCGGCACAACCAGCCGTTCGTCAAAAAACAATTCCATCCCCAAACCGTCGCAAACGGGGCAGGCGCCAAAGGGGGCGTTGAATGAAAAAGACCGGGGTTCAATTTCCGGGATCGTAAAGCCCGAAACCGGGCAGGCAAAGTTTTCGCTGAAGGTAATGCGCTCGGGGTCATCCGTCGCGGTTTCCAGAATGGCGATGCCGTCCGCCAAATCCAATGCGGTGCGTAAACTGTCGGCAAGGCGGGTTTCCAAACCTTCGCGCACGACAATACGATCCACAACCACGTCGATATTATGGCGGAACTTTTTATCCAGAACCGGCGGTTCGTCCAATTCGTAAAACGCGCCGTTGACCTTAACCCGCTGAAAACCCTGTTTCCGCAATTCCAGAAATTCTTTTTTATATTCGCCCTTGCGGTCGCGAACGATGGGGGCCAGCAAATAGGCGCGGGTGCCATCCTCCATCCCCATAATGCGGTCCACCATATCCTGAACCTGCTGCGCCTCAATCGGCAGGCCGGTTGCCGGGGAATAGGGGGTGCCGGCGCGCGCAAATAACAGGCGCAGATAATCGTAAATCTCGGTCACGGTTCCCACGGTCGAACGGGGGTTTTTCGACGTGGTTTTTTGTTCAATAGAAATAGCCGGAGAAAGCCCGCTGATATGATCGACATCGGGTTTGCCCATCATATCCAGAAACTGCCGCGCATAGGCCGACAGAGATTCGACATAACGGCGCTGCCCCTCGGCGTAAATCGTATCAAAGGCCAGCGATGATTTTCCCGACCCCGACAACCCGGTAATTACCACCAGTTTGTCGCGCGGAATGTCCATATCCACGCCTTTCAGATTATGTTCGCGCGCGCCGCGCACCTCGATGAACTTCTGTTCCATGGCGTGTCCCCTGCGATCCAAACGCATCAGATAGTGACGCCACGCAAAAACGCAACCGAAATCGCGGAACGAATGTTGAACATTTTAGCTATCTTGGGGGTTGCGCGGGGGGGATTGATCGCTACCATCACGCCAAACAGGGGGATGCGCATGTTTAACAAAATCCTAATCGCCAATCGCGGGGAAATTGCGATCAGGGTCATGCGCGCCGCGAATGAATTGGGCAAACGCACGGTCGCTGTCTATGCCGAGGAAGACAAGCTGGGCCTGCACCGGTTCAAGGCGGATGAGGCGTATCGCATCGGCGCGGGGCTGGGGCCGGTCGCGGCCTATCTGTCGATCCCGGACATTATCCGCGTGGCGCAGGAATGTGGCGCGGATGCCATCCATCCCGGCTATGGCCTGCTGTCGGAAAACCCTGATTTTGTCGATGCTTGCGTGGCGGCGGGCATCGCTTTTATCGGGCCGCGTGCGGATACGATGCGCGCCTTGGGCGATAAGGCGTCGGCGCGCCGTGTGGCTATGGCCGCCGGTGTGCCGGTGATCCCGGCGACGGATGTGTTGGGCGATGATTTCGATGCGATCCGGGCGCAGGCGGCAGAGATCGGTTACCCCTTGATGTTAAAGGCGTCCTGGGGCGGCGGCGGGCGCGGGATGCGTCCGATCAACGGCCCCGACGAACTGGTCGAAAAGGTCCGCGAAGGCCGGCGCGAGGCCGAGGCCGCCTTTGGCAATGGCGAAGGCTATCTGGAAAAGATGATCCTGCGCGCCCGCCATGTCGAGGTGCAACTGCTGGGCGATACGCATGGTGGGCTGTATCATCTCTATGAACGCGATTGCACCGTGCAGCGCCGTAATCAAAAGGTGGTCGAACGCGCACCGGCCCCCTATCTGACCGACGCGCAGCGGGCCGAAGTGTGCGAACTGGCGCTGAAGATCGGGCGCGCGGTCGGCTATCAAAACGCAGGAACCGTTGAGTTTCTGATGGATATGGACAGCGGCGCGTTCTATTTCATCGAGGTGAACCCCCGCGTTCAGGTCGAACACACGGTGACTGAGGAAGTGACCGGCATCGACATTGTGCAGGCTCAGATCAAACTGGCCGAAGGGGCGACGCTGGCCGAGGCGACGGGCCATGCCACACAGGACGCGATCACGCTGTCCGGTCACGCCCTGCAATGCCGCGTCACGACCGAGGATCCGCAGAACAACTTTATCCCCGATTACGGGCGGATCACGGCCTATCGCTCGGCCACCGGCATGGGGATCCGGCTGGACGGCGGCACGGCCTATTCCGGCGGTGTGATCACACGCTATTATGACAGCCTGCTGGTTAAGGTCACGGCATGGGCGCAGACGCCCGAACAGGCGATCAAGCGCATGGACCGGGCGCTGCGCGAATTCCGGGTGCGGGGCGTCAGCACGAATATTGATTTTGTGATCAATCTGTTAAAGCATCCGGTTTTTCTGGCCGATGATTACAGCACCAAATTCATCGACACCACGCCGGACCTGTTTACCTTTACCCGCCGTCAGGACCGGGCGACGAAGATTCTGACCTATCTGGCGGATATTTCCGTGAACGGGCATCCCGAAACGGCGGGGCGTCCGCTGCCACATGCGCAGGCCCGCCCGCCGGTGCCGCCTGCGCCGGTCGCCGCGCCCACGCCCGGCACGCGGCAGATGCTGGACGAACAGGGCGCGCAGGCCGTTGCCGATTGGATGGCGGCGCAAAGGCGGCTGCTGATTACCGACACCACGATGCGCGACGGGCATCAATCGCTGCTGGCCACGCGGATGCGGTCGATTGATATGATCCGGGTCGCGCCCAGCTATGCCGCCAATCTGCCGGGGCTGTTTTCGGTCGAGTGCTGGGGCGGGGCGACGTTTGACGTGGCCTATCGCTTCTTGCAGGAATGCCCGTGGCAGCGGCTGCGGGACATTCGCGCGGCTATGCCGAATGTGATGACTCAGATGTTGCTGCGCGCCAGCAACGGCGTGGGTTACACGAATTATCCCGATAATGTCGTGCAGTCCTTTGTCACGCAGGCGGCGAAAACCGGGGTCGATGTGTTCCGCGTGTTTGACAGCCTCAATTGGGTTGAAAACATGCGCGTCGCCATGGATGCGGTGATCGAATCGGGCAAAATCTGCGAAGGCACGGTGTGTTATACCGGCGACATGCTGAACCCCGACCGCGCGAAATATGACCTGCATTATTATGTCAAAACCGCGCAGGATTTGCGCGATGCGGGCGCGCATATTCTGGGGCTTAAGGATATGGCGGGGTTGCTGAAACCCAATGCCGCCACGATGTTGATTAAGACCCTGCGTGAAGAGGTGGGCTTGCCGATCCATTTCCACACGCATGACACTTCGGGGATGGGCGGGGCCACGATTTTGGCCGCGGCAGAGGCGGGGGTGGATGCCGTCGATTGCGCCATGGATGCGTTGTCGGGCAACACCAGCCAGCCGACCTTGGGCAGCATTGTTGAGGCGCTGACCGCAACCGATCGCGACACCGGGCTGGACATCGGCCATGTCCGCGCGATCAGCAATTACTGGGAACGGGTGCGTGAAAACTATGCCGCGTTTGAATCCGGCCTGCAAAGCCCCGCGTCCGAGGTGTATCTGCACGAAATGCCCGGCGGGCAGTTCACGAATCTGAAATCGCAGGCGCGTTCCATGGGGCTGGAGGATCGCTGGCATGAGGTCGCGCAGGCTTATGCCGATGTGAACCAGATGTTCGGCGATATTGTGAAGGTCACCCCCAGTTCCAAGGTGGTGGGCGACATGGCCTTGATGATGGTGGCGCAGGGGTTAGCGCCTGCGCAGGTGGTCGATCCGGGCGTCGATGTCAGCTTTCCCGATTCGGTCGTGGATATGATGCGCGGCAATCTGGGGCAGCCCCCCGGCGGCTGGCCTCCTGCCCTGCAAGCCAAGGTTTTGAAAGGCGAAACCCCGATCACGACGCGTCCCGGCGCGCATCTGCCGCCTGTGGATATGGAACAGACGCGCGCGAAGCTGTCCGCCGATCTGGGCGGCGCGGCGGTCGATGACGAAGACCTGAACGGATATCTGATGTATCCCAAGGTCTTCACCGATTACATGGCGCGGCACGACCTCTATGGCCCGGTGCGGACGCTGCCGACGCGCAATTATTTTTACGGGATGGAGCCGGGGCAGGAAATCAGCGTCGAAATTGACCCCGGCAAGACGTTGGAAATCCGGTTGCTGACCTTTGGCGAAACGGATGAAAACGGCGAAATGAAGGTGTTTTTCGAACTGAACGGCCAGCCGCGTCAGGTCCGGGTCCCCAACCGCAAGGCCACCGGAACCGCTGCCGCACGACCCAAGGCGGATGCGCAAAACCCCGGCCATATTGGCGCGCCGATGCCGGGGGTTGTGGCCTCGGTCGCGGTGAAAGCGGGGCAGCCGGTCAGCCAAGGCGACCTGATCCTGACGATTGAGGCGATGAAGATGGAAACCGCCCTTCACGCCGACCGTGACGGTGTGATTGCGGCGGTTCACGTCGCGCCGGGCCAGCAAATAGACGCCAAGGATTTGTTGTTTGAAATCGAATAACCGCGCCATGCGGGCGGGGGAATCGCGCGCCGTGCCAATTCCGCAACCTTTCAATGCAGGGATGTGTTGCATTTGCGGCAATTTGGATATGTTCAGTCGGGCAGGGACCGTTGACCCGGACGCGCGCCGCGTCTAAACCCGATGCCAGCCAACCCGTCGCACGGTCAGCCGACCCCTGCGACCAAAAGGGGGATCAACGCCCGTGCCTTATTTGTTGCAGGACTATCTGCCGATCCTTGTCTTTGCGGGCATGTCTGCCGCTTTGGCCCTGATTCTGCTGCTGGCCGCTGTTGTGATTGCGGTGCGCAACCCGGACCCGGAAAAGGTCAGCGCCTATGAATGTGGTTTCAACGCCTTTGACGATGCGCGGATGAAGTTCGACGTCCGATTCTATCTGGTGTCGATCCTGTTCATTATTTTCGACCTTGAAGTGGCGTTCCTGTTCCCGTGGGCGGTCAGCTTTGCCGGGATCAGCGATGTGGCGTTCTGGTCGATGATGGTGTTTCTGGGCGTGCTGACCGTGGGCTTTGCCTATGAATGGAAGAAAGGGGCGCTGGAATGGGCGTGATGACCGGGGCCAATACCGCAGGGCCGGACCGCGATCAGCAGGTCACTGCCCTGAACCGTGAATTGCAGGACAAAGGCTTTCTGCTGACCACGACCGAAGACATCATCAACTGGGCGCGCAATGGCTCGCTGCACTGGATGACCTTTGGTTTGGCCTGCTGCGCGGTCGAAATGATGCAAACATCCATGCCGCGTTACGATCTGGAACGGTTCGGCACCGCGCCGCGCGCATCCCCGCGCCAGTCGGACCTGATGATCGTTGCCGGCACGCTGACCAACAAAATGGCCCCCGCGCTGCGAAAGGTCTATGACCAGATGCCGGAACCGCGTTATGTCATCAGCATGGGGTCCTGCGCGAATGGCGGCGGGTATTACCATTACAGCTATTCCGTGGTGCGCGGCTGCGACCGGATCGTGCCGGTTGACATCTATGTCCCCGGCTGCCCCCCTACGGCCGAGGCATTGCTGTATGGCATCCTGCAACTTCAGCGCCGCATCCGGCGCACCGGAACGCTGGTGAGGTAACGATGTCTGTGTATCCCGATCATGACGCGCTGCGCCAACTGGCTGACCATATTCAGGCCCGCCGCCCGGACAATGTGGTTGATACCACGCTGGCTTATGGCGAACTGACCGTCACGGCGACGGCCAGTGGTATTCTGGACCTGATCGAATTTCTGCGCAGCGACAGCAATTGCCGGTTTTCGACGCTGGTTGATATTACGGCGGTGGATCATCCGGGCCGTGCGCAACGCTTTGATGTGGTTTGGCATTTCCTGTCGATGTATCAAAATCAGCGCATCCGCGTGAAGGTCGCCATTCGTGAGGATGAGATGCTGCCGTCGCTGACCGGCACCCATCCGGCGGCGAATTGGTTCGAACGCGAAGTGTTTGATATGTTTGGGATCCTGTTCACGGGCCACCCGGATATGCGCCGCATCCTGACCGATTATGGCTTCGCTGGCCACCCGCTGCGCAAAGATTTCCCGACGACCGGTTATGTCGAGGTGCGCTACAGCGAAACCGAACGCCGCGTTGTGTATGAGCCGGTGAATCTGGTTCAGGAATACCGCCAATTCGACTTTCTATCCCCGTGGGAGGGCGCGAAATACGTCCTGCCCGGTGATGAAAAAGGCGAAGCGAAGTGATCCGGCGCGTGGTGAATTTGAACGACAACCGCATGGTTGCGGAGGGCTGAGACATGGACGGCGATATTCGCAATAACCACTATGACGATGGCAGCGCAGACACGCTGACCGGCGAACAGCGGATCCGCAATTTTAACATCAACTTTGGCCCGCAACATCCTGCGGCGCATGGTGTTTTGCGTATGGTGCTGGAACTGGACGGCGAGGTTGTCGAACGTGCCGACCCGCATATCGGCCTGCTGCATCGCGGCACCGAAAAGCTGATGGAATCGCGCACTTATCTGCAAAACCTGCCGTATTTTGACCGGCTGGATTATGTTGCGCCGATGAATCAGGAACATGCCTGGTGTCTGGCGATTGAACGCCTGACCGGCACCACCGTTCCGCGCCGTGCCAGCCTGATCCGGGTGCTGTATTCGGAAATGGGCCGTATTCTGAACCACTTGCTGGGGCTGACGACCGGTGCGCTGGACGTGGGCGCGCTGACCCCGCCGCTGTGGGGGTTCGAGGCGCGCGAACAGCTGATGATTTTCTATGAACGGGCCTGTGGGGCGCGGCTGCACGCGAACTATTTCCGGCCGGGCGGCGTGCATCAGGATCTGCCGCCTGACCTGCTGGACGATATCGAAGCGTGGTGCGACCATTTCCCGACCGTCATCGACGATCTGGGGACGCTGCTGACCGAAAACCGTATTTTTAAACAACGGCTTGTCGGGATCGGCGTTGTGACCGAACAGGATGCCTTGGATTGGGGCTATTCCGGCGTCATGGTGCGCGGTTCGGGGCTGGCATGGGATTTGCGCCGCAGCCAACCCTATGAATGTTATGACGAATTCGACTTTAAGATTCCGGTCGGGACGAATGGCGATTGTTACGACCGCTATTTGTGCCGCGTTCAGGAAATGCGCGAATCGACCAGCATCATGCGGCAGGCGATTGCGAAACTGCGCGCCGAACCGGGCGGTGACGTGCTGGCGCGGGGCAAACTGACCCCGCCGAAACGCGCCGATATGAAGCGCGATATGGAATCGCTGATCCACCACTTCAAACTCTATACCGAAGGATTCAAGGTTCCGGCGGGCGAAGTCTACGCCGCTGTTGAGGCACCCAAGGGCGAATTTGGTGTGTATCTGGTCAGCGACGGGACCAACCGGCCCTATCGTTCGAAAATCCGCGCGCCCGGTTTCCTGCATTTGCAGTCGATGGACTGGATCGCCAAGGGGCATCTGCTGGCCGATGTGCCGGCGCTGATCGCCACGCTGGACATTGTTTTCGGTGAGGTTGACCGTTGACCTGTGCCGCCCATAATCAGACCGCCGCGCGGTCGCTGACACTGAACTGAGGTTGCTATGCTGCGCCGATTGCACCCCGAACAGCCTGATAGTTTTGCGTTTTTGCCCGCCAATCTGGAATGGGCGCAGGCCCAGATCACAAAATACCCCGAGGGTCGCCAGCGGTCCGCGATCATTCCGCTGTTGTGGCGGGCGCAGGAACAGGAAGGCTGGCTAAGCCGTCCGGCCATCGAATATTGCGCTAATCTGCTGGATATGCCCTATATCCGCGCGCTTGAGGTGGCGACGTTTTACTTTATGTTCCAGCTGCAACCGGTTGGAACGGTTGCGAATATCCAGATTTGCGGCACGACCACCTGCATGATCTGCGGCGCCGAGGCGCTGATCGAGGTGTGCAAACGCAAAATCGCGCCCACCCCGCACACGCTGTCGGCCGATGGCAAGTTCAGCTGGGAAGAGGTCGAATGTCTGGGCGCCTGTTCGAACGCGCCCATGGCTCAGATCGGCAAGGATTATTACGAAGACCTGACGCCGGAAAAGCTGGAACAACTGATCGACGCCATGTCGGCGGGGCAGGTGCCGTTGCCCGGGCCGCAGAATGGGCGTTTTTCGTCGGAACCGCTGGGCGGCCCGACCAGCCTTCACGATTTGCAAGGGACCGGCGGCGACCTGAATGCCAGTGCGACTTTGGCGCGCGATTTGGGTGAAACGCTGAAACGGATCGACGGGACCGAGGTTCCGATCCTGACCAAATGGCGTCGCGAACAGCCGGAACCGGCCACGGGCGAACCCGCGCCGGAACCTAAGCCCAGTGCCGACGCCCCGGCGGATGTCACCGGCATCACCAAACAAGAGGCTCAGGCCGCATCCGCCGCCCGCCCTGTATCGGCCAGCGAACCAGCAGGCAGTCGCGCCGCCGAAAAAGAGGACTGATTTAACCCGCCCTTAACCCGGAATAGGCTATGACGGACCGCATCAACACTGCTTACCTGAACGCCGGGGTCGTGCTGGGCGCTGTTGTTGGTGCGTCTTTGATCGGGTCAATCGGGGTGATTGCGGCGGTGATGTTGGGTGTAATGGCCGGGGGGATGCTGGTTGCGCTGCTGATCTGGATGTCGGGCGGAACGGCAATGGTCGCGGATAACTGGGCGCCTCCGCCCGCACCGAAACCCGCGCCGCCGGTGATGGCGCAGACGACACCCGATGATCTGACGCAGATCAAGGGGATTGGGCCGAAACTGGGTCAGGCTCTGCATGGTATCGGGATCACCCGATTCGCGCAGATCGCCGCGTGGGATGATGCGCGGATCGACGCAGTGGCCACCGAAATCGGGCGCGGTGCCGCCCGGATTCGGGGGGATGATTGGGTCGGGCAGGCGCGCAGTCTGGCCGATCAACCGGTGGGGACGGCATGACGGCCCCGGCGGATAAGGACGCCAAGCAGATGCGTCTGGTGGGGGTGGTGATCGCCGCCGCCATGATCATCTGGATCGCCATTCAGGCGCTTGGCCGGGAATATGGATGGGCGGCAAAATGGGCCTATTTGGCCGATCTTGCCGCTATCGGCGCTTTTGTCTGGTCGCTGATCGTGACCTGGCGTATCTGGCGGCGCAGGAATGTGTGACGCCCGTGGAATGAGGAACCAAATCGGATGCTGAAAGATCAGGATCGTATTTTTACCAACCTCTACGGGATGGGTGATCGCAGCCTTGCGGGCGCGAAAAAACGCGGCCATTGGGATGGCACCGCCGAGATTTTGGCCCGCGGGCGCGAGAAGATCGTGGAACAGGTCAAGGCGTCGGGCCTGCGCGGGCGCGGCGGGGCGGGCTTTCCTACCGGCCTGAAATGGTCGTTCATGCCCAAGGAAAGCGATGATCGCCCATCCTATCTGGTGATTAACGCCGACGAATCGGAACCGGCGACCTGCAAAGACCGCGAAATCATGCGGCACGACCCGCATACCCTGATCGAAGGCGCGCTGATCGCGTCCTTTGCGATGGGCGCGCATGTCAGCTATATCTATCTGCGCGGCGAATATATCCGCGAACGCGAGGCGTTGCAGGCCGCGATTGACGAATGTTACGACGCGGGCCTGCTGGGCGCGAATGCCGCTGGCACGGGTTGGGATTTCGACCTGTTCCTGCATCACGGCGCCGGCGCCTATATCTGCGGCGAAGAAACCGCGCTGCTGGAATCACTGGAAGGCAAAAAGGGGATGCCGCGGATGAAACCGCCATTCCCGGCGGGCATGGGCCTTTATGGCTGCCCGACCACGGTGAACAATGTCGAATCAATCGCCGTTGTCCCCACGATTTTGCGCCGTGGCCCGGAATGGTTCGCCAGCTTTGGCCGTCCGAACAATGCGGGCGTTAAACTGTTCGGCCTGACCGGCCATCTGAACACCCCTTGCGTCGTCGAAGAATCCATGTCGATCAGCATGAAAGAGCTGATTGAAAAACACGGCGGCGGTGTGCGCGGCGGTTGGAAAAACCTGAAAGCGGTGATTCCCGGCGGTGCGTCCTGTCCGATCTTGACCGCCGAACAGTGCGAAAACGCGATCATGGACTATGACGGGATGCGGGAATTGCGGTCGTCCTTCGGCACTGCCTGCATGATCGTGATGGATCAATCCACCGATGTGATTAAGGCCGTGTGGCGTCTGTCGGCGTTCTTCAAACACGAAAGCTGCGGCCAATGCACGCCCTGCCGCGAAGGCACCGGCTGGATGATGCGCGTCATGGAGCGTCTGGTCCGGGGCGAGGCTGAGGTCGAAGAAATCGACATGCTGCTGGACGTGACCAAACAGGTCGAAGGTCACACGATCTGCGCCCTCGGCGACGCGGCGGCATGGCCGATTCAGGGCCTGATCCGCAACTTCCGCAACGAAATCGAAGACCGGATCAAGGCGAAACGCACGGGTCGCATGGGGGCCATGGCGGCGGAATGAACGCAAAACCGGCATATGTTCACGCCCCGTTAACGGGGACGTGTCGGGCGGCAGAGGCCAAAGGCAGTTATGTGGACACGCATAACCCGCTGAAAGGATCTGTCATGACCCGTCTTGCCGTTGCGTTTGCCCTGTCGCTGTTGGCGGCCCCGGTGGCCGCGCAGGTGCCGCTGAATCAGGAAAAATACATTAACGACCGTCTGGTTGCTGCCCGCGTGGCCGATGTGCTGCGCCGTGGCTGCCCGACAATTGATGCACGCATGGTTCGCGCCTTTAATGAGGCGCGGGCGCTGAAACGATATGCGTTGAATCAGGGCTATTCCGAGGCGGAAATCGACGCCTTTCTGGACAGCCGCAGCGAACGCGACCGCATTTATCGCGAAGCGGACCGTTACATGATTGCTGGCGGCGTGGTATCGGGCCAGCCAGAGACATTTTGCCGCCTCGGGCGGGACGAAATCGCCAAACAAACGATCGCCGGATCGTTGTTGCGCGCAAGATAAGGATGGAATGATGGCCGAATTGCGGACAATCAAGATCGACGACATCGAAGTGCAGGTCGATCCCAACCTGACCTTGATTCAGGCTTGTGAACAGGCCGGGATCGAAATTCCGCGTTTCTGTTATCATGAACGGCTGTCGATTGCCGGCAACTGCCGCATGTGTCTGGTCGAAGTGGTGGGCGGCCCCCCGAAACCGGCGGCCAGTTGTGCGTTGCAGGTCAAGGACTTGCGCCCCGGCCCCGATGGTGCGCCGTCCGAAGTGCGCACGAACAGCCCCATGGTCCGCAAGGCCCGCGAAGGCGTGATGGAGTTTCTGCTGATCAACCATCCGCTGGACTGCCCGATCTGCGATCAGGGCGGCGAATGTGATTTGCAGGATCAGGCCGTCGCCTATGGCATTGATTTCAGCCGCTATCGCGAACCCAAACGCGCCGCCGAAGAACTGAACCTTGGCCCGCTGGTCGAAACGCATATGACGCGCTGCATTTCCTGCACCCGCTGCGTTCGTTTCACCAGTGAGGTTGCTGGCATCACCCAGATGGGTCAGACGGGACGGGGTGAGGACAGCGAAATCACCAGCTATCTGAACCAGACGCTGAACAGCAATTTGCAGGGCAATATCATCGACTTATGCCCGGTTGGTGCGTTGGTCAGCAAACCCTATGCCTTTACCGCGCGGCCGTGGGAATTGCGCAAAACGCAGTCGATTGACGTGATGGATGCGTTGGGTTCGAACATCCGCATCGACACCAAGGGCCGCGAAGTCATGCGCATCATGCCGCGCAACCATGACGGCGTTAACGAAGAATGGATCAGCGATAAGTCGCGCTTTGTCTGGGACGGGCTGCGTCGTCAGCGTCTGGACCAGCCCTATATCCGCGAAAACGGTCGCCTGCGCGCCGCCACCTGGCCCGAGGCACTGACCGCCGCCGCAACCGCGATGCAGGGAAAACGGGTCGCCGGTCTGATCGGCGATCTGGTCCCGGTTGAGGCGGCTTTTAGCCTGAAACAACTGGTTGAGGGGCTGGGCGGCACGGTGGAATGTCGCGTTGACGGCGCGCGTTTGCCTGCTGGCAATCGCAGCGCTTATGTCGGCACCGCGCGCATCGAAGACATTGATAACGCTGAGATGATCCAGCTGATCGGCACCAACCCGCGCGACGAATCGCCGGTGCTGAACGCTCGTATCCGCAAGGCGTGGTCGCGTGGCGCGCAAATCGGGCTGGTGGGTCAGGCGGTCGATCTGACCTATGACTATCACCACGCGGGCGATGATCGTGCCGCATTGGAAAACCTGTCATCGCTGAACATCACCGACGCGACGCGCGACAAACGCACCGTTGTGATCGTGGGGCAGGGCGCGATTCGCGAAGCGGATGGTGCCGCCGTTCTGGCCCATGCGATGAAGCTGGCCGAAAACAGCAATTCCAAACTGCTGATCCTGCACACCGCCGCTGCCCGCGTGGGTGCTATGGACATTGGCGCCGTGACCGAAGGCGGTCTGACGGCGGCTGTGGACGGGGCCGAGGTGATCTTTAACCTTGGCGCGGATGAGGTAGACATCGCCCCCGGCGCCTTCGTGATTTATCAGGGCAGCCATGGTGATCGCGGCGCGCATCGCGCCGATGTTATCCTGCCATCCGCTTGTTATACCGAAGAAAACGGCCTGTTCGTCAACACCGAAGGACGCCCGCAATTGGCCATGCGTGCCAATTTCGCCCCCGGTCAGGCTAAAGAAAACTGGGCGATCCTGCGCGCTTTGTCGGCGGAATTGGGGCAGACGCTGCCATGGGACAATCTGGCCACGCTGCGCCGCGCTCTGGTCGATGCCGTGCCGCATCTGGGCCGCGTCGATCAGGTGCCGGAAAACGAATGGCGGCCCTTGCCGGCCGAGGCTATGGGCAAAGCAACCTTCGTTAACGCGGTGAAGGATTTCTATCTGACCAACCCGATTGCGCGCTGTTCGCCCCTGATGGGGGAATTGTCGCGCATGGCGACGGCGCGCGTCGCCGACAGCATCGCGGCGGAGTAACCAAGATGCAGCCAGCCAAACGCCAGCCCATCCACCTGATCGTCGCCATGATGTGCGCGGCGTTGCTGGCAGGTTGTGCGGCTGGCAAGGATCAGGGCCGCCCCCCCGCCAAACCGGACGAAGTGACGGCGCGCATGTCCTTGGTGGCCCATACGGGCGAGGTGCGCGATCTGGATCCGGCGCGGATTTCGACCCGTTCCGGCACCATTCAGATTCTGGAAGCCGACGGCAGTGTCACGGAAATGACGCTGGATGACGGCGCGTTCAGCGATCCGTTTCTGGTAACAGAATCGCAATTGGCGGCGTTGAATCAGAATCTGACGCTGGATTTCTCGCGGACCGCTGCGGCCAATTTGCCACGCGCCAAATCCGCACAGGAACAGGCGATCGAAGACTTCGCGGCCCGCACCCAACCGGCTTTGCCTGTCTGGCGTGGTGATAAACCGGCTGACGCTGACGATTTTATCGCCGTTCGTGTCGATGTTCTGGGCGATGGCCCACGCCGCGATCTGGTCGAGGTGACGGCCAATTTGCGGCAGGGGGTGGACGCCGATATTGCGTTTTCGTATGCCACCTGCGCATTGGCTGCGTGGGCGGATTCGAATGGAACAGGTTACGGGCGTCACGTCCGCACCTTGCAGGCCAAACGCAACGGCAAGCTGCTGATCGGTGCTGCGTTTACAATGTCGGACCAACGGCCTTTGGGGCTGCGGGTCATGGAAACGAAAGAAACCTTGCGCGAATGCAAGGCACGCGGCATTCCCGCGGCGTAAGAAGGGGACAGGGGATCATGGCTGATTTTTGGGCATCTTCCTTAGGGATCGCGGTTATCCTGCTGGCGCAGGGTCTGGCGGTGATTGCCTTTGTGATGATCTCGCTGATCTTTTTGGTCTATGGCGACCGGAAAATCTGGGCGGCGGTGCAAATGCGGCGCGGCCCGAACGTGGTTGGACCGTGGGGTTTGCTGCAAACCTTTGCCGACGCATTGAAATTTGTGGTTAAAGAAATCGTCGTTCCGGCGGGTTCCGACAAATTCGTGTTCTTTCTGGCGCCGTTTTTGTCGATGACGTTGGCGCTCTTGGCCTTCGTCGCGATTCCCTTTGCGCCGGGCTGGGTGATGGCCGACATCAATGTCGGCATCCTGTTCATTTTCGCCGTGTCCAGCCTTGAGGTTTATGGCGTCATCATGGGCGGCTGGGCGTCGAACTCGAAATATCCGTTCCTTGGATCGCTGCGGTCGGCGGCCCAGATGATTTCGTATGAAGTCTCGATGGGCCTGATCATCATCGGCATCATCATCTCGGCCGGTTCGATGAACCTGACCGCCATCGTCGAGGCGCAGCGCGGCGCCGGTCTGTTGTCGTGGTTCTGGCTGGCGCATCTGCCGATGCTGGTGCTGTTCTTTGTGTCGGCTCTGGCCGAAACGAACCGCCCGCCGTTCGATCTGCCCGAGGCAGAATCGGAACTGGTCGCGGGCTTTATGGTCGAATATTCGTCCACGCCTTACCTGCTGTTTATGGCAGGGGAATATATCGCCATCTGGTTGATGTGCGCGTTGATTTCGCTGCTGTTTTTCGGTGGTTGGCTGTCGCCGATCCCCGGCCTGCCCGATGGCGCGCTGTGGATGTTCATCAAAATGGTGTTCTGGTTCTTCATGTTCGCCATGGTGAAAGCCATCGTTCCGCGCTATCGCTATGACCAGTTGATGCGCATCGGTTGGAAGGTGTTCTTGCCGCTGTCGCTGGGCTGGGTTGTGATCGTGGCCTTTCTTGCGAAATTCCAGGTGTTCGGGACGTTCTGGGCCCGTTGGGCGGGGGTGTAATCCATGGCATTTGATCTGATGCGCGCCACCAAATACTTTTTGATGGTGGACTTTATCAAAGGCTTTGGCGTGGGGATGAAGTATTTCTTTGCGCCGAAACCGACGATCAACTACCCCCACGAAAAGGGGCCGCTGTCGCCGCGTTTCCGGGGCGAACACGCGCTGCGCCGTTACCCGAATGGCGAAGAACGCTGTATCGCCTGCAAACTGTGCGAGGCGATTTGCCCCGCTCAGGCGATTACGATTGACGCGGAACCCCGCGCCGATGGCAGCCGCCGCACGACGCGTTATGACATCGACATGACCAAATGCATCTATTGCGGATTCTGCCAAGAGGCATGTCCGGTCGATGCCATCGTCGAAGGTCCGAATTTCGAATTCGCCACCGAAATGCGCGAAGAACTGTTTTATAACAAACAGAAACTCTTGGATAACGGCGCCCGGTGGGAGGCGCAGATCGCCCGTAACCTTGCTATGGATGCGCCCTACCGATGAACGACGCTTTCCAGAAAATGTTTCAGCAGATGGTTGCCTCGGGTCAGGAAATGGCGCGGGCGTTCAACCCTGCGCTGGAACATTTCGACCCGCGCGCCTTTGAAAAGCTGATCCCCACCATGCCCGCCGACATGATGGAGATGTGGTTTGGCAAGACCTTTAACCGCGACGGTCTGGACGCTAAAACGCGTCTGCTGGTCACGATTGCCGCGATGACCGTGCAGGGGGCGCACGCCGAACCGCAATTGCGCATGGCCATTCGCCACGCGGTCGAGGCTGGGGCGAAACCGCGCGAAATCGCCGAAGTGATTTATCAAATGGGCATGTTTGGTGGCCTGCCGGCCATGCAAAAGGCGCTGGAAATTGCGCAAGGCGTCTTTACCGAAGCCGAGAGGAGCGAAACGGAATGATGACATTTGCCTTCTACCTGTTCGCGATTTCGGTCTGCATTGCGGGCTTTATGGTCGTGTTGGCCCGCAACCCGGTGCATTCCGTGCTGTGGCTGATCCTGGCGTTTCTGTCGGCGGCGGGCCTCTTTGTGCTGCTGGGCGCGGAATTTGTCGCCATGTTGCTGGTCATCGTCTATGTCGGTGCCGTGGCGGTGCTGTTCCTGTTCGTTGTCATGATGCTGGATGTCGATTTCGCCCAGCTCAAAGGCGAATTTGCCCAATATCTGCCACTGGCGGGCCTGATTGGTCTGGTGCTGCTGGCGCAGTTGGGCATTGCTTTTGGCGCGTGGCAATCGTCGGATCAATCCGCGACGCTGCGGGATCTGCCAATCGCGCATGAAGTGCTGAACACCCGTGCCATCGGCATGGTCATGTATGACCGCTTTATCCTGCCGTTCCAGATTTCGGGCCTGATCCTGTTGGTCGCAATGATTGGCGCGATCACTCTGACCATGCGTCACCGCCGCGACATCAAACGTCAGGATGTGATCGAACAGATGCACCGCGACCCGGCCAAAGCCATGCAGTTGCGCGATGTCAAACCGGGGCAGGGACTATGAGCCGAACCGTTATCGTCGTTGTTGTTGTGATCGTTGTGCTGGTCGTCGGATTTAGCGGCTTCAGATAATTCAGCGGGTGCCAAACCCGGAGGGACAAAAAGATGATCGGATTGTCACATTACCTGATCGTAGGTGCGGTGCTGTTCGTCGCGGGGATCTTTGGTATCTTCGTTAACCGTAAAAATGTCATCGTGATTCTGATGTCGATTGAACTGATGCTGCTGGCCGTCAACATCAACTTTGTGGCCTTTTCGGCGCATCTGGGTGATCTGACGGGGCAGGTGTTCACGATGTTCATTCTGACCGTCGCCGCAGCCGAGGCGGCGATTGGTCTGGCAATTCTGGTGGTGTTCTTCCGCAACCGTGGCACGATCGCGGTCGAAGACGTCAACGTGATGAAGGGATAATCCGGTATGGCGCAATTTATCCTGTTTGCCCCGCTGCTGGGCGCCCTGATCGCCGGTTTCTGCTGGCGGCTGATTGGTGAACGCAGCGCGCAGTTGCTGACGACCGGCATTTTGTTTGCCGCCGCCGCCGCCAGCTGGGTCCTGTTCCTGACCTTTGATGGTGAGGTGCGTCACCTGCCGGTGATGGATTGGGTTGTGTCGGGCGATTTTAGCTCGGCTTGGGCGATCCGTCTGGACCGCTTGACCGCGATTATGCTGATCGTCGTGACCTCGGTGTCGGCCTTGGTCCATTTGTATAGCTTTGGCTATATGGCGCATGACGAAAATTTCAGCGATGCTGAACCCTATCGCGCGCGTTTCTTTGCCTATCTGTCGTTCTTCACCTTTGCCATGCTGATGCTGGTGACGGCGGATAACCTGTTGCAGATGTTCTTTGGTTGGGAAGGCGTGGGCGTTGCGTCCTATCTGCTGATCGGTTTTTACTTTAAGAAACAATCGGCTGGCGCTGCGGCGATGAAGGCGTTCATCGTGAACCGCGTCGGCGATTTCGGTTTCCTGCTGGGGATTTTTGGCATCTGGTGGCTGACCGGCAGCATCCAGTTTGATGATATTTTCGCGCAAGTGCCGATGCTGGCCGCGACCGATATTCGGTTCCTGTGGGCCGATTGGAATGCCGCGAACCTGCTGGCCTTCCTGCTGTTTGTCGGCGCGATGGGCAAATCGGCGCAGCTGTTCCTGCATACCTGGCTGCCCGACGCGATGGAGGGGCCGACCCCCGTTTCGGCCCTGATCCACGCCGCGACCATGGTGACCGCCGGTGTGTTTCTGGTCTGCCGCATGTCGCCTCTGTATGAATTCGCGCCCGAGGCCAAGAATTTCATCGTGATCATCGGCGCTTCGACCGCGTTTTTCGCGGCGACGGTGGGGCTGGTGCAGAACGATATTAAACGCGTGATCGCCTATTCGACCTGTTCGCAGCTGGGCTATATGTTCGTGGCGGCGGGCGTGGGCGTCTATTCGGTCGCAATGTTCCACCTGTTTACGCATGCTTTCTTCAAGGCGATGCTGTTCCTTGGCGCGGGCTCGGTAATCCACGCGATGCATCATGAACAGGATTTGCGGAATTATGGTGGGCTGCGCAAAAAAATCCCGCTGACCTTTTATGCGATGCTGATCGGCACGCTGGCCATTACCGGGGTCGGTATCCCTCTGACGCATATCGGTTTTGCCGGCTACCTGTCCAAAGACGCCGTGATCGAAAGCGCCTTTGCGTCGGGGAATGGTTATGCCTTCTGGCTTCTGGTGGTGGCCGCGCTGATGACCAGCTTCTATTCGTGGCGGCTGATGTTCATGACGTTCTGGGGCAAACCGCGCGGCGATCATCATGCGCATGATCACGCCCATGAAAGCCCGTCGGTGATGACCATTCCGCTGGTCGTGCTGGCCGTCGGGTCGATTTTCGCCGGGATGGTCTGGTATAACAGCTTCTTTGGCAAAGATGACAGCGTGCGCGGTTTCTTTGGGATGCCGGTGATTTCGGCGTCGCATGATGAACCGACGACGGCTCTTGATGGTGCTGTGGCCGAGGCGCCGCAGGCCGAACCCCAGGGTGAGGCATTGCACAGCGCCGCCGGTGCCGCACAGGATCCGGCCCAGATCACCGTGACGCCGGGCGCGATTTACATGCACCCCGACAACCATGTGATGCATGACGCGCATTATGTCCCGACCTGGGTCAAATTGTCGCCGTTCATTGCGATGCTGATTGGTCTGGGTCTGGCATGGCTGATGTATATCCGCCACCCCGAGGCTCCGGCGAAACTGGCCGCACAACAGCCGGTTCTGTATAATTTCCTGCTGAATAAATGGTATTTCGATCAGGTTTACGACGTCCTGTTCGTCCGCCCGGCGCGTTGGATTGGCGCGCGGCTGTGGACGGCTGGCGACGGAGCGGTTATCGACGGTGCCATTAACGGGGTTGCCTTGGGAATCATCCCGCGCCTGACCCGGTTCGCCGGGCGGGTGCAGTCGGGCTATCTGTTCCATTACGCCTTTGCGATGGTTTTGGGCATCGTAGGCTTGCTGATTTGGGTGATGATGCGAGGCGCGCACTGATATGACGAACCTTCTTTCTATCATCACCTTCCTGCCGATTGTTGCGGCGGCGATTCTGGCGGTTGGCCTGCGTGGCGACGATGAGGCGGCGCAGCGCAATGCGAAATATGTCGCGCTGTTTGCGACCACGGCCACGTTCCTGATTTCGCTGGCGGTTTTGTTCGGCTTTGATCCGTCGAACACCGGTTTCCAATTCGTCGAAGATCGCGAATGGATCATGGGCCTGCGCTATAAGATGGGCGTGGACGGGATTTCGGTCCTGTTCGTCATGCTGACCACCTTCCTGATGCCGCTGACGATCCTGTCCTGCTGGGATGTGAAAACGCGGGTCAAGGAATACATGATCGCCTTTCTGGTGCTGGAAGGGCTGATGATCGGCGTGTTCACCGCGCTTGACCTGATCCTGTTCTATCTGTTCTTCGAAGCGGGCCTGATCCCCATGTTCCTGATTATCGGGATTTGGGGTGGCCAGAACCGGATTTACGCCGCGTTCAAGTTCTTTCTCTATACCTTCATCGGTTCGGTGCTGATGCTGGTGGCGATGATCGCCATGGCGATGACCGCCGGGACGACCGATATCGCGCAGTTGCTGACCTTTGATTTCCCGTCGGAAACCATGCGCGTGCTGGGCTTTACCGTTGTTGGCGGGATGCAGACGCTGCTGTTCCTGGCGTTCTTTGCCAGCTTTGCGGTGAAAATGCCGATGTGGCCGGTGCATACATGGTTGCCCGACGCGCATGTTCAGGCGCCGACCGCGGGTTCGGTCGTGCTGGCCGCCGTGCTGCTGAAAATGGGTGGCTATGGCTTCCTGCGTTTTTCGATGCCGATGTTCCCGGTCGCTGCGGATCTGCTGCAACCGCTGGTGCTGTGGCTGTCGGCTATTGCGATTGTCTACACCTCGCTGGTGGCTTTGGCCCAAAGCGATATGAAGAAACTGATCGCCTATTCCTCCGTCGCGCATATGGGTTATGTCACGATGGGGATTTTCGCCGCGAACCAGCAGGGGATCGACGGTGCGATTTTCCAGATGCTGTCGCATGGCTTTATCTCGGGCGCGCTGTTCCTGTGTGTGGGCGTGATTTACGACCGGATGCACACGCGCGAAATCGACGCCTATGGCGGCTTGGTCAACCGGATGCCGGTTTACGCTTTGGTGTTCATGTTCTTTACCATGGCTAATGTCGGCCTGCCGGGAACTTCGGGTTTTGTGGGTGAGTTTCTGACCCTCTTGGGCGCGTTCCGGGCGAATACCTGGGTGGCCTTTGTCGCGGCAACCGGGGTGATCCTGTCGGCGGGCTATGCGCTGTGGCTGTATCGCCGCGTCACCATGGGCGCGCTGATTAAGGAAAGCCTGAAAACCATCACCGACATGACCCCGCGTGAGCGTTGGATTTTCGCCCCGCTGATCGCCATGACGTTGATTTTGGGTGTTTATCCGCGCCTTGTGACCGACATCACCGGACCGGCGGTTGAATCGCTGCTGGTGAATTTCCACGCATCACTGCCGGTCGAGACCGGCGGCGATATGGCAACCGCCAGCCAATAAGGACTGCAAGATGACCGCGATGAATTTTTCGACCATTTTGCCTGAATTCTGGCTGGCTGTGTATGCCTTGGCCGCTCTGATGGCGGGGGCGTTTTTTGGCAAGGATGCGATTGCCAAGCTGATCCTGTGGGCCAGTGTTGCCGCCTTGCTGGTGGCTGGGCTGGCGGTTGGGCTGGACAACGGCCCGGCGCAAACTGCGTTTTTCGGGATGATTACCGATGATGCCTTTGGCCGCTTTGCCAAGGTCACGGTCCTGTTGTCCGGCGCCGCCGTTCTGGCGATGAGCGCGGATTACATGGACCGTCAGCGCATGATGCGGTTTGAATATCCGATCCTGATTGTGCTGGCGACCGTTGGTATGATGCTGATGGTATCGGCGGGCGACCTGCTGACGCTGTATATGGGGTTGGAACTGCAATCGCTGTCGCTCTATGTCGTGGCCGCGATGCGCCGCGAAAGCGTCAAATCGTCCGAGGCGGGCCTGAAATATTTCGTTCTTGGCGCGCTGTCGTCGGGTCTGTTGCTCTATGGTGCCTCGCTGGTTTACGGCTTTGCGGGGACGACGCAATTTGCCGGGATTATTCAGACGGTGATCGCGGGCAACCTGCCGATCGGCCTGCTGTTCGGTCTGGTGTTCCTGCTGGTTGGTCTGGCCTTCAAAGTGTCGGCGGTGCCGTTCCATATGTGGACGCCGGATGTTTACGAAGGCTCGCCCACGCCGGTGACCGCGTTTTTCGCGACCGCGCCCAAGGTGGCGGCCATGGCGCTGATCGCGCGGCTGATGTTTGACGCCTTCGGCAATGTCACCGGTGACTGGACCCAGATCATCGCGGCGCTTGCGGTGATGTCGATGTTCCTTGGCGCGATTGCCGGGGTGGGGCAGACGAATATCAAACGTCTGATGGCCTATTCATCGATCGCGCATATGGGCTTTGCTTTGGTTGGTCTGGCGGCTGGCACGGCTTTGGGTGTTCAGGCGATGCTGATTTATATGGCGATTTACGCCGTGATGAATGTCGGGGCCTTTGCCTTTATTCTGTCGCTGGAACGTGACGGGCAGCCGGTGACCGAAATTGCGGCGCTGAACCAGTTCTGGCGCGTTGACCCGCTGAAGGCGGTTGCCGTGCTGGTCCTGATGTTCAGCTTGGCCGGTGTGCCGCCGCTGCTGGGGTTCTTTGCCAAGCTGTCCGTGCTGACGGCTGCGGTTGATGCCGGGATGGCGTGGCTGGCGGTTGCGGGTGTGATCGCGTCGGTGATTGGCGCGTTTTATTACCTGCGCATCGTTTACTATGTCTATTTCGGGGCGGAAACGGACCCGGTGACCAGCCGTATGGGGCCGGTGCAGATGGTGGCGATGCTGGGGTCGGTGCTGATCATCGTGCTGGGCGCGGTGTCGATGCTGGGCGTGGATCGTGCGGCAGGGCGCGCGGCGGAATCGCTGGTTGCTGTGCCGGTGATTACGGCGCAGCCGGGCGGCGCGATTGTCCCCGCTGCCACCCTGACCGAGCCGGTCCCGAGTGAGTAATCCGCAGCCGTGGCCGGATGGTGTCGCGCGGCATGTTCTGGACCGCGTGGACAGCACCAATGCCGAGGCGATGCGTCTGGCCGGTTCCCTTTCGGGGCCGGCTTGGATCATGGCGCGGCGGCAGGAATCCGGGCGCGGCAGGCGTGGGCGGGTCTGGAGCGATCCGCCGGGGAACTTTGCCGCAACCCTGTTGATGCGTCCCGATGGCGGCGCGGCGGATGCGGCGCGGTATTCCTTTGTTGCGGCTCTGGCGGTTGATACGGCGCTGCGCCAGTTATGCGGGCCGCAGGTGAATCTGTCGCTGAAATGGCCCAATGATGTGCTGTTGAACGGCGGCAAATTGGCGGGGATTCTGCTGGAAAGCGTGGGTGCGGGCGGATCGGTCAACGCGCTTGCCGTTGGGATTGGCGTGAACCTGACCCACACTCCCGACCATGTCGAATCTGGCGCGATGCGTCCGGTCAGCGTTCTGGGCGAAACCGGGCTGACCCTAACCGCGGATGAGCTGCTGGATGCCCTTGCCCCGGCCTTTGACCATTGGGCGCGGCAGATGCGGGATTATGGCTTTGGCCCGATCCGCCATGCATGGCTGGCGCGCGCGGCCAAGCTGGGCGAAACCATCACGGCGCGCACCGGCACCACGGAAACGGTCGGGCGGTTTGATGGCATCGACGACACCGGCGCGTTGATGCTGACCACCCCGCGCGGTCCGCAGGCGATCCCTGCGGCCGATGTGTATTTCACCGGGGGCTGATATGTTACTGTGCATCGACACCGGCAACACGAATACGGTCTTTTCCATCTGGGACGGCACGCAATTTCTGTCGCATTGGCGGATCAGCACGGATCACCGGCGGACGGCGGATGAATATTTCGTCTGGCTGTCCACGCTGATTTCGGTGCGTAAATTCGACCTGAATATCGACGCCTGCATTATCAGCGCGACCGCCCCGCGCGTGGTGTTTAACCTGCGTGTGCTGTGCAACCGGTATTTCGACATTCGCCCGCTGGTCGTGGGCAAACCCGAATGTTTGCTGCCCGCGCCGCCGCAGGTCGATCCGGGGACGAAGGTTGGTCCCGACCGTCTGGCCAATGCGGTTGCCGCCTTTGACCGGCACGGCGCCGACAGCGTGGTGGTGGATTTCGGCACCGCGACGAATTTTGACGTGGTGGGCGCGAATGGGGCCTATGTTGGCGGCGTGATTGCGCCCGGCGTGAACCTGTCGCTTGAGGCGTTGCACAGCGCCGCAGCCGCCTTGCCGCATGTCGATGTGACCATGCCCGACCGCGTGATCGGCACCAACACGATTGCCTGCATCCAGTCAGGGATTTACTGGGGCTATATCGGGTTGATCGAAGGGATCACCCGCCGCATTTGCGCCGAACGCGACAAACCAATGAAAATCATTGCAACCGGGGGGCTTGCCCCGTTGTTTGATCAGGGGTTTGATCTGTTCGACGCCATCGAAGACGACCTGACCGTTCACGGTCTGCGATTGATACATGATTACAACAAGGAGATGGGCAATGGCTGAGCGCCTGATCTATCTGCCGCTGGGCGGCGCGGGCGAAATCGGCATGAACGCCTATGTCTATGGCTATGGCGTGCCGGGGAAAGAACGGCTGATTCTGGTCGATCTGGGCGTCAGCTTTGGCGATATGGACAGCAGCCCCGGCATTGATCTGATCATGCCGGACATCACATGGCTGGAACAAAACCGCGACCGGCTGGAGGCGATTTTTATCACCCACGCCCACGAAGACCATATCGGCGCCCTTGGGCATCTGTGGGGGCGGCTGGATGTTCCGATCTATGCCCGCCAATTCACCGGCGCGCTGATCCGCCTGAAGCTGGAGGAACAGGGCCATCCGGCAAACGCCGTGAACATCACCGGCCCCCGCCCCGAGGTGACGCAGGCCGGCCCGTTCAACGTGCAATTCGTGCCGATCAGCCATTCGATCCCGGAAAGCGCGGCGCTGATTATCGACACGCCCGCCGGTCGGATCGTCCATTCGGGCGATTTCAAACTGGACAGCGCCCCCGTCGTTGGCGAGGCGTTTGACCCGATCCTGTGGCGCGACATTGCCGCCGAAGGGCGCGGCATCAAGGTGATGACCTGCGACAGCACCAACATCTTTTCCACCCATCCGGGGCGGTCGGAATCCATGCTGGCCAACCCGATTCTGGAATGGGTGATGGCGCAGAAAAACATGATCGTTGCGACCACCTTTGCGTCGAATGTCGCGCGTCTGAAAACGCTGGCTGATGCCGCCGTGGCCTCGGGGCGCAAGATTTGCCTGTTGGGTCGCGCGATGCGGCGGATGGTTTCGGTCGCCTTGGAAACCGGCGTGTTGCAGGATTTCCCCAGCACCATCGGCCCGGATGAGGCCGCCAGCCTGCCGCGTCATCAGGTCATGCTGATCGCCACCGGCAGTCAGGGCGAACGCCGCGCCGCCAGTGCGCAATTGTCCCGCGGCCGCTATCTGGGCCTGTCCTTGAAAGAGGGCGACAGCTATCTGTTCAGTTCGAAAACCATCCCCGGCAATGAAAAGCCGGTCGGGCGGATCATGAACGCGCTGTCGGAATTGGGCGTTGACGTTTACGATGCCGATGACGGGCTGTTCCATGTCTCGGGTCACGCCAACCGCCCGGACATCGAGGCGATGCACGAACTGCTGAAACCGAAAATCGTGATCCCGCAGCATGGCGAACATCTGCATCTGCGCGAACATGTTCTGTTGGCGCGGTCCAAGGGGATGGCGTCCGAAATCGCCACCAATGGCACCATGCTGGATCTGACCGGCGACACCCCGCGCGTGGTTGATCAGGTCGAAAGCGGCAAGCTGTATCTGGACGGCAATGTGCTGATCGGGGCCATGGACGGCATTGTCCGCGACCGGATTCGCATGGCGCTGAACGGTCACGCCATGGTCAGCGTGATCGTGGATGAAGACGACAATGTTCTGCCCGATGCCTGGGTTGAACTGATGGGCCTGTCCGAACGCACCCGCGGCGGCGATGATCTGGCCCGCCAGATCGAAGGCGAACTGGCGGATTTCCTGGAAGGCGCGGACCGCCGCACCGTCAACGACGACAGCAAAATGGACGAGGCGATCCGCAAGATCACCCGTCAGGTTGCCATGGAAGAAATCGGCAAAAAGCCCGAGGTGACGGTAATTATCAGCCGTCTGGCTGCGGACTGATCGGGGGGCAGGGGGCCTTTCAGCCCCCCTCTTGGCCGTTGGCCAATTCACCCCCTTGAGGATATTTTTGCACAGAAGATAAGGCGGGCTTGACGATAGGCCCGCCTTGCGTCACTGGGCCGCTATGACTGATGAACCGATAACCGAATTTGATCCCAACCCGCCGCGCCGTAATTTTTACGGGCGGCGGCATGGGAAGACGTTGCGCCACAGCCAGAAGGGCTATCTGTCCGAGGACTTGGGCGAATTGCGTCCGCGTGGCATCACCGTGCAGGACAACCCCGAACGCCGCGTGATTGATCCGACGGCGATTTTTGGCGATGACCGGCCGATTTGGTTAGAGGTGGGCTTTGGCGGCGGTGAGCATATGGTTCACATGGCCAAGACCTATCCCGATATTGGCATTATCGGGTGCGAGCCGTTTATTAACGGGGTCGCGATGCTGTTGGGGAAAATCCGTGCGGCGGGTGTGGAAAATGTCAGCGTGCATCCCGGCGATGCGCGGGATTTGATGGATGTGTTGCCGGATGCCTGCATTGATCGGGCGTTTCTGATGTATCCCGATCCGTGGCCCAAGGCCCGCCATCACCGCCGCCGTTTCGTGACGCCGGAACATCTGTTGCCTTTGGCGCGGGTGATGCGACCGGGCGGAGTGTTCCGCGTGGCGACCGATATTCCCGATTATGTGCGTCAGACGTTGGAGCAGGTGCCGCCTGCCGGGTTTGATCTGGTGTCGGAAACGCCGCAGGCTTGGGATGATTGGATCAGCACCCGCTACGAACAGAAGGCGCTGCGCGAAGGCCGTCCGCCGCATTATGTCACGTTTCGTCGTCAGGGCTGATCTGCGATGATCCGCGCGCTGCCCTATCTGGTGGCGGGGGCGCTGTTTGTACTGGGGCTGTGGGCGATGTATCGCCTGCTGGCGCCGGTGGATCTGGCGCAGGTGGCCGCGCAAATCCGGGCGACGCCGTGGCCGGTGATGGGCTTGGCGCTGATGGCGACGCTGTGCGGCTATCTGTGTCTGGCCGGTTATGATTGGTCGGCGCTGCGTTATATCGGCAAGCCGCTGCCGTTGCCGGTGGTGATGACGGGCGGGCTGATGGCCTATGCCTTTGGGAACACGATCGGGTTAACCGCGATTTCGGGTGGAGCGGTCCGGTGGCGCGTGTATTCCGGGCTGGGGCTGACCGGGTTGGATATTGCCGCGATTTCGACCTTTACGGCGGTGTCTTATGGCATGGCGGCGACGGTGATCGGGCTGGGCGCATTAGCCGCGCATCCCACGGCACTGGCCGCGATGCTGCCGTTTTCGGCGGGTGTCGTGCGGATTGCGGCGGTCGCGGCGATTGTGGCGATTATGGGGCCGCTGGTCTGGGCGTCGCGGTCGGGGCGGGCGCTGCGGTGGCGGCGGTTTGCGCTGCGCGCGCCGTCGCTGCCGGTTTTGGGGGCGCAGGTCGCGATCAGTCTGGGCGATGTCGTGTCGGCGGCTTTGGTGCTGTATTTGTTCCTGCCGGTGACGGATTGCGGTTTTTTCACCTTTCTGGCGGTGTTTGCGGCGGCGATGATGGCGGGGGTGATCAGCCATGTTCCCGGCGGCATCGGCGTGTTCGAGGTGGTGATTATGGCCGCCATGCCCACAGGCACGCCGGTGGGTCAGGTCGCGGCGGCGCTGCTGTTGTTTCGGATGGTCTATTATCTGGTGCCGTTTGGGGCGGCGCTGTTGCTGTTGTCGGCCTACGAAGGGTGGCGGATGTTGGGCCGTCCGATGCTGCCGTCGCGGCTGGGGCATCTGGTGGGCGTTATCGAACCGGCGCTGCGGGCGGTGACGGCGTTAACTCCGGTGGTGCTGGCGGTGATGATCTTTGGGTCGGGGCTGTGGATGACGTTGTCGGCCATTCTGCGCCTGTCCCCCGCCACCGATGACGCGGCCGAGGCGTTGTTTCCATTGGCATTTGTCGATGGGTCGGCGTTGATGTCGAGTGCTTTGGGAACGGGTCTGATCGTGCTGTCGCTGGGCGTTCTGGCGCGGTCGCGTGGGGCGTTCTGGCTGGCCGTGGCGGCCATGGCGGCGGGTGTTGGCGTGGCGTTAACCGGTCAACCGGAATGGGAACGCGCGGCGGCGCTGACGGTGGCGATTGGGGTGTTGCTGCCGTTTCGGCATGGGTTTGACCGTGACGCGGTGCTGACCCATGCGCCGTTCACGCCGGGTTGGGTTGCGCTGTTGCTGGCGGCGGTGTCGGGCTTTGGCTGCGTGTTGTTTTTCGCCGGGGAAAGCATGGCCTTTTCCGGCAAGCTGTGGTGGCAATTTGCCCTGGACGACACCGCGCCCCGCTGGCTGCGTGCGGGGTTAACGGCGGGGCTGTTGGTTGGGGTTGGCGCGCTGATTATGCTGTTGCGCGCGCCCGACCGGCGTTAGGGCATTTCATGCGCCCAAGGCGGGTTCGCGCCGGGGCGGGATACGGTGACCGCGGCGGCCTGCGCCCCCATGGTCAGGGCGGTGCGCAGCTGCGCGGGCGTCACGGATGCCAGCCCGGATTTGGTTAACACGCCCTGCCGCGACAGGCTGGCCAGCACGCCCGCGTTGAACGTATCGCCCGCGCCGATGGTGTCGGCAACGGTGGTGCGCACCGCTGGCACGTTCACCACGTCCCCGGCCCAGATCGCGCGCGCGCCCGATTCGCCCCCGGTTTGCAGCACGATGCGCGGCCCGGTTTGCAGCACACGCTGCGCCGCGGCGTCGGGCGACAGGTCGGGATAGAGCCACTCCAGATCATCGGCGGACAGTTTGACAATATCCGCCATCGGCAGCAGGTGCGACAGGCGCGCGCGGTAAGGTTCTGGTTCTGTTATGAAAAACGGGCGGATATTGGGGTCGATCATCACGGCCATGCGCGCGTGATTTTGCGCGATCAGCGTTTCGATGGTGGCACCGCAGGGGTCCGGCACCAGACTGATGCCGCCCGCGAACAGCGCGGCCACCGTGTCGGGCAGGGGGGCGATGTCATCGGGGCGCAGCATCCGCCCCGCCGATTCGGCGTCATAGAATGAATAACGCGCCTCGGTCCCGGTCAGGGTCACGATGGCCAAAGTGGTTAACCGATCCGTCACCGGGCAGAGGTCGGTGTTCACCCCTGCATCGGCCAGCGGTTGCCGGATCATCGCGCCAAAGGGGTCGGTGCTGATCGGCCACAGATAGCCCGCATTGGCCCCCAATCGCCCCAAAGCCACAGCCGTATTATACACCGCGCCGCCCGCCAGAGGACGAAAACCGCCATCCTGCGGCACCATATCAATTAACGATTCGCCTGCGCACAGGATCATATCGGCCCCCATTTTTCGCATTGGTAGCGTCAGACAGGGGCGCGCACCAGAGGGGGCTTGCATACGATGTAATGTGATAATATACCAATACGACCTATATAAGGATCGCCACCATGAACCTCTTTCGTTTATCGATCAGCAGCCTTGCGGTTGCCATGATCGCCCTGACCGCGCCCGCCATGGCGCACAGCACCAAGGCGGGCCACAGCCACAGCCACGCGCATCACGATGAAAAATCGGTTTACAAAGGTTACTTTGACGATGCGCAAATCCAGCCCCGCGATCTGTCGGATTGGGCCGGGGAATGGCAGTCGGTTTACCCGCTGTTGACAGCCGGCACGCTGGATCCGGTCATGGTGCATAAGGCCGAACATGGCAGCAAAACCGCCGAGGAATACCGCGCCTATTACGACATCGGGTATAAGACCGGCGTGGATCGCATCACCATCGACGGCGCGACGGTGACTTTTTACGGTCCCGAAGGCGCGGTCAGCGGGGATTACGTCGCCGATGGGTATGAAATACTGACCTATTCCCGTGGCAATCGCGGCGTGCGGTTTGTGTTCGCCAAAGCTGCGGGCGATGACGCCGCGCCGGGCTATATCCAGTTCAGCGATCACCGCATCGCCCCGGAAACGTCTGATCATTATCACTTGTATTGGGGCGACGACCGGGCCAAGCTGTTAGAGGAACTGACAAATTGGCCGACTTACTATCCGGCGGCGCTGTCAGCGGATGAAATTGTCCGCGAAATGATGGCCCATTAATGCCGGTGGGCGGGCCGTCCCTCCCGGCCCGCCTTAATACCCGCGGACGACATAGCCGCCGTCCTGCATGACGAAAAACACCACAGCGGCGACCAGCAGGGCGGCGATGATGGCGGCGGCGATTTTCCACACGGAATAGGGACGTTCGCCCATGACCTGCCCGGATTGACCATTGACAACAAAGCGATAGCTTTTGCCATTGTAACGATAGGCGGCGGTCCAGATCGGCAACAGGATGTGTTTGAAGGTTTCCGCCGAATAGGTGGTGCTGACCTGTTCAACGCGCTGTTCATCGCCGCCAATATCGCGCCGGGCGTCGCCGTAAATGACCTGCGCCATCTCGGCCCGCGCCGAATCGTGACCGGCGGCGAGGGGGACGGTATACCCTTCGGCCCCGAAACCGGGCAGATAGGCCGGGTCATAGGGGCGCAGCGCCGACAGGTCCCACGGCGTTAACGCATCGGTAAACTGGCGGGGCAGAGCGGTTGACGCAAGGATCAGCACATCGTTGAAATCGCGCGCGACCTGCCCCGACACCCGCCGCCAGCGGATGCGGCGCACCTGCTGCGGCACCCGGCGCGTCTGGCCGTTCACCGTCTGCGTGACATACACGGTTTCATAATAGGCATCGCCCCGCTGCCCGCTGTAAACGCTGTGCGTATTGGCGTCAAAGGTCCAGAACGGCGAATAAATCCCGTTCATTCTCCGATCCTTACGGGCATAGGCCGCCAGTCCGTTCGGCGCAAACCACAGGCCGCCCAGCCAGTTCTTCATCGCCTCGCGCGCCTGCGGTTCGGTCAGAACAAAGGGCAGCACCCCCTGCGGCTTGATCCGCCGCGTGGCGCCCGTGTCGGTCACAACCGGGGTCGCGCAGAACGGGCAGGCGGTTGAATGGCTGGCCGACGATGATTCCACCCGCGCGCCGCAATTGGGGCAGGCGGTTTCGCGCACCGTTTCCGCCAGATCGCTGCCCGCGTCCAGCCGCAAACCCTTTTCCAGAGGGATTTCAACCAGTTCAGGCGCCTTATGCCCGGCATCCCATTGCAGGGCATGGCCGGTGTCGTCCTGCCCGTCATCCTGACGCCCCGGCGCGCGGGATGCGCCCGCGCCGATGTCCTGCGCATGGCCGCAGTAATCGCAGACCAGCCGTTGCTGCCCCGGCTGGAACCGCAGGCTGGCCCCGCATTGCGCGCAGGGGTAACGATATTCGGCGGGCCGCGTCGGCATCAGCGCGGCAGCGGCGGCGGCAACATGGTGAACAACTGCGCCAGTTCGGCCACATCTTCGGCCCGTTGCCAGCCGTCCTGGCCCGGCGTCCAGACCAGCGTGTCGCGGGTAAAGCCGCCATCGGCGACCATGCGGCCCAGATGGCCCCGCCCGAACGGTCCCTGCGCCGCGCCGTCAATCGCGACATGCCAGACGGTTTCGACCGCCTTACCCGGCAGGGGCGGCGGCGCTGCGGGCGCGGGTGCCGGGGCCGCACCCCACGGGCCGGGACGCGCGCCCATCCCCATAGCCGCGCCCATGGCGGCACCAAAGCCCGCCCCCGCACCGCCCTGATTTTGCGCGGCGTTCAGCATCGCTTCGCTGGCGGCGTATTGGCCGAAACGGTCCAGATCACCGATAATCCCCATCGAGGTGCGCTTATCCAGCATCTGTTCCACCTCAGTGGGTAAGCTGATGTTTTCGATGTAAAATTCCGGCAGCGTCAGGCCATAGGTTTCGATGACCGGCGCAATCGCCTTGGCCACCAATTTGCCCAACTGGTCGGTATTCGCGGCCATGTCCAGCACCGGAATGTTGGACGCGGCAATTGCGCGGGAAAATTCCTGCACGATCACATTGCGGATCTGATAGGCGATTTCGTCACGGGTAAACTCGCCCTCGGTCCCGACGATTTCCGACATAAAGCGCGCCGGGTCCGTGATCCGCATGGAATAGGTGCCAAAAGCCCGCAGCCGCACCGGCCCAAATTCGGGATCGCGCGCGATGATCGGGTTGCGCGTCCCCCATTTCAGGTTGTTGAACCGGGTTTTGTTAACGAAATAGATTTCCGATTTGAACGGGCTGCGGAAGCCGTGATCCCAGTGCTGCAACCGGGTCAGGATCGGCATGTTGTTGGTTTCCAACAGATACAGGCCGGGGCCGAACACATCGGCCAGCTGTCCTTCGTGAACGAACACGGCGGCCTGACCTTCGCGGACGGTTAATTTCGCACCGTATTTGATCGCGCGACCGACGGTTTCAAACCGATACACCATCGTGTCGCGGCTGTCCGAGGTCCATTCAATCACCTCGATAAATTCGCCGCCAAGGATATTCAGAATGGACATGGTGGAACCCCGTGCTGTCTGTTTGCCCTATGTATGGGGGCGCGGCGCACGGGGTTCAAGCGCGGTTTAGGCGTAAACGTCCTGCTTCCCGAAATGACGGGTCAGCATATAATACACAACGGCGCGATGTTTGTTGCGGTTGGATGACCCGTAATCGTCCAACACCTTGTCCAGTGCGGCGTCCAGTTCGGGCGTGTCGGGCAGGCCAAGCTTTTTGATCAGGAAATTGGTGCGCACGCGTTCCACTTCGCTGGGATCGCTGGCCGCAATGGTCGAGCTGTCGGCGTTATAGATCGACGGGCCGCAGCCAATCGTCACCTTGGTCAGCAGGTCCATATCGGGATCGTGGTTCAGCTTGTCGCGCAGGTCGTCGGCGTATTTTTGGATCAAGTCGTCGCGTTTGCTCATCTCGGGCGTCCTTTTGTTGCCTGCGGGCAGGATGGCAAGCATCATATGCTAAATCAAGGCGCGCGTCTGTTACGCTGCGTCACCCAGCAATTCGCGGGCGATTTTGCGGACGATGGGGGCGGCTTCGGCCTCGGACATGCCGGGGCGCAGGCGGGGGTCATACAGGATTTTCAACAGAAATTCGTCATGCCGGGTCAGCAGAGCGAATTCTTCGTCATCGTTGAAAATGGACGGGCGCGCGGCGGGGCTGTCATTGGCCAGCCCCATCCCCTGCGCCAGTTCTTCGTGGATGCAGGATGTGCGCAAGAGCGGCGGTAATTCCGCCCGGATCAGCGCCACAGCATAGGAATAGGTCGCCTGCGCCCCCCGGGAATAGGCGAACACGCTGCACGAAATATCGGGCGGCAGATCGGCCAGCATCGCCACATCCTGCGCCGGAATACCGGGGATCAGGTCGGCCAGACGCGGGCCGATGGCGCGGCGTTCGTCATCGGTCAGGATTAAGACGTTGAAATTGCCCGCATCGGCGGTCATCGACACCGGATGCCCGGTCACGCGCGACAGCCGCGCGGCAAAGGCGCCAATCTGCGCCCGCCATGCGCTGCGTTCGGCGGCGTCGCTGGATGGGCCGAATTCCAACCGGATGCGCACAGGATCGGCCCAACGGCGCAAGGGGGCCGGGCGCGCCTGCGCGATCAGCCGGTCGCCGTCGCGGCTGTATTCATCAAACAGGGCGATGCGGATGAAATTGCGGGCCAGATCATCGGCGGTAAAGGGCGCGTCGGCGGGCGCGCGATCGCGGCGCAAACGGCCATCTGCACGCAAACGGGTTTCCATGCGGGCATAGAAATCACGTTGCGATATGCTGGCGGTGCTGGTGGTCGCGGCGGCGCGTATGGCGGCGCGATTTGCGGCGCGGTTGCGTTCGGCGCGGGCCGCGCGAAGATCGGCCTGCGTCGGCAGGGTGGGCGCCACATCAGGGCGCGCGACCGGACGGGGGGATGTCGGCGCGGGCGTGGCCACGGGGTCGGGGCGCTGACAGGCGGCGGTTGCCACCAATATCAACGCCACAGCCACCCGTATCAGCCGCGCCCCCGACATTACGCGCCGCGCTGTTCCGTGATGGCCGCCGTCTGATGACGGGCCGATGCGGATGACAAGGCGTCGCGCAGGTCACCCTCCATCCGGGTCAGTTCGGTTTCGGCGGCGGCGCGGCGGGCCTTACCTTCGTCGGCGATGCGCAGGCTATCCTCGATCGTGGCGATCAGTTCGGCATTGGCGGCCTGCACGGCCTGAATGTCAAACACGCCGCGTTCGGTTTCGGTGCGGATTTGCGCATTGGCCTGACGCAGATTTTCGGCGTTTTTCGTCAGCAATTCATTGGTCAAATCGCTGGCCTCGCGCACGGCGCGGGCGGCATCGGCGCTGCGCTGAATGGTGACGGCCTGCGCCAGCTGCGTTTCCCACAGCGGCACCGTATTCACCAAGGTGCTGTTGATTTTCGTGACCAGCGATTTGTCGTTTTCCTGCACCAACCGGATCGAGGGCAGCGACTGCATCGTCACCTGACGGGTCAGTTTCAGGTCATGCACGCGGCGTTCCAGATCATCGCGCAGGGTGCGCAGATCGCGCAGTTCCTGCGCCTCCATCACCTGATCTTCGGGGGCTTTGGCGGCAACCTCGGCCTCTTTCGCCGGAATGGTGGTGCTGTCCAGTTCGCGCAGTTTTTCTTCGCCCGCAGCGATATACAGCGCCAGTTCGTCATAAAAGGCCAGCGTGCGATCATACAGCACATCCAGCGATTTGATATCTTTTAACAGGGTTTGTTCATGCGTTTCCAGATCGGTGGTGATGCGGTCAATCTGGGTTTGCACCTGTTCATAATTCGCCACGAATTTGGCAAAGGGCGCGGACCGGCCCAGCAGCTTTTCCCACCACGACCGGGTGCGGCGCATGTCCAGTTCGGATGTGGAAAAACCGCGAATGGTGGTGACGACCTGACGCAGGCTATCGCCCGCCGGGCCAACATCCTTGGATTTCACATCGGCCAGCATTTGTTGGCTGATTTCTTGCAGGCTGGCCTGCGCGCGGGTGCCGAACCGGACGATGGAACCCGTGTCGCGCAGGTCGATTTCGTCCATGCGTTTGCGGATTTCAGCGGCGGTCGCGGTGTCCGCCTGAGACAGCGCGACGGGCTGCGCCTGCGGTTCGGCCAGCACAACGGCGGTCACTTCTTCGATGTCTTTCAAGGCGGCTTCGGCGCGGCGGCGGGTGTCTTGGGTCATCGGTGGTCCTTTCGTCGGACATATGCGGCGGGACGGTTCAGGCGCAGCATAGGCAAAGTTCACCGCCCTGCAACCGGTCAAACATGAAATCGTTCCACTCGCGCAAAAGGATCGGGGGCTAGCCCCCGAACCCCCAGAGTATTTGCGCACAGAAGAAGCGGCCTAGGCTGCCTTTTGGGCAAAGCGCTGATAGAAGTCTTCGCCTTTTTCGGCCATGTCACGCAGCAGGTCCGGCGCGGCAAAGCGGTCGCCATAGTGCGCGGCCAGCCCGTCGGCGATGTCAACCGCGCGGGCGGCGCCCATCATGTCCAGCCAGCTGAACGGCCCGCCCGACCACGGCGCAAAGCCCCAGCCCAGAATCGCGCCGACATCGCCTTCGCGAATGTCGGTCAGAACGCCGTCTTGCAGGGCGCGCACGGCCTCGATCGTTTGGGCGAACATCAGGCGGTGCTGAACCGTGGTCAGGTCGGGCTGTTCGCCCTGCGGCCAATGATCAGCCAGCCCCGGCCACAGCCCGCCGCGTTTGCCCGCATCGTCGTAATCGTAAAAGCCCGCGCCAGCCTTGCGGCCCATGCGCCCCAGATCGGCCAGTTTGAAGATCACGTCATCAACCGCGCCATCGGGATAGGCGTCGCCCATGGCGGCCCGCGTGGCGCGCGCGATTTTCACGCCCAGATCAATCGACGTTTCGTCAACCAACTGCAGCGGACCCAGCGGCATCCCCATCATTTTCGCCGCGTTTTCGATCAGCGTGGGGTTCACGCCTTCGCCGACCATGCGGATGCCTTCGTTGATATAGGGGATGATGCAGCGATTGGCGTAAAAGAACCGCGCGTCATTCACCACGATCGGCGTTTTGCGGATTTGGCGCACGAAATCCAATGCCTTGGCCACGGCGCGGTCGCCGGTTTGTTTGCCGCGGATGATTTCCACCAGCAGCATCTTATCAACGGGGCTAAAGAAGTGGATGCCGATAAACTGATCGGGCCGCGCCGATGCCTGTGCCAGATCGCTGATCGGCAGGGTGGATGTGTTGGTCGCGAAAATCGCATCCGGCGGGATCACGGCTTCGGCCTGTTGGGTAACCTGGGCCTTGATCGCGGGGTCTTCGAACACGGCTTCAATCACCAGATCGCAGCCGTCAAGCGCGGCATAATCGGTCGTGGCGTGGATGCGGGCCAGCACCTGTTCTTTCTTATCCTCGGTCGCTTTTTTGCGGCTGATGGCTTTGTCCAGAAGGCCCGCCGAATACGCCTTGCCCCGATCCGCCGAATCCTGCGCGGCGTCGATCAGCACAACGTCGATCCCCGCCATGGCCGAGACATAGGCGATGCCCGCGCCCATCATCCCCGCGCCAATAACGCCGACCTTGCGCACCTTTTGATCGGGGGCCTCGGGGCGGTTTGCGCCTTTTTCCAATGCCTCTTTGTTGATGAACAGGCTGCGGATCATGGCGGTGGATGACGGGTTCATCAGCACATTGGTGAACCAGCGGGCCTCGATCCGCAGGGCGGTGTCAAAGGGCACCTGCGCGCCTTCGTAAACGGCCGACAGCAGCGCGCGCGCGGCGGGATAGACCCCCATGGTTTTGCCATGCACCATGGCCGAGGCCCCGACAAAGGTCATAAACCCCGCCGGATGATAGGGCGTGCCGCCGGGCATTTTGTAGCCGCGCGCATCCCACGGTTTCACCAGATCGGCGTCGGTCGCATTCAGCACCCAGTCGCGCGCGGCGGCGACGGGATCGGCCACAACCTCATCCACGACGCCGGCGGCTTTGGCCTTGTGCGGGGCGTTCAGTTTGCCTTCCAGCAGCAGGGGGGCGGCGGCCATGACGCCCATTTTCCGGGTCAGCCGCGTGGTGCCGCCCGCGCCGGGGAAAATGCCGACCATGATTTCCGGCAGCCCGATTTTCGCGCGCGGATTATCGGCGGCAAAGATGCGATGCGTCGCCAGAGGCAGTTCCAGACCGATGCCAAGCGCGGTGCCGGGCAGGGCGGTGGCAATCGGTTTACCACCTTTCAGCGTTTTCGGATCCATCCCGGCGCGTTCGATTTTGCGCAGCACGGCATGCAGGGTCATGATGCCGTTATAGACCGATTCGGCCCCGCTTTCTTTCAGTTGTGCAATCACATTCAGGTCCATCCCACCGGCAAAATCGGGCTTGCCGGATGTGATCACAATGCCCTTGACCGCCGGATCCGCGATCGCGTCGTCGATCAGCATGTTCAACGTCGCCACGCCTTGCAGCGACAGCACATTCATCGACTTGCCCGGAACGTCCCAGGTAATAATGGCCACGCCATCGTCGCCGGTTTTCATGGTGAAATCGGTCATGTCGGTGTTCCTTATACGCGTTCGATGATGGTCGCCGCGCCCATGCCGGACGCGATGCACAGGGTGGCAAGGCCGGTCGATTTGCCCTGACGTTCCAATTCATCCAGCAAGGTGCCGATGATGATGGCGCCCGACGCGCCCAGCGGGTGACCCATGGCAATCGCACCGCCATTGACGTTGACGATGTCGGGCGACACGTCAAACGCCTGCTGGAACCGCAAAACAACGGATGCGAAGGCTTCGTTCACCTCGAACAGGTCGATGTCGCTGATGGTCATGCCGGATTCGCGCAGGATTTTCTCGGTCACATTAACCGGGCCGGTCAGCATCATGGTGGGGTCGCTGCCGATTTTCGCGGTGGCGCGGATGCGGGCGCGGGGTTTCAGATCATGCGCGCGGCCAAATTCGGCATTGCCAATCAGCATCGCCGCCGCCCCGTCCACGATGCCCGAGCTGTTGCCCGCGTGGTGGATGTGGTTAATTTCCGCCAGATGCGGGAATTTCAGCATTGCTACTTTGTCAAATCCGGGCATGACCTGCCCCATATCGGCAAAGCTGGCGCGCAGCTTCGACAGATCATCCTGCGTCGTTGCGGGGCGCATATATTCGTCGCGTTCCAGAATGGTCAGGCCGTTCTGATCGCGCACCGGGATGACCGACTGGCCAAAGCGGTTTTCCTGCCAGGCCTGCGCCGCGCGCCGCTGGCTTTCGGTGGCCAAGGCGTCCGCATCGTTGCGGGAAAAGCCATAAGTTGTCGCGATCAGATCGGCGGCAATGCCTTGGGGGACGAAATAGGTCGGAAAGGTCACGGTGGGGTCCACGGCAACCGCGGCGCCGTCGCTGCCCATGGGAACGCGGCTCATCATTTCGACGCCGCCCGCGATATAGGCGCTGCCCGCCCCCGCACGCAGTTGGTTGGCGGCCAGATTGACAGCCTCCATCCCCGAGGCGCAGAAGCGGTTGATCGACAGGCCCGGCGTGGACGGGTCCAGTTTCGACGCAAGCGCAACCGTGCGCGCCAGACAGCCACCCTGTTCGCCGATTTGGGTGACATTGCCCCAGATCAGATCCTCGACCCCGCTGCCGGTCAGACCGTTGCGGTCCAGCATCGCATCGACCAGACGCGACGACAGCGCGACCGAGGTCACCTCGTGCAGGGCGCCATCGGGGCGGCCCTTGCCGCGCGGCGTGCGAACGGCGTCATAGATAAAGGCTTCGGTCATGATTCCTCCTCCGGGTGGCCCGGTTGATGTGGCAGGCATCCGCCCCAGCGGGCAGAGTGCAACAAAGATGTAAATGTCCGGTTAACAGCGCAGGATATTGAGTATTTTTGCACAGAAGAAGCCCGCCGTTCCGCCCGACCGTGACCAGTGGGCGCGACGGGATGTTTCTTCTGTGTCCAAATACTCATATCCCTCACCTGCGGGCGGGTGCCGCGTTTCAGAATTGGTCGGCGTCCAAGGCCATGACCGGATCCGCGCCTGACTGGATGCGGGCCAGATGGGTGGCGGTCATCGGCAATTGCCGCGCCATGTAATAACGCCCTGTGGTCAGTTTGGTGCGCATGAAATCCACGTCATCCGTGCCTGCGTCCAGTGCCGCCTGTGCCGCAACGGCCATGCGCGCCCACATCAGGCCCAATGCCGTATGGCCGAACAGATGCATAAAATCATATGACCCGGCCAATGCGTCATTGGGGTTCGTCATGCCGCGTTCCATAAAGAACATCGCCGCCGCTTGCAGGTCTTTCGACGCGGCTTTCAGCGGTGCGATGAAATCAGCGGCCAGCGGGCCGTCGCCGTGTTCTTTGCAGAAATCACGGATCATCTGGAAAAACGCCATGATGTGTTTGCCGCCGTCCTGCGCCAGCTTGCGCCCGACCAGATCCAAGGCCTGCACGCCATTCGCGCCTTCGTAGATCATGGTGATACGGGCGTCGCGGACGAATTGCGACATGCCGTGTTCTTCGATATAGCCATGCCCGCCATAGACCTGCTGCGCCAGCACGGTGGTGTCAAAGCCTTTGTCGGTCAGGAACCCTTTGATCACCGGGGTCAGAAGCGAGATCATCCCTTCGGCATCCGCGTCATTGGCCATGCTGCTGCGGTCGATCAGATGCGCGCCCCACAAGGTCAGCATCCGCGCGCCCTCAAGGAAGGATTTCTGATCCATCAGGCTGCGGCGAATATCGGGATGCACGATCAGCGGATCGGCGGGGCCGTCCGGGTTTTCTGCGCCCGTCACCGCGCGCCCCTGCAAACGGTCGCGGGCATAGGCGACCGCGTTCTGATAGGCGGCAACCGCCACGGCGTAACCTTGCAGGCCGACGCCCAGACGCGCTTCGTTCATCATGGTGAACATGGCGCGCATCCCTTTGTGCAGATCGCCCAAGAGCCAGCCCTGCGCGTCGTCAAAGTTCATCACACAGGTGGCGTTGCCGTGGATGCCCATTTTATGTTCAAGCGCGCCGACACTGACGCCGTTCCGGTCGCCCAGACTGCCATCATCATTGATCAGCAATTTCGGCACGATGAACAGGCTGATGCCGCGCGTGCCGGGGCCGCCTCCGGGGGCTTTGGCCAGAACCAGATGGATCACGTTTTCCGAAAGGTCATGATCACCGGCCGAGATGAAAATCTTTTGCCCCGTAATACGATAGCTGCCATCGTCCTGCGGTTCAGCGCGCGTGCGCAACAGACCCAGATCGGTGCCGCAATGCGGTTCGGTCAGGTTCATCGTGCCGGTCCAGTCGCAGCTGACCATTTTCGGCAGATAGGTGGCCTTCTGGTCGTCGGTGCCATGCGTGTGGATCGCGGAATAGGCGCCATGCGTCAGGCCCTGATACATGTTGAACGCCATATTCGCGGACACAAACATCTCGCCCGTGGCCACGCCCATCACATAAGGCATGCCCTGACCGCCATAATCGGGGTCGCAATCAAGCGCGGTCCAGCCGCCATCTTTGACCGCCTGAAACGCCGCGCCGAATCCGTCCGGGGTGCGCACAACGCCGTTTTCCAGAACGCAGCCCTGCCGGTCTCCAACCGCGTTCAGGGGGACCAGCACATCGGCGGACAGTTTGCCCGCCGCGTCCAGAACCGCCTGGGTAAAGCTGGCATCCAGTTCATCGTGACCCGGCAAAGCGGTTTCCGACAGTTTCAGCACATGATGCAGCGCAAACTGCATGTCTTGGATCGGGGGCGCATAAATGGTCATGGTTTATCCTGTTGGAGATGTCGGGCTGGTGATCCCAGCCTCGGCGTCGAAAATCTGGGCGCGGAGGTCGGAAATCGCCTCGGCCAGTTCGGCATATTGGTGTTCCATATCGTTCAGACGTTCGCGTGCAATGGCCACGGTTGCCGCGATCTGGGCGCTGTTCGCGCCGCCGGGTTGATACAGTTCCAGCAATTGCCGGATCTGTTCCAGACTGAAGCCAAAGCGTTTTCCCCGCAGGATCAGCGTCAGCCGCGCGCGGTCGCGACGGTCATACAGACGGTGCTGACCTCGTCTTTGCGGAGAAATCAGTTCCCGCGATTCATAAAAGCGCAGGGTGCGGGGTGTAACGTCAAAGGCGTCACACATCTGCCGAATGGTCATCAGCGTGTCGGACATCGTGGCGGTTTCCTCTGTGACCGGCCGTTTCCTGCAGGTCGGTTATAGCAGGGTTGACGTGCGCGTAAATTGCGACGCGGCGTCAGTCCATGCTGTCCAATTCATGCGCAGCAGTATCCCGCAGGTCGTGCAGGTCCTGTTTCGCAACAATCAATTCGTCGATCTGGGTCTGAAGATGTTCCAGCTGGCGATCCGCATATTCAATAAGCACCTGATATTGTTCACGCGATCCCTGGTTATCATACATCTGCAACCACTGGCGGATTTCTTCCAGCGAAAAACCGAACCGTCGCCCGCGCAAGATAAGGGTCATGCGCGCCACATCACGGGCGTTGTAAAACCGCGCGCGCCCTTCACGGGCTGGGTTCAGCAGTTCGATATATTCGTAGTAACGCAATGTGCGCGGGGTCACGTCAAAGCGGGCGCACATATCCTTAAAGTTGATTCGTGTCTGTGTCGTCATGGTCCACCTCGACAAGTTCCCCATGGGTAAAGTTAGGATGCTTTGGCCGGTCACTCAATGCGGCAGTTAAAATTTTCGGGGTCTTGGCCGCGGCGGGCTGTCGCATTACAAGCGGGCAAACCCATCGGGGACGTAGGCATGACACATAACACCACAATGGCGGATCGTATTCAGCAGACCCGCGACTTTATGCAGGGGCTGCCTCATGCCCGCGCTTTGGGGATGCGGGTGGATGATCTGGGCGACGGGCGCGCGACGTTAAGCATGGACTGGGCCGCCCATATGGTCGGCGATCCGCGCACCGGGGTGGTGCATGGCGGCGTGGTGTCGGCGCTGATGGATACCTGTTGCGGCGCGGCGGTGATGGTGCATCCCGACATGCCGGAAATGACCGCAACGCTGGATTTGCGCATTGATTATATGCGCGCGGCCACCCCGCAGCAACGGCTGGTCGCCCGCGCCGAGGTGTATCACATGACGCGCAGCGTGGCCTTTGTCCGGGCGGTTGCCATGGATGACGACACAGAGCGCCCCGTTGCCAGTGCAACCGGCGCCTTTACGGTATTGAGGTAAGCCATGGATCGCAACGAACCGCTGCAACAGATCAAAAACCGCCGCGATACCGCGCTGAACGCCATGGTCGCGGGCATCCCTTACCTGCAATGGCTGGGCATCCGGTTCGACCGGCGCGGAGACGAACTGACCGGCATCTTGCCCTTTGACGAAAAGCTGATCGGCAACCCGCTGCTGCCCGCGCTGCATGGCGGCGTGACGGCGGCGTTTCTGGAATTAACCGCCATGGTCGAATTGTCGTGGTCGGTCATGTGGGAGGATTTGGAATCCGGCCGCATCGCGCCCAATGCATCGGTGCCGGGCAGCCTGCCGCGCCTGCCCAAGACCATTGACTTTACCGTCGATTATCTGCGCAGCGGCCTGCCGCGTGACGCCTTCGCCCGCGCGCGTGTGGTCCGGTCGGGGCGGCGCTATGCGTCGGTCCATGTCGAGGCGTGGCAGGACAACCGCGCCCGCATGTTCGCGCAGGCAACCGGGCATTTCCTGATGCCTCAGTAAACGCCCGGCACGGGGCTGCTCAGACGTGCAGCGGGTCGGCTTTGGCCAGACGGTCAAACTGCATCAGCGATGCAATCAGCCCCGGCATCTGATGCAGCGGGATCATATTCGGGCCGTCCGACGGCGCGCTGTCGGGCGTTTCATGCGTTTCGATAAAGACCCCCGCAATGCCCAGAGACACCGCCGCCCGCGCCATGACCGGCGCAAATTCGCGCTGCCCGCCCGATGATCCGCCCATGCCGCCCGGCTGTTGCACCGAATGGGTGGCGTCCATGATGATGGGATAGCCCGTGCGCGCCATGATCGGCAGCGACCGCATATCGGCAACCAAGGTGTTATACCCGAAACTGGCCCCGCGTTCGGTCAGCAAGATGCGGTCATTCCCGGTCGATGCGACCTTTTGCGCGACATTCGGCATATCCCACGGCGCCAGAAACTGCCCCTTTTTGATGTTCACGACCGCGCCGCTTTCACCTGCGGCGATCAGCAAATCGGTTTGGCGGCACAGAAAGGCGGGGATCTGGATCACATCCACCACCCCCGCCGCGCGCCGAGCCTGTTCCGCGTCGTGAATATCGGTCAGCACCGGGCAGCCGATCCGGTCGCGCACGGCGGCCAGAATGTCCAGCCCCGCATCCATGCCCAGGCCGCGTTTGCCCGACAGCGATGTCCGGTTCGCTTTGTCATAGCTGGCCTTGAACACGAAACCCGCGCCCGCATCGGCGCAGGCCACGGCCATTTTTTCCGCGATCATCAGCGCGTGATCCAGCGATTCCAGCTGACACGGGCCGGCGATCACCGTCAGCGGCTGGTCGTTGCCGCAGGTCAGATTGCCGATATTTACCTGTTTCTGTGTCATGTGGATACCTGTTCGCGGAGAATGGATGCCGTCAGCGACACCATCAGATAAATGCCCAGAAACACCATAAAGGCAACAAGAGTGTTCTGGAACGCCTTGGGATAGGTGGCCGCATCGGGCGGCACCGGCGGCACCGACAGCGACAGATAACGGACCTGTTTATTCGCCTCGATCCGGGCGTTTTCCAGCTGCGCCGCCGCCGAGGCCAAGAGTTCCTGCCGCGTGCGCAAATCGCTTTCGGCGATGCGCAATTCGCCGGTCACGGTGGCCAGCGAGGCGCGCACCGTGTCGCCTTCGGTCAGCTGCGACCGGGTGTCGGCGACCATCTGTTCCAGCCGCACAATATCGCCGCGAACGGCGGCCACACGGCTTTGCACCGGGCTGGGATTGGACAGCAATTGCCCCAATTCCAGACGTTTGGCGGTCAGTTGCCCTTCCAGCTGGGCGACCTGTCCCATCACGACGCTGCTTTCCGCCGCCGGGTCCAGAACACCCAGACGCTGCTGCAATTCGTTCACGCGGGTCTGAGCGGACAGGACGCGCGCCTCGGCATCCTGATAGGTTTGGGTCGCGCCCTGCATCTGATCTTCGCGCAGGCGGGCGGTGGTCTGATCGACCTGTTCTTCGGCATATTTGATCAAGGCCAGCGAAAAATCGCGGCTGAGATTCGGGTCGGGGGCGATCACCTCCATATTGATGACGCCTTCGGTCGGATCATAGCCGATTTTGACCGAGTTTTTATACAGCCGATAGACCGTTTCGTTGGAATCATCGGGCGAAATGCGGCGCACGGGGTCGATTGCGGGGTCTTCGAAGGCGCGGCGGAACCCCATATCCTGATTCAGGCGCAGCATCGCTTCGCGTGAGGTCAGATAGCTTTGGGTTTTGACGGCATCGACATTCAGCGCCATCATCGACCCGGCCAGCCCGCCCATGCCGCCGCCGCCAACCGCCGAGGGGGCGGCGGACTGAATTTCGAACTGGGAATAGGTCGCGTAAAGCGGAGTCGCGATTTTGAAGTAATACCACCCCGCAATCCCCGTCGGCAGAAACACCAAAAACAGCAATCGCATGGCCAGCATCGCCAGCCTGCGCCGCCGCCTGCGCGCAATATCACGTTGAATTTGCAGGATTTCGGCGGCCCGCCGCCCTTCGGTCAGGACGTCGCGGGATGGCAGATCGGGCGCCGTTGGCACGGCGGCGGTTTTGACAATTGCGGGCGTGTCGGTGGCGGGGCGGGACTGGCTGCGCGCGCCTTCTTGTGCCAGCATTTTGCCGACCACGCTGCGTTGCGTCGGGTCCAGCCCGCGCTGACGCAGGCGCAGAACCGCCTCTTCGTCGGTTGTGACGTTGATCTGATGCAGATGGGCCATGCGGCGGGCGATGCGCAACTGACGCGCCGTCAGTTTTTCATCCCGGATCGCGTCCAAGGCCGCCTGATCCGACGCCGGACCCGCAGGCGCCGCTGCGGGCGGCGCGCCGGGGGTCTTGGCGGGATCATGGGCGGCGGGCGATTTGCGGACCGTTTCCACGCGGATATGTCCCTTGGCCGGCGGGACGGTGTCACCAACGGACAGATTATAACGGCGCGCTTTGGGCGGTGTAGTCATAGTATTGCTTTGCTTCGTCCAGCGTTTCAAACATAAACAATTTACCGTCACGCATCACTGCGGCCCTTTGGCACAGCTTTTCCAGAGTTTGCGGCTGGTGCGACACAATGACTGTCGTTGCCCCCTTAAGGCGGTCAAACAGGACCTGACCCGCCCGGCGGTTAAATTCGACATCGGTTGTTTGTGGCATACCTTCGTCGATCAGGTAAATATCGAAATCCAGTGCCAACAGCAATGAAAACGTAAACCGCTGGCGCATCCCGGCGGAATAGGTGCCGACCGGCATGTCATAATATTCGTCGATATTGGTCAGCCACCGGGTAAAAGCGGCGACATAATCGGGGTCCAGCCCGTAAATGCGCGCGATATAGCGTGCGTTTTCATTCGCCGACAGTTTATTGACCACGCCGCCCATAAATCCCAGCGGAAAGGACACACGGCAGTCGCGGCGAATCTCTCCCTCATCGGGTTTTTCAAGGCCGCACATCATATTCACCAGCGTGGTTTTGCCGGTGCCGTTGGGGGCCAGAATCCCCAGCGACTGCCCCAGTTCCACCCGAAAGGACGCCCCGGCCAGAATGACCTTGCGCTGTTTTCCGGTCCAGAACGATTTGGACACATTGTCAAATTCAAGCATCGCCCGACCTTGTTCCCTGCTGCGCGGGCCGAACGTCCCGCCCTGTTACGCGCCCTTGTCCTTAGCCGTTCTGCACCCGTTCTGACAACGAAGATATACATAGCATTTGATCCTTTGCGTTGCCCAAATGACGGAAACGTGGCAAAAGCACGCAAAACATGCCCAGCCGAGGTTCCACGATATGCAGGATTTTGCCGCCAGCCGCACAATGATGGTTGATACGCAGGTGCGCCCCAATGATGTCACCAAATTCCCCGTGATCGAGGCGATGCTGTCCGTCCCGCGCGAACATTTCGTGCCGGATGCGCAACGTCATGTGGCCTATTCCGAAGACGATCTGGCCGTTGGCCATGGCCGCATTATGCTGGCTCCGCGCAGTTTTTCGAAAATGATTGACGGGCTGGACATTCAGCCAACCGATCTGGTGCTGCATATTGGTGCGGGTCTGGGCTATTCGGCGGCGGTGCTGGCGCGCATGGCGCAGGCGGTTGTGGCCATCGACGATCAGCCCGAACTGGTGGCCGAGGCGCAGCGCCGTCTGGCGCAGGTCGGCGCGGATAACGCCGTGGTCACGCAGGCCGAACTGGCGGCAGGCGCGCCCGGTCAGGCCCCGTTTGATGCGATCCTGATCGAAGGCGCGGTGCAGGACGTGCCAGCCGCCGTGCTGGATCAGCTGGCCGATGGCGGACGCATTGCGGCCCTGTTCATGGATGGGGCGCTGGGAACCGTGCGGATCGGCCATAAAGTTGCTGGACAGGTCAGCTGGCGATTCGCCTTCAACGCGACGGCGGCACTGGTGCCGGGGTTTGAACGTCGCAAGGAATTTGTGTTGTGATGCGCAATCTGGTGCGTGGGGTCACGCTGGCCGTGGCCTTGGCCGGTGGGGCTGTGCAGGCCGAATCGCTGGCCGATGCGATGGTTGCGGCCTATCGTCATTCGGCGCTGTTGGATCAGAACCGGGCTGTCCTGCGCGCCGCCGACGAAGATGTCGCCGCGGCCACGGCACGTCTGCGCCCCGTCGTTGAATGGGTGGCCCGCCATGCCGAAAGCGCGACCGATACCGGCACGGGGTGGCGGGGCGCGCGTTCGACCTCGGTCACGCTGTCGGGGTCGCTGACGCTTTATGATTTCGGCCGGTCGCAACTGGCGATTGACGGGGCCAAGGAACAGGTTCTGGCCGCGCGTCAGGGGCTGGTTGCGGTGGAACAGAATGTGCTGTTGTCTGCGGCGTCGGCCTATTTTCAGGTGCGGCAGGCGACGCAGCAGGTGGCCTTGCAGCAAAGCTCGGTTCAGGTGTTGCAACAGGAACGGCGCGCCGCGCAGGATCGGTTTGATGTCGGCGAAATCACCGTGACCGATGTTGCGCTGGCCGATGCCCAACTGGCCGGAACGCAGGCGCGGCTTGCGGCGGCCTCGGGTCAGTTGGAAATCGCGCGCGAACAATATCGGTCGGCCACGGGGCGTTTGCCGGGATCGTTGTCGGCCCCGCCGCCTTTGCCCAAATTACCGGCATCTGCGGACGCAGCCCGCGCGGTTGCGCAGCGCACGCATCCGGTGATTTTGCAGGCGCAACGCGGCGCGGCGGCGGCGGAAATCGCCGTTGCGGCGGCGGCGGCAGAGCGTAACCCGACCCTTTCGGGCAATGCCAGCATCGGCGTGGCGCGCAGCCCGAACCAAGCCACGGGGCAATATAACTGGACTGATTCGGCGCAGGTCGGCGTTGAGATGCGCCAAACCGTCTATTCAGGCGGACGCCTGTCGTCGGGGCATCGCAAAGCGATGGCTGGGCGCGATCAGGCACGCGCGAATCTGTTGAACGCGTCGCGGACCGTGGCGCAGCAGGTGGGCGAATCATGGGCGAATATCGACGTGGCCCGCGCGCAAATTCGGGCGATTGATCAGCAGATTTCGGCCGCGCAACAGGCCTATGATGGCGTCCGCGAAGAAGCATTGCTGGGCGCGCGCACCACTTTGGACGTTTTGGATGCGGAACAGGCGCTGTTAACGGCGCGCGCGGACAAAATTTCTGCGGAATCTAATCTGCAGTTAGCACATTATCAACTTTTGGCCGCTATGGGTTTGTTGACGGTAGAAAGCCTGAAACTGGGAATCCAAACCTATGATCCATCGCAATACTACAACGCCGTGCGCGACGCGCCGTTCACCAGCAGCCAAGGCGAAAGCCTTGACCGTGTTCTGCGCGCCATTGGCCGCAACTGACGCCAAACATCCGGGGGTGCAGCATGGCTGATCCCCGGATGACCCAAAACCCCGCCAAACTGTCCGAAGAAATCGGTGACGTGCTGCAAACCATTCGTCGTCTGATCGCGGATGACGACGCCTTGACAGCGGCGCGTGCGAAACTGGCGGTTGCCCGCAATGATGTTCAGCACGAAGACAGCGCGGATTTTCTGGCGCGCCGTCATGGTGGCAATGCGGCCTTGGCGCGCGAATTGGTGCGTCATGAGCCCAAGGTCGTGCAGCCCGCGCCGATGTCTCAGGCGGCGTTGATTGCTGAATTTATGCGTCCGCAGGCTGAACCGGTTCAGCCGCAGCCAGAGCCGGAACCCGAACCCCTGCGTCTGGATCAGCAACGCCGCGTGGCTGAACCTGCGCCGATGCCGGTGTTTCTGCGCCGTGTGCCGGATGTGGCACCGGAACCCGCGCCTCAGGCCGAACCCGAACCGGCACCCGTCGCCAAGGCGCCGCGCCGCTTTTTCTGGTCGGTCAAGCCCGCGCCGGCGGAGCAGGTGGCGACACCGGCCAATGATCCGCAGCCGCAGCCGCAGCCGGAATTTGTGGGTTATGTGCAGGAACCGGAACAGGTTGCGCCTGAACCGCTGCCCGAACCCGAACCCGTTGCGCAAGCGCAAACCGTTGATGATCTGGACGAATTGCGGGATTTGCTGCGCGAAATGGTGCGGGCCGAACTGCATGGTGCCTTGGGCGAACGGTTTTCAGCCAATATCCGCGCGGTGATCCGTCGCGAAGTGGCCGAGGCGATTGACGCCCAGGTCGCGCGGCTGTGACCGGTGGCGGATGGCGCGGCTGTGACGCCGCGCCGATCGCTTAGTTCAGGAATTTTTCCGGGTCTTGGCTTTCGAAACCGCGACGAACCTCGAAATGCAGAGAACCGCCCGTGCCGGTGGTGCCGAGGCGCTGACCCCGCGTCACGGTATCACCGCGCGCGACGGTCAGATCGCCCATCCCGGCATAGACGGTCATCAGGTCGCCATCATGACGCACCACAACGATGGATTTTCCCGACGTGTCGCGCGTGATCGCTGCGACGGTCCCGGCACCCGCCGCCGATACGGGCGTCCCGGTCGGTGCGGCGATGTCAATGCCATCATTGCGGCCTTTGTCATACACGCGGATGATCGCTCCATCGACGGGCATACGGAACCGCCCCGACCCAGAAGTCGTCGTCCGCGTCGCGCCCAGATTGGGGGCAGGGGCCGCGGGGGCCGGAGTCGCTGCCGGTTCGGTTTTTTCGTCAGGCAGGGGCTGGCTGGCCGATGGCGGCAGCGGGGTGGCGCTGCCCTGACCGGGGGCGGGGGGCTCGGGCGTGGTTGCGGGGGCGGCTTGACCCGCCTGCGGGATGATCAGGCGCTGACCGGGGCGCAGCGCCATATCCGAGGGCAAGCCGTTCCACGACGCCAGATCCTGCACGCTGATATTGTAACGACGCGCAACGGCCCATGCGGTTTCACCCGTTTTGACAATATGTTGGCCCGGATTCGTGGGGGCAGGGGCAGGGGCCTGCGCGCGCGGGGGCTGGGCAGCGGGGGCGGGTTGCGCGGCGGCGATCCGCTGCGGCAGGACCAGCACCGCGCCGGCATCCAGAACCGCGTCTTTCGGCAGGGCGTTGTGCCGCGCCAAGGCATCGGCGTTGATGCCCAACCGCGCCGCGACGCGGGCCGGAGTCTCGCCCGCCTGCGCAACCGCGACCTGCGCATTGGCAAAGGTAATGATGCCGCGATTGTCGGGCTGGGGGCGCGGGGCTGCCGCCGCAGCGGCGGGGGCCGTGTTCAGGCCGCCCATCCATCCGCGCAAATCGGGATCAACAATCCCATCCGGGCCGCAGGATGCCAGCGTCAGCACCATCATGCTGGCCCCAAGGGGAAAAAATTTGCTCATGACCTTAATCCTCTGCCTGTCTGGCGGGGGTCATGTCTGGCCCAACCCCTCGACCAGAGGGACGAACCGCACCTGGCGCAGTTCGTCGTAATCGAAACCCGTTTCCAGCCGGGTGACGCGGATCAGGGTTTGAACCGCGTCGGACTGGCCGACCGGAACCACCATGATACCGCCGATTTTCAGCTGTGCCAACAGGGGGCCAGGCGGATCCTCGGCCGCGGCGGTCACAAGGATACGATCAAACGGCGCCTGATCGGGCAAGCCACGCGATCCGTCCGCAACCTGCGCGGTGATGTTGGACAGGCCCAGTTGGTGAAAAATCGTCTCGGCCTCTTGGACCAGTCGGCGGTGACGGTCCACGGTATAAATGCGGCGGCACAGCCCCGACAAAACCGCCGCCTGATAGCCGGACCCGGTGCCGATTTCCAGCACGGTATCGCGCGGCCCGACATTCAGCGCCTGCGTCATCAGTCCCACGACCGAGGGCTGGCTGATGGTCTGGCCGCAGGGAATCGGCAGGGGGGTATCCTCATAGGCACGGTCGGCGAATTGACCGCGCACAAATTTTCCACGGTCGATCCGCTCCATTGCGTCCAGCACGCGCGGATCGGTGACGCTGCGGCTGCGCAACTGAAACAGAAAGCGCATTTTGATTTCGGCGGGGCTGTCGTCGGTCATTCGGCAGGGTCCGGCAGGTGCAGCCCGTCCAAGGCTGTGGCCAGCCCGGACAGTGACGCATGGCAAGTCAGATCGGCGCGCATCGGCGTGACCGAAATAAAGCCCGCCATATTCGCCGCCACATCGGTGCCATCCGCCGCCGTTGCGCGCTGATTGCCACCGGTGATCCACATAAAGCGGCGCCCGTTCGGCGCGGTATAGGGTTCGACGCCGAACCGGCTGTCGCGGCGGCGGCCCTGCGGTGTGACGCGCAGCCCCTGCACATCCGACGCCGCGACGGGCGGGAAATTCACGTTGTAAAACAGGCGGAAATCGGCATCCGATGTCCAATCTCCGTGATCCAGCAGCGCGCGGATGACCGATGCGCCATGCCGCCGCGCGGCCTGAAACGGATCATCCAGCATTGCCGTTTGCGGCCCCAGATATTGCGACAATGCAATCGCGGGCAGGCCCTGTAACGCGGCCTCCATCGCGCCGCCAAGCGTGCCGGAATACATCGCGTTTTCGCCGGAATTGTTGCCGCGATTAACGCCGGACAGCACCAGATCGGGCGGGCAATCGGCCATCACGTCGCCAATGGCGGCCAGCACGCAATCGGCGGGGCTGCCCTCGGTCGCGAAACGGCGTTCGGACAGACGCGCCACCATCATCGGGCGGGCATAGCTGATGCAATGCGCCACGCCCGATTGTTCAAAGGCCGGCGCGACCGTCCAGACCTGACCATCTGGCCCCGCCAATTCGGTGGCAATTTCGGTCAGCACCTGCAATCCCGGCGCGTTGATGCCATCATCATTGGTAATCAGAATTCGCATCATCGCCCCCATTCGCGTTTGGTCCTGATTAGCGGCGGGGGCAGGGTGCTTCAAGATATAAGGCGGTTTTGCGTGGACAGTGCGGGGGCCAGCCCCCCAGCCCGTCCCACGGGGATGGCACCGGGGGCCACCCCCCAGCCCGCCCCACGGGGACGGGCGTTCGACGGGGAAAAGGTCCACTGGACCTTTTCCTGACCCGTCTCACCCCGGGATATTTACGCACAGAAGATCGGGGCGGAAACCCGTTTGACGGGGGCGGCGTGGCGTTGCATCCTGCGGAAAACGGCGTGCGATTTCGATGCAGATTTATCTTCCCATTGCCGAGGTTTCGGTTAACGCGTTCACCTTGATGGGTCTTGGCGGGCTGGTCGGGGTCATGAGCGGTCTGTTCGGCGTCGGCGGTGGGTTTTTGATCACGCCGCTGTTGTTTTTCATCGGGATCCCACCGGCGATTGCCGTGGCAACCGGGGCCAATCAGGTGGTCGCGTCCTCGGTGTCTGGCGTTCTGGCGCATATGAAGCGGAAAACCGTTGATTTCCGAATGGGTTGGGTGCTGCTGGCCGGTGGTCTGGTGGGGTCTGGTCTGGGCGTCATGGTGTTTAACCTGCTGCAAGGGATTGGTCAGGTCGAACTGGTCGTGCAGCTGTGCTATGTCGTGTTTCTGGGCCTGATCGGCAGTATGATGTTGCAAGAAAGCATCCGTGCCATGCGGCGGGCGCAAAATGCGTCGGCTCCGCGTCGGCGTTTGCATCAGCATATGTGGGTGCATCGCCTGCCGATGAAGATGAAATTTCGCGCCTCGGGGCTGTATATCAGCGTGATCCCTCCGGTTCTGGTGGGGCTGGTCGTGGGGGTTCTGGCCGCGATTATGGGGGTCGGCGGCGGGTTCATTATGGTGCCGGCGATGATTTACCTGCTGGGGATGCCGACCAAGGTTGTGGTCGGCACGTCCTTGTTTCAAATCACTTTTGTGACGGCGTTTACCACGCTGATGCATGCGGTCAGCTATAACACGGTGGACGTGATGCTGGCGGTTTTGCTGATCGTGGGCGGAGTGGTTGGGGCGCAGATTGGCACCACGCTGGGCGCGCGGCTGCGGGCGGAACAGCTGCGTATTTTGCTGGCGCTGCTGGTGTTGGCGGTATGTTTCCGGCTGGCCATGGATTTGTTCCTGACGCCGGATGATCTGTATTCCATCACGGTGCGGGGGCGGTGATGCGGGGGGTGGTGCTGGCATATGTGCTGATGGCGCAGGCCGCGGTTGCGTTTCAAACGCCGGACGGCGGCAACTTTCCGGTCTATCCCGACCCCAGCAATCCGCGCGGTCAGGTGGCCGAGGCGTCGGATGGCCCGGTCGAACAGGTCGTTGCCGGGCTGTCGCGCGATTCGGTTGCGATTTCAGCCAGTTTCGACGGGTCCGATATTCTGATCTATGGCGCGATCAAACGCGAAAGCCCGATCCCGGACGGCCCGCCGCTGGACATTATCGTCACGCTCGAAGCGCCGTCGCAGCCGCTGGTGATCTGGCGCAAGGCGCGCAAGCTGGGCATCTGGATCAACACCGAACGCGTCGATGTGGGGGCGGCGGGCTATTACGCGGTCGCGACGACCGGCCCGCTGGAGACGATTCTGGACCCGGCCATGGATGCCCGGTTTCGCATTTCGCTGCCGCAGGCGATGCATTCCTTTGCGGGCGAAGTGACGGTCGATGACACGCTGCCCTTTACCGCCGCGATGATGCGGATCCGCGAAGGGCAGGGCGAATACCGGCTGGACGAAGGCGCGGTGTCGCTGGCCGAACAAACTCTGTTCCGCACCGATATTAAGCTGCCCGCCAATCTGGTCGAAGGCGATTACAAAACCCGCATTTTCCTGCTGCGCGACGGGCAGGTCGTCGATGTCTATCGCGCCCCGATTGAGGTGCGCAAGGTCGGGCTGGAACGATGGCTTTATCGGTTGGCCTTTGATCAGCCGCTGATTTACGGGCTGATGTCGCTGGCTGTGGCGGTTGCTGCGGGCTGGGGTGCGTCGGCGGCGTTCCGGCAATTGGGGCGGCGGTAAGGGCGCGGCGGGCGCGCCTTGTTACCTTAACCGTGGATCAATTCGTATTGGCGAACAATGACTTCGGCCTGTTTGATCGACGCGATGTCAACCAGCCGACCTTTGTAAACCGTGGCGCCGGCGCCGTCGCGTTTGGCCTGTTCCATGGCGGCCAGAATCTCTCGCGCCTCGGTCACGGCGGCGTCGCTGGGGGAAAACACGTCATTGGCCAGTGCAATCTGGCTGGGGTGGATCGCCCATTTGCCGACCATGCCCAGCGTGGCCGAACGCCGCGCCTGCGCGACATAGCCATCGGCATCGCTGAAATCCCCGAAGGGGCCGTCAACCGGCAACAGCCCATGCGCCCGACAGGCCGCGACGATGGCGGTTTGCGCCCAATGCCACGGATCGGGCCAGTATTTCTGACCCTGCCGGATCATATAGTAATTTTCCTGCGTCCCGCCGATGCCGGTTGTGGCCATCCCCATCGACGCCGCGAAATCCGCCGCGCCCAGACTGATCGCCTGCATCCGGGGCGAGGATGCGGCGATATCTTCGACATGGCAAATACCTGCGGCGGATTCGATGATCACCTCGAACGCGATTGGTTTCGTGCGATTTTTTGCGGTCTCAATCGCGGTGACCAAAGCGTCCACGGCGTAGATATCGGCGGCGCAACCAACCTTGGGGATCATGATCTGATCCAGCCGGTCGCCCGCCTGTTCCAGCAGATCCACAACGTCACGATACCAGAACGGCGTATCCAGCCCATTGATCCGCACCGACAGCGTTTTGTCGCCCCAATCCACATCGCCAATTGCCTGAATGATGTTTTTGCGCGCCTGTTCTTTGTCATCGGGGGCGACGGAATCCTCTAGATCAAGGTTGATCACGTCGGCATCGGATTTTGCCATCTTTTCAAACAGAGCGGTGCGCGAACCGGGACCGAACAGCTGACAGCGGTTCAGGCGGGCGGGGGGCAGGGGCTGGATGCGGAAGCTCATTCAGGGGTCCAATCGATAAAATTTTAGCTAATTTCGGTAATAATCTTTCGCAAAGGCTCGTGCAAGACTGTTCGCCACGCCTTGACCTTGGGCCGCAATTTGCGCAGGAACATGGGAAATTGGCAGGCCAGTAAGGAAAAACGATGGCGCGGACAGTCTATGTGAACGGCGAATATCTGCCCGAAGATCAGGCCACGGTGTCGGTCTTTGACCGTGGGTTTCTGATGGCGGATGGCGTCTATGAGGTGGTCAGCGTCTTGGGCGGCAAGCTGATTGATTTCGACGGGCATATGGTGCGGCTGAAGCGGTCCTTGGCCGAATTGGACATCGCAAACCCGCTGTCGGATGATGATTATGTGCTGGCGCATCGGGCCTTGGTCGCGCGCAACAAAATCACCGATGGTCTGGTCTATTTGCAGGTGACGCGCGGCAACCCGGGGGATCGCGATTTCGCCTATCCTGCCGATGATGTGACGCCCACCGTGGTCATGTTCACCCAATCGAAGCCCGGTCTGGCCGACGCCCCCGCCGCGAAAACCGGCTGGAAAATCGTCAGCGTCGATGACCTGCGTTGGGGCCGTCGCGACATCAAAACCGTGCAATTGCTGTATCCCTCCATGGCGAAAATGGAGGCCAAGGCCCGTGGCGCCGATGATGCCTGGATGGTTCAGGACGGAAAAGTGACCGAAGGGACCAGCAACAACGCCTATATCGTCAAAGATGGCGTGATCATCACCCGCGAGTTAAGCCACGATATTCTGCACGGCATCACCCGCGCCGCCGTCCTGCGTTTCGCGGCCGAGGCGCAAATGCGCGTCGAAGAGCGCGCCTTTACCATCGCCGAGGCGCAGGCCGCGGATGAGGCGTTTGTGACCTCTGCGTCGGCCTTTGTCATGCCGGTTGTGGATATTGACGGCGTGGCGGTTGGGGACGGGCAGGTCGGCCCGGTTGCCACCCGCCTGCGCGAAATCTATCTGGAAGAAAGCCGCGCCGCTGGTGTGTGATTTCACCGCTGGGGGATGTCGCATCCCCCAGACCCCCTGCGGGATATTTTTGCACAGAAGATATTACAGCCTGCTGTCTTTCAAGGTTTTTTCGATCACAGGGGCCAGCCGTTCGGCCCATTCCTGCTGACCGGCGGGGGTGGCGATCAGGTCGTTTCGCACCTCGATCAGCAGGTTGGGGCGGTTGTGGTGCAGGGCGTGGCGGTCGATGGAATCGCCGTCCAGATGCCCGTCATAGGGTTGATTTTCCCCGGTGATCCATCCCTGATCCCGGCAGTTTTGCACCATGGCCGGACCCAGCCGCGTATCGGCGTGCGAATACAGGATCCCCACCTGCCAGGGGCGCGGCGGGCGGCCCCTTAATTGCGGGGTAAAGCTGTGGATTGCGCAGATGCAGCGGTCGGCGTGCTGATCCGCAAGCGCCGCATAAGCCGCGTGATAGGGGCGGTGCAGCCGCATCAGGCGGCGATTTTTTTCGGCGGCATCGGCGTGTTTATTCGCGGGAATCACCGTCCCGTCATAGAGACGCATCAGCAGGGTCGGGTCATCTTCGCCCCGGTTGGGGTCGATGACCAGACGCGAAAAATCGGCATAAATCGCAGGGGCGTGCAGGATGTCGGCCAGCCGCGCGGTCAGCCCTGCCGCGCCCACGTCAAACGCGATGTGTCGCGCCATATCCGCGCCCGCAATCCCCAGATCACCGCCCGCCACCCAATCCGGCACCCGGTTCGTCGCATGATCGCAGGTCAGCAACCAGCGTGACGGGCGGTCAGCGCCCGTGATCCAAAATGCGCGGTCGTTCATGATTTCTTCATTTGTCATGCGTATTTGTAGAACAGTCGCGATGCTGACGCCAGTTGCCGAACCGCCGGAATTGGACCATAGATAGCGATAACAACAGCCGGGGGCGCAGATGAGACGACATCGCAAAGTTAAGATCGTGGCAACCTTGGGGCCGGCCTCGTCCTCGCCTGATATGATCCGCGCCTTGTTCAATGCGGGCGCCGACGTGTTCCGCCTGAATATGAGCCATGGCAGCCATGATGATCACCGCGAACGATACAGCGCGATTCGCGCGATCGAGGCGGAAACCGGTCGCCCGATTGCCGTTCTGGCGGATTTGCAGGGGCCGAAACTGCGCGTCGGGCAATTCTTGGCGGGCGCGCATGATCTGGAAGAAGGCGACCGGTTCCGGTTTGATCTGGACGATGCGCCCGGTGACAGTCTGCGTGTGCAATTGCCCCATCCCGAAATTTTTGCCGCTTTGGTCGAGGGCAGCGAATTGTTGGTGAATGACGGCAAAATCCGTTTGCGGGTCGAATCCTGTGGCCCGGATTTTGCCGATTGTGTTGTGACGGTGGGCGGCACGATTTCCGACCGCAAAGGCGTGAATGTGCCGGATGTGGTCCTGCCGCTGGCGGCGCTGTCGGACAAGGACCGTGCGGATTTGGAATTTGCCTGCGAACTGGGCGTTGACTGGCTGGCGCTGTCCTTTGTCCAGCGGGCCGAAGATGTGGATGAGGCCAAAGAACTGGCCCGTGGCCGCGCGGCGGTGCTGTCGAAGATTGAAAAACCCGCCGCAGTGCGCGCCTTTGACGAAATTCTGAAGGCGTCAGACGGCATTATGGTGGCGCGCGGCGATCTGGGGGTGGAACTGCCCGTGCATTCCGTGCCTCCGATCCAGAAACGGCTGGTGCGCCGGTGCCGTGCCGCGGCAAAACCCGTGATTGTCGCCACGCAGATGTTGGAATCCATGATCGAAAGCCCGATGCCGACACGGGCCGAGGTCAGCGACGTGGCGAACGCGATTTACGAAGGTGCCGATGCTGTCATGCTGTCCGCCGAAAGCGCGGCTGGCTCTTATCCGGTCGAGGCGGTGTCTACTATGGACAACGTCGCCCAGTCGGTCGAGGCGGATCCCAATTATCGCAGCATTATCGAGGCATCGCGCCGCGCCACCCTGTCCAGCGTTCCCGACGCCATCGTGACGGCGGCGCGCGAAATCGCGGAAACCACGGATATTGCGGCGATTTGTGCGTTCACGCAGTCGGGGAAAACCGTCAATCTGGTGGCGCGCGAACGTCCGCGCGTGCCGATTCTGGCGCTGAGCCCGATGGAACGCGTGTTGCGCCGTCTGTGCCTGACCTGGGGGACGCATTGCGTGGCAACGCCGCGCTTGACTCGGTTCAAAGAGGCCGTCGTGAACGCCACCCGCGCCGCGCGTCAGTTCGACTTTGCCGATGAATCGCGCCATGTCGTGGTCATGGCCGGGGTGCCGTTCAACGTGCCGGGAACGACGAATATTCTGCGAATCGCGCCTTGCGATGAGCGCTTGATCTTTGCCACCGACCCGGAATAATCCCAATGGATACGCAATATTGGGTTATTCATATGTATGACGTGCTGTTGCTGGCCGGTGTGGCCTTGTCGTTGCTGTCGGTCGTTCTGGCCGTGGTCCAACTGATGCAGACGCGCCCGCCGCGTATGGCGGCGATCACGCTGGTTCTGGGATTGGTGCTGATTTTGGCATCGGCTTGGGATCGTCCGGCGGAGCATCCGATCACCGATCTGGCCGGGGCGTGGTCGCGGGTCACGCAATAAGCTCTTGTCAAATGGACGGGGCGCGTTTATAGAACGCGCTTCCTATCCGTGCGTCCGGCCAATATGGCATTGCCGAGTCGCGCGTTCACTCTTGAAGGAGATGAAAATGCCGAAGATGAAGACCAAATCGGCCGCCAAAAAGCGGTTCTCGTTCACGGCTTCGGGCAAGGTCAAAGCGGGTCAAGCGGGCAAACGCCACGGCATGATCAAACGCACGACCAAGTTCATCCGCGATGCGCGCGGAACGACCATCCTCAGCGATGCTGATGCGACGATCGTTAAAAAATACATGCCCTATAACCGCTGATACGAAGGAACTGACACATGGCACGAGTGAAATCCGGCAAGGTCACCCACGCCCGCCACAAGAAAGTTCTTGACGCGGCCAAAGGTTATTATGGCGCCCGTTCGCGCAACTTCCGCACCGCGACGCAGGCCGTTGATAAAGCCAACCAATACGCAACCCGCGACCGCAAAACCCGCAAGCGCAATTTCCGCGCCCTGTGGATTCAGCGGATCAACGCCGCGGTTCGTCTGGTGGACGCCGAAATGACCTATTCGCGCTTCATCAACCTGCTGGCGAAAGCCGGGATCGAGGTTGACCGCAAAGTTCTGGCCGATCTGGCCATCAACGAACCCGAAGCGTTTGGCGCAATTGTCGAAAAGGCGAAAGCTGCGGCATAATCGCCCCTTTGAATTGGAGAAAGCCCCGCAAAAGCGGGGCTTTTTTAATGCGATAATGGGCGTGGCGCATTGATTGCGAATAGTTGGATATTTTGGGTGTGGCGTATGGCCCGTTTGAATGCCGTGCGCAGTGATGCGCCATGTGGGTTTTGAAAATTCCCGTTAAAGTGAGGCTTTTGAAATGCGATACGGGAACTGCGGGTTTTCTGATGAAGACACCAGCGGTTAGATCTTTGAGGCATGGGGTATGGTCGGTTTTGTGCGCGATGTGATTCAATACGAAAGGCATTGCATAATTGCCGTCTGACTTAAAACGCGACAGCGGGCTTTTGATGATGGTATAGATATGGGGTTTGTTAATTCGCCAACTGACCGGTGTGGTCGGTCCACGTGTGATTGGATACGAAATGGCGCGGCGTGTTCGTCTCACTGAATAAACAGCCCCTCTCTTAAAGCTGTGCTATTCATGACGATGGGTGAGCTTTAATACACCAGCGGTTCGGCGTTTTTGGTGCGGTGCAGGGGGCTGCGACATTTAATCCGACTTAGCATAACGATCCTCTGAATTTACCCCCTAAAGCCGTGCTGTTAAATGCGATCGCATAAATGCGGGGTGTTCATATTCGTAGACCAGCGTTTTGTGCGCCGTGCTGTCCGAATATAACATGGCATAACCGCCGCTTTGAATTAAAAAAGCCCCGCGATAGCGGGGCTTTTCCCATATGCGAATGCCCCGGCAGGCGAGGCGTTCGCGTTAATTCACCAGCGGTTTGGCGTTCCGGGCGTGGCGCACGGCCAGTTTGCGGGCCATGCGACCCGATGCGAAATGGCGCGCCGTTTCCGGTTCGTAGTCGTGGTCACGCAGCTGCGGGAACAGCGCAAAGATTTCCTCGCGTGCGGCGTCGCTCACGGTTTTCAGCGCCTCGGGGCCGGTGAACAGCGATTCGGTTTCCGCACCGTTCGACATGACGATCTCGTGCTGGTCGAACAGGAAGTGATAATAGGTGACCGTGTCCAGATCGGTGGCGATGTCGATGCCGTCGATTTGCAGCAATTGTTTGGCCGCGACCAGAACTTCATCCGTGCCAAACATCTTCTGGGCGATGCGCGACCGCACCAGAACCCGGTGCTGCGGGCTGACGACCAGATCCTGCGACGGCGTGTTCGGCCCCAATGCGCCGCGCGCGATGCGGATGGGTTGCAGCGTCGGCGTTTGCCGCAACTGCATATGCGGCACCTGCTGGCCGTCGATCCAGCGGATCGGTTGGGGGCCGTTGTCGCGGGTGATGACCATATCGCCGACGCGCAAATCCTGCACCGCGACGGGTCCGTTCACCGTGTCGATCATCGTATCCGCGGCAAAGCAGATCCGGAACTCGATCCAATCAACGCGTTGATATTCAACGCCTTTCCACGTGAAGGTCGCGTTCGGTGATTTGTACCAAATCTCACCCGCATAGGGGCTGTCGCTGTTTGGGCTGAACCCCTGCTTGGTCAACTCTTCGCGCAGCCGACTTTCTTCGATCGCGCCGATTCGAAACCTCAGCAGGTCGTCATTCGGCGACCCGCCGGCAAGGTCAACCTTGTATTCGCCCCAACCCGTTGACGTTACGTTGTGGCTGCCAAGGTTCATATAAATATGTGCGCCGGTCGCGGCATAGGTGCCGTCGATTCGGATCGCATCGCCCAAGATCAGGGTGTCGCCTTCGCCGTCGGCCTGGCCGCCGGTAAAGACGTGACCGGTAATCCACACCTCATCACCAAGGGTCAGGCTGTCGCGGTCAAAGACGATGTTAATGCCGTCGCCGGTATACACATTCCCTTCGACTTTGGTGCCGTTGCCGATGATGATCGTGTCATGCCCGACGCTGCTGTAAATGTCGTCGCGGATGATCGCGTTTGAACCGATTTCGATGTAATCATCCCCGGTCCGGCTGGTAATTTTGCCGGTTGTCGAAGCGTCACCGATAACGATCCGGTCGGCACCAAGAGTGCCGTTGATGTCACCGATATTGGTGCTGACGCCGGTCGTCAGCTCTAATCCGCCCGCGCCGCTGGTGATATTCCCGACCTTAGTCCCGTCGCCCAGGGTGATCGTATCGGTTTGCGTATTGGTGCTGGTGATGTTGCCGACAGTGGCATTCGTGCCGGTCGTTACGGTCAGCGATTGACCGCCGCCGTTGATGTTGCCGATTGCGGCATCATCGGCCACATTCACCGTCATGTCGAACAGGCGCGATCCGCGCGGCAGTGACACACGGCTGGCATTGCCTTCGACGTCAACATTCAGGCTGACGCGGGTTTCGGTGCTGGTGCCGACCTCAATTTCAAAGGTGTTGGTGTTGGCCAGAACCGTGACGTTCAGATCCATCCCGTTCGTTTGGCCCGCTGCGGTGTTCAGCCACAGTTTTTCACGGACCGACCCGTCAACGACCACATTGTCATTGGCGGCAACGCGCGTTCCTGAAAACGCGTTGTTCATCTGCGAAACGGTGCGGATTTCGTAACCCTCATACGGGGTTCCGGCCAGATCGGGCGCCGTCGTCCCGGTTTGGATCACATAATAATTAGCCATTCTTTCACTCTGCATCGATCCATGCGCGGCATGGAGGTTTCAGACACGATGAGCCTGCGGTGGCGGCGGGGACCACCAATACGAACTGAACTTTTACAACCCGCGCGTTTCCGCCGACGGTACGTGGCGCAAGCCACGCGCGCCTCTTAGCGCAGCTTTTGGACGGGGTGAACTCAAATTAACGAATTATTAACCCAAATAGCCCGAAACTGCCGAAAAAGACAGGTCACTGATTTTGCGCAGTTTAATTTTCTAAATTGCGTTTTGTGCAGAGGGTGCGCCGTTACGGCATGACGAACTCGACCCCCGGCAGCACGGCGATTTCGGCCACATCGGCCTGATATTGCGCCGTCACCTGATCGACCAGCTCTTGCGTCCAGCCAGGCAGGTCAACGATCTGGTCCACCACTTCGGGGCGGGCATGTTCGGCCAGCAAGGTGCTGAACAAACGCCGCCGCTGCGGAATCGACAGCTGGTCGCGACCGGTCAGGCTGTCTTGCAACGCATCCAGTCCGGCATTGGTCAGCAAATCCTGCATATACACCAGCGTTCCGCCCAGCGGCACATCGCCGGGCAGGTTCGCCATCAGTCGCACCAGTTCCGGCCAGATCAGTGGCACATCTTCGTGGCACCACACCACCACGCGCCGCCCCTGCGCTGCGGCGACCATCCGCCTGATCACGTCACGCCACCGCAGATTCATCGGCGAAAGCCCCTGCATCAGTTCGCCGTAATCGCCGCCGGTGAATTGCTGCATCACCTCGACCAGCAGAGTGGCGGGGTTGCGGATGGCCAGGAAAAATTCGCTTTGCGCGGATGGCAGCAGCCCCGTCAGCGCCGCGCAACGCGGGCCGATCTGGTGATAGAACCCGGCGCGCCCGCAGACCCGGCCCGGCGCGCCCATCAGCGATTGCGTGGACAAGATCACTCGTTCAGGGTTTTCCGTTTCCAGCAGGGTGTCCAGCAACATTTCTTCCATGGCGGGGGTGGCTTTGCCGCCGGCAAGCGCGCGCAGAGTGTCATCAATCACCGTGCGGTGACGTTGGGGGGGGATGATCTCAACCTGACGCTGAACCAGACGGTCGCGGTTTTTCAGCAGCGTTTTCAACATCCGGTCGCCGTCGGTGCCATGGGCGCCGATATGAAAAACAATCTGCATGTTAAGCCTCTGTTCATCTGCCTGTGCTAGGAACGCAGATAGATTTGTGGCCGTGGACAGTCAAACAGGATTCGGATAACGGGTTAAAGCATGAGTAAAACAGTCATGAAATCCCGTGGTCACGATCACGCCGCCCGGCAAGGCGGCGGCTGGCAGTGGTCGGTTCTGTCGGTTCTGATCGCGGGGCTGGTGCTGATGCCAGTGCTGGCGGTCGGGTGGATGGCGTTCAACCCCACCGACAATATCTGGCCGCATCTGCTGTCAACGGTTTTGCCGAATTATCTGATGAACACGGCGATTCTGGCCGTTGGCACGGGGCTGCTGGCGGCGATGATGGGGACGGGGTCGGCGTGGTTGGTCAGCATGTATGACTTTCCGGGGCGACGGTGGTTGGAATGGCTGTTGCTGCTGCCGCTGGCGGTTCCGGCCTATATCGGGGCTTATGCTCTGGCTGATTTTCTGGATTATTCCGGGCCGGTGCAAACCGCGCTGCGGGCGTTTTTCGGGTGGGAAACCGCGCGCGATTATTGGTTCCCGCGCATCCGCTCGATCGAGGCCGCGATCATCGTTCTGGGCGCGGCGCTGTATCCCTATGTTTACCTGCTGACGCGGGCGGCGCTGCACGAACAATCGGGCAGCGCGTATGAGGTGGCACGCGCCTTGGGGACCGGTCCGTGGGGGTTGTTCCGCCGGGTGGGGCTGCCGCTGGCGCGTCCTGCGATTGTGGCGGGCGCGGCCATCGCGATGATGGAGGCGGTCGCGGATTACGGCGTCGTCAGCTATTTCGGCGTGCATACGCTGAACACCGGGATCTTCACGACATGGCTGGAGCGGCGCAATGCGGGCGGCGCAGCGCAACTGGCCTGCATTATTCTGGTCGTGGTCGCCGTTCTGGCGCTGCTGGAACGATTCGCCCGCCGCAATGCCCGCTATCATCAAAGCGCGCGGCAGCCCCGCCCGGTGGTGCGTCAGACGCTGCGGGGGCCGCTGGCATGGGCGGCGACGGCGGCCTGTGCGTTTCCCTTTGCCTTGGGGTTTGTGCTGCCGGTGGGGGTGATTTCGAAATTCGCATTGGCCTATCCGCAGGGGTGGATTTCGCCGGGGCTGGCGCGCGCGGCGTGGCATACGGTCAGTCTGGGCGCGGCGGCGGCGGCGATTACGGTCGGGCTGGCGATGCTGATGGTGTATGGCGTGCGCCTGTCGGGACGTGCCACGCCGAGGCTGTTATTGCCCGTGACAACAATCGGTTACGCAGCACCTGGGGCGGTGCTGGCCGTGGGGATTCTGATCCCGCTGGCCGCATTGGATCACCGCGTGGCGGATGCGTGGCTGGCGCTGACCGGGGTTGATCCGGGATTGATGCTGACCGGGACGGGCGCGGCGATCATCTTTGCCTATACTGTGCGGTTTTTCGCGATCGGGCAGGGGGCCGTTGACGCGGCCTTTACGCGGGTGGCGCCGTCGCTGCCCATGGCGGCACGGTCGCTGGGGCGCGACCATGCCGGGGTGCTGCGCGATGTGTTTTTGCCGCTGATGCGCGGGTCCGTGGGGTCGGCGCTGCTGTTGGTGTTTGTGGACTGCGTTAAGGAATTGCCCGCGACGCTGTTGCTGCGGCCCTTTAACTATGAAACGCTGGCGACGCGGGTACATGAACGCGCCAGTCTTGAGGATTTGGGCAATGCTGCCCCCGCCGCGCTGCTGGTGGTTCTAGTCGCCATTTCAGCGGTGGTTTTGCTGGCAAGGTCGAACATTGCGCGGCGCGTGTGATCGGAAAAAGCGTGCCCCCAGAGAGATTTGAACTCCCGACCTTCGGTTTACAAAACCGCTGCACTACCGCTGTGCTATAGGGGCTACGCTGGCGCATATGTAACCCATGTGACGGCGGGGGGCAAGACGCGGCCCCACCCAAAAGGCAGGGCCGTTCACCTTAACGACGCTTTTTGCGGTTCAGCCAGAATGGCGGCAGATCGCCGGCCATGATGCAGCCATGGGGGTCGATATAGTCCTCGATCTCGGCCAGATCATAGCCGCGGATTTGCCCGACCACCGTTTCGGCGCTTTTATAGGCCGAGGGCAGTTCGGACGCGTCCACCGTCCCGGCAAAGAACCGCACATCCAGCCCTGCGGTTTCCGCCTGCATCATCGCCTGAGGCGTCAGCGCGTCATTGCGGCGTTTGTGTTCGGTGCGCGAAAAGTTGCGCCCCGCGCCATGCGGGCTGAAGCCCAGACCATGCGCCGCATCGCGCCCCCGCGTGACCAGCACCGGTTCCGCCATATTCAGCGGGATCAGCGTCAGCCCGGTGGCGTCATGCGCATAATCGGCCCATGCCGGTGTCGCGCCTTTGCCGTGCAAAAACAAACCATTGCGTTCAAACACAAAGTTATGTTCGTTCCATATCTGATCCGCGATTGCAGCCCCCGCCGCCTGCGCCGTGGCAAGGTGAATCGCCTGATGGTTGGCATGGGTCCAGGCCCGCATCAGGTGCAGCGCGGCCCAGTAATCGCGACCCTCGGCGCTGTCGCCGGGAAGCCACGCGTTTTGTTTCAGCGTGTCGGGCGATAGCTGGCGGCGGAAGGTCTCGGCGGCCGCCATCCCGGCTTTGAACAGCAGCGCGCCGGGGCCGCGCGATCCGTGATGCGTGACCAGCATCGTGCGCCCGGTTTTGCGCGACCGGCCCACAAACAGAAAATGGTTGCCGTCGCCCTGCGTGCCCATATGCGTCTTGGCCAGATGCAGCAGCTTTTGATCGTTCAGGAACGGGTTCGCGCTGAACGCATCCAGCAGCGCCGCGTCGGTGACAAACCGCCCGTCCCGAGGCCGCCCGCCCTGACCGAAATGCGTGACCGACTGCGCGCCGTCCAGCACCGCGCCGGGGTCCGCGTCGCCCAGATCGGACATCATCAGCGAACAGCAGATGTCAGCCGAATGCATCCCCGGATGAATCGCGTTTCGCGTGGCAACCACACCGCCCACGGGAATCGTCCCCACCGGCCCCGAGGGGCAGGCATCCGGCATAATCGCCCCCGCCACGACGGTAGGGGTGCGCATCAGTTCGACCATGCTGGCGCGGACGGCGCGCAGATTTGCGGCCTCGTCGTCATTGGTGGCGGCGATGTTTTCGTGAAACGCGACCGAGCCGGGCGCGCGAAGCGGCAGATAAGCCGGAGGGGGCGGGGTCATCGCGTCCAGTTCCGCGCGGATATGCGCGTCATCGGCCCCGGCGGCACGCAGATCATTGGCGCGCGACAGCAGCGCCGGAAACAGCGGGCCGGGATTGTGTCCCCATTCTTTCAGATGCTGGCCCGTGATGGGCGTGGTGGTGTCCATCCTTTTTCCTTTCTTCGCGTTGATGGGATGGATGTGCCTGCGTTGCGCGGGGGTCGAAAGGAAAATCGAATTTTGGTTTAGGGTATTGATTTTGGGTGCAAATATGCCAATTTGCCAAAATTCACCCCTTGCGATACGATCCATTTGTATCGTAGCTTATCGTTTTGGATCGTGCGGATGAAAAACGTCGTCATCGGCCTGCTTGGCACCATGCTGGATATGGGGAAAAAACGTCGCTGGCGGCCTACGGTCAGTTTGGCGCAGCATCCTGATTTTCCGCTGCACCGGCTGGAATTGATCTATGACCCGGAATTTGCATGGCTGGCGCAACTGGTGCAGCGCGAAATCCACGACACGTCCCCCGAGACCGAGGTGATCCTGCACGCCATCCCCCAGCAAAACCCGTGGGATTTTCAAGAAATCTACGGAAAGTTGTTTGATTTTGCGCAGAATTATGGCTTTGACGAAGACCGCGAACGCTATCACATCCATTTGACCACCGGCACGCATGTGGGCCAGATTTGCTGGTTTCTGCTGGCCGAAAGCCGTCATATCCCGGCGCGTCTGATCCAGAGCCGCCCGCCAGCGGCGCAGGGTGGGCCGGCGCGGATGGATGTGATTGATCTGGACCTCAGCCGCTATAACCACCTGCAACGGCGGTTCGATCTGCTGGCGCGGGATTACAGCGACCAGCTAAAAGGCGGAATCGAGACGCGCAGCCCCGCCTATAACGCGTTGATTGATCGAATTGAATTGGTGGCGGGCGCGTCGGATGCGCCGATCCTGCTGCTGGGCGAAACCGGCACCGGCAAGACCGAACTGGCGCAGCGGATTCATGATCTGAAATTGCAGCGCCGCCGGATCAAGGGGCGTCTGGTTCAGGTCAATTGCGCCACGCTGCGCGGGCCGAACGGGCTGGCGGCGCTGTTTGGGCAGCGGCGCAGCTATACCGGGCAGGCGGGCGGCGAACGCAGCGGGTTGCTGCACGAAGCCCATGGCGGCACGCTGTTTCTGGATCAGCTGGACGAACTGGGCTGGGACGAACAGGCGGCGCTGCTGCACGCGATTGAAACCGGGCGTTATTACCCGCTGGGTGCCGATCACGAAGTCACCAGCCGGTTTCACGTCATCGCCGGGACCAGCCGCGATCCGGTGGCGCTGACAGCGGCGGGGCGGTTTCGGCCCGATCTGCTGGCGCGGCTGAATATGTGGCGGTTTTGCCTGCCTCCGCTGCGGGAACGGGTGGCGGATATGGAGCCCAACCTGTTTCACGAACTGGCCCGGTCGGAACGCGAATTGGGGGTCAAGGTCGGGTTTAACGCCGACGCCTTGGCCGCTTATCTGGATTTCGCCCGCGATCCCGGCACGCTGTGGCCGGGGAATTTTCGCGACTTCGGGGCCTCGGTCCGCAGGCTGTGCACGCTTGCGCCTCGGGGGCGGATCACGCGCGCCATGGTCGCCGATGAAATCGCGACTCTGCGCGCGATGTGGCGCGGCGCGGATGGCAATGACGATCAGCGGCTGTTGGTGCAGGTCTTGGGCGCGGGGGCCGATCAGCTGGACCCGTTCGACGCGGTGCAGCTGGCCGCCGTCATCCGCGCCTGTCAGCGGTCATCCACCATCAGCGAGGCCGGACGCCATTTGTTTGCCGTCTCCCGCGCCGCGCGGACGTCGCGCAATGACGCGGACCGGCTGCGCAAATATCTGGCGCGGTTTGCGCTGAGTTGGGCGGATGTGACGGGGAGAGAATAATATTCCCCCAAGGCAGCGAATTTCGCCCGGTTTATGCTGCGTGGAATCTCGACCGGGGGTGTCGCAATTGGGCGGGATGGGGTAATGCTGCGGGAAACGCAAAGAACAGGGAAAACGCATGAATCGGGTGATGTTTGCAATGGCGGTCGGGGGCGCGGCACTGACCAGCCCCTTGGCGGCGCAGGATATTGACGCGGCGACCGCGCAGGTTCTGGCGGGACCATGCGCCAGTTGTCACGGGCCGGATGGCCGGTCGCCCGGCGCGATCCCGTCGATTGCGGGCATGGATGCGGACGAAATGCGCACCCGTCTGATGGGGTTTCGTGACGGGTCCGTCGCGTCAACCGTGATGGGCCGCCATATGCGCGGCTATAGCCCGGAACAGATCGACGCCTTGGCGCAATGGTTTTCACAGGTGCAGAAATGACAGTCACGCGGCGTAGTATTCTGGGCGGCATCGCCCTTGGCTTGGCAATGCCCGCGATTGTCCGCGCACAGGCGGGGGCGGCGCATGTCGTCGTGGTCGGCGGCGGCTTTGGCGGGGCGACGGCGGCGCGCTATCTGCGGCGTCTGAACCCCGATCTGCGGGTGACGCTGATTGAACCGGCGCAGCGTTTTGTCACCTGCCCGTTTTCGAACCTGTATCTGGGCGGGCTGCGGGAATGGGACAGCATCGGCCACGGCTTTGACGATCTGCGCGCGGCGGGGGTGGATGTGATCCACACAACCGCCAATGACGTGGACAGCGCCGCGCGCCGGGTCACGCTGGCCGATGGCCGCACGCTGGATTACGACCGTCTGGTTCTGTCGCCGGGGATTGATATTCGCTGGAACGCCCTGGCCGGTTATGACGAAGCCGCCGCCGAACTGGCCCCCCATGCATGGAAGGCCGGTCCGCAAACCCAATTGCTGAAATCGCAGTTAGAGGCGATGCCCGACGGCGGCACCTTTATGATGTCGATCACCGATGGCGCGTTCCGTTGCCCGCCGGGACCGTATGAACGCGCGTCCATGGTGGCGCATTACCTGAAAACCAACAAACCGAAATCGAAAATCCTGCTGCTGGACAGCAAGGACGCGTTTTCCAAACAGGGTCTGTTCCAACAGGGTTGGGCCGAACTTTATGGCGATATGATCGAATGGGTGTCGCTGTCAAATGACGGGCAGGTGGTGCGCGTGGACGCCGCCGCCGGTGAGGTGGAAACCGCCTTCGGCACGGTTCACCGCGCCGATGTGCTGAACGTGGTGCCGCCGCAAAAGGCGGGCTGGATTGCCGACCGCGCGGGCGTCACCAATGACAGCGGCTGGGTGCCGGTCCATGGCGCGACCTTTGCATCGGCGCAGGTCGATCACATCCATGTCGTCGGCGATGCAACGATTGCCGCGCCGATGCCGAAATCGGGGTTCTGTGCGAACGCGCAAGGCAAGGTCGTGGCCGCCGCCATCACCGCCGAACTGGCCGGACGCGACGTGCCGCCCGCCAGTTTTGCCAATACCTGCTACAGCCTGATCGGGCCGGATTACGGGATCTCGGTCGCGGGGGTCTATGCCGCCGATGGCGATGCGATTGTGGAAATCGAAGGCTCGGGCGGGGTCAGCCCCATCGACGCCGACGCTGCGTTCCGCCGGGCCGAGGCCGTCTATGGCGCCGGTTGGTATGCCGCGATCACCAAAGACATCTGGGGGACCGCGTGACGCCGGTTCTGGCGGGGCTGATCCTTGGGGTGATCTTTGGCGCGGCGGCACGGGCAGGGCGGTTCTGCCTGCTGCGCGGGATGAAAGGCGTGATGGGGGGCGGGGATCTGTCCCCCTTGCGCGCATTCGCACTGGCCTTGGCGGTCGCGATTTTGGGCGCGCAGGGGCTGCAATACGCGGGTCTGACCGATCTGGGGCAGTCGCTGCCGCTGCGGCCACGGTTTTCGTGGGTCGGGCTGGTGGCGGGCGGCGCGCTGTTTGGTCTGGGATCGGTGATGGCCAATGCTTGCGGGGCGCGGTCGGTGGTGCTGGCCGCCGGGGGCAATCTGCGGTCGTGGGTGGTGCTGGCATCGCTGGCACTGGCGGCGCAGGCCAGCCTGACCGGGATATTGGCACCGCTGCGCCTGTGGGTGCAGGGCTGGGGCGTGACCGCGCCCGATGCGCTGTCGCTGATGCAGATGCTGCCGCCGGTTGTGGCGGTCGGGCTGCCGGTGCTGGCGCTGTTGGCCTTTGCCGCGCCCTTGCGGCGTGATCCGATGCAGGCCGGCGCGGCGGTGATCGTGGGGGGCGTGGTCGCCGCCGGATGGTGGGCCAGCTTTGCGACGCAAGATCCGTTTGATCCGCAGATACTGGCTTCGGTCAATTTCACCGGACCTTTGGGCGAAGGGATGCTGTGGCTGATGCTGTCCACCGGGCGGGCGGTCAGCTTTGGCCCCGCAATGATTGGCGGCGCGGCGGTCGGGGCCTTTGCCACGGCCCTGCTGATGCGCGATGTCCGGGTCGAGACATTTACCAACACCACCCAAACCCTGCGCGCGATTATGGGCGGGCTGCTGATGGGGTTTGGCGGCGTGCTGGCGGTCGGCTGTTCGATCGGGCAAGGGCTGTCGGGGCTGTCCACGCTGTCGCTGGCCAGCATGATCGCCTTTGCCGGGATTCTGGCCGGGATCATGGCGGGGCTGGCGGTGTTGCGGCCCACGCGCTGACCCCGTGCCGCGCCCCGTGCATTGACATTCGGCGCGGCAATCCCGATCTGTCCCATGGTGATAACGAAAGGGCGCGATATGGCATTACCGATGATCCACAACCGGCGGCAGGTTCTGGCACTGGGCGCGGGATTGGGCGCGGTGATGCTGACCGGGGCGGCAGGGGCGCAGATTATTTCGCACGCGATGCCGCAGCCCGACAGCACGGAATCCGACCGCATCGCGGACGAGTTTCTGAACGGCGCCACGCCGGTTCTGGCCGGTCTGCTGCTGGATGTGCCGATGCTGGCCGACAGCCCGTCATCCGTCCCCGTCCGCGTGCACGTGACCGAGGATCTGGGCGACATCTCCTGTCAGGACCTGATTATTCTGGCCGAGCGCAACCCGATGCCGCTGGCCGCGTCGTTCCGGTTTGGGCCTGCGGCGGGTGCGCCCGATCTGGCCATCCGGCTGCGGCTGATTGAAACCATGCGCTTGCGTGCGCTGGCCCGCCTGTCCGATGGCCGCGTGATCGAGGCGCGCGCCGACACCACCGTGGCATCCGGCGGCTGCGCGATCTAAGGGAGCCATAACCATGACCACCCCCCGCATCTGGATCAGCACCGAAACCCCCGCACCGGGCGAAACCGTGCGTGTGCGCGCCCAAATCCCGCATGTGATGGAAACCGGCCTGCGCGCACAGGCCGACGGCACGCCCATTCCCCGCGACACGTTAACCCGGCTGCGGGTGACGCTGAATGATGATCTGGTGCTGGAATGGCACCCCGAAACGGCGGTGTCCGAAAACCCGTATATCGAATTTGGCTTTCCCGCGCGGGTCAGCGGCACATTGCGGCTGGAATGGACCGATGAAACGGGCGTCATCGCCACGGCCGAGCGCGCGATTGCCGTGGGGTGATTCCGCAGGGCAGGGCGGGCAACCGTCATGATTCTGTTGTTTTGGGGTGTTAGTTTTGTTTTGTGACGTTTGGGCCTGTTTTGGCGTGTGGGGAAAACGCGTTGTTTATCAG
>NZ_JAUNTW010000015.1 GCF_030538495.1 Paracoccus sp. (in: a-proteobacteria)
GTCCAGCAGATCATCATCCAGATCACCGGAATCATCGCCCAGATCGTCATCATCCTCGACCAGATCATCGTCATCACGGGCGGCGGTTTTGCCGGTGACCATGGCCTTGCCGCGGCCTTCGGTCAGGCTTTCCACGGTGAACTGCGCGCCACAGGCGGGGCAGGTCATCGGGTCGTTCTGCAAATCATAAAAACGGGTCGCGCAATGCGGGCACAGGCGTTTCGTGCCCCATTCCTCTTTGGGCATGGTCATCTCCTTCAGCCGCGATTAGGGAAATCGGGCGGCCCCTGCCACGGCGGCGCGGGGGTGTCAAAGGTTTTCTTTTGCAGGGATTGGCGGACAAGGCAAGGGATGGATGACACAATTACCCTTCAGGACGGGCTGACGCTGCGCCTGCGGCGGTCGGCGCGGGCGCGGCGCATGACCCTGCGCGTGCCGCGTGACGGGGCGGGGCCGGTGCTGACGCTGCCTGTGGGCGCGCCTCTGTCGCAGGGGCTGGCCTTTGCCGAATCGCGCGCGGGCTGGCTGCGGGCGGCGCTGTCGCGGGTGCCGGTCCCGCCGGTGGCCGCGCCGGGGGCAGTCATTCCGGTGGCGGGGAAGGGCGCGCGGATCACCCTCGCGCCGGTGAAATCGGTGCAAATCCAAGGCGATACGCTGCTGATCCCCGAACGAGGGCGGGCGGGCGCGCTGATCGCGGCATGGCTGAAACATCGGGCGCTGCTGCATCTGCGCGCCGAATGTGACCGGCTGGCGGCGGCGGTCGGGCGTCCCTATCGCATGATTGCGCTGCGGGATACGCGGTCACGTTGGGGCAGTTGCAGCCATGACGGGCGGCTGATGTTTTCCTGGCGGCTGGCCATGGTGCCGCCCGAGGTGCTGCACTACGTCGCCGCGCACGAAGTCGCGCATCTGATCCATATGGACCATTCGCCCCGGTTCTGGGCGCAGGTCGAATCGCTGATGCCGGGATATGGGGCGCATCGCGGCTGGCTGCGGGCGCATGGCGGCGATGTGATGGCGTGGCGATTTGATAATTGACGGCGTGCGATTTTGTGATCACATGGCGGGATGACTGCTGTTCGCACCACCGACCCCGCCGCGCATGAGCGCCTGTATCGCGGCCTTCGCGCGCGCATTATGGTGGGCGAACTGCCCCCCGGCAAACCGCTGACCCTGCGCGGGCTGGCGCAGGAATATCATATGTCGATGACCCCCGCGCGCGAGGCCGTGCGCCGTCTGGTTGCCGAAGGCGCGCTGTCGCTGTCGGCATCGGGGCGCGTGGCCACGCCCGCTTTGTCCGATGACCGGATCGAGGAATTGGCCGCCCTCCGCGCCTTGATTGAACCGGAACTGGCGGCGCGCGCGTTGCCCCGGGCGCATTTCGCGCTGATTGACCGGTTGGCCAGCATGAACGGGCGCATCGCGGATGCGGTCGAACGGCATGACGCTGTGGGCTATATCCGGTGCAATCTGGAATTTCACCGCATGTTGTATCTGCGCGCGCAGGCTCCGGCGATGCTGGCGATGCTGGAAACGATCTGGCTGCAATTGGGGCCGACGATGCGGGCGCTGTATGGGCGCGTCAAACGCAACGAACCGCCCCGCCATCACCGTATGATTCTGGCCGCGCTGCGGGCGGGCGATGAACCGGCGCTGCGTCTGGCGGTGCGGGCGGATGTGACCCACGGCCTGCGCCACCTGACCAGCGGTTAACGCCAGTTATCCATGACACGCACCAATTCCGCCGCAATTGCGGGTTCGGACAAAGCGTGGCCCGATGCCGGAACGATGCGCAATTCGGCGCGATCCCAGCCCTGCGCCAACCGCCACGCGCTGTCGGGCGGGCATACCATATCGTAACGCCCCTGCACGATCACGGCGGGCAGATGTTCAATCCGGTGACGGTCGCGCAGCAACTGCCCCGGATCCAGAAAACAGCGATTGTGGAAATAGTGGTTTTCCAGCCGCGCAAAGGCCCGCGCATAATCCGGTGGCGCAAAGCTGGTCGCGGGCGAGGTTAACCCCGCAAGCGCGTTTTCCCACATCAGCCAAGGCTGCGCGAATCGCAGCTGACGCCCGGTGTCGTCGTCAAACAGGCGCGCGTGATAGGCGGCGATCATGTCGCCCTGTTCGGTCGCCGGGATGGGCGCGGTAAAACGGTCCCACAGGTCGGGGAAAAACCGCGCCGCCCCGCCGCCATAGAACCAGTCCAGTTCCGATTGCATCCCCAGAAAAACCCCGCGCAGGATCAGCCCGGCGACCGCGCCCGGATGGGCCTGCGCATAGGCCAGCGACAGCGTGGCCCCCCAACTGCCCCCGAACAACAGCCAGCGATCAATCCCCAGCCGGGTGCGGATCGTTTCAATATCGGCAATCAGGTGCTGCGTCGTGTTCGCCGTGACGGATGCCGTAGGCAGCGACCGCCCGCAGCCGCGCTGATCGAACAGGATGACGTGATACCGCAATGGGTCGAAAAACCGCCGCATGAACGGGCTGCATCCGCCCCCCGGCCCTCCATGCAGCACGATCACCGGCTGCGCGCCGGGGGTGCCGCATTCTTCGACATAAATCTGATGCCCGTTATCCACGGGGATGATCTGGCGCGCAAAGGGTTCGGCCACCGGATAAAGGCGGCTGTCGGGCGCGGCGTTTTGTCCTGCCATTCGGTCCATTTTGCCACTATAAGGCAGCACATCCCCGCCCGCCAGAAGGAGCCAGCATGTCCAGCATCGACCCCGCCGAAATCGCAAAGTTTCAGGCTATGGCGGCCGAATGGTGGGATCCGAACGGGAAATTCCGCCCCTTGCATCTGATGAACCCGCTGCGTTTGGACTACATCACCGCGCAGATTCGGGCCGAATTCGGGCGCGAGGCTGGGTTTGACGGGCTGCGGCTGTTGGATATTGGATGCGGCGGCGGCTTGGTCGCGGAACCCATGGCGCGGCTGGGCGCCGATGTGGTGGGCGCGGATGCGGGGGACGAAAACATCGCCGTGGCGCGCGTTCACGCCCAGCAACAGGGGCTGGCGATTGATTACCGCGCCACGACCGCCGAATCGCTGGTGGACAGCGGTGAGGTGTTCGACGTCGTTCTGGCCTTGGAAATCGTGGAACATGTCGCGGACCCGGCGGCGTTTATCGCGACCTGTGGGCGGCTGGTGCGCCCCGGCGGGCTGGTGATGTTGTCCACGATCAACCGCACCGCGCGCAGTTTTGGCGCGGCGATTATCGGGGCGGAATGGGTGATGCGGTGGTTGCCGGTTGGCACGCATGACTGGTCGCGCTTTATCACGCCGGACGAATTGGCGGGCATGGCGCAGTCGGCGGGGCTGACGGTGGCGGATCGGCGCGGGATGGTGTTCAACCCGCTGACCTTTGGCTGGTCGCTGTCGGATCGCGACCTGTCGGTGAATTACATCCTGACGGCGCGGGGGTGATTGTGCGGGCGTGATTATTCGGGCGCGATGACGCCGCCCGATTCCAACCTCTGCCGCAATTCGCGCAAGACGGGCAGGGCGCTGCGCACGCGGTCGGCGCCGATGTCGCGCACCACGCTGGCGATCAGCGGCATGAACGCCGCAATCGCCGCATCCCGCGCCGCCCGCCCCGATGGGCTGAGCGACACAAATTTCCGCCGCGCATCGTCCCAATCAGGCCGGATATGGATATGCCCCGCCCATTCCAGACGCGACAGCGTGTTCGTCATCGCCCCGCGCGTGACGTGAAACGCATCGGCCAATTGGGCTGGGGTGCGTTCTTCGTTAATGTGGGCCAGCAGATTCAGCACCGAGAAATGCGAAATCTGCATCCCCTGCGGCAGCACCTTACCAATCAGGTTGCGCGACAATTGGTCGGCAATCAGCACCTCGGCGAACAGGCTGGCGGCCAGACGGTCGGCGGATTGGTCTTTGTCAGGGCTGGTGTCGGGCGGTGTCATCGGATCGGACCGGGTTGTCAGCGGGCAAGAAATCCCGGTCATGATTTAGCGACGGGATACGCAACCTTGTTCGTTTAACGTCCTGTAAGTCAAGCGAAACGATTGTGACTTTTTCACTTTCCCCTGCGTCCGACAGAACCCGGCCCCATGGATCAACGACCAGGCTGTGACCGTAACTGTGGCGCGGCGCACGGCCGCGGGCATGAGGCGCAGGATGCGTTCCCGCCTGCGCCGGAGCCAGCACGAAGCACCCCGTTTCAATCGCCCGCGCCCGCAACAGCGTTTCCCAATGCGCCGCGCCGGTGGTGGGGTTAAAGGCCGATGGCACCGTCAAAATCTGCGCCCCGGCCTGCGCCAGATGGCGATAGAGATGCGGGAAACGCAGGTCGTAACACACCGTCATGCCCACGCCCACGCCGTCCATATTCGCGACCACAGCCCGATCTCCGGGGCGATAGGCCGCGCTTTCTCGGAACTGTTCCGTGTCGCTGATCTGCACGTCGAACATGTGCAGTTTGTCGTAACGCGCGGCGATTTGCCCGTTCGGATCAATCAAAAAGCTGCGATTGGCAAAACGCCCGTCGGGATCATCGGTTTTCAGCGCCAGCGACCCGATCAACAGCCAGATGCGCGCGGCCTGCGCCTCGGCCCGCAGCGCCGACAGGGTGGGGTCCGATGATTCGGGGTGCAGAACGCGCGCCTGCCAGTCGCGGTCGGGCGACAGGATATTCGTCGCCTCGGGCGTCAGGATGAACTGCGCGCCCTGCGCCGCCGCCTGACGGATCAGCGGCACGGTGTCGCGCAGATTGGCCATCGGATCATCGCCAACCGTCAACTGGATCAGCGCGACCGACAGCGCGCCCGTCATGCCAGCATCGGGTCCAATTTGCCCGCGCGGTCCAGATCGTGCAGGTCGTCGCTGCCGCCAATATGGGTGTCGTTGATAAAGATTTGCGGCACGGTGCGGCGGCCATTGGCGCGTTCGGTCATCGCGTCACGAACCGCCGGGTCGCGGCTGACGTCGATTTCGTTGAACTCGGCCCCCTTTTCGCGCAGCAGAGCCTTGGCCCGGTGACAAAACGGGCAGGTGGGGGTGGTGTAGATGTCGATGTGCGGCATGGATGACCCTTTCGTTAACCCTATTCTAATCATCCTTCACCGCCCGCGCCAGCACCGCGACCGAAACCGGCCCCGCACCCGCGATATTCAGCGCCCGCGCCGCCGCCGTCAGGGTCGCGCCCGACGCCATCACATCATCAATCAGCAACACGGGCCGGTCGCGCAGCTGGTCCAGACGGCGTGTGTTCACCATCAGCGCGCCGTCCTGATTGGCGAATCGGTCTCTCACGCTGCGATGATCCTGCGCGGGGGTGTGGCGGCGGCGAATCAGCAGATCGGCCTGATGCGTCACACCATAGGACTGCGCCACCCGCGCCGACAGCAGCGCCGCCTGATTGTATTTGCGCTTCAACAACCGGCGCAGATGCAGCGGCACGGGCGCAACGATGGTGTCGGGCAGGATCAGAGGCGCAACCGCCTGCGCCAGCCAGCGGGCCAGCGGCGGCACCAGATCGGGCCGGTCGCCATGTTTCAGCGCCAAGACCAACCGCCGCCCGGTCCCGGAATACACAAACGCCGCGCGCCCGTGCTGCCATGGCGGCGGCGTGGTTAAACAGCCGTCGCAGATCAGCGAATCATCCGCGCCCATGCCGTCCCCCGGCAAGGGTGCCGCGCAGCAGCGGCAGGCCGCCCCGGTGATAAACCGCGCCTCGCCCCAACAGGTTGCGCATAAATGCACATCCGCCGCGTCCGACGCGACCGGATCGCTGCATCCCAGACATTGCGGCGGATAAAGCACATGCAGCGCGGCTTTCATCGCGCGGGTAATGCCACTATGTTGCAGGCCCATGATGACCCCTGTTGCCCCCATTCTGACCGACCGGGCCGCGCTGCAACGCGGCCGCGACCGTGCGCGACGTTCCGGCATGGCCGATCTGTTCCACCAGATCGCCGCCGATGAGGTGCAGGATAGACTGGCCGAGGTTAACAGACGGTTTACAGACCCCGCCATTGTCACCGGATTTCCCGAAATTTGGGCGCCGCGTTTCCCCGATGCGCGGGTGGTGGCCGATGATCCGGTGCTGGACCTGACGCCGGGGGCGCATGATCTGGTCATTCACGCCATGGCGCTGCATTGGGCCGATGATCCGGTGGGGCAAATCGCGCAATGCGCCCGCGCGCTGCGGCCCGATGGGCTGTTTATCGGCGTGTGTTTCGGCAACCAGACGCTGAACGAACCGCGCGCGGCCTTGGCGCAGGCCGAATCGCAGGTCACGGGCGGGCTGTCGCCGCGCGTGCTGCCGATGGGTGAAATCCGCGATCTGGGCGGGCTGTTGTCGCGCGGAGGGCTGAACCTGCCCGTCGCCGATGTCGTCACGCAGCGCGCCAGTTACCGCGACCTGATCCATCTGTGCCACGATCTGCGCGCCATGGGCGAAACCAATGCCATGGCCGCCCGCCTGCGCCGCCCGACCGTGCGCGCCGTTTTCGCAACCGCCGCCGCCATCATGGCCGCGCATCACCCCGACCCTGACGATCCGTCGCGCGTCATGGCGACCTTTGATCTGGTGTTTCTGACCGGATGGGCGCCCGCTGACAGCCAACCCAAACCGCTCCGCCCCGGTTCAGCCCAAACACGGCTGGCCGACGCGCTGAATATGCTAAGGACAGCCGAATGAATGCCAGCTTTTTGCCCGCCGACCACCCTCGGATTCCGCCCGCCAAGACCGGGATTCTGATCGCCAATCTGGGGACGCCGGATGGTTACGATTACTGGTCGATGCGGCGTTATCTGAACGAATTTCTGTCGGATAAACGGGTCATCGACTATCCCGCGTGGAAATGGCAGCCGCTGTTGCAGGGGATTATCCTGACGAAACGGCCCTTTACGTCGGGCGCGAATTACAAGCTGATCTGGAACGAAGAGGCGGATGAAAGCCCGCTGATGACCATCACCAAGGCGCAGACCAATGCCCTGCGCGCCCGCGCCGAACAGGAATGGGGCGATCAGGTGATGGTCGAATTTTGTATGCGTTACGGCAACCCATCGACGCAGGATGTCGTGGACCGGATGGTTCAGGCGGGCTGTCGCCGCATCCTGTTTCTGCCGCTCTATCCGCAATATGCGGGGGCGACGTCGGCCACGGCGAACGATCAGTTTTTCCGCGCGCTGATGACGCAAACCTGGCAACCCACGGTGCGCACGGTTGATCCCTATTTCGACCGGCCCGATTACATCGCCGCCTTGGCCGACAGCGTGCGGCGGGTTTTGGGCGACCGCATCCCGCCGAAACTGGTGGCCAGTTATCACGGGATGCCGAAGCGGTATCTGATGCAAGGCGATCCGTATCATTGCCAATGCCAGAAAACGTCGCGTTTGCTGGAACAGGCCTTGGGCTGGCCCGAAGGCGTGATCGACACCACGTTCCAGTCCGTTTTCGGGACCGAGGAATGGCTGCGCCCCTATACCGTCGAACATGTCGCGGAACTGGCGCGGCAGGGCGTGACCGATATTGCGGTGATCTCGCCCGCCTTTGCCGCCGATTGCATCGAAACGCTGGAGGAAATCAACGGCGAGATTCGCGAATCGTTTGAACATGCGGGCGGGCAGGATTTCACCTATATTCCGTGCCTGAACGACGACCCCGCCCATATCGAGGTGATGATTAACGTCATCGCCGACAACGCCGCGGGCTGGCTGCGTTAACCGCGCCGCGCTTTGCATGAACCGCCGATCCTGTGGGTCGGCGGTTTTTTTGTGGCTTGACGGGGTCGGGGTGTCGTTAGATAGACCAGTCTATCTAATTTGGGGCAGGTCATGGCACAACCATCCGCGCGCGACCGGCTGCTGCACGCGGCGGCGGTTTTGTTTTACAATGACGGCATCGCCGCGACCGGGATTGACGCGGTGATTCAACGCGCCGGCGTCGCGCGGCAGAGCCTGTATAATAATTTCGGGTCCAAGGCCGAACTGGTCGCCGCCTATCTGACCGCGCGTCATGACGAATGGCTGGCGCTGTATCAGGCGCGGCTGGCGGATGCGGTGACGCCTCAGGATCGGGTGCTGGCGGTGTTTGACGCGTATCAGGACCACGCCGACGATGCCTATGAACGCGGCTTTCGCGGCTGTGGTTTGCTGAACGCGGCGGCAGAGCTGGCGGCGGATGATCCGGGCCGCGCCGCCGTGCGCGCCCATAAAGAACAGGTGCAATCGCTGTTGCGTGACCCTTTGGTCGAACTGAACCCCACCCGCGCGGACGCGACCGCGCAACATCTGGCGTTTTTGTTAGAGGGGGCGATCACCCGCGCCGGTCTGGAACGATCCAGCCGCTGCGTGGCGGATGCGCGCGTGATGGCCGAAACCCTGATCCGGGGGCTGGCATGATGGCGCGCGATCATCTGCACGGGGTTCTGGCGGTGCTGTTTGCGTCCGTTGTGTGGGGAACGACCGGGACGGCGGCGACCTTGGCGCCCGAGGTCAGCGCGGCGGCCATAGGCGCGGCGGCCATGGGCGTGGGCGGGCTGATGCAGGCGGCGATCGCGGGGCGGGGGCTGGCACGCGCATGGCCGCAACTGCGCGCGCATTGGGGGCTGCTGCTGATTGGCGGGCTGTCGGTCGCGATCTATCCGCTGGCCTTTTACGGGTCGATGCGGCTGGCCGGGGTTACGATTGGCACGGTCATCACACTGGGATCCGCGCCGCTGCTGTCGGCGCTGCTGGAATATGTGATCGACGGCGCGCGGCTGTCGCTGCGCTGGCTGATGGGCGCGGTGATCGGGCTGGCGGGGATGGTGCTGCTGTGTCTGGCCGAAATGAACGGCCACGGCACCGGCGGGCAGGTGCTGCCCGGCACGGCTTTGGGGCTGGTCGGAGGGCTGACCTATGCCGCCTATTCATGGGCGGCGCGGGGGCTGATGATGGGCGGTATCCGGTCGCGCACGGCCATGGGCGCGGTGTTCGGGATCGGCGGGCTGTTGTTGATGCCGGTGCTGATCGCGACGGGCGCGCCGTTTCTGCAATCGGCGGTGAACTTGTCGGTCGGGGTCTATATGGCCGTGGTGCCGATGTTTCTGGGCTATGTCGCGTTTGGATATGGGCTGGCGCGGGTCAGCGCCAGCACGGCCACCACGATCACGCTGACCGAACCCGTGGTTGCGGCGATGCTGGCCATCGTGATTGTCGGCGAACGGTTGCAGGTGATGGGCTGGCTGGGCGTGGGGCTGATTTTGGCCTGTCTGGTGGTCATCACCATGCCCCGGCGACGCGCCCCGCGTTTTACATCACCAGAACCTGCGTCCCAACCTTAGCCAGCCCGAACAATTCCGCGATATGTTCGTTATATAACCCGATGCAGCCATTTGACGACCGCCGCCCGATCTTGCGCGTATCATGCGTGCCGTGGATGCGGTAATATTGCCATGACAGCCACAGCGCATGTGTCCCCATCGGGTTATCCGGCCCCGGAGGCACAAAGTCGGGCCAGTCGGGGTTGCGCCGCTTCATTTCCGGGGTGGGCGCCCAGGACGGGCCTTCGACCTTGCGGATGATCTCGGTCCGACCGGTGCGGGTCAGATCGTCGCTGACCGGAATCGACGACGGATAAAGCCGATACACGCTTTCATCTTCGGACCAGAAATGCACGGCGCGCGATGTCAGATCGCACAGGATCGCGCCATTGGTCAGGTTCTGGAAATGCGGCCGCCAGTCCTGCATCCGAAAGCTGCTGATATTGTGCTGCGGCGGGGCCGTGGCGGGGGCTGCGGGTTCGTCAAACAGGTCCTGCGCGCGGGCGGGAACGGTCAGCGCCGCCGCGCCCAGTGCCACCGTCGCCCCCAGAAAACGGCGGCGGCTGGTGAAATCGGGTTTGCTCATGTCATGTCCTCGTGCTGGCGCCTCTGACGGGCGGTTTCGTGCAAGATAATCGCGCCGCGCGCCCCGAACAACTGAAAGCCCCGTGAACGGGGCGGCGCGGATTTCATCGCGTCTTCACGACATCTTGCGTTTGAAGCGGGGGCAGGGCTTTTGTAAAACAAGGGCAAAAGACGATTGTGGGGCGCAGGAATATGAACAAAATCAAACTGGTGGGGTTGCTGGCGGTCATGGCGCTGCCCGCCTGTATGCCGCAAATGCCGGGGCCGGGGATGATGCCGGATGTGGCACCGGTGGCCGAACCGGTGGCGGCGGCGCAGGTGGACAGTGCGCAAATTCAGGCGCGGGTGTTGCAACAGATCAACACTTTGCGCGGCAATATCGGGCTGAATCCGCTGGTCCAAAGCCCGCAACTGGACGCCGCCGCGCTGCAACATTCGCGCGATATGTCAGCGCAGAACCGCGCCTGGCATTGGGGCAGCGACGGCACATCGCCGCTGGATCGCGCCCGGTCGCAGGGCTATGGCGGCCGGATTCTGGGCGAGAATATTTCCGAAAGCTACGAAGACGATATGCAAACCCTGTCGGCCTGGATGTCGAAACGCGACACCCGCGACGTGATCATGGACCCGGCGGCGGTCAATCTGGGCTTTGCGTGGTATAAAGAGGCGTCGGGCAAGCTGTGGTGGACGCTGCTTGCCGGAACCTGAGACCTGACGAAAAGCCCCGGTTGATCCGGGGCTTTTGCGTTATGCAGTGATGACAATCGGCACGCCGGGGCGCAGCATCGAATACACTTCTTCGATTTCGCCATCGGTCACGGCGATGCAGCCCGCCGTCCAGTCGCGTTGTTTCGGGAACAGGTTGTTGCCTTCGGGGCCGCGACCATGGATGAAAATATCGCCGCCGGGGCTGCGGCCATGGGCGGCGGCAAAGGCGCGGTCATGCGGGTTGGGATAGGACACGCCCACCGACAGATGGTAACGGCTGCGCGGATTGAACCGGTCGATGATATACACGCCTTCGGGCGTTTTGCCGTCACCTTCGAATTGTTTATGCCCGACCGGGACGTTGCCCAGACTGACATTATAGGATTTGACCACCTGATTGCCGCTGAACAGGTGCATCCGGCGCTGACCTTTGTTCACCGTGACCTGCGTAATCGCGGGGCCGTTATAGACCAGAAATTTGCTGCGCGGTTGTTGCGGTTTGCCGCAGGCGGCCAAAATGGCCAATGCGGACAACGCAAATGTCCGTCGGTTGATCCCGTTCATCACTGCCTCTGCCGATTTTTATCGTTGCCACTCATGTAACATGGAATAGCGCAAAAGTGCTAGCAAAGCGTTAATTCCGCGCCGATTTCGACATGCGGCGAAAAGCGGAACTGATCGACCACCCAGACCCGTTTCAGCGCATATCCCGCCTGCACCAAAATCCGTGCATCGCGGGCAAAAGTCACTGGATCACAGGATATTGCGGCCACGACCGGCACACGAGACGCGGCAATCTGATGCATTTGCGGTTCCGCCCCGGCGCGCGGCGGGTCGATCACGATTGCGTCAAAACGAGTGAACTCATCCGCTAACAGGGGGCGGCGGGCCAGATCGCGGACCTGCGTTGTGACCCGATTCAGCCCCTGTGCGCCACGCCACCCCGAATCAAGCGCGGCCAGCGGCGCGGCCAATCCTTCGACCGCCGTGACCGCCGCCGTTTCCGCCAGCGGCAGGGTGAAGGTCCCGCAACCGGCGAACAGATCGATGATCTGACGCGCGCCCTGCGTGATGTCGCGGATGGCGGCGGTCAGCGCGTCCTGGCCCGGTTGGGTCGCCTGCAAAAACGCGCCGGGCGGCGGCACGACCTGCGCGCGCCCCATCGGCAGAGCAGGCGGGCGGCGGGTGATCGCCTGACCGTCCCAATCCAGCCGCGCCAGATCGCCGGTGTCCGCCAGCCCCGCCAGCACCTGAAACAGAGCCGCATCCATCGGTTTACCGCCGCGCGCCGCCACGTCCAGACCGGCGGGGCCATGCGTCACGGTCAGGCTGATTTCGCCCGCGCGTGACCCGCCCGCCGCCACAATGTCGCGCAGCAGCGGCAGCGCCGCCGTGATTTCGGGCCGCATCACCAGACAATCGGACAGATCCACGATCACATCTGACGCGCGCCCGTGAAAACCGACCAAAGCGCCTTTTTTCGTCCTCCGCCCCGACAAAACCGCCCTCCGGCGCGACCTGAGGGGCGAGCTATGCACCCCCACAATCGGCGCGTCCAAGCCCTGCGCGGTCAGTGCGGTTTCGACGACCTGACGTTTCCACCCGGCGGTGAAGGCGTCCGTCGCGTGCATCAGGCTGCACCCACCACAGGCGCGATAATGCGGGCAGGGCGCGCGCACCCGGTCGGGGGACGGCGTGATGATTTTCGGCGCGGTGATGCGGCCATCGGTCACGTCGCCCTCGATCACCTCACCGGGCAGAGTTTGCGCGGCCAATGCGCGCGCATCGCCTGCAACCGCCACCCCGTCACCTTTGCGGCCCAGCCGTTCGATGGTCCAGATCATTCTTCCCCCAGAAATCCGCCCGACTGATGCGCCCAGAACCGGGCATAGCGCCCGCCTGCTGCCAGCAACGCATCATGCGTTCCCTGTTCCACGATCTGCCCGTCGTCAATCACGATAATGCGGTCCAGTTCGGCAATGGTGGACAGGCGGTGCGCAATCGCCAGCACGGTTTTGCCCTGCATCGCGCGGGTCAGCGCGGCCTGAACCTGCGATTCAACCTGGCTGTCTAATGCGCTTGTCGCTTCATCCAGCACCAGAATGGGGGCGTCTTTCAGGAAGGCGCGGGCAAGCGCGATCCGCTGCCGTTGACCGCCCGACAGCTTCACCCCGCGTTCGCCCAGATGCGCGTCATATCCGGTTCGCCCCGCATGATCGCGCAGGGTCAGGATGAAATCATGCGCCTCGGCCGCTTTGGCTGCGGCGACGATGTCGGCGTCATTCGCGTCGGGGCGACCATACAGAATGTTGTCCCGCGCGGATCGGTTGAACATCGCGGTTTCCTGCGTGACCATGGCGATTTGCCGGCGCAGGCTTTCCTGCGTCACGCCGCGCAGATCGTGACCATCCAGCCGGATCGCGCCCTGTTCCACATCATAGAGCCGCAACAGCAGCGCAACCATCGTCGATTTGCCCGCGCCGGACGCGCCGACGATGCCGATTTTCTCGCCCGGCTGAATGGTCAGGGTCACATCGCGCAAGCCCCCCGCAGCCCGGCCATAGGCGAACCCCACGCCGTCAAACTGGATCGCGCCGGTGACGCGGGTCAGGCTGACAGCGCCCGCCGCATCGGTCAGGGCGTGGGGCGGGGACAGGGTGAGCATGCCATCCTCGACCTCGCCGATATTGCCCCAGATGGTCATCAGGGACATGCTGACCCAGCCGGTCATCTGCGACAGGCGCATTGCAATCGCGCCCGCCGCCGCGACATCGCCCACCGTCGCCGCGCCCTGACGCCACAGCAGGATCGCGCCGCCGACCAAAATCACCGGCAGCACCCCTGCAATCACCATCAGCGACAGCCGGAACCATGTGCTGACCACGCCGAAATCAATCGCGCGTTCGCGAAACCCGACCATAGCGCCCAAAGCCGCGCGGTCTTCGTGCGCGTGATGGGCGAACAGCTTCACGGTTTTGATGTTGGTGATCGTGTCCACGACCTGACCCGTGACCATGGCCCGCGCACTGGCCCGCGCGCCCGATTTCACCCGGATGCGCGGCAGAAAATACCGGATCAGCGCCAGATAGGCCGCCAGCCAGATCAGCAGCGCAACCGCGCCCCAGCCATCCACCATCATCAAAAACGCGGCCGATCCGATGACGCTGGCCAATGCAAAGGCGACCGTGTTCACCATATCCGACGCGACATCCGTCACCGCGCGCGCCGTCTGCATCTGCTTCTGCGCCAGCCGCCCGGCAAAGTCGTTGTCAAAGAACGTCACCGAATGGCCCATCGTCCAGCGATGCAGCCGCGACAGCACCAGCGGCAGGATATTCGGGCCGATGATGACGTTGGAACTGGCCGTGGACAGGCCGAAAATCGCGGGCCGCAAGATCAGGAAAAACACGATGAACCCGGCGATCAGCCAGCCGTTTTCGGTCCAGAACGTCCCCGGCGCGCTGCCCGTGACGGCATCAACGACCATGCCCAACAGCAGCGCCGATACGACATCCGCCATCCCGCCCAAGGCTGACGCGACCGCAGCAAAGCCCAACCCCCGCCACGCCCCTGACAGGCACCAGCCGAAAAACGGAATCAGCCGTGCCGGGGGCGGGCCGTCTGCGGGGCGAAAGGCATCGACCATGCGCCCGAAATAACCGTGCAAATTCATGTTCCTGCCCCCGCGGCTGTGATCAATTCGGTGCGTGACAGGGTGAATCCGCTGTCGATCCACGCGGCTTCGGCGGCCCGCAGCGCGCGCCCGACGGCGGGGCCGGTCAGGTCCAGATCGGCGGCGCGCAGGGGCAGGCGCGCCGTGGCCGCGCGCGCCAGACGGTCGCGCCAATCGGCGGGCAGCGCGGCCCCACGCGACGCCCGGATCAGCGCCACATCCGCGCCCGCATCCGCGCCCAGTTCATAACCCGCCCGGTCCAGCGACCAATCCGCCGCAACCGCCTGAACCCGCGCCGTTTGCCCGCGCAATTCCGCCCGCGACAGGCGCAGCGCATCGGCGTTGTCCGACAGCGCGGCCAGACGGCGGGGCCAGTCGCCGGGCGCATCCTCGGCCCGCAGCAGGGCCTGCAACGCATCCGCATCCGCGCCGGGCAGGACCACATCCAGCACCCCGGTGTCCGCCATCAGCGCGACTGACGCGCCGGGGGCGGGCGCGGCCAGCAGTTTCTTCACCTCGGCCCCGATGCGTTCGCGGGCGATCTGGTGCAACCCGTCGCGCAGCGTGCCACAGGCCGCAACCGCCCCCGGTTCCGCCAACTGGCCATAGCGCGCGTAAAGCCGGAAAAACCGCAGGATGCGCAGGTAATCCTCGGCGATGCGCTGCGCCGGATCGCCCACGAACCGCAGCCGCCGCGCCGCCAGATCGGGCAGGCCGCCGACCAGATCAATCACCCGCCCGTCGCGCCCGGCATAGAGCGCGTTCATCGTAAAATCGCGCCGCGCCGCGTCTTGCGCCAGATCATCGGTAAAGGCCACAACCGCCCGCCGCCCGTCGGTTTCGACATCGCGGCGCAGGGTTGTGACCTCATACCCCTGCCCATTGCTGATGATGGTGATGGTGCCGTGATCCAGCCCGGTCGGCACGGTGCGCAGGTCCGCCTGTGCCGCCAGCGTCATCACCTGATCGGGCGGAATATCGGTCGCAATGTCAATATCATCAATGGGTTGCCCCATCAGGCTGTTGCGCACCGCGCCGCCGACCAGCCATGCCCGGCCGCCGCGTTCCAAGGCGTCCAGCACCCGGTTCAGCCCTGGATCGGCCCATATCGCCGGCGGCATCCTCATCGCGCCAACCGCTGCGCCAGTCCCAACAGGATGCGCGCCGTCGCCCCCCACAGGTAATACGGCCCAAACGGTGCCGCGTAATAGGCCCGCCAGCCGCCGCGCCATGGACGTTCCTGCACGCTGTAACGCGCGGGGTCGGCGATATGGGCAAAGGGCAGGGTGAACACCTCGGCCACTTCGCCGGCTTCGGGGGTGGGGGTAAAGGGGCCGTGGATCAGCGCAACGACCGGAGTCACCGCGAAACTGGTCACGGTGCGGTGCGGGGTCAGGGTGCCGATGATGTCCACCTGCGCGGGGTTCAGGCCGATTTCTTCGCGCGCTTCGCGCAGGGCGGCGGCGGTTTCATCCGCATCGCCCGGATCAACCTTGCCCCCCGGCAGCGCGATTTGCCCCGGATGATGGCGCAACCCCGATGCGCGTTTCGTCAGAACCAGCCGCCCGTCATCGGCGTGAAACGCCGCCAGAACCCCCGCCGCCCGCAGCGCCACATCCGGCACAGCGACATCGGGGTTCAGGTCAAAATCCGACGATGGCCCTGCCGAAACCGACAGGGCCTGACGCAGAATGTCGGGCGACCACGCCGTCATGCCGTGGTCAGCGGCTGGCCGTCGGCGTCGATTGTCGCCTCGAACCCCAGACTGCGGGGGTCGAATTGGTAATGCGCGCCGCAGAACTGGCAATCGGCGGTGACGATGCCCGCATCGGTGGTCATATGCGCAATGTCCTTGGCCGAATAAATCGACAAGGTGCCACGCACCCGATCCGCATCACAGGAGCAGCCGAATTCGACCCGCTGCGCGTCGAACACGCGCGGGGTTTCTTCGTGGAACAGGCGCAGCAGCAGGTCGGTGGGACCGACCGAGGGGCCGATCAGTTCCAACACCTCGACCGTGTCCAACAGCATGTTGGCGCGGGTCCAATCCTCGGATTCGGCGCCTTGCAGGATGTCGGCGGCTTCGATCAGGCCGCCTTCGCCGGTGCCGCCATCTGCCGTCATCGGCTGCGCGGGCAGGGTTTGCAGCATGATGCCGCCCGCCCGCCATTGCGCTGTTTCGCCGGTGATCTGCGACATGCCGGATGCCAGCTGGAACCGTGTCGGCAGCTGTTCGGACTGCGCGAAATAGGTTTGCGCACAGGCCGACAGCGACCCACCGGCCAGCGGCGTGATCCCCTGATACGGCGTCGATCCCGCGCCCTGATCAATCAGGATCGCGAAATAACCGTCGCCGATCTGATCAAACGGCGCGCGGTCATCCAGACGGTCGGCGTCAAAGCTGGCCCAGGCGCGGATGCGCGCGGGCTGGTCATCGCCTTCGGGGGCGTAGTAATCGGCGGCAATCGTGCGGATCGCGCCGGTGCCACGGACCTGCAAGCTGAGCTTCCACCGCAATTTGATGGTCGGGCCGATCAGCGCGGTCAGCAACGCCAGTTCCGCCACCACGGCGCTGACCGCGGCGGGGTAATCATGGCGCGACAGAATGTGATCCAGAACCCCATCCAGCCGCGCGACGCGGCCCCGAATGGCGGAACGGTCCAATTGGAACGGCAGAACAGTGTCGTCCCAGGCGATCTGGTTGATTTTCGTCATAGCGAATCCCTGAATATTCAAAGCCCCCAGCGGGGTGTTGGCCCCTATATAAGTGTTTCATCGCCAATCCCAAGGCCCGCCTTTCGCGCCTGCCCAAAACGGGTTAACCGGGGACGATTGGACAAAGGACCGCCCATGAACCGCCGTTTTGGAACGCCGCCCCTGCCGGGTGTGACCTATCGCCCGCGTCCCGGTGCCTATGCCGTGTTGTGGCGCGACGGGCGGGTGTTGCTGACCCATCAGAGCGCGCCGGAACCCGAATATCAACTGCCCGGCGGCGGGATTGATCCCGGCGAATCGCCGATCACCGCCCTGCATCGCGAAGTGGCCGAGGAAACCGGCTGGACCATCAGCCCCCCGCGTCATATCGGCACCTATCGCCGGTTTTGTTACATGCCCGATTATGACCGCTACGCCGAAAAGCTGTGTTCGGTGTGGATCGCGCGGCCTGTGCTGGCGCGCGGCGCGCCGTCGGAACCGGGCCATTCCGCGCATTGGATGACGCCCGGCGATGCCATGGGCGCGTTGATGGATCCCGGTTCGCGGGCGATGCTGGCGCGCGCGCTGCGGTCATGGGGGTGATCCGTATTCAATCAGCACTGCCGAAATATCATCCAGCCGCTGCCCGCGCGTGTATTCCGACACCGACCACGCCATCGATTCCAAAAACGCATGACCGCCCAGAAACGAATTGGTGCGCAGAATCGCCTCAAGCCCGTCATCGCCCAATTGGCGACCATTCGGAGCCTCGGCCTCGGTGATGCCGTCGGATGCCAAGAGCAGGCGATCGCCGGGCTGCATGGTAAAACGGACCTCCTCGAACAGGGGGGATTCGAACAGGCCGATGGGCATACCGCCTTTGCCAATCTGGATCACGCTGCCATCGGCGCGCTGCAACATTGGGTGCGGGTGCCCCGCCTGCACCAGATCAACCACGCCGGTCTCATGATCCAATTCGGCGTAAACCATGGTGAAATAACTGTCGGTGGTTGCCTCCTCTAACATCATTTCGTTGAAAAAATGCGCCAGATCGACGGGGCGCGCGGGATGCAGACCGGCCGCCGCGCCGCGAATGGCGATGTTGTAATCGGCCGAACAGGACAGATGCACCGACAATTGCGCCGTCAACAGCGCCGCCGCGACGCCATGACCGGACACATCTAACGCGTAAGTCCCAGTTTTCCGGTCCGAAATCGGGAAAAAGCCGACCAGATCACCGCCGACATGCCCCGCCGGACGCAGCAGCAGCGACAACTGCGCCGGACCAAAGCGCCCCGACCGTTCGCGGACCAAGCCCTGTTGCAGCTTCTGCGCCTCTTTCAGATCGCGTTCGGTGGCGGCGCGGAAACTGTTCAGACGTTCAAGCGCGTCTTGCAGGCGCGCATCGCTGTCGCGCAAATCCTGTTCTGCCCGCATCAGCCGCGCCGCCGTTCCCAGCCGCGCGGCCAAATCCAGCGGCTGCGCGGGATAGGTGACCACATCATCCGCGCCGGATAACAGCGCCATGGCCAAATCCGTTTCCGTGGCCGCGACGGCCAGCACCACCACAAAGCACCGCGCCGACGCGTCCCGCAGCCGACGGCACAGATCAAGCGCGGTCATATCGGGCAGCGTCCAGTTGATCAGCACAAAGTCATGCTGCTGCGCGGCCAGCCGCGTTATTGATTCGGCCCCAGTGGCGGTTTGCGACACCCGGAACCCCAGATCGCGCAGCGTGGCCGCCGTCGCCCGGCGTCGATCCGGTGACGGATCGGCCAGCAAAACGGTATGCCGACGCTGCCCGCGTGCGGGAACAGGGGCGTGTGGGTGAAGTTTTGACGAAACGCTCATGCCGTGGTTGTAACCCGGCAGGCGTAAACAAGCCGTAAAAATTATTCCCTAAAAACATCAAGTTTGATGTAAATTGGACTTAAACCAGCAGTTCCGACAGGATGTCGTCATTGGTAATGTCGCGATAGGCAAAGCCTGACTGGTCCAGCCGCGCCGTCAGGCTGTGCAGATTGGCCGGGTCCGTCGTTTCAATGCCGATCAGGATCGACCCATAATTGCGCGCGGATTTTTTCAGATATTCAAACCGCGCAATGTCATCATCCGGCCCCAGCAATTGCAGAAAATCACGCAGCGCGCCGGGGCGTTGCGGCATCCGCAGGACGAAATATTTCTTAACGCCGGTGAAACGCTGGGCGCGTTCCTTGACCTCGGGCAGGCGTTCAAAATCGAAATTGCCGCCTGAACAGACCACAACAACGGTTTTCCCGGTCAGATTGCCCAGATCCTGCACCACGTCCAGGGCCAAGGCCCCGGCGGGTTCCAGCACGATGCCTTCGGTGTTCAGCATGTCCAGCATGGTGCCGCAAATGCGATCCTCGGGGGCCAGATAGACGTCTTGCACCGTAAACCGGCGCAGCCGTTCAAAGGGCAGAGCGCCGATCCGCGCAACCGCCGCGCCATCCACAAAGCTGTCCACGGCGGGCAGAGCGACCGGCGCTCCGGCCTCGAGCGCGGCCTTCAGGCTGGCCCCGCCTTTGGGTTCGGCGAACACAAACCGCGTGTCGGGCGCGACCTGTTCCAGATATTGCACCACGCCCGCCGACAATCCGCCGCCGCCCACGGGCAGCACCACCAGATCGGGCGCGCGGCCCAGCTGGCGCATGATTTCTAACGCAACGGTGGCCTGACCTTCGATCACATCTTCGGCGTCAAAGGGGGACAGGAACATCGCATCCTGTTCGGCGCAAAACGCCTGCGCCGCCGCCAGAGCCTGATCGAAATAATCGCCCGTCAGTACGATGTCGACCGAATCACCGCCAAAGACGCGGGTCTTTTCGATCTTTTGCGCGGGCGTCGTCACCGGCATAAAAATCGTGCCGCGCGCGCCAAACTGACGGCAGGCATAGGCGACACCCTGCGCGTGATTGCCCGCACTGGCGCAGACAAAATGCGCCCCGGTTTTTCCCGCCGCCAGCTTACGCATCGCGTTATAGGCCCCGCGCAGTTTATAGCTGCGAACGGGGGTCAGGTCTTCGCGCTTCAGCCAAATATCGGCGCCGAATTTCGCCGACAGATGGTCGTTGCGCTGCAACGGAGTAGGCTCGAACAGATCGCGGATCGCGGATTCGGCCTGACGGACAGAGGCGACGAAGTTTTCCATCCCCCGCAGATGCCGCGAAACCGGGGTTTTGGCAAGGGGGTGAGGGGTGCAAGGGTTACGGCGGTGACGTCGGACCACGCGCCGTTATCGTTCAGCAACCGGTCGCCGGGGATAAGGTTCTCGGCCTGCACCCATTGGCGTCAGCAATAGCGCCGGAATAGGAATGCACCGCCGATGCGCGCGCGGCGGCGTGGGCCGCGCGGACAAAGAACGGGTGGATGCGGTTCGAAATAATATCCTGCTGCGCGCCGGTCGAAAGATCGGTGATTCCCACCGTCACGGTTGCGTCATAGTCACTCTGCCGCCACGCCTCAATCGCATGCCTTCAAGATAAAACTACGGCGCGACAATAAGTGCTGCAGATATTGGCGGCACCGAGGGGGGGCTAAATCAAAGAGGCAGAATCAAGATGCCGTAAACTTCAATGACGCAATCAACCTCATCCAAAATAACAGCCGCGCTTCGTGGAACAAACGCACCCAAGCAGGCATCGTTAAGGATGTTGCCGGAAACTCGTTATGCGTAGTCAGCACACCAAGGTATCAGACCAAGGACGAGGCGACGTGATCAGATTGGTTCGGGCCACCTGACTCCTTCCTTGAATTTACGAAACCAGTACTCCCTAATATATTGGTCATGAAGCCGGTCGAACTCTCGGGTCAGCGCTTCCAGCTTAGGGCCAATATCAAACTGGTATTTAAAAAGCAAAGTGGCGAGCTTACCTTGAATTTCAAACAAATATTCGAAACTCTGATCTGCATCCAACGCCGAAGCGCATCTGCCAATTTCAGCGATAAGCTCGGAACACCTTTTCTCATAAGCCGGCAGGCATTGCCGGATACCTGTTGATGTCCGATCAAGAAGTTCAATATTCTCAGACATAAATTCGTCGACAACTAAGAAGTCCATTGGAAAATCACCTTAGCGGCTGGATGTGACCGACCTGACCAGTTGTCGGATTATAAATTATCTCCATGCCAGCTCCTTTATACCTGAAGTAACCAGCAGCACCCCTCGGATCAGGCGTAATCGCCGGATTACTGTCCATAATCGCCCTTGCCTGCAAAAATGGCGCAGGACGTGCTTCGCTCGACCATAGCCGATTGTAGTATGACGCGCTGAATTTAAAACCGTCGGCGGAATAGAACTGACCATCAAATTGAACTGGCCGTCCAGCAATCGCTCCCGCATTACCACCCCCCGGCCCGTCGGGACAATTATTATGCACCCATACCGGTGCTGCGTTTGTGTTTGCGGTGACGAAGTAGGTGTGGAATTCGTTAACGGTGAGGTTGTAGGCGGTCAGCGGCTAGGATGCAAGCGTCACCGACGTTACTTCGGACCCAGTATGTTGGTGGTTATTCTATTGGTCACCGAGATGAAGGCGTGGACCTGCGTCCACTCATACCATCACTTAACGTCCAAATGGACTCTGCAATGTATTTGGACGTGAATTGGTCTGATTAAGCTGCATATACCCACCCCCACACGTCGTCAGATTGAAGAAACAAAAGGAAAATAGGCAATCACCTTTCTTATCTCTGGCAACTCTAAATAAAGAACCTCGACCCATTCATTCTGAGTCAATATGGCCACGTGCTTAACCTCATCCTTAGCGAACATTCCACAGCATTGTTCATGAAACCAATCTAAAAGATCCGAACCAGTAACTAGGACAATTGGAGCCATTTGCCTATCGTCAGGGTGAGAAGTTGACGTCATCGCCAAGAATTTTCCTTCGTCCATGCTTCGTTGAGCAAGTGGCATTCGCCCGAAGTTGATCTCATAGATGGGCCCACCGGGATTGGCAAACTCAAAAACCCGAACCTTATAGCCAGAATCGTCAAACTTAAGGTCCAGAAAATTTATTCTCTCCGGGAAATGGTTCTCTAAAGGAAAGGACTTATGAACTCTTTTAGACATGGATTAATACCTAATTTTTATATATCCATCTCGGGACTGCACCTCCAAGGTCGGTTGGCTTGTGTGGATTACATTCCGATCCGAGCTAGTTGGCCGTACAACAACCCTCGTTCCGTCGGGAAACTCACCCACTCGGCCCGTCCTACCATTCGGCATTTTAATCTCCCTCACATTACTCAGCCCTAGCGCATCTAAATCAACGTTAGCTTGACTGAAGCCACCAGCTTTCTGTATCTGAACCGAGCGTCCACCAGTGCTCGGCAAGCGTTGCCCGCGCGCGATAATATCGTCTAGTGCTGTTGCGCTTGGGGCTCCCGGCCCGTCGGGACAATTATTATGCACCCATACCGGTGCTGCGTTTGTGTTTGCGGCGACGAAGTAGGTGTGGAATTCGTTAACGGTGATATTATAGGCCGTCAGCGGCTCGGCCGCAAAGGTTACGGCGGTGACTTCGGACCACGCGCCGTTATCGTTCAGCAACCGTTCGCCGGGCATCAGGTGCTCGAAGCGCCCCAAGCAATTAGCTTAGAGAGTTTAAGATCGTAAAAGCTTAGAGAGCTCCGCATCAGCATTTAACTGTTCAGAGCTTTGATCAAGGTGCGCAGCCAAATAGCGATAATAATTTATCAAAAATTGCGTTTAATTAGCCCCAAGGCTCTTAGCCTTTTGCCAAAGAGCCAGCCTTCCATCAACATGAAGTTCTCAATTACTCTTATTGAGCACGCATTATTCGAGTGTCTCCGCATCCATTTTGGCAGCGAGCGCCGTATCAAATCGCTTCAGTGCCTCATCCCAAATTTTCTCGCAACTCTCGTTATTACCGTATAGGCACCTCACCGCTTCGGATGCTTTAAAAATATCTATATTATGACCCGGAAATTAAGTCGAAACGGCAATTCGGGCTGTATAGGAGCAGGTGACCAGCAATCGCATCACGCAGATCCTGCGATCTGCTGACCGCCAATATCGCCACCACCAAACCCCATAAAAAAAGCCCCGCTGTTTCCAGCGGGGCTTTGATGTTTCAGGTCAACTTACCAGTCTTCGCGTGCGACGATGCGGGTGCCGATCGGCAGCTTCATCGCGCCCAGACGCAGGGCTTCGCGGGCGATGGTGTCATTCACGCCGTCGATTTCGAACATGATCCGGCCCGGATGGACGCGGGCAGCCCAGAAATCAACGGAACCTTTACCTTTACCCATCCGCACTTCGGTCGGTTTCGACGAAACCGGAACGTCCGGGAAAATGCGGATCCAGACCCGGCCCTGACGTTTCATGTGACGGGTGATCGCGCGGCGGGCCGCTTCGATCTGGCGTGCGGTCACACGCTCGGGTTCGGTGGCTTTCAGCGCATAGGAACCAAAGTTCAGTTCAAAACCGCCCTTGGCTTGACCGTGGATACGGCCCTTGTGCTGTTTGCGGAACTTCGTCCGTTTCGGTTGCAGCATAGTTCGTTACTCCTTACCGGGCTTCGCGTTCGCGACGCGGGCCACGGGGGGCCGGGCCGTCTTGTGCCTCGGCGGTGCGACGATCGCGGGCTTGGGGATCATGTTCCATGATCTCGCCTTTGAAAATCCACACTTTCACGCCGATGATCCCGTAGGGGGTCGAGGCTTCGGACAGCGCATAGTCAATGTCAGCGCGCAGGGTGTGCAGCGGCACACGGCCTTCGCGATACCATTCGGTGCGGGCGATTTCGGCGCCGCCCAGACGGCCCGAGACGTTCACCCGGATGCCCAATGCACCCATCCGCATAGCGTTCTGAACGGCGCGTTTCATCGCACGGCGGAACGACACACGACGCTCCATCTGTTGCGCGATGGATTCGGCCACCAGCTGCGCGTCAACTTCCGGTTTGCGGACTTCGACGATGTTCAGGTGCAGTTCGCTGTCGGTAAAGTTCGCCAGCTTTTTGCGCAGCACCTCGATATCCGCACCTTTTTTCCCGATGATAACACCGGGACGTGCGGCGTGAATGGTCACGCGGCATTTTTTGTGCGGACGTTCGATGATGACGCGGCTGATGCCGGCTTGCTTGGCTTCCGTGTGGATAAAGTCCCGAATTTTCAGGTCTTCCAGCAACAGATTGCCATAGTCTTTGTCGTCAGCATACCAGCGGCTGTCCCAGGTGCGGTTGACCTGGAGGCGCATCCCAATCGGGTTAACCTTCTGACCCATTATGCTTGCTCCTCGACTTGGCGAACCTTGATGGTGATTTCCGAAAACGGCTTCATGATTTTGCCGAACCGGCCACGGGCGCGCGGACGGCCACGTTTCATCACCAGGTTCTTGCCGACCCAGGCTTCGGCGACGATCAGGTTATCGACGTCCAGCCCATGGTTGTTTTCCGCATTGGCGATTGCCGATTGCAGGCATTTCTTCACATCGCCCGCAACGCGTTTGTGCGAGAAGGTCAGATCGGCCAAAGCACGATCAACTTTCTTGCCACGGATCAGTTGCGCAACAAGGTTCAGTTTTTGCGGCGAGGTGCGAAGCATTTTGGTTTTCGCCATTGCTTCGTTATCCGCCACGCGGCGCGGATTCTGTTCCTTACCCATGACGATTACTTCCTCTTGGCTTTTTTGTCGGCCGCGTGACCGTAATAGGTCCGGGTCGGGGAATATTCACCGAATTTCTGACCGATCATTTCTTCGGTGACGGCAACGGGGATATGCTTTTGCCCGTTATACACACCAAAGGTCAGGCCAACAAATTGCGGCAGGATGGTGGAGCGACGCGACCAAATCTTGATAACGTCGGATTTGCCCGATTCACGGGCCTTTTCCGCTTTGCGCAACACATATGCGTCAACAAAGGGGCCTTTCCAAACAGAACGTGCCATGAATTAGCGACCCTTCTTCTTCGCGTGACGCGACCGCAGGATATACTTGTCGGTCGATTTGTTGCTGCGCGTCTTTTTCCCCTTGGTGTCCTTACCCCAAGGCGTCACAGGCGTGCGGCCACCCGAGGTCCGGCCCTCACCACCACCATGCGGGTGGTCGATGGGGTTCATCGCAACACCGCGAACGGCCGGGCGGATGCCCTTGTGGCGGTTACGGCCTGCTTTACCCAGGTTTTGGTTCGAATGGTCAGCGTTCGAAACGGCGCCGATGGTCGCCATACATTCCTGACGCACCAGACGCAGTTCGCCCGAGGACAAACGGATCTGCGCATAGCCACCGTCACGGCCGACGAATTGGGCATAGGTGCCTGCCGAACGGGCGATCTGGCCGCCTTTGCCAGGCTTCATTTCGACGTTGTGAACAATGGTCCCGATCGGCATACCGCTGAACGGCATGGCGTTGCCCGGCTTCACGTCAACTTTGGCGCCAGCAACCACTTTGTCGCCAACGGCCAGACGTTGCGGAGCCAGGATGTAGGCCAGTTCGCCGTCTTCGTATTTGATCAGTGCGATAAACGCGGTGCGGTTGGGATCGTATTCGATCCGCTCGACCGTGGCCGCGACATCAAATTTGTTCCGCTTGAAATCGACGATGCGATACAGGCGCTTTGCCCCGCCGCCTTGGCGGCGCATGGTGATCCGTCCGGTGTTGTTCCGACCGCCCTTTTTCGTCAAACCCTCGGTAAGGGTTTTGACCGGGCGACCTTTCCAAAGCTCCGAACGGTCGATCAGAACCAGCCCACGCTGGCCAGGCGTCGTCGGTTTATACGACTTTAATGCCATCTTTCTGTCTTCCGTTGCTTTGGACCGTGGTGGTCCGTTTCAGTCAAACAATCGCGGCCCCGGACAATGCCGGGGCCGCAGATTCGCAGCCGTCTATCAGAGTCCGGTGGACACGTCGATAGTGTTTCCCTGTTCCAGGGTCACATAGGCTTTTTTCACGTCGCTGCGACGGCCCAGTTGGCCGCGGAAGCGTTTGGTCTTGCCTTTGGTGATGGTCGTGTTCACGGCCTTCACTTTCACACCAAACAGGGCCTCAACCGCTTCTTTGATCTGCGGTTTCGTCGAATCAATGGCCACTTGGAAAACAACGCCGTTGTTTTCCGACGCCATCGTCGCCTTTTCGGTGATGATCGGCTTGACGATCACATCGTAATGTTCCGCTTTCGCGCTCATTTCAAACGAGCCTCCAGAGCTTCGACACCTGCGCGGGTGATGACCAGGGTATCACGCTTCAGGATGTCATAGACGTTGGCGCCCATCGACGGCAGGATGTCCACGCCTTCGATGTTGCGGGCGGCGCGGGCAAAGCCTTCGTTGACTTCGGCACCGTCGATCACCAGCACGCGTTTCCAGCCGTTTTCTTTGACCGCTTTGGCCACAGCCGAGGTTTTGGCATCCGTCAGGTTCAGATCCTCGACGATGACCAGTTCACCAGCGGTTGCTTTGGCCGACAGCGCGTGACGCAGCCCAAGGGCGCGCACTTTCTTCGGCAGATCAAAGGCGTGGCTGCGCGGGGTCGGGCCTTTATAGACGCCACCCTTACGGAAGATCGGGGCCTTGCGGGAACCGTGACGTGCGCCGCCGGTGCCTTTCTGGCGATAGATCTTCTTGGTCGAATAGCTGACTTCCGACTTGCCCAGAACCGAGTGGGTCCCTTGCTGTGCCTTGGCGCGCTGCCAACGGACGACCCGTTGCAGGATGTCGCCGCGCGGCTCCAGACCAAAGACCTCATCGGCCAGCTCGATCGACCCGGCTTTACCAGAGTCCAGCTTGATCACATCGAGTTTCATTCTTTGTCTCCTTCGGGCGCAGCTTCGCCGTCAGCAGCCTTGTCGGCCTCGATCGAGGCTTCGGCTTCTTTCAGCGCGGCTTCTTGCTCGGCGGCGGAGGCTTCTTCAGCGGCCTTGCGGGCGGCTTCTTCCTCGGCAGCGGCTTGTGCAGCAGCTTCTTCGGCCAGACGCTTCGCTTCTTCGGCGGCGGATTTCAGCGCGGCGGGATAGATCACGTTTTCGGGCGTCGCTTTTTTCACGGCGTCCTTGATCGTCACCCAGCCACCTTTGGAACCCGGCACCGAACCTTTGACCATGATCAGGCCGCGATCGGCGTCGGTTTTCACGACTTGCAGGTTCTGCGTGGTGACGCGAACGGCACCCAGATGACCCGCCATTTTCTTGCCCTTGAACACCTTACCGGGGTCCTGACATTGGCCGGTCGAACCGTGCGAACGGTGGCTGATCGACACACCGTGCGAGGCGCGCAGACCACCAAAGTTGTGACGCTTCATCGCACCGGCAAAACCTTTACCGATCGAGGTGCCGGCGATGTCCACGAACTGACCCGCGAAATAGTGGTCAGCGGTGATTTCCTCACCCACATTGATCAGGTTTTCTTCCGCCACGCGGAATTCCGCGATTTTGCGTTTCGGCGCAACATTTGCCTTGGCGAAATGGCCGCGCAGGGCTGCGGTCGTGCGTTTTGCCTTTGCGGCACCGGCACCCAGCTGAACGGCGGTGTAACCGTCGCGTTCAATCGTGCGCTGATCCACAACTTGCAGGCCGTCCAGTTGCAGGACGGTCACGGGAACCTGACGACCATCCTCAAGGAACAGCCGGGTCATGCCCAGTTTCTTGGCGATAACACCAGTTCTCAGCATTTCAGGCCCCCTTACACTTTGATCTCGACGTCCACGCCAGCGGCGAGGTCGAGTTTCATCAGGGCGTCCACGGTCTGCGGGGTCGGATCAACGATGTCCAACAGACGTTTATGCGTGCGGATTTCCCACTGATCGCGCGATTTTTTGTCGATATGGGGGCCACGCAGAACGGTGAATTTTTCGATTTTGTTCGGCAGCGGAATCGGGCCGCGAACGGTCGCGCCGGTCCGTTTGGCAGTGTTGACGATTTCCTGCGTGCTGGCGTCCAGCACGCGATAGTCAAACGCCTTCAGCCGGATGCGGATGTTTTGGCTTTGCATAGATCATCCCTCTGGCGGGGAGTTCCAGTTGAGAGGCTGACACCGCACCACGCGCCGCCAGCATCGAACCGTAAGAAAAATTGCAGGCCGCCCCGATACCGGACGGCCTTGCGTTGCAACCGATTCTTTGCGGGAAGGGTCACAGATGGGCGCTTATGGCGCTTTTTTGCGCCTGCGTCAACAGGGATTTCGCACGCATGGCTTGATAAAAACGGCACATTCCCTTATTTGGATCGTGCCATAACGGATAGGCTGTTTCCCATGCCCTTGAACGCGCTCAAGCCCTTGCCGGATTACGACCATCCCGGTTCATTTACGCCATCACCGTTTTCCCTGCGCCTTTTCACGCAGGATAAAACGAATTTGGACGCGCAGTATGACGCGCCCTATACCGGCGGGCGGCTGCGTGTGTTGGTGATCGCTGCCGATCAGAGGCATCTGAATATGCAAAACGGCACCTGTTTTTCAACCGGCAATCATCCTGTTGAAACCCTCTTGCCGATGATCCACCTGCATAAAGCCGGCTTTGCCTTTGACATTGCGACCCTTTCGGGTGGCGCGGTGATGTTCGAAGAATGGGCGATGCCCGCCAGAGATCAACAGGTCACCGATTTTCGAGGATTATACGCGGATCAATTTGAAAATCCTTTGAAACTTGACGATGTCGTAGGGCGTCTCAACGGCGATTGTGCCGCCATATTCATTCCGGGCGGTCACGGGGCGTTGCTGGGTCTGCCCAAAAGCGATGCCGTGCGTCAGGTGCTGCAATGGGCGTTGCGCGAAGGTAAATTCATCATCTCGATCTGCCACGGGCCAGCGGCGTTTCTGGCATTGGGACCGGATAACCCGCTGCGAGGACGGCGGATATGCGCCTTTCCGGATCTGGTTGATGCGATGACGCCCTCGATTGGGTATATGCCGGGCAAGTTGACGTGGAAATTTTGCCAGAAATTGCGTGCGCAAGGCATTGTGATCACAAACCGCCTTGCCACAGGCGCAACGGCTCAGGATGGGCGTTTGCTGACCGGAGACAGCCCGCTGGCCAGCAACGCATTAGGTAAACTGGCCGCTACCGAATTGCTGAAAGCTGCGCGGAACGGCGCAATCTGAACATCTTAATCCCGTTCGCGGCAGGCGTAAACTGCGCCGCCGACCGCAACCACCGACACAGCGGTGCCAGCGATCAGGGCAGGGGATGCGGCAATGGCGGATGCCGCGCCGCCGATCGTGCCTAATGCGCCGGTGATCGCCTCGCCCGAACCGGACAGGATCACCGCGCCGGACCCGTCGGGCAGGGCTTGCAGCCCGCTGACGGTCGCGCGCGCGGCGGCGCCGGTCATGGCGGCTGCGGCGTCCTTGGTCGCGTTGACGCGTTCGCAGGCGGTTTTGCGCGGCGCGCGGCAGCGTCCCCATGCGTCGCGGTCGCCCAGATCGTAACCCATCACCGAATCGCCCGAGGCGTCCATGCGCAGGCAAAACGGCTGCCGCCCGTCATCGTCCAGCTCTGGCGTCAGGCTGCGCAGCACGACATAGCTGGGGCAGTCATGCCGCCCCCATTTCGTCGCCAGCCGTTCGCGCATCGAATAGCGGCCGCGCAACCCCGGTTCGGCGGTGTCATAGCCCAACAAAACGTCCTGACCGTTGATCATGGCGGTGCAAAACGTCGCTTCGGCCCATGCGGGGGCGGTCATCGTCATCAATGCCAGGGCAGCAAGGCGCATTTTTCGGATCCCTTTACGATATATTAGGATGTCTTGGCTAAACGATGCTGGCGGGACGGGTGCAAGGGCTGCGTGGCGGGATCACGGGGTTATGAAGGTGGGGTTTTCGATGATGTTCGGGTATTGCTTTGATTAGAAATGACTTTGGTGCGTTTGTTAAGGATTTATGTATTTTGCGGCGCAGGGGCGCGGCGTGATGGACTTGACCAAGACGGCTGGGTCCGCTAAATGGCGCGGGTTGGATTTTCGTCCGACACCAATCAACAAAAAACGCCGTGTCCGCCCCATTCGCTTCGCGGGGCGCTTCCGGCATTAGGAGAAGCGTTATGAAACTGCATGAAATTCGCGACAACGAAGGTGCCAACCGCAAGAAAAAGCGCGTTGCCCGTGGTCCCGGTTCGGGCAAGGGTAAAACCGCTGGCCGTGGTATCAAAGGTCAGAAATCGCGTTCGGGTGTTGCGCTGAACGGTTACGAAGGCGGTCAAATGCCGCTGTATCGCCGCCTGCCCAAGCGCGGCTTTACCGCACCGAACACCAAATCCTTTGCCGTCGTTAATCTGGGCCAGATTCAGGGCTTTATCGACGCGGGCAAAATCGACGCGACCGCCGAGCTGACCGAAGACGCTCTGGTCGAATCGGGTCTGGTGCGCCGCAAGCTGGACGGTATCCGTCTGCTGGCGAAAGGCGAACTGAAGGCGGGTCTGACCATCGTTGTGACCGGCGCATCGAAAGCGGCTGTTGAGGCCGTCGAAAAACTGGGCGGCAAAGTGACGCTGCCGGTTGCGACCGCGGCGGCTGAATAAGCTGTTGAACCGGGCGTCATCGCCCCATAGATAGCAATCAGGTTTTCAGGCGCCGCCGGTCCCCGGAAATGGATCGGCGGCGCTGTTTTGACACGGGACGGATAACATGGCGTCAGCCGCAGAACAGATGGCCGCGAACCTCTCTTGGGGGCAACTCGGCAAGGCCACCGAACTTCGCCAGCGGATCTGGTTCACCATCGGGCTTCTTATCATTTATCGTCTTGGCACCTATATTCCGGTGCCGGGGATTGACGGTGGTGCGCTGCGCAACTTTATGGATCAGGCATCGGCCGGGATCGGCGGGATGCTGTCGATGTTCACCGGCGGCGCTTTGGGCCGGATGGGCGTTTTTGCACTGGGCATTATGCCGTATATTTCGGCCTCGATCATCGTTCAGTTGCTGACCTCGATGGTTCCCTCGCTGGAACAGCTGAAGAAAGAGGGCGAGCAGGGCCGCAAGAAAATCAACCAATACACCCGCTATGGCACCGTCGCCTTGGCGCTGTTTCAGGCCTATGGTCTGGCCCGCAGCCTTGAAGCGGGTGGCTTGGCGCATGATCCCGGCCTGTTTTTCCAGGCCTCGGTTGTGATCACGCTGGTTGGCGGCACCATGTTCCTGATGTGGCTGGGTGAACAGATCACTGCGCGCGGCGTCGGCAACGGGATTTCGCTGATCATTTTCATCGGCATTCTGGCCGAGGTGCCGGCCGCCATGGCGACCTTCTTCCAGCAGGGCCGTTCGGGCGCGATTTCCACGCCGGTTATTCTGGCGGTGATCGTGATGCTGGTCGCGGTGATCGGTTTCGTGGTGTTCATGGAGCGCGCCTTGCGCAAGGTCCGCATCCAATATCCGCGCCGTCAGGTCGGGATGAAGGTCTATGATGGCCAATCCAGCCATCTGCCGATCAAGGTGAACCCCGCGGGCGTGATCCCGGCGATCTTTGCCAGTTCGCTGCTTCTGCTGCCGGTCACGGTTTCGACCTTCTCGGGCAATGACAGCGGGCCGGTGATGTCCACGATCATGGCCTATTTCGGGCCGGGGCAGCCGCTGTATCTGCTGTTCTTTGCGGGGATGATCGTGTTCTTTACGTATTTCTATACGCAGAACGTGTCGTTCAAAACCGATGATGTGGCGGACAACCTGAAAAATCAGGGCGGCTTTATTCCGGGGATTCGCCCGGGCAAACGGACCGAAGAATATCTGGATTACGTCGTGAACCGGCTCTTGGTGATCGGTTCGGCCTATCTGGCGGCGGTTTGTCTGATGCCGGAAATCCTGCGCACGCAGTGGTCGATCCCGGTCTATATCGGCGGCACCTCGGTTCTGATCGTTGTGTCGGTGACAATGGACACCATCAATCAGGTGCAAAGCCACTTGCTTGCTCACCAATATGAAGGTCTGATTGAGAAATCTCAGCTGCGTGGTAAGCGTAAGCCGGGAACCGCAAAACCGCGCCGCGCGCCGTCGCGTCGCTGATGACAGGCCGAATGGCCAACTGAGGGGGACAGTCGCCATGACGATCAACATCATCCTTTTGGGGCCTCCGGGCGCGGGTAAGGGAACACAGGCACGCAAACTGGTCGAGGAACGGGGGCTGGTTCAGCTGTCCACCGGCGACATGCTGCGCGCCGCCCGCACCTCGGGGACCGAAATGGGCAAGCGCGTGGCCGAGGTTATGGACCGCGGCCAGCTTGTCACCGATGAGATCGTCATTGGCCTGATTCGCGAACAGTTGGCCAATGGCGGCAACGGGTTCATTTTCGACGGCTTCCCCCGGACGCTGGCGCAGGCCGATGCTTTGGGGAAATTGCTGGCGGATATGGACGCGTCGCTGGATGCCGTGGTGGAAATGCGCGTTGATGACGATGCCTTGGTGCGCCGGATCACGGGCCGATTCACCTGCGGCAATTGCGGCGAAGTGTATCACGATGAAACCAAACCGACCGCCAAAGAAGGCGTGTGCGATGCCTGCGGTTCGACCGAACTGACCCGCCGCGCCGATGATAACGAAGACAGCCTGAAAACCCGGCTGTTGGAGTATTACAAGAAAACGTCGCCGCTGATTGGCTATTACTATGCCAAGGGCAAACTGACCCCGGTGGACGGTCTGGCGTCGATGGACGATGTCGGCGCGCAGATCGGTGCCGCATTGGATCGGAAATAAGCAACGCCCCGCTTGACGCGGGGCATTTTGTTTTGTATCTGGCAATTTCCCATTGTGGGAATCACTCAATTCCGGGTGGACCATCATCTGGCCCGAAGGCTTGGCTTTCGGGCTTTATGTTGTGAAAAAAGATTCCGGCGTTACGGAATCGCAACTGAAAAGGATACACGCGTGGCTCGTATTGCTGGCGTTAACATTCCGACGGGGAAACGCGTCCCCATCGCTCTGACTTATATCCACGGCATCGGCGCGATGTATGCCGAACAGATCTGTGAAGCTGTGGGCATTGACCGCACGCGTCGCGTTAACGATCTGTCTGACGCCGAAGTGCTGCAAATCCGCGAATATATTGACGCCAACCTGACCGTCGAAGGCGACCTGCGCCGCGAAGTTCAGATGAACGTCAAGCGCATGATGGATCTGGGTTCGTATCGTGGCCTGCGCCACCGTCGTGGCCTGCCGGTTCGCGGTCAGCGCACCCACACCAACGCACGGACCCGCAAAGGCCCGGCCAAGCCGATCGCCGGCAAGAAGAAGTAAGGGGATCGGATAATGGCACGCGATAAAACCCGTATGAAGCGCAAAGAGCGTAAGAACATCGCCGCAGGTGTGGCGCATGTGAATTCGAGCTTCAACAACACCAAAATCCTGATCTCGGACGTGCAGGGCAACGCCATTTCGTGGTCGTCGGCTGGCACCATGGGGTTCAAGGGCTCGCGCAAATCGACCCCTTACGCCGCGCAGATGGCCGCCGAAGATGCGGGCCGCAAGGCACAGGAACACGGCGTTCGCACGCTGGAAGTCGAAGTTCAGGGTCCGGGTTCGGGCCGTGAATCGGCATTGCGCGCACTGGCCGCAGTTGGGTTCAACATCACGGCGATCCGTGACGTGACCCCGATCGCGCATAACGGTTGCCGCCCGCCCAAGCGCCGTCGCGTCTGACACGACGCCACAACATCGCCGGGTCGCGTTTTGGCGCGGCCCGGATTTCCGCATTTCACCTCGGGAGTTGTCGGCTTTGGTCATGAGCCGGTGACAAGTATGGAGGCCAGTCCATGATCCATAAAAATTGGGCCGAATTGATTAAGCCTGCGCAGCTGCTGGTTAAGCCGGGCGCTGACGCGACCCGCACCGCAACCGTCATTGCTGAACCGCTGGAGCGGGGCTTTGGCCTGACGCTGGGCAACGCGTTGCGCCGTGTGCTGCTGTCGTCGTTGCAGGGTGGGGCGATCACCTCGGTTCAGATTGACAACGTGCTGCATGAATTCAGCAGCGTTGCCGGGGTTCGTGAAGATGTCACCGACATCGTTCTGAACCTGAAAGGCGTCACGTTGAAAATGGACATCGAAGGCCCGAAACGCCTGACGCTGTCGGCCAAAGGTCCGGGCGAGGTCAAGGCCGGTGACATTCAGGAAACCGCCGGGATCACGATCCTGAACCGCGATCACGTCATTTGCCATCTGGATGACGGCGCCGATCTGAACATGGAACTGACCGTGCAGACGGGCAAGGGCTATGTCGCCGCCGACAAAAACCGTCCCGAAGATGCGCCGATTGGTCTGATCCCGATTGATGCGATTTTCTCGCCGGTGAAGCGCGTCAGCTACGAAGTCACCCCGACCCGCGAAGGTCAGGTTCTCGACTATGACAAGCTGACGATGAAGGTGGAAACCGACGGCTCGCTGACCCCGGATGACGCTGTGGCCTATGCTGCGCGTATTCTGCAAGATCAGCTGGCGGTGTTCGTGAACTTTGACGAACCCGAATCGGCCAACCGCGCTGATGCGGATGACGGGCTGGAATTCGATCCGCGCCTGCTGAAAAAGGTTGATGAACTGGAACTGTCAGTGCGTTCGGCTAACTGTCTGAAAAACGACAATATTGTTTATATTGGTGATCTGATCCAGAAAACCGAGGCCGAGATGCTGCGCACCCCGAACTTTGGCCGCAAATCTTTGAATGAAATCAAAGAAGTGCTGTCGGGTATGGGCCTGCATCTGGGTATGGATGTGGTCGATTGGCCGCCGGAAAACATCGAAGATCTGGCCAAGCGTTTCGACGACCAATTCTGATTTCGTGGCGGGGGCAACCTCGCCGCAACCGGGCATCCGCCCCAAGGAGAGCGGCCCGCACGCATGGGCCGCCGGACAAAGCAAAAGACGTAAAAGGAGATTATCATGCGTCACGCTCGTGGTTACCGCCGCCTGAACCGCACCCATGAACACCGCAAGGCGCTGTTCGCCAATATGGCCGGTTCGTTGATCGAACATGAACAGATCAAAACGACTCTGCCGAAAGCCAAAGAACTGCGTCCGATCGTTGAAAAACTGATCACGCTGGCGAAACGCGGCGATCTGCACGCCCGCCGTCAGGCCGCAGCGCAGTTGAAACAGGACATGCATGTCGCCAAACTGTTCGACGAACTGGGTGGCCGTTACAAAGAACGTCAGGGCGGTTATGTCCGCATCCTGAAAGCCGGTTTCCGTTACGGCGACATGGCGCCGATGGCGATCATCGAACTGGTGGACCGTGATCCGTCCGCCAAAGGCGCCGCAGACCGCGCGCGCCTCGACGCCGAAGCCGCTGGTTTCGAAGAAGAATAAGACCGATCGGCCCGCGCAAGCGGGCCTTTTCTTTTGCCGCGCGTGGTCGCGGCGGGTTGTGTCCATTCCGCGGCAGATATGCTTTAGTTTCGTGAACAGGAAACGACGGCGGAGTGGCACATGGACGTTAACGATATTCTCGGCGCCGAAGCGGTCTTAGGGCTGGCATGGTCCGCGCAGGAACGTGCGCAGATGGCGGGCAGTTTGGCCGATCAGGTCGAATTGGCGCGCGCGGGGCGGGCGCTGCGGTGGGACAATCACGCGCAGACCGCGCATGTGTTTGATCCGCGTTTGCCGGGGTTCGACGTTCCGCCGGACGGAGAGGTTCATCTGCCCCCCACCGACCGACCGCTGCCCGATACTGACACCGATATTGCCTTTGCGCCGGTCCGCGATTTGTCCAGCTGGATCGCCTCGGGGGCGCTGACATCGCAGCGGCTGACGCAGATTTACCTCGACCGGATCGAAACGCTGAACCCGAAACTGTCCGCTTGGGCGCAGGTCATGCCCGAACGCGCCTTGGCCGAGGCCGCCGCAGCGGATGCCGAGCTGGTGGCGGGTGTGTATCTGGGGCCGCTGCATGGCATCCCCTATGGGCTGAAAGATTTATTTGACGCCAAAGGGACGGTGACCGGCTGGGGGCCGAGCCGTGGCAGGACCGCGTCACGGAACAGGATGCCGCTGTGGTCACGCGCCTGCGGGCGGCGGGGGCGGTGCTCTTGGGCAAAACCAGCACGAGCGCGCTTGCCTATGGCGATGTGTGGTATGGCGGCCAGACGCGCAACCCATGGAACCTGAGTGAAGGGTCGTCCGGGTCATCGGCAGGATCCGCGGCGGCGACGGCGGCGGGGATGTGCGGCTTTGCCATCGGAACCGAGACCTTGGGGTCGATTGTGTCCCCGGCTGAACGCTGCGGCGTGGTTGGGTTGCGGCCCAGCTTTGGCCGGATCAGTCGCGCGGCGGCTATGGTGCTGTGCCCCAGTCTGGACAAGGTTGGCGTTCTGGCGCGCGGGGTGGCGGACACCGCACTGGTTCTGGGGGCTGTGGATGAAACCGTCAGCGCGCTGCATGTCGGCGCGGGCGCATCCGGCGGCGTCTGCGGGTCGCGGGCGCAAACCCTGTCAAACCGGCTGTGGGAAAGCCTGTCGGCGCATGTCTATGTGTTTTTGCACAACACCACGCTGGCCGATATTGCGCAGAACCAGATGCTGCCCTGCCCGGCTTTGCCGCAGATTTTGAATGTGGTGGATGATTAAAACAAATGCCCCCGCATATTCGCAGGGGCATTTATATGACAGCAGGAATTACAGTCCCAGCCGCCGCAGTTTCCCCGCAATGCGACGATGCAGGGCCGGTGGCAACAGATCCTTCACCATTTCATGGCGCCGCACCTTTTTATCCCATTTGTCTTCAGTCCCAGGACGGGGTTTGAAAATGGTCGTATGTTCTCTGCGGGTATCATCCCAAGTTGCCGTGTAATAATATAAAGCAATGGATTGGCGCGGCTCGCCATTGGGGTGATTTACGGGCACGGGGTTGCCGTGCATACTGGTGCTGGATGTGCTGAAACAGACCATCCGGTTACGGATAGGGGCAAAGCGTTTCAACATCTGGGTCATGTCATTATCCCAGATTTCAAAACAACCGCCCCATTCCTCTTGCCAATCATCATTCAGGTAAATCAACACGTTCAGGCGCCGCTCAACCATCATGGGTTTATGCAGGTTGAAATCAGCGTGAATATCCAAATGGCCGCCATTCAGGGTTTTATGAATCCCGGCCCCCATGAAATAAGGATCAGGGATCAGACCTTTAATTCCGGTCAAATCTTCAAGAAACAACAGGAACGGACGCGAATTCAGCGCATAAAACAGGTCGCGCGTATATTTCGGCAAACGCTCAGGGTTGTAGGCGGACTTATAACGCTCTTGATCGCGGGCAAAACTGTGATCTGCCTGTGGCAAGTCGCGTAAATCCTGCTGAACACGATCAATAACCGTTTCAGGCAAAAAACCATCAATACAGATATGATGATACGGATCGCCGGATTGATATTCCGCAGCGTGGGCATTGCCCAATTCGCGCGCGGCTTTCACATCAATAAGCAAACTATCGGTATCAATCGGATAAGCCGGGTTCTGCATGGCGCACCTCAAACATCTAACGTCCAAACAACTGTGCTACTCATTGCGGAAAACCGATCAGTTTTCAAGTTTTTTGTATGGAAAAGGGCATCCCAACAGTCGCTGTCGCCATACTGTCATTTTCCCAATATGCAACGAAAAAACCCGCCCAGATGGGCGGGTTTTCCGTTAAGCGATCTTATTCAGATCACTCGATGATTTTGGCAACGACGCCGGCGCCGACGGTGCGGCCGCCTTCGCGGATGGCGAAGCGCAGTTTTTCTTCCATGGCGATCGGGGCGATCAGTTCAACTTCGAACTTCAGGTTGTCGCCCGGCATCACCATTTCCGTGCCTTCCGGCAGCTTCACCGTGCCGGTCACGTCCGTCGTGCGGAAGTAGAACTGCGGGCGATAGTTGGCGAAGAACGGGGTGTGGCGGCCGCCTTCTTCCTTGGTCAGGATATAGGCCTCGGCCTCGAACTTGGTGTGCGGCTTGACCGAGCCGGGCTTGCACAGCACCTGGCCACGCTCAACGCCGTCACGGTCGATGCCGCGCAGCAGCGCGCCGATGTTGTCGCCAGCTTCCCCGCGATCCAGCAGCTTGCGGAACATTTCAACGCCGGTGCAGGTGGTTTTCTTGGTGTCGCGGATGCCCACGATTTCCAGTTCGTCACCCACGTTCACCGCGCCGCGTTCCACACGACCGGTCACCACGGTGCCGCGGCCCGAGATCGAGAACACGTCTTCGATCGGCATCAGGAAGGGCTGGTCAACAGCGCGTTCCGGGGTCGGGATGTATTCGTCGACAGCCGCGATCAGCGCGCGGATCGAGTTTTCGCCGATTTCCGGGTCGCGACCTTCCATAGCGGCCAGAGCCGAGCCTTTGACGATCGGAATATCGTCGCCCGGATAGTCGTAGGAGGACAGCAGCTCGCGCACTTCCATCTCGACCAGTTCCAGCAGTTCTTCATCGTCCACCTGGTCAACCTTGTTCAGGTAAACGACCATGTAGGGGATGCCGACCTGACGGCCCAGCAGGATGTGTTCGCGGGTCTGCGGCATCGGGCCGTCAGCGGCGTTCACCACCAGAATCGCGCCGTCCATCTGCGCCGCGCCGGTGATCATGTTCTTCACATAGTCGGCGTGGCCGGGGCAGTCCACATGCGCGTAGTGGCGCGAATCCGATTCATATTCAACGTGAGCGGTCGAAATCGTGATCCCGCGGGCCTTTTCTTCCGGCGCGCCGTCGATCTGGTCATACGCCTTGAAGTCACCAAAATATTTGGTGATCGCCGCCGTCAGTGTCGTCTTGCCGTGGTCAACGTGACCAATCGTCCCGATGTTGACGTGCGGTTTCGTCCGTTCAAACTTTGCCTTTGCCATTGGGCTGGCTCCTTACTTCGTGTTGCGGATGGGCGGGGGATGCCCCCGCCCCGCCCTTATCAGGCGTATTTCTTTTGGATTTCGTCGCTGATGTTCTGCGGCACGGCATCGTAATGGTCGAACTGCATGGTGAACACCGCGCGGCCCGACGACATCGAGCGCAGGTTGTTGATGTAACCGAACATATTGGCCAGCGGCACCATGGCGTCGATGACGTTGGCGTTGCCGCGGCTGTCTTGGCCGCGAACCATGCCGCGACGGCTGGTCAGGTCGCCGATGATCGAACCGGTATATTCTTCCGGCGTCACCACTTCGACCTTCATGATCGGTTCCAGCAGTTTCGCGCCGGCCTTACGCAGACCTTCGCGCATCCCTGCACGGGCGGCGATTTCGAAGGCCAGAACCGACGAGTCAACATCGTGGAACGCACCGTCGATCAGCGCGACTTTGAAGTCGATCACCGGGAAGCCCGCCAGCGGACCCGAATCCATCACCGATTTGATGCCTTTTTCGACGCCGGGGATGTATTCTTTCGGAACCGCACCACCAACGATCCGGGATTCGAACGAATAACCTTCGCCCGGCTCGGTCGGGGTGATGACCAGTTTGACCCGTGCGAACTGACCCGTACCACCCGATTGTTTCTTGTGGGTGTAGTCGATTTCCGCTTCGTTCGAGATGGTTTCGCGATACGCCACCTGCGGCGCACCGATATTCGCCTCGACCTTGAATTCGCGCTTCATGCGGTCAACCAAGATGTCCAGGTGAAGTTCGCCCATGCCCTTCATGATGGTCTGACCCGATTCCAGATCGGTTT
>NZ_JAUNTW010000009.1 GCF_030538495.1 Paracoccus sp. (in: a-proteobacteria)
TGGGATATTTCCACACAGAAGATAAAGCGCCGCGCCTGCCGCTTCTTCTGTGTAAAAATACTCATAGCAACCGCGCAGCAAAAAGCCCCCGGCGTAAACCGGGGGCCTTCATTGTCACAGGCGCTGATTACGACGCGGCCAGATTGCGCAGAACGTAGTGCAGCACGCCGCCGTTTTTCAAATAGTCGATTTCGACTTCGGTATCGACGCGGGCTTTCAGCTGGATCTCTTTCACCGTGCCGTCGGCATAGGTGATCGTTGCCGGGACGTTCGACAGCGGTTTGAAATCGCCCGCCAGACCGGTGATGCTGATCACTTCGTCGCCGGTCAGGTTCAACGATTTGCGGGTGTCGCCGCCGGTGAATTCGAACGGAACAACGCCCATGCCCACCAGATTTGACCGGTGGATGCGTTCGAACGATTCCGCGATCACGGCTTTGACGCCCAAGAGGTTGGTGCCTTTGGCCGCCCAGTCGCGCGACGAACCGGCACCGTATTCCTGACCGCCAATCACGATCAGCGGCGTGCCTTGGTCGGCATAGGACATAGCCGCGTCATAGATTGCCGCCTGATTGCCCTGTGCGTCCTTGGAATAGCCGCCTTCGACGCCATCCAGCATTTCGTTCTTAATGCGGATATTGGCAAAGGTGCCGCGCATCATGATTTCGTGGTTGCCACGGCGCGAACCATAGCTGTTGAAATCCTTCGGCGCGACCTGACGTTCGGTCAGATACTGACCGGCGGGGGTCGTCGCTTTGAACGAACCGGCGGGGCTGATATGGTCGGTCGTGATCATATCGCCCAGCAGCGCCAGAATACGCGCGCCGGTGATGTCGCTGATGACGCCCGGTTCTTTGGCCATGCCCTGGAAATAGGGCGGGTTCTGGATATAGGTCGAAGATGCCGGCCAGTCATAGGTTTCGCTGTCGGTGATTTCCACGCCCTGCCAGCGTTCGTCGCCTTTGAACACGTCGGCATATTTCGCCTGGAACATTTCGCGGGTCACGATCGTATCGACCAGATCCGCCACCTCTTTGCTGGTCGGCCAGATGTCTTTCAGGAAGACCGGCTTACCTTCGGGGGTATGGGCCAGCGGTTCGCTGGTCAGGTCGATATTCATATCGCCCGCAATGGCATAGGCCACAACCAGCGGCGGCGAGGCCAGATAGTTGGCGCGCACATCCGGGCTGATGCGCCCTTCAAAGTTGCGGTTGCCCGACAGGACCGACACGGCGACCAGATCATTGTCGTTGATCGACTTGGAAATCGCGGGTTCCAGCGGACCGCTGTTGCCGATGCAGGTCGTGCAGCCAAACCCGACAAGGTTAAAGCCCAGTGCGTCCAGATCGTCCTGAAGATTTGCGGCCTTCAGATATTCTTCGACCACCTGCGAGCCCGGCGCCAGCGAGGTTTTCACCCATGGTTTGCGGGTCAGGCCCAATGCGCGCGCCTTACGCGCCACCAGACCGGCGGCCATCAGCACATACGGGTTCGAGGTGTTGGTGCAGGACGTGATCGACGCGATCACGACCGAACCGTCATGCAGTTTGTAATCCGCGCCTTCGACGGCACCGGATTGGAACCCGTCCAGATGGCCCGGCAGGTCATCGGGGGCGGGTGCGCCGCCTTCGTCGGCCCATTCTTTGATCTCGCGGCGGGCGGGTTCGGCCAGCGAACGGGTGCCGCTGATGTATTTGCTGAACTCGTATGCCGAATCGGTCAGGGCAACGTGATCCTGCGGGCGTTTCGGGCCGGAAATCGCGGGGACGACATCGCCCTGATCCAGCTCCAGCGTGCTGGTGTAGACCGGCGCATAATCCGCGGTCCGCCAGAAGCCGTTTTCCTTGGCATAGGCTTCGACCAGTGCGATCCGGTCTTCGTCCCGGCCGGTCTGGCGCAGGTAACGCAGGGTTTCATCGTCGATCGGGAAGAAGCCACAGGTCGCGCCATATTCGGGTGCCATGTTGGCGATCGTCGCGCGGTCGGCCAGCGGCATATTGTCCAGACCTTCGCCATAGAATTCGACGAATTTACCGACAACCTTATGATCGCGCAGCATTTTCACGACCTTCAGCACCAGATCGGTGGCGGTCACACCTTCGCGCAGCGCGCCGGTGATTTTGAAGCCGACAACCTCGGGGATCAGCATGGAAATGGGCTGGCCCAGCATCGCGGCCTCGGCCTCGATCCCGCCGACGCCCCAGCCCAGAACGGCCAGACCGTTCACCATGGTGGTGTGGCTGTCGGTGCCGACCAGCGTGTCAGGATAGGCGACGGTCGCGCCGGTCTGGTCGGTGTCGGTCCAGACGGTTTGCGCCAGATATTCCAGGTTCACCTGATGGCAGATGCCGGTTCCGGGCGGAACAACGCGGAAATTGTTGAACGCTTTTTGCCCCCATTTCAGGAAGGTATAGCGTTCCATATTCCGTTCGTATTCCAGTTCCACATTGCGTTGAAACGCGCGCGGAGTGCCGAATTCGTCGATCATGACCGAATGGTCGATGACCAGATCAACGGGGTTCAGCGGGTTGATTTTCTGCGCGTCGCCGCCCAGTGCCTTGATCCCGTCGCGCATGGCGGCCAGATCGACCACGGCCGGAACGCCGGTAAAGTCCTGCATCAGAACGCGGGCGGGGCGATAGGCGATTTCGCGGGGGTTCTGACCACCCTTGGCGGCCCATTCGGCAAAGGCCTTAATATCGTCCACGGACACGGTGCGGCCACCGTCTTCGAAGCGCAGCATGTTTTCCAGCACGACTTTCAGGCTGGCGGGCAGTTTTGAAAAATCGCCCAGACCGGCATCGGTCGCGGCTTGGATCGAATAGAAATCAACCGTTTGGTTCCCGGCGCTGAGCGTGCGGCGGGTTTTGGCGGTATCGGTTCCGGTCTGGATGGGCATCAGAGCCTCCCTGTCTGAAACAATGGATGGGTCGGGCATGTCGCGCCCTTGGTTTGCCTGATTGAACCAGACGCCGCAAGGGGACGCATCAAATTGTATGCAATCGCATACCAGAAAAGCAGGTGTTGCTCAAGTAGCACTGTGACAAATGTTGCGTTCGGCTGACAAAGCGTTGATTTGGCGCGGCGCGGGCAAAGGCGTTATTCAGGCGGCGTGACCCATCTGACCCGACATATCGCCCTGATCTGCGCCCTGTTTTGCGCGGCCCCCGTCTTTGCCCAGCAAACGCCGGTGATTTCCGCACCGGATTCGCCGGGGCGGGTGTCGGGGGTGGTGCGCGATACCATGGCGGGGCAGTCCAACGGCTTTCTGGGCAGCGCGCCGGTGCCGCCGATGCGGCGCTTTGATTCGGATATGGCGCCGGTTGTGGTGGAATTGTTCACCTCGCAGGGCTGTTCATCCTGTCCGCCGGTGGATGCCATGGTGGGCGCATTGGCGGCGCAGCCCGATGTTCTGCCGCTGTCGTTTCATGTGGATTACTGGGATTATCTGGGCTGGGCCGACAGTTTCGCCCAACCCGAATTCACCCAGCGGCAAGAGGATTACGCCCGCGCCGCCGGTGAACGCTCGGTTTATACGCCGCAATTGATCCTGGACGGGCGCGATACGGCGCTGTCGATGGGACCAACGCAGTTGATGGGGCTGATCGACGCGCATCGGGCCGCGCCTGCGATGATCACCGTGCAGCGTCAAAAATCTGACGGGGCCGAATTGTTGGACATCGCCCCCCTGTCCGATCTGGGCGGGTCTGCGGATGTCGTGCTGGTCCGCTATGCCCCCGAACGCGATGTGACGATCGCCACGGGCGAAAATCGTGGTAAATCCGTGCGTTATGTGAATGTCGTGCTGGGGGTGCAGGTGCTGGCCCGCTGGGACGGATCGCAGCCGCTGCGCCTGACGGTGCGGCCTGACGATGTGTCAACCGACCGCTTTCCCGCCGATACCCGGCATGTCATCTTGATTCAGCGCAGCGTCGGCGCGCGTGGCCTGCCGGGGGCGATTCTGGGCGCGCTGCGGCTGGATTAGGCGGGCATCCGCGACAGCGCCGCGCGCACCTGTTTGCGCGTCAGAAAGGGGCGCGCGGGCGTCATCGGATTGTGGCGGTCTGTCAGGCCGGGAATGGCCTGTTTCAACCGGTCGCGACAGGGGCCGGGCAGGGCGCGCAGGGCCACGGGGCCGGGAAAGAACGACTCCATCGGCGCGCCTTCGGCCAACAGAATGTGATGCTGCGCCAGTGCCAGATGAACCAGCGTGACATCGCCGTGGCGTTTGATGATGCGGGTGCGGGGCATACCTTCGGTCACCAAATGGCGGGCCGAGGCAAGCGCCGGACCCTGCGCCGTGTCGATCAGGACGCGATGCTGGGGCGACACAAAAACCGGCCTGCGCGGGATATTCGGACCCAAGGCCCCGCGCGCGAATTTCACCGGGCGCAGATTGGGGAACAGGTCCAACCGCGCCGCATCCACCCGCTCGGACGACACCCAGACCAGCGGCTGAGGCCCCGCATCCAGCGTCATCACCAGATCGCCCGCGCGCAGGTCCTGAACCAGCCGTTCACCAGCCGGAACCGCAATCCGCGTGCCGGCCAGAAAGCAGATGGTCACGGCGTCGGGGTCGATCGCGTCAAAGTTGCTGCCCAGCTGATCCATGATCGCGCTGACATCTTCGCCACCGGAATAGCGGATCGGTCGATACAGATACCCCGCCGTCCGGTTGCCGGCGGAATCGCCCCGCCACAGCGCGCCCGCCTCGCCGTTGCCGCCGTTATGGCCCAAGACGCCGCCCACGGCATCAGTCCATTCGCGCCGATCAATTAAGCCGTTGTTATTGGTGTCATTTACGCGCAGAGTGATCTGTTCGGACGGCCCTTCAACGACATTGTTCACCACCCGACTGCGCCAAACCGTAATTTCAATAATAGCCATCGGGGGACTGTCGCTGGTGAATGAACATCGTTAACCATTTTTACAAAGACGGACGCCCCCGCTCAAGCCGTGACGCCGCGTGAGGCCCTTGTGGGGCTGGCCCGTTTGCGCGAAAAGGCGGGGGCAGAATAAGGAATGTCGCATGAAACAGCCCCCCGCATGGGTCAAACCCGCACTGGAATTCGGCCCTCTGATCCTGTTTTTCGCCGTGTTCATGATGTATCGCGGGCAGGATGTGACGGTGTTCGGTCACAGCTACAGCGGATTTATCTTTGCGACGCTGGTGTTTATCCCGGCGCTGATGGTGACGACCGCGGTTCAGTGGTGGCTGACGGGCAAACTGGCCCCGATGCAGGTCGCAACGCTGGTTCTGGTGGTCGTGTTCGGGGGGATCTCGGTCTGGCTGAACGACCCGAGATTCTTTAAGATTAAACCGACGATTATTTATCTGCTGTTCGCCGCGATCCTGGGGGTGGGGCTGGGCTTGCGCAAAAACTGGCTGGGCGCCGTCATGTCCGAAGCCCTGCCCATGGACGCCGAAGGCTGGCGCAAACTGACCCTGCGCATGACGATTTTCTTTGTTTTTCTGGCGGTTGCGAATGAATTTGTTTGGCGCACGATGTCGGAAACGACGTGGGTGTGGTTCAAAACCTTTGGCCTGACGGTGCTGATTTTCGTGTTTCTGATGGGCAATGCGGGGCTGTATAAAGCCCACGCCTTGCCGCAGAATGACGACGAAAAAGGTTAATAGATAAAATTGTTCATGCTTTGTGCGTGAAATTTTGGACGGAATGGGTTAGGCGTGGTGGCAACTGAACGCCACACCGACGAAAGATAACCCCATGATGCTTCACCGTTTTGTCGCGGCCTTTCTGGCCGTGATCGCCCCTGTCTTTGCCTATGCCGATGATGCCGCCCCGCGCAATGTGTTTTATGTCGGGGCCGGTGCGTCCCACAGCGACCGCAAAGACGAAAATAATCAGGTGCCGTTTTCCATCGGGATGACCCATCATGCGCCGGGTGGCGGGGTGGTCTATGGCTTTGATTTCGCGGGGGAAGGGGTGGTTTACGATTCCACCTATCACCGCAATGCCGATCCGCGCCGCGCCATGTCGATGAATCTGGTCGTCGGCGGCAATGTTGTGAACGGCACCCGGACCAAGGTTGACGCCGCCCTGCTGGTCGGGATTCGACAGGCGACACAGGACTGCGACCGGCAATCTTATCTGGGCCATCAATGCTATGCCGACCGGTCTCCGCGCGTGGAATACAAACCCAATGCCGGGGCGCTGCTGACGGTATCCTATGACCGCGCGGTCATCGGCCTGCGCGCCACGGGGCAAAGCGCGCAGATGATCGGCGGATTCCGGTTCTGACCGCTCAGGCCCGCGCCGCACCCCATCCGGCAGGGCGGGCCAGCAGGCGCGACCAGCGGGGTTCGCCCCGGCGTGGCAGATGGCTGCGGATCAACCCCAAAGGCAGCGCGCGCGGCTGAAACAACGCCGCGCGGTAAAAATCAAACAAGCCCCGCCGCAAATAGGGCGTCCAATGCGACAACCGATGCAGCGCGCCACATTCCGTCGGAAAGCCCAGCAATTGCAGCGATTTCAACGTGGCTCCATCGTCAATCTGCACATCCAGCCAGTTGCGCAGGGGGCGTTCCAGGCCAAAGCCCAGCGATTGCCTGCGCCCGCCGGTCAGGATCGTTTCGAACCCAAAATCGAACAGGTCGTTTTCGCGGGCGGTGATGTTGATGACCTCGGCCCGCGCGGCGGCGGGGCTGGTCATGGCATGGGCGGCGGTGTCGCGAAATTCGGCCCCCGTCAGCAGCACGACCCGGCGGACGCAGCCCGGTTCGGTGTGGCGCAGCGCCTGCAAGGCCACGCGCCCGCCCATCGAATGACCGATGATCGCCACGGGGCGGTTGCTGATCTGCGACAGGCGCGTGATCGTCGCGCCCAGCTCCGCCCCCACCTCCGCCGCCCGGTCATAGGCATCGCGCAGGCTGCCGCAGGCCTCCCACCCCAGCCCGATGGCCAGCCCTTCGTCGGGGCGCCCCTGACCAAAGCCCAAGGCGCGCGGCCAGCTGTGCGCGCGGCGCAGGCGTGGGTTGGGGTTCAGCGACAGGATAAACCGGTGCGGGTCGGTGGATGGATGCGACGGCGAATATCGGTAGCCATGGGTCATCACCACAAGGGGCGCACCGGGGGGCAGGGCGGCCACGCTGTCCCACAACCGGGACGGCGGATTATGCCCCGCATTGATGCAGATGACTGGCATTTCAACCTCTTACGACCGACCGCCTTTGCCGCGCTGTTAGCGCCGTCCTGCGACATTGGCATGACGGGCGCGTGTCGGTCCGGTGAAATGAAATGCGCGGAAAAACAGCGCACATAATCATGCGACCTTTTTCGCCATTGTATTATCCCCCCATCCGCCCCTATGTTGGCCACATGCGCAGAAAGCGATGCTTTGCGCCGACAGTTTCGCAGCGCGGCACCTCTGACCCCTTGACCCACGGGCAGGCGATATGTGCCGCGCGGAAAAGCCCGCACCCCAAGGCCAATGATGGCGCGACCGGGTGACGACAGACAGCGGCACGGCCGGCCCTTTGCGGCACCGTGCCATTCGTAAGGAACAGACGCGATGACGCGCGCGGCACAACGATGGAACAGGCAGCGGGGGGCGGACAGCCAACCTCATGCCCGCATTCGTGCCGGTGCAGCGCCCGCGTCCCCCACCACAAACCGCGGCCATAATCCGGGGGTGCCACTGGCGCCGCCCGGTTCATGCCCGCGCGAAAGATACACCAATGGCAAAAAAAATGCTGATCGACGCCACCCATGCCGAGGAAACTCGGGTCGTGGTGGTGGACGGAACCAAGGTCGAAGAATTTGACTTTGAAACGGTAAATAAGCGGCAGCTTTCCGGGAATATCTATCTGGCCAAGGTGACGCGGGTTGAACCCTCGTTGCAGGCGGCCTTTGTCGATTACGGCGGGAATCGCCATGGATTTCTGGCCTTTGCCGAAATTCACCCGGATTATTACCAAATCCCCGCCGCCGACCGTCAGGCCCTGATCGACGAAGAACGCGCCTATGCCGAGGCGCAAGAGGCCGAAGAGGCCGCCCGCGCCCGTCGCAAAGCCCCCGTCGCCGAAACCGCTGAAAACGGCGATGAAACCGTCGCGGATGATGACGAAAACGGCGATGATGCGATTGAATCGGTTGCCGAAGATGACGTGACCGAAGAAATCAGCGCGCCGAAAAAACCGCGCGCGCGGCGCTATAAGATTCAAGAGGTTGTCAAGGTCCGCCAGATCATGCTGGTGCAGGTGGTCAAGGAAGAACGCGGCAACAAAGGCGCGGCGCTGACCACTTATCTGTCGCTGCCGGGGCGGTATTGCGTCCTGATGCCCAACACCGCGCGCGGCGGCGGGATCAGCCGCAAAATCACCAATGTGGCCGACCGCAAAAAGCTGAAAGAAATCGCGACCGAACTCGAGGTGCCGCGCGGCGCCGGTCTGATTATCCGCACGGCGGGCAGTCAGCGCACCAAAACCGAAATCCGCCGCGATTACGAATATCTGTTGCGCCTGTGGGAACAGATCCGCGACCTGACCTTTAAATCGGTGGCGCCCGCTCCGATTTATGAGGAAGGCGACCTGATCAAACGCAACATCCGCGATCTGTTCAGCAAAGACATCGACGAAGTGCTGGTCGAAGGCGAACGCGGTTTCCGCGTCGCCCGCGACTTTATGGCGATGATCATGCCGGGTCACACGGGCTGCGTGAAGCATTACCGCGACCCCATGCCGCTGTTCGCCCGCTATCAGGTCGAAAGCTATCTGGGCGGCATGTTCAACCCGGTTGTTCAACTGAAATCAGGTGGTTACATCGTCATCGGCGTGACCGAGGCGCTGGTTGCCGTGGACGTCAACAGCGGCCGCGCCACCAAAGAAGGCAGCATCGAAGAAACCGCGCTGAAAACCAACCTTGAGGCCGCGGATGAGGTGGCGCGCCAGTTGCGCCTGCGCGATCTGGCCGGGCTGATCGTCATCGACTTTATCGACATGGACGAGCGTAAAAACAACGCCGCCGTCGAAAAGCGGATGAAGGAACGGCTGAAATCCGACCGCGCGCGTATTCAGGTGGGCCGCATTTCGGGCTTTGGCCTGATGGAAATGAGCCGTCAGCGCCTGCGCCCCGGCATGTTGGAATCGACGACGCAGCCCTGCGCGCATTGCCACGGCACCGGCCTGATCCGCAGCGATGACAGCCTGGCCCTGACCATCCTGCGCGCGATCGAGGAAGAAGGCACCCGCAAACGCAGCGCCGAAGTTCTGGTTAAAGCGCCGATTGCCGTGGTCAATTTCCTGATCAATAACAAACGCGAACATATCGCGGGCATGGAAACGCGTTACGGCATGGCCATCCGGATCGAGGCGGACCCGACGCTGATCTCGCCCGATTTCGCGGTGGAAAAGTTCAAAACCGCGACCCGGATTGTGGCGGATGCCGCGCCGGTTCTGGGGGTTGATGCCAGTCTGATGGCGGCGATTGATGACGACGATCTGACGCTGGCGGATGCTGGCGCGGATGTCGCGGATGCGTCCGATGATGCTGCTGAAACGCCGGTTGCGACGGGCGATGACGACGACACCCCGTCGCGCAGCCGCCGCCGTCGTCGCCGTCGTCGCCGCAATGGCGATGATGCGGATACCGACACGCCGGAAACGTCGGCGGATGCGTCGGGTGAAGCGTCGGATGACGTCGCCGATGAACAGCCCCGCCGCAGCCGGTCGCGCAGCCGGTCCCGGTCGCGCAAACGCGATGACAGCGCGCTGCCCGAAGTGGTGGATCTGCGCGATGACGTTGCGGGCGATGATGGCCGGGCCGAGGGGCTGCCGGGTCTGAATGCTGCGCCTCTGCCGCGCGAAGATGTAGCGGATGCTGCGCCGGTTGAGGTCGCGCACCCCGTGGTCATCAGCGAATTTGACGCGGCACCCGCGCCCGAAGCGGTCGCGGAAGCGGCGCCGGAACCTGTCGCGGAACCCGAAGCCGTCGCTGAGGACATGCCCGCGCCGGAACCCGCCGCCGACCCCGCACAGGATGCCGAACCCGAGGTCGCCCCGGAACCTGCGCAGGTTGCCGAAGCCGCTGCGGAACCCGCCGCCGAGGCCGAGGCCGAACCCGAGGTCACCCCGGAACCGGAACCGCAACCCGAACCCGCCAACGAACCGGACGCCGCGCCGCGTCCGAAACGCAGCGGCTGGTGGTCTCGCTAACCGGCACACAGCATCAGGGCGCGGGTCGATCCCGCGCCCGTTCTACACGCAGGCGTGACATTCTGACCCCTGTCAAAACCCCGGTTAATCGTTAGGGTGCCGCCATGTTTGGGATTGAACTTGCCACCGCTGCGTTTCCGCTGGCCGCCTTTGTCGCGTTGCTGGCCGGATTTTTGTCGTTTCTGTCGCCCTGCGTGCTGCCGATCGTGCCGCCATATCTGGCTTATATGACCGGGGTGGGCGTGAACGGGCTGAAAACCGGGGAACGCAGCGCGGTGCTGCCGGCGCTGTTTTTCGTCATGGGCCTGTCCACGGTGTTTCTGGTCATGGGCTTTGCCGCGTCGGCATTCGGGCGGGCGTTTCTGGCCTATCAGGACCGGCTGGCGCAGGCGGCGGGGGTCATGGTCATCATCATGGGCCTGCATTTCCTGCACATTATCCGCATCCCCATTCTGGACCAAGAGGCGCGCATGAATACCGGCCAACAGGGCGGGGGCGCGTTTGGGGCCTATGTTCTGGGGCTGGCCTTTGCCTTTGGCTGGACGCCCTGCATCGGGCCGCAGCTGGGGATGATCCTGTCGCTGGCCGCGATGGGGGGGGAATTGTCGCGCGGCACGGCGTTGCTGGCCGTCTATGCGCTGGGTCTGGGGATTCCGTTCCTGCTGGCCGCGATTTTCATTAACCGCGCCATCGGGCTGATGAACCGGATCAAGCCGTGGATGAAAACCATCGAACGCGTCATGGGCGCGTTGCTGATCGTGGTGGGCGTTGCGTTGATTACCGGCGCGTTTACCGAATTCAGTTTTTGGTTGTTGGAAACATTCCCGGCGCTGGCGACGCTGGGCTAGGGGGCTGGGCTAACGGCAAAACCCCGCGCGTCAGATCACTTTTCGCAGCGTCACGGCAATCGAATGTGGCGCGGGGCGCAAATCCGCGCTATCCTGTCCCCCAGATCCGGGAAAACCGGACATTTCTTGAGGCAGTGACAGCAGGTTTCCCATGACCGAGATGGTCTTTGGCGCCGCCCCCGCGCGCGCGGTCGATCCGATTCTTCCCCGCTGGTGGCGGACGTTGGACAAATGGTCCCTTGTCTGCGTGCTGGGCCTGTTTGCCACGGGCCTGCTGTTGGGGCTGGCCGCGTCGGTCCCGTTGGCGGAAAAAAACCACCTGCCGCGATTTTATTATGTGCAGCGTCAGGCGATCTTTGGTGGGGTGGCGCTGGTCGTCATGCTGGTGCTGTCGATGATGGACCCGCGCCAAATCCGCCGCATCGGGGTGCTGGGGTTCGGTTTGTCATTCCTGTTGGTTGCGTCGCTGCCGCTGATCGGCACGGATTTCGGCAAGGGGGCGGTCCGCTGGATCAGCTTTGCCGGTGTGTCGATGCAACCGTCCGAGTTTTTGAAGCCCGGTTTCGTCGCGATCTGCGCGTGGTTCATCGCCGCCGGGCAAGAGGTCGGAGGCCCCCCCGGTCGCCTCTATTCCTTCATCGTGGCCGCCGTGATGGTGGTCATTCTGGCGCTGCAACCCGATTTCGGTCAGGCGTCGCTGGTGCTGTTTTCATGGCTGGTGATGTATTTCGTCGCAGGCGCACCGATTGCGGTGTTGTTGATCGTGGCCGGTATCGCGGGCTTGGGCGGGCTGTTCGCCTATGGTGCGTCGGAACACTTTGCCCGCCGGATCAACGCTTATTGGTCGGCCGAGACCGAGGCGAACAGCCAGATGTATTTCGCCACGAACGCGATTCAGGAAGGCGGATTTTTCGGCGTCGGCGTGGGTGAGGGGACGGTGAAATGGTCTCTGCCTGACGCGCATACCGATTTCATTATCGCCGTCGCCGCCGAGGAATACGGCCTTGTCATGGTCCTGTTCATCATCGCGCTGTTCTGCACGATTGTGGTTCGGTCGCTGCTGCGGCTGTTGCGCGAACGGGATGCCTTTGCCCGAATTGCTGGCACGGGTCTGGCCTGTGCGTTCGGAGTGCAGGCGTTCATCAATATGGGCGTGGCGGTGCAATTGCTGCCGGCCAAGGGGATGACGCTGCCCTTTATCAGCTATGGCGGGTCGTCGGTGGTGGCGTCGGGCATTGCGCTGGGGATGCTGCTTGCGCTGACGCGCACCCGTCCGCAGGCGCAGATGGCTGAAATCTTTCGGCAGGGGCGGTGATGTCTGGTAAACTGGCTTTAATCGCCGCCGGGGGGACCGGCGGGCATATGTTCCCGGCGCAGGCTTTGGCCGAATTGCTGCTGGCACATGGCTGGCGGGTCAAGCTGTCCACCGACGAACGCGGCGCGCGTTACGCGGGGGGCTTTCCGCAGGCGGTCGAACGCAGCATCGTTCCGGCGGCCACAACCGCGCGGGGGGGCGTTGTCGGCAAACTGACCGCGCCGTTCAAGATCGCTGCCGGAGTCCTGGCCGCCCGCGCGGCGATGCGGCGCGACCGTCCGGCGGTGGTGATCGGCTTTGGCGGCTATCCGACCATTCCGGCGCTGTCGGCGGCGCGGATGATGGGCCTGCCGCGCATGATCCATGAACAGAACGGCGTGATGGGGCGGGTGAACCGCATCTTTGCGCCGCAGGTGGATCGGGTGGCCTGCGGAACATGGCCCACGGTTCTGCCGGACGGAGTCACCGGCACGCCGACCGGCAACCCGGTGCGTCAGGCGGTTCTGGATCAGGCGGGTGCGCCCTATGTCGCGCCGGGTCCGGGTGATGTGAACTTGCTGGTCATCGGCGGCAGTCAGGGCGCGCGCGTCTTGTCGGATGTGGTGCCTGCGGCCATTGCGGCGCTGCCGGATGATCTGCGCGCGCGCCTGCGCGTCAGCCATCAGGCCCGGGCCGAGGATGGCGACCGCGTCGCCTCTGCCTATGCCGCCGCGGGTGTGGACGCCGATATTCAGCCGTTCTTCACCGATGTTCCCGAACGTCTGGCGCGTGCGCAACTGGTCATCAGCCGGTCGGGCGCGTCGTCGCTGGCCGATATAACCGTGATCGGGCGGCCTGCCATTCTGATCCCCTATGCCGCGGCGGCGGGCGATCATCAAACCGCAAATGCGCAGGTTTTGGCCGATGCGGGCGCGGCGCATGTGCATCCTGAATCGGTGCTTGACGCCGACAGCCTGACGCGCGACATCCGCGCAATTCTGACAGACCCCGCGCAGGCGGACCGCATGGCGGCCTCTGCGCTGACCCTTGCCCGCCCGGACGCGGCGCAACAGCTTTTCGATATTGTGACGGAGATTGCCCGATGAACGCAGCCACGAAATTGCCCGGCGAATTAGGCCCCATTCATTTCGTCGGCATTGGCGGCATCGGCATGTCGGGCATTGCCGAAGTGCTGCTGACGCTGGGCTATCAGGTGCAGGGCAGCGACCTGAAGCGGTCGAAAATCACCGACCGTCTGGAAACGCTGGGCGCCCAGATCTTCGAAGGACAGCGCGCCGAAAACATCGGCGAGGCCGCCGTGATCGTTATTTCCACGGCGATTAAAAAGGGCAACCCGGAATTAGAGGAAGCCCGCCGCCGTGGCCTGCCCGTGGTGCGCCGCGCCGAAATGCTGGCCGAACTGATGCGCCTGAAATCGAATATCGCGATTGCCGGGACGCATGGCAAAACCACCACCACGACCATGGTTGCCACGCTGCTGGATGCGGGCGGCGTGGACCCGACCGTGATTAATGGCGGCGTCATCCATGCCTATGGGTCGAACGCGCGCGCCGGGGCCGGCGAATGGATGGTGGTCGAGGCCGACGAATCCGACGGCAGCTTCAACCGCCTGCCCGCCGATATTGCGATTGTGACGAATATCGACCCCGAACATATGGAACATTGGGGCAGCTTTGACGCGCTGCGTCAGGGGTTTTACAACTTTGTGTCGGGGATTCCGTTTTACGGTCTGGCGGTTCTCTGCACCGACCATGCCGAGGTTCAGGCCTTGGTCGGCAAGCTGACCGATCGCCGCGTGGTGACGTTTGGGTTCAACGCGCAGGCCGATGTGCGCGCGGTGAACCTGCGTTACGAACGCGGCGTTGCGCATTTCGACATTGCCTTGCAGGGTGAAACCGTTGACGGCGAAACCCCGATGATTGAGGGCTGCACCCTGCCCATGCCGGGCGATCACAACGTGTCGAACGCACTGGCCGCCGTGGCCGTGGCGCGTCATCTGGGCATCAAGCGCGCGGAAATCCGCGATGCTCTGGCGAAATTCGGCGGTGTCGGTCGCCGCTTTACCCGCGTGGGTGAGGTGAACGGAGTCACCATCATCGACGATTACGGCCATCACCCGGTGGAAATCGCCGCCGTGCTGCGCGCCGCCCGTCAGGCATCCGAAGGCCGCGTGATCGCCGTGCATCAGCCGCATCGCTATTCCCGCCTGTCGAACCTGTTCGACGATTTTTGCACCTGTTTTAACGAAGCCGATGTCGTCGCAATCGCTGATGTTTACGCGGCGGGCGAAGACCCGATCCCCGGCGCAGGCCGCGATGATCTGGTCGCGGGGCTGATCGCCCATGGTCACCGCCATGCCCGCGCGATCCTGTCCGAACAGGATCTGGAACGGCTGGTGCGCGAACAGGCGCGGCCCGGCGATATGGTCGTCTGTCTGGGCGCTGGCACGATCAGCGCATGGGCCAATGGCCTGCCTGCGCGGCTGATGGGGCAGGCGGCGTAACGCTATGCCGGTTGTGTTGGCGGTGGGCTGGCTGGTGCTGGCCTGCGCGGTGCGTTTTCTGCCGATCCGCTGGCGTTTGCGCGCGGTCTGGGGGCTGGTCGCGGTGGGCGTGCCGATCCTGGGCTGGCTGACGCTGCGCTATGGCCCCGGAGCGGGGGTGCTGGCCTTTGCCGCCGGGGCGGCGCTGCTGTATCAACCCGCGCGGCGGGTGCGCTGATGGGTGTGGTGATCCTGCTGCTGGCCTGCTCTCTGGGCGCGGCATGGGTCACGATGGCGGCGCTGCGCCGGTCATGGGATTGGGTGCTGGCGGCGTTTTGGTGCGTCATGGCGTGGCTGTCGTCGATGATCGCGGGCTTGGACAATCTGGACGGGCTGGGCGCGGCTATTTTCCTGGGCGCGGTCCTAAGTGGCGGAGTGGTCGGGTTCCTGCTGTCCAGCTATGCCGGGCATGGCCCGCGCCGGTCCGCGCTGCATGTCGTCGCGGGCGCGGGATGGGGGCTGTCGGTCATCACCCTGTTGGGCGCTTGGGTGTCACTGTTATGACCGCACTGGCCATTATCTGCGCGCTTGGGGCGGGGGCGATGACGGGCGCGGCGGTGTATCTGCGGCTGCGTTGGGTCTTGGCCGCGTTGTGGGGGCTGATCGCGTTGATTGCGGTGCAGCTGTTCTTTGCCGCGCGCGGGGTGGATGGTTTTGGCGATCTGGCCGCGCGGATGGCCGCAATCGCGACCGCCGCCCCGGCGGTTCTGGGCGGAGCCTTGGCGTTCATCGCCGCCGCCATTCACGGGCAGCGTCCCGATTGGCGGGGCTGGCCCGCGCGGCTGACGGGTGCGGGGTTTCTGGTCGCCGTGGCCGCGGTCATCGCAACGATCCGGTTGTAAACGCCGCGCCGCGCGGTAATCTGACCCTATGGATGTTGAAAGCTATTACGCATTGGTTTGCATGATGATGGCGGCGGGCGCGATGATCGCCGCGCTGGTCAGTGTGTTTCTGAACCGTCCGCCCCTATGGATGCTGGCGCTGATCGGGGTGGTGGTCGCGGGCTGCGTCGCGATTATCGCAACGGATCCCTATGAAAATACTGAACTATTGGCCGTGGCTTTTGTCGGGTTGCCTTTGCTGTCCTTTGGCCGGATGGGCTGGCATTGGCGGCGCGCCAGCTATGCCGTGCTGGGCTTTGCTGCGCTGATGCTGGTGCTGTATCCGTGGCTGACGACCTCTTATTCCAGCGGCGGGTTCCTACGCAATCTGGGCTACATCATCGGCCTGTGGATCGGCGTTATCCCGGCGCTGGTCGGGCTGACCTGCGGCCTGACATGGCGGTGGTTGCAGAACCAGCGTTGATCCCCGCGCCGGTCGCGGGTATCACCACCCCCCGAAAGGACCACATCATGACCACCCTGCCAGAGCCGCGCGGGCCACTGACCGCGAACCGCAATCTTGACAGCCTGACCTGGCTGCGCGTGGGGGGGGCGGCGGATTGGCTGTTTCAGCCCGCCGATGTGGAGGATCTGGCCGCGTTTCTGCGCGATCTGGATGCGGGCATCGCGGTGTTCCCGATGGGCGTGGGCAGCAACCTGATTGTGCGTGACGGAGGCATCCGCGGCGTCGTGATCCGTCTGGGCCGCGCCTTTAACAGCATCGACATTGACGGCGACATTATCACCGCAGGCGCGGCGGCGCTTGACGCGCATGTCGCGCGGCGCGCGGCAGAAGCGGGGCTGGACCTGACCTTTCTGCGCACCATTCCGGGCAGCATCGGCGGCGCGGTGCGGATGAATGCGGGATGTTACGGCAGCTATGTTGCCGATCACCTGATCGACGCGCAGGCGGTGACGCGCGACGGGCGCGTGGTCACGCTGACGCCGGATGATCTGCGGTTTGCCTATCGCCACGCCGATATTCCTGATGGCTGGGTGGTGACGCAGGCGCGGTTTCGGGCGCAGGCGGCGGACCCCGACGCGCTGCATCAGAAAATGGCCGACCAACTGGCGAAACGCGACGAAACCCAACCGACCAAGGATCGCAGCGCCGGATCGACCTTCCGCAACCCGGCGGGGTTCAGCAGCACCGGACAGGCCGATGATGTGCATGATCTGAAGGCATGGGCGCTGATCGACCGCGCGGGCCTTCGCGGCCACAGCTGGGGCGGGGCGCAAATGTCGGACAAACACCCGAATTTCCTGATCAACACCGGCGGCGCCACAGCGGCGGAGCTTGAGGCGCTGGGCGAACTGGTCCGCCGCCGCGTGTTCGAAGATAGCGGCCACGATCTGCAGTGGGAGGTCATCCGCATCGGCGACCCCTTGCCGGACGCCGATTAACGCCGCCAGATTTTGCCGAAATGAACGAATTTACGCTTTTGTGATTCGGGCTTTGGCTGTATCGTCTGAAAACAGGCGACGGGGAAAACCCCGCGCATCGAAAATTGCCCGGATCAACCGGGCGTGAAAGGCGAAAAGTGGCGGGCAGGTCGAGCAGGACAGCCCACTCGGTCGCGGTTCTGATGGGTGGCCCCTCGGCTGAACGCGAGGTGTCGTTGTCCACAGGGCGCGAATGCGCGGCTGCGCTGCGGGTGGCAGGATTTAACGTAACCGAGGTTGTCTTGGGCAACGAACGCGGGGATGACATCATCCGCCGCCTGACCGACATTGCGCCGGATGTGGTGTTCAACGCCCTGCATGGCCGTTGGGGCGAAGATGGCTGCGTGCAGGGCGTGCTGGAATGGCTGGGCCTGCCCTATACCCATTCGGGGGTGCTGGCATCTGCCTTGGCCATGGACAAAACGCGGGCAAAGGATGCGTTCCGCGCCGCCGGTCTGCCCGTGGTGCAAAGCGTGATTGCCGACGCCTCTGATGTGCGCGCGCGACACGTCATCGCGCCCCCTTATGTCGTGAAGCCCAATGACGAAGGGTCGTCGGTCGGCGTTTACATCGTGCATGACGGCGCGAACCAGCCGCCGCAACTGGCCGACACCATGCCCGCCCGGGTGATGGTGGAAACCTATGCGCCGGGGCGTGAATTGACGACCGCGGTTATGGGCGACCGCGCGCTGGGCGTGACGGAAATTGTGACGACGGGCTGGTATGATTACGCGGCGAAATACACCACCGGCGGGTCGCGGCATGTGATCCCCGCCGATATTCCTGCTGACATCACCGCCGCCTGTCTGGATATGGCCCTGCGCGCGCATAACGCGCTGGGCTGCACCGGGCTGACGCGCACCGATTTCCGCTGGGACGACACACGCGGCATCGACGGGCTGATTATCCTTGAAGTGAACACCCAGCCCGGCATGACCCCCACATCGCTGGCCCCGGAACAGGCGGCGCATGCGGGCATCAGCTTTCCCGATCTGATGCGGTGGATGGTGGAGGACGCGCTGTGTCGTTAATCATTAACGATCACCGCCCCGGCAAACAGCGCCGCCGCGACCCCGCGCCGTCGCGGTTGAAATACCGTCTGGAACGCATGTGGCTGACGCCTCTGTATCGCCGTATTTTCCGCATCGGCGCGCCGGTTTTTGTGATCACAATGATTGCGGGGCTGTGGCTGGCCGATGAGGACCGCCGCGCGTTGCTGCGTGATGGCGTCACCGGTGCTGTCGCGCAGGTGCAGGCGCGCGATGAATTTCAGGTGCGCATGATGACGGTCGAAGGTGCGTCGCCCGTGGTGGATCGCGCGCTGCGGGGGATGCTGCCGGTGGAATTGCCGGCGTCCAGCTTTGACATCGACCTGTCGGCGTTGCGGTTGCAGGTGATGCAGCTGGACGCGATCGAAAGCATTGATCTGCGCATCAAACCGGGCGGTGTTCTGGCGGCTGTGGTCAAGGAACGCGAACCGGCGCTGCTCTGGCGTCACGCGCGCGGGATCGAGATTCTGGACAAAGGCGGGCATCGCGTCGCCAGCGTCACCAGCCGCGATGTGCGCCGCGACCTGCCGCTGATTTCCGGCGAAGGCGCGGATCGCGTCACCGATCAGGCCATGGCGCTGTTCGACGCGGCGGGGCCGATTTTGCCGCGCGTGCGGGGGCTGGTCTGGCGCGGAGAACGCCGCTGGGATCTGGTTCTGGATCACGGGCAACGCATCATGTTGCCGGAACAGGGCGCTGTGGTGGCGCTTGAGGCCGCGATTGCCCTGAACCGGGCGCAGGATTTGTTCGGGCGCGATGTGACGAACCTTGATTTGCGCGATCCGTCGCGTCCGGTGTTGCGGTTGGGCATTGATGCGCGCAATACGATCCGGGCGGCGCGGGGATTGCCGTTATTGGGACCAAACGGGGCGGTTCTGCCGTCCGAAAGCTAAGCAGGGGGTAACGCGATGACGGATTTGTATCAAAAACAGCGCGCGATGCGCAAAATCCGCAAGGCCGCCCTGCAACGCGGCGTGGTCGGTATTCTGGACATTGGCACATCGCAGATTTCGTGCTTTGTGCTGAGTTTTGACGGCACCGGGACGTTTCGCGAAACCGACGGCGTGGGGCCGATGGCGGGTCAGGCGAATTTCCGCGTGATCGGCGCGGCCACGACGCGGGCGCGCGGAATGCGGCGCGGCGTGATTGAAACCATGGCCGAAACCGAACGCGCGATCCGCACCGTCGTGACCGCGGCGCAAAAGGTCGCAGGCGTGCGCGTCGATCACGCGATTGCGTGTTTTTCGGGCGGCGCGCCCGCGTCCTATGGTCTGGCGGGGGATATTTCGCTGGAATCGGGCCGTGTGCGCGATCACGATGTGGCATCGGTCATGGCCGCCTGCGATGTCCCCGATTTTGGCCGCGGGCGCGAAGTGCTGCACGCCCAGCCGGTCAATTTTGCCATCGACAACCGGTCGGGCCTGACCGATCCGCGCGATCACGTCGGCAACAAATTATTCTGCGATATGCACGTCTTAACGGCAGATGGTGATGCGATTGGCAACATCATTCAGTGCATCCGTCGCTGCGATCTGGAACTGGCGGGGATTGCGTCGGCCGCCTATACTTCGGGCCGCGCAAGTCTGGTCGAGGATGAACAGGAACTGGGCGCGGCCTGCATCGACTTTGGCGGCGGCGGCACAACCGTGTCGATTTTTATCAAGAAACACATGATCTTTTCCGAACATGTTCCCATCGGCGGCAACCTGATTACGCAGGATCTGGCGCAGGGGCTGCGCATCCCTCTGTCGGTGGCGGAGCGGATCAAGACGCTGAATGGCGGGGTCGAAGCGACCAGCCGCGACGACCGCGACATGATCGATGTCAGCGGCGAAACCGGCGACTGGGAAACCGACCGACGTGCCGTCAGCCGCGCCGATGTGATCGGCGTCATGCGCCCCCGCGTCGAAGAAATCCTGGAAGGCGTGCGCGAAGTTCTGGACGCCGCAGGATTTGACTACATGCCCAGCCAGCAGATCGTTCTGACCGGCGGCGGCAGCCAAATCCCCGGTCTGGACGGGCTGGCCGCGCGGATTTTGGGGCCGAATGTGCGCTGCGGGCGTCCTCTGCGCATCGACGGGCTGGCGCATCAATTCACCGGGCCGGGGTTCAGCAGCGCGGTGGGGCTGGCGCTGTTTGCCGCGCATCCTCAGGATGAATGGTGGGATTTCGACATGCCCAGCGATGCCTATGCCGGGCGTGGCCTGCGCAAGGCGTATCGGTGGTTTGCGAACAACTGGTAACGCGCCGGGGGATCGACACCAGATTAAGCGGCATGGGCAAGATGCCGCTTAATTGGCGTTTTCGACCGCCATATTTTGCGATTTCCCCACGTTTTTTGGGTGACGTGGGCGGGCTGAAACGCTACGATTGGCGATAAGACGGGGATTCGATGCGGACAGACGCGCCCGGACAGCATAACAGCGATAAACAGGCGGAAACAATGAAGCTCAATGTGACGATGAATGACGATGACGAGCTGAAGCCCCGCATCACCGTGTTCGGTGTTGGCGGTGCTGGCGGCAACGCGATCAACAACATGATCGAAAAGCAGCTGGACGGCGTCGAATTCGTGGTGGCCAACACCGATGCGCAGGCATTGGCGCAATCGCGCGCCGCCAGCCGTATCCAGATTGGCCCCAAGGTCACGCAGGGTCTGGGCGCGGGCGCAAAACCCAGCGTCGGCGCAAGTGCCGCCGAGGAAACGATCGAAGACATCGTCGATCATCTGGACGGCGCGCATATGTGCTTTATCACCGCCGGTATGGGCGGCGGCACTGGCACCGGCGCGGCCCCGATCATCGCGCAGGCCGCCCGTGAAATGGGCATCCTGACCGTTGGCGTTGTGACCAAGCCGTTCCAGTTTGAAGGCAGCAAGCGGATGCGTCAGGCCGATGAAGGGGTCGAGGCGCTGCAAAAAGTCGTCGATACGCTGATCATCATTCCGAACCAGAACCTGTTCCGTCTGGCGAACGAAAAAACCACCTTTACCGAAGCCTTTGCGATGGCTGATGACGTTCTGTATCAGGGCGTTAAGGGCGTCACCGACCTGATGGTCCGCCCCGGCCTGATCAATCTGGACTTTGCCGATGTGCGCGCCGTGATGGACGAAATGGGCAAAGCGATGATGGGGACCGGCGAAGGCACCGGCGAAAACCGCGCGAAAGAGGCGGCGGAACGCGCCATTGCCAACCCGCTGTTGGATGAAATCAGCCTGAACGGCGCGCGTGGTGTTCTGATCAACATCACCGGCGGTTATGACATGACGCTGTTCGAACTGGACGAAGCGGCCAATGTCGTGCGCGATAAGGTCGATTCGGACGCGAATATCATCGTCGGTTCGACGCTGGACCCGGATATGGAAGGCGCGATCCGCGTGTCGGTCGTGGCGACAGGGATCGACTCGGCCACGGCGGGGGCCGCGGCCCCGCGTCCTGCGCCCGCCGCCGCCAAGGAACCCGTGGCCGAGGCACCTGTGCCGCCGCGCCGCGCCCCTGCGCCGCAACCCGCCGCGCCGGTGGCCGCTGCGCCTGCTGAACCCGAAGACATGCCCGCCCCCGCCTATGCCAGCCGCGCGCCGCAGCAACCGGCGTCGTTGGATGACGGGATGCTGACCGCGCCGCGCGCTGCCGCGACTCCGGCAGGCAGCGTGTCGCAGGCCGTGCAGGAACGCCTGCAACGCGCCGTGGAACATCGCGCGTCGCAGCAGCAACCGGCCCGCGCGCCGCAGCAAAACGACGCTGCCCGCGAAAGCCGCCGCGCCGCTGGTCTGGCCGGTCTGTTCGACCGCATCACCGGCCACGACGCCGATCACACCGCGCCGAAACCGTCCGCGTCGTCCATTGCCGAACGTGTGTCGGGCCGGATGAGCGAACGCGGCGCCCTGCGTGCGCGCGAACAGAACGCCGATTTCGACGATCTGGCCAGCCCGGACAACGCCGGCGACAACACGGAAATTCCGGCCTTCCTGCGTCGTCAGGCGAATTGATCCGTTCACGAAAATGACAGCATTGCTGACGAAAGAGGCGCGTTCTGCGCCTCTTTTTCGTTTGTAAATCAATCGCGTGATCCACAATGCGCGACGGTCCGCCCATGGGGTTGGGGGAATGTTTCACCCGGTTACAAAACGTTAATTGAACGGCGCCGGGGCAGGCCTTAGCTGAAAGTCAGCGGTAACAACGATTCCCGCGATGAACAAAACAATGGGCAGGCGACGATGCAGGCGACGGTGAAAAAGATGGTGCGTTTCGACGGTGTGGGCCTGCATTCAGGCGCACCGGCGACGCTGGAAATCCACCCCGCACCGGCCAATCATGGCATCGTGTTCCGCCGCGTTGATCTGACCCCGGCGGTTGATATTCCCGCGCGTTGGGATTTTGTCACGCCGTCGAAACTCTGCACGCTGATGGATAACGGGGCAGGGGTCACGCTGTCCACGGTCGAACATGTCATGGCCGCGCTGTCCGGCACCGGTATTCACAACGCCGTCGTCACCGTTGACGGCCCCGAGGTGCCGATTCTGGATGGCTCTGCCGCGCCCTTCGTCGCCGCGATCATGGATGCGGGCATCAAAACGCAACGCGCCCCCTTGCGCGCCATCCGCGTTCTGCGCCCCGTCGAGGTGCGCGAGGGTGAGGCATTTGCCCGCCTGACCCCCGGCGACCATTTGGAAATCGACTTCCAGATCGACTTTGTAGACGCTGCGATTGGGCATCAGGAAAAGCATCTGGATATGGCGAATGGCGCGTTTGTGCGCGAATTGGCCGACAGCCGCACGTTCTGCCGTGCCGCGGATGTGGAAATGATGCGCAAAAACGGGCTGGCCTTGGGCGGCACCTATCTGAACGCGGTTGTCGTGGACGGCGCGAATGTGCTGTCGCCGGGCGGGCTGCGCCATCATGACGAAGCGGTGCGGCATAAAATGCTGGACGCCGTGGGCGATCTGGCATTGGCGGGTGCGCCGCTGCTTGCGCAATATACCGGCCACCGTGCGGGCCATGCGATGACGAACCGCCTGCTGCGCGCGCTGTTTGCCGACCCGACCGCGTGGGAATGGGTGCAATGTTCCCCCGCGTTAGAGGGGCGTCTGCCCGGTGCAGGCGTCGCGGGTTACGGCCCCTATGCGGGGTCGGCGTCCGCCATTGCATTGGCCGCCGAATAACGGGGCCGCAAGAATCGCACGGAATATCAATTCGCGCTTAATTCAACGCATTGCCATTTTGCGCCCCGTGATGTTCTGTGCTAATCGGTGTCGGCGGCGCAGCCCAAAGGCGCCTTGAACGGAATTGCAGGGCAGGGTCAGTATGTCGCGCTGGAAAATCTCGGGGACGGTGATGGCTGTGGTGATGGCGGGCGCATTGGCCGGCTGTTCGGGCAGCTCATCCGGCAAGGTGCAGAACCTTGAACACTTCACCGCCGAAGAAATCTATAAGCGCGGCGAATATGAACTGGAAAACACCCGCCGCCCCGCCGATGCGGTGCATTACTTTGGCGAAGTCGAACGGCTGTATCCCTATTCCGAATGGGCGAAGCGCGCGCTGATCATGCAGGCCTATGGCTATCACCGCGCCCGCGATTACGAAGAGGCGCGCTCTGCCGCGCAGCGTTTCCTGACCACCTATCCGGGGGATGAAGACGCGGCCTATGCCCAATATCTGCTGGCGCTGTCCTATTACGACCAGATCGACGATGTGGGCCGCGATCAGGGCCTGACCTTTCAGGCGCTGCGTGCGCTGCGTGATGTGATTGAACAGCATCCCGGCAGCGAATACGCCCGCAGCTCGATGATGAAATTCGATCTGGCCTTTGACCATCTGGCCGGTAAGGAAATGGAAATCGGGCGGTATTATCTGAAGCGCGGCCACTACGCCGCGTCGGTGAACCGGTTCCGCGTCGTGGTCGAAGAATTCCAGACCACCACCCACACCCCCGAAGCCCTGATGCGTCTGGTCGAAGCGTATCTGGCCTTGGGCCTGAACGATCAGGCGCAGACGGCGGGCGCGATTCTGGGGCATAATTTCCAATCCTCGCCCTTCTATCAGGATGCCTATGCGCAGCTGCGGGGGCGTGGTTTGCAGGCTGCTCCGCAGGGCGACAGTTGGTTAACCAATGTCTATCGCCAGATGATCGAAGGCCGCTGGCTGTAACGGTCCGATGCTGCGCAGTCTGGATATCCGCGACATCCTGTTGATCGACCGGCTGGAATTGCAATTCGGTGCCGGTCTGAACGTGCTGACCGGCGAAACCGGCGCGGGTAAGTCGATCTTGCTGGACTGTCTGGGCTTTGTGCTGGGCTGGCGCGGTCGGGCCGATCTGGTCCGCCAAGGCGCCGCGCAGGGCGAGGTGACGGCGGTGTTCGACCTGCCCGACGGCCACCCCGCGCGGGCGATCTTGGCCGATGCGGGCGTGACGGTCGATGATGACGAACTGATCTTGCGCCGCGTGAATGGCGCGGACGGGCGCAAAACCGGCTGGGTGAATGACCGCCGCGTGTCGGGCGAGGTCTTGCGGCAATTGTCCGAGGTCTTGGTCGAACTGCATGGTCAGCATGACGACCGGGGGTTGCTGAACCCGCGCGGTCATCGGGCGATGTTGGATGCCTTTGCTGCGATTGACGGGGGGGCGGTGCGTCAGGCCTGGGCCGCGCGCCGCGATGCTGCCCGCGCGCTGACGGATGCCGAGGCTCAGATTACCGCCGCCCGCGCCGAAGAGGAATTCCTGCGCCACGCCGTCGCGGAATTGGACAAGCTGGACCCTCAGCCCGGCGAAGAAGCCGCCTTGGACATCAGCCGCCGCGCCATGCAGGCCGCCGAACGCATCCGCGACGACGTGGCCCGCGCCCTGCATATGCTGGGGTCCGAAGGGGCCGAGGGCGCCATGCTGGACGCGACCCGCTGGCTGGACGGCGCGGCGGATCGTGCGGATGGGCGGCTGGATGCGCCTCTGGCTGCGCTGTCGCGGGCGCTGATTGAACTGGGCGATGCGCATAGCGGGGTTCAGGACGCGCTGCGCGAATTGGATTTTGATCCCGCCGAATTGGAACAGGCCGAAGAACGGCTGTTTGCCCTGCGTGCTTTGGCGCGGAAACATGACGTTCTGGCCGATGATCTGGCCGGGCTGGCCGATGATCTGCGCGCGCGTCTGGACCGGATCGAATCGGGGGACAAAGCCGTGGCCGATCTGCGGCAGGCCATGGCGGCGGCGGATGCCGATTATGACCGGGCGGCGGCGGCGCTGACGGCGGCGCGCGTCGATGCGGCGGCGCGGTTGGATGTGGCGGTGATGGCGGAACTGGCCCCGTTGAAAATGGAACGCGCGGTGTTTGAAACCCGCGTCACCCCCGCCGATCCGGGGCCGGATGGGCGCGACATGGTGGCCTTTACCGTCGCGACCAACCCCGGCGCACCGGCGGGGCCGCTGGATAAAATTGCATCGGGCGGGGAATTGTCGCGGTTTCTGCTGGCGTTAAAGGTGTGTCTGGCGCGCGGGAATGATGCGCTGGTTCTGATTTTTGACGAAATCGACCGGGGCGTTGGCGGGGCGACCGCTGACGCTGTGGGGCGGCGGCTGCGCGCGCTGTCGGCTGATGCGCAGGTGCTGGTTGTGACCCATTCGCCGCAGGTCGCAGCATTGGGCAACACACATTTCCGCGTGGCGAAATCGGTGCAGGATGGGGTGACTCAATCCACCGTCACGCCGCTGGAACCGGCGCAGCGCGTGGACGAAATCGCGCGGATGTTGGCAGGCGACCGGATCACGGATGCCGCGACCGACGCGGCGCGCGCTTTGCTGAACGGTTAGGGTCGGATCGGGCGCAGGATCGACAGGATCGCGCCCGTTTCGGTGTCCACCCGCACCAATTTGCCCTGCACAATCGCATAGCTGTTGCCCGCAGGCGGCACCGACAGCCCATATTGTCCGGGGTGGCGAATGATGCGCAGATCGCCCTGCGGCACCAGATCGCCGATGTGATAACGGGGCGCAGGAACATCCGCCGGGGTTTGCTCATCCGCCTGCACCGACCACAGCCCCGCGCTGACACACAGCGCGATGGCGGCAATAAGGATCGGGTGGCTGCGGCTTGACATCGTAAGGTTTCCTGAAACTGATGTAGGTTTAACCCGCCGCCGCCAATTCAGTTCCCGCGCGCAGAGCATAACCGCCCTGCGCGCGGGTGATACCGGTCAGGCGCTGCGTTCGCGCTTGGTGAAACGCGGCAGCATGGCCGAGAAATCGCGCCCGCGACCGTCTTCGCGGTCAACGAAATCTTCATACAGCTGACGCGCCAAAGCCCCCATCGGCGTATCCGCACTGGCCGATTCGGCGGCCTGTTGCGACAGATTCAGGTCTTTCAGCATCAATTCCGACGCAAAACCGGGCTTATAGTCGTTGTCCGACGGCGATTGCGGGCCGACTCCGGTCGCGGGGCAATAGGCGTTCAGGCTCCAGCTATAGCCCGAGCTGGTCGACACCACGTCGAACATCTTCTGACGGTCCAGACCCAATTTGTCAGCCAAAGCAAAGGCTTCGCAGGTGGCGATCATGGTGACGCCCAAAATCATGTTGTTGCAGATCTTGGCCGCCTGACCCGCGCCGGAATCGCCGCAATGCACCGATTTCTGGCCCATAATCTCTAACAGAGGCGCGACGGTGGCGAAATCGGCATCCGATCCACCGACCATAAAGGTCAGCGTCCCGGCCTGCGCGCCGCCAATGCCGCCCGAGACCGGCGCATCCACGGCACCCAGACCCGCCTCGCGGGCCTGTTCGGCAACCGCGCGCGCGCTGTCCACGTCCACGGTGGAACAGTCGCACAGAACCGCGCCGGGCTTCATCACGGCGATCACGTCATTTGCGACGGCGCGCACGATCTGACCATTCGGCAGCATGGTGATGACCACATCCGCATCCGTGGCAGCGGCAGCGGCGCTGTCGGCGCGGTTCACGCCGTCCGGCATGGGCGCCACCATGTCAAAGCCCGCGACCTGATGCCCTTCGCGCGCCAGATTGGCGGCCATCGGGCCACCCATATTGCCCAGACCGATAAAGCCGATTTTCATGTTATTCCCTCCACGTCAATTCGTTGTCGCCCAGCGGGGCCAGCATGGCCTGAACTGAGGCGTCCGATCCGTCCACAGTCCAATTCGGGCTGCGATCCTTGTCAATGAGTTGCGCGCGCACACCTTCGATAAAGTCGGACTGCTCCGACGCCCGGAAGGTAAAGCGAAATTCGCGCGATAATGCGGTTTGCAGGCGGTCATCGCCGCGCGCGGCGCGCACCATCTGCAACCCCGCCGCCAGCGACAGAGGCGAGTTATGCGCGATTTTAGCCGCCGTCGCGTCGTCGCCCTGCTGGCGCAGATTGGCGATAATTTCGTCCACATCGCGCCCGCCAAAGGCCGACAAATCGCGTTCGGCCAGCGTGGATGGCGGCGGGGTTTGCCCCTGAATCACGCCGACATCGCCGGTCTCTTCCAGTTTCGCGATCAGCGCGGGCCATTTGCGTTCGGGCAGAAACACATCAGCAAAGCCCGCGTGAATTGCCCCGCCCGCGCGCATCCGTTCGCCGGTCAGCGCCAGATATTCCCCGATCCGTCCCGGCGCGCGGCCCAGCAGCCATGTGCCACCGACATCCGGGATCAGCCCGATGATGGATTCCGGCATCGCCATGCGGGTGGTGTTGCCGACAATCCGGTGGCTGGCATGGCCGCCCAGACCAATGCCTCCGCCCATGGTATAGCCGTGCATGAACGCGACCACGGGTTTCGGATAATCCGCGATTTCCGCGTTCATCGGGTATTCGTCGCGGAAAAACGCCTGCGATACATGATGATCGCCGCGTTTTCCGGCGTGATACAGCGCGGCCACATCGCCGCCGGCGCAGAAAAAGCCTTCGCCCGCCGCGTCGATGATGACCAGATCAACCCCATCATCGTCGCGCCAGTCGCGCAGCGCCTGATGAATGGCAATCGCCATGTCATGCGTCAGCGCGTTCATCGCATGGGGGCGGGTCAGCGTGATGCGCCCCGCCCGCCCTGCTGCGCGGATATTAACGTCTGTCACAGATCAGCCCCGTTCGGCCAACAGCGCACGGCCCACGATCAGGCGCATGATTTCGTTCGTGCCTTCCAGAATCTGGTGAACGCGCAGGTCGCGGACGATTTTCTCGATCCCGTAATCCGCCAGATAGCCGTAACCGCCATGCAGTTGCAGACACTGGTTCGCGACCTCGAACGATTTGTCGGTGACATAGAGCTTTGCCATAGCGCAGAATTTCGTCGCGTCCGGGGTGCCGTTGTCCAGCTTCCATGCGGCTTGGCGCAGGAAAATGCGGGCCGATTGCAACGCGGTTTCCATATCGGCCAGCCGGAATTGCAGCGCCTGGAATTGGTCGATGGATTTGCCAAACGCCTTGCGTTCACCCATATAAACCAGCGTCTTATCCAAAGCCGCCTGCGCGCCGCCCAAGGCACTGGCCGCGATGTTCAGGCGTCCGCCATCCAGACCGGCCATGGCATAGTTGAAGCCGCGCCCTTCTTCGCCCAGCAGGTTATCGGCGGGGATGTCGCAATCGTCGAATTGAACGGTGGTCGTCGGCTGCGCTTTCCACCCCATCTTGTGTTCCAAGGCGCCAAAGGACAGGCCGGGGGTGCCGTCCTCGACGATCACGGCGCTGATGCCGCGGGGGCCGTCCTGACCGGTGCGGGCCATCACGATATAGGCGTCAGAATAGCTGCCGCCGGAAATGAACGCCTTGGACCCGTTCATGCGGAACCCGTCATTCGTGCGGTCGGCGCGGGTGCGCAAGGCGGCGGCGTCCGACCCGCTGCCCGGTTCGGTCAGGCAATAGCTAAAGATTTTGTCCATGCTGCACAGATCGGGCAGCCAGCGTTGTTTTGCGTCTTCGCTGCCGAATTTGTCGATCATGCCGCCGCACATATTGTGGATCGACAACAGCGACCCGACCGAGGGGCAGGCCATGGCCAAGGCTTCGAACACCAGCGTCGCATCCAGACGCGACAGGCCGGTGCCGCCGTATTCTTCGCTGACATAGATCCCGCCCAGACCCAGTTCGGCGGTTTCTTTCCACAGATCGCGCGGGATGGTGCCGTCTTTTTCCCATTCCTGCGCATGGGGGGCGATGCGCGCCTGCCCGAAATCCTGAGCCATTTCGAAAATGGCTTGTTGTTCTTCACTCAGCGCGAAATCCATCGACCGTATCCTCCCGGTGGGTTGAATTGAACATGCGTTAAATTAGCGGTTTTACGCGCCAAAACTCAAGCATTTCTTGTACAAAATCACGCCGCGCAGGTGGTTTCAAGGGGGACGCGTCAGAGCGTTCCGGCCAGCCATTTCATAACAACCGCGTTACTTTGGCGGTGCAACAGCGAGGCGCAGCAAAAAAAAAACTGACGTTGCAAGTGACCTGCGTCACTTTTCAATGTAAAGATTAACGAAGTGTTTACGATTCGCACCGGAGGACGTGTGGTGAAGTTCAAGATTTTTTCCGCCGTGCTGGCGGCCGTCATGATGACTGGTTCGGCACAGGCATCCATGATTACCTTTGACGATGTGCAGGTGCGCGGCAGCTCGAATTATGTCGAAAATGGGTTCATTTTTGACCGGGTGCAGTTCCATAAAGGGCAATGCTGGTCGGTCGTCCCGAACGCCCGCGAAGGGCGTTGCGGCGGGGCCAGTGGCGCGGGCGTGGTGGAAATGCGGTCCCTTGCGGGCGATGTGTTCGGCATTGCCAGCCTGTGGTTCCGCCTGCTGAAACCCGACACTCATGTGACTTTTGAAACCGATCACGGCACCTTGGCCTATCGCGCGGGCGAAGGCGACGTCGTGCGGTCCATTGGCCACATCGTGCAGGATCGCAAATTGCAGGACATCACCTTTTTGCGCATGACCGACCATGCGCGCGTGATGGGTGGGTTGGGCGAAGTGCGGTTGGACAACATCCGGATCGGGCCGTGGTCGGAACCGCTGCCGCAACCCGCCCCGGTTCCGCTGCCCGCATCGGCGTTGCTGTTGCTGGCCGGGATGGGCGCATTGGCCGCCACCCGCCGCCGCAGCGCATAAAAAACCGGGCGTTTGATGCGCCCGGCCCCAAAAGGAAAGGCCCCGGATCACCGGGGCCTTTTTGCTTAGTCCATGGCCTTGAAGTTAAAGGCCGCGCCTTCCTTGATGCCCGAGGGCCAGCGAGACGTCACGGTTTTCGTGCGGGTGTAGAACCGGAACGAATCCGGGCCGTGCTGGTTCAGGTCGCCGAAGCCCGACTTTTTCCAGCCGCCAAAGGTGTGATAGGCCAGCGGAACCGGGATCGGCACGTTGATGCCCACCATGCCGATATTGCAGCGGCTGGCGAAATCGCGCGCGGTGTCGCCGTCGCGGGTAAAGATCGCGGTGCCGTTGCCGTATTCGTGGTTCATGACCAGATCCAGTGCCTCTTCATAGCTGTCGGCGCGGACGGTGGACAGGACGGGGCCGAAAATCTCGGTCTTATAGATGTCCATGTCGGTGGTCACATTGTCGAACAGATGCGGGCCGACAAAGAATCCGTCCTCATAGCCTTGCAGGCTGAAATCGCGGCCATCGACAACCAGAGTCGCGCCCTGATCCACGCCGGTTTGCACCAGACGCAGGATGTTTTCCTTGGCGGCTTTGGTCACGACGGGGCCGTAATCCACGTCATTGCCCGCAGTATAGGGGCCGACCTTCAGCGCTTCGACCTTGGGAACCAGCTTTTCGATCAGCTTGTCGGCGGTTTCTTTGCCGACCGGAACCGCGACCGAGATCGCCATGCAGCGTTCGCCCGCCGCGCCGAAGCCAGCCCCGACCAGAGCATCAGCCGCCAGATCCAGATCGGCGTCGGGCATGATGATCATGTGGTTTTTCGCGCCGCCGAAACATTGCGAACGCTTGCCGGTGCGGGCGCAGCCTTCGTAGATGTATTGCGCAATCGGGGTCGAACCCACGAAACCCACGGCCTGAATGACCGGGCTTTCCAGAATGGCGTCCACGCTGTCTTTGTCGCCGTTCACCACCTGCAACACGCCGTCGGGCAGGCCTGCCTCTTGCAGCAGTTTGGCCAGCATCAGCGGAACCGAAGGGTCACGCTCGGACGGTTTCAGGATCATGGCGTTGCCGGCGGACAGGGCCGGACCCATTTTCCACAGCGGGATCATCGCCGGAAAGTTGAACGGCGTGATGCCGGCAACAACGCCCAGCGGCTGACGCATGGAATACATGTCAATGCCGGGACCGGCGGCGTCGGTGAATTCACCCTTCAGCAGATGCGGCGCGCCGACGCAGAATTCGATCACCTCAAGCCCGCGCTGAACGTCGCCTTTGGCGTCGGGGAAGGTCTTGCCGTGTTCGGACGACAGAGCTTCGGCCAGCTTGTCCATATCGCGGTTGATCAGGTCCACGAATTTCATCATCACGCGGGCGCGTTTCTGCGGGTTGGTGGCACCCCACGCCTTTTGTGCTTCGGCCGCGCGCTCGACGGCCATGTTCAGTTCATCTTTGGTCGCCAGCGACACGCGGGCCTGAACTTCGCCGGTGGCGGGGTTGAACACGTCCGAAAAACGACCCGACGTGCCTTTGTATTCTTTGCCGTCGATCCAGTGATGAATCTCTTTCATGGCATCCTCCTGCTAAATTTGGGCGCAGCATAGGCTTGCGAAAACGCCGGGAAAAGGGGAATACCGGCAAAAGCGTTTTGCATTTTTGCAAAGGTGGGGCCGATGGATTGGGACGATTTGCGCATCTTTCTGGCGGTCGCGCGCGCCGAAAGCCTGTCGGGCGCGGGGCGGCGGCTGGGCATGGATGCATCCACCGTGGGGCGGCGGATTGCGCGGCTGGAACAGGCGGTCGGCGCGGGGTTGTTTGCGAAAACGCCGCAGGGTTACGCCCTGACCCCGGCGGGCGCGCGTCTGGTTCCGGCGGCGGAATCCGCCGAACAGGCGGCGGCGGCGGCGATTGACGGGCTGGCGCGCGACACCGGCATCACCGGGCAGCTGCGCATCGGCGCGCCCGATGGCTGCGCGAATTTCATCCTGCCCCAAGTCGCCCGCGATTTGTGCCGCAATCATCCGGGGCTTGAGGTTCAGATCGTCGCCCTGCCGCGCGTCGTCAACCTGTCGAAACGCGAAGCCGACATGGCGATCGCCGTATCTCCCCCCGATACCGGGCGGCTGGTGGTGCAGCGGCTGACCGATTACACCCTGCATCTGGCCGCGCATGACGATTATCTGGCCGCGCATCCGCCCATCCGCGCGCTGTCCGACCTGCGCGGGCATCAGATGATCGGATATATCCCCGACATGATTTTCGACCGCGAACTGGATTATCTGTCGGCCACCGGGGTGGATGCGGCGCAGATCAGTTCCAATTCCGTGGCCGTCCAGATGCAGGCGATCCGGGCCGGGGCGGGGCTGGCGATTGCGCATGATTTTGCGTTGCCCTTTGTCCCCGGCGTGCGGGTGGTGCTGCCGGGTGACATCGCGCTGACCCGCAGCTTTTGGTTGATCCGCCACGCCGACGACCGCGCATCCCGCCGCATGACCGTTCTGGCCGACGAACTGGCAACCGGCATCCGGGCCGAGGTGGCGCGATTACAGGCGCAGGCGCATCGTGGCACTTGACGCGGCGAGATTGTGCGAAAATGATGAACCCAACCATGCCGGAGGAGGGCGCCCATGCTTGTTAACCAACTGTTGTCGATGAAAACCACGTCCAGCAAGCCGGGGATCGAGGCGGAAAGCATCATCACCATCAAACCCGACGCCACGCTGAACGACGCCGCCACGCTGCTGGCGACGCAGCGAATCGGTGCGGTCGTGGTCTCGTCCGACGGCAAAAAGCCCGAAGGCATCCTGTCCGAACGTGACATTGTGAAACAACTTGGCACCCGCGGCCCCGAGGTGCTGGACCAGCCCATCCGCGATTTCATGACCCGCGCCGTGCAAACCTGCGTGGTCAGCGAAAACGCCCTGACCATTCTGGAACGCATGACCGAAGGCCGGTTCCGTCACATGCCGGTCGTCGATGATGACGGCCATATGCTGGGCGTGGTGTCCATCGGGGACGCGGTCAGCGGCCGGTTGCGCGAACTGGCCGCGGAAAAAGAGGCCCTGACCGGCATGATCATGGGCGCGTAACGGCGTGGCCCGCCGGGTTGCATTCGGCGGGCAAATGCGGTTTCCCTGTGGCAACGCTGACATCAGGACGCCTTCATTATGCGTATTGGCCTTTATCCCGGCACGTTTGACCCCATCACCTTGGGTCACACCGACATTATCGAACGCGCCATGGCTTTGGTCGATCGTCTGGTGATCGGCGTGGCGATTAACCGCGACAAGGGGCCTCTGTTCACGCTGGAAGAACGGGTTGCCATGGTGCAGGCCGAATGTGACGCGATTGTCGCGCGCACGGGCGGCGAGATTCTGGTGCATCCGTTTGAAAACCTGCTGATCGACTGCGCGCGCGATGTGGGGGCCGGGGTGATTGTGCGCGGCCTGCGCGCGGTTGCCGATTTTGAATATGAATTTCAGATGGTTGGGATGAACCGCGCCTTGGATTCATCCGTGGAAACCGTTTTTATGATGGCCGATGCGCGGCGTCAGGCGATTGCGTCGAAATTGGTCAAAGAAATCGCGCGGCTGGGCGGCGATGTGTCGAAATTCGTCAGCCCTGCGGTGCGCGATGCCTTGGTCAGCCGCCTGACCTGACCCGTTTCGGTTGCGGCACGGTTTTTTCCCTCCTAATCTGATCGCAAAATCATGGGGGGATAGATGACACGTTCCGACATGCCGCAGGCCGCGCAGACCGAACCGGATATTCTGCCAGAACCCGCGCAGATCGCTATGTCCGACATTTGGGCGTCGCTGGCGGCGGGCTGGCGCGATTTCCGCCGCGCACCAGCCTTTGGCCTGCTGTTTTCGGCGTTCTACGTCGCGGGCGGCATGGTGCTGACGCTGGTTGCCGTGGCGTCCGGTCAGGATTGGTGGCTGCTGCCATTCATCGCGGGCTTTCCGCTGATCGCGCCCTTCGCCGCCGTGGGCCTGTATGAGGTCAGCCGCCGCATCGAATCAGGTGAACCGCTGATCTGGCCCGACATCATCCGCGTGGTGATTCGCCAAAAGGACCGCCAGATGCCGTCCATGGCGATGGTGATTCTGCTGATGTTCATGTTCTGGGTGTTTGTGGCGCATACGACCTTCGCGCTGTTCATGGGAACGGCGTCCTTAACCAACATCACCACCTCGCCCGAGATGCTGTTACAGGGGCGTGGCCTGATGATGCTGAGTTTTGGCACACTGGTGGGGGCGGGATTCGCGGCGGTGCTGTTCGCCTTTACCGTGGTGGGCCTGCCCGTCCTGCTGGACCGAGAGGTGGACTTTATCACCGCCATCATCGCATCCGTGGACGCCGTGCGTCAGAATTTCGGCGTGCTGATGGTCTGGGCGGCGCTGATCGCGGGGATGCTGTTTTTGTCCTTTATCCCGGCGTTTTTGGGGCTGTTCATCGTGATGCCGGTGCTGGGCCACGCCAGTTGGCACCTGTATCGCCGCCTGATGCCGGATGACGAATAAGCAAACGAAAAGGCCCGCCAGATCGGCGGGCCTTTTGTTTTGGGGTGCCGCATTATTCCGACGGCATTATTCGGTCGGAGGCGCCAGCTTTTTGGTGCCGCCGTTGTTCAGCGGATCTTCTTCGCGACGAACCGAACCCTCGAAATGGGCACCCGATTCGATGGCGATGGTTTTGTGGATGATGTCGCCTTCGACGCGGGCCGAGGCGCTCAGCCGGACCTTCAGCCCGCGAACGCAGCCAACCACACGACCATGCACGACCACATCATCGGCGACGATTTCGCCCTTGATCGTGGCTGATTCGCCGATGGTCAGTTGATGCGCGCGGATGTCGCCTTCAACGGTGCCTTCGATCTGGATGTCGCCTTGGGTCTTGATGTTGCCAACAACCGTCAGATCCGCCGACAGGACCGACGGCGCGGTGCGCGCGCGCGGCGATGGTGCAGCGGGTGCAGGCATTTCGTTACGTTCTGGCGCGGGTGTGGGCGCCGATTCTGCGGGGGTTTGGGGGCGATTTTCAGTCACTCGGGTCTTAGAAAACATTTTCAGCTGCCTTGATGAAGCTCATCGGGTCTACGGCGCGACCGTTCATGCGAACTTCGTAATGAAGATGCGGCCCGGTCGAGCGTCCGGTATTCCCCATATCACCAATCCGTTCGCCTTGCGACACCCTTTGACCAACACGAACGCTGATTCGGTTCAGGTGGGCGTAACGGGTTTCGGTCCCCAATTCGTGCTGAATCTTAATCAGGTTGCCATAGGCACCCTGACGCCCGGCATGGACCACCACGCCGTCACCCGTGGCATAGATGGGCGTGCCGACCGGGCCGGCCATGTCCATACCTTCGTGCATCCGGCCCCAACGGCGACCAAAACCCGAGGTATAGCGGAAATTCTGCTTCACCGGCATCGCCAGCGGCAGTTTCTCCATGGCGATGCGATAGGTGTTCATCTGGTCCAGCGTCACAATGATCTGGCGCGCCTTGGTTTCGCCATCGGTCAGCGCCGCATCGCCGCGCGTGGAATAGGACATCGGCGTCAGCGGGCCACCCTGACCGGAATAACCGTTGCGGATGGTGCGCAGAACCTGATCGGGGTTCATGCCAACCGACCGGAACACGTTATCCAGCGGCTTGACCGACACCGTCACCGCATTTTCCAGCTGGTTCAGAATTTCGTCGTTGCGCGCGATGATCTGGTCACGTTCGACACGCAGTTCCAAAGCCGCGATGCGGGCCAGTTCGGCGTCCTCGACCGCCTGCGCACGCTGGGCGCTGGCCTGTTTCAGTTCGCCCGACAGAATATCCAGGGCGACGTTGAATTCTTCGGAACGGTCGGTCGTGGCGGCGTCGACATCGGTCAGGCGCTGCGCTTCGTCCCGGTCGGCGATGGCGTCGCGCAGATTGGTTTGCACGACCGTCAGGCCGGTTTCCAATTCGCGGCGGCGTTCTTCGGATGCCAGCAGTTGCGACTGCATTTGCGACACCTGTTCCAAGGCGACGGCAAAGCGGGCTTGGGCGGCCTGCGCTTCGGCTGTGCGGGCGTCGCGTTCGGCGGACAGTTGTTCCAGACGCTGTTCAAACGCCTGATGGCTGCGCGTCAGTTGATCGCGCGACCCGCCCGCGCTGACCGCATCAATCAGCAAGATCGAACTGGCGGCCAGCGTCCAGCCAAAGACCAAGGCCCCACCCCCCAGACCCGCCAGTTGCGTCACCGGACGCAGCCGCACAAACCGCGTTGTGTCATCGGATCGCAGAAAAAGACGCTTTTCCGGGAACCATTTTTCCAGCGAGGCGTTGATGCGGTTCATAACGGTCATGTGGTTCAGGTGTCCTTGGGCGTTCGATTACATCGACGAATGGGATTTGGCCGTTGGTAAAGCTTTTTCGACCGAGTGGTGCAACCGCGCCGCATAGGCCCGCGCCGTCCTTGCGCGGATAGCCGCCGGTCCGCGCAAAAATCCGCCGAAAATCTGTGGATAACTGTGCGTCTTCATACAATTTCATAGGGCAGGGGGCCGTTGCGGTCCGTCGGAATGGACAGCGGCCGGTCAATGGGCGGCACGGATCGTTGATGGCAGTCGGGGCGCGGACAGATTCGGCAGGAAATCCCAATCGGTTCAAAGGCGCGCGGTTTCGTCAGGTCCAGCCCGTCGGCGTAAACCATCCCCTCGGCCTGCGTCACCTCGCATCCCAGACCGATGGCGAAACGGCGCACCGGGGCGTTGAACGCGCCCGCATGTTTGGACACGTCGCGCGACAGCAGCAGATACCGCATCCCGTCCGGCGTTTCCGCCAGTTGCCGCAAAAAACGCCCCGGCTGTTCAAAGGCGCGATGCACATTCCACAACGGACAGGCCCCGCCAAAGCGCGCAAATTGCAGGCGCGTGGCGGAATGGCGTTTCGTGATCGTCCCGGCCTGATCCACGCGGACAAAGAAAAACGGCACGCCCTTGGCGCCGGGCCGTTGCAGCGTGGACAGGCGATGCGCGACCTGCTCCAGTGACGCGCCGAACAGATGTGACAGGCGTTGCAGATCGTGCCGTTCCGCCTGCGCCGCAGCCTGAAACGCGCGATAGGGCATCAGCGCGGCACCGGCGAAATAGTTGGCCAAGCCCACGCGGGCAATGTCGCGGGCGGTGTCGCTGCGAAACCGCGCCAGATCCAGCGTGGCCCCCAGCAGGTCGCCATATCGTTCCAGTGCCACCAGATGCAGCAATTGAAACAGGCGCGTGGGTTCTTCGGCGGCGGCATTGACCAACAGGCGCGACCCGTCGCGGCGGAACACGGAATTGGCGGGCAGTTCGGTTAATTCAACCTGCGCGCCGCTGCTGTGCAGCGCGGCAACCGCCGCCTGCCACGGATCGGCGCGGGTGCCGTCGGGGCAGGCGAACCGTTCTGCCGCGCGATCCACGGCGTCGATGTAATTATCGCAGTAATGAAAGAAATCGCGCACTTCGTCCCAGGGGGTCATCAGGCTGCTTTGCCCTGCGGAACCAATGGCTTGGTCCAGTGCCGCCAGCCGTTCCTGACCCTGACGATGCGCGCGATACAAATCCAGAAACGCCCGCGCCAGCCCCGGCGCATTGGTCGCGGCCAGCCGCAGATCGGCCAGCGGCGGCGCGCCGTCGAACAGGGGATCGGCCAATGCCTCTTGCATGTCGATGACCATGCGTTCGGCATCACCCGCCGCCAGCGTTCCCAGATCAACGCCAAATTCCTGCGCCAGACGCAGCAAAACCCCGGCAGAGATCGGCCGGTGGTTGTTTTCCATCTGCGACAGATAGGGCAGCGACACGCCCAGCGTGTCGGCAAAGCGCCGTTGCGTCAGCCCCGCCCGCGCCCGTGTATCCCGCAGCGCGCTGCCAGCATAGATTTTCTGCGTTGCCATGATTCCCCCGTCGCTTTGCAAAACCGGAACTACCCTTTGCAAAGGCGAGCCCGCAAGGGCGTGCAGCGGCCACAGGGCCAGAATCAGAATCAACAGCTTCATACCGCCCAGCATGGGGCAGAAGGGTTAAGTTTCGGTTCACAGACCCGGAAAAATCTGCCTTTCGCGGCGGATCACCCACCAAATCGCCGCGATTCCGCCCAGACCCGACCCCGACATGATCGCCAAGAGCGGCGTGGCCCCGCTGGTTTCGGTCAGCAGCGCCGCGGTCAGGCCGGCCAGCAACGCGCCGCCGCCAATAATCATCGCGCCGCCCAGACCGCTGGCGGTGCCGGCCAGTTCGGGCCGCACGCTCATCATCCCGGCATTGGCAGAGGGCAGCACCAGCCCGTTGCCCAAGCCCATCACCGCGACCGCGCCGAAAAAGATCAGCGGGCGCAGCACCCCCGCCAGATCGGCCAGCAGCGCCGGGATCATCGCCCCCGCCGTGATCAGCGCGCCCATAAACACCATGCGGTTCACGCCCACCCGCGCGGCCCAGCGGCCCGACAGGAAATTCCCCGCCAGATACCCGACCGAAGGCGCGGCAAACCAAGATCCGACCTGCGCGGGCGTCAGGTGAAACACGACTTCGCCAACAAACGGCGCGCCGCCGAGATAGGCGAAAAACGCCCCCGATGACAGCGTGGCCGTCAGGCAGTATCCCCAAAACCGCACCGAGCGCGCCAGCAACGGATAGCTGCGAAACTGTTGCCGCAGCGGCGTGCCGCCCGCCTGCGCGGTTTCGCCCATATCGAACCAGACCAGCACCAGAACCGCCGCACCCGCCAGTCCCAGCATGGAAAAATTCGCTTTCCAGCCAAAGGCTTCGTCCAGGGCTCCGCCGATGCTGGGGGCGATCATCGGCACCAGCGACATACCCATGGTGACATAGCCGATCATGCTGGCCGCGCGATCACCCGCCACCATATCGCGCACCGCCGCCCGCGACAGAACCATGCAGGTGGCCACAACCGCCTGCGCGATGCGAAAGACCAGAAACCAGCCCGCCGTCGGCGCCAGCAGGCTGCCCAGCGTCGCGCCCAAAAAAATCAGCAGCGCGCCGATGGTGACGGGGCGGCGCCCGAATCGGTCGCTCAGCGGGCCGACCAGCAATTGCAGCGCCGCACTGGCCCCCAGATAGGCCGTCACCGACAACTGCATCACGCGGTAATCAACGCCAAAATACCGCGCCATCCCCGGCAGAGACGGCAAAAACACATTCATCGACAGCGCCGCCAGCCCCGACAGCACGACCAGCGTCAGAATATGCGGAGGCGTTCGTGGTGGTCGCATCATAGGTTCCGTATCGTGCGGGATTGCGGTGCCATCAGACCCCGCCCCGCCCCGGAACACAAGCCGGTCAGCCGCCCTGTTTCAGCAAACGCTGTTTCTGGCGGTTCCAGTCGCGTTTTGCGCTGGTTTCGCGTTTATCGGCGACCTTTTTCCCTTTGGCGACGCCGATTTTCAGTTTTACCCGGCCACGGTGGTTGAAATACATGACCAGCGGAACCAGCGTCATGCCTTCGCGCCCGACGGCCTGCCACATGCGGGCCAGCTCGCGCCGGTTGACCAGCAATTTGCGGCGGCGGCGTTCGTCATGGCCAAACACCCCCGCATGAGTCAGCGCCGAGATATAGCCGTTGATCAGCCATAATTCGCCGTCTTCGATGCTGGCATAGCTTTCGGCAATGTTGGTTTGCCCTGTGCGCAGAGATTTGACTTCGGATCCGGTCAGGACGATGCCACATTCCAGATCGCTTTCGATGAAATAATCGAAGCGCGCGCGGCGGTTTTCCGCGATGACTTTGTAATTTTCAGGTTCTTTTGCCATGATCGGCCACAGATAGGCGTGGCGGGGTCAAAGATCAAGCAAGCTGATCCATGATCCCGCGCGCGGCTGCCGTTGCGTCACGCCATGCTGCGTCAAAGCCATCAGGGCCGCCATAATACGGATCGGCCACATCCTGACCCGGACGCCCGGCGTGATCCAGCAGCAGCGAGAGTTCCGCGCGGCTGTTCGGCGGTTGGACCCTGCGCACATCGCGCAGGTTCTGGCGGTCCAGTGCCACGATCATATCGAAACGGTCGAAATCATCGCGCGTCACCTGTCGCGCGCGTTGATGGGATATGTCGATGCCATGCGACGCCGCACAGGTCACCGAACGCGGATCGGGGGGATCGCCTGCGTGCCAGCCTCCGGTTCCGGCGCTGTCGGCGTGAACGGGGATGCGGCGGCGGGCGGATTCCGCCTCAAGCGCGGCTTGGGCCAGCGGCGAACGGCAGATATTGCCCAGACAGACGAACAGAACCGCGCGCATTGGACCCCACAGGCGTTTGACAGCGTTGACAACTGATGAAACGCTAATCGGAAATGCGAACAACGAAAAGGGTGGGTCGATGCGGCATGGTGGTCAGGTTCTGGTAAGCGCGCTGAAGGCGCAGGGCATTACGCGCGTGTTCAGCGTGCCGGGCGAAAGCTATCTGGCGGTGCTGGACGGGCTGCATGACAGCGATATTCAGAACATCGTCTGCCGTCACGAAGGCGCGGCGGCGATGATGGCCGAAGCCTATGCCAAACTGACGGGCCGGCCCGGAGTCTGTCTGGTGACGCGCGGCCCCGGCGCGACCAATGCCAGTGCGGGCGTGCATGTCGCCAAACAGGACAGCACGCCGATGATCCTGCTTGTCGGGCAAATCGCCCGCCCCGACCGCGACCGGGAAGCGTTCCAAGAGGTCAATTATCGCCAGATGTTCACCGGTCTGGCGAAATGGGTGGCGGAAATCGACGACACCGACCGGATCCCGGAATATATGGCGCGGGCCTTTGATCTGGCGCAGTCGGGGCGTCCCGGCCCGGTGGTTCTGTCCCTGCCCGAAGACATGCTGGCCGCGGATACCGACGCCCCCAATCTGACCCCCGCGCCGCGCCCGATGATGGGGCTGTCCGCCGATCAGGTGGCGGCGATCACGGATGCTTTGGCGGGGGCGGAACGTCCTCTGGTCATTCCCGGCGGGTCTCGCTGGACGCAGGATGATGCCGACAATCTGGCGCGCTTTGCCGATGCGTGGGGATTGCCCGTGGCGGTGCCGTTCCGGCGTCAGGACTATATGGACAACCGTCTGCCGAATTATGCCGGGGATTTGGGCGTGGGCATGAACACCCGCATGGGCGATGCGCTGCGGGAAAGTGATGTCATTCTGGCTTTGGGAACGCGGCTGGGGGACACGCTGACCCAAGGGTTCGACCTGATGAATCCGCGTGGGCAGGGGCGGCGCATTATCCACATCCACCCCGACCCCGACGAGATCGGGCATCTGTGGCGCGCCGATCCCGGTATTCCGGCCTGCCCCCGCGCGGCGCTGCGCTGTCTTGCGGACACCCCCGCGCCGCGCCGCTGGGACGACTGGACCGCCCGCCTGCGTGCGCATTACACCGAATGGCAACAGCCCATCGAAACCCCCGGCGCGGTCAAGATGGAGCGTGTGATCCGCTGGCTGTCCGACAACCTGCCCGATGACGCGATACTCACGAATGGAGCGGGCAACTATGCCGCGTTCCTGCACCGCTATTTCACGTTCAAACGCGCGAAAACGCAGATTGCGCCGACCTCGGGGACGATGGGCTATGGCTTGCCTGCGGCGATCGCGGCCAGTCTGGATCAGCCCGACCGGGTGGTCGTGTGTCTGGCCGGAGATGGCTGTTTTCAGATGACGCTGAACGAATTATCCACAGCCGCGCAATATGGGGCCAAACCGATTGTGATTGTCGCCAATAACGGGCGGTATGGCACGATCCGGATGCATCAGGAAAAGCACTATCCGGGGCGGGTGTCGGGAACCGATCTGGCGAACCCGGACTTTGCCGCGCTTGCCCGCGCTTATGGCGGGTTTGGTGTGGTGGTCCAGGACGATGCCGATTTCGCAGATGCGTTTGCGCAGGCGCGTGATGCCGGAACGCTGGCGGTGATTGAACTGAGGCTGGACCCGCAGGCGCTGACAACCTTTGCCACGCTGGACGAAGTGCGGGCCAAGGCGCAGAAATGAAGCCCGGCCCTCGCAATCTGATCACCGATGTGGCGGGGTTGCGTGTCGGCAATGCCGATGATGCGGGCCTGCGGTCGGGGGTCACGGTGCTGACCGCCGACGCGCCATTTCCCGCCGCGGTGCATGTCATGGGTGGCGCGCCCGGAACGCGCGACACCGACCTGCTGGCCCCGGATAAGCTGGTGCCTGCGGTCGATGCCTTGGTGTTGTCGGGCGGGTCGGCCTTTGGTCTGGCGGCGTGCGACGGCGTGATGGCGGCGCTGCACGCGGCGGGGCGGGGCTTTACTGTGGGTGACGCGCGCGTGCCAATCGTGCCGGGCGCGATTGTGTTCGACCTGACCAATGGCGGCGACAAGGCGTGGACGGCGAACCCCTATCCCGATTTGGGCGCGGCGGCGTGGCGGGCGGCGGGGGCGGATTTTGCCATCGGCACCGCGGGCGCGGGATATGGCGCGATGACCGGCTGGCTGCGCGGCGGGTTGGGGTCGGCGTCCGCCGTGCTGGATTGTGGCGCGACGGTGGGGGCCTTGGTTGTGGTGAACGCATTGGGTTCGCCCACGGTGGGACGGTCGCGCCATTTCTGGGCGGCGCCGTGGGAATTGGGCGGCGAATTCGGGGGCTTGGGCCTGCCCGCCCGGTTTGACGCCGCGCATGAACCCGCGCCTGTCAAAGAACTGGGGCAGGCCACGACCATTGCGATTATCGCCACCGATGCGGCCCTTGATAAGGCCGGGTTAACGCGGCTGGCCACGGCGGCGCATGACGGCATGGCGCGGGCCTTGGTCCCCAGCCACACGCCCTTGGACGGCGATCTGATTTTCGCCGCCTCGACCGGCGCGCGGGCTGTGGGTGATGGCGACGCTTTCGCGCTGTGCCACGCGGCGTCCTGTGTGCTGGCGCGGGCGATTGCGCGCGGCGTTTATGCCGCAACGTCACAGCCCCATGACCCGCAACCGAGCTGGACCGCGTTAACCGAATCTTAGATTACCTGTGTTAGCTGATAACATGCAGTGATTGTTATGCTGCGGGAAAGGGCGTAAAGCTGGGTGTTGACTGCCCATTTTTCCCGATTCCCGCGACAAGAGGCCCCGATGGACACGAAATGGACCGAAGCCGTTTCCAGCATGATGAAAAATGCCGCCGAAACGCACCCGGCATTCCGGGCTATGGATGCCCAGCAAATGCAGGCGATGACCGATAATTTCCAGAAATCCTTGCAGGCTTTTGCAATGCCCAGTGCCGCCGCCGTAAAGGCGTGGACCGATAGCTGGCTGGCCTATCAACGCGAAATGGCCAAATTGTGGATGACGCCGGTCAGCGGAATTGAACCGTCGCGCGACGTCCGGTTCAAGGCCGATGAATGGGCCAGCGGCATTTATCCGTTCCTGCGTCAGTCCTATGAACTGACCGCGCGCGCTATGGCGGAAATTGCGGATAATGCGGGCCTGCCCGATCACGAACAGCGCAAATTCAGTTTCTATACCCGGCTGGCCGCCGACGCGATGTCGCCGTCGAATTTCCTGCATCTGAACCCCGAAGTGTTGAAGCTGGCGCAAGAAACCAACGGTCAATCGCTGGTCGAAGGGTTCCAGAACCTGCTGGCCGACCTGAAAAAAGGTTATATCACGACCACCGACGAAACCGCGTTCAAGGTGGGCGAAAATCTGGCCACCACCCCCGGCGCCGTGGTGTTCCGCAACGATCTGATCGAACTGATCCAATACACGCCCGTCACGCCGCAAATCCGGTCGAACCCGATTGTGATTGTGCCGCCTTGTGTGAATAAATTCTATATCTTCGACATCAACGAAAAAAAGTCGATGATCCGGTATTTGCTGGAACAGGGCAATCAGGTGTTTATCGTGTCCTGGCGCAATCCGGGCGCGGATATGACCGATTACGGCTGGGATGAATATATCGAACAGGGTATTTTCACCGCTCTGGACGTCGCCGGCGATATTATGAAATCGGATAAGGTCGATCTGCTGTCATGGTGCAATGGCGGCAGCATGTCGGTTGCCGCTTTGGCCATTATGACCGACGCGCAAAAGAAAAAGATCGGCTCGGCCACCTTTATGTCGTCGCTGATTGATTTCACCGATCCCGGCGAATTGGGGGTGTTCTTTGATCAGCCGCAGGTTGATGCCTATAACACGCGGCTGAAAACGGTCAAACTGGCACCGGGGCGTGATATTGCCCGCGCCATGGCGATGCTGCATGTGAATGAATCCATCTGGGGATTTGTCATCGGCAATTACCTGAAGGGGAAAGCTCCGACGCCGTTCGATATTCTGTATTGGAACGCGGATACGTCGAACCTGCCCGCGAAATGGTATTCGACATTCGCCGAAGATATGTATGTCAAAAACAAATTGCGCGAACCGGGCGGTCTGACGTTCCTTGGTCGGTCGGTGGATGTGCGCAATATCGACGTGCCGGTTTGTTTCGTTGCGGCAACGGGCGATCATATTGTGCCGTGGACGACGTCGTATATTTCGTCGCATTTGGTGACGGGGCAGCCGGAATTTATTCTGACCACCGGCGGCCATGTGTCGGGGACGGTGATTAACCACCCGGCCAAAACGCGGCACAGTTTCTGGACCGGCGACACCACGATTGACGATCCGCAGGAATGGAAAGACAGCGCCACAAAAACCGAAGGCAGCTGGTGGCCGCATTGGCTGAACTGGGTCGAACAGGCCAGCGGCGGCGATACCCGCAGCAAGCCCAGCAGTCTGGGCAGCCGCAAATATAAGGAACTGGATGCGGCCCCCGGCACTTATGTGCTGGAAGAACGCGCCCAGGACGGCAAGTAATAAGGAACGTCGATGAAGGATGTGAATGTTTCCATGAACGGTTTCAGCTATCTTAAGATCGGCAAAAACCGGGTTCGGGTCTATGCGCGCAACATGGATGCCGACGGGATCCCGCTGTTGATCTGCAACGGTCTGGGCCAAGCGGTCGAGATGCTGTTTCCGTTGATGGATGAATTGGGCGATCGGCCCATTATATCCTTTGACGCGATTGGGGTGGGGCGGTCGTCGGTGCCAAAGGGGCATCAGACGACCATCCCCGAACATGCGGATGCCGTGGCCGATATGCTGGATCAGTTGGGCATCGAACAGGTTGACCTGTTGGGCATCAGCTGGGGTGGGGCGGTGTCGCAGCAATTCGTTCACAGCTATCCTGAACGGGTGCGGCGGCTGATTTTGTCGATCACCTCGCCCGGTGGGATTCTGACATGGTGGGGGACGCCGATTGCGATTTCGGAAATTCTGTTTCCGATGCGCTACAGCAACAAACTGTATGGCAACTTTATCGGCCCGCTGATGTATGGGGGCGAAGCGTTGCTGGCCCCGTCGATGTTCGCTGAATATTCGCGCCGGGCGATTAAGCCGAATTATTACGGCTATATCGCGCAGGTGAATGCGATGTGCAGTTGGACCAGCATCCCGTTCCTGCGTGAAATTGAACATCCGACCCAGATCATCGGCGGCACCTTTGACGCGCTGATCCCGTTGCCGAACCAGATCGCCTTGGCCGAGATGATCCCGAACGCTCAGCTTAAGGTCTATCCGGCGGGGCATCTGCTGATGTATTCGCTGCGCGAAGAGGTGGGCGAACTGATCAAACGGTTTCTTGCGTGATCACGCGGTTTCTGGCGGCGCTTATGCTGTGCTTGCTGCCCGTTTGGGCGGCGGCCAAACCAGCGGCGTCGTTGGAAATCACCGCCACATGGTCGGATGACCGCACGCGGTTGGGGCTGTCATGGCCCGATGTCCGGGGGCGGGTGGAACTGTTTCGCCGCGAATTGGGCGGCGGTGAATGGCAGGCCCATCACCCCGCGGTGCTGACCACGCATCGGCTGCTGGATGACATCGCGCCGGGGCGGGCGTGGGAATATCAGGTTCTGATACACGGGCGCGACCGCATCCATGCCGGTTACTGGACGGCGGGGCAGGGCGTTCCGGCCCGCGCGGATCAGGGCCGCGCGCTGTTGGTTATTGACGACAGTCTGGCCGATGAACTGGCCCCGGAATTGGCCCGGTTTCAGGCCGACCTGACCGGCGCGGGTTATCGCGTCACGCGCCATCTGGCCCCGCGCGGGGTGGCCGATGGCCGCGAAAACCTGACCCGAGCGTTTGAATTGCGCGCGTGGATCGCGGCGCAGATGCAGGGTGATCCCTTTGCGCCGTGGACGGTGGTTCTGGTCGGTCACGTCCCGGTCGTGCGCAGCGGGATGGTGAACCCCGATGGTCACGGCGCGCGCGCGATGCCCACGGATCTGTTCTATGCCGACCCGGTGGGGATGTGGCGCCCCGCACAGGGACCGGATGGGGTGGTGCAACTGGCCCCGTCCGTCCTGCCCGCCGATCGGATTGCGGCGCAGATCGGACGCATTGATTTCGCCAATTTGACCGCCGATTATGGCGACGAAGTCCCCTTGCTGCGCGCCTATTTCGACCGCAATCACGCGTGGCGGCACGGGCGGATGGGCGATCTGCGCCATGCCTATGCCGGGGGGCGGGGGCATTTGGTCGTGGAACGCAACGCTCTGCGCAACATCGTAGGGCCGGACGCGATCCGCACCGGCACCCATCACGACACCGCACAGGATGGGCCATTTCTGTGGGGCATCGACTTTGGCAGCCCGCGCGCGGCGGCCTATCGCGACAACAGCCCGACGCCGGTTTTTGCCCTGAATTTCGGCAGTTACAAGCAAATCTTTGACGCCCGCGACAACACGATGACGGTGATGCTGTCGCGGCCCGGTCCTCTGGCGGTCGGATGGGGCGGGCGGCCGTCATGGCAATTGCACGGCATGGCCATGGGCGAAACCATCGGTCAGGCGCATCTGCGCACGGTGAATAACGGCCGCGCCAGTCAGCGCGCGTCGGAAACGCGCGATTATCTGACGACGGGGAATTATGATTGGGTCGGCTCGATCTGGGTGAACCTGCTGGGCGATCCGACACTGCGGGCGTTTCCGGGGCAGCCCGTGACGGATGCCCGCGCGACCGCGACGGGGGACGGCATGCGCCTGAATTGGACCGCGCCGCCGGGCGCGCAGGTGCTGGCCTTTCGCGCTGATGGCCCGGACGCGGCGTGGCAGCCGCTGGCCGATGGGCAGCCGGTCGCCGATGGGTTTATCGACCCCGCGCCCCCGGCGGGCGCAACCTATCTGCTGCGCGCGCGCGATTTGGTGCAGGTGCCGGCGGGGTCGTTTTACCGGCTGTCGCAGGGGGTCTTTGCGGGGCTTGATTAGGGCAACAGAACGCGGCCTTCGGGCAGGCCCGTGCCGGTGTTCGGCAGGGCAAAGACAGCGCCATCCGCCGCGCGGGGATCGGCCAGATCCTGTCGCGCCGTGGTCACGAACAGCGTCGTCAGATCGGCACCGCCAAAGGCCGGACAAGACGGCTGCGCCACCGGCACAGCGACCTGCCCCACATAGGCCCCCGCCCCGTCATAGCGCGCCACGCGGCCCGCGCCCCATTGCGCCACCCAGATATGACCGCCCGCGTCCGTCACCGCTCCGTCCGGGTTCAGGTCGGTTGCGGACAGGTCGATCAGGGCGGCGGGTTGACCCTGCGGCCAGCCCTCGGCGTCCAGTTCGACCCGCCAGATCACCCGCGCCACGGTGTCGGTGAACTGCGCGAACCGGCCATCGGGCGAAAAACAGATCGCATTGGTGATCGTCAAGCCGCTGAACAGACGCCGCAATTCGCCGCGATACCACCGCCAGATCGACCCCGCGCCGGGCTGCGCCTGTTTGCCCATCGTGCCAATCCAGAACCCGCCTTGGCGGTCGGCGCGGCCATCATTTGACCGGATGTCGGGCCGGTCGGGTTCCAGATCGCACAGCCGCACCGATGCGCCGCTGGTCAGGTCAAAGACGCTCAGCGCGGTTTCCGACGCGACGATCAGGCGGGTGTCATCAACGATCCCCGCCGCCGACACCATGCTGTCAAAGTCCCAGCGTTGCGCCTGCGCGGCGTCCAACCCGCGCGCGAACATGCGGCGGTTGACGATGTCGAACCAGATCAGCTCGGCGCGGCCGTCATGCCACAGCGGCCCTTCGCCAAGCATGCAGGGGGTCGGGTCAAAGATCATCCGGCCGCGTTCCATGCCTGCACTAAAGCCCGCGCGCGGTCGCCAACCGTCGCCGCGTCGTCGCCCGGACGATAGAGCGAGGTGCCAATCCCGCAGCCATTCGCCCCCGCCGCGCGCCATTCGGCCATATTGCCGACCGACACGCCACCGACCGCATAACACGGCATGTCGCGCGGCAGCACTGCCCGCATCGCCCGCAGGCCCGCCGTGCCGACCAGATCGCCGGGAAACAGCTTCAGCCCCGATGCGCCGGCGGCGATTGCGGCAAAGGCCTCGGTCGGGGTCATGATGCCGGGCCAGCTGGCCAGCCCGGCGGCGCGCGTGGCGGCGATCACCGCAGCGTCGCAATTGGGCGACACGATCAGCCGCCCGCCCGCCTGCGCCACCTGCGCCACCTGTTCGGTGGTCAGAACGGTGCCTGCGCCAATATCGGCATCCGGCAGCGCCTCGATCAGGTTCGCGATTGACCGCAGCGCGTCGGGGGAATTCAGCGGCACCTCGATCGTGGTGATGCCGGCGTTAACCAAGGCGCGGCCCACGGAGGCGGCCTCAACCGGAGTGATGCCGCGCAGAATGGCGATGATGGGCGTGGTCATGATGCTTCCTTTTGATATGCGGCCCATGCGGCGGCCAACCCGGCCAAGGTCGCACGCGCCACGTCGTATCGGTCGGCCTGAACGCCCTGCAATTGCAAGGCTTTGGCATAGAGATCGGCCACATAATCCGCCCCGATCAGCGTGACCTGCTGGCCCAGCCACCATGGCCGCGCCGCCGCCAGCTCCACCCCGATCAGCGTGCCTGACAGGCGCGCGCGGGCGGCGGGGGCGGGCAGGTCTTGGGTCAGGCTTTGGGCGCGGATGGCGAACAGCCCCGCCATGGCCTGCGCGGGGTTCGACAGCGCATCGGCCACGGCGGCCTCAAACGCGGCGGCGTCCATGCCGTCCGCCGTCATCGAATGACGCAACACCGATTGCGTGGCCAGCAGCGCGAATATTTCGCCCGTCATCACGGTTTTAAAGCTGCAAATCTCGCCCGCCGACACATGCACCCATTTCGTATGGGTTCCCGGCAGGCACAGGACGCCGTCATAGCCGGGGTTCTGCGCCAGAAATCCGGCGATCTGCGTTTCTTCGCCGCGCATGACATCGGCGGCGGGGGCGGTCTGGCGGACACCGCAGGCGATCCGCACCACGCGGTCGCCGGGGGCCGCGATCAGCGCCGGCAGCGCGGGGCAGGGGGCGAGGGTATAGGGCGCCTCGACCCATCCCTGACGCGCGCCGACCATGCCGCAGGCCACGACCGGCACATCGGGCCAGCCCGCCGTCAGTTCCGCCAGCACGCGCGGAAAATCAGCCGGAGCCAGCCCCGCCATGCCACGATCGGACGCGCGCATGTCGATGATCTGGTCGCCCGCCATGGCCCACAGCCGCATATTCGACGTTCCCCAATCGGCGGCGATCCAATCAACGGATGTGGTCATGATGGCCCCTTCTCAAAGTTCCGCATAATGGAACTGCGTTTTGATTATTGAAACAATGCGCGCCGGGGCGTAAGGTGTCAAGCACAACCAGCAGGGGGCAGCCGTGACGATCGCCAGACGCGACAATCAGGATGGGACCGTCGGCCGTGCGCTGTCGGTGCTGGATCTGGTCGCCGATTTTGGCCGGCCCGTGCGGTTTTCCGAATTGCTGGCCCGCGCGGATTTGCCCAAGGCGACGCTGCACCGCTTTCTGCACAGCCTGACGAATCAGGGGATGCTGACCTTTGACGCGGACCGCCAGACCTATGCGCCGGGGCTGCGGCTGGTGCGTCTGGCCCATGCCGCTTGGGCGCAGTCCAGCCTTGCGCCGATTGCGTGCCGGGTGCTGGACCAACTGGCATGGGACACGGGCCACACCGTCCATCTGGCGCAGCTGGATTATGGCGCGGTGATCTATGTCGATAAACGCAACGCCGCGCAGCCCGTTGATATGTTTGCGCAATCGGGCAAGATCGGCCCGGCCTATTGCACCGGAGTGGGCAAGGCGATGCTGGCCTTTTTGCCCGATGATGCGCAGGCGCAGGCCATGGCGCAACAGGCGTTTTTTCCCCACACGCCGCAGACTTTGACCACGCCTGACGCGCTGCGCGCTGATCTGGCGCGGGTGCGCGCGCGGGGGTTTGCGGTCGATCAGCAGGAACATGAACCCGGCATCATCTGTCTGGCCGCGCCGATCCGGTCGGGGCAGGGGCGGGTGATTGGCGCGGTGTCCGTGACGGCGCAGGGCGATGACGCCGCGGCGCTGATCCCGCTGGCGCCCGTGGTGATGGACGCCGCCCGCGATATTGCCGACCTTGCCGCGACATGGCGGTTTCCCGAAATGCCGCAACCTGACCCAAGGAGCCTGAGATGAACCCCTCCCCCGACATAAACCTTGCCTTGGTGGGGTTGGGCGTTATTGCGCGCGCCCAGCATCTGCCCGCGATTGAGGCGACGGATGGGGTCACGCTGACCGCGATTGCCAGCCGCAATGCGGTGCTGGACGGCGTCGCGTCCTATCCCAACATCGCCGCGTTGCTGGATGCGCGCCCCGATGTGACCGCCGTGTCGCTGGCCACGCCGCCGCAGGGGCGGTTCGATCAGGCGCGCGCGGTGCTGGATGCGGGGCGGCATCTGATGCTGGAAAAACCGCCCGGAGCGACTCTGTCCGAAATCGACGCGCTGACCGATCTGGCGGCGGCGCGCGGGCTGACGGTCTTTGCGACATGGCATTCGCGCATGGCGGCGGGGGTGGATGCGGCGCGCGACTGGATCGCCGCGCGCGATCTGGCCGGGATCCGCATCACATGGCGCGAAGATGTCCGCAAATGGCATCCCGGCCAGGACTGGATCTGGCAGCCGGGCGGATTGGGCGTGTTTGATCCGGGCATCAACGCGCTGTCGATCCTGACCGATCTGGTCCCCGGCGTGGTGCTGCGCCGTGCCGATCTGACCGTGCCGCAGGGGCGCGCGACCCCCATTGCCGCCGATCTGGACATGCAGGCGGGCGATACCGCGATTTCGGCGCAATTCGACTGGCGCGAAACCGGGGACGAATTCTGGCAGATCGCCCTGACCGCGCGGGACGGGTCCACGGCGTTACTGGATCAGGGCGGGGCGCGGTTTGTCGCGGACGGCGTCGATCAGGCGGGCGAAAATCGCGAATATGCGCGACTTTACGCGCGGTTCCGGGATTTGATTGCGGCGGGGCGCAGCGATGTGGACCTGTCGCCGATGCGGTTGGTCGCGGATGCGTTTCTGACCGGCACCACCCACGAAACGGATGCTTTTTATGACTGAGACCATAGCAATCGCGCAACCCGGCGGGCTGTCGGCGGTTATCCTGCCCTTTGGCGCGACAGTTCACGCGCTGCATCTGCCGGACGGCACCGATGTTCTGGCGGGGCTGCCTGATCCGGCCGATCATGCCGATATTCGCAGCTATCGCGGCACGATTGTGGGCCGCTGGGCCGGGCGGCTGCCGGGGGCGACCTATCCCGACCCCGACACCGGCGAAACGGTGGCGCTGACCCCGAACCCCACGGGTCACAGCCAGCATGGCGGCCCGGACGGCTTTGACCGCCGTGTCTGGGATGTGGTGGACAGGACCGCCGATGCCGTCACCCTGCGGCTGATCAGCGATGACGGCGATCAGGGCTTTCCGGGCCGGGCCGAGGTCACCGCGCGTTATGCCATCAAAGCGGACGCGCTGATTATGGATTACCGCGTGACGGTGACGCGGCCCTGCCCGGTGTCGCTGACCAACCACGCCTTTTTTAACTTGGCGGGCGGCGGTCCCATTGGCGGGCATCAGTTGACCGTGATGACCGACCGCGCGCTGACGCCGGATGCGGATTTCATCGCCTCGACCAACCCCGAACCCGTCGAGGGAACCCCGCTGGATTTCCGCAGCCCGCGCGAATTGGGGCCGGTGATTGCCCATCCCGATCTGGCGTTTCTGGGGGGCTTGGATCACGCATTCTGGCTGGCCGATCAGATCACCGATCTGCGCCCCGTCGCGCGTCTGACTGACCCGGCCAGCGGGCGGTCGATGCTGGTGGAAACGAACCAGCCGATCCTGAACGTCTATACCGCGAACCGCCCCAAAGGCGGACGGCTGGACCCGCACGGCGCCATCTGTCTGGAACCGCATCTGTGGCCCAATGCGCCGAACCGGCCTGATTTCCCCGACTCGATCCTGCGCCCCGGCGCGGAATATCGCCACCTGACCCGCCTGTCATTCACTGGAATCCGCCCATGAAAATCACCGCTGTTGAAACCTTTATCGTCCCGCCTCGCTGGTGTTTCGTCAAAATCAGCACGGATGAAGGGATTTCCGGCTGGGGCGAACCCGTGCTGGAGGGCCGCGCCGCCACCGTCGCCGCCATGGTCGATGAGCTGGCCGATTACCTGATTGGCCGCGATCCGGGGCTGATCCAGGATCACTGGACGGTGATGTATCGCGGCGGGTTTTACCGCGGCGGCGGCGTGCATATGTCCGCGATTGCGGGCATTGATCAGGCGCTGTGGGACATCAAGGGCAAAGCTTTGGGCGTGCCGGTTCATTCCCTGCTGGGCGGGCAGCAACGCGACCGCATCCGCGTTTACAGCTGGATCGGCGGAGACCGTCCGGGCGACACCGCCCGTATGGCCCGCGACTGCGCCGATCGCGGCTTTACTGCCGTGAAAATGAACGGGACCGAGGAACTGCAATTCATCGACAGCCACGCCAAGGTGGACGCGGTTCTGGAGCGCGTTCAGGCGATCCGCGATGAAATGGGGCCGGATTTCGGCATCGGCATCGACTTTCACGGGCGGGTGCATCGCCCGATGGCCAAGGTGCTGGCGCGCGAGCTGGACCACTTCCGCCTGATGTTCATCGAAGAACCGGTGCTGTCCGAACATGCGGATGCGTTGCGCGAAATCGCCAACCACTGTTCGACCCCGATTGCGCTGGGCGAACGGTTGTATACCCGCTGGGATTTCCGCGACATTCTGACAGGGGGCTATGTGGACATCATTCAGCCCGACCCCAGCCATGCGGGCGGGATTACCGAAACCTATCGCATCGCCGCCATGGCCGAATCGCATGACGTGGCACTGGCGCTGCATTGCCCGCTGGGTCCGATTGCACTGGCGGCGAATCTGCAACTGGATGCGGTGTGTTACAACGCGTTCATTCAGGAACAATCGCTGGGGATTCACTATAATCAGGGGTCCGATCTGTTGGATTACCTGACCGACCGCAGCGTGTTTGAATATCGCGACGGGTTTGTGGCCATCCCCCAAGGCCCCGGTCTGGGGATTGACGTCAACGAAGACCGCGTTCGCGCCGCCGCCCAAGAAGGCCACCGTTGGCGCAACCCGGTCTGGCGTCACGCGGATGGCAGTTTTGCCGAATGGTAACGCGGTTGGGGGTGGTGGCGCGCGCCACCATCCCCGGTCAATCTTCGCGAAAGGCGCGGTTGAAATAATCCGCCAGCGGTTTGACCAGATAGGCCATCGGGCTGCGTTCGCCGGTCTGGATGAACACCTCGACCGGCATACCGGGGATCAGGGCCAGATCGCCCAGCTTTTCCAATTCATCCGGCAAGATCGTGACTTCGGTCCGGTAATAGGGCATCCGCGTCATCTCATCCAGCAGGGCATCGGCGGATACGCGGTCGATCTGGCCGTAAATTTCCGGCGTCGTGCGCGACGAAAAGGCCGAAAATCGCAGCGCGACCCGCTGGCCGATCTGGACTTCGTCGATATTGATCGTGGCCAGACGCGCGCCGATAATCAGCGGGCGATCCTGCGGGATCAGATACAACAGCGGTTCGGCGGGACGAATGACCGAACGCGGCGTTGTGACCTGCGTGTTATACACCACCCCCGACACCGGCGCGCGGATGTCCAGCCGGTCGATCTGTTCGATCAGACTGCGGCGGCGTTCGGCCAGTTCCAGTTCGCGAAAGCCCAGATCGCGCAATTCGGTTTCCGCCTGTTCGCGCCGTTCCGACGCTAAGCGCAGGCGCAGAATGTCCAGTTCGGTTTGCCGCGTTTCCGCCGCCGCGCGGTTGGCCTGCAATTCGCCCAGCGTGCCATCCAGACGCGCGGCTTCGCGTTGCAGGCTAAGCACGCGCGACGCCTGCGCCAACCCGCGATCGCGCAGGCTTTGCTGGTCGCGCAGTTCTTCGGCGATCAGGCCGCGCTGCGTTTCCAATGCGGCGGTTTGCGCGTCGATGCCGCTGATTTGTGCGGTGATCTGTTCGTGCTGCTTGCCCAGCTGTTCCAGCGATTGCCGCAGCGTGTCGCGGCGGGTTTCAAACAGGCTTTGCTGGCCCGCGACCAGATTTTCGACCGCCACCGATGTGCCTGCGGCGGCGTCCAGCTCGTCGGGAAAATCAATCGAGCTGCTGTCGGCGCGTTCCGCCTCCAGCCGGCCGCGGCGGGCCAGAATTTCGAAATACTGGCTTTCGACGATGGTGTGTTCGGTGCGCAAAAGCGTGCCATCCAAAGCGATCAGCAGATCACCGGCCTGCACCGCCTGACCTTCGGTGGCGGCGATGTCCAGCACGACACCGCCATCGGGATGCTGGACGATCTGGCGATGCTGTTCGACTTCGACCTGACCGCTGGCGACGACGGCGCCCTGAATGCGGGCCTGCGTGGACCAGACGCCAAAGCCGCCCAACAGCACCGCGATCCCGATCCCGCCCAGCAACAGCGAGCCGCGCACTGACCAGCGATTCGGGTCGGGCGGAGCGATCGGGGTCGGGGCCATCGGCGCGGCATGATGTTGGGGCGTCGGTTGCGGGTTTGGGGTGTTTTGGGTCATGCCACGCCTCCGCTGCGACCGGTTTCCTGGGCCTTTTTGATCTGGGCTGAATTCTGCACCGTTCCCTGCAGCACCTGATCGCGCGGGCCAAAGGCGCGACGCATCCCCTGATCCATCACCAGCAGCAATTCACATTCGCCAATGGCCGCCGGGCGGTGCGCCATGATCACCACGACGCCGCCTTGCGCTTTGATGCGGCGGATGGCGTGATTCAGCGCCTCGGACCCCTGATTATCAAGGTTGGAATTGGGTTCGTCCAGGACCAGCAAGACCGGATCGGTATAGAGCGCCCGCGCCAGACCGATGCGCTGAATCTGACCGCCCGAGAGGCGGCCTCCGGTCTGGCTGATATGGGTGTCATAGCCCTGTGGCAGGTCCAGAATCATCTGATGCGCAGCGGCGGCCTGTGCGGCGGCGACCACGCGGGCGGGGTCGGGTCTGGGCGACAGGCGGGCGATGTTTTCGGCAATCGTGCCGTCGAACAGCGTGACCTGTTGCGGCAGATAGCCGATCAGCGTTCCCAGAACATCGGGGTGGTATTGGTCCAGCGTCGCCCCGCCCAGACGGATGTGACCCGCAGCCGCAGGCCATGCGCCAATCAGCGCGCGCGCCAGCGTGGACTTCCCGGCACCCGACGGGCCGATGACGCCGACCGCCTGACCCGGACCCACCGCAAAGGACAGGCCGCGAAGTGTGGCCGAGGCGCTGCCCGGAGGGGCAACGGATAGCTGGTTCACCTCGATCCGGGCATCGGGGCGGGGCAGGTTGGTGCGTTCCTGATCCGGCGCGTGCCGCGACAGCAGGTTCGCCAGACGCGCCCAGCCGTCTTGCGCGGCCTGCACGGCGGGCCAGCCGCCCACCAGCTGATCCACAGGGGCAAGCGCGCGCCCCATCAGGATCGACCCCGCAATCATCGCACCCGGCGTCAGTTCATGCTGCAACACCAGCCACGCGCCGGCGGCCAGCATCGCGCTTTGCAAAAACAGGCGAAAGGTTTTGGAAAAGACGGTAAAGCCCTGCGACACATCCGCGCCGCGCACGCTGTGGACCTGCGCGTCTTCGCGTGCTTTGCGCCAGCGGGTATAGGTCGCGCCGCGCATGCCCAGGGCGCCGATCACCTCGCCTTCGTCGCGATAGAGGTCGGCCATCCGCTGCGCCTGCGCCGAGGACATCGCGGCGCGTTGCAGCGGCTGTTTGGTCATCCAGCGGTTGATCAGCGTGGCAAAGACCAGAATAATCCCGCCGATCAGCGCGACGACCCCCAGTAACGGGTGGAACATAAACACCGCGCCCAGAAAAATCGGCACCCATGGCAGGTCGAAGAAGGCCAGCATCACCGGCGATCCGATCATCCGCTGCACGCTGTCCAGATCGCGCATCCCGCTGGCGGCGGCGGCTGATTCGTCGCCGCGCACCGCGCCTTCGGCCAAGGCGGCGGTGAAGACGCGTCCCTCCATCTGGTCCTGAAAACGGGCGGCGACGCGCTGCATCACGCGCGACCGGGCCAGATCGACAATCCCCATCAGCAGAAACAAAAACACGACCAAAGCGAACATCGCGGCCAGCGTTTCTTCGGACTGAGACGCCAGAATGCGGTCATAGACCTGTAACATGAACAGCGGGCCGGTCAGCATCAGCAGGTTCACCGCGACCGAAAAGACCGCCACGGCGGCGAATAACCGCCATCCGGTGGCGCGCGCCCGTCGCAATTCGGCGTCGCCTGCGTTTGGAAATCTGCCCTTGGTCATGCCTTTGCCCTGTTTTGTCGTCGGTCTGTCTGCGGTTCTGGACCATGCCTTAGCACGCAAAAGTTATCAGAGCCTTACCCCAGACAAAAAAAAGTTCCGCTGTGGCTATGCGGTCCGTTTGGGGTGGTTTGCGCGAAAATTGCGGTTTTTCCCCTGACAATCGCGCGATTTTCGGCCCTTGGGTCTTTTGCGCGCGGCATTTTTCGCTATCCTGCGGGCAGATGGTTGAAAAGACCACAGCAATCGGGAACAACGCCGGGCAAAGCGGCGAAATGAATGGCAGGAGGCCAGAGCATGTTTACCACCACGCTGCGCGGCATGGGCGCGGGTTTGGTTCTGATCGCCGGGATCGGCACGGCGATGGCGCAGGAATCGACCAATGTTGTCGCGACGAATGACGCCTGGACGGTTTTCGCGGCGGATAATCCGCGTGAATGTTGGGCGGTGTCGCCGCCTCGGTCCAGCCAGAACACCCGCGGCGGGCAGCCGGTCGAGGTGTCGCGCGGGGACATTCGTTTGTATGTCGCCTATCGCCCCGGTCAGAATGGCGAAGTGTCGTTTACCGGCGGTTATCCCTTTGCCCCCGATTCAACGGTCGAGGTTGACGTGGGCGGGCGCAAATTCAACCTGTTCACCGAAGGCGAAAGCGCGTGGACCGGCAGCCCGTCCGACGATCAGGCGTTGATCGGGGCGCTGCGGGCGGGGTCAACCGTGGTTGTGACCGGTCGTTCGGCGCGCGGAACCACGACGAAAGACACGTTCAGCCTGATGGGGATCACGGCGGCGACCAACACCGCGCGGTCGCGCTGTCAGTAACGCGCCGGGGGCCAGCCCCCCACCAGCCCGCCCCACGGGGGCGGGCGTTCGACGGGATATTTCCGCACAGAAGAAGCAGGGGCCGTTGATTTTCGGCCCCGTTTCGCATATTTATGGGTCTTTCCGCCCAAAATACTGGTATGCCCATGTCTGCCCCGATTACTCAGGATGTTATGACCATCCCCCGCAAGCTGCCCGACACGGGCCGCGTGAATATCGTTGGCCTGACGCGGGACCAGTTGCGCGCCGCGTTGATCGAGGCGGGGACGCCTGAAAAGCAGGCCAAAATGCGGGTCGGCCAAGTGTGGCAGTGGGTGTATCACTGGGGCGTGCGCGATTTTGCCGAGATGACCAATCTGGCCAAGGATTACCGCGCGCTGCTGGCCGAACGGTTTGATATTGCCTTGCCCGAGGTCGTGACTCGTCAGGTCAGCGCCGATGGCACGCGCAAATATCTGCTGCGCATCGCTGGCGGGCATGAGGTCGAAACCGTTTACATCCCCGAAGAAGGGCGCGGGACGTTGTGTGTCTCCAGTCAGGTGGGCTGCACGCTGACCTGTTCGTTCTGTCACACCGGCACGCAGAAACTGGTGCGCAACCTGACGGCGGGGGAAATCGTCGGTCAGTTGATGCTGGCGCGCGATGATCTGGGCGAATGGCCGCAACCCGGTGCGCCCAAGGATGAAACCCGTCTGGTCAGCAATCTGGTGCTGATGGGCATGGGTGAGCCGCTGTATAATTTCGACAATGTGCGCGATGCGATGCAGGTGGTGATGGATGGCGAAGGGCTGTCGCTGTCGCGGCGCCGCATCACTTTGTCCACCAGCGGCGTGGTTCCCGAAATCGCCCGCACGGCCGAGGAAATCGGCTGTCTGCTGGCCGTGTCGTTCCACGCCACCACCGATCCGGTGCGCGATCAGTTGGTGCCGATCAACAAACGCTGGAATATTGAAACCTTGCTGAACGCGCTGCGGGATTATCCGCGTTTGTCGAACAGCGAACGGATCACCTTTGAATATGTGATGCTGGACGGGGTGAATGACAGCGATGCGGATGCGCGGCGTCTGGTCAAATTGATCGCGGGGATTCCGGCGAAAATCAACCTGATCCCGTTCAATGAATGGCCCGGCGCGCCCTATAAGCGGTCCAGCTGGGAACGGATCGAGGCGTTTGCCGACATCATCTATAAGGCCGGTTACGCCAGCCCCATTCGCACCCCGCGCGGCGAAGACATTATGGCGGCCTGTGGTCAGTTGAAATCCGCGACCGAACGCGGGCGCAAAACCGCCGCCCAGATCGCGGCTGAGGCGGCGCAGCAGTAACGAAACCCCCCGCAGCCGGTCGCGCCCGCTGCGGGGGTTTTCGTTACGTCCAGTCGTCGATCACCTGCACCGCCTGATCCGCGGTTTCGACATATGTGAACAGGTCCAGATCTTCGGGGCTGATGGTGCCGGTTTCGGCCAAGGCGTCCCAGTTCAGGATGCTGTCCCAGAATTCGCGGCCAAACAGCAAAATCGGGATGCGCGCCATGCGGCGGGTCTGAATCAGGGTCAGCGTTTCAAACAATTCGTCCAGCGTGCCAAAGCCGCCCGGAAACACCGTGATCGCCCGCGCGCGCATCAGGAAATGCATTTTCCGCACGGCGAAGTAGTGGAAATTGAACGACAAATCCGGCGTGACATATTCGTTCGGTGCCTGTTCATGCGGCAGCACAATGCCCAGACCGATGGAATCGCCGCCCGCATCGACGGCGCCGCGATTGCCGGCCTCCATCACGCCGGGGCCGCCGCCGGTGCAGATGACGTAATCGCGCCCGCCCGTGGTCAGGCTGCGCTGCGTCATCAGGCGGGCGAATGCGCGGGCCTCGTCGTAATATTTCGACAGCGCGGCCATGGTGGGGGTGCGCGCGGTATGCGCCTGATCGGGCGACGGGATGCGCGCGCCGCCGAACATCACGACGGTGGATTCAATGCCGCGTTCATCCATCAGCATCTGCGGTTTCAGCAATTCCAGCTGCAACCGCACCGGGCGCAATTCCGGGCGCGTCAGAAATTCGCGGTCGGTATAGGCCAGACGATAGGCGGGCGCGCGGGTCTGGGGCGTGTCGGGGGTGCGATCGGCGCGGGCGGCGTCTTCGTCGCTGTGGGGGAAGGTGTGGGCGCGGTCGTCCTCGGAGATGTCGGTCATGGGCGGTCCTTGTTGCTGCGGATTGCGCGGGCTTTGCCTGATGCTTATAGCCACAGGGGAACAGATGCCACCCGCGAAGGAAATACCCCAATGACCACCGATCTTGAATCCGCCATCGAATCCGCATGGGATGCCCGCGACGACATCACATCGGCCACCACCGGCCCGGTGCGCGATGCCGTGGACGAAACCCTGCGCCAATTGGACAGCGGCACCCTGCGCGTGGCCGAAAAGCGCGGCGATGACTGGCATGTGAACCAGTGGGCGAAAAAGGCCGTGCTGCTGTCGTTCCGCCTGAACGACATGGAGGAAATGTCCGGCGGTCCCCAAGGCAGCAACTGGTGGGACAAAGTGGACAGCAAGTTTAAGGGCTGGTCCGATGCCGATTGGCGCGCAGCCGGGTTCCGCGCGGTGCCGGGCGCGATTGTGCGCCGCAGCGCCTATATCGCCAAGGGCGCGGTGCTGATGCCGTCATTCGTCAACCTTGGCGCGCATGTCGGCGAAGGCACGATGGTGGACACCTGGGCCACGGTCGGTTCCTGCGCGCAAATCGGGCGCAACGTCCATCTGTCGGGCGGCGTCGGTATTGGCGGCGTGCTGGAACCGCTGCAAGCTGGCCCCACCATCATCGAAGATAACTGCTTCATCGGCGCCCGGTCCGAGGTGGTCGAGGGCTGCATCATCCGCGAAGGCTCGGTTCTGGGCATGGGCGTTTACATCGGCCAATCGACGAAAATCGTGGACCGCGACACCGGGCAGGTGATGTATGGCGAAGTTCCCGCCGGGTCCGTCGTCGTGTCGGGGTCGATGCCGTCGAAAAACGGCGTCAGCCTGTATTGTGCCGTCATCGTGAAACGGGTGGACGCAAAAACGCGGTCGAAAACATCCGTCAACGAATTGCTGCGCGATTGATGCGGATGCGCCTGCCCTTTGGGGCGGGCGTTTTTCATATGGGGGATGCGATGCTGCGACGACTGGGACGGATCGCCTGTTTGGCCGCGCCGGTGGCGGCTGTGGCGCAGGACATTGTGGACGCGACCGACCCGGACGTGATCCTGAACCTGATGCGAGGCTTCGGCTCGGCCCGGTTGGGGGTGGACGCTATCGGCGATCCCAAAATCGAGGGCCGGATTGATGGCATCCCCTATATCTTGTTCTTCAATAACTGCACGGAAAACCGCGATTGCAAAGCGGTGCAGTTTTATACCTATTGGACCAATGTCGGTGACATCACCGCTGATCATCTGACACTTGGAACCGGGAAAAGCGGTTTGCCCGCGCCTGTCTGGACGGGGACGGCGACCCGGTGTTGATGATGGACATTAATCTGGATCATGGCACCACGCGCCGCAATCTGGAAGACAGTTTCGACTGGTGGCAGGTGCTGTTGCCCATGTTCCGCGATTATCTGAGGGAACAGCAATGACGCTGTATATCGACGCCGACGCCTGCCCGGTGAAGGGTGAATGTGAACGGGTCGCCACGCGGCTGCGGGTGCCGATGGTGTTGGTGTGCAATGGCGGGCTGCGCCTGTCGGAAAATCCGCTGGTGACGGTGCAGATCGTGGCCAGTGGCCCGGACGTGGCCGATATGTGGATCGCGGAACGCTGCGGTCCGGGCGATGTCGTCGTGACGGCGGATTTGCCGCTGGCCGATCGCTGCCTGAAGGCCGGGGCGGCGGTGATCCAGCATGACGGGCAGGTGCTGACGGCGGCCAATATCGGCCCGCGTCTGGCCACGCGCGACCTGATGGCCGACATCCGCGCCGCAAACCCATTCCATCAGGGCGGAGGCGCGGCCTTTTCCCGCGCCGACCGGGCGCGGTTTCTGCAATCGCTGGATCGTGTGCTGGGCGCGGTCAGTCGGGCTTGATCTTCGCCGCCCGACCGCCCGCAAAGGCCGCCAGCCGTTCGCGCGCGGCGTCCTGCGTGTTCACCACCCCCGCGACCACCGATTCGGCATAGGCGGCGTCAAGCGCGCTCATATTCTGCATATGGCTGATGGCGCTGCAAATCGCGAAATTGGACAGAGGCGGGTTCGCTGCTGCGGCGCGGGCGATGTCCCACGCTTTGGCCGCCGGGTCATCGACCAGATACTGACACAGGCCGACATTCACGGCCTCGTCCCCGCGATAGAGACGCCCCGACAGCATCATGTCGATCATCCGCGCTTTGCCGATCAGATCGGCCACGCGGATCGTCGCGCCGCCGCCGGTGAACAAGCCGCGCTGCCCTTTGGGCAGGCCAAAATAGGTGTCCGGCCCCGCCACGCGAATATGCGCGGCGGATGCCAGTTCCAGACCGCCGCCTACGACCGCGCCCTGCAACACGGCGATGACGGGAACGCCGCCATATTCCATTTTGTTAAACGCTTCGTGCCAGCGCAGGCAGACCTGCATAAAATCGCTGGCCGACCGGTTTTCGCGGTGATGTTCGACCAAATCCAGACCGGCGCAAAAATGATCGCCCTTGGCCTGCAAAATCGCGGCGCGGATCCCGGCGCGGGGCAGGGTGGTGAACACATCCACCAATTCGTCAATCGTCGCCAAATCCAGTGCGTTGCGTTTGTCGGGCCGGTTCAGCGTGACGGTGGCGATGCCGTCCGCGTCCACATCCAGCAACAGATTGGTCAGGTTCAGATCGTCGATGCTGCGCATGGTTTTCCCCCTTTAGATGCCGATCAGGACCATCACCAGCGGGATGGTCAGAATACTAAGCGCGGTCGAAATCAGGATCGCCGCTGAAACGCGCTGCTGGCCGATGCCGAAAAACTGCGCCAGCATATAGACATTCCCGGCCACAGGCAGCGCCGCCGCCACGATCATGACACCGGCGGCAAAGGGTTCAACCCCAAACGCCAAGGCCAAGCCCCCAACCGCCAGCGGATGCAGCGCCAGTTTCGCCCCCGATATTGCGGCGGCCGAGGGCAGGTTTTCAATCCGCCGCCCGGCCAGCCCCGCGCCAATGGCAAACAACGCGCCGGGGGTGGCGGCGGCACCCAGCAGGGCCAGAAACTCGGCCGCGGGGGCGGGCATCGGCACATCCGCCGCGCCCCAGATCAGCCCCGCGCCCATGGACAAAACCATCGGGTTAGACGCCACGCCGCGCAGCACCGGACCCATGGCGGACAGGCGCAACCCGCCATGACGCAGCGCATTAATGATCAATGTGAAAAACGTGGCAAAGACCACCATATCGATGGTCAGCACCAACAGCACCGGCCCCGCCGCCGCCGGTCCCAGCAGCGCCACCAACATCGGCACGCCCAGAAAGCCGGTATTGCCGGACATGGCGGCATGGGCGGTCATCGCGGCGTCACGCATATCCGCACCCCGCGCTCGCGCCGCGCCGATCACCACAGCCCAGACCAGCATCGTGCCAATCACATAAGCCGCGACAAATCGCGCATCAAACAGCGCGCCAATATCCACGCCCGCCGCGAACCGAAACAGCATCGCCGACAGCGCGAAATAGAACACGAATTTCGTCAGCCACACCGCACCTTCGGCGGGGAACAGCCGCAGCCGCGCGGCCAGCCAGCCGGTCGCGATCACCCCAAAAAAGGGCAGAGTCTTCAGAAAAATCTCAAGCATCTGCCGGTTTCTTCTGTGCAAAAATACTCATATCGCGACCTGTCGGCGGGCGGTCAGGTTGCCGATCCCACACCCCCGGCGGCAATCGCGGCCATGTTCAGAATGTCGCTGACGGTGGAATTGGTCGAACAAATCTGAATGGGCTTGGATACGCCGGTCAGGATCGGGCCGATGACGGTCGCGCCCGCCATTTCCTGCAACAGCTTGACCGAAATCGACGCCGAATGACGCGCCGGCACCACCAGCACATTCGCAGGCCCCGACAGCCGGCTGAAGGGATAGCGCGCCGCCGCCTCCATATTCAGCGCCACATCGACGGTCATTTCGCCTTCGTATTCGAAATCCGCGCCGCGCGCGTCCAGAACATGGCTGGCCTGCGCCATTTTCGACGCGCGTTCGCTGACCGGATAGCCAAAGTTCGAAAACGACAGGAACGCCACGCGCGGGTCCAGACCCAATTCACGGGCCACGGCGGCGCCTCGGGTGGCGATATTGGCCAGATCTTCGGGTTCGGGCCATTCGTGAACCAGCGTGTCGCCCATCAGCACGATGCGGCCTTTGTGCAGCAGGGCGGTGATGCCCACCACGTCATCTTGGGGGCGGACATCGAACACATGGCCGATCTGCGCCAGAACGGGCGCGTTCTTTTTCGTGGCCCCCGTCACCAGCCCGTCGCCATGCCCATGCGCCAGCATCAGCGCGGCAAAGATATGACGGTCGCGCCGCGCCAGTTTCAGCGCATCGTCGCGATCCACGCCCTGACGTTGCAGGCGCTGATACAGAAATTCGTGATAGGCGTCCAAATGCCGCGTGTTGTGCGAATTGACGACGGTGATTTCCCGATAGGCGTCGCCCAGACCCAGCGTTTCCAGATCGGCGCGCACCTCGTCTTCGCGGCCCACGACCAGCGATTGCCCCATGCCGCCACGGCTCCAGGCGACGGCGGCGCGCAGGACGCGGGGATCGTCGCCTTCGGCAAAGATCATGCGTGCCTGTTTCTGACGCGCGCGGGCGTGGATGCCCTGCAAAATGGCGGCAGTCGGGTCCATGCGGTTTTTCAGCGACTGGACATAGCCGTCCATGTCGATGATCGGGCGACGGGCCGCGCCGGTGTCCATGCCCGCACGCGCGACGGCGGGCGGGATCACATGGATCAGGCGCGGATCAAACGGCGTCGGGATGATGTAATCGCGCCCGAATTGCAGTTTGCGGCCATAGGCTATGGCGACTTCGTCTGGCACATCTTCGCGCGCCAGTTCGGCCAAAGCGCGCGCGCAGGCGATTTTCATGTCGTCATTGATCGCGCGGGCGTTGATGTCCAAGGCACCCCGGAACAGATAGGGGAAGCCCAGCACGTTGTTCACCTGATTGGGGTAATCGCTGCGCCCGGTGGCGACGATGGCGTCGGGGCGGACGGCGTGCGCGTCTTCGGGGGTGATTTCGGGATCGGGGTTGGCCATGGCAAAGATGACCGGGTTTTCCGCCATGCTTTCGACCATGGCCTGCGTCACCGCGCCCTTGGCCGACACGCCCAGAAACACATCCGCGCCACGCATCGCGTCATCCAGACTGCGGGCGTCCGTCACGACGGCATGGGCGGATTTCCATTGGTTCATGCCTTCAGTCCGGCCCTGATAGATCACGCCTTTGGTGTCGCACATGATGCAGTTTTCGTGCCGCGCGCCCATGGCTTTCAGCAGCTCCAGACAGGCGATGCCCGCTGCCCCCGCGCCATTGAGGACGATTTTCACATCCTCGATCCGTTTGCCGGACAGTTCCAATGCGTTCAGCAACCCGGCGGCGCAGATCACGGCGGTGCCGTGCTGGTCGTCGTGGAACACGGGGATGTCCATCAGTTCCTTCAGGCGCTGTTCGATGATGAAACATTCGGGCGCCTTGATGTCCTCAAGGTTAATGCCGCCGAAGGTCGGCCCCATCAGACGCACGGCGTTGATGATGGCGTCGGGGTCTTCGGTGTCCAGTTCAATGTCGATGGCGTTCACATCGGCAAAGCGTTTGAACAGAACCGCCTTACCCTCCATCACGGGTTTGCTGGCCAAGGCACCCAGATTGCCCAGTCCCAGAATGGCCGTGCCGTTGGAAATGACGGCCACCAGATTGCCCTTGGTCGTGTAATCATAGGCGGTTTCAGGACGTTCGGCGATGGCCTCGACCGGGACGGCGACGCCGGGGGAATAGGCCAGCGACAAATCGCGCTGCGTGGTCATGGGGGTGGATGGCACCACATCAAACTTACCGGGGCGCGGCTCCATATGATAGGCCAGTGCCTCTTCGGGTGTGATGCGGGCTTTGCGGTCGTTTTGATTGGTCATGTCGTTTTCCCCCGGTCTGACGCAATATCCTTAGCGCGGGGTCGGGGGACGCTCAACCGTATTCGCGGGGCTGGCGCGGGGGGGGCAAAGTCCCTATACCTGCGTAACCCGATCAAGATTTCGCCCCCGGACGCGGCCATGATTACGCAGAAAATGAAATACGCGCTGAAAGCCCTGCTGGTTCTGGGGGATGAGGCCGCGCGCGACCATCCCGAACCCCTGACCATCGAAACCATTGCCCAGCGGTCCGGCACGCCGAAACGGTTTCTGGAACAGATTCTGTTGGAGATTCGCAATGCCGGGCTGGTGGCATCCATTCGCGGGCGGTCGGGCGGATACAGCCTGATTAAACCCCCGGCCGAGGTGTCCATTTCCGAATTGCTGCGCCTGATCGACGGCCCCATTGCGCCGCTGCCCTGCCTGTCGCGCCGCGCCTATCAGCGGTGCGAAGACTGCACGGACGAAGCCACCTGCCGCCTGCGCAAAGTCTTTGCCGAAGTGTTCTGGTCCTATCTGCTGCTGATCGAATCCCTGACGCTGGAAGATATGTTGGGGTCCGATCAGATTTCGAATCAGATCGTTGGCATTTGATATTTTCTGTTGATCCGGGTGCAAAAAACGAAATTCCCTAATCACGACCAAAATTGACGTAATTTTTTTGTTGCCAATAACGACTTGTTCTGTCGTTATTGCGGTAATTGGCAAGCGACGCTGCCGTTCAGAAAAAGGGATCGACCATGTTTCGTATGACCACCGCACCCATTGCCGCGCTGATCGCCGGCTTTCTGGCACTGACGCCGGCACAGGCGGAAAATCTGCTGAATGTCAGCTATGACCCCACGCGCGAATTGTATCGCGATTTCAACGACGCCTTCGCCAAACACTGGGCCGCGCAGGGCAAAGATGCGCCGCGCATTGAAACCAGCCATGGCGGGTCGGGCGCACAGGCGCGCGCGGTCGTGGACGGGCTGAACGCGCAGGTCGTGACGCTGGCTTTGGCATCGGACATCGACCGAATCGCGCAATCCGGCCGCCTGCCGGAAGATTGGCAATCCAAACTGCCGCATAATTCCAGCCCCTATACCTCGACCATCGTGTTTCTGGTGCGTCAGGGGAACCCCAAAGAGATCAACGACTGGGGCGATCTGGTCAAACCGGGGATCGAGGTGATCACCCCCAACCCGAAAACCAGCGGCGGCGCACGGTGGAATTATCTGGGCGCATGGGTCTGGGCCGAACGCAACGGCCATGACCCGCGCGAATTTGTGGGCCAGATGTTCAAAAATGTGCCGGTTCTGGACACCGCCGCGCGCGGATCGACCACCACCTTTGCACAGCGCGGCATTGGTGACGTGCTGCTGGCATGGGAAAACGAAGCCTATCTGGCGCTGAAAGAACTGGGCGAAGATAAATTCGACATCGTGGTGCCGTCCGTCAGCGTGCTGGCCGAACCGCCGGTTGCCGTGGTGGAATCCAACATCGCCAATGACGCGCAGCGCGAACTGGCCGAAGGGTATCTGAACTATCTCTATTCGCCCGAAGGTCAGGCGCTTGCGTTCAAACATTTCTATCGCGCATGGGATGACAGCGCCGCCGATCCCGCCGATGTGGCCCGTTTCCCGGCGCTGGATCTGGTGACCATCGACGATCTGGGCGGCTGGGCCAAAGTGCAGCCGGAACATTTCGGCGATGGCGGCATTTTCGATCAGATTTACACCGCACGCTGAGGTTATATGCGTCCAATTGTTCAAAAAACTGCGATTCCCGGCCTTGGATTATCGGCCGGGATTACGCTGTTCATGCTGTCGCTGGTCGTGCTGTTGCCGATTGGCGCGTTGTTGGCGCAAGGCGCGTCTTATGGTCCCGGCAATGTCTGGGCGGTCGTGAACCGCGAACGGGTCTGGGCGGCGCTGTTTTTGTCGTTCCGCCTGTCGTTTTACGCCGCGCTGTTCAATCTGGTGTTCGGGGTGCTGCTGGCCTGGGTGCTGGTGCGGTATCGCTTTCCGGGGCGGCGGATCATTGACGCGGCCGTGGATTTGCCCTTTGCGCTGCCGACCGCCGTGGCGGGGATCGCGCTGACCGCGCTTTATGCGCCGAACGGGCTGTTCGGGCAGTGGGCCGCGCAAATCGGCTGGAAAATCGCCTATACGCAGTGGGGGATTTTCTTGGCGCTGGTGTTTGTCGGCCTGCCCTTTGTGACGCGCACCGTGCAACCCGTGGTCGAAGAAATCGACCGCGAGGTCGAAGAAGCCTCGGCCACGCTGGGCGCGTCGCGGTATTACACGATCCGCCATGTGATCCTGCCGATGCTGATGCCCGCCGCGCTGACGGGCTTTGCGCTGGCACTGGCGCGGGCGGTTGGGGAATATGGCTCCGTCATCTTTATCGCGGGTAACATCCCGTTTCGCACCGAAATCGCGCCGCTGCTGATCGTTATCCAGCTTGAGGAATACAACTATGACGCCGCCGGGGCGATTGGTCTGGCGATGCTGGTGATTTCCTTTGGTATGCTGCTGATTATCAACCTGATCCAAGTCTGGTCCCGTCGGAGGATTGGTTATGTCTGACGCCACCCTGCACAAAGCGCCGCGTTTCCGCGCGGCCACCGACGAATCCGCCGTCACCCGTTGGGTGCTGATCGGTCTGGCCGTGGGCGGGCTGTCGCTGCTGGTGTTCGCGCCGCTGATCGCGGTGTTTGCCGAAGCCTTGGCGCGCGGCTGGGCCGCTGCCGTGGCCAGTCTGGGCAACCGCGACGCGCAGGCGGCCATTCGCCTGACGCTGATCATTACCGCGATTGCTGTGCCGATGAACGCGCTGTTCGGGATTGCCGCCGCTTGGCTGATCACGAAATTCGATTTCCGGGGCAAGGCGTTCCTGATCACTCTGATCGACCTGCCGTTTTCGGTCAGCCCGGTGGTGGCCGGTCTGTGCATCGTGTTGCTGTTCGGGGCCAATTCCGCGATTGGGGGCTGGCTGGTGGCCAGCGGTTATCCCATCGTGTTCGCGCTGCCGGGGATTGTGCTGGCGACGGTGTTCGTCACCTTTCCCTTTGTCGCGCGGGAACTGATCCCGGTGATGATCGAACAGGGCCGCGCCGAAGAAGAAGCCGCCCTGACGCTGGGCGCGTCGGGTCTGCGCACGTTCTGGACGGTGACGCTGCCCAATATCCGCTGGGCGCTGCTGTATGGCACGCTGCTTTGCACCGCGCGGGCCATGGGCGAATTTGGCGCGGTTGCGGTGGTGTCGGGCAAAATCCGTGGCCAGACGGCGACCATGCCGATCACCATCGAAATGCTGTATAACGAATATCTGTCGGTTGCGGCCTTTTCGATGGCGGCTTTGCTGACCGGATTTGCGCTGATCACCCTGACCCTGAAAACCGCGCTGGAACTGCGTCACGCCGACGCTCTGGCTGCTAATCACCGCCACTAAGGGGGCCATGATGCATATTCAAATCGACGAGATTGCAAAAACCTTTGGCGCGACGGCTGCGCTGCAACCCGTGTCGCTGTCGATCCCGTCCGGGGCCTTGGTCGCGTTGCTGGGGCCGTCGGGGTCGGGCAAAACCACGCTGCTGCGGATTCTGGGGGGGCTGGAGTTTCCGACCTCGGGGCGGGTGATGCTGGGCGGACAGGACGCCGCCGCGCTGAGTGTGCAGGAACGCCGCGCGGGGTTCGTGTTCCAAAGCTATGCCCTGTTCCGGCATATGACGGTGTTTGACAACATCGCCTATGGGTTGCGCGCGCGCCCCCGCGCCACGCGCCCCGATAAGGCCGAGATCGCCCGCCGTGTGACCAAACTGTTGGAACTGATCCAACTGCCGCAGATTGGCGACCGTTACCCCAGCCAGTTGTCGGGCGGTCAGCGTCAGCGGGTGGCACTGGCCCGCGCCTTGGCGATCGAACCGCGGATGCTGTTGCTGGATGAACCCTTTGGCGCGCTTGATGCCAAGGTGCGCAAAGAACTGCGTCAGGGTCTGCGCGACATTCACGACGAAACCGGCCTGACCACCGTGTTCGTGACCCATGATCAGGACGAAGCCATGGAGCTGGCCGATCTGGTCGTCGTGATGTCGATGGGCCGCATCGAACAGGTGGGCCGCCCGCAGGACATCCGCGAAAAGCCCGCGACGGCCTTCGTGCGCGACTTTATCGCGGCCTGAAAAGGGCGGGGCCGTCAGCCGACGCGGCGGCCCTGCACCCATACCCCCCGGATCGCGCCGGCGGTGCCGATGCGGGTGACGCGGATCACATCCGCGCGCGCGCCGGTGCCGATGCGGCCCCGGTCGTGCAGATCAACCGCCGCCGCCGGTGCCTGCGTCACGGTGGCAATGCCGCGCGCCAGATTGCCCCACAGATCGCCCAGTATCAGCGCCCCCGACAACAGCGCCGACGGCACATAATCGGATGACAGAATATCCAGCAGGTCCGCCCGCGCCAGATCGGCGGCGGCGACATTGCCGCTGTGTGATCCGCCCCGGATCAGGTTCGGCGCGCCCATCATCACCTGAATCCCGTGATTGCGGCAGGCTTGGGCGGCCTCGAAGGTGGTGGGAAACTCCGCGAAATGGCAGCCATGGCCGTCGCTGATGGCGACATGTTCGGGGGTGGTGTCGTCATGGCTGGCCAGAACGGCGCCGTAACGCCGCGCCTCGGCCACGGCGGTTGCTTCGTGCAATTCCCCCACGCGGTCGCGCAGTTCCTGTTGATCGCGGACATGCTGGGCGAATTGTTCATCGGTCGCGCCGTTTTTGCCCACGACATAGGCGTGCAGTTTGGTGATGTCGCGGAATTGGCGCTGACCAGGAGTGTGGTCCATCAGGCTGACGATGCCCACGCGATCATCGGGACCGAATTTGGCCATTTCCTCGATCAAGGTTTGCGAACAGATTTCGGCGCGCAGATGCAGGAAATGGCTGATCCGCAGCGCGCCCTGCGCCCGCAGGTCCAGAATCTCGGTCGCGACGGCGCGGGCATATTCGCCATAACCGGCATTGGTGGACGTAAAGACCGACCCCACGCGCAACGCGTCAAACACCGTCGTGATCCCGGTGCTGGCCAGTTCGGCATCATGCGCGATGATGGCGGACATATGCGGCCAGTCCACTTTGGGGCGGGGCTGCAAATGCCGTTCCAGATTGTCGGTGTGCAGTTCGATCAGCCCCGGCATGACCATATCCCCGCCGCAGTCAATCGCGCCCTTCGGGACCGACGCGCCGTGGCCGATTTCCGCGATATGCCCGTCGCGGATGACGATCTGGCCGACAAAGGATTCGTCCGGCAGAACCAGCAAGGCATTGGCAAGAATCGTGTCGGTCATGGGTGGTCCTGTCTTGATATGGGGCGCAAAGGCGGGTGAAATGCCACATGACCATTACAACCGTGTGACAATAAGGGGCGGAATTGGATCGTTACGCAATCTATTATGTGCCACGGGCGGGGGATTTTGCCGACCAGATGGCGGCGTGGCTGGGCTGGGATCTGGCGCAGGGGCGCGCGGTTGCGCATCCCGTTCTGGACCTGCCGCGCCCGGTGGCCGATCTGACGCGCAGCCCGCGCAGATACGGGTTTCACGGCACGATCCGCGCGCCATTCCGTCCGGGCGACGGCGTGACGCAGGACGCGATCATCGCGCGCGCCGATGATCTGGCGCGCGCGTTTGCGCCCCTGCGGTTTGACGGGGTGGAACTGGTCGATCTGCACGGGTTTCTGGCGCTGACCCCGGTCGGCGGGCAGGGGGCGCTGAACGATCTGGCCGCCCATGTGGTGCGCGGCACGAATGATCTGCGCGCGCCTCTGAATGACGCCGACATTGCGCGGCGCAACCCGGATCGCCTGACCCCGCATCAGCGCGGCTTGCTGGATCAGTGGGGCTATCCCTTTGTGATGGATCAGTTTCGGTTTCATCTGACGCTGACCGATCACCTGCCGGATGCCGAACGTGGCGCTGTGGCGGACGCGCTGCGGGGCTGGCTGCGCCTGCCGCGCCCGTTCACCATCGACGATCTGTGCGTGGTCGGTCAGGATGAACTGGGCCGGTTTCATCTGATCCACCGTTCGCCGCTGTCGGGGTAAATCGCGGCCAGCAACCGGGCAATGCCCTGTTCCGGCGTGCCGTCATTCATCACCGTGACATGCGGGATGCCCGCCGGGATGCCGTCAGCGCCGCGCGCCAGACGGGCGGCGATGTCGGCCTGTGTTTCGCGCCCGCGCGCGGCCAGACGCGCGGCCAGAATATCGGCGGGGGCGGTGATTTGAATGACGCGCAGGCCGGGGATGGCCGCGACCGCCTGCGGCAGCGCCGCGCGGCTGCCGTTAAAGATCACCGTGCCGCCCCCCGTCAGCGCATCGCGCGGGATGCCGTAACGCAGCCCATGCGCGCCCCAATGCAGCGCGAAATCCCCCGCGCGCAGGCGGGCGTCGAATTGAGGGTCGGTGACGCCGTCGAAATCCTCGCCCCCCGCCGCCGTGGGTCGGGTAATCACGCGCCGGACCAGCCGCAGATCGGGGCGCGCGGCCATAGCGCCCGCGATCAGCGTGTCTTTGCCCACGCCCGACGGCCCGACCACCGCAATGATCATGCCGCGCGGTCCGGGGTAAAGCCGGTCACATCGACCAGCCGGTCGCAGACCTGTTCCCGCGCCTGTTCGTCGTGGAAAATGCCCAAGATCGCGGCGCTGCGGTCTTTGGCATCGCGGATCAGGTCCAGCACGATCTGGCGGTTTTCCGCGTCCAAACTGGCGGTCGGTTCGTCCAGCAGCATCACCGGGAACGGGTGAATAAACCCGCGCGCGATGTTCACCCGCTGTTGTTCCCCCCCCGAAAACGTGGTCGGAGACAACCCCCACAGCCGCCGCGGAATGTTCAGCCGCCACAGCATCGCCTGCGCGGCCTCGATCGCCTGTTCGCGCGGCGTGCCAAGCGCCAGCAGCGGTTCGGCGACGACCTCTTCGGTGGGCACGCGCGGCACCACGCGCAGAAACTGGCTGACATAGCCCAGAACCTGACGCCGCAGCGCGATGATCTGGCGCGGCTGGGCGCGGGTCAGGTCAACCCCGGCAATGCGGATCGACCCGCCATCGGCCAGATAATTGCCGTGGATCATCCGCATCAGCGTGGATTTTCCGGCCCCCGATTGCCCGGTCAGCCCGACACATTCGCCCGGCAGAACATGCAGATTGGCCCCCGCCATGACCGGGATCACCGCGCCGCCCTGATTGTGCAGGGTGAAGGATTTCGACAGATTTTCGACAATGATCATAGCGTTACACCTGCAAAACCGACGACACCAGCAACTGCGTATAAGCGTGCTGCGGATCATCCAGCACCTGATCGGTCAGGCCCTGTTCGACGACGCGGCCGGACTTCATCACCATCAGGCGGTCGGCCAACAGGCGCACCACGGCCAGATCATGCGTCACGATGATGACCGACAGCCCCAAATCGCGCACCAGCCCGCGCAGCAGGTCCAGCAGCCGCGCCTGAACGCTGACATCCAACCCTCCGGTCGGTTCGTCCATGAACACCAGACGCGGCCCCGTCACCAGATTGCGCGCGATTTGCAGCCGTTGCTGCATCCCGCCGGAAAAGGCGGTCGGGCGGTCATCCACCCGGTCGGCGGCGATTTCCACCCGGCCCAGCCAATCAACGGCCTGCGCGCGAATATCGCCGTAATGGCGCGCGCCAATGCCCATCAAACGCTCGCCGACATTGCCGCCCGCGCTGACGCCCATCCGCAGCCCGTCGCGGGCATGTTGGTGAACAAAGGCCCATTCAGTGCGCGACAACCGGCGGCGTTCCGTTTCGGACATAGCCAGCACGTCGCGGTTGTCATAGGTGATCGTGCCGCCGTCCGGGCGCTGCAACCCGGCCAGACAAGACAGCAGCGTGGATTTGCCGGACCCGGATTCGCCGACGATGCCCAGCACCTCGCCCGGATACAGGTTGAACGACACATCCGCACAGCCGATCCGCGCGCCGTAACGCCGCGTCAGTCCGGTGACGGTCAGGATAGGCTGATCGGTCATGCGGCCCCCTGCGGCGACAGGCGCCCGTGATGCCCCGATGCCTGACGGCTGGCGCAGAAATCGGTGTCGGAACACACAAACATGCGCCCGCCTTGGTCGTCGGTGATCACTTCGTCCAGATAGCTGTCACTGGCCCCGCACAGGTCGCAATCATGGTCGGGCTTCGACGGGTCAAACGGGTGATCGTCGAAATCCAGACTGACCACGGGGGTATAGGGCGGCAGCGCGTAGATCCGCTGTTCCCGGCCCGCGCCGAACAACTGCACCGCCGGATTGTCCGACAGCTTCGGGTTGTCGAATTTCGGAATGGGCGACGGGTCCATGACATAGCGCCCCGCCACCCGCACCGGATAGGCATATGACGTCGCGATCTGGCCGTGGCGGGCGATGTCTTCGTATAACTTGACATGCATCAGCCCGTATTCCTGCAATTCGTGCATCTTGCGGGTTTCCGTCTCGCGCGGTTCTAAAAACCGCAAGGGTTCGGGGATCGGCACCTGATAGACCAGAATCTGCGCATCGGTCAGGGGCGTTTCGGGGATACGGTGGCGCGTTTGAATCAGGGTGGCGTCCGCCGTGGATTCGGTCACGGCCACCCCTGCGGTGCGTTGAAAAAACTTGCGGATGCTGACGGCGTTTGTGGTGTCATCGGCGCCCTGATCAATGACCTTCAGCCGGTCGTCGGGGGTCAGGCAGGCCGCCGTTAACTGCACGCCCCCCGTCCCCCAGCCATAGGGCATCGGCATTTCGCGGCTGGCAAACGGCACCTGATAACCGGGGATCGCCAGAGCCTTCAGGATCGCGCGCCGGATCATCCGTTTCGTCTGTTCGTCCAGATAGGCGAAGTTGTATTCGTTCACACCAGCCCCCGTTCGGTCAGGTCGCGTTCCAACAGTTCGGGCGTGGTAAAGTGATGCGCGGCCATGCCAGCGGCGCGCGCGCCCGCGACATTGGCGGCGCTGTCGTCGATGAACAGACATTCGGCGGGCGTCACGCCTGCGCGGTCGCACAGGATTTGGAAAATGCGGGGGTCGGGTTTGATCACGGCCTCGGTTCCCGACACGATGGTGACGCCAAAGCTGGTCGCCAGTCGGGGATGGGTTTTCACGCCGATGGGCCATGTTTCCGCCGACCAGTTGGTGATCGCGTGGATGGCGTGGCCGCGGTCGCGCAGCCGGTCCATCAGCGCCCATGTCCCCGCAATCGGTTCCGCAATCGTCAGGGCATAGCGTTCGGGATAGGCCGCCAGCAGCGCCGCATCGTCCGGGTCACGCAATTCGCGCGCCAGATCGGCAAAGCGTTCCCCGCCATCCGCGCGCAGGTTCAGGTCGTGAAACCCGATGCGGTCCAGAAAGTCCTGCGCCGCCGCGCGGTCGCCATATTCGGGCAGAAAGGCCAGCACGGGATCCCAGCGGACCAGAACATTGCCGATGTCGAAAACGATGGTGTTAATCATGTGCTGTCCCCTGTGATGCGGCTGTTTCGGCGTCGTGGCGCAGGCGGCGGACCAGTTCCAATTCCGCCTGAAAATCAACGTAATGCGGCAGTTTGATATGTTCCAAAAACCCGGTCGCCTGCACATTGTCGCAATGCGACAGCACAAATTCGGGGTCTTGGGCCGGGGCGCCGGTGAAGTCTTCGCCCAGTTCGTCCCACCGAAGGGCGCGGTCCACCAGACTGACGGCAATTGCCTTGCGTTCGGATTGGCCAAAGATCAGACCATACCCGCGCGTGAATTGCGGCGGTTCGGTGCGCGACCCTTTGAATTGGTTGACGGTTTCACATTCGGTCAGCTCGACTTCGCCAATCTGGACGCTGAACCCCAATTCGGGGATGTGCATGTCTACCGAGACCATGCCGATACGCAATTCGCCCACGAATGCGTGGGTGCGCCCGTAGCCGCGCTGCGTGGAATAGGCCAGCGACAGGATAAAGCCTTCATCCGCGCGTGCCAGTGATTGCAGGCGCAGCGCGCGGTTTGCGGGCAGTTCCAGCGGCGCGCGCGTCAGGTCGGGGGCGGGGTCGTCGCTGCGGGGGCAGGGTTCAATCAGCCCGTCGCGGTTCAGAAAATCGGTCACATGCGGCACGGGGGCGGGGTCGGCATCGACCTGCGCCGCCGCATCAGGATCAGCGGCAAGCGCAAAATCCAGCAGGCGATGCGTGTAATCAAAGGTCGGCCCCAGCACCTGCCCGCCGGGCAGATCCTTGAACGTGGCCGAAATCCGACGACTGACCGACATGTCGCCCGTATCCACCGGATCCGACGCGCCAAAACGCGGCAAAGTCGTGCGATAGGCGCGGATCAGAAACACCGCTTCGATCACGTCGCCACGCGCCTGTTTCAGCGCAAGCGCGGCCAGATCGGGATCATAGAGCGACCCTTCGGCCATCACGCGGTTCACGGCCAGCGTCAGTTGTTCGCGGATTTGGTCGGTGGTCAGTTCCGCCACGTCCCGGTCGCCGCGCCGGGCATCGGCCAGCCACTGATGCGCGTTGTCGATGGCGCGTTCGCCCCCTTTGACGGCGACATACATCAGACATCCCCCAATTGCGTGCTGCGCGGCAGGCAGGCCAGCCGGTCGCCGCAGGTGAATATGAAATCGAGACCCAACGGAAACCGCGCCGCATTGGCGGCCAACACATCGGGCGCGGGCAGCGACAGATGCGCGGCGTCCTGGATGCCGGGGCCGGTCAGGCGCGTACCGGTGGGGTCCAGAGCGTCCAGTTCGACGATCAGCGTGGCCGAACGGTCGGGGTAATCCGGCAGGCCGACCGGAAAGCGGTCCAGCGGCATCAGATCATCCCAACGGCCATGCGCGAATTGTGCGGTCTCGGCATCGGTCAGGGGCGCGCCGGTGTGAAACGACACCCAGTTGCGCAAGCTGGGGTGATCCGCCGCCCCGGCCAGATGCAGCGGCGTGGTCGGATCGCACAGAACCAACAGCGCGGTCGCCGCCGCCGGTCCGACCGGAGCGGGCGCGGTGCCGCCGGTCAGCCTGTGAATGGTGCCGGGGCGCGCCATGGCCTGCATGATGATGCGGAACGCGGCGGCGGATTGCGGCGCGGGATCGGTCAGCCCGCCGGTCAGGTGGTTCATCAATCCTCTCCGCGTTGCAGGGTGAAAAACTCGACCCGCGTGGCGGCGGCGCGGCGGGCGCGGGTGTCGCGGGTGGCGGCGGCGTCTTGGGTCAGCGCGTCGATCAGCGGGCGAATACGCGGGGCCGCGTCCGTCTGCATCAGCGCGTCGATAATGGCGGCGCGGGTGGCGTGGTCGCGCGAACGGCCCTGCACATGCGCATGACCCACGGTGCCGCAATCCAGTTCCACCGAACAGCGCGTCACCGTGATTTCACCCACATTGAACGGCGCGCCGGTGGCGCTGATGCGGCCCTGCACCATCACGGTGCCGATTTCCGGGCCGCGCAGAACGTGATGCGGCGGCAGGTCGGGCAGCAGCCCCGCCAGTCGGTGGGCCGAGGTCGTGGCCAGTCGCGACATCCAGTCGCGGCGGTCGTGGAGAGAGAAAGCAGACATCTTGCGGATTTGTCCAGATACCTATACAACTAGACAAGCGTTATCCCGATTCTCCCGCCGGGGGCAAGCAAAACAGTGTGAAAGTTTGATGACATGGCGCGTTCCCCTCTGTGGCAATCCATTGCAGCCGCCCTGCGCGATGATCTGGCGGCAGGGCATTACCGTCCCGGTGACAAATTGCCGACGGAATCGGAATTGTCCGCCCGTTTCGGCGTGAACCGCCACACGGTGCGGCGCGCGCTGTCGGATCTGGCGGATGCGGGGCTGGTCCATGCGCGGCGCGGCGCGGGGGTGTTTGTGACCGCGCAGCCGACCGATTATCCGCTGGGCCGGCGCGTGCGGTTAAGCCAAAATCTGGCCGCGTCGGGGCGCACGGCGTCGCGCCGGTTTACGCGGCTGGAAACTCTGCCTGCCGATGGGGCGGAGTCGGCGGCGCTGTGCTTGCCCCTTGGCGATCCGGTGCATGTGGTCGAAGGGGTCTCGTTCGCTGATGGGCAACCGATGGCGCTGTTCCGGTCGGTCTTTCCGGGGCGGCTGGATGTGCTGGCGGCGGTGCAGGAAACCGGGTCGATCACAGCGGCCTTGGCGGCCTGCGGCGTGGCCGACTATACCCGCGCCAGCACTCGGATTACCGCGAAGCTGGCCAGCCCGGTGCAGGCGGTTGCCCTGCATCTGTCTCCGGGCGCGCCGCTGTTGCGGTCGGTTGCGGTGAATGTCGATGCGGGCGGCGCGCCGGTCGAATATGGGCGCACATGGTTCGCGGGCGATCGGGTCAGCCTGACGCTGGGCGATTACCCTTCGTAATGGTCCAGAAAATCGCGCGCGTCCATCCGGCGGAAATCGGGCAGGGCGGCGCGCAGGCGGTCATGGTCCCAATCCCACCACTTCAGCGCCAGCAGCCGTTCGGCAATGTCGGGCGCAAAGCGTTCACGCAGCGGCACCGCAGGCACCCCCGCCACAATCAGATAGGGTGCGACATCCCGCGTCACCACGGCCCCGGCGGCAACAATCGCCCCCGCGCCGATGGTCACATCCGGTTTGACAATCGCGCCGTGCCCGATCCATGTGTCCGGCCCAATCACACAGCGCCGCGCCGCGCGGGCGGCAAAGAAATCCGCGTCATCGTCGGCGTCGTCCCAGTAATAACTTGACCGATACAGGAAATGATGCAGCGATGCGGTGTGCATCGGGTGATCCGTCGGCCCGATCCGCGTCATCGCCGCGATATTGGCAAAAGCCCCGACCGAGGTGTTCGCAATATCCGCCATCCGGTCGCAATAGGCATAGGCCGCGAAATCGCTGTTCAACACCCGCGACGCGGCCCCCACCTCGCAATATGGACCAAAGGTGGAATTGGTCACCTCGGCCCCCGGATGGATCAGCGGGGTATCGGCGGACAGTTTCGGCATGGCGGTATCCTGCGGGTTGATCTGGTGGTATCATGCAGGGCAACGGGTGGCAGACAAGGGGGGATGTGATGCAACCGGCCAAGAACCGCGTGTGTCTGTGGTATGATGGCGGCGCATTGGACGCGGCGCAGTTTTACGCCGCGACCTTTCCAGACAGCGCCGTGGGGGCGGTGTTCCGCGCGCCGGGTGATTTCCCGTCAGGTCAGGCGGGCGACGTGCTGACGGTTGATTTCACCGTCGCGGGCATCGCCTGCATGGGGCTGAACGGCGGGCCATCCTTTCCACAGACCGAAGCCTTTTCGTTCCAGATCGCGACCGAAGATCAGGACGAAACCGACCGCTATTGGAACGCGATTGTCGGGAACGGCGGTCAGGCCAGCGACTGCGGCTGGTGCCGCGACCGCTGGGGCGTGTCATGGCAGATCACACCCCGCATCCTGACCGAAGCCTTGGCGGCAGGCGGGAAACCGGCACAGCGCGCCTTTGCCGCGATGATGACGATGCAGAAAATCGACGTTGCGGCGATTGCGCGGGCGGTTCGGGGGGAATGAGGGGTGGTGGCGGTGCCGAACACCGCCGCCGTTGCCTGTGTTGATTATCGGGTAGCGAACTCGCTGTTCAGCGCTTGTAACGCAGTCGCGACTTCGTAATAGGGGCCGAAGGTCGGAACCGTCACCTCGACCCACGAATAGATCAGCGGGGTATCGGCGGACCGTTTCGGCGTCATGGCGTCCCCAACGGTTCGGCCACATCATGCGGCATCACCCAAGATATGCCCCGGCTGTCACAATTTGCACATGGCAATGTTGTTATTGCCGCTGAACGGGCTGCGGATGTTCACCGTCCAGCCACGCAACCGCCCCAGATTCAGCTGTTCCAGAATAGCGGGAAAACCGGCGCAGAATTTTCGCGCCTCGGCCGGGGCCATGTCGATATGCATGGTCATGGTTTTTGCGCCATGAAAGAAACACGGCTGCGACAGCAACCCCTGACGTTCCAGAACGGTGCAGATGGCCCGGGCGGTTCGAATGTCAGCGTCCAATTCGCTGGTCGTTTGCGCCGTCGCATCGGTCAGCGTCAGGCCAAACACAATGGCAAGAATCGCCGCAAAGAACGTGTTCATTTCGTATCCCGTTGGTTGCGCCGAATATGCACACCGCAGGCGGATAAACCAAATGATATATACTTAAACTTTTATCCATCCCGACCGCCGTCCGTTGTGAACAGCGGTCGGGCATCGCAATCAGTGCGACATCAGCACCGGAACCGGCGAGTTTTCCAGAATGTCGCGGGTGGTGCCGCCCAGCAGGTCTTCGGTGAATTTGCTGTGTTCATAGGCGCCCATCACCAACAGCCCGATATGCGCGGCGGCGCAGGCGTCGATGATGGTCTGGCCCACGCCGTCGGGACCGGGGGACAGGATCTTCATCTCGGCGGCGATGCCGTGGCGTTCCATCAGGCGCATCACGTCTGACCCGTAATCGGCGGGCAGATTGTCGCCCACCCCCATCAGGATCACGCGCTGTTTGGTGCCCAGAATATGCATCGCATCGGCCAAAGCGCGCGCGGCGGCGCGTTTGCCGTCCCATGCGACCGCCGCCGTTTCCACGATGGTGGGCGAGTTATAGGCATGCGGGACCACGATCACCGGGCGACCGCTGCGCAGGGCGACCACATCGGGGCGGACGGCGAAATCCTGACCTCTGGCGGTGTCGGATGCCGTGCCGATGACCACGACGTCATGACCGCGTGCGGCTTCGTTGATGGTGCGTTCGCGGGGGCCATACACCTCGAATGTGGCGCGGTCGCTCAGGCCGGCGGCGTCCACGGCGGCCTGAAAATCGGCGCGACGCCCCTGCACAAAATCGCTGTCATAGGTGTCGATGATCCGCGCGATTTCCGGCGTCAGAAAGGTGCCCGCCTGATGGCGCAGCGGGTTTTCCGGCAGCCATACGGCGGCGGTCAGATGCGCGTTGTATTTCTGCGCCATCTTGATCGCCATGCGCAGCGCGGCCGGACCGCCGCCGTTACCGGTATAGTTTGTCAGGATGCTGCGGATGCTCATGGCGGGATTCCTATGTCTAAAGTCAGCGGCGTTCTGTTGTATTTTCGTCATTTTTGCGCGCCGATACAACCCGGATCAGTCCGACATGCGCACCGAATAATCGCGTGCCAGGATGTCCAGAACATGTTTGCGCAAAGCGGGGTCGATATGCGTGGCCTGCCGCGCCAGCATCGCCGCATCGCGCCCGACCAGCGTGTCATAGGCGCCCAGCCGTTCCGCCGCCAAAGCCTGATAAATCGGGTCGCGCAAGGCGGCGCTGATGGCGTCGGTCCAGGCGGTCTGAATGGCGGCGGGGGTGGTGCGCGGCACGACCAGCAGCTTTTGCGCGGCAAAGCCTGCCGTCGCAAACACCCGCAGCGCGTCATAATCGGGGCCGGATGGCGGCGCACCGTGGATCCGTTCATACAGTTCGGCAAAGGTCGGCAGGTCGGGAAAGCTGGGATCGCGCTGTTCTTGCCCCTGCGCGTCCAGAACGCCCCAGCTGAACAGCGGCACCGCCCGCCCCGCTGCGATTTGCGGCACGACATTGGCCAGATAGGCGGCGGTCGTCTGATGGTCGATATTCGCCGCGCCCTGCTGCATCGCGTTCAGCCCGTCGCTGCGCCCGGTATAGCCAAAGATATAGCGCACATCGAAACCCAGCATCCGAAAAGCCAGCATCGGTACCAGATCCAGCGATGCCGGACCCATGCTGGCGTAACGCAGCCTCTGCCCCTGCAACTGCGCGGCGTCGCGCCATGACCGCACGCCCAGTTCCGGCGCGATATAAACCGCGCCGCCCGTGGGCGTGGCCATCAGCACATCCCAGTCATCGAAATGGAACCGCACCCGGAAATCGCGCAGCAGATAGGTGATCTGCGTGGACCCCGATGTTCCCAGAACCATAGTGCCATCGGACCGCGCGCGCGATGCAAACAGGTTCGCGCCGCGTGTGCCGCTGCCGCCGGTTTCGTTGCGCAGCACGATTTCGGGCTGGCCGGGCAGGTAACGATGGATCAGAGGCGCCATAAAGCGCGCCCAGACATCGGACCCACCCCCTTCGTTAAAGGGGATGATCCATTCGATCCGCTGCCCGGTGAAATCCACCACAGGCACGTCCTGCGCGCCAATTGCGCGCGCGGGCAGGGCCGCCGCCAGCAGCGCCATCATCTGTCGCCGGTTCAGCGATCCCATCGGCATGGTCATTCCCCCTGATGGCGCAACCCTAATGCGGGACGGGTGGCCCTGCCAGCCGATTTTTTCGTCTGTGGGCTTGCGTCTATGGGCCGGGGCGCGCAGGTTGCGCCCATGCGTATCGTGCTGATCGAAGATAACCAGATGCTGGCCCGCGCCGTGGCTCAGGCCCTGCGCGACGAAGGTCATTCCGTGGACTGGCTGGGCGACGGTCAGGACGGAGCGGAATTTTTGCTTCATGCCGGGGCGGATCTGGCGATTGTCGATATGAACCTGCCGCGTCTGGGGGGGCTGGACGTGATCCGGCGTGTGACGGCAGGGGGCGCGGATATTCCGGTGCTGGTGCTGACCGCGCGCGACAGTCTGGATGACCGCGTGGCGGGGCTGGATGCGGGGGCGGATGATTACATGACCAAGCCCTTTGACATGGCCGAACTCTGCGCGCGCGTCCGGGCGCTTGGCCGCCGTCGCGGGCGGCGGGGGCAGGTCGTGGAAACCATGGCGGGGTTAGAGTTCGACCGCGCGGGGCGGCGTCTCTCTGGCCCGGACGGAGTGATCGACCTGTCCCGCCGCGAACTGGCGCTGTGGGAGGCGTTGTTTGACAGCGCCGACCGCGTGGTGTCCAAGGCCGCGCTGTGCGACAGCATCTATGGCACCGGGGCGGATGTGGATGTGAACGCGGTTGAATTGCTGGTGTCGCGCCTGCGCCGCAAAATCGAACCGGGCGGGGTTCAGATCAAATCCATTCGCGGCCTTGGCTATATCCTGCAAAGCACAGGCGCGGCATGAAGGCGCGGCTGTGGGGCGCGCGCAGCCTGCGCACGCGGCTGTTTGTGCTGATCGTTGGGCCTCAGTTGGTTCTGGCGGTGACGGCCAGCATCATTCTGAACTGGATGGCGCGGGATGTGTCGCGCGAACTCTATGACGACACGTTAAAGGTCGTGGCCCATGCCGTCGCGCGCGAGGTGATGGTGACGCGCGGCGATGTTCTGGCCGATGACCTGCTGCAATCGCTGCAAGAGGCTTTGGGCGACACGATCTATTATCAGGTTCATGCGGCCGGGGGGCGGTTTGTGGTCGGGCGCACCGACGCGCCGCCCTTACCCGCCGGGGTGGAATATCCCGAAGGTATGGCGGTGTTTTACAACGCCGTTTACGATGCGCGCCCGGTGCGTGTGGTGGTGCTGCGCGAATACATCACCGACCCCGAACTGGATGGCTGGACCACGGTTCGGGTGTGGCAGACGGTGACGCAGCGTCAGGCCCTGGGCTGGCAGATGATGGGGCAGGCGGTTGTGGTGCTGGCGCTGATGGTGGTGTCGGTGGCGGGGCTGGTCTGGTTCGGCATCAATCGCGGGCTGTCGCCGCTGACCGATCTGCGCAATGCCGTGGCCCTGCGCAGCACCAACGAATTGCGCCCCATCCGCCGCCGCGTCCCGCGTGAGGTGATGCCGCTGGTCACCACCATCAACGGTCTGTTCACGCGGCTGTCGGCAGAGCTGGACCGCAGGCGCGCCTTTATTTCAAACGCCGCGCATCAGTTGCGCAATCCGGTGGCGGCGATTCAGGCGCAGGCGGAATCGGCACTGGCGGCGGCGACGGATCATGACCGCCAGCACCGCCTGCGCGATCTGGCGGAACTGGCACGGCGGTTGTCGCGTCTGACGCAGCAATTGCTGCGGCTGGATCTGGTCAGCGATGATGGCGGTGCGACGCCTCCCCCCGCTCCGGTCGATATGGGGGCGATTGTGGCGAATGTCGCGCGCCGCCATGTCCCCGCCGCCCTGCGCCGCGATGTGGATGTGGCGCTGAACGCGCCCGATGCTGCGCTGCCCGTCGCCGTGAACCCGGTGTTGCTGGAAGAAGCCGTCGATAACCTGATCGACAATGCGCTGAAATACGGCTGCCCGCCGGGCCGTGAATTGCGGCTGGACCTGTCGCAGCGTGACGGGCGGGTGATTCTGAACGTCACCGATGACGGCCCCGGCATCCCCGCTGACCTGCACGAATCGGTGTTTGACCGATTCTTTCGCGTGGTTGATAACGACGATGGCGGGTCGGGGCTGGGCCTGCCCATTGTGCGCGCCATTGCCCGCCGCGCGGGCGGAGACGCGGCGGTTGTTGCCTCTGCGCGCGGTTGCACGATCTGCCTGTGGCTGCCTTTGGCAAAAAAATCGGCGTGATCGGCAAGAAAATGACGCCGTGACAGTTTTCTGACAGCTTCGCATGGCAGAACCGGCGCATGAATAACACAGGCGCAAAATGCGCCGGTCCAACGGGAGGATACCTGATGCAATCACCCATGCGTCGCATTCGCGGGATTGTCGCCGCGGCTGTCGCCGGCCTGACCATGGCCGTTTCGACCCCTGTCATCGCCCAGGATGTCAGCTTTTCGGGTAAGACCGTCGAATTCTGGGTTCCCTTTTCCGAAGGTGGTGGCGCAGATGTGTGGGCGCGTTTCTTGGCGCCGTATCTGTCGCGCCATCTGGACGGCAACCCCAACGTGATCATCCGCAACGTGCCGGGCGGCGGGTCCATCACCGGCACCAACGAATTCGCGTTCCGCGCGCGTCCGAACGGGTTGCAGATTCTGGGAACCTCGGGGTCGACGCAATTCCCGTTCCTGCTGGGTGACAAGCGCGTGCGTTACGATTACGCCGATTTCACCCCGGTTCTGGTGTCGCCCACGGGCGGCGTGGTGTATATCCCCGGCAATCTGGGCGTGAAAGACGCATCCGAGCTGGGCGCGATCAAAGACAAAGAACTGGTCTACGCCAGCCAGGGCGCAACCTCGCTGGATCTGGTGCCGATGCTGGCGTTCGAGGTCTTGGGCCTGAACGTGCGCCATGTGTTCGGCATGACCGGTCGTGGTGATGGCCGTCTGGCGTTTGAACGCGGCGAAGCCACCATCGACTATCAAACCACCTCGGCTTACCTGACCAACGTGGTGCCTCTGGTCGAGGCGGGGACCGCTGTTCCGCTGTTTTCCTATGGCGTGCTGAACAGCGAAGGCGAAATCGTGCGCGATCCGTCCTTCCCGGACATCCCGCATTTCGTCGAAGCCTATGAAATGCTGCATGGCGAAAAGCCGTCGGGTCTGGCCTTTGACGCGTATAAAGCGTTCTTCATCGCGGGTTTCGCGGCGCAAAAGCCTGCCGTTCTGCCGAAAGGCACGCCCGATCACATCGTCAAGGCGTATCGTGACGCCTTCGCCGCTGCTGCCGCCGACCCGGAACTGGTCGCAAGCGCCGGTGAAATCCTGGGCGAATACCAGCAGGCCGTCGGCGACGACGTGGACACGCTGTATAAAGTCGGCACCACCATCGACCCCGAAGCGCGTGAATGGGTCCGCAATTATCTGCGCGAACGTCACCGCGTGACGCTGGACTGATCCTGATAGCACCGACCGGGTGCCGCCCTCTGCGCGGCGCCCGGTTTTTCCGTCCCGTCTGACCGGCAATAACCGGCGCGGCACGTTTTTTTCGTCACCTTGCCGGAGCCATCCGGCCATCGCCACCCGGCGACCCTGTGCAGCGGCGCGGCCTCTGCGGACGGGACGCACGGCGGGTTAGGGGGTAACACCTATGATTATGGACGCCGTATATGAGGCGCTCAGCACGGTGCTGACGTTTCATCATTTCAAATATCTGATGATCGGGGTCGGTGTCGGCCTGATCGTCGGGATTCTGCCCGGTCTGGGCGGGATCGTCGGCATGTCGCTGTTGCTGCCATTCGTTTACGGGATGGATGCGACATCGGCCTTGGCCATGCTGATTGGTATTCTGCCGGTTCTGGCGATTTCGGACACATTCGCATCGGTGCTGATGGGGATTCCGGGATCATCGGCGTCACAGGCCACCATTCTGGACGGGTTCCCGCTGGCGAAAAAGGGACAGGCGGCGCGCGCGCTGTCGGCGGCCTTTACCGCGTCTCTGTTCGGCGGGCTGTTCGGCGCCATGGTGCTGACCGTCTGCGTGTTGGTGGCGCGTCCGCTGATCCTGAAATTCGGCGCGGCGGAATTGCTGATGCTGACGCTGTTCGGCCTGTCGATGGTCGGCGTGCTGTCGGGGCAAAGTCTGGCCAAAGGTCTGGTCGCCGCCGCCGCCGGTCTGGCGCTGGGGTCGATCGGGTCGGCCCCCGCAACCGGCGAATACCGGATGGAGTTCGGCACCCTGTATCTGATGAACGGCCTGCCGCTGGTCATCGTGGGTCTGGCCTTGTTTGCGGTTCCTGAAATCGGCGATCTGCTGCGCAAAAACAGCACGATTGCAACCAAAGGCTCGGCCTTGGGGGCGGGCTGGAAACAGGGGATCAAGGACACTTGGGTCTATCGCTGGCTGACGCTGCGTTTGTCGGGCTTGGGCGCGATTCTGGGGATGATCCCCGGTTTGGGCGGGTCGGTCGTGGACTGGATCGCCTATGGCCATGTGGTGCAGACGTCCAAAGACAAAAGCGGTTTTGGCAAAGGCGACATCCGCGGCGTGATCGCGGTCGAGGCCACCACGTCGTCGAAAGAAGGCGGCGGTCTGGTTCCGACCCTGCTGTTCGGGATTCCGGGTTCGGGGTCGATGGCGATTTTCCTGGCCGGTATGGTGCTGATTGGCCTGCAACCGGGGCCGTCCATGGTCACGCAGAATCTGGACGTGACCTATACCATCGTCTGGTCGCTGGCCTTGGCGAACGTGATGGGGACGGCGCTGTGTCTGGTGCTGGCACCGGGCATCGCGCGCATTACCATGATCCGTTACGCGCTGATCGCGCCCTTCATGATCATGGTGATTTCGTTTGCGGCGTTCCAGCCGAACCGGTCGCTGTATGATCTGGTCGCGCTGATCGGTCTGGGCATCATCGGGATTTTGCTGCGCCGTTTCGGCTGGCCGCGCCCGGCCTTCCTGATCGGCTTCGTGCTGGCCACGCAGGGCGAACGCTATCTGTATCAGACGATTCAGTTCTCGGGCTGGGATTTCTTTACCCGTCCGATCGTGCTGATCATCGCCGCCATCATCGCGCTGTCCATCTGGCTGAGCGTGCGGTCCAAAGGCGACGGCGGCAAAATCGCGACCGAGGGTGCCGGCACGGTGTCGGACGCCTATCCGCTGTGGCCGCAAATCGCATTCACGCTGGGTCTGATCGGGTTTTTCCTGTTCACCGTCTACGACACCTATAACCTGACCATGTTGGGCAAAGTGTTCCCGATGGGTGTTGCCACGGTTGGCCTGATTGCAAGCGCGTTCGTTCTGTATCCGCAGATCACGGGCAACCGCTCTAGCGGCGCGGTGTTTGACAGCGAAGAAAAGCTGCGCGCCGAAGATGACGGCCCCGTATCGCCGCAGAAATATATCGGCTGGCTGGTCGCCTTTGTCGTGGCGATTGCGCTGGTCGGGTATTTCCTGGCGCTGATGCTGTTCTTTGTCGCGTTCCTGCGGATCGTTGCGAAATCCAGCCTGCTGCAAACGGTGCTGTTGACGGCGGCGGCGGCGGCGGTGCTGCTGACGCTCAGTTCCGCGCTGAACCTGCAATTGCCGCCGGGGCTGCTGCAAGATCAGCTGTATGGCCAGTTGCCTTGGCCGCTGAACTAAGCCATCCAAAGGGTCCGCGCCGCTGGTGCGGGCCTTTTTCGTTGGGGGGACGCTATGGCACAACAGCACGACATCCCGGTCATGGTGATGCGCGGCGGCACCTCGAAGGGGCCGTTTTTCCGCATGTCCGACCTGCCCGATGATCCGGCGGCGCGCGACCGGCTGTTGCTGGCGGTGATGGGGTCGCCCGATGCGCGTCAGATCGACGGCATCGGCGGCGGCGATTCGCTGACCTCCAAGGTCGCCATGGTCGCGCCGTCCACACGCGACGGGGTGGATGTCGATTTTCTGTTCGCGCAGGTGTCCGTGACGGATGCGGTTGTGGATACCGGCCCATCTTGCGGCAATATCCTGTCGGGCGTGGGGCCGTTCGCGATTGAAACCGGCATGGTGGCTGTAACGGGGCGCGAAACCCGCGTCGTCATTCACAACCTGAACACCAACAGCCGGATCGAAGCCATCGTGCAAACCGATAAGGGCGGCGTGATCTATGACGGCGACACCGCGATTGCCGGAGTGCCGGGGACCGCCGCGCCGGTGCGGCTGAATTTTATGGATATTGTCGGGTCGAAAACCGGGGCGCTGCTGCCGACCGGCCATCTGCGCGAAACCATTAACGGCGTCGATGTGACGCTGATTGATGTTGCGGTGCCGATGATGATCTTTCGCGCCGAGGATGTGGGCAAGACCGGGTTTGAAACGCCCGCCGATCTGGACGCCGACCGCGATTTCTTTGCCCGGATCGAGGCGATGCGCATCATCGCCGGTCAGCGCATGGGCTTGGGCGATGTGTCGCGCCGGGTGATCCCGCGCATGGCCATGCTGGCCGCGCCGCGTGACGGGGGCCATATCGCCGCGCGGTATTTCGTGCCGCATAAAACGCATGCCGCCTTTGCGGTGACGGGGGCGTTGTGCGTGTCCACGGTCGCGATGCTGGCGGGGTCGGTGTCGGACGGGCTGGCGCAGCGCCCGGATGGCGACGACCGCGTGATCCTGATCGAACATCCCAGCGGCATGATCGACATTGCGCTGCGCACCACGGGGCAGGGCGCGGAATTGCAGATCGTCAGCGGCGGCGCGATCCGCACCGCGCGCAAATTGCTGGCGGGGTCGGTGTTTGTTCCGGCGGCGGTGCTGGGTTAATCATCGTCCAGCGGGGTCGGCTGCCCCCGCATCGCCCGGATCCGCACCGCAAGCGCGGATTCGATATGCGCGCGCATCGCGGTTTCGGCGGCCAGCCCGTCGCGCGCCTGTAACGCGTCGATCACCGCCGCATGTTCGGCGGCGGCGGTTTCGGCCCGCATCGGCTCGGCCAATGTGGTTGGCCCCAAAATCAGCAAGGTTTTCTGCAACGCATTGATCGTTTTGACCAAAAACCGGTTGCGCGCCGCGCCCAGCAGGGCGGTGTGAAATTGCCGGTTCAGTTCCTGCGCCGCCGCGCCCGCCTGTTCCCCCGCCAAAGCGTCGTTAATATCGCGCAGTTCCGCGATTTCCACGGGCAGCGCCATGCGCGCGGCCAGACGGGCGGCGGTGCCTTCTAACACGGTGCGCATTTCATACAGTTCGATGATTTCGGCGTGGTCCAGACGGCGGATGGTCGCGCCCTGTCGGGGTTGGTGGATGACCAGCCCGTCGGTTTCCAATTGGCGGATCGCCTCGCGCACGGGGGTGCGGGAAATGCCGAAGCGTTCGGCCAGTTCGGTTTCGCGCAGCCGTGTGCCGGGCGGCAGCGCCCCCGCCCGAATATCCCCCAGCAGGCGGTGATAGGCGGATTGGCCCTGTGGAAAATCGTCGGTCATGGCTGTGTTCCGTATTGCATACATTTGGATACAATAGTATGCAACGCCCGTCAAGCAAGAGGTCATCATGCCATCCCCCATCCTGTCCCGCGAATCGCTGATCCCCCAAGCCGGCACGCTGATGCTGGCCGCGGCGGGGGCCGTGACGTTTTACCTGTTGGGCCTGCCGTTGCCGTTTCTGTTCGGGCCGATGACGTTTTGCCTGATTGCGGCGCTGTCGGGGGCGCGTCTGCGCGGCATGGGGCAGGTGTCGATTGCTGCGCGCACCATTCTGGGCGTCGCGGTCGGCGCGTCGATCACCCCCGCCGTTATTGGCCAAATCCCGCAGATGGCGGCCAGCGTGGCCTTGGTCCCGGTCTATGTCGCGGCGATTGGGCTGATCGGGGTGCCGTATTTCCGGCGGCTGGGGCTGGACACGCCCACGGCCTATTACGCGTCGATGCCGGGGGGGCTGCCCGATATGGTCGCCTTTGGCCAAGAGGCGGGCGCCGATATTCGCGCGCTGTCGCTGATCCATGCCACGCGGATGGCGGTTCTGGTGACGCTGGCGCCGGTGCTGCTGGTCTGGATGTATGACGCGCCGCTGACCGGGGCCATGGGGCAATCCATCACCGACACCAGCGGCGTTCAGTTGGTTCTGATGGCGGCGGCGGCTCTGATCGGGTGGAAGGGGGGCGAACGCATCGGCCTGTTCGGCGCGGCCATCATCGGGCCGATGATCGTCACCGCCATTCTGTCACTGTCCGGCATCATCACCACCCGCCCCCCGGCCGAGGCGATCAAAGCCGCGCAGTTCTTTATCGGCCTGTCGATTGGGATTCACTATGTCGGGGTGACGCTGCGGGAATTGCGGCACTTTGTTCTGACGGGCTTAGGCTTTGTGCTGATCTTGGCGGCACTGGCGACGCTGTTTGCGGAAATCACTGTGCTGGCCGGATGGGCGCAACCGATGGAGGGGTTCCTGTCCTTCCTGCCCGGCGGTCAGGCCGAAGTCACCGTGCTGTCGATCATTGTTGGCGCGGATTTGGGGTTTGTGATCACGCATCACGTCACGCGGCTGATCGTTGTGATCACAGGCGCGCCGATTGCCGCGCGGTTGCTGGGGCTGGGGAAACGGCGTCCCCCAACCCCCTGATATTATTCGCCTTTGATCAGTTTGCGGCGCAGCCAGCCCGAAAGGCTGTCCATGGCAATCACCATGCTGATCACCAGAATGATGTAATAGGTCACCTTTTCCCAATCGGACGTGGTTTGGATCGCCTGCGTCAGCATCAGACCGATACCGCCGCCGACAATCGCGCCGATGATGGTGGCGCTGCGGGTGTTGGATTCCAGGAAATACAGCATCTGCGACAACAGCACCGGCATCACCTGCGGGATCACGCCGAACCGATACCGCTGCATGGCGTTAGCGCCGGTGGACTGGATGCCCTCGATCGGTTTTTTGTCCACGTTTTCCAAGGCTTCGGAAAACAGTTTGCCGAACGAACCGCTGTCGGTCACCATGATCGCCAAGGCACCAGTCAGCGGGCCGGGGCCAAAGGCGCGCGACAAAATGATGGTGAAAATCAACGCATCCACGCCGCGAACAAAGTCAAACAGCCGCCGCACCGCGAATCGCACCCAACGGGACGGCGCAAAGTTCTGCGCGGCAAAAAATGCCAGCGGCAGCGCGATGAAGGCCGCGCCGAACGTCCCCAGAAACGCCATCAGGATGGTTTCCAGAATCGCCCAGAACACCTCTTTGTGGCGCCAGATGCTGTTGTTCCAGAAATTGTCCAGCATCAGCGACAGGTTCGACTGCCCCGCCACCAGTTGATCGCCCGAGATGACGGTCCCCAGAACCTGCGCCGCGCTCATCCCCGAAAACGGGCTGGACAGGTCGAAAAAGAACATTTCCCAGCCATAAAAATACCGCAGCGTTTCTGTGCGCGACCGGGTGACGGTCACGCGCCCCGCATCGGTGGTCAGCGTCACGCGGTTATCGCCCGCATTGACGGTGCCGGGGAACGGCGCGTCGGGCAGGGACAGCGTGATCGGGTCGCCCACGGTGATCACCGCCGCGCCGTAACCCGCAATGTCATAGGTCACCACCGGCCCGTCATAGGTGACGCGATGCCCCGACCCCAGATCAATATCGGTGTGATCGCCCTGCATCTGCACCCATTCCGGGATCTGATGGGGGCCAAAAGTGGCGCGGGAACTGCCCTCGATGCTGACGGATGTGGTTTCCCGGCGATTGTCGCGGGTGACGTGGATTTTGTGACTGACCGCATCGGCCATCATGATCGCGGCGTTGTCCAGACGCGCGCGCTGCGCCAGACCCGGCAGGTCAAAGGCAAAGACGACATAGGCCAGATAAGCCAGAATAATCACCGGAACCGACAGCGATAACAACCGCTTGCGGCGGAATGCATCCACAACGCGGGTTTCCAGTGCGGGGGACAGGGTGGCGGCGGTCATTGGGCGGCTCCGTGGGTCAGGCGGTGACGCAACACGCTGGAGAGTTGGTCAACAATGACGATGGTGGCAAACAGCATCAGGAAAATCGCGGCGGCTTCGTCGAATTTGCCCTGACCAAAGGTCATCGCGTTGCGCAATTCGTAACCAATCCCGCCCGCGCCCACGAAGCCCAGAATGGCGGATGCGCGGATGTTCACCTCAAGCCGCAGCAGGGAATAGGACATGTAATTTGGCGCCACCTGCGGGATCACGCCCAGCCACATGCGTTGCGACCAGTTCGCGCCGACGGATGCCAGCCCCTCGACCGGCTTCAGATCGACGTTTTCGTTGACTTCGGAAAACAGCTTGCCTTGGGCGCCCGCGGTGTGAATGGCAATGGCGATCACGGCAGGCACCGGCCCGCCGCCCAGAATAAAGATCAAAATCAGCGCGATAACGATTTCCGGCACAGCGCGGAAAATATCCGACACCCGCCGCGCAACCGGCACCATGCTGGGCCAATAGGCCAGCCCGCGCGTCCCCATCAGCGCCAGCAGCGTGCCCAGAATACAGCCCAGCAGCGTGGCGACGATGGCGATGTTCAGCGTTTCGATCAGCGCGGGAAAGGCGTTCGCCATATGGCGCGGCATATTGCCCGCCTTTTCATAGGCTTCGGACACCAGTTCGCTGGGGAAATCGAACACTTTGCCGATCCCGGCCCAGAACCCGCCCGCATTGCGTCCATCCGCAATCCGCCAGCCGGAAATAAACACCACCAGAAACAGCAGCAGCGTTATGCCCGAATACATGCGGCGCCGCTGTGTCAGCGCCAGATAATCATCACGAATGGTCGAAATCCCGGCCGAAGCGGTCATCAGCGTTCCCCAAATGAAAAAGCCGGACCCCGCGCGTGGCAGGGTCCGGCCTGTGGCCCGTCAGATCAGTTCATTTCCGCTTTGCGGATTTCGATGATCGTGGTGTAGGCGTCGTGACCAATCGGGGTAAAGCCCGCGGTTTCGCCCGCCGCCACGCCATAGGCGCATTGCGGGTCGTTTTCGTGCAGACCGGCCAGCAGCGTGATGATTTTGTCTTTGGCGTCCTGCGGCAGCGATTTGCGCAGAACGATCGGGCCTTCGGCGATCGGTTTGGAACGCCAGATTTCCACGATGTCGTTCATGTCCACGATGCCCGCATCGGTCGCACGACGCAGCGCGCCCGAATTGTAGCCGTCTTCCCATTCGCCCTGACCATCGGCCCAGACGACGCCCGCATCGTAATCGCCGTTCAGAACCGCGATGATGGTCTGTTCATGACCACCCGAGAAACCGATTTTGCTGAAATATTCGCCCTCGGTCATCGAATAGCCAGCCTCGGGCAGTTCGACATTGGGGATCAGATAGCCCGAGGTCGAGTTCGGGTCAGCAAAGGCAAAGCTTTTGCCCTTCATGTCGTCCATCGAGGCGATGCCCGCATCCGCGCGCGCAAAGCCGATGGAATAATACATGTAGGAACCGTCCAGATTGGTTTTCACCATCACCGGCTCGACCGCTTCGGGGTCGTTGACGTAAACGGCGGCGTAACCCGACGCGCCCAGCCACGCCATGTCCAGCGAACCGCCGATCAGGCCCTGAATCACGCCGTTGTAATCAGCGGGGGTGAACAGACGCACCGGAACGCCCAGCGTTTCTTCGGCATAGGCGCGGAAACATTCGTTCGAGTTCAGGCGGTCCTGCACGTTTTCGCCGCCCAGCAGGCCGATGCGAAATTCGGTCAGGTCCTGGGCCGAAACAGCACCGGCCATTGCGGTGGTGGCGGTCAGGGCAATCAGCAGTTTTTTCATGGTGTTCTCTCCGGGTGTTGGATCAGTCGGCCATCATCCGCGCCTGAAAATCAGCGTCGGCGAGGGTGTCGGTGGGAATCGCGGTCGAGGTCGCGGCTTCGTTAAAGCTGGCATCAGCGCCGTAAATGTCGCGCGCAACGCCGGTGGATAATTGGTCGGGCCGCCCGTCAAAGACGACGCGCCCGTCACGCATCCCGATCACGCGGTCGCAATAGCGGCGCGCGGTGTCCAGCGTGTGCAGGTTGGCGATGACCATGCGGCCGTCTTCGACATTGATGCGTTTCAGCGTGTCCATCACGATCTGCGCATTCATCGGGTCCAAGCTGGCAATCGGTTCATCGGCCAGAATGATTTTCGGATCCTGCATCAGTGCGCGGGCAATCGCGACCCGCTGTTGCTGGCCGCCGGACAGGGCTTCGGCGCGTTTGGGGGCCTGTTCGGCGATGCCCAGACGGTCGAGAATTTCCAAGGCCTTTACGATGTCGTCACGCGACCACAGGTTAAACATGGTTTGCAGCGTGGAACGGCGGTTCAGCACGCCATGCATGACATTCGACGCCACATCCAGACGCGGCACCAGGTTGAATTGCTGAAAAATCATGGCGCAATCGCTTTGCCACGCACGGGCATCGGCGCCGCGCAAGGCCAGAATATCGCGCCCCTCGACCCGGATTTCGCCGCTGCTGGCGTCGGTCAGGCGGTTCATCATGCGCAAAAACGTGGATTTCCCCGCGCCGGATCGCCCGATGATCCCCACGAAGGCCGGTCCGTCAATGCGGAAACTGACATCATCCACCGCAGCCTTTTGACCGAACATTTTCGTGACGTTTTTGACGTCCAGCATGGTAACCCCTTTGTATCGACAAAGGGGCTTTACGCGCGCTGCGTGACGGCAAGTTATCGTTTGTGTGAAGTTTTCGTGACTCACTCGGCGCCGCTGCGTCCCGCGACCGCCGGGGGCTTCGCGCCCCCGGACCCCCGCGGGATATTTGCACACAGAAGATAATGAGGGGTGCCTGCCGTTTCTTCTGTGCATAAATACTCAGATAGCGGCAGCAGTAACGGGCGTGCGGTCTGCGATCAGGTGATCCGCAGCCGCCCCATCAACGCCGCCAGATACAGCGCCGCCGTTCCCGCGCGGGTTTGGCGATACAGACCCATCCGGCGCGCGGCGGTCAGCGCGGCGGGGCCGGGCAGGGTGGTCATCCGTGCGAAACGGTCCAGCAGGTCGCGGTTGTCCGGCGTCAGCAGATCCCGCGCGCCGTTCAGCGCCGCGATGTTCTGGCCAAGCCAGCCGCCATAATCGCCCGCCATCAACTGACGCCAGCGGGACAGCATAGCGGCGGCGGTGTCGTTGCGGCCGACCTCGGACGCGCCGTGTTGGCGATACATCAGGCAGGGCGTGGTGTCGTGGTGCAGCGCCGCGCCCGCCCCCGATGTGATCTGATACGCCCACCAGTCGTGCGACAAAATCCCCGCCGCCTGCGCCGCCGGGCCTGCGCGTTTCAACAGCGCCACAGCCCCCGCGTTAAAGACCGAGGCATTGCCCGCCATAATCGCCTGCACCAAGGCGTTGCGAAAGGACAGCGGGCGCAGAAAGTGGCGCGATTCGGTCAGCACCTGCAAATCGGCATCGGTGATGATCGTGCGCGCGGCGTAATGCGCGGGGCCGGTTTGTGTGGCCAGCCAGCCTATTGCGCGGCGCAGTTTGTCGGGCCGCCACTGATCGTCTTGGTCGCAAAACGCCAAGGGTCCATCCGGGGCCTGCGCCACCAGATGCAGGAAATTCTGCGTCGCCCCCGCGCGCGGGCCGGGGATCAGCGTCACCTGACCATCGGGGCGGCGGCGCTGAAAATCGCGCAGCAGGTTGGGTGTTTCGTCGGTTGACCCGTCATCGGATGCGATCAGCCGCCAATGCGGATCATCCTGCGCCGCGATGCTGTCCAATTGCGTGCCGATATACCGCGCCCCGTTATAGGTCGCCATGACGATGGTAACGGGCGCGGTCTGGGGCATGGGGTATCCTTTTGCCCCTTTGTGCCGCGCCGGTTGGGGGCGTGCAATAGGTCAGCGGCCTTGGCGGGCGATGTCTTCGATCAGCACGGTGGTGATGGGCTGGTCGGTGGCGCGGCGTGCGGCTTGGATCAGCCGTTCGCGCAGGATCCGCAGATTGCGTTCGGCGGTGAAGTTGCCGTCAAAGCCGCCGGTATTGCCGTGGATCAGCAATTCGCGCAGCAACGCATCGCGCAGGCGGTGTTCCTGTTTCTGCATCATCGGCAGGGCGTCGTCTTCGGTTTCCAGCGTCACCGTCAGCACCATCACCGCGCCCATATCGCCGTTTCGCGTCAGGGGGACGAAAAACTGCGTCGGGAATTTGAAATACCCCGCATTGATGGGCGTGTCGGATGGTGGCGGCGGGGTTTCGGGTTCGGCGTCCTCGGTCACTTGGGGGGCGGGGCGCAGGTGGTCGCCGGCAAAGGCGCCGCCGATCAGCGCGATGACCGGCAGCAGGATGGGGATGAGTTTTTTCACGATAACAAAACCTTAGTAGGGCAGGATCATATCGGCGATTTGCTGGCCGATGCGCGGTTGCTGCACATCCGTAATCTGGCCACGCCCGCCATAGGAAATCCGCGCGCCCGCGATTCGGTCATAGGCGATTTCGTTGTTCCGCCCGATGTCGCTGGGCCGGACAAAGCCGCTGACCGTCAGTTCGCGCAGTTCGAAATTGACCCGCACCTCTTGCGTGCCTTGGATGTGCAGCGTGCCGTTGGGCAGGCGGTCGATCACGGTTGCGGCCACGCGCAGGGTCAGGCGTTCGCGCCGCGACGTGTTGCCGGTGCCGCGATAGGTTGATCCTGACGACGCCTCGGCCAGCGTATCAAAGCTGGCGCCGTCGGGCAGTTTATCCGACAGACGTTGCGGGATGCCCATCATCTGCGACATGCTGGCGGTGTCATTTGCCTGACGGCTGCGGCCGGATGTGTTTTGCATTTCCGCCCGGTCGTCGATCTGGATCACAACGGTCAGAATATCGCCCCGCACCGCCGCCCGCCGGTCGCTGAGCAACGAGGATTGCGTCCCGGCATAGAGCGACGCCGCCGCCTCGGGGCGGCCGGAATCGACGGGAATATCAATCGGCGGGTTGATGATGGCGTCAAACTCTGCGGTGTCGCGGGGGGATGACAGGCTGGGCGGGCTGCCCAGATGATCGACGCGCGCGCAGGCGCTGATCGCCAGCAGAAAGGCCAGCAGGTAATGCGGTTTCATCGGGTTTCCTTTGGGTCAGTTCAGCACGGCCAGCGTGCCGTCCTCCATCACGCGGGCGGTGATGGTGGAGCGGGATTCAAGGTTCATAACGCGGATCAGGTCGCCTGCCGCGCCTTCGGACATGGCGCGGCCTTCGGTTTCAATCCGCAGCGGGCCGCGTTGAAAGGACAGGCGCACGATCTGATTGCGGCTGACCAGACGCGGGGCCTGCAACAGCGTGGCATGGATCGGGCGGCCTTCCTGAATCAGGATGCGGGTTTGCAGACCGATGGCCTGTGCGGGGTCGGTCAGGCCGGGGCGGGTGCTGTCCACGGCGCGCAGATCGGCGGCGGTCAGAACGGTGCCAGCGGGCAGGGTGCGGGCGGCGGCCAGCACGCCCGCATCGGCCAGCCCCGGCACCAGCAGCGCCAGAATTGCCAGCACACGCATCAGCGCACCTGCACGGTTGCGCCCATCATCTGATCGGCGGCGGTGATGACCTTGGCGTTCAGTTCGTAGCCGCGCTGCGCCTTGATCAATTCGGTGATTTCGCGCACCGCATCGACCGAGCTTTCCTCCAGATAGCCCTGACGCAGCGTTCCCAGCCCGTTTTGACCGGGCGTCACCACCTGCGCCCCGCCGGATGCAGAGGTTTCGATGAACAGGTTCGACCCAATCGCCTCAAGCCCCTTTTCGTTGGTGAAACCGGCCAGCGTGAATTGGCCCAGATTTTCCGGCTCCACCCGATCCCCGAAATAGGCGTAAACCTCGCCCGCGGCGTTGATCGAAATGGAACGCGCGTCGTCGGGAATGGTGATGCCGGGGGCGACCTGATAGCCGTCCGATGTCACGATCAGCCCATCGGGCGACCGTTTCAGCCCGCCGTCGCGAGTGAAGGCGGACATTCCCGACGGCAGCGTGACCTCCAGATAACCGTCCCCGTCGATGGCCATGTCCAGATCGCCGCCGGTGGCGACCAGCGACCCCTGTTGCAGATTGACGGTGACGGCGGTCGCGCGCACGCCCAGCCCCAGCTGCACACCGGCGGGAACGACCGTGCCATCGGCGGCGGTGACGGTGCCGGGGCGCGTCGCCTGCTGATAATGCAGGTCGGCAAATTCAGCGCGGCGGGCGTTGTAACCGGTCGTGGACATGTTGGCGAGGTTGTTGGAAATAACCTCGACGCGGGTTTGTTGCGCGCTCATGCCGGTGGCGGCGATTTGCAAAGCTCTCATAATGTGGTTCCTCAGCGGGTTAGCGCGGCGATGACGGATCGGATGCGCTGGTCTTCGCGGTCAAGAAAGGACTGGCCCAGTTCGTATGCGCGCTGAACCTCGATCATGCGGGTGATTTCGAAAACGGGATCGACGTTGGATTCTTCCAGAAAACCTTGGCGGATGCGGGGGTTTTCGATGGCCTCGGCGTCGTCGGTGGTGGTGAAGGTGGTGCCGCCCTGATGATGCAGTTGCGCGCCATCTGCGGGCGCAAACACCCCCACGCGGCCAAAGACGACGCCATTCGCGGACAGCGTGCCATCGGCGCCCACCGCAACCGATGTTGCGTTGTCGGGAATGATGATCGGCCCCTGCCCATCATCCAGCAGACGGAACCCGTCGGCGGTCATCAATTCACCTTCGGGTGACGGGATGAACGCACCGGCGCGGGTCAGGCGCGTGCCGTCGGGGGTTTCGACCATGAAAAACCCGTCGCCTTCGATCGCCAGATCAAAGGTGCCGTTCGTTTGCGTCATCACCCCCTGACCCAGATCCAACAGCCGCCCGCGCGCATGGGCCATCGACAGAGTATCCCCGCGCCGGTCCAAAGCCGCCAGATGTTCGGCGAAAATCACGCCTTCGCGGCGAAAGCCGGTGGTGTTGGCATTGGCGATGTTGTTCGCCACGACGCCCATTTCGCGCATCAGCCCCGATTGCCGGGTCAGAGTGGCATAAATTGCGTTATCCATGTTTCAACGCTCCGCGACCAAAGGGATGATTTGCCCCAGAAAAAAATCCGACAGGGCGGTTGTCATAAAGCTCATGCTGACCCAAAAAACGACCAGCATCAGGCCGACCTTGGGGACGAAGGTCAGCGTCATTTCCTGAACCGAGGTCAGGGCCTGAAACAGGCCGATCACCACCCCGGTAATCAGCGCGACTGCGAGCAGCGGCGCAGAGATGCGCACCGCGATCAACAGCGCCTGACGCAACATGTCGAAGAGAAGGGCCTCGGTCATGGTCAGACCGGCATCCGCAGGATTTCCTGATACGCCTCGACGACTTTATCACGGATGGCGACGACGGTTTCCATGGCCAGTTCGGCCTCGGCGATGGTTTGGACCAGCTGGTGGGTTTCCACCGATCCGGTCATGGCGCCGGTGGCGGCGCGGTCCACCTGCGCCATATGGGCGGCGAAATCCTCGGCCGCTTGGCCCGCGCGTTGCACGGCGGATTGGGTGGGGGCGCCCGGTTGCACCGCATTGCGGGCGGCGGAATAGGCATTGGCGGCGTTGATGCTGTTCATCATAATGGCGGTTCCTTAGCGGCGAAGAAGATCCAGAAGGCTGCTGCCCATCTGGCGGGTTTGTTCGAACATGCGCAGATTGGCTTCGTAACTGCGGCTGGCCTCTCGGCTGTCGGCCAGTTCGATGACCAGATCGACGTTGGATCCGGCGTAATAGCCGTTGGCATCGGCCATCGGGTGGCTGGGGTTGAAAATCTGGGGCAATTCGCTGCGGTCCAGATGAACGCGGCCCGTCGTCACGCCGCCCGTGGCGCGGCCCATGCGGGTTTCCTGTTCAAAGCTGACCAGCTTGCGCCGATAACCCGGCGTGTCGGCATTTGCCATGTTTTCCGCCGTGTGGCGCAGGCGTTCGGATTGGGCGCGCATCCCAGAGGCGGACAGGCGCAGGGGGGAAATAGGGTCGGTCATCTGCGGTCCTTTCTGTTAGCCGCGCCGCCCGATGCTGGTCCGCATCAGGTTCAGCGCCGAACGGTAAATGCCCAGCGACAGGTCGTGATCGCGTTTCAGTTCGGCGGCTTTGACGATTTCGTCTTCAATCGACACGCTGTTGCCGTTGGGCGACATGGCGGTCTGGTCATTCATCGGGCGCGCGGGACTGGCCCAGTCGGGCGTGGTCATGTGGCGCGGCTGCGTCACGCGCATGTCGGGCGCGGTGCGGCGATAGCTGTCTTCGAACGCGGCCATATCTTGGGCGCGATAGCCCGGCGTGTCGGCGTTTGCGATATTGCGCGCCACAACGGTTTGCCGCTGCGCCACATGGTGACCCATCGCACGGGCCATTCGCATCATTTCAATTTTATCGAACAATGAGGTTTCTCCTCTGCTGCATAAACCCGGTCTTAACCCCTATTGGTTTACAAACCGTTTCGACGGGCGGATTTCCTGCCGAAAAGGACAAAAAATGGACAAGATTGACTCAATTGCCCTGCAAATCAGCCAGATGCGGATGGCGCGGTATTTTGGCCGGGTGCAGGCGATCCGCGCGGGTATTATTCATGTGCAGGGGTTGGATGGTCACGCATCGGTCGGCGACAGGGTATTGATTTCGCTGCAAAATGGCATGGCCTGGGGTGAGGTGATCGGCCTGTCCCCCGACCATATCGAAGTGCTGCCCGAAGGATCGGTTGACGGGCTGTCGGTCGGCGCGCAGGTGGAATTGTTGTTCGCGCCGTCGATTGCGCCCTGTGATTCGTGGATTGGGCGAATCGTTGATCCTCTGGGGCGGCCTTTGGATGGGCGGGCGCTGCCGCAGGGGCGGATGCCGATGCCGTTTCGCGCCGATCCCCCGCCTGCGGCCACGCGGCGCAGGCTGGGCGCGCGGCTGTCCACGGGACTGGCGGTGTTCGATACGCTGTTGCCGCTGGTGCAGGGTCAGCGAATCGGTCTGTTCGCGGGGTCGGGCGTGGGGAAATCCACGCTGCTGTCGCAACTGGCCAAGGGCGTGCAGGCCGATGTCGTCGTTATCGCGATGATTGGCGAACGCGGGCGCGAATTGCGGGAATTTGTCGAAAAAACGCTGGGACCGTCGGGGATGGCGCGGGCGGTGATCGTGGCGGCGACCTCGGACCAGTCGCCATTGCTGCGGCGGCGTTGTGCATGGGCGGCGATGACGGTGGCCGAATATTTCCGCGATCAGGGTCGGCATGTCCTGTTTCTGGCCGATTCGATCACCCGCTTTGCCGAAGCGCATCGCGAAATCGCACTGGCCGGGGGCGAGCCGCCCAGCTTTCGCGGCTTTCCGCCGTCGATGTCGAATCTGGTGATGTCGCTGGCGGAACGGTCGGGGCCGGGGCCGGACGGGGCGGGCGATATTACTGCGATTTTCAGCGTGCTGGTCGCGGGATCGGATATGGACGAACCTGTGGCCGATGTTCTGCGCGGCACGTTGGACGGGCATGTGGTGCTGGACCGGGCGATTGCCGAACGCGGACGCTTTCCGGCGGTCGATGTGGTGCGGTCGGTGTCGCGGTCGCTGCCCGATGCGGCGGATGATGCGGAAAACGCCATGATCGCGCGGGCGCGGGCGGCATTGGGCGCCTATGCCGAATCGGAATTGATGATTCGCGCGGGGCTGTATTCGCCGGGATCGGACCCCAAACTGGATGAGGCGGTCAAGCTGTATCCCCAGCTGGATGCCTTTGTCGCCGGGCGCAGTCCGGGAACCGCGGCCAGTTTCACCGCGTTGGGTCAGGCGTTGCGGGTGCCACTGCGGTGAAATGGGGCGCAATAAACAAATGACGGCAGCGACCACTTAATCAATGTTAGAACGCAAGCCGTTCCCATTGCAGAAAAAAATCTGATTTGCGACTGTCTCGCAGTCGATTCAGGAAGGGTGCAGAATGGCGATCACAGAATACTTTATTCGCTACCTGCAACGTCGCGACAGTTTGCGTGACGATGATCTTGCGCGTTTGCGGGCCATCAAGACCGAACAGGTCCAATTCGCCCCCGGCGAGGTGATTATCCCCGTTGACAGAAAAATCGGGCGCAGCTGTCTGATGCTGCGCGGCATGTCGGTTCGGTCGCATCAACTGGTCGGACGCCCTGATGAACGCGTCATCACGGCGCTGCATGTGCCGGGGGATTTCGTCGATCTGCACGGCTTTGTTCTGGCGGGTCTGGAACATTCCGTCGTCGCCGTCGGCCCGACCGAGGTTGAATTTATCGACCATGCCGAACTGACGGAAATCACCGAAAACTTTCCGCATCTGACGCGGCTGTTGTGGCTGGCCACCTTGATTGACGCGGCGGTGCATCGGCAATGGCTGGTCGCGGCGGCGTCGCTGCGGTCCAGTGCGCATCTGGCGCATTTGCTGTGCGAGATTTACACCCGCCTGAACGCCGTAGGGGCAGCGACGAATCAGCAGTTTTCCTTGCCGTTATTACAACGCGAATTGGCGGATATCCTGGGCTATTCGCCGATCCATGTGAACCGAGCCGTGCGCGATCTGCGCGACCGCGGGCTGATCCGCTGGGCCGGTGCGGATGTCACGATTTTGGACTGGGCGGGGCTGACCAATCTGGCGCGCTTTGATCCGACTTATCTGGATCTGGAACGGCACAGCCGCTGATTACTGGCATATGCGCCAGCCACGGTTCCGCGCGATCACGTCCAGATGCAGATGGTCGTCATGCGCATCATTCGCGCCGGGGCCAAGAACGGTTGTGAAAAACAGACAGGCCGAGGCGCGGGCGGCGGCTTGATACGCTTCGGCCAGATCGCCGCTGTCTTGGCGCGGGATGATGGGCCAGTGGTCGCCGCTGTCGAACCCAAACCCCATCACATCAATCGCGTTGCCCAAGGCGTGCTGCGACAGGCGCGGGCGGTCCTGCCCGGTGCCGACGCGGGCGCGGCAGTCATATCCGGCTCCGGTCTGAATCTCGGTCAGGCGTGGCGCGCCGGGCAGGGTCGCCGCCGCCGGGCGCAGAAAATCGCGCGCCCAAAAGCCCAAGGCCCGCGCGGTATCGCAGCGCATCACCGGATCGCCGGTCAGGCGCAGGCCGGGCAGAATATGGCTGATCTGCACAGGCTGCGCGATGCCGCAATCGGGGTCGGTGTCGTCGCGGATCGGATCGGTTTCGCGAAACGTCGCACCTAAAATCCGCAGGGATAGCAGGCAGGCGGCATGATCCGCATCGGATTCGCGCAAATCCTGCCATGCGGGGGTTGCGGCTGGTGGGATGGGTGCGCTGCGTTGCGGCGGGCGGTCGGTCAGCCCCGCCCCGGCGGACAGGGCCAACACAAAAACCGCCGCCCGGATCATTGCGACAACGGGGTCACAAACCCATCGGGCTGCGGATCAGCGGGCTGCGTGTCGGGCAGGCTCAGCTGCGGCGTCGGCGCGGGGGGCGTGCTGCCTGTCACATCGGCAATGCTGGTGCCCGCGGGCAGAAATTCAACCGTTGTGCCGCCGATGCGCACCATTTTGGCCAATTCCTCGGCGTCCCAATTGGTTAAGCGGACGCAGCCATTGGATTGGTTGCGAAACAGCTGCGACGGGGTGGGGGTGCCATGGATGCCATAGGTCGGCTTGGTCAACCCGATCCAGACGGTCCCCACCGGCCCATTCGGCCCCGGCGGCACGATCAAGGCGCGGGTGTTGTCGCCCTGCTGAAAGTTGACGTTAGGGTTATAGGTATAGTTCGGGTTAATCGCCACATTCGCGACATTGTGGTTGCCCGATGGCGACGGTGTGGCCGCCGATCCGATGGTTGCGGGATAATCCACCACCATATTGCCGCGCGCATTGTATCCGGCGACGCGGCGGTTATCGCGGTCAATGATGATGCGCGTGACCTGCGCGGTCAGCGGCGGGTTCGGGGCCATCACGTCAATTGTGGCCCCCGGCACCAGCGACACCCCCGGATTCAGAAATCCGATAAAGTGTTCGTCCATGTGGAACCGTTCGCCCAGCCGTTCCGCCACGCTGGTATAGGACATATGCGCCATCTGCGCCTTTTCGGCGTAATCGGTCGGGATCGAATCGACCAGCCCCTGCGCGTCGGCATCCGTGATGGTATAGCTTTGCGTCACGGGGCGGCTGTCATAGGCTTGCAGCAGGTTCCACACATGCGGGTCCATCACGCCGTCAATCGGCAGCCCCGCACGGCGTTCAAAGGCGCGGATGGCGGACTGGCTCATCCCGCCTTTGATGCCGTCAATGACGCCGGGCGAGGTGCCGGACCGATCCAGCAGAATCTGCACCTTGGCCGTCAGCGCGGACCGCCCGCTGGGCAGATCGCCGCCGTCATATTGCGCGGCCTGAATATCAGCGGCGCTAAAGGGGCGGTCCTGCGCCATGACGGGCAGGGCGGTGGTCAGCGACGCCATCAGGGCAATGCCGGTGATGCGGGTGGGGGTCATGGGGGCCTCGGGCGGTTCGTGATGCGCGCAACATCGCGGATTTAAGGGCGCTGTTCCAGAGCAAAGCGCCACAACCTTGCCATCAACGCGGGATTGAGTTCACCATCGCGTCAACCTAAACCCATAGCAGGGAAAAAAGGGGGGACAGGCGTGACAGGTGCGGCGGCAATGCTGGCGGCGGGGGTGCTGCTGATCCTGCGGGTGCCGGTGCTGGCCGTGGCAGTCGCGGTGTCGGCGCTGTCGGTGGGCGTGTTGGCGGCGCAGGGCGCGGTGACGCTGACCGATGCGGGCGCGGCGTTTTGGCGCGATCTGGCGGGGTTGGCGGGGCCGGAGCTGGCGCTGATCCCGCTGGTCGCGCTGTTCGGCAATCTGGCGCTGTATTCCGGGCTGTCCACGCGGATTTACGACGCGGCGGCGGTGCTGATGCGCGGGATGCCGGGGGGCGCGGTGATCGCGGCGCTGCTGGGATGCGGCGGATTTGCCGGGCTGTCGGGGTCGTCGGTCGCCTGCGCCACCACGATGGGCCGCATCTGCGTGCCGGATATGATGCAGGCGGGGATTCGCCCCGGCGTGGCGGGGGCATCCGTCGCCATAGGCGGCACGCTGGGCGCGTTGATCCCGCCATCCGTCCTGTTGGTGCTGTTCGGGCTGTTGACCGGCGCGCCGGTGGCGGCGCTGTTTCTGGCGGGGATCGTGCCGGGGGTGATGTCGCTGGCGGTGATGGTGGCCGTCGCGCTGATCTGGGGCCGGGGTGGCCGAGCGGTCAGCCCCGCCGAACCCGGCGCGCGGCGTCACGCGATTGCGGCGGCGCTGCCAGCGGTTGCGGTGTTCGCGCTGTTGATTGGGTTGCTGACCGTTGGCGCGGGTGTCGCGATGCTGGCGGGGGTGGCGCTGATGGCGGTCATCGGCGTGGTCCAAGGCCGTTTGCCCCCCGAACGCTGGGGCGCGGTCCTGATGCAAAGCCTGCGCCATAGCGGCATTTTTCTGGCGGTGCTGCTGGCCGCGCGGGTCATGATGACGCTGATTCCGATGACGGGGCTGTTCGATCTGTTGCCCGTTGGTCCGGGGCTGTGGCTGATGGGCGTTGTCGTCGCGCTGTTGGGGCTGGGCATGGTGATGCAGCCGCTGGCGGTGCTGGTGCTGGCGATGCCGTTTTTGGCCACGATGATTGACGCACAGGGGGCCGCCGCCGTCTGGCTGGCGGTGCTGACGATTAAGCTGTTGGAAATTGGTCTGGTCACGCCTCCGGTCGGGCTGGCGGTGTTTGTGGTGGCGCGCGCGGCTCTGCCGGGGCGGGATGGTGCGATATTCGCCGCCGTAGTGCCGTTTCTGCTGGCCGATCTGGCGGTGCTGGCGGCGCTGATCCTGTTTCCGGCGTTGTCGTTATGCCTGCCGCAGATGATGGGGATGTAAGATGTTAATCAAGGACGAAACCGGGGCGCAGCGGAACATCGGCTTTGTTCTGGATGTCGGGCGCGCGGACGGGCAGGGGCGCTGTTATTTGCAGGTGGGCGATCAGCACCTGAACCGCGCGGGCGTGCTGCATGGCGGGATCATCACCACACTCTTGGACAGCGGCATGGGCGCGGCGGGCAGCTTGCATATCGACCGCGCGACGCTGCCGCCGCTGTTCACCATTTCGCTGACGGTCAATTTTCTGGCGCCCGGTCGCCCCGGTCTGGTCGAAGCCTTGGCCCGCGTCACCGGAGGCGGTCGCCGCACGATGTTCATTGCGGGCGAATTGCACCATCAGGATGGCACATTGATCGCCACGGCCACGGGGGTGTTTCGCCCCGCAGCCGCGCCAAAACCTTAGGTATCCGACACAAGCCGATGATTCGGCGGGTAAAACTGCCGCGCAAAGGCAATGGGCGTGGCGTCACGCGATTTCACCATCTCGATGGTCAGCACCGGGGTGCCTTCGTCCACCATCAGATTGGTGGCGCAGTCCCCGGTCGCGGATTCGGCCAGAATGGCAAAGCGCCCCTCGGTCAGAGGGATGTTCTGACGCAGCCATTCGCGCACCGGCAGATCGGCAAAAGTTGCCTGCGTTATGTCGGGCAGCACATCGGGGTTCAGCCAGATCGCTTCGCAGCAATGCGGGCGGCCATCGGCCAGATGCTGGGTTTTGATCAGCAACAGATTCTGTCCCGCATCCACATGCAGCGCGTCCATGGCCGCAGGCGTTGCCCGCGCCAGACCAAAGCTGGTCATGCGAAAGGTATAGGCCGCGCCCGTCGCCTCGATCTCGTCGCGGATTTCGGGCATGTCCAGCGTGCTGCGATGTTCAGGCGCAATCGCCACGCGCGTGCCAACCTTGCGGCGGCGTTCGATGATGCCGCTTTCGGCCAGATGGCGCAGCGCACGGTTCACCGTGGCCCGCGCGCATTTCAGTTCCGCCGACAGTTCCTGTTCGGTGGGGATCATCGAACCGGGCGCCCATTCGCCGGAACGGATGCGGCGCAGAACTTCGGTCCGGACGGATTGCCAGGTGTTCAGACCACGTCCTCCGGGGCGGGTTGTTGCGGGGCGCAATGACTGAGCCATTGGGGTCGGAATTTTGATCATAATTGTAACAAATTTTACCTATTAACACGGTATCTATTTTGCTTGCGGTTTATGCGTATGACTACCTGTCGAAATGGTCAGGGTCGGGCGAAAAAAAGGCGCGAAACGTGGAATTTATGGTGCAATTCGTTAACCTTTGTTGTCTATCGTGGCGGGCATGGCTTTGAACAATCACCATACGGATTCGCGCGCGGTGCCTGTGTCCTGGGGCATCCTGACCGCCATCAGCCTGTGTCACATGGTGAACGATGTGATGCAGTCGATGCTGTCGGCGATCTATCCGCTGTTGCAGGCGGAATTTTCGCTTAGTTATGCGCAGATCGGGATGCTGACCTTTGCGTTTCAGGTGACGGCATCGCTGTTGCAGCCGGTGATCGGCGCGGTGACCGACCGCCACCCGCAACCGCGGTCGCTGCCCTTTGGGATGGCGTCCACCTTTTGCGGGGTGCTGTTGCTGGCCTATGCCGCTGATTATTGGGCGCTGCTGGTGGGGTCGATGCTGATTGGTTTCGGATCGGCGGTGTTCCATCCTGAAAGTTCGCGCGTCGCGCGCATCGCATCCGGCGGGCGGTTCGGCACCGCGCAATCGCTGTTCCAGCTGGGCGGCAATTTCGGGCAATCGCTGGGGCCGTTGCTGGCGGCGTTTATCGTGGTGCCGTTGGGGCGACCGGCGGCGGCGTGGTTTGCGGTCGCCGCTGCCTTGGGGGCCGCCGCGCTGTGGCATGTGGGCCAATGGGCCGAGGGACGCCGCCGCGCCGTCACCGCCCGCCCCGACACCGCCCTGCCATTGCCGCGCGGCGTGGTGATCAGGGCGATTGTCGTGCTGGCGATTCTGGTGTTCACGAAAAACATCTATACCGCCGCGATCAGCAGCTATTTCACGTTTTTCAGCATCGAAAAGTTCGGGCTGGGTCCGCAGGGCGCGCAGATCATGCTGTTTCTGTTTCTGGCCGGAATGGCGGCGGGGGTGATGCTGGGCGGCATCATCGGCGACCGGGTGGGCGCGCTGACGGTGATCTGGGTGTCGATCCTTGGGGTGCTGCCTTTCACGCTGGCGCTGCCGCATGTGGGGCTGATCCCGACCGGCGGGCTGGCCTTTGTCATTGGAGTTATTATGGCCTCGGCCTTTCCGGCGATTGTGGTGTTTGCGCAGGAATTGGTGCCGGGGCGCACCGGCATGATTGCGGGGCTGTTTTTCGGCTTTGCCTTTGGCATGGGCGGCATTGCGGCGGCGGCGATTGGGGTTCTGGCCGATGCCTATGGCATCCGCACGGTGTTTGTCTGGGTGTCGGTCGTGCCGGTGCTGGGCGTGCTGACCGCGTTTTTGCCGCGCCGCCGTGATCTGATGCGTGCCGGATGACGCCGCGCTTTATCCATATCGGGCCGGATCAATCGGGGGAATGGGCGCTGTCCCGGATGTTCCGCGCGGCGGGTCTGGGCGTGGCCTGCCATGAAAAAGGCCGGCTGGCGGCGGATGTGCTGTATGCGCGCGCCTGTCGGGCGGCCCCTTTGCGGCAGGTGGATCAGGCGCTGATCGCGGGGCTGTATCGCCACACTCCTTTCTGGCGCCCCCCGATCGAAGGCTGGCACCACGCCGATTACCTGCGCGCGCATTTCCCGGACGCGGTGTTTATCCTGACCGTGCCGGATGTGGATGACTGGCTGTTGCGCCGGGTTGCGGCGGATGATGGCGCGGCGTTGCGGTGTTATACGCATCATCTGGGGCTGTCTCCGGACGCTCTGGCCGACCGGTGGCACGCGGACCTGACCGCGCATCTGGAGGCGGTGACGGCGCTGTTTGGCGATGACCCGCGCCTGATCCGGGTGGATCTGACGACCGAGCCCCCCGCCGATCTGGCGGCGCGGTTGGCGGAATGGATGAGCTTCCCGGCGGTGCCGCAGGGCTGGTATGACCCCGCCGATGCTCTGCCCGATATGGCGATGCTGGACCCGCCCAAGCCTCCGCCGGTTCCCGATGGCTGGGCGGATGATGTGGCCGCGTTTTGCCTGCGTGGGGTGCGGGCTGGCGCGATGCCCCCGAAACCGCCCTTGTCGGATCATGCCGGGGCGTGGGATGGCGGCGCGTTTGTGCAGCATCGCGGCGGGCATTTTCGCCCCTTTGTCGTGGCGGATGGCCCGGTCGGCCTGATGCGGGGGGACCGCCATCCGAAAACTCTGCGCGTCGAAGGCGTGATTAACGACATCCTGCGCCTGAACCGCCGCGACCCCGTCTGGATGGATATGGAGGATTCCCGTTGGATCGGATCCCCCCATGACGCGACCTTGCCCGCACCCGTGATCGGTCACAACCGGCGCGAGGACGCGGAAAATGTGGTGCTGTGGCCTCTGCCCGGCCAGCATGAGGTCGGCCAGCCCGGCTTTGACGGCGTGGCCGACCGCGTGGCGTGGGATGACAAAGCCGACCGCGTGGTCTGGCGCGGCATGATTTCGGGCAGCGAACGGCGCAATCGTGTGCGGCCCGGCCCGGCCTCGCATGTGTTTTTGAAACGGCTGATGGCTGCGGGCGGCAATGTGGACCGGCGCGCGACGGCATGGGCCGGGCTGTGCCGCACGTCGCGATTCGCGCTGATCCGGCGGCTGTGGCAGCATCCTGACTTTGATCTGGGGGTGGTGATGGCGTGGGGGTTTCGTGCGGCGGCGCGCGATCCGTGGCTGGCCCCCTATTGTGTGCCGCGTCAGGACCGCGCGTTTTTCCATCAGTTTCGCTATCAGCTGTGCCTGACCGGATATGACCACCCGTCGAACTTCATGCAGGCCATCGACACCCAAGGCGTCGCTTTGGTCGAAGATGACGGCTGGCAGGTGTTTTATTCGGGCCGGTTCCGGCCGTGGGAACATTACATCCCCATTCAGCGATACGGCGATGATATTCAGGACAAACTGGCATGGGCGCGCGCGCATCCGGCGGAATGTCGCGCCATGTCCGCCGCCGCCCGATCCGAGGCCGCGCATTTCCGCAACCCCGCCGCCCGCCGCGACCTGATGGCGCGGATCCTTGACGGGCTGGCCGCAATGAACCGATCCGATGATGACACCTGATTTCAGCTTTGAAACCGCCGCCCTGACCGCAGGCGCGCAGCGCATCGCCGGCGTGGATGAGGTCGGGCGCGGCCCCATTGCCGGCCCCGTCACGGCGGCGGCGGTCGTGCTAGACCCCGACAACATTCCCCCCGGCCTGAACGATTCGAAAAAGCTGACAGCGGCGCGGCGTGAAATGCTGGCCGAATGGGTCATGACGCATTGCGATTGGGCCGTGGCGCATGTCGATGTGGCCGAAATCGACCGCATCAACATCCTGCAAGCCGCGCATCTGGCGATGTGCCGCGCCGTGGCGGGCCTGCGCCACGCCCCCGATTTCGTGCTGGTCGATGGCAACCGCCTGCCGCGCGATCTGACCACCCCCGCGCAAGCTGTGGTGAAAGGCGATGCCCGTTCCGTGTCGATTGCGGCGGCGTCCATCGTGGCCAAAGTGTTGCGCGATCGCATCATGGTGGATTTGGCGCAACAGCATCCGGGCTATGGCTGGGATGTGAACGCCGGTTATCCCACGCCCGCGCATAAAACCGCGCTGCTAGATCTGGGGATCACCCCACATCATAGACGGTCGTTCAAACCTATCCACAACATCTTGTGTAAAGATATTTATCTAACCGGTTGATTCAAAAAACAAATTGACCGCGAATCGGGTTTGAATCATTTTATCCACAGGCAGACCGACACAAAGTCGGCGTGACATGAGGCGCAGATGACCAAAACCGAAACCAAGCGCGCAGCCCCGGCTGCGCGGACGTTACCGCTTAACCAAATTCTGGCGGGTGATTGCATTGAACAGATGAATGCGCTGCCGGAAAACAGCGTCGATCTGATCTTTGCCGATCCGCCCTATAACCTGCAATTGCGCGGCGATCTGCACCGGCCCGATAATTCCAAGGTCGATGCCGTGGACGATCATTGGGATCAGTTTTCGGGCTTTGCGTCCTATGATGCCTTCACCCGCGACTGGCTGGCGGCGGCGCGGCGTTTGCTGAAACCGAACGGCGCGATTTGGGTCATTGGCAGCTATCACAACATCTTCCGCGTGGGGGCCGAGCTGCAAAATCAGGGCTTCTGGATCATGAATGACGTGATCTGGCGCAAATCCAACCCGATGCCCAATTTCCGCGGCAAACGCCTGACCAATGCGCATGAAACGCTGATCTGGGCGGCGAAGTCGGAAAATTCGAAATACACTTTTAACTATGAGGCGCTGAAGTCGCTGAACGAAGGTGTGCAGATGCGCAGCGATTGGGTGCTGCCGATCTGCAATGGTGGCGAACGGTTGAAGGACGCGGCGGGCGACAAAGCGCATCCGACGCAAAAGCCCGAATCGCTGTTGCATCGCGTGATCGTCGGCACGACCAATCCCGGCGATGTGGTGCTGGACCCGTTCTTTGGCACCGGCACCACCGGCGCGGTCGCGAAAATGCTGGGCCGCGATTTCATCGGGATCGAGCGCGAGGAATCCTATCGCGAGGTCGCCACCCGCCGCCTGTCCCGCGTGCGCCGCTTTGATTCGGACGCAATCGCCACGACGCGGGCGAAACGCGCTGAACCGCGCATTCCGTTCGGGCAGGTCGTGGAACGCGGGATGCTGCGACCGGGCGAGGAACTGTATTCCATCGGCAACCGCCACAAGGCCAAAGTCCGCGCCGATGGCAGCCTGATCGGAAACGATGTTAAGGGCAGCATCCACCAGGTCGGCGCGGCATTAGAAGGTGCGCCATCCTGCAATGGCTGGACCTATTGGCATTTCCGGCGTGAAGGGAAAATGATTCCGCTGGATATTCTGCGCCAGCAAATCCGCGCGGAAATGGAAGACGACGCCCCGCGCCCTAACTGATTTCGTTTCGCCAGTCCTGCCGCGTTTGTCCGGCCGGACCACCTGACCCCGCCATGTCCGCATGGCGGGTTTTTTTGTGGAGAGCGGCCCGGGGGTTTCACACCCCCGGACCCCCGTGGGATATTTTTGCACAGAAGATAATCAAAGCGCGCTGCGTGGGTGGGGCAGGGTGCCGTGGTTGTAGTCGCTCCAATCCGTGATGTCGGGGTAGTGGTGTTTGCGCCATGCCCGGACGCGGGGATTCATGCGGCGGCGCCACAGCGGCGGGATCATCGCCACAAAGGTCATTGCCGGGTATCCGAACGGCAATTGCGGCGCCTGATCGGTGTCGTAGGTTTGCAGCAGGGGAAAGCGGCGGTCGGGTTTATAGTGGTGGTCCGAATGGCGTTGCAGGTTGATCAGCAGCCAGTTCGACGCCTGATGATCGGCGTTCCAGCTGTGATGCGGGCGGACGGGTTCGTAGCGACCTTGGCCCAGATGGCGGCGCGTCAGGCCGTAATGTTCGACATAGTTTGTCAGTTCAAGCTGCCAGATCGCGACCAGCGATTGCCATAGGAATAGGGCCAGCCCGGCGGCTCCGCCCAGCATCAGGGCCAGCCCCAGCATTGCGCCTTGCAGCGCGGCGTAGCGCCAGAACGGGTTTCTGCGGTCCCAGATGCGCCGGCCTGCGCGGGTCTGGCGCGCGGATTCGGCGCTCCACGCGCTGCGCAGGCTGCCCGGCAGGACGCGGGCGAAAAAGCGGTGAAACCCTTCGTTATAGCGCGCGGTTGCCGCATCGCGGGGCGTGGCGACCCAGGAATGATGCACGATCAGGTGTTCGCTGCGGAAATGGCTATACATCACCGTGGCCAGCAGCAGATCGCCAAGTCCGCGTTCAAGGGCGGTTTTCTGGTGCATCAGTTCGTGGGAATACACGATGCCGATGCTGCCCGACAAAACGCCGATGCCGAAGAACAGGCCGATTTTTTCCCAGCCAGACAGGTGGCCGGTGGTTTGCACATACCAGATCGTGCCGAAAATCGCCGCGAATTGCAGCGGAAACCAGATGATCGTGATGGCGCGGTGCCAGAACAGTTCCCGCGTCGCGGTTTCGGGGTCGGGATTGGCGGTGCTGCGGCCCAGCATCGCGTCAAGCGCGGTCGTCACATACCACGCATAACCCGGCAGCAGCATCCACCAATACCCGCCCATCACCGCCGCCCAGGCGACCAGCGGGATCATCAGAACCGACATCCAGAACGGTGCGGCGGCGGGGGGGCGTTTCTGTGTCATGGCGCGGTTTTAGCCGGAGTGATGCGCCTGCGCCATATCCCAGACTTTGCGCATCAATCCGGGCAGGGCGTCGCGGTCCACATCACGGGCCAGATGGCCTCGGGTCGGTTGGCCGGTCAGGTCGCCCATCATCACAGTCAGGTCCAGATTGAAATGCGAAAACACATGCCGCACCGTGCCGATGTCTTGCCATTCGGCCGGGCCGGGGGGCGGCAGGTCGCGCCCGTCCCAGCCGGTTGAGGGAAAGGCCAGCACGCCGCCCAGCAGCCCGCGCGCGGGGCGATGTTCCAGCAGAACCGCCGCCCCCTGACGCGCGACCCAAGCGGTGCCGGTGCGGGTGGGTTTGGGCGTTTTCGGCGCTTTGCGTGGCAGGTCGGCGGCGATGCCACGGGCGCGGGCTTGACACTGCGCTGTCAGCGGGCAGATGCCGCAGGCGGGGTTGCGCGGCGTGCAGATCGTCGCGCCCAGATCCATCATCGCCTGCGCGTAATCGCCGGGGCGGTGTTGCGGGGTTTGGGTCGCGGCCAGCCGTGTCAGTTCCGCTTTGGCGCGGGGAAGGGGCGTTTCAACCGCAAACAGCCGCGCGATGACGCGTTCGACATTGCCATCGACCACGGTTTCGGGCTGATCAAACGCAATCGCCGCAATGGCCGCCGCCGTGTAGGGACCAATCCCCGGCAGCGCCAGCAGCCCCGCCCGGTCGCGCGGAAAGCCCGTTTCCGCAACCGCCCGCGCGCAGGCCAGCAGATTGCGCGCCCGTGCGTAATAGCCCAAGCCCGCCCATTCCGCCATGACCTGCGCGTCATCCGCCGCCGCCAGATCAGCCACCGTTGGCCACAATTCCGTAAACCGCAGGAAATAGGCGCGGACGGCGGCGACGGTGGTTTGCTGTAACATCACCTCGGACAGCCAGACGCGATAAGGGTCGGCGCCGCTGCCCCCGGGCGGAACGCGCCACGGCAGGTCGCGGGCGTGGCGGTCATACCACTGCAACAGACCGGGGGCGATCACCATGCCGTCACGCAATTTTCAATCCCTGTCAGTCGGGCCGCGCTTTTATTGCGGGGCGGGGGTGGGTAAGGATAAGGCGTCATAAACGAAATCGCAGCCATGGCCCAGACACCGCAACGCAGCAAACGCCGCCCCAGCCGGGGGTTCCAACCCGCCGCCACCCTGCTGGCGGGCCGGGTGCAGCGCGCGGCCGAGGGGCGGGGATTCGCCGTCGCCCGCCTGTTGACGCATTGGGCCGAAATCGCGGGCGACCGGCTGGCGCGGGTCACGCGCCCGGTGCGGATCAGCCATGCGCGTGGCAGCTTTGGCGCGACTCTGACCTTGCTCACCACCGGGGCGGTCGGGCCGATGGTGCAGATGCAGCTGCCCGCGCTGCGCGACCGGGTGAATGCGGTTTACGGATACAACGCCATTTCGCGCATCGTGCTGACGCAAACCGCCGCGACCGGCTTTGCCGAAGGGCAGGCGGTGTTCGACCACGCGCCGCCCGCCCCACGCGCGCCCGATCCGGCGCAGGTCGAACGGGCGGACCGCATCGGCGCGCAATTCACCGATCCCGATCTGGCGCAGGCCATGGCCCGCCTTGCGCTGAACGTCACCACTCGAAAACCAAGAATCGTTTGAAAAGGATAACGCTATGTTCCTTCGTTCTGTTATGACCGCCGCCGCTTTGGCCTTGGCCGTGCCGGCCATGGCGCAGGATGCCGCGCCGGAAACGCTGCCCGATATTGCGCTGGGTGCCGAAGACGCGCCGCTGACCATCATTGAATATGCCAGCTTTACCTGCGGGCATTGCGCGAATTTCCACACCGACGTGTTCCCGACGCTGAAGGCCGAATATATCGACACCGGCAAGGTGCGGTTCATGCAGCGCGATGTGTATTTCGACCAGCCGGGCCTGTGGGCCGGGATTCTGGCACGCTGCGGCGGGGACGAAAAATTCTACGGCGTGGCCGATATGCTGTTTTCGGAACAACGCGCCTGGGTGTCGGGCGGGTCGGGCGCGGAAATCGCCGCCAATCTGCGCCGCATCGGGGCCAAGGCCGGGATGACCGACGATCAGATGAACGCCTGCTGGGAAGACACGGCCAAGGTCGAACAACTGGTCGCGACCTTCCAACAAAACGCAACCGCTGACGGGATCGAGGCCACGCCGACCTTTATCATCGGCGGGGAAAAGGTGCGCAACCAGCCGTGGGACGCCTTGAAAGCGGTTATCGACACCAAGCTGGCCGAGGCCGAATCGCAGTAATCGGCGGTTGTAAGGCCGCGTCGCCGCAATCGTCAGGGTTTTCGGCCGGGCTGCGTTCCGGCCGAAAACATTTTCTGCTGAACACAAAACCGCGAAATGCCGCAGCGTTCCGGCAAATTATGATTGATTTTGGTTAAAATATCGCCATGCCCTAGGCGTATGAAGCGCGAACAGGGGACCATGTCGTGATCCAAGAATTCAAACAGTTTATCGCCCGTGGCAACGTCATTGACCTTGCTGTCGGTATCATCATCGGCGCGGCCTTTACCGGCATCGTCAACTCGGTCGTCGAAGATCTGATTAACCCGATTCTGGGTCTGCTGATCGGCGGCATCGACTTTACGAACCTGTATGTCGTTCTGTCGGGCAATGTCGCGGACGGCGCCAGCCTGCAAGCGGCACGCGATTCGGGCGCGGCGATCTTTGCCTATGGCAGCTTCCTGATGTCGCTGCTGAACTTCTTCATCATCGCCTGGGCGGTGTTCCTGCTGGTCAAAGCGGTGAACAAAGTCCAAGCCGCCGCGAGCCGCGAAAAAGAAGTCGTCATCGTGGAAGAAGTCCCCGCAGGCCCGACGCAGGAAGAACTGCTGGCGCAAATCCGCGACCTGCTGGCCGACCGCAACGCGGCTCCGCGTATCTGATCTGCCGGACATGAACGAAACGGCGCGCCCATCCGGCGCGCCGTTTTTTATGCGCGTCAGTCGCCGCCACCCCCGCCATCTGCGTCACCCTCTGCGTCAATCAGGCGGTCGAACCAATTGCCGTTATCCGTGCCGTTGTTTTCGGGATAGGGGTCATGGGGACACATCCTGTCCCATCCTTCGCGGCGTCTCCGGCGGCGGTGCTGATTGGCCCACCGCAAAATCAGAAGCACTGTCAGCCCCAAGGCGCACAGGGCCAGCATCCACAGACCAATGCCCATCATGTCCCCCATTCGGTCGCTGCGACCGTCTGACCACGCAGCCGTGACCGTCAAGGGGTGGAACCATGGCCCCGAATCAACCATGATGCGGCCATGACTGATCTGGACCCCATCGACCGCCGTATTCTGGCCGTTCTGCAAACCGACGGCCGCATCAGCAATGCCGATCTGGCCGCGCGGGTGCATCTGTCGCCATCCGCCTGTCACCGCCGCGTCCAACGGTTAGAGGATGCGGGCGTCATTACCGGCTATGTCGCGTTGCTGGATGCGCGCAAACTGGGCCGCCCGACGGTGGTGTTCGTGGAAATTACCCTTTCCGGTCAGGCGGATGAGGTGCTGGAGGCCTTTGAACGCGGCGTCGCCACCATCCCCGAATTGCTGGAATGTCACCTGATGGCCGGATCGGCGGATTATCAGTTGAAAATCGTTGCCCGCGATACCGATGATTTCGCCCGCATCCACCGGCAACATCTGGCGCGGCTGCCGGGCGTGGCGCAGATGCACAGTTCGTTCGCGCTGCGAACCGTGGTGCGCACGACCGTGTTTCCGGTGTGACCCCAGCAAAAACCCCCGCAACCGGATGGCGCGGGGGTTTTTATGACGCGGATCGCGTTGTCTTACAGTGCGCCTTCGCGCTGTGCTTTTTTACGAGCCAGCTTGCGGGCGCGGCGGACGGCCTCGGCCTTTTCACGGGCTTTCTTGACCGACGGTTTTTCGAAATGCTGCCGCAGCTTCATTTCACGGAACACCCCTTCACGCTGAAGCTTTTTCTTCAGTGCGCGAAGCGCCTGTTCGACGTTATTGTCGCGAACGTTGACCTGCATGTGGTTGTCACCACCTTCCTAAGTTAGAGTTGCAAAGATTGCAGGAACCGCCCCATTATCACCCAAACCCGCCTTTGTCCAGTGAGGATGCGATGACACAGACCGAACGCGATGCGCTGCTGGATGCGGCACTGATCCATGTGCCGTTTGACGGCATGAACGACCGCGCCCTGATGGCCGGGGCGCGCGATCTGGGCATCCCCGACCAGATGGCGCGGGTCCATTTCCCCGAAGGTGGTGCGGCTCTGGCCGCCGCTTATCACCGGCGCGCGGATGCGGAACTGGCGCGGATGCTGGCGGATACGCCGCTGGACGGGCGGTTTCGCGATAAGGTCGCGCAGGCGGTCTGGCTGCGGCTGGGGCTGGTGGATCGCGAACTGGTGCGCGCCGGCGCCACGGTTCTGGCACTGCCGCATCATGCGGGATTGGCGGCGAAACTGGTCTGGGAAACCGCCGATGTGATCTGGCGCGCCTTGGGCGACACATCCGACGATGTGAATTGGTATTCCAAACGCGCCACCCTTTCGGCGGTCATCAGCGCATCGGTGCTGTTCTGGCTGGGCGATGATTCGGACGGGCAGGCCGACACCCGCGCCTTTATCGACCGCCGCATCGACGGCGTGATGCGGTTCGAAGGGGTCAAGGCGAACCTGCGCAAACTGCCGGGGATGGACATGCTGACCCGCGCCGCGTTTGGATGGATCCGCGCGCCGCAGCCGCGTGATTTGCCGGGGCGGGGGGAATGACCATGTTTCCCGATGCGATGAACGCGATTGAAATATCCGCCCCCGGCGATGCCGATATGCTGCGGCCCACGCGCCGCCCGGTGCCGGTCCCCAGCCATGACCAGATCCTGATCCGCGTGCATTGGGCGGGCGTCAACCGCCCCGATGTGCTGCAACGCGCGGGCAGCTATGCCCCGCCGCCGGGCGCGTCCGATCTGCCGGGGCTGGAGGCGGCGGGCGAAATCGTCGGCATGGGCGCGGGCGTCACCCGCTGGCGCAAAGGCGAAATGGTCTGCGCGCTGCTGCCGGGTGGGGGATATGCCGAATATGCGGTGTGCCACGCTGATCACGCCCTGCGCATCCCGGCGGGGATCGAGACGCGACAGGCGGCCTGCCTGCCCGAAACCGCCTTTACCGTCTGGTCCAATGTGGTGCAGCGCGGGGCCTTGCGCGGCGGCGAACGGTTTTTGGTCCATGGCGGCACCTCGGGCATTGGCATGATGGCGATTCAGACGGCGCGGGCCTTGGGCGCGCGGGTCTTTGCCACGGCGGGCAGCGATGAAAAATGCGCGGCCATCACCGAACTGGGCGCCACGGCGATCAATTACCGCAGCGATGATTTTGTTCGGGTGCTGCGTGACGCGGGCGGGGCCGATCTGATTCTGGATATGGTCGGCGGCGATTATATTCCCCGCAATATCAAATCGCTGGCCCCGGATGGGCGGCTGGTCATGATCGCGTTTCTGGCGGGGCCAAAGGTCGAACTGAACTTTGCCCAGATCATGGTGAACCGCCTGACGGTCACGGGGTCCACCCTGCGCCCGCAATCCGACGTGGCCAAGGCCGAAATCGCCGACGATCTGCGCAAAAAGCTGTGGCCGTTCATCGCGGGCGGGCAGGTCGGGGTGCGGATCGACAGCGAATTTGCCCTGAACGACGCGGCGGCGGCCCATCGGCGGATGGAAAGCAGCCAACATATTGGCAAGATCGTTCTGAAGGTCGCGGGCGACACCTGAGGATGGTGCGGATGCCTCCGGCGGGGATATTTGGACACAGAAGATATGGTGCGTCGCCCGTGACGGATATCAGCTATGCGGCGCCAAGGCGGCGTGCGGCGGCGGGATGTCCGGGTCGGGACGCGGCGACAGCGCCACGCCATTCAACGGCAAGGCCGCAATCGCGGTCAGCGCCTGCGCGGTTGGCAGGCGAAACCGCACCATGCGCCGCCCCGCCGAGAGTTGCGTGACGGACCAGCCCAACAGCTCACCCGAGGGGCCGGACATTGCGCCGCTGCCATTCCCTTGCGGGGCGTTGCCCGTCAGACATTCGCGCAGTGCCGCCAGACCGGGGCCGTCGGCGGTGACGCTTTGCCAGATTTTCAGCGTTTCCGTGATCGTCGCGGCGTCGCCGCCCCACAGATCGCGATAACTGCGGTTCGACATCACCAATTCGCCCGAATTGCCAAACACCACCACGCCATCGTCGATCCCGTCCAGAACATGCGCACCCAGCGTCAGTTCGGCCCGGAATTTGCGGGTCAGCGACATTTCCGAGGTGATGTCTTCGAACAAAAACGCAATCGCGCCGTCGGGATGGGGGCGGCCGGTCACGCGATAGGTTTGACCGCCGGGCAGCGACCAGGTTTCGACATGGTGGCCGATGGAGGCCGCGCTTTCCAGATTGGCCATTTGCTGCCGCCAGCTGCGGTAATCTTTGGGTTCGGGAACCATGCGCTGTTCGCGCAACTGGTCCAGAAAATCAATCAGCGTGGGGCGTCCGACCAGAAAACCCGTCGGCAAGCCGGTCAGATCAATCAGCGCCGGATTGAACAGCTGCAAATTGCGCTGACGGTCAAAAATCGCCAGCCCGATGGGCAAATCGGCAAAGGTTTTCGTCAGCGTCTGCACAAATTCGCGCAGGCTGCGTTCGGCGCGCACGGCGGCATCGGCGGGCAGGGCAAAGAACATTGTCTGATCGCCCAGCGGCTGGCTGTGGCAGTCATACCAGAACACCGTGCCGTTATCATCCAAAGGCGCGCGCCGCGTGGTCGTGCCTGCGCCGGGAACGCGCGTCGGCTGATCCAACAGACGCGGCAGAGGCCATGCCGCCGACGCCCCCGAACTGGTTTCGACCTTTTTCAGATAGGCGCTGTTGGCCCAGACGATCTGGCCCTGATGATCCTGACGCCAGACCAGAATCGGGGCCTGATCCAGTGCGCTGCGCAGGTGGTCCAACTCCTCTTCCATGGCTTGCAGGGTCATCGAATCGACCGTGATCCCGGCGTCCTGGGTGTCGGGGCTGGTGAGGGTCAGGCGAATCAGATGGGGGTCCAGCTGTTCGGCCACCAGCCGCAGCTGCGCGGCCCCATTGCCGCGTTCGCCCCGCAGAACCACGCGCCCCTGTTGCGCAAGGCCCGCCAGAGCGGTGTCCAGATCGCCGAAATGCGGCCCCAGCCACTGCGTCAGGCGCACCCAGTCCGAATCGCCATGGCTGAGCCTTTGCAACAGGTTATGCGCCGGTGTCGTTGCGTCAATCAGCCGCTGCCCGCGAAACAGAAAGATCATCGGTTGCAGATGGGCGACCAGCCCGCCGCCCGCCCGCGCGCCGGTCTGGCGCCATGTGTCCCACAGCCGGATCACGACAATCGCCAGCAGGGTTGACCCCGCACCCGCCGCCAGAACCGCCATTACCGCCAACAAACCCTGAATATCCACTGTCACCGCCTTAACTTTTCAGGCAACGTAACGCCTCAACTATTAATATAGTGTTAATGACGCCGGATTTTCTGGCAAGGCCTGCCGGTCATCGGCGGCGATGCGGTCGATGGGCCATGTGACGCGCACCTTTGCCCCCGTTGCTCCGTTCGCGAAATCCACCTGCGCGCCTGACCGTTCCAGCAGCGTTTTGGCGATGAACAGGCCCAGCCCCATGCCTTCATATCCGCCGCGGCGGGGCGTTGAACGCTGCCGCAGATAGGGGTCGCCCAGCCGCGCCAGAATCGCGGGGGGATAGCCGGGGCCGTCATCGGAAATCGTCACGCGCAGCAGATCGCCCGTTTCGGCCACCACATCAACGCGGGTGGCGGCGAAATCAACGGCGTTCTGGATCAGGTTGCGCAGCGCGTGAATAACGCCCGGATCGCGGCGGATAATCGGGCCGGCCGCGTCAATATGAATCGCCACCCCGCGCCCGGCATGAGGGCTGGCGGCGTCGTCAATCACCGCGCGCAGCGGTGTGGCGCGCAGATGCAGGTCGTCTTTGCCCGCCTGACCCATATTGCGCAAAATCTCGGCGCAGCGCATGGCGCAATCGCGCAGGGCGTTCGCATCGTCGCGCAGATCGGGGCGGTCCTGCAATTCGTCGGCCAGTTCCGCCGCGATCAGTTTGATCGTCGCCAGCGGCGTTCCCATTTCATGCGCGGCCGCCGCGATGACTCCGCCCAGATGTTGCAGCCTTTGTTCGCGCAGCAGGGCCATCTGCGTGGCAAACAACGCGCTGTTCGTGGCCTGCAATTCCGCCGTGACCCGGTGGGCATAGGTCGCAAAAAACGCCACCCCGATGACAAGCGCCGCCCAATGCCCCAGCATCAGCAGCGGGTCCATCTGTAACACCGACCCATCCGGCGCGATCAGAGGCTGGGCGAACACCGCGGCCAGCGTCATCAGCGCCACCGTCGCCACGCCAAGCGCAACCGTCTGGCGCGCGGTCAGCGTTGTTGCCGCAATTGTGACCGGCGCCAGCATCAACAGCGCAAAGGGATTGGTCAGCCCCCCGGTCAGCCCCAACAGCAGTGACAGCTGCAACAGGTCAAATGCCAATTGCCCTGCCGCCTGACGCGGGGACAACTGCATCGGAGAATGCCGCATCAGCCATAAATTGCTGGCCACCAAGGCCGCAATCAGCGCCAGCACCGGCCCCAAGGCAAAGCCCAGGCCCAGCCACAGCGCCACCACGACCGACGCCAACTGACCCAGCACCGCCGCCCATCGCAGCAGCATCAGGGTGCGAAGGCGGATCGGCTCGGCCCGGTTGTGGTCCATTCCGGGGGCGGGGGGGTGTTGCATGGGAACCTCGTGCTGTGGTTGCTTGATAACCTTGGCGTCATGGGCGATCAATGCGCAGCACCCAGCATAAGGAGACACAACATGGCAGACCGCAGGTTATTGATGATCGGCATTGCCGCGACGGTCGGGGTTTTGTTGGGCGGCGGTATTTATCTGACCCAACAATCGGCGGGTGATCGCTATGCCCAATGCCGTCAGGGGGTGGTCGCCGGGGGGCTGGACAGTTTCGGCACCGATTTCACCCTGACCCGCGCCGATGGTCAGCGCGTCACAAATGAACAGGTGTTTGATAAACCCAGCCTGCTTTATTTTGGATATACATTTTGCCCGGATGTGTGCCCGCTGGACACCGCGCGAAATGCCGAAGTGGTCGATATTTTACAGCAGCAGGGCCATGATATTCAGTCGGTCTTTATCACCGTGGACCCTCGCCGTGATACGCCGCAGGTTTTGGCCGATTATGCGTCACTCTTCAGCGATGATATGATTGCCCTGACGGGCAGTGATGATGAAATTGCTGCTGTAAACCGGGGCTGGCGGAATGTTTTCCAACGTCACGATCAAGAGGATAAAGAATTTTATCTGGTCGATCATATGACTCACAGTTATCTGGTGATGCCGGGAACCGAAACCGTCGAATTTTTCCGTCGCGATGCCGAAGCGGAACCGATGGCGGAACGTGTCGGCTGTTTTATGAACGCGCGGGGATAATGTTGCGGTTTGAAATGGGGGTTTTGCGCCCTATATCCACGCCACGAGGTCTATGATGTCTGAAATTGAATTGCGCCCCGGTCCTGATCCGTCCTTGTTGCTGGTCGATGATGATGAGATATTTGTCACCCGCCTGGCCCGCGCGATGGAGCGGCGGGGTTTTTCCCCGGTGACGGCGTTTTCCGTGGCGGATGCGTTGGTCCAGATTGACAACCGCCCCGCCGCCTATGCCGTGATTGATTTGCGGCTGGGGGACGGAAACGGGCTGGATGTGGTGGACGCGCTGCGGGCCAAACGGGCGGATGCGCGCATCATTGTGCTGACCGGCTATGGCGCGATTGCCACGGCTGTGGCGGCGGTGAAAATGGGCGCGACCGATTATCTGGCCAAGCCCGCCGATGCGAATGATATCACCGCCGCCCTGCTGACGACGGGGGAATTGCTGCCTCCGCCGCCGGAAAACCCCATGTCGGCTGACCGGGTGCGGTGGGAACATATCCAACGGGTTTACGAACAATGTGACCGAAATGTCAGCGAAACCGCCCGCCGCCTGAATATGCATCGCCGCACCTTGCAACGTATTTTGGCAAAACGTGGCCCAAAAGAGTAACGGGAATAAAAATTCAGTTGTGGGGTTTTTGAAATTCGGCTAGGTTTCGGCTATTGCTTCTTAACAGGCGGAAAAAAGAAAATGTCTCTCGACTTCGATCAGATGTCCCTGAAGGAAATGCGCGATTTGCGCGCGAAACTGGACCGGGCTATCAATTCATACGAAGATCGCAAACGCCGCGCCGCAATGGCCGCCGTCGAAGAAGCCGCGCGTGAACACGGGTTTAATTTGGCCGATCTGACCGGCGCAAAAACCCGCCGTGGCGGCACGGTTGCACCGAAATATGCAAACCCCGCTGATCCCACGATGACCTGGACCGGTCGTGGCCGCAAACCCCGCTGGGTTGTGGACCAGATGGAGCAGGGCAAAGATCTGGAAGATCTGGCAATTTAATAAAACGGGGCCGCAGATGCGGCCCCGTTTTTTAGTCATCCATCCGTGCAATAATTTCAGAATATCGTTCTAAAAACGCCTGACGAACCTGAGCGGGCGGGCGCAGATTTATCGTCAACCCGGTGGGCAGGGTATTGCGGCCAATCGGAAACAGCTTTTTCGCCTCGGATTCCGAAAAACCGGCGATCTGCACGGCCTCAATCCGGGCGGAAATGCGGTCGGCGGCTTTGATCTGGGATTTGATGGTTTTGGGCAGCGCCGCGGGCAGGCCGAAACAGCGGTGAATCGCCGCCGTCAGCCGTTCATCCATGGCGCGGTAATCGGGGCCAAGCGCGTCTTTGACCGGCGAAATCATGTCGCCGATGACATATTCCGGCGCGTCATGCAGCAGTGCCGCCAGCCGCCATTTCGGCGCAATGCCGGGATTCTTGGCGGTAAAAATATCGTCAACCAGCAGAGAATGCTCCGCCACGGAATAGGGCCAGTCGCCCACCGTCTGGCCGTTCCATCGCGCCACAAAGGCCAGCCCGTGCGCGATGTCAGAGATTTCAATGTCGAACGGCGTCGGGTCCAACAAATCCAGTCGGCGCCCTGACAGCATCCGCTGCCAGGCGCGGTGCGGTCGGGGCGCCATTGGGGATCAGGACAGGGCTTGACCGTCGGGCGCGCCTTGCGCGGCCTGACGACGGGCCAGTTCCTGACGATACAGCGCCACGAAATCCACCGGGTCCATGTTGAAGGCCGGGAAGCCGCCGTCGCGGGTCACGTCCGAAATGATGCGGCGCACAAACGGGAACATCAGGCGCGGGCATTCGATCATCAGGAAGGGGTGCAGCTGATCTTCGGGAACGCCTTCGATCTGGAAGACCCCGCCATAATCCACTTCGGCGATGAACAGGGTCGAGCTATCCGCACGGTTGGTCGAGGTGATGCGGAATTTCGTAACCACTTCATATTGGTTTTCAACCTGCCGCTTGCGGGCGTCGAGGCTGACCTGCACATTGATTTCCGGCTGAACTTCGCCCGCCAGAGCGCCTTTTTGCGCGACGGCGTTTTCAAACGACAGGTCGCGGATATACTGCGCCAGCACCTGCAGGCGCACCTGCGGTTGTTCGGTTGCGGTGCCGTTTTGGGTGGTTTCGTCGGTCATGGTCTGCCCTCATCCATTGGGTTTCGCGTGCTTGTATCAGGGGCGGGGGGCTTGCTCAATGCTGCGACCAGCCCGAAGGCCGATGATTTTGCGCGGCATTTGATATAATTTCCTGCGGCTTCGGCTGTGGCGGCTGATCGTCCTGCACCACATAATCGCCGTCAATCACCCCGTCGGCATAGGGCGGGCGATGCGGGTCACGCGCCCGCCGCACCCGCGCCGACATGCGCGCCAGCACCGCGTCGCGCACCATCGGGATCAACAACAGCAATCCCAGCGTGTCGGTGAAAAAGCCCGGCAGGATCAACAGCATACCCGCCAGCACAATCAACACCCCATGCGCCAGAGGCCGCGCCGGGTCGCGCAATTCGTTCAGGCTGCGTTGCAGGCGAATGCCCGCCGTGGCGCCCTGATGGCGGATGATCGCCACGCCCAAGATGGACCCCAGAATGACCAGAAACAGCGTCGGCCACAGCCCGATCAGCCCGCCCACCTGAATGAATAATGCGATTTCGATAATCGGCAATGCCAGAAACAGCGCAAGAAACCACATGCTTTTCCCCTTTGATCCGGTGCGCAAAACTGGACTTGCGCGGCGTTCGTCCCTACATAATGTCCCAAGCTCAAGATACCAACAGACCCGTTCGAAAAAGGCCGTTCCTATGTCTAATCCGCTGCTGCAATTACTGGTTCTGGCCGCGATTGCGATTTTTCTGATCCTGCGGCTGCGCAACGTGCTGGGGACGCGCGACGGGTTCGAACCCCCGCGCACCGACGAACAGCCGCGCCCCACCCCCAAATTCGAGGTGATCGAGGGCAGCGCCGAACAGGTCGATCACGACATTCTGGACCACGCCCCCGCTGGCAGCGCCAGTGCCGATGCCTTGGCCGCGATGAAACAGGCCGAGCCGTCCTTTGTGCTGCGCGATTTCCTGAACGGGTCGAAATCGGCCTATGAAATGATCCTGATGGCGTTTGAACGCGGCGATCTGTCGGATGTGCGGCCGTTTTTGGCCGAACCTGTGGCCGATGCGTTCCAATCGGTGATTGATCAGCGCGTGGCCGCCGGCCAGACCGTGCAGGCGCAGTATCTGGGGACGCGCGAAACCGCGCTGACGGCGGCGGAATTTGATCACGTCACCGGCATGGCGGAAATTTCCGTGCGGTTTGTGGGTGAACTGATCGCGGCCACGCTGGACGCTGACGGCACCGTGATCGAAGGCGACGCCAAAGCCCCGCGCAAACAAAAAGACGTTTGGACCTTTGCCCGTCACATGGGGCAGGATGATCCGAACTGGCAGCTTGTTGCGACGGGCTGATGCGCCGCCGCCGGGGTCTGACCCCTGAGGATGCCGAGATTTGGGCGCAGGTCGCCCGCACCGCGCATCCCATGCACCCAAAGCCTCGGGTCGCGTCCGATGCGAAACCCAAACCCGCGCCGGTCACGATCCGCGCGGGTTTGGCGTCTGATTTCAGCGTCCCCGATTTTCGCGTGGGACAGGCCGCACCCACATCCAAGGGCGGTGTGACCCGCGCCCAAACCCCGGCGCAGCATCTGGCGGCGGCATCGCTGCGGATGGATCACAAAACCCATCGTAAGATGACGCAGGGGAAAATGCGGCCCGAAGCGCGCATCGACCTGCACGGCATGACGCTGGCGCAGGCGTTTCCCGAATTGGTGCAATTCGTGATGTCTTGCCATGCGTCGGGGCTGCGGCTGGTGCTGGTCATCACCGGCAAAGGCAGCAGCGGCGATCCCGGCCCTCTGCCCACCCGCCCCGGAGCGCTGCGCCACCAGGTGCCGCATTGGCTGCACAGCCCGCCTTTGTCGCTGGTCGTGCAACAAGTCACCGCCGCCCATTACCGCCACGGCGGCGAGGGGGCGTATTACGTCTATCTGCGGCGGATTGGGTAGGGGGGGGCGCTTGTTCCGCTGCGACACGGGGATGAAACGGCTGGCTCGGTCCAGACAGACATATCCCGCCGCTGTTCCCTATGAATCCGGGGATGAACCGATCGACGTGGAGGTGTCGGCCTTTCCGGTCGACTGTTCCCCGCGAACGTGGGGATAAACCGTGATTGATCTGGCGGATATGCCGCTGACCAGTTTGTTCCCCACGAACGCGGGAATGAACTGCAAATCCGCGACGTGCCGCTGGTCGATCCCCCTGTTACCCACGAGCGTGAGGGTGAACCGGACAAGGCCCTGATCGAGTCGGGTCGAAATTACTGTTCCCCGGAACGCGGGGATGAATCGAACTGTCCGCGCAGTGTGCCGGGCCTTTGTCATCTGTCGGAAGCGGTTCCGCAACGGACCTAATTTCTATGGCTTCCCGCATCTGCCGGGCAAAGCGGGCTAACGGATCGCGGCGACGATGCGCGTGCCGATTGTGACGGTGGTTTACGATTTGGCTAACGAAAAGACACGCCGGTGGCGGGCCTGCGCAATATTCAGGCGGCAAATATCTTAATAAGAACAGCGGCCAAGCCAGCCCCGGCCCCGATCAGCGCGGTAGCAGCCCTCGCACCGACTGCCAGCGGGTGCCACACCGTTTCTTTCGAAATTTTCGCCGTTTCCGCGATCAGCTTGGCGATTTCGGCGCGCATCTTGTCGTCGGCAAGGCTTTGTTCTTGGGTGGTCATGTCTCGGTTCCCTTCGGTTCGGATGGCACCGAGTCGTTATTGCTTCAAATTTAACGAATACCGTTAAAAATGTCAATCAAACCGCTATCCGTTAGTCTTCTGCGGCCAGTCATTCGGCCTGTAACCGTCCAGATAGGCCCGAACCAGCCTTTCGACGGCGGCACTGATCGCGGTCGCGCCGCGCTCTAACTCGCTGACGCGGACGGAATGCCCGAACCCCAACAAAGGGGCGATTTCGTGTTGTTTCAGCCCAAGACTTTTGCGGGCCGCTTTCAGTTCGTCGGCTGTCATCGTCGCCCCCCTGTTTGATTTACATCTAACGGATTGCGTCACTTTTTCAAGGGGGCATTATGGCTGACCCCTAATCCCGTCGCGGCGACACATCCTGACAGATCGGCACGACATAATTCGGGGGCAGGGCGGACGCCGCAATCGCGCGTTCGGCCACCATCACGCTGCGGGTGGTGGAGGCACCCTCTGACGGATGATCGCCAATTTCGACCCGGCCCGTCAGCAGGTTCACATCGCACACCGTGACCGAGGCCGACAGCCGGTCGTTCATCGTCTGCGTGAACCCGGCCAGCACATAATCCCCGCCGCGCGACGCGAATTTGTATTCGTTTACCACCCCCATGCTGCCGCACACGTCGCAGCCCGCATAGACCGTAAACCCGGTATCCGTGCGTTCCACATCGGGAAAGCCAGTCATATTCGGCAGAACGGAAAACGCCGCGCGGATGGAATAATCTTCGATCACGACGACGCGGTTATCGGCGGGGGTCATCACATTGACGGCGTGGACGGGACCGTTCGGCCCGTCCCCCACCACAATCGCCACCAAAGCCGCCGCAATCATCGGCTGTAATTCGCGCGCGGACCCGCGAAATACCAGATGATGAGGCCCAGCACCGGCAGAACCGCAATCAGGATGATCCAGAACAGTTTCGTCCCGGTGGATTCATTCGTGTTGATGACCTGCGCAATCGCCCAGACATCCAGAACAAAGATGATAACGCCAAACAGCCAGCCCATATCGGCCTCCATGTTGATGCAACCGAGGAACCCGCAGACCAGCCCCCCGGTTCCGTTTTACAGGACGTAACGTGACAAATCCGTGGACCGCGCCAGATCGCCCAGATGTTTTTCGACATAGGCGGCGTCCACGCTGATCTGCGCGCCGCTTTGGTCGGGGGCGGTAAAGGACAGTTCTTCGAACACCCGTTCAATCACGGTATAGAGACGCCGCGCGCCGATATTTTCGATGGCGCCGTTCACCTCGGCCGCGATGCGGGCCAGGGCGGCGATGCCGTCATCGGTGAATGTAACGGTCACATCCTCGGTCGCCATCAGGGCGGTGTATTGCCGGGTCAGGGCGTTGTCGGTTTCCGACAGGATGCGGATAAAGTCATCTTCGGTCAGCGCGCGCAGCTCCACGCGGATCGGCAAACGCCCCTGCAATTCGGGCAGCAAATCCGACGGTTTCGACACATGAAACGCGCCGGATGCGATGAACAGGATGTGATCGGTTTTGACGGGACCGTATTTGGTCGATACCGTGGTGCCTTCGATCAGGGGCAACAGATCGCGCTGCACGCCTTCGCGGGACACATCGCCGCCGCGCACCTCTTGCCGGGCGGCGACTTTGTCGATTTCGTCAATGAACACAATGCCGTTTTGCTGGACCGCCTCCAAAGCGGCGGTTTTCACCGTTTCATCGTCCAGCAGTTTGTCGGCCTCTTCCGCGATCAGCAGGTCATAGCTTTCGGCGACGGTGACTTTGCGCCGGACCTTGCGCCCGCCAAAGGCCTTCATCAGGCCGGACAGATCCATCATGCCCGCGCCGGGCTGGCCCGGCATGTCCATCATGCCCAGCGGGTTGGTGTTGTCCGTCACCTCAATTTCAATAACGGTGCTGTCCAATTCGCCGCGCTTCAGCTTGTCGCGGAACATCTGGCGGGTGCCGTCGCGGGCGCTGTCCCCGGCCAGAATGGCGACGACGCGATCTTCAGCCGCCCTGTAGGCGCGGGCTTTCACGTCTTCGCGCATCCGGTCGCGGGTGTCGATCATGGCGGCGTCGGTCAGGTCGCGGATGATCTGTTCCACATCGCGCCCGACATAGCCGACCTCGGTGAATTTCGTCGCCTCGACCTTGATAAAGGGGGCGTTTGCCAGCTTCGCCAGACGGCGGCTGATTTCGGTTTTACCAACCCCGGTCGGCCCGATCATCAGGATGTTTTTGGGATAGACCTCATCGCGCAGATCATCGCCCAATTGTTTGCGCCGCCAGCGGTTGCGCAGCGCCACGGCAACGGCGCGTTTGGCATCACGCTGCCCGATGATAAAGCGGTCCAGCTCGGACACGATTTCGCGGGGGGTCAGGTCGGTCAAGGATCACCTCTGTCGTCTTTCCGCATCATCTAGACAGCGCGGCGCGGCGTTTCAACGGGTGGGGCTGGATTTGGTGGTCGGTCGGGTGCAGGATGAGGGGATGGAACAGAATGACACAATGACCCGGCGCGGATTGGCTGCGCGGTTGACGGCTGCCGCCGCCACGGTGGGATTGGGCGCAGGGCCGGCACAGGCCGCCGCGGATCCGGTGCTGCGCGATGCGGCCCTGCGCGGGCTGGCACTGGCGGGGATGCGGGGCGATCCGGTGGCGCAGGCCGCCGCCGACCGGACGCTGGCGCAGATGGCGCAGACCGACCCCGAAGGCGCATTGCTGGCGCGGCTCTATCGCCGTCTGGACGCGCCGCCGACGACCTATCACGAACCGGCCCCGGCGGCGGCGCGCGATGCCTTGGCGTTGCTGCATGATCTTATTGCGGCCTGTCGCCCGGTCAGGTTCCATTATACCGATTTGCAGGATCAGGACAGCGAACGGGTGGTGCTGCCGCTGGCCTTGGTCCACCCGCCGCAGGGGGTAAAATTGCTGGCATGGTGTCAGGAACGCGGCGATTACCGCCAGTTTTTTGTCCGCGCCATGGATGCCCTGACGCCGCAAATGGGCGATTTCCGCGCCGAACGAATGACACTCCTCCAAGGCCTAGCCGAAAAAGAACGCGCCTAGCCTTATCTTCTGTGCAAAAATATCCCGGGGGTCCGGGGGCTGGCCCCCGGCGCCATCGTCAGGACTCCAACACCTCAACCGTCAAACGCCCATTCGTGTAAACACAAATATCGGCGGCGATCGCCATAGCCTTACGGGCAATCGCCTCGGCGTCCAGATCGGTTTCCAGCAACCCCCGCGCGGCGGCGAGCGCGAAATTCCCGCCCGACCCGATGGCCGCAACGTCATGTTCGGGCTCCAACACATCGCCCGCGCCCGTCACCACCAACAGGTCCGACCCGTCGGTGACGATCAGCATGGCTTCCAGATTGCGCAGATATTTGTCGGTGCGCCAATCCTTGGCCAATTCCACACAGGCGCGCTGCAACTGACCGGGCGCGGCCTCTAATTTCTTTTCCAACCGTTCCAGCAGGGTAAAGGCGTCCGCCGTCGATCCGGCAAAGCCCACAACCACATCGCGCCCGCCCGGACGCAGGCGGCGCACTTTGCGCGCGGTTCCCTTCATCACGGTGGGGCCGACGCTGACCTGACCGTCACCGGCCACAACCACACGCCCGCCACGACGAACCGCCAGAATGGTTGTGCCATGCCAGCCGGGGAATTTGTCGTCACTCATCTGCGCCTCATCGTTTTTGCTGTGGATCAGATATGGATGCGGGCGCGGGGTTGCAAGCGGGGCGCGTCTGCGTAACCTGCGGCCATGCCTGACGACCGCCACCTGACTGTATATCTGCACCCCCCGATTCTGGCGACCGCGCGCGCCGGCAAGCTGGGCTTTCTGAACCGTATGACCGCGCTTTTGACGGCGCGCGGCTGGGGCGTGACCATCGAACCATCGAGTGACGCCGCGCGGGCGGATGCGCCGAACCGCCCCGGCTATGCCCTGTTTCATATGGAGCGTCCGACCCATCCCCGCGCCCTGACATTCCGGCTGGCCTATCATTACCCGTTCTGGCGGTTGGAACGGGTGGCTGAACGGTGGCGCTGGCCGGTGGCGCAGGCGGCGTTTGAACCGGGCGATCCGGCACAGGCGCGCGATTTCGCCGCCCGCCTGCGCAACCGCGTGCTGCCGGGACCAGAACCGGTGGCGGGCGATCACATCCTGATCCCGCTACAGGGTCACATCCGCAAACAGCGCAGCTTTCAATCGGCCAGCCCGTTGAAGATGATCCAGGCCGCCGCGCGCACGGGCCGCCCCTGCATCGCCACGCTGCACCCGAAAGAGGTTTATGACGACCGCGACCGCGCCGCATTGGACCGGCTGGCCGCGCGTTTTCCGAACCTGACCATCGGCGGCGACACGGCGCGCCTGCTGCGCGATTGCGCCTTTGTGGTGACGCAAAACAGCGGCGTGGGTTTTGACGGGCTGATCCTGTGGGGGGGTGAACCAGACGGGATGAAACGGCATAGGTGATCAGCACCCAGAAAGCGCCGGAATCGTTGAAGAAAACGACGTTTTTTGCAGGGTGTGCATTCTGGACGGTTTGAGACGATTTTACCCAAATCGGCGGGCCGAATGGGATGAAAGCGGCGCTGAATGAGCGCCGTCTTTTGTTAGAGGGTGCGACCCACCCAGACGACGCGACCGACAGCGTGAAAGCGGTCGACGTGGTCTTTGTCGATAATGAACGGTTTGTAGGCGGGGTTGTCGCTGACGACTTCGAGAGCATCCGGCAGCACGTTGATGCGTTTGACGAACACGCCATCGCCATATGTGAATGCCCAGACCGCGCCGGTCATGCGCTGATCTGCGGTGTCGATCATCACCAGGTCGCGGTCGGCCACGGTGGGCAACATGCTGTCGCCCTGCGCATCCACGATGATCATTCCGTCCGGTTTTCGGCCCAGCCTGCGGGTAAAGAAATCCGGCGGAAAGGGAATGGAATCAAGGCGTTCTGCGCGATCCACAAAGCTGCCATAGCCCGCAGACAGGGACACATCAAAGCGCGGCACGTCGATCAGGGCGCGGGGTGAAGGTGCTTCTGGCGGGAGCGTTGTTGGCGCGGCCTCTCTGCCGGTAAGGAGCCAGTCCGCGCTAACCCCCGCCGCCCTAGCGAGTGCCAAGAGGTTGTCTGCGCGTGGAATCGAGCCGTTGAGAATGCTGTTCGCCGTGCCGACAGGGATACCTGACTGCTTTGCGATCTGCCGCGCGCTTGCAGTCCCAAAGGTGTCCTTCACTCGCCCGACCAATCCTTGAATGTTCGAATCTTCAAACATTCAAGTAACATTTGAAGGTTTGAGTGACACTTGAGTGTTTGCTTAAGTCGCTGATTTTAAAAACAAACTGAACATAACGCCGCTGGTGAATGAAAAATCCAACATTCAAGTTCGATTTATCATTTACTTCGTTCTTAATATCAAACATTATCGCCCCGAGGTTGACACAAAACAGCACAACACCCCGCTGGAACGGGGAGGAGGCAGAGATGAACAGTATTCCAATCGGCTGGCACCCTGCGCGCATTCGCGCCGAGGTTGTTTTGCGGGGCGGAAATTTCCGCCGGATCGCCCGCGATGCGGGGATCGACCACACCTGTATTTCCAAGGCGCTGCGCGTCCCCTGTTACGTTGGGGAACAGGCATTGGCCCAGTTCGTGCAGGTTCCGGCCCATGAGATTTGGCCGAGCCGCTATGATGCCGATGGAATGCCGCGTCATGCCCGCACCCGCGCCAAGCTTATCGCCAACAGGGTGACGTTAAAACCCGCAAAAACGGCGGGAATGGTGTAAAAATGGCCGCTTTGTTCGTTAAATCGTTCATCAGCGCCCTGCGCGCGGCTGATCTGGACGACATTTTGGGCGCAATTGCGATCTGGGGCCTGCTGATTCTGGGCCTGTGGATCGGATTTGGTGCAGGGCTGGCCGATATGGGCCTGATCGCCGAGGTGCAGAAATGAGCCTGCGGTTTGACAGCCCTGAAAGCCCGATGGCGGCGCAAGTTACGCTGCTGGCGGCTGAAAATGATCGGCTGCGAGGCCAAATCGACCGGCAGCGCGCCGCAATCGACTGGCTGTTCGGTGAAATGGAACGGCTTAGCGGTGAAGTCATCAAAATCCGCGCCGATGAGGCCCGGAAATGACGACCGCCGCCCTGTCCCCTGATGATGCGTGGAAAAGCCCTGCCGGTTGGGCCGCCGAAGGATTGAATGGCATGCCCAAGACGATGCAGGCCATCGCTCTGGTCGCACAATCCGAATGGCGCGCCCTCGGTCATGGCAAAGCCCGCAAGCGCAAGGGGCGCGGGGGCGGCTGGGAATATCATGTGTCCTGCCTGCCGGATGCGGCGCAGGCGGATTGGTTGCGGCGGCAGCGCGCCGCCGAGGCGCAGGCCGTGGCCCAGCATCGTCAGGCACAGGTCGCGCGCGCGGTCGAAACCGCCCCCGAAACCATCACGGCCCGTCGCCGTCAGATCATGGAGGCGCGCGCGGCACTGGTGATCGACATTCAGCGCCGGGAATTCACCCTGAAATCCGCATCCAAGGCGATTGCCAGCCTGCTGGCCGATGCCGAAAACGGGTTGCTGCCGGATTTGATGATGAAGCAATTGGATCTGGCCACGGACAAAAAGCGCAGCGCGCTGCCCAGCCGGTCGCGGCTGTTTGAATGGCGGCGTTTGTATCAGGATGGCGGGGTCAAAGCCCTGCTGCCCGACACGCGCGCGCAGGAGGTCAAACAGGATCATCCCGTCTGGCTTGCCGAAATGCTGCGGTTCTATTGTCGCCCGCAAAAGCTGACACTGGCGGATGCGCTGAAGGCGATGGCGGCGGCGCGCCCGGATGAATTCGTGCCGTCCTATGACCAAGCGCGGCGCGCGCTAAAGGGCCTGCAAGGCACGGTTCGTTGGATCGACGCCCATAAGGGCCGCGAAGGGCCGCTGGCGCTGAAAGCGCGGCTGGCTTTTGTGCGCCGGACGCTGGACGGGGTGGAGCCCACCGAAATCTATACGGCGGACGGTAAGACGTTCGAGGCGTATGTTGCACACCCCATTCATGGGCGTCCGTTCCGGCCAGAAGTCACGTCGATTCTGGATGTGGCCACGCGCAAATGTGTGGGCTGGTCCGTCGATTTGGCCGAAAACAGCCGGGGAACGGCGGATGCGCTCCGCACAGCCTGCGCCAATAACGGGATTCCGGCGATTTTCTACACCGACCGGGGGCCGGGCTTCCGCAACAAAATGATGGACGATGCCAGTTTGGGCATCTGCGCGCGGCTGGCGATCACGACCCAGCATTCACTGCCCTATCTGTCGCAATCGCGCGGGATTATCGAACGGTCGCATCAGACGATCTGGACGCCCTTGGCGAAAACCTTTCCGACCTATTGCGGCGATGACATGGACCGCGAGGTGTTTCAGCGGCAGCACAAGGCCATCGGTCGCGACATCAAAGAATTTGGCCACAGCAACGCCCTGCCGTCATGGGATGATTTCGTGGCGGCGGTTGAGGCGGCGGTTGCGGCCTATAATGACCGGACCCATTCTGGCCTGCGGGTGCGCGACGGCGCGACGGGCCGGATGCGTAAAGCCAGCCCGAATGAATGTTGGGCCAGCTTTGTTCAGGCCGGATTCGAGGCGATCCCGCTGGAGGCGCATGAGGCCGACGATCTGTTCCGGCCCTATTTCAAGCGCACCTGCGCGCGCGGGGAGATTTCGTGGAACAACAACAAGTATTTCCACGCCGATTTGCAGGCATTTGACCGAATGGAGGTCATTGTCGGCGTCGATATTCATGACGCCAGCAAGGTCTGGGTGCGGCGGCTGGAAATCGACGATGGCAAGATCGTGCCGGGGGCGCTGATCTGTGTGGCTGATTTCTACGGCAATGCGCAGCGGTATTATCCGCAATCGGTCACGGAAAAGGCGAAGGAAAGCCGCAGCAAAGGCCGGATGCGCCGCATTGACGCCAAGCGTGACGAGATCGAGGCCGAAACCCGCGCGCCCTATTACATCGAGGGCCGGGTGGAACAGCCCGCCCCCTTTATCGACGCGACCCCGGTTGCCGATCCGGTCGCGACCCTTTCCCCCGCAGCACCCGGCGCGCCGCATGAGACGGCCCGCCATTGGGATGAAGATGCCGATTTCGCGCTGCGGGTTTTGGAAGATCCCAGTCTGCTGACGCCCGGCTGGGCGCGGCTGCTGGACGATAAAATGCGTCGCCCCACCGGGCGGGACATTTTGAGAGAGGCAGGCGTGGACCTGATGGATTTGGAAGACCTGATCAGGTCCGCCGCCTGACCCAACAAACAAAAGGAACTTACATGAGACCGAGCTTTGTTGAAACCAAAAATTACCGGGCCTTTCGTGGCGCGCTTGACCATCTGGAGGGGCGCGGAGCCGAAGAATGCCGGTTGATCGTCGTGGATGGCGCGCCGGGTTTGGGAAAAACCACGATCCTGCAACGCTGGGCGGCGCTGGGAAGCTGTTTTTACCTGCGCGCCAAAGATGACTGGACAACCTATTGGCTGATGCAGGAGCTGCTGGAGGTGGGCCGGATGTCCGCGCCCCACGGCCATGCCGCGCGGTTCAACAGCTGCCTACAACTGTTGGCCGAACGTCAGCGCACCGCCGAAATGGTCGGCAATCAGTTTATCGTGGTGCTGGACGAGGCGGATTATATTTCGGCCAAGCCGAAGCTGATGAATCTGGTTCGCGATCTGGCCGATGTGTCGGGGGTCTGTTTTGTCTTGGTTGGCATGGGGCGCATCCGTGACAATCTGGTCCGGTTCCCGCAGACCGCCAGCCGCGTCAGCCAATATGTGCGTTTTGAACCCGAAGATGTTGCGGGCGTGACCGCGTTTCTGGCCACGAAATGCGAGGTCAAGGTGGCCCCCTGTCTGGCGGCTTTCGTGGCCAGTGCATCCGGCGGCTATAACCGCGAAATCGTTGAGGCGATCAAAAATATCGAGCGTTTCGGGCTGCGTCATCCGCCATCCGGCGATGATGGCCTGACCATGCGCGACATGGCCGGTCAGCTGCTTCTGAATGACCGCAAAACCGGCAATCCCATCACCGTTCCGGGAGGAAAATAAGATGACCCAGCATGTGCATTTTGACCTGACGCGCGCCGAGAAAAAGATGCGCGCCGAGATTGTCGCCAGTTTTGACCGGCAAATCGCGGAGGCTGACAGCGATACGCAACGTCAGTTTTTGACGGATCAGAAAGAGCTGACGCTTGCGGCCTATGTCCCGATGGCCCTGAAAATGGTGCAGATCAAAAATGACGGGCGATCCTATGACGATTTTTCGGCGCTGGCCGGGATCGTGTTCAGCAATGTGTTCCGAATGATGGTCATCAATTCGCCCAATCGTCGGCGGGCTGTGACGGTATTCCACGGTCAGGCGACGTGTCAGGGCTATGACAATATCGCTTTTGAAGTCGCCCCCGAACAGGCGGGCCGGGCATGAGTGTGTTTATTCTGTCCGATAAAAGAGATGACGGTTCGAGAGAACGTGATCCGATTTTGCGCGACTTCAGGGCTGTTTTCGAAAAGGGCCGTCTGGTTGTGAGCCTGACCGTCGAGGTCCGCGACGCATATGAAATCGGCTACACCCTCAAACAACTTGAGGAGATCAAAGCAGCGCATGCCCCCCTTATCAAAGGGGCCGCGAAATGAGTGCCGTTCAGACCGCCATTCTGGGCCAGATCGGCGCGGGATGCCTGACCACGGGTCAGATCATCGCCGCCACGGGGTTCATTCCACAGCAGGTCTATACCGCCTGCCGCAAACTGATCCTGCGCGATCTGATCGCCCGACAAGAGATCGGCTGTTTCGCCCTGACCGATGCGGGCCGCGAGGTGCTGGACGGCAAGCGGTCGATCCGCAGCAAGATCGGGCGCGCCAAGGCACCGAAAGGGCGCGGATCGCTGCGTCAGCGGGCGTGGAATGTCATGGCGATGACGTCAGTGTTCACGGTCCCTGATCTGGTCACCGTGGTCTGCGAGGGGGCCGAGCGCCGGGCCAGTGACAATCTGCAACGGTTCTGCGCGCGGCTTGCACAGGCGGGGTATCTGGACCGGCTGACCGCGCGCGCGCCCGGTGCGCGGCTGTCGTCAAATGGCTTTATCCGCTACCGCGTCCGCCGCCACACCGGCCCCGTCGCGCCCAGTTTCCGGCCCGAATCGTCCGCATTTTACGACCACAATCTGGGTCAGGAGGTGTGCTGTGATGGCTGATGCTGCCCCCGAATGGCTGGTGATCCTGCGCCGTGAATGCAACGCGCGCCCGATTGCCCAGGTCGCGCGTCAGTTGGGCTATGCCCGCACCTCTGTGTCACTGGCCGTGCATGGTCGCTATGGCGGCACCGGCGCACGTCTGGCCGCGCGGGTGATGGCGGTGTTCGACCGGCCTGTCACCTGCCCGCATCTGGGCGCACCGATCAGCCGCGCGCACTGCGCCGATTTTCGGACGCGCCCCCTGCCCACCAATTCCGCCGCCGATCTGAAGCATTGGATCGCCTGCAAAACCTGCCCGGTCGTCACCGGGACCACCCAAACCGAAAGGACCGCCTGATGGCAAAAAAAGTGAAAAAAGCGGCGGCAAATCTGCCCATTCCTGCCGATGACAGTGAGGCGCGCGAAACGATCCGCGCCATCGGCGATGCCAACCGCGACATCATCCGGCTGCAAGCCGAAATGAACGATCAGATCGCCGCCGTGCAGGAAGAATATGGCGAAAAAGTCGCCCCCCTGCGCGCGCGTGTCGAGGCGCTGACGGACGGGCTGCAAATGTATGCCGATGTCAATCGCGTGCGGCTGACCCGCGACGGCAAGGTGAAGTTCGCCGAGTTTGTTACCGGCAAGATTTCGTGGCGGCACCGCCCCGCCAAAGTCAGCCTGCGCAAGGTGGATGAGGTGATCGCCGCCATCAAAGCCGCCGGTCTGGCTAAGAAATTCCTGCGCGTGAAGGAGGAAATTAACAAAGACGCGATGCTGGAAAAAGCCAATATCGCGCAGGCCAGCGGCATCGCGGGCGTCACCATCGGATCGGACGGCGAGGATTTCATTGTCGAGCCGTATGAAATCGACCTGAAAGGGGCAGCGTGATGGTGGAACTGTCGAATGCCATCAGCATGGCGTGGCACGAGCTGAACGCATCGCTGCGCAGTGCCGCGCGCGGTGGTGCCAGCCTTGATGAAATGATCACGCTGCTGCGCCGCCGGGCCGATCAGCTGGATCATGCCAAACAGCGCGGTCTGACCGCCAAAGACGCGGTGAAATATCCATGATCCAGTGCATGACCACTTATGGCCTGATTGACCTCGAACGCCTGACCGCGCGCGATGTTGAGGCACCCGTTCTGGCTGAAAGCCTGTCCAAAATCAACCGGTTCAACGGGCGCACCCCGCAACCATGGTCGGTCGCCGTCCATTCGGTGATCGTGTCGCGACTGGTCAACCCGCGCGCCGCTGCGTGGGGGCTGCTGCATGATGCGCATGAGGTGTTTCTGGGCGATCTGACCACCCCGGCGCACGACTATCTGGAGACGTTCGGCGACCTCGGCAATCTGCGCGCTGCCAAAAACGATCTGGACATCCAGATCGCGCGATACTGGCAGCCCGCCGTCCTGCCGTCGGTCCTGGACGAGGTCAAGCGCATCGACCGCATCACCTGCGCCGCTGAAATGTTTGTGTTTTTCAGGGCCGATGTCGCCATCCGCCCCGAAGATCACGACGATCTGGACCGCGCCATCAATCTGATCCGCGATCTGGACACCGGCCATGATTGGCGTTTCGCGCGCCAGTTGTGGCTGAACGAGGCCATTGATCTGGCCAGCATCGGTCAACTGGCCCTGCCCAACCACACCAAAACCTGAACCCGAAAGGACATATCATGAAAACCGTCAGCAAATCCGACATCATCCGCCAGATCGCACAGGCCCACGGCCAGACGCAGGACAATGTCCGCGCCAGTGTCGATGCCCTGATCGACGCCATTCTGGGCCATGTGCAGGCCGGGGCCAAGGTCAACCTGACCGGGCTGGGGGCATTCAGCCTGCAACACCGCCCCGAACGGATGGGCCGCAACCCATCCACCGGGGAACCCGTCCAGATCGCGGCCAAGGATGTCCTGAAATTTAAGCCCAGCCAACAGCGCAAAGCCTGATGCGAAACCGGCCCTGCGGGGCCGGTCGGTCGGGCGTGGTGGCCCGGTCCTGATGATGCGGCCAAAGGAGTGAAAAATGCTGTTACCATTGATCATCGTGGGGCTGATCCTGTCCTTTATGGGCGGCGTGGCCTGTGGCGCAATTGCCAGCGACGGCGACCCTCTGCCCGAGGGCTGGTATCTGCTGCCCAGCGTGGCGATTGGGGCGCTGCTGATGCTGGCGCTGCTGTGGGTGCTGGTATGACCCCGCGCATCACCACCCACAGCCGCCCGGATGGCGGCGTTGAAGTGCGCCAGATCACCGAAACGGTGATCGCCACCTTTACCGATCCGGCCCATGCCGCCTTGTTCTGTGCGGCGCTGACGGCGGATGAAACGCCCGATGCCCGTTTTTTTGACCACGCGGAAGGTCAGCCGGATGCGGCCCCTGCGCCGGTCGCCGTCGTCGCGGTCCAGAACGAAACCGATACCCCCCCAAATCGGCAGGCCAGACGGGATGAAATGGACGATGACCGCCCCCGCCAGCCCCCCGAAACCACGGTTCAGGCCAGCGATGACGACTTGCAGTGGGCCTTTGCCCGCATCGAATCGGGGGACAAAATCCAAGACATCGCAGCGGAAAAGGGCTGGAACTGGCGGTCGCTGCGCGCGTCATGGTCGCGTGAATGTCAGCGCCGCCAGAAAGAGGTTGCGGCGTCCGGCCCGGTCAATTGCACCCTGTGCGACCGCGCATTCACCCCGTCTTTGTCCAATCCCGACACCTGCGCGCGCTGCGCGAAAGGATAAGCCATGAACGCCAACGCCATCATCAACATCGCGAAATCGCAGATGGGGCTGGACGAGGCCACCTATCGCGCGCTGCTGGCGCGCGTGACGGGCAAAGACAGTCTGCGCGCCATGAATGACCGCGAAAAACGCGCGGTCATTGACGAATTGAAACGCCGGGGATTCCGGGTGCAGGCCAAGGGCAAAACCCTGCCTGCATCCACCAAAGCATATGCCCGCAAAATCCACGCGCTGTGGCGGTCGTGTTACCAGCTGGACATCGTCCAGGACGGATCGCGCGCCGCCCTGCGTGCGTTTTGCCGGAATATGACCCAGCCGGGACAGGCCAATATCGCCACCGATCCCGACCTGATGACCTATGCCCAAGCCCAGCCCGTCATCGAGGCGCTGAAAAAAATGGAAGCGCGCGGAAAAGCAAAGGCAGGGCGCGGTTAATGGGCGGCGTCGGTCAGGCTGTCCATGAAGTCGTGAAGGTCACGACTGTCGTCAGCTTCGCAAAATGCGATGAAAGCGGGCATCAGCTCGTTGATGTCGGTATCGTCCAGCTCCGCGACGCTTGCCGCCCCGGCGAGATACAGCGCGCCGCCGATCAGTGCCATTTGAATAGCCGGAGAGGATGCGCCGGTATCAACTGCGCGTGCTTGCGTGAGAATGTCACGGCATGGCACCCCGTTCTCAATAATATACACCGCGATGTCGCCAAACTGTTGGTAGGACACTGTCGTTTTCGGTTGTGCATCGTCAACGCCGGTCGGGCCTGCGGTATCAGCCGGGGCGGGTGTGGACGGACGGCGGTCCAAGGATATTCTGCGTTCAACAAGTTCGTCCAGCAGCTGTTGGTATTCGTCGCGCATGGCGTCCCGGTCAACGCCGGGTTCCATCACGTCGCGCTTCAATGCCTCGGTGCGTTGGTAGATTTCCGTACTCGTCCATTCGGACAGGGGTTTGTTGGGCGTGTCGGCAGCGGCGACGAGCGGCGCGGAGATCAGCGCCAGAACGGCGCAGGTCATTCTAAACATATCATTTTCCCCTGTTGGTTGAACGGCAACCGTTGCGCGCATTGGGCGATTCGACAAGGGGATTTGACATCGGGGCGACAAATGGGCATTCTAAACACCTCCGGCGCACATCGTCGGATCGGGTTTGGCGACCTGTTTGTAGTAACCCTGACGAAGGGCGCGCGGCGATTTGCCAGCGCCTTTTCCTATGGTCGGGCGTCGTGGGAGACCGAAAGGTCTGCCGCGTCGGCTACTCCGCGGTTCGCCAACCTGCGACTGCCCGGCCACCCTTTTGGCGAAGGTGGTTCGGGCTTAACCTGTAAGGGACGTAGCTATGAACGAACTGAAATTCCACGACACCGAATTTACCGCCATCGACCGCAACGGTCAGGTTTGGCTGTTGGGGGTGCAGATTGGCGAGGCGCTGGGGTATGCGACGCCCAGCGAGTCGATCAACAAAATCTATCAGCGGAAAAAGCGCGAATTTTCTGGGGAAATGACGCAAAAAGTCAAAATGACTTTTCAGGGTCAGCACCGAAATATGCGGGTGTTCAGCCCGCGCGGCGTGATGTTGCTGGCGATGATGGCCGACACCCCACGCGCCGCCGAGTTCCGGGCATGGGCGATGGATGTGCTGGAAGGCAAAATCCACACCGCTGCTGCGCAGGCGGAAATCAACACCCTGCGCGCCGAATTGCTGCGCCAGAACCGGCGCTGGGACCGGCTGCGGCAGATTATCGGGCTGGGCCTGACCCGCGCGGAACTGGCGCGCGCCTTGGGTATCAGCACATCGACGCTGTATGTCGATCTGGCCCGCATGAAGTCGCTGGGCCTGATCGCCCCGCAGGCGCTGACCGGTTACGGCCCGCGCCGCGACAGCCGTCAGGTGGAGATGTTCGCCCATGTGTGATCGCCCCATCGACCGGCTGGAAAACGCCACTGCATGTCTGCGCGCCGTCCGCGATCTGGTCGCAACCCCGCGCGACATCGACCCCAGCCCGGATGATTTCTACAGCCTGCTGGACAGCATCATCCGCGAATTGTCCCGCGTCCGCGCCGATCTGTAACACCCCCATCGCAGGGGGCCGGTCATGAACGACTGGCCCTTTGCCCATCTGACCCCCATGAAATACGGCGTCATTCTGGCCGATCCGCCGTGGTCGTATCAGATGCGCAGCGCCAAGGGGCACGACAAATCCCCCGAAGCGCATTACGCCACCCTGTCCCATGACGAACTGTGCGCCCTGCCGGTCGGGCATCTGGCCGGGCCGGACTGCATGCTGTTTTTGTGGTCCACATGGCCGCATCTGCCGCAGGCCATGGCGCTGATGTCGGCATGGGGATTTACCTATGTCACCGGCGGATCATGGACGAAGCGAACCCGCCATTGGAATGTCGCGATGGGGACCGGCTATGTGCTGCGATCCGCGACGGAACCGTTTTTGCTGGGCAAAATCGGCGCGCCCCGCGCCCGGTCGCGATCCGTGCGCGGCCTGATCGACGCCCCAATCCCGGACCTGATCGAAGGCGTGCGGCGCGAACACAGCCGCAAACCGCCGGAAATGCGCGCCATGATCGACGATCTGTTCCCCGATGTCTGGGGCTGCGAATTATTTGCCCGTGAGCCGTGGCCCGGTCGCGACGTCTGGGGCAATCAAACCGACCTGTTTTCAGAGGCATCATGACCGATATTCCATCATCGCTTGAGGATGTGGCCGAAGCCTGCGGCACCCGCGCCGCGCTGGCGCTGCTTGCGCATTTCGAGGGGATCGACCTCTATTTCCCGCACAATCCCCGGCCCGATCACCCGATCTTGCAGGCGCTTGGCCCCGAAGACGGCCCGGCGGTCTGTCATTACATGGCGGGCGAAACCGTCACCATCCCCAATCGCAGCCCGGCGAAACGCCGCGCTCGCATTCTGGCGCTGCACGAACAGGGATTGTCAACCGCCGCGATTGCGCGAAAGATGCACCAGACCCAACGCTGGGTGCGCGAGGTGATCCGGCGCGCGGGCGAGGACGATCAGGGGGATTTGTTCGGCTAGGACGTTGCCGGAACGTTCCGCCCGTCACCCAAGGGCCATGATGAGGGACACCTTTCGGGAACCACTTTGCCCGAGGCCCCCATGACGATCACCCCCGAATTGCTGCGCCGCATCGCGCCGGTGCCTGCAACATCCGCCAAGGCCGCGCGTCAGCGCCGCATCACCGACGCCATCGCCCCCCATCTGTCGCGCCTGTTGCCCATGGCGAGCATCGTCGGCCCGTTCCGTCTGGTGCATTTTCTGGCCCAAGCCGCCCATGAAACCGACAATTTCACCACGCTGGAAGAATATGCCAGCGGCGAAGCCTATGAAGGCCGCGCCAATCTGGGCAACAATCAGCCCGGCGATGGCCGCCGGTTCAAGGGACGCGGGATTTTCCAGACCACGGGGCGGCACAATTACGCCGAGACGGGCCGCGAACTGGGCGTCGATCTGATCGCCGATCCGGCGCAATTGCTGGATCCCGAACTGGCCGTGCGCAGCGCGATTTTTTACTGGAACAGCCGCCGCATGTCGTCGCTGGCCGATGCCAATGATGTGGAGATGGTCACCCGGCGCATCAATGGCGGGGTGAACGGTCTGGATCACCGCAAGGCCCTGACGCGCACGGCGGCGCAGGAATTGTTCGGCGCGCCGCTGCACCAGATGACCCTGCGCGCCCCCGAACGCAGCGCGGGCGTTCGCGTCCTGCAAGAGGCGCTGAATGCGGTGCATTATTTCACGGGCGCGGTGGATGGGGTGTTCGGCCCGCGCACCGATGACGCCGTGCGCGCGTTTCAGCGGGATCGCAGCCTGACCATTGACGGCATTGTCGGGGCGGCGACCTGGGCGCGTCTGGCCGGAGCCGTGGCCGCAGGCGAGGTGCGCGAGGTCAGCCCGGATCGTGCCAGTGCCAGCATCACCGATCTGGCGGCCAAGGGATCGCGGATCGCGTCCAGTTCGATTCAGGGCGTCATCACCACACTGGCCGCATTGGTCAGCGCCCTGCCGCTGATCTTGGCCGATG
>NZ_JAUNTW010000016.1 GCF_030538495.1 Paracoccus sp. (in: a-proteobacteria)
GCTCCCGGTGTCAGCACGATCTTCGCGATCAGCAGCCGCAAAGAGTCCGCGGGTTGCTGGCATTCTGCCGGTTGGTTGAGCGCCTCGGTCAGCGTAGGTTGAGTAATCGCCCGACGCGCGGAACTTTCATCTCGCGCAGCGGGGCGGGCGATTGCGGTGGTCAGGGCCGACGCGTAGCCAGCCGGGGTTTGATAATCCAAGGCCGAATGGGGACGCTCGGTGGTGTAGGCTACGGCCCAAGCCGCGATCACGACGCGCGCATGGGCTAGGTTGCAGAACATTGTCGCGTTGAGCAGCTCGGCGCGCATCCGCAATGGGATCACTTCGGCGCAAGGACTGGCGGCTTCCATCGAATACCCACCCGTGGAAGAAAGCGCGAAGAGGAATTCGGCCTTCACCGTCGATCTTTCATCATCAAGGCGCAGCAGGGGCAGGCATCTGGGGGGCCCCCGAATCAGAGATTGTGCGCGTCTATCTCAGCACGATTCGAACCTGCGATGCGCCGCCGACGATTATGATTGGAACCTTGACCTTTTTCAGAATGCGGTGTCGGCAGCCGTCATTCCTTAACGCCGGCTGCTGAGGATTAGGCGCCCCGTCAGTACGCCTTTGCGAAGATCGCATCAACGGTTGTTGGCTTGCCTGTCAGGATACAGGTGCCTTCGGTCCCGCTCTGACGATACGGAATGCACCTTATGGTGAGGTTCAGATCCTTGAACTTTTCTTCATCCTCGGCCGTGCCCCCATTTGGCGATAACAAACCCCTGACCCGGCTCAAAGAACGCCTTCATGTCGTCGAACGACATGATGCCTTCAGTGGTCATTTCGGCGCGAAAGGCCGCAGCCGCGTCAAACATGGATGCCTGCACCTGTTCGAAAGGCGCAGCCACCGAATTGACAAAGTCGTCGCGTTTTTGAACGGCGCCACCTGCATCCAGCGCATCACGACGGTGGGCCATGACCACGCCACCATCAATATCGCGCGGCCCGATCTCGACAACGACAGGGACGCCTTTCTTCATCCATGACCCGCGTTTTTCAGCAGGATTCATGTCACGTTCGTCGATGCGCACGCGCAGCGGTTCGCGCGCAAAGTCAACGGCGCGCAGCCGGTTTGCCAGATCGTGGCATGATTGCATCACCTCATCATTGCGCGAAGGATCACGCAAGAGCGGCACGATGACCACCTGCTGCGGTGCCAGACGCGGCGGCAATCGAAGGCCATCATCATCGCTGTGGACCATGATGAGCGCACCGACCAAACGTGTCGAGACGCCCCAAGACGTGGTGTAGGGCGTCTTCTGGTCGCCATCCCGATCAAGGAAACGAATCTCGCTTGCCGTGGCAAAATTTTGGCCAAGGTTGTGCGACGTTCCGGCCTGCAAGGCGCGGCCGTCTTGCATCATCGCTTCAATGGTGTGGGTCTCAACAGCACCCGGGAAGCGCTCTCCGTCAGATTTTTGCCCACAGGTCACCGGGATCGCCATGAAATCTTCGGCAAGTTGGCGATAACAGTCCAGCATCATGCGCGTTTCGGTGTCGGCCTCGTCGGCCGTCGCATGTGCTGTATGCCCTTCTTGCCAGAGAAATTCGGACGTCCGCAAAAACATACGCGGGCGCATTTCCCAGCGCACAACATTTGCCCATTGATTGATTTTTACCGGCAGATCCCGGTAACTCTGTATCCATCGCTGAAACGCATTCGTAATCATTGCCTCGGATGTCGGGCGCACGATAAGCGGGCTTTCAAGCTTCCCGTCGGGCACAAGACGTCCATCTTCGCCTTTTACCAAACGATGATGCGTGACGACGGCCATTTCTTTGGCGAAACCGTCAACGTGATCCGCCTCTTTCTCGATCAGTTCAAGTGGAATAAATATCGGGAAATAGCAATTGTCGTGGCCGGTGGCCCGGATCATGTCATCAAGATGGCGCTGAATTCGTTCCCAGATGGCATAGCCCCAGGGCAACATAATCATGCACCCTCTGACACCCGAATGCTCGCCCAATCCTGCAGCCGTTATGACGTCCTGAAACCAGCGCGAGAAGTCCTCATCCCGGGTCACCGCTAAGGCTTTTCGTCTGCTCATGGCCTGTCTGCACCTGTGATTCTTTACAACGGTCGTATTTTCTTGGTGTCTATCTGGTTGCAACTGAATCTACCGGCGTTTGCCTTGGGTCCGGCCAAGGGGCGAATGCGCGGGTAATCAGGGGGCATCTTTGTGTGAGGGTCATCCTGCGTGGCCCACCGGATGACATCCGCTCCGACAACGGCCCGGGTTTCATCGCGGGGAAGACACGGCACCGGATCAAAGCATCCTGCCGATGGACCAACGGCCCGTGATGCACGAACAATCAAACCCGATCACCCGATGGGGGCGCTCCCGCCAATGACAGCACCAGAAACGGCCAGCGCAGGATATGCGGGAACTGAACCCCGGCGAAGGCATCACTTGGCGAACCGGGCGGCACGGTGCAGGGCCGTTCCATGCCGCCGAATGGTTATGGACCTGCAACAATGTCAGCCTTGCAACCTGTGGGCAAGCGCACCCAGATCCATCAGCGCGCGGGTGACATCCGAATCCAGCGGGCCAGAGAGGCAGAACCGCAGGCTGTGACGGCCCGCCGCGCCAAGGCTGAACATGTCACCTTTCGCAATGGCGATGCCAAGTGCTTCGGCATCTCGGTGGAAGGTTTCCATGTCGATTGTCGCCGGCAGTTCGACCCAGTGAACAAAGCCCCCCACCGGCGCATGGTAGCGTGTCTCTGCGGGAAAATGCGCCGATACCAGCCGCGCGAAGCCAGCCGAAGATTGCGCGAAGCGGCCGCGCAATCGCGCGACATGCGCCGCATGATAGTCGCGGCGCAGGAACTCAGCCAGCACCGCCTGCGGCAGGCTGGACACCGACAGATTGCGCCCATGCATCTGCGCCAGCACTGCCGGGTAATGGCGCCCCGGCAGACACCAGCCGACGCGATAGCCGGGCGCGACGGTCTTGGTAAAGGACGAACAATAAAGCACGTTACCGGGGGCCAATGCCTTGATCGGCGCGACTTTCTGCCCTTCGGGCAGAAGATCATGGAACACGTCACCTTCGATGATCGCGACACCTGCGACCTTGGCCAACGCGACCAGATGTCGGCGCGACGCGTCAGACATCACAAAGCCGCAGGGGTTATGCAGCGTCGGGTTCAGGAAAATCGCCGCAGGCGGGCGCGTTCGCAGCGCGCGGGCCACCTGGTCAAGGTCGATGCCGTCCGCCCCCACCCGGATCGGGACGGCGCGCATCCCGACATGTTCGATGGCCTGCAATATGCCGAAATAGGTCGGGTCTTCGACGATGACGCAATCACCGGGGCGGGCGACGGCCAGCAGGGCCAGCTCCATCGCGACGGTGTCGCCAGCGGTCACCAGCACGTCGTCGGCGGTGCAATCCACCCCGCGCAGGACCATCAGCCCGGCAATGCGCCGGCGAAGTTCCAGATCCCCCGGCGGCGGAATGAACCCGGCGGCGCTGTTCTGCGCGCGGGCGACTGCCCCCATGCAGCGCCCTAACAGCGCGGTCGGCACGAGACTGTGACTGAGAACCGCCGAGGCGAGCGGCAGCAAATCCCCGCGCCTTGCCTGCTCCATCATCGCCACGACCTTGTGATCGACGCGCACATCGACCCCGTCCAGTGCAAGCGCCGGGGCCGTCCTGTTGCTGTCGGCCACGAAATAGCCCGATCGCGGCAAGGCGATGACCTGCGCGGAATCCACCAGATCGTCAATCGCGCGCCGCGCGGTATTGAGGCTGATGCCAAACAGGCACGACAGGTCACGCAGCGACGGCAAGCGATCACCGGGTGCGAGCGTCCCGTCCTCGATCTGTCGTAACCGCCAGTCGCGCGGCGTGTGCCACAGCCGTTCGGCCTGACGGCCTGGTCGGGCAGGCGACGCGGTCAATGCGGGATCGCCCCGGTTCATGCGAGGCCCGTCGCGGCCTTCCTGTCGCATCCCAACACAACCATCTGAATAAACCGTAAAAACCTATTCTATTGGATCATCTGTGTCCTGTTTTTGTCAATCACCTGTCACTCGTCAGGGATGGCGAGGGGCGCTACCAATCGACTTCGGGTGGCCGATTGGTAAATCCCCGGAGGAGTAGAATGTTCCCAAATATCAGCGGTTTGAAAGATCATCTTAGTAATCCGGGTGCGCAATCCTGCGCGCCCGCCGCGCATCATGTGGCGGGCCAATCGGCACTAAGATCGCGGCATGAAGATGGCCTTCCTTCATGTGAAAGGCGTTCTGTTGCCCGAAATCTGACAGAAACGGATGCGGGCGACCGGGCTTGTGGCTCTGACCAGAACGGCCCGCGACGAGCCGGATTGTGCCAAGTTGATGGCCGGGCGGATCGCCGTGCTCAAAGACGCGCGGCTCGGCCATGCCGATGTCATGGCGATTGCTGCGTATGCCGAACCTCCGCCCGGCGCGCGGGCTTTTCTCGACCGGTTCGTCGGATTTGTCAGGTCGTCTTGATCTGCCGGGCCTTGGCCGAGTTTCTGATGCCGCTTGCGCCGAAGCTCGGCTGGCCATCCATAGGCCGCCCCAACCGGCGCTGCGGGGATGACGGCCCGCGCCATCCTGAAATCGGCCACGTCTTCACCCCAACCACTTAACCAGCCCAAGGTCAGACAAAGATAACCATCATGCTCGCCCTTATTCAGGTCTCGCCCATTCTTGCGGTGCTTAGCTGTTTGCTGATCTTGCGCCGCCCCCCGGTGCAGGCGGCGCTGGTCGGCGTTGTGCTGACCTGCGCGCTGTGGCTGATGGGTTTTGGCACGCCCGAGGCGTCCGGCATCGCCCAAGCCGCCCTGCTGGACACGCTGGTTCTGTTTGCCAGCACGGCGTTTGTCATCGCGCCGGGGCTGGCTTTCGTTATTCTGATCGAGCGCCTTGGCATCAATCAGCGGCTGGCCGATTGGGTGCGCGATCTGGGGTGGAGCCGCGCGCAACAGGTCGCCTTCATCGTGCTGGGCCTTGCGCCGTTGCTGGAGTCCATGACCGGGTTTGGCGTGTCGCTGATTGCGACGGTGCCGCTGCTCCTCAGCCTGTTTCCGCGACCGGCGGCTTTGCGCATGTCGCTGACTGGCATGGCGGTGATGCCATGGGGGACGCTGGGGCTGGCCACGGTCATCGGTGGGGCCTTGGGCTGATCGCGCTTGCCCTTGCCGGTGCGTTCCGCCTGCGCGCGATGGGTTTGCTGATTGCAGTATGGGCGGTGTTTGTCGCGGCGCTGTTTGCGTTGTCGCGCATCGTCGGCCCCGAGATCGCGGGGGTTGGTGCCGGAGCCGTGACGCTGGGGGCGGGTGTTCTGATGGCCCGTGCGCGCAAAGCATCAGCTCGCTGGCCGGGGGCGGCATGGCCCTATCTGGCCCTCTTCGGCGTCATTTTGGGGCTGAAGCTGGGCGGCCTTGCGACCGGGCTGGATCAGGCCGTGATCGTTCAGGGCGCGGCGATCACATGGAAACCGCTCGCCTCGCCCGGCCTTGCCCTGCTGCTGGTTCTGGTGCTGATATTGGCACGGCAGGACAGCCGGGCTGTCGCGGTCGGGTTCGGTTCCGCGTGGCTGAAACGGGTCTAGAAACCGCTGGCGACGATTTTTTTCTTCCTCCTGATGTCGCAGGCGCTGCTCAAGGGCGGGTTCTTCGTCAACCTGCAATCGCTTTTGTCTGCCCTTGACAGCTTTATGCTGGGGCCGCTGGTGCGGCACTTGCAGGGCTTGGGGGCTATGTGACCGGGTCGAACCTGGGCGGCAATGCCATCTTCATGCCATCGGTCGCCGCGCTTGCGACGCAGGGTCAGCCGTGGCTTGCCGCGATGCAGAACAGCGGCGCGGGGCATGGCGCGCTGGGGTCTTTGTCGATCATCGCCTTGGTGCTGGGGCTCGCCCGTTCCGACAAGGCCGAAGAACAGGCACTGGTCCGGTTTGGCTTTGGCTTGGTCTGCCTGAACACGGTGCTGGTGGGGGTGTGTGGCACGGTTTTGATGGTGGTTTTTCGGTGAACAGGCGGGGCAAACCCGCGCCGGTGTCCAATGATGCTTTCGCAATCATCCTGCGAATTGCGAAAAAAACCGCCGACCATCAGCAGAATTACCGATGGCCGCAGTATCGCTTGCCGTAAAATCATGAAGCCATCCTGCGTCACACCGTGGGATGCCGCGCCCCCCATCACAACGCCGCCTTTCCCCATGCGGCAACGGCGGTGCGGAATTGGCGCATGAAGGCGCGGCCGGGGGCGTTCAGGGGGCGGGTCGCGGGGATCAGGAAGCTGGTTTGATACAAAATCTCGGGGGCGAAGGGGCGGGTGATCAGCACGCGTTCGCTGGGGTGGATGATCGGGAACGGGCAGAGGATCGACAGGCCCAGCCCCTCGCGCACCAAAGCGGCGGCGGCGGCGCCGGTTGTGACTTCGGCCACGCGGCGGGGGCTGATGTCGGCGCCAGCAAAGATGCGTTCCAGCCGGGCGCGGATCATCTGGCCGCGCGCCATCATCACTATGGCGGTGCCGTCCAGATCATCAGGCGTGATGCGGTCGCGCGCGGCCAGCGGGTGATCGTGGCGCATCACGCAAACCGCAAGGGCTTGATAAAACGGCACACGTTCCAGCTTGGAATGGGTCAGTTCCGCCGTGGTGATGCCCAGATCGGCGTCATTGGCCGCAAGCCTGCCGATCATGTCGCGCGATGACGCGGTTTGCAGGCTGACCGGCTGGCCGGGATTGGCGCTGATGAAACGCGCGATCTGAGCGGGCAAAAAGGCATGTGTGATGCTGGGCGGCGCGATCAGGCGCAGCGTCGCGGGGCCGGATCGGCCATCGTCCAGCCCCTCGATCGTGCTGAGCGCGTCAAACAGGCTGTCGAGCCGTGTGTTCAGCAACACCGCTTCGGCCGTGGGGTGCAGCCGTCCGCCGCGCCGCGCGAACAACATGACGCCGCGCCGTTCTTCCAGCTGCGCGATGGATCGCGACACCGAGGGCTGCGACACCCCCAATTGCCGCGCCGCCGCCGCGGTTGATCCGGTCGCCATCACGGCGCGGATGACTTCGTATTCGCGCAGGCGGCCCCAGTTTCGCGGCATCGGCGCTGTCCTATGCGGTTTGTGAATAATTCTATAGCTTGGATGAATAGTATTCTGAATTGCGCGCCGGTGCCAAGCCGCTACGGTGATCATGTCAGCGCGGCTGGCACCAACAGGAGGAAAAACATGCATAAACAATTCAGCATCCCTGCGCTGGCGGCCGCTACGGCGCTGGCGCTGGTCATGCCGGCGGCCGGGGCCGAGCTGCGCATCGGGGTGGCGGCGGAACCCAGCTCGGCCGATCCGCATTTCCACAATATCGGCACCAACAACCAGCTGCGCCGTGGCGTGTTTGAATCGCTGGTCGATACCGACGAAACGCAGGCCCTGCGCCCCGGTCTGGCCGAAAGCTGGGAAGCGGTGGACGACACCACCTGGAAATTCAACCTGCGCAAGGGTGTTAAATTCAGCGACGGGTCGGATTTCGATGCCTATGACGTGATTTATTCGGTCTGCCGCATCCCGAATGTGCCGGATTCGCCGTCGCCGTTCACCACCTATACCAAGGCCGCGACCGGGTTCGAGGTGCCGGATCCCCACACGCTGATCGTCAAAACCGCGCAGCCCTATCCGCTGCTGCCGGTCGAATTTGCGACCTGGGGCATTATTTCGGCCAAGGCGAACGGCGTTGACGGCGCGGCGATTGAGTTCACGCCCGAAGGCTGCGGCGATCTGACCTATCCCGCGACGCAGGATTTCAACGATGGCAGCGCCGCGATTGGCACCGGCCCGTTCCTGATGACCCAATATCGCCGCGGCGAAGGCATCACGCTGGAGCGTAACCCCGATTACTGGGGCGAGCCTGCGCCGTGGGACAAGGTCACGGTCCGCGCGCTGACTGCTGATGGCCCCCGTGTCGCTGCGCTGCTGGCGGGCGATGTCGATCTGATCGAAAACCCGCCCTTGCAGGATCTGGCCCGGCTGGAGGCCGCGAATGGCATCGACGTGGTGCAGGGCATTTCCAACCGTGTGATCTATGTCCATCTGGACAGCGACCGCGACCAATCGCCGATGATTTCGGGTGCCGATACCAACCCGCTGAAAGATGCGCGCGTTCGCGAAGCCCTGTCGCTGGCAATTGACCGTCAGGCGATTGTGGATCGCATCATGCAGGGCGTTGCCGTCCCGGCGGGCGAATTGCTGCCCGCAGGCATGTTCGGCGCCCATGCCGAAGGCGACATGCCCGCACCCACAGCCGACGCGGCCCGCGCGCGTGAATTGCTGGCCGAGGCCGGTTATCCTGACGGGTTCAAAATCACGCTGGCCACGCCGAACGACCGTTACATCAACGATGCGCAGGTAAGCCAAGCGATTGCCCAGATGTGGACCCGCGCGGGGGTTGCGACGGAAATCGACGCCTCAACGTCCTCGACGTTCTTTTCGCGGCGCAACAATCTGGAATTCTCGGCCTATCTGGCGGGCTGGGGGTCCGGCACCGGCGAGATGTCGTCACCGCTCAAGGCGCTGGTGGCGACGCATGATCCGTCGCGCGGTTATGGCGGTGCGAATGGCGGGCGTTTTTCGAACCCCGAATTCGACGCGGGCCTGACCACGGCGCTGAACACGGTGGACGATGACGCGCGCCAGACCATGCTGCGCGATCTGTCCACGCAGGCGATGACGGTCGATTACGCGGTCCTGCCGATCCATTTCGAGGTGACGCCCTGGGCGATGCGGGGGACGATCCACTACACCCCGCGCGTGGATCAATACACGCTGCCCTATCACATCCGCCCCGCCGACTAAGCGCGGCGTGATCTGAACGCGGCGCCCGTTCCGGCGGGCGCTGCCCCCCTTTATCCCTTAGCGACAGGACGACACATGCTGGTCTATCTGTTACGCCGGATCGCGCAATCGCTGTTTGTGGTTGCGGCGATGATGGTGATCGTCTTTTTCGGCATCTATATGGTCGGGAACCCGGTCGATATTCTGATTGCCCCCGACGCCACCCCCGCCGAGATCGAGGCCGCCAAGATCCGCTTTGGCTTTGATCAGCCGGTCTATGTGCAGTTCTTCAACTTTGTCATCAACGCGCTGCAAGGCGATCTGGGCCGCAGCTTTGTTCATGGCGAAAGCGCGGTGCGCCTGATCGTGCATTACATGCCCGCCACGATGGAGCTGGCGATGCTGGGGCTGATCTTTGCCATCGTGATCGGTGTGCCGCTGGGTGTTTATGCGGGCTATACCTCGGACCGGTGGCAGGGCAGGGCGATCATGACCGGGTCGATCTTTGGCTTTTCGCTGCCGAATTTCTGGGTGGGGATGCTGCTGATCCTGATCTTTGCGGTGCATCTGCGCTGGCTGCCCTCAACCGGGCGCGGCGACACGGTCGAGGTGTTGGGCCTGCGTCTGTCGGTGTTCACCATGGACGGGCTGCGCCATATGATCCTGCCCGCGCTGACGCTGGCGCTTTACAAAGCGTCGCTGGTCATCCGTCTGGCCCGCGCTGGCACGCAAGAGGCGCTGACGCAGGATTACGTCAAATTTGCCCGCGCGAAGGGGTTGTCGGAAACCCGCATCCTGATCGTGCATGTGCTGAAGAACATCATGATCCCCATTGTCACCGTGCTGGGGCTGGAGCTGGGTTCGATGATCGCCTTTGCCGTTGTGACCGAAAGCGTCTTTTCATGGCCCGGCATGGGCAAGCTGCTGATTGATTCCATCCGCCAGCTGGACCGGCCTGTGGTCGTTGCCTATCTGATGATGACGGTGCTGATCTTTATCGTCATCAACCTGATCGTTGATATTGTCTATACGCTGCTGGACCCGCGCGTCCGCGTCACAGGTGCCGCATGAGCGCGCCGGTGACAACCGCGCCGGTGGCGCGTGCGGCCGCGCCGTGGGGCGGGTATCTGCCCTCGGCCGGGGTGATTGCGCTGGTGCTGGCGGGCTGCGTGCTGGCGCTGTTTCTGGCACCGGGCTGGGCGTCGTTGCCCGCGCGTCTGGTCGCGCTGGTGGCGCTTGTGGCGGCGGGGCGGCGCATCTTGGGCGACCGGATCGGCGCGTATTTCAAGGGGCCTGCGTCCTATGTCGGGCTGTTCTTTCTGGTGCTGTTCATGGTGCTGGCGCTGTTTGCGCCGGAACTGGCGCCGCAGAACCCCTATGACCTGAACCAGATCGACTTTATGGATGGGGTGCTGGCACCGGGGTCGGCCAGCATGGACGGTTCGCTGACCTATCATCTGGGGACCGACAAGCAGGGCCGCGACATCTGGTCGGCCATTCTTTACGGCCTGCGCCTGTCGCTGATCGTGGCGGTGACATCGACCCTGACGGCGATGCTGATTGGCATGGCGGTGGGCGTGTGGTCGGCCTGGGCGGGCGGGCGCGTGGATGCGGTGCTGATGCGGATTGTCGATCTGCAACTGTCCTTTCCGACGATCCTTGTGGCGCTGATGCTGATGGCGGCCTTTGGCAGCGGCGTGGATAAGGTGATCTTGGCGCTGATCATCGTGCAGTGGGCCTATTACGCGCGCACCGTGCGCGGCGCGGCCCTGTCCGAGGCGCGCAAGGAATATATCGACGCCGCCCGCGGGCTGGGCCTGCCGGCATGGCGCATCCTGCTGCGGCATCTGCTGCCGAACTGCATCCCGCCGCTGATCGTGATTTCGACCGTGCAGGTCGCCAATACGATCGTGATTGAATCCTCGCTGTCTTATCTGGGGGTCGGCGTGCCGATCACTCAGCCGTCGCTGGGGATGCTGATTGCGACGGGCTTTGATTACATGCTGTCCGGCCAATACTGGATGAGCATGTTCCCCGGCGTGGCCCTGTTGGGCGTGGTGGCGGCCATCAATCTGGTCGGTGACCGGCTGCGTGACATTCTGAACCCGAGGCTAAGACGATGAGCGTTCTGGAGGTCCGCGACCTGCGGACGCATTTCATGACCGAGGCCGGCACTGTGCGCGCCGTGGATGGGGTCGGTTTCACCGTCGAAGAAGGTCAGGTTCTGGGCCTTGTCGGCGAAAGCGGCTCGGGCAAATCGGTGACGGGTATGTCGATTCTGCGGCTGATCGACCCGCCCGGTCAGATCACCGGCGGCCAGATCCTGTTTCGCGGCCGTGATCTGGTGCAGTTGCCCGCGCGCGAGATGCGGGCCATGCGCGGGCGCGACATTGCGATGATCTTTCAGGATCCGATGATGACGCTGAACCCGGTGCTGCGCATCGACACCCAGATGATCGAGGCCGTGCAGGCGCATGAACGCGTCAGCACCCGCGCCGCCCGCGACCGTGCAGTGCATGCGCTGGCGCGGGTGGGCATCCCGTCGCCCTCCGAACGGATCACCGCCTATCCGCACCAGTTCAGCGGTGGGATGCGGCAGCGTGTGGCGATTGCCACGGCGTTGCTGAACGGCCCGGCGCTGATCATCGCCGACGAACCCACCACGGCGCTGGACGTCACCATTCAAAGCCAGATCCTGTCCGAAATGCAGGCGCTGGGCCGCGAAACCGGCACGGCGATGATCTGGATCACGCATGATCTGGCGGTGGTCGCGGGTCTCGCTCAGACGCTGTGCGTGATGTATGCGGGCCGCGTGGTCGAGGCCGGGCCGACCGATGCGGTTCTGGCCGCGCCCGCCCATCCCTATACGGCGGGGCTGATCGGTTCGATCCCCAGCCACAACCGGCGCGGTCAGCCGCTGGCGCAAATCCCCGGCATGGCGCCGTCGCTGGCCAGCCTGCCGCCGGGTTGCGCCTTTGCGCCGCGCTGCGCTCATGTCCGGCCCGACTGCACCGCAGCCCCGCCGCCCGAGACGGTCCGCGGCCCCGACCGGCGTTTGCGCTGTTTCCATCCACTGACGCAAGGGGGCGCAGCATGACCGATCTGTTAACCATCGAGGGTCTGACCAAACGCTTTGAGCGGCGCCCCGATATGATCGAACGGCTGGCCGCGCGGCTGGGTGCGGAACTGCGCGCCAGCAGCGTGCGCGCCGTGGACGGGGCCAGCTTCACCGTGGCGCGCGGCGAGGTCGTTGGGCTGGTCGGTGAATCGGGCTGTGGCAAATCCACGCTGGGCCGTCTGGTCGCGGGGCTGCTGCCGCCCTCGGGCGGGCGGATCACCTATGACGGCACCGACATCACCCGCGCCGATGCCCCCGCCGCGCGTCAGCGGCGGCTGCGCATCCAGATGATCTTTCAGGATCCGATGTCGTCGCTGAACCCGCGCATGACCGTGCGTGATATCGTGGGCGAGGCCGCCGTTCACCACGGCATCACCACGCGCGCGGACATGCCGGATTATGTCGCGGGGCTGTTGGCGCAGGCCGGGCTGGACCCGTCTTATGCGGGCCGCTATCCGCATCAGTTCAGCGGCGGGCAGCGTCAGCGCATCGGGATTGCCCGCGCGCTGGCCGTCCGGCCCGAATTCCTGATCTGCGATGAAAGCATCGCGGCGCTGGATGTGTCCATTCAGGCGCAGGTCATCAACCTGTTTCAGGATTTGCGCACGCAGCTTGGCCTGACCTATCTGTTCATCAGCCACGATCTGGGCGTGGTCGAACATATCGCCGACCGCGTGGTGGTGATGTATCTGGGCCGCGTGGTCGAAATCGCCCCGACCGGCGATCTGTTCCGCGAACCGCGCCACCCCTATACGCAGGCGCTGATCGAACAAATCCCGCGCATCGACAGCGGCGCGCGCAGCTTTGCCCCGATCAAGGGCGAAATCCCCAGCCCTCTGGCCCCGCCACCGGGCTGCCATTTCCACCCGCGTTGTCCGTTTGCCGTGCCGCGCTGCCGGGCCGAAGTGCCGGCGCTGATCCATGACGGCGCGCGCGCCGCTGCCTGCCATTTGCTTGACAAAGGTGTTCAATGACCGACCATATCCCCGGCGTTCTGACGGTCGAGGGCCGCGACGGCTGGACCATCCCGCTGGTGCTGGACAGCCCCCATTCCGGCACCGATTATCCCGATGATTTCGGCCATATCGCCGATCCCACCCGGCTGCGCTGGGCCGAGGATACGCATGTTCATGACCTTTGGCGCGGGGCGCTGGATCATGGCGCGGTGCTGCTGCACGCGCATTTCCCGCGCAGCTATATCGACGCCAACCGCGCCGAAACCGACATGGACCCCGCCGCCGTCGATGGCACGCCGATGGTCACGCTGGCGCCGGGCGACAAAAGCCGTCTGGGCATCGGGCTGTGCTGGACGCGCGTTCCGCCCGACGGCACGCCGATGTATGCTGGCCCGCTGCCCGCGCAGGCGCTGGATCACCGTATCACGCGCTGTCACCGCCCCTATCATGCGGCGTTGCAGGCGCTGACCGATGCGGCGCATGACCGCTGGGGGCAGGTCTGGCACATCGACTGCCATTCGATGCAGGATCGCGCGTCGGCCATGTCCAATCAGGCGCAGGGAACGCCGCGCCCCGATTTCGTCATCGGTGACCGCGACGGCACCAGCTGCGACCCCGCGCTGACGGCGCTGGTGCGCGATGTGCTGGCCAGTCGCGGCTACAGCGTTTCCGTCAATGACCCCTATAAAGGCGTGGAGCTGGTGCGCCGCCACGGCCACCCCGCGCGGGGCCGCCATTCGATCCAGATCGAGGTGAACCGCCGTCTCTATATGTCCGAAACCGACCGCCAGCCCAATGACGGCTATCCCGACATCCGCGACAGCTTTACCGCGCTGAGCGCCGAGATTGCCCGCTTTATCAAAGGACGTCTGTAATGCGCCAAGGTTCCGCCACCGGCCTTCCGAACCCCTATCCGGTCGAAATCACGCCGCCCGACATTTCGGCCTATGCGGCGGGCAATACCGGCATCCCCTATGTCTGGACCTTTGACAGCGGCCAGCCCGGCCCCCATGCCGCCATCACCGCGCTGGTCCATGGCAACGAACCCTGCGGCGCGCTGGCGCTGGACCGGCTGCTGACGCAGGATTTTCGCCCGCGTCAGGGGCGTTTGTCGCTGGCCTTTATCAACACCGCCGCAGCCGAGGCGTTCGACCCCGACCAGCCCGACGCCTCGCGCTGGGTGGATGAGGATATGAACCGCATCTGGTCGGCGGATGTGCTGGACGATCCCGACCGTCCGCTGACGCTGGAACTGGCCCGCGCGCGCCAGTTGCGCCCGTGGCTGGATACGGTGGACCTGCTGCTGGACATCCATTCGATGCAGCACCCGACCGAGGCGCTGGCTCTGGCCGGTTGGCAAGATCGCGGCGTGGCCTTGGCGCGCGGCATCGGCCATCCGGCGGTGATCGTGCGCGACCACGGCCATGCGCAGGGGATGCGGATGCGCGATTATGGCGGGCTGGGCGGCGATGGCGGCACACGCGCCGCCGTGCTGGTCGAATGCGGCCAGCATTGGGCAGCCAGTTCCGAGGCCGTGGCCCATACCTGCGTGGCGGGTTTCCTGCATCATGTCGGGCTGACCGACGCCGCGCCCGCACCCGGTCCTGCTGCGGACGTGCTGCACGTGACCGAGGCCGTGACGATCCAGACCGATGATTTCCGCTTTGCCGAGGACTGGCGCGGATTTGAACGTCTGGACCAAGGCACCCTGATCGGCACCGACGGCACGGTCGAGATCCGCGCCCCCCATCAGCCCACGGTCCTGATCATGCCCTCGCGCCGGCTATGGGCAGGGCTGACGGCGGTGCGTCTGGCCCGCATTTGCGACGGGTGATGCGGGCGGGGGCGTCCGGGCTGACCTCGGGCGCGCCTGCGTTTTGGATTCACTTTGGCAATTCAGATGCTTGGCGTCTGATCCGGCGACAGCTGATGTTCTGGCTGAGTTGTCTTTTCCCGGCAGGCGCATTTGCATATTGTGCAATTTCTCGGTCCAGCGATGACCGTTGCGTCAGTCACTGTGTGTTGGCTCATGCGAATGAGATGACAACAGGCGGTCGAAAGGTGAAGGGATTGCCTTCGACGCTGGGGCGCTGATGAACACAGATTTGTTCGGTATGACGAACGGTGGCGCAGAACGGACCGATGACCGCAGCCCATCCGCCCGGAAAGCCCGCGTCCCGATGGACCACAGGCCGGTGATGAACTGTCGGTTTCGACTCACCACCACCTCAATACAATGGTATGACTGCTTCCAAACGAAGGAGGTCCATCCATGCACCGCCGCAGCGTGTTGAATAGGGCTGTTCCGACGGCGGCGACGGGGGGCGGGCGGACAGGGAAAACGCATCATCCCCTTAAGGTCGTCGTGGTCGGCGCGGGAATGGCTGGGCTGGCCGCCGCCAAGCAATTGGCAGGTCGCGGCCATGAGGTCATCGTGCTGGAGGCCCGCGACCGGCTGGGCGGCCGCATTTGGACAAGTGACGCCTGGGCCGATGCGCCTGTCGATCTTGGCGCATCCTGGATTCACGAGACGGACGGTAATCCACTTACTCCGCTTGCCCATGATGCTGGCGCAAAACTTATGACGACCAGCTATAACAGCGTGGTTTTTTATGAAGCAAACGGCACGCCGATGAGCGCCGCCCGAGTCGCGCATCTGTCGGCCCTGAAGGCTGTGCATCACGCGGCTTTGGCGCGTGGCCAAGACCAACCGGTTGATCGCCCGGTGCGGGAAACCGTCGAACGTCAGGTGAACTGGCCCAATCTCGCCCCCGCCGATCAGGAGCTTTTATCTTTCATTACCAACAGCACGGTCGAGCAGGAATATGCGGGCAGCCAAGATGACATATCAACCCATTGGTTCGACAGCATGGAGGGATACCAAGGCGCCGATGCGGCATTCGCCAATGGTTATCTGACGGTGATAAACCATCTGGCGCGTGGCCTGAATGTGAAATTGGGTCATGTGGTGAATGAAATTGATTCAACGACACCGAAGGTCCGTATTCTTACCAGCAAGAGCCGCTTTATTGCCGACCGCGTTCTTGTGACGGTGCCGCTGGGTGTGCTGAAAAGCGGGGCCATCCGGTTCACGCCCGCTTTGCCGGATCGAAAACTGGCGGCGATTAATAATCTTGGCATGGGTCATTTCAATAAATGCTATCTGTATTTTCCCGTTCAGTTCTGGCCGGAAAAAGACTGGATGGAATATGTTCCGCCGCTGTCCCAGCATGGGCAATGGAGCCAATGGCTCAATCTGGCGCGGCTGACGGGAAAACCCATTTTTCTTGGCTTCAATGCCGGTGACTTTGCGCGCCAGATCGAGGATTGGGATGACGCTGAAATCGTCGCCAGTGCCATGGCCCGGCTGAAGCTTATCTTCGGGAAGAATATACCCGACCCGATTGATTTTCAAATGACCCGCTGGGGGCAGGATCCCTATAGTTTGGGTGGGTATTCGTTTCATGCTGTGGGTTCCAGCCCCGCCACGCGCGACGATCTGGCTGCCCCTGTTTCGGGCCGGGTATTTTTTGCCGGCGAAGCGACACATAAACAGATGTTTGCGACGGTGCATGGCGCGCTGTTATCGGGACAGCGCGCGGCCGTTGACGTCGAAGGATAGGCTTGCGTCCGGTTTTGGGATTATGACTTTGCGCAAAAACAAAGGCAAGGCCCGGATATGCGGGCTATTTGCGCGATAACGGCCCCATGCGGATGTCTTTATCCGCCGCAAAGGTCCAAAAAACCTAATGGCCGCCGAATGCGTTTTCGTCTGGCATATATCCTGCGCTGACGCGGACCCGTCCGCAGGACAGGGGTGTGATCTGCGCCGCAATTCCCGCCGCGCGGCACAGCGCCACGCCCGCCGCGCAATCCCAGATATTCGTGCCATGTTCGACATAACCCGCCATTCGACCCAAAGCGACCATGGTCAGGGATGCCGCGCAGCTGCCGAGGCTGGTGATGTGGTATCCTTCGGCCTCGGCCTGTTGTTCCAGGGCGCGGCGGTCGGGTTCGGGCCAGATGCGGTTGCGGCCCGTGCCGAATGCCAAGGCCGCGCCGGGGCTGCGCGCGGGCAGCGGGCCGGTGACGTGCAGCGGGCCATCCGCCGCGCCCCATGCCAGAACCGACAGCGCGGGCAGGGCAACCGCGCCCATGACGGGCTGGCCCCCGCGCAACACCGCAATCGACACCGCCCAATAGGGCAGCCCCGACAGAAAGTTCACGGTCCCATCCACCGGGTCAATCACCCATGCGTCGGGGGATGGGGCGCCGCCTTGTTCTTCGCCCAGAATCGCGTCGCTGGGGTAGGCGTCAGAGATCAGGCGGCGGGCCAAGGTCTCGGCCTGCCGATCCACGGCGCTGACGTAATCGGCGGGGCCTTTGGTTTCGGCCTGCGCGCCGGTCTGGAAATGCGCCAGACAAAACGCGCCAACCGCATCGGTGATCTGCGCCAGTTGTGCCAGCCGCGCGTCAAAGGGGCGGTTCACGCCTGCCCCCGATGCTGCGCAATCATCCGTTCCAGCCGCACCGCCGCCGCATGGGCGCGACGATAAAACGCGGCGGGCGGCATGGCATAGCGGTCCTGCGGCGTTTCCAGATTCAGCGGCGTGACATAGGGCGTTGCCGCAATCGCCGCCGTGATCGCGTCCCAGTTCAGCCGCCCGTCAAAGGGCAACAGATGGTCGTCCTTGGCCCCGAAATTGTCGTGAATATGGGTGGCGATCAGGCGGTCTCCGAACCGGTTCAGCACGGTTAACGCGCCGGGTTCGACCAGTTCCCAATGGCCTGCGTCAAAGCACATGCCCACCATATCGGCCGGGTAACGATCAAACAGCGCGGCATACAGGTCCAGCCACGCATCCGCCCCCGCGATGAACAGCGTTTCCACGGCAATGCGCACGCTCAGCCGCAGGCAGTCGTCGCGCAGATCATCCAGCGACGCAAACAGCGGCGTCAGGAACGCTGTCGCCCGGTCGGGCGTCGAAAAGGTGTCGTCGCTGATGTCGATATGCAGCACCACATCGGGCGAACCAAGTGCTGCGGCCAGATCCAGACGGTTGCGGATCAGATCCACGCCCGCCTGACGCTGCCAGTCATGGGGCGACAGGATATCTTTGCGGGTCTCGGCCCCGCCCGACATTTCGGTCAGGCGGTTGCGGCCATTGCTGGCGTGAACGGAATGGGTGCGCAGGCCGCTCTCGGCCACCAGATCGCGGATAAAGGCGATTTCCGACGGCGCATAGATATAGGAACTGCCGGCGTCGGGGTTCCAGTTGATATGCGTAAACCCGGCATCGCGGATCATGCGCAGGGATTGGCGCACACCTTCGTCATACCAACGGTCATGATCGGGCCAGTGCCAGACGGTGATACAGCTGTCCATAAGTGTTCCTTACATTGCGTTGGTTTCGGGGCCTTTGCCCATGCCCAGCCGTTCGGCCAGCATGATCACCGCCAGCGAAAAGCCCATGATCAGCGTGACATAGACCAGATTCAGCGCCTTTTGCTGCGGGTCCGGCACGACTGAATTATCGACAATCGCAATCGGCAGAGGCCGGTTGTTGACGTTATACAAAAAGGCCGACAGCGGATATTCCGTCATCAGATCGTTAAAGGTCATCCCCGCGACCAGAACCGCCGTGGGCGCGACCAGCGGAAAGGTGATGCGGCGGAACCGATACAGGGCGGATGCACCCATCGAGCGCGCGGCCTCGTCATACGCCGGGTCGATGCCGGCAAAGGACGCGCGCAGAAACCGCACCATCAGCGGCAGGATCACGACCATGTAACCGATGGGCAAAATCCAAAAGCCCCCCAGCAGCACCTGATTGAACACCAACAGATTGGGTCGATCAAAGACCGCGATCAAACCGACCGCCAACAGGATCGACGGCACCACCCAAGGCAGGAAAAACGCAATATCCAAGCCCCGCGTAAACCAGTTGCGATGCCGCAGCATCACAGGCACCGCGAACAGGGTCAGCGCCAGACCGGCGGCCACGGCGATCAGCCCCATGCGCATGGAATTGAAAAACGGGGCAAAGGCCGACCCTTCGCTGAACACGCGGATGTAATTTTCCAGCGTCAGCCGCGTGGGCAGGGGATGGATGCCAATATCGGCGGCGGGGCCAAAGGAAAACAGCACGACCAAGGCCACCGGCACGACATAGATCAGCCACATCACCCATGCCACGCCGTGCAGCGCGATATTCGCCACCGGGTTTTGCACCCGGCGCAGGCGGATGGGGACGGGGGTTTTTGCGCCTCCGGCCCGTGCGCCGCGGGATTCGTAATATTGCGCCGCCAAAATCAGCACCATCACCACGACGCCCAACAGCAACGCCAAGGCCGCCGCCATATCCTGACGCCGCAGGCTGTTCAGCGTCAAAATCACCTGCGAGATCATGTAAAAATCCCGCCCGCCCAAGATTTGCGGCGCGGCAAAGGACCCGATGGCGGTGTAAACCGTCAGCAAGATCACCGCCAGCAGCGTGGGCATCAGCACGGGCAGAACGACCCGGCGCAGGATGGTGGTTTCGGATGCGCCCATGGACCGGGCGGCCTCGATGATGGAATAATCCACCCGGCGCATCGCGGCGCGCAGGAACAGGAAATAGAAGCTGGTCATCAAAAAGGTGTGCGCATACAGCACCCCGAACCAGCCGTGAAACCATTTCGGGTCCATCCCCGGGATCAGCCGCAATGTGAATGCGGTCAGCGCGCCCCCCGGCCCATAGGTAAAGTTATACCCCGACGCCGCGATCACGCCGCCAAAGACCAGCGGCACGGCAAAGCCGATCTTCAGGATGCTGCGCCCCCGGACATGGAAATATTCCAGCACGGCGACCTGAAACACGCCCACGATGGTGACGGTCACGGCGGTGATGGCGGTCATCCAGACCGTGTTCCACATCGCTGTGCGCACTCGGTTGGACCCGGCAAGGTCGCTGGCGATCTGGCCGATGGCAAATTCGCCGCCCCGGAAAAACGCGGCATAAAGCGATCCGAACAGCGGCATGATGATGAACGCGATCAGCACCCAGACGGTGACTGCGCAGCCCAGCCAGAACCCGGCGCGTTCAAATGTGATGTTGCGGGTCATGCGTCATCCCCCGCAAAGACATGCACGCCGCTGTCGCGCAGGCTGACCGATACGCGGTCGCCCACCTGAGGCACCGCGCCGCCATGTCGCACCGCCGCCAGACGACCGCCCGGCATGTCACATTCAATCCGGCTGTAACCGCCCAGAAATTCCACATGCGTGACCTCGGCCGGGGCGGGGTCATCGGCGCGGGGTTCGGACAGGATCACGTCTTCGTGCCGCACAAAGACGCGGCCATGTCGATGACCGGTCAGACGTTCCGCCAGTGCGGGCGGCAATTCATTCGCATTGCCGATAAATTCGCAGATAAAGGCCGATGCCGGTTCCGCATAGAGCGTCTGCCCATCGGCCAGCTGTTCAATCCGCCCGCCATTCAGCACCACAATGCGGTCCGACATGGACAGGGCTTCGTCCTGATCATGGGTCACGAAAATCGCGGTAAAGCCAAAATCGGCCTGCATCCGTTTGATCTCGCGCCGCATGGTGATGCGGACGCGGGCGTCCAGATTGGACAGCGGTTCATCAAACAGCAGCACCCGCGACCCCATGACCAAGGCACGCGCAATCGCCACGCGCTGTTGCTGGCCGCCCGACATTTCCGCGGGGCGTTTGTCCAGATGCGCGGCAATGCCCGATGTTTCGGCAATCTGACGCACGCGGGCGTCGATTTCGGCTTTGGGACGGCGGGCCACGCGCATCCCAAAGGCGATGTTTTCATAGGCGGTCATCGTCGGGAACAGGGCATAGTTCTGAAACACAATCCCCACATCGCGCCGTTCGGGGGGCAGGGCGGTGATGTCGCGCCCCTCAAGCAGGATGCGACCGCCCAAGGCGGGCTGAAACCCGGCAATCGTGCGCAAAACCGTGGTTTTGCCGCAGCCCGACGGGCCAAGCAGGCTGATAAACTCGCCGGGGCGCACCGACAGGTTAAAGTCGTTGACCACGATTTTATCGCCATAGCCGATGGCCAGATCGTTGATAATCAGAACAGGTTCCATAACGCCCCCCTTAGGATGCAGAAAGGCGGGGCCAGTGCGGCCCCGCGCTGTCGTTAGCGGATGTCGAGTTCAATCGTCTGCAACCAGCCATCCAGTTGCGGGGCCACAATGTCCCAGTCGATCGGCTGCGGATGGACCATGTTCGCCTGCGCCTGAACCTCGGCCGGAGATGCGGCAAGGGCTGCGGGCAAAGCGGGGATTTGGTTAAACTGGTTGGCATAGGCTGTCATCGTTTCTTCGGACCCCCACCAATCAACAAAAGCCTGCGCGGCGTCCTGTTGTTTGCTGCCGGCCATGATCGCGATGCCTTCGGCGATCACGGGCGTGCCGCCTTCGGTGTCCACGATAACGGGGGTGTAGTCCATGGCCGCCGCGTGACGGAACGCGCCGCCCATCCAGTTCAGGTCAATGACCGCGCCTTCGTTGCGGAAGGCCTGCGTTTTGCCTTCGTCGTCGCGGATTTCAACGCCATTGGCGAAAAAGTCGCGCATGAACTGCCAGCCTTCGTCGCTGATCGTGCCGTTTTCATCGGCAAAGCGCACCAGCATCCCGGCCAGATACACGCGCGTTGTCTGCCACGCCAGATCGCCGATGGTGTATTTGCCCTGATATTCGGGCTTGGCCAGATCCAGCCAGCTTTTCGGCGCGTCATCCGCCGACAACGCGTCGCTGTTATAGGAAATCACGATCGGCGTTTGCCAGAATTTATGCACCATGGCGTCGGGATCGTTGAACTGTTCGGGCAGATCGGCGGCCCAAGCGGGGCTGTAGGCGGCAAACAGCCCTTCTTTCTTCAGCAGGGCCATGGACCCGTCCACCAGACCCATGACGATATCGGCCTGCGGGTTGTTGCGTTCGGCCAGCAGGCGGTCGAACAATTCGCCCCCGCCCGCGTTCAGGATCGACACGTCATGGCCCGCGGCGCGCGCCTGATCGGCAATCCACTGGCCCCGGTCGCCCCCCTGCGGCGAATAGATGACCAGAGGCGCGGCAAGAGCAGGCAGCGCAAAGCACAGCGCGGCGGCGGCGAAAGAAACAGTCCGAAGCATGGGAACCCCCTTTGTGATGATTCTGCCATCAGCATAACGGTGGTTTACGACAGATTAATTACATTTTGTAATTTAATTTAGTGACCCGATCTGGTGACCCGCAAAATCAGTTGCGTGGCGGCGCGTGACCTGCCATCTGGCAGGGATGGACCATGATGTGTTGCCCCCCCTACGGCCGCTATCGGCCAGCGAACGCCAGTTGATCGAACTGGTGCGGCGCGGGGGTGGCGTGGCGCGGGTGGATCTGGCGGCAGGGGCCGGTTTGACCGGCGCTTCGGTTACGCGGCTGGTTGGCGGGCTGATTGATATGGGCATTTTCGACGAGCAGGTCGAACATCAGGGCCGGCAGGGCCAGCCCAAACGCCTGTTATCGCTGCGCGCGGGCAGCGTGTTTGCCGCCGGGATCAGCTTTTCCCTGTCGCGCATGGATATGGTGGTGATCGACCTGACGGGGCAAACGCTTGCGCGCCAATCCCTGAATATTGAAGGCCGCAACGCCCGCGCCGTGGCCGACTGCGCCGCAGAGGCGCTGTCCGCTCTGCTGGACCGCCACAACGTCCCGCGCCATCGTTTTTGTGGCGTCGGTTGCGCGATTCCCGGCAATTTCGGCACCTTCAGCACGCTGATCCGCGCGCATGAGTTTTTCCTTGATTTCGACGATGACCGCGCGATGCAGGCGTTCAGCGATGCCTTTGACGTGCCGGTGTTTATGGAAAATGACGGCGCGGCGGCGGCTTTGGGGGAATATCTGTGGGGCTATCAGTCTGACGATGGCGCGTCGCTGTTTCTGATCCATATTGGCCACGGCTTAGGCGGCGGCGCGGTCATCGACGGGCGCCCGTTCCGAGGCGCGCATGGCAATGCCTGTTTGCCGGGGGTGCTGTTTCCCTATGGCACGCCGCGCCCGACCGGGCAGGATCTGATGCAGGTCTTGCAGGATGGCGGGCAGTCGATTGCCGATTTTGACGCGCTGCGCGACCTGACGACCGCAGGGCGCGCGATTCTGAGCGGCTGGATCAACCGCGCGGGGCGTCAGTTGGGGCAGGCCGCGCGCGTCGTCACCGGCTTGATCGACCCGACGGTGATTGTGGTGGGGGGGCGTCTGCCTGGCCCGGTGAACACGGCACTGGTCGCGGCGGCGCTGTCCGAACCCTTGCCCGGCCCGTCCCGGCGGCTGACGATCCCGCCGCTGCGGGCATCCGTTCTGGGGCCTGCGGGTGGGGCGCTGGGCGCGGCGGGGGTGCCTCTGGCCGCGCAGGTGTTTGGGTAATGCCCCGTCGCAGCATTTGCGCAACAGCGGCAGATAACGAAAAACTGTGCAGAAAAATAGGTTGTTTCCTACGTAGAACCGTGGTTATGGGAAAATTCCACCAATTGCGGGTTAGACGGCGAAGGAGATCAGGCTATGGCTGAAGTTTGGGTGTATCGTGGCAGCGGCCCGATTGACTGGTATCACGACATGTATGCCGGTGAAACCGGTCCCGATGCCGGTTTCCTGCCGAATTTTGGCGTCGAACGTCACAAAATTCTGTCGGCAACGTCATCGAAAATCGTTCTGCAGTTGGAAGATGAAGACGATCCCGATTGGAACAGCACGCTGATCATTGACGGTCGCAATCTGACCTGGCGCGCGAAAGACGGTAAGCTTGAGGGGCTGACCAGCGGCGTCATCACCGCGATGTCGACAACTGCGCCTTGGGATTACGGCACGCTGAAAAAGGGCGATGTTTACTTTGCCCTGCGTGATCTGGACCTGTTGGTGGCTGAATACAACGAATTGTTGACGCAAAAGCCCGAAGACCAATTTTTCGCGATCATGCGCGGCGATGACCGGATTTTCGGCACGGATGGCGTGGACGAAGGGCCGGATGGCGAAGTCATCATCTATGGCGATACGCTGGCTGGTGGCGAAGGCAACGATACCATTTATGGCTATGGCGGGCCGGACGAATTGTTCGGCCGCGGCGGCGATGACGTGATCTATGGCGGTGACGGCAATGACACCATCGAGGGCGGCTTTGGCGATGACACGCTCTATGGTGGCAACGGCGATGATGTGCTGAATGGCGGCGAAGGCGATGATCGCCTGTTCGGCGGCGCGGGCAATGATACGCTGTATGGCGGTATTGACGGCGACGATTTCCTGTCGGGCGGGGCCGGTGATGACCGCCTGTTCGGCTTTGCAGGCCGCGACACGCTGGAAGGCGGATCGGGCAACGATTACCTGCGCGGCGGCTTGGGCGATGACCTGCTGTATGGCGGCACCGGCGACGACACGCTGCACGGCGACGAAGGCAATGACGTTCTGCATGGCGACCAAGGCCGCGACACGCTGTTCGGCGGCCAGGGCAATGATACCCTCTATGGCGGCAGTGCCGCTGATATGCTGTATGGCGGCCACGGCAATGACCTGATGTATGGCGGCACCGGCAACGACACGCTGTTCGGCGGCTGGGGCAACGATTATCTGTCGGGCGGCGAAGGCAATGACCGCCTGTTCGGTTATGAAGATAACGATACGCTGTATGGCAATGCTGGCGACGATTATCTGAACGGCGGCGAAGGCAATGACGTCCTGTATGGCGGCGCGGGCGACGACTTCCTCGAAGGGGAGGACGGCAATGACCGCCTGTTCGGCGGCAGCGGCGACGACCGCCTGTTCGGCGGTAAGGGCGATGATTATCTGGCCGGTGGGTCGGGCAATGACCGTCTGTTCGGCAATCAGGGTCACGATACGCTGTATGGCAACGCTGGCGATGATGACCTGCGCGGCGGTCAGGGTCACGACCTGCTCTATGGCGGCGCGGGCAATGACAGCCTGTATGGCGGTGTGGACGACGACACTCTGTATGGCGGCAATGGCGACGACTACCTGTCGGGTGGTTTGGGCGAAGACCTGCTCTATGGCGGCGATGGCCGCGATACACTGTATGGTGGCAACGGCAATGACACGCTGTATGGCGGCGCTGCGGCGGACGATCTGCGCGGCGGCAATGGCAATGATTCGCTCTACGGCGGCGCGGGCAACGATACCTTGTATGGTCAGGACGGCGATGACCGCCTGATGGGTGAAGATGGTAACGACGTTCTGTTCGGCGGCCAAGGCAATGACCGGCTGTTCGGCGGGCGGGGTAATGACAGCTTGCGTGGTGGTGCCGATGATGACGCGCTGTATGGTGGCGTGGGCAACGACACGCTGCAAGGTGATGCCGGCAATGACTCGCTGTATGGCGGCACCGGTGCCGATGTGCTGATCGGCGGGGCGGGCCTTGACGTGATGTATGGCGGTCAAGATCAGGACCGCGACGTGTTCGTGTTCAACCATATTCGCGACAGCGGTTTGGGCTTGGGCAATCGCGACGTGATCCATGACTTTGTGTCGGGGATTGACGTGATCGACCTGTCGGCGATTGACGCCAACAACATCAACCGGGACGGGATTCAGGAATTCAACTTCAGCGACACGGGCGCGCAGGCGAATTCAGTCTGGACGATCAAATCCGGCAAGAATCTGGTTGTTCGCGTTGATTACGATGGCGACGCCCGGGCCGATATGGAGATTCTGGTTGCCAATATCGCGTCGCTGACGGCGGATGATTTCATCCTGTAACGAATAAGGGGGGCGGTTGATCCGCCCCCCACTTCTTTAATCATCCACCACATTCAAAATCTGCGGCAAAGCCGGGCAGGGCAGCATCTGGTTCTGCGCAATATCGGCCAGCGTGGTGTTGTGCAAAAACACATAGACATGCGCCGACAGGCTTTCCCACAGCCGGTTTGACAGGGTTTGCGCCCGCGACCCGCAGACGCCGCCCGACGCGCCCGCGCCGACATGCAGGGCGCTGACGGTTTCGTCCACAGCCCCCAGAATTTCAGACACGCGGATCGTTTCCGGGGCGCGCGCCAGACGATAGCCGCCGCCGGGACCGCGCACCGACGTCACCAGCCCCGCACGGCGCAGGCGCACGAACAGCTGTTCCAGATAGGGCAGGGAAATATCCTGACGTGTGGAAATCTCGGCCAGCGATGTCAGATCATCGCCCTTGGCAATGGCCAGATCGACCAAGGCGATAATGGCATAACGGCCTTTTGTTGATAATTTCATCGCATTATCCCCCGTTCTGGTCGGTGCTGCGGATTGACGGCTGACCGAATGGCGCGCTATGCCAGACTGGCATGTGTCTTGTGTCCGGTCCTGTGGCTGCCCATCTAAAAGCTGCGCGATCTTGCGTCAAGAAACCCTAAAAAAGCCCGCAAAGGAAGCCCATGCCAGAGCTGATTTTCCCCGGACCCGAAGGCCGTCTGGAAGGCCGTTACCACCCCCAGCCCGGTAAGCCCGACGCGCCGCTGGCCATTGTGCTGCACCCGCATCCGCAATTTGGCGGGACGATGAACAACCGTGTGGTCTATAACCTGCATTACGCGTTCCACAAAATGGGTTTTACCGTGATGCGGTTCAATTTCCGTGGTGTGGGCCGGTCGCAGGGCGAATTTGATCAGGGGATTGGCGAATTGTCCGACGCGGCGGCGGCACTGGATTATTTGCAGGCGATGAATCCCAACAGCAAACATTGCTGGGTCGCGGGGTTCAGTTTCGGCGCGTGGATCGGGATGCAATTGCTGATGCGTCGGCCTGAAATCACCGGTTTTATCAGCGTGGCCCCGCCCGCGAATATGTATGATTTCAGCTTTTTGGCCCCTTGCCCGTCGTCGGGGTTGATCGTGAACGGCACGGCTGACCGTGTGGCTCCGCCCAAGGACACGCATACGCTGGTTGGCAAATTGCGCGAACAAAAGGGCATCACCATCACGCATGAGGAAATCGAGGGCGCTGACCACTTTTTCCGCGATGATGAGGTGCATATGGCGCCGATGATCAATCTGGTGCAGAGCTATGTCCGCCGTCGCCTGACCGAAAACACGCGCTGAATCCGCGACCGCGTTCCCAAGGCGCGCGGTCGTCATGAGTATTTATGCACAGAAGAAGCCCGCGGAATGGATTTTAACGGCGCATTTGCCTTTCTGACGCAGGCGGATCGGCTGAAATCGGTGGATCGCGCCAATGTTCTGATGGACGGGACGCGGGCGGAAAACAGTGCCGAACATAGTTGGCATGTGGCGCTGTTCGGAATGGTGTTTGGTGCGTCGGATCGTGCGATTGCCATGCTGTTGCTGCATGATCTGGTTGAAATCGACGTTGGCGACCATCCGATTCATTTGCCTGTTGGGGCGGGGGTGGCGGCGGCGGAACAGGCGGCCGCCGAACGGCTGTTTGGTTTGTGGCCGGGCGGTGCGGCGATGCTGGATCTGTGGCGCGAATTTGAAGCGGGCGTTAGCGCGGATGCCCGCATGGCCAAGCGGTTGGATCACGTCCAGCCGATGTTTCAGGTGTTGCTGGCGGATCAGCCGCGCCCCGATCATGTGCAGATCGTGCGCGATAACATGGCCTTTGGTCGGGCAGCTCGGCTGCGTCAGGAATGGCCCGATGCCATGGCGGCGGCGGATCAGTTGCTGGCGGGCGGCGTGGTTGGCGGCGATTTCGGGCGGCGGTTGGATTTTCTGGCGCAGGCGGATCGGTTGAAATCGGTGTTGCGCGCCACCCGTATTCATTCCGGGCGGCGGGAAAACAGCGCCGAACACAGCTGGCATGTCGCGTTATGGGCGCTGATTTTGGGTGGCTCGGCCCGTGCGGTGCGGATGTTGATTCTGCATGATCTGGTCGAGGTGGACACCGGCGATATTCCCATTCATGCGGGCGACGGATCAAGCCATAGCGGCGCGGCGCAGATCGCTGCCGAACAGGCGGCGGCGGATCGGTTGTTCGGGCTGTTGTCTGCGGGGCAGGGGGCGGCGTTCCGCGCCATCTGGGACGAGTTCGGGGCGAATGTTTCACCCGACGCGGTGTTCGCCAAATCGCTGGACCGTGCGCAACCTGTTTGGCTGAATATCTGCGCGGGCGGCGGGACGTGGGGCGATTACAATGTCACATGGGATCAGTTGCAATCGCGCGTGGCGGCCAAAATCGAACGCGGCGCGCCGGAGCTGTGGGCGTGGCTGGAGCCGCAGGCGCGCGCGTTTTTCGAAGCGGCCCCAGCATCCACCGGGGCCGCGATTGGTTAATAGGGTGCCTTTACGGCGTCCAGTTGTTCTTTGGTGATCCCCGGCACGCCGTCGCGTTCGCCCCAGCGGTTCAGGTTCCACGCGCCTTCGCCCAGCCAATCTTTCAGCATTTGCAGATTGGCCTGACGCTGTTCTTCGTCGCGGCCCAGATACATATACATATTGCCGGGCTGGCCATCGGCGCGGTTGGTGCCGTCATCCAAGCGGCGCTGCTGCGCGCCGGTCGCGGGCCAGATTACATATTCCATGAAATGCGTGTAATCATCCATGCGGCTGGCGACTTTGCGGCGTTCGTCGTCGCCCAACAGGCGCCATTCACGGTAATTCGGTTTGTCCGCGCTGTGGCAGGTGGCGCATTGGGTGCGGATCATCGGTTCGATGTCGTCGCGCCACGTCAGATCCTGCGCGGCGGCTGGCACGGCGATCAGGGCCATCATGGCGGCGAGGCGGGCGGGGTGGAACATGGTATCCTCCTGGCTGGGGGTTATGTTCGCGCGTTCCTAATCCTGCACAATCAACGTAAGAACGATGTGACGGTTCCGCAAGGATCATCCGAACAATCGTTGATGTTCGGCCATGGCATAGCGGTCGGTCATGCCTGCGACGTAATCCAGCACCTGCCGCGCGCGGGCGGTTTCGTCATTCAGGGTCAGCGCCTGTTCGTGCCAATGCGCGGGCATGGCGGACGGGTCCGACAGATACAGCGGGAACAGATCGTTCAGCATCCGCGTGACCTTTTCGCGTTCCACCACGACGGACGGCGCGCGATACATCCGCGTGAACAGGAATGACTTGATCGCCTTGATGTTCTGATACAGCGGCTTGGAAAAGCGGATGACGGGGCCGTCCATGGCGCGGATGTCATCGACCGATTTGGGTTGCAGCGCGGTCAGGCGGTTTTGGGCGACGGCGATCAGATCCTCGACCATGACGCCAAAGACGCGACGCAGGGCCTCATACCGGCGGCGGGTGGGGTCCAGTCCGGGATGCAGCGCATCCACCTGCGCAAAGGCGGGACCGATGACGGGCAATTCCGCCAGATCGGATTCGGTGAACAGCCCCGCGCGCAGACCGTCATGCAAATCATGATGGTTATAGGCCACGTCATCGGCCACGGCGGCGACTTGGGCTTCGGCGCTCGCATGGGTGTGCAGGTCCAGATCCCAGGCGTCATTCACCTGCGCCAAGGCATAGGGCAGATCGCCCGTCACCGGGCCGTTATGTTTCGCAATCCCTTCCAGCGATTCCCATGTCAGGTTCAGCCCGTCGAAATTGGCGTAATGCCGTTCCAGACGCGTGACGATCCGCAGCGCCTGCGCGTTATGGTCAAACCCGCCGAACGGGGCCATCAGCACGGAAAGCGCGTCTTCGCCCGTGTGACCAAAGGGCGGATGGCCCAGATCATGCGCCAGTGCCACGGTTTCGGCCAGATCGGTGTTCAGCTTCAGCGCCCCGGCAATGGTGCGGGCGACTTGGGCCACCTCGATCGTGTGGGTCAGGCGGGTGCGGAAATAATCGCCGCGATAGGCGTCGCCTTCGTGTTCGACAAAGACCTGCGTTTTGTGCTTCAGGCGGCGAAACGCCGATGAATGAATGATGCGGTCGCGGTCACGCTGCCACGGGCTGCGAAAGGTGGACAGGTTTTCGGGATACAGCCGCCCACGGCTGGCGGCCGGCTGGCAGGCATAGGGCGCGAAAGCGGTCACGGGGGCGGGCCTTCCTTGCGGGTGATGCGCGGCAAGCCTATATTCTGGGCTGACGAACGAAAACGGGAACGCCCCATGAACCTGCCGCCCAAAGTGACCGAACGCGCCTTTGCCCGTCTGGCTGAAATCAACCACGGTCGCGATCCGCAGCCCTTGCGCGTGGCTGTGGCGGGCGGCGGCTGTTCGGGGTTTCAATATGACATCCGGCTGGACCGGGCGGAATCCGACGATCTGGTGATCGCGGATGGCGGGCAGGTGGTGGTCGTGGACCCGGTTTCTCTGCCGTTTCTGTCGGGTGCGGTCATTGATTTCAGCGACGAATTGATCGGCGCGCGGTTCGTTATCGACAACCCCAATGCCAGCAGCAGTTGCGGCTGCGGCACCAGCTTTTCGATTTAGGGGGCGTCATGAAGATTGCCAGTTTCAACATCAACGGCGTTAAGGCGCGGATTGGTGCGTTAACCGATTGGCTGGCGGCGACCGATGCTGATGTCGTGGTGCTGCAAGAAATCAAATCCGTGGACGAAGGTTTTCCCCGCGATCATTTTCAGGATCTGGGCTGGACGGTCGAAACCCATGGGCAAAAGGGGTTTAACGGCGTCGCCATTCTGTCCCGCCTGCCGCTTGAGGATGTGACCCGCGGCCTGCCCGGTGACGACAGCGACGAACAGGCGCGGTATATTGAGGCAACCGTGATCGGCGATCAGGCCGTGCGGATTGCGGGGCTGTATCTGCCCAACGGCAACCCCGCGCCGGGGCCGAAATATGATTACAAACTGGCATGGATGGAGCGGTTGCGGGCGCGCGCGGCGGAATTGCTGGTCAGCGAAATGCCGGTCGTGATGCTGGGCGATTACAACATCATCCCCGAACCGCGCGACGCCGCCAATCCGCAGAACTGGACCGATGACGCGCTGTTCCGTCCCGAAAGCCGCGCGGCCTTTCGCGCGATCATGAATCAGGGCTGGACTGACGCGGTGCGCATCCGCGATCCATGGGCCACGCGCGGGCCGTTTACGTTCTGGGATTATCAGGCCGGTGCGTGGAACCGAGATGACGGCATCCGCATCGACCATCTGCTGTTGTCCCCGCAGGCAGCGGATTTGATGACGGATACCGGCGTTGATCGAGACACCCGCGCGGGCGAAAAACCCAGCGATCACGTCCCGGTTTGGGTGCGGCTGGCGGCCTAAATCACCAGCACGCCGGAATGTTTCGCCTTGTGTTCCGGTTCAACGTGAATGGTGATCTGCGCGTCGGGCAATTCGGATTTCAGCGCGGTTTCGATCCGGTCGCAAATGTCATGCGCCTGATCGACCGTGGTTTGCCCGTCCACCACCAGATGAAAGTCGATGAATGTCACCGCGCCCGCGTGGCGGGTGCGCAGGTCATGCGCCTCGATCGCGCCGGTGGCTTTGTCGGAAATGATGGTGCGAATCGTGGTCAGGGTGTCGTCCGGCACGGCCTCATCCAGCAGACCGGACAGCGACGACGACATCACGCGCCAGCCCGACCACAAAATGTTGACGCCCACCAGCATCGCCAGCAGCGGATCCAGCACGGCCCAGCCGGTCAGAACGGCCAGCGTCACCCCGATCAGCACCCCGGCGGACGACACCACATCGGTGAACAGATGTTTGCCATCCGCGACCAAAGCGGGTGATCGCAGCCGCCGCCCCTGACGCAGCAGCACCCAACACCAGACCCCGTTCAGCACGCCCGCCGCGGCATTGATCGCCAGACCCAGGCCCGGTTCGTCGATCATGCGGGGGTTTTGGAACGCGCCCCACGCTTCGCGCAGAATCAGCAGGGCGGCGATGATGATCATCACGCCCTCCAGCACGGCGGCCATAAATTCAGCCTTGTGGTGGCCATAGGGGTGCGTCTGGTCCGCCGGACGCTGCGCCACACGAATCGCGACCAAGGCGGCAATCGCGGTTGCGACATTCACCGTGCTTTCCAAGGCGTCCGACAACAGCGCAACCGATCCCGTCAGCCACCATGCCAGCGTTTTCAGCGCCAGCACGATCAGGCCAACGGCAATGCTGCCCATCGCGATTTTGGTTGTTTGGTTCATGGTCAAATGCCCGCCGGTTCAGGCGGGCATTTTTCAGCAGTCGCGCTGTGGGTCAAGCGTCAGTCGTCACCGAACCGCGCGTCATCGGCATATTCATCTTCGCCTTCGCCCACAAATTTGGAACTGAGCGCAATAGAATGGTTGTCATGGGTTGGGTCCATGACCACATCCGACGGGATTTCACCGACCAGCCATTCGCGGATTTCTTCGCGCACTTCGTCGGTCTCCATGCCCGTGACCTCGGCCAGATAGGCGATAAAGCCGCGCTGATCGCCGTCGATTTCATCCAGATCGGATTCGTCCACCTCGGGCCATTTGTCGCTGATCGCTTCGTAGAAGGCCGACCAGTTTTCCTGAACGTGATGCCACTTCATCAATACCCCCCACCGGGAAGAACGCCCTGAACCCAGCGCGCGGCCCCGGAAATATCTTCACCCATACCGGCAACGGTGTTGCACCCGGCCAGCGTCATGCCGACCACAACCATAACACAGAAAACCCGCATCAGTTCGCCTCCTGCCACCAGGTTTCCGGCATAAATCCGGGCCAATCGCCATAGATCGGCGTTTTTTCGGGGAAATGCAGGTCAGAGGCATGGGCCAGACGCGACACGGGCGAAAAACTGACCGGAATCACATAGCGACCAGCGGTCAGGATGCGGTCCAGTGCCTGCGTGGCGGCGGTGAAATCCTCGGCCGATGTGGCGGAAACCATTTCGGTGATCATCGCCTCGGCGGCGGGGCTGTTCATGCCCATCCAGTTGCGCGTGCCGGGGGCTTCGACGCCCTCAGCACCCCAATACAGACGCTGTTCGTTGCCCGGAGACAGCGACAACCCGCGTTCATACCACGTCATGTCGAACTGATAATTGTTCGTGCGTTCCACATATTGCGCGGAATCCAGCAGGGTGATTTTCGGCGTGATGCCCAAGGGACGCAGCGCCTCGGTATAGATATTGACGATTTGCTGGGTTTCCGAACTGGTCCGCATGGCGGTGCCGGATTGGTTCAGCAAAATCTCAAACGCAAAGGGCTGGCCTTCGGCGTTTTTCATCTGCCCGTCCTGCACGGTCCAACCGGCCTGTTCCATCAGGTCCAATGCGGTGCGGGTCGCGGCGCGGTCATTGGCGCGGTCGCTGCCGGCGGGCAGGGCGTAACCTTCGATGGTGCCGGGGGCCAGATCGGCGGCAAAGGGTTCCAGCAATTCCGCCACGCGCCCCGTCGCCGGGCCTTCCGTCATCCCCAGAACCGAGTTCGAAAAATACGACGTAATCCGCGGATCCTTCCCGGCGTTCAGGGTCTGGTTGATGAATTGGAAATTGAACATTTCGATCATCGCCTGACGCACCCGCCAATCGTCAAAGATCGGGTTGCGGGTGTTCATGACCAGCCCGACAATGCCAGACGGGCGTTCATGGGTGATTTCATCTTTGACGATTTTTCCCTGCGTCATCAGCGGGAAATTATATTCGGTGTCCCATTTCTGCGCCGAGAGTTCGCGCCACATGGTGACTTCGCCCGCTTTGAACGCCTCGAACATGGCGTTTGCGTCACCGAAATAATCGTAACGGATGGTGTCGAAATTATACAAGCCCTGCGTCAGCGGCAGGTCGTTCGCCCAATAATCGGGGTTGCGTTTGAACGTGATCGACCGGCCCGCATCCACGCGGTCGATGACATAGGCGCCCGACCCAATCGGCGGTTCCAGACCCGATTCGCTGAAATCTTTGCCGTCCCATTGGGATTTTTTCAAAATGGGGCGCATCCCCATCAACAGCGCCAGTTCGCGGTCGTCCTGATTGAACGTAAACCGCACGCTGCGTTCGCCGGTCTGTTCCATCTTTTCGACCTTGGACCACGCGCCCAGATAACGCGGATGCCCCTGCGTTCCCAGCGTTTCATAGGACCACATCACGTCCTCGACCGTCACGGGGCTGCCGTCGGAAAAACGTGCCTCGGGGCGCAGGGTGAATTCGACCCATGACCGATCCGGCGCGGTTTCGACCGTTTCAGCCAAAAGACCGTAGAGCGTAAAGGGTTCGTCAATCGACCGGAACATCAGCGTTTCGGCCACATGCGTGCCGACGCCCCATGCCGAATTGCCCTTCAGAACCCAGGGTTTGAGCGAATCGAATCCCCCCGGTTCGGCCAGGCGAATCGCCCCGCCTTTGGGCGCATCCGGATTGGCATAAGGCAGGTGATCAAACCCCGCAGCCAAGGCAGGTTCACCATACATTGCAATGCCATGCGTCGGTTCAGCAAGGCTTGCCAGCGGCATTGCTGCAACACCCGCCAGCAGCGCAAAGACCGCAGAGATTCGCCCCGTGATCGCGGAATTGTTAGTGTTTTTGAAGATTCGCATGGCCCGATGCCTCTGTCGTTGTTCTTTGACTGCAATTTCAACAGGCTTGCCGCGCGCCCGTCAACCAAGCTGATTGTTTCTGTGTTGGACTCGGGTTCGGAAAGGCGTATAAATGCCTTACTGCTCGATAGGTTTCTTGCCTGTATGAAACCTGCCTCATGACTTGCGCCCGCCTTGTGCGGGCGCTTTTTTTTGCCCATGCTGCGATTGCAAAACCGCCCCCCTCCGGGGTGTGTTCACATTTTTGCAA
>NZ_JAUNTW010000025.1 GCF_030538495.1 Paracoccus sp. (in: a-proteobacteria)
ATCAACCGCCCGCCCCGCGACGGGCATATGGCCTTTGTGCGCAGCCCCGACAATATCAGCATCGAGCTGTTGCAGATGGGCGACCCCCTGCCCCCGCAGGAACCCTGGGCCAGCATGGAGAATACCGGCCACTGGTAATCAATAGATATAGCGGATTTGTTCCGCCCAAAACCGTTCGATCCGGCGCGTTTGCAGGTTCACCTGATCCAGCCCCGGATCGTCCAGCACGCCGGACAGGGCCAGACCTTCGGCGTGGCGGGTGAACATGCCCTGCACGATGTCGCGCACCTGCTGCCCTTCCGCCGTCAGGCTGACCCGTACGGCGCGGCGGTCCATATCGCTGCGTTCGTGGTGGACATAACCCATCGTCACCAGTTTTTTCAGGTTATAGCTGACATTTGATCCCTGATACATGCCGCGCGACCGCAATTCGCCCGCCGTGACCTGCGATTTCCCAAGGTTATAGATGATCATGACCTGAACCGGGGTCAGATCATGGCGGCCAAGGCGTTCGAATTCATCCTTAACCAGATCCAGCATCAACCGGTGCATCCGTTCCAGCAGCTGGATGGTTTCCAGATACGCATCGGTCATATCCGCCACCATCGGCAGATCGTTTGTGTCAGAGTGGCGCATATCGCGCTGGGCTGTTGCAAGCATATCGTTCCGCAGTGCTGTTCATTTCGTCATGAACAGACCATGCACGACAAAGAAAAATACGAAGTTAATTCGACCCAAATTTTTCGCAAAATACCCGAAAAATTTTATCTATCGCCCGCCAGATGGGCCGAGGCATGGCCCGCAATGCGTGTCAGCAGCGCGCGTAGATGGTCGGGGGCTGCGTCATCGCGCCCGGCCCCGCCCAGCCGCGCCGTGACCCACAGATACAGGTCCTGATCGTTTTCGGTCAGCAATTCTTCGTAAATCGCCAGCGTTTCCGCATCCAGATTGGCCAGATGATCGTCGGCAAAGCGGCCCAGAATCAGGTCCATTTCCTTCATCCCGCGCCGCCAGCTGCGCATATGCAGACGCTTCAGGCGATGTTCGGGTGATTCGGTCATGGGATGCTCCTATCCTCTGGCGGGTTTGCGGCGCTCAGCCTAGGGTATGGCCGCATCAGGTTCAACGTCACGGGGGCACTATGACTTTTCTGGCTGCGCGTTTGGCGCGAATCAAACCTTCGCCAACCATTGCAATGACCACGCGCGCGGGCGAATTGCGCGCGCAGGGGCGTGATATTATCGGGCTGTCGGCGGGCGAGCCTGATTTCGACACCCCCGCCCATATCCGAGACGCGGCCAAAGCGGCGATCGACGCGGGCCACACCCGCTACACCGCCGTGGACGGCACCCCCAGCCTGAAGCGCGCCATTTGCGATAAATTCACGCGGGAAAACGGGCTGGATTACGCGCCCGCAAATATCACGGTCGGCACGGGCGGCAAGCAAATCCTGTTCAACGCGCTGATGGCAACGCTGGATGACGGGGATGAGGTGATCGTGCCGGCGCCCTATTGGGTCAGCTATCCCGATATGGTGCTGCTGGCGGGCGGAACGCCGGTGATTGTCGAATGTGGCCTTGATGCGGGCTTTCGCCTGACGGCTGACGCGCTTGAATCCGCGATCACCCCCCGCACCAAATGGGTGATTCTGAACAACCCGTCGAACCCGTCGGGGGCCGGATATGACCGCGCGCAGATGCAGGCGCTGACCGATGTGTTGCTGCGTCATCCGCAGGTCTGGGTTCTGGCCGATGATATTTATGAACATCTGGTGTTTGACGGGTTCGAATTTGTGACCCCCGCGCAGGTCGAACCGCGCCTAAAGGATCGGGTGCTGACCATGAACGGCGTCAGCAAAGCCTATGCGATGACCGGCTGGCGGATTGGCTATGGCGCGGGGCCGGAACCGCTGATTCGCGCCATGGCGAAACTGCAATCGCAATCGACATCCAACCCCTGTTCCATCAGCCAATACGCCGCCGAGGCTGCTCTGACCGGTCCGCAGGATTACATCACCGACAGCCGCGCCGCGTTTCAGCGCCGCCGCGATCTGGTGGTGGCGGGGCTGAACGATTGCCCCGGCATCACCTGCCCCACGCCGCAAGGGGCGTTTTATGTCTATCCCTCGATTGCGGGGCTGATTGGCAAGACCAGTGCGGGCGGCACGATGATTGCGGATGACGAATCGTTTGCCAATGCGCTGCTGGATGAACAAGGCGTTGCCGTCGTGTTCGGCGCGGCCTTCGGCCTGTCGCCACATTTCCGCATCAGCTACGCCACCAGCGACGATCAGCTGACGCAGGCGGTCGCGCGCATCCGGCAGTTCTGCGCGGGGTGCAACTGATCCCCCGGCCCGGACGTTAAACCACGCACGCAAAAGAAAGGGCAGATATGTTACCTCATAACGCTTTGGTGGTTGTGGCTGACGGCCATTCGGCAACGCTGTTTCGTAATACGGCGAAACACGGGCTGGATTTGCAGGACAGAAAAATCCTGACGGCCGAGGGGCTGGTCCGCAACTGGGGCGAACAAAAACTGGACGAGGCCCCGCGCGATGCCGATGAAACCGCCTTTGCGCAGGCTTTGGTCGGGCATCTGAATGACATGGTTCTGAAACATCAGGTTGATGACATTGCGATCATTGCGGACCCGTCTACTTTGGGTGAAATGCGCAAGGGTTATCATAAGGAATTGCAGGCCCGCCTGCGGCAAGAGGTTCCGAAAACCCTGACCAATGCCGATACGGCAGCGATTGAACAGGCCCTGACCTGATCCACGCGCATAAACGAAAACGCCCCGCCACATCTGGCGGGGCGTTTGTATTTGGGATGGGTCAGATCAGAAAATGCCGAACAGATACAGCAGAATGATCACCACGACCGGAACACCCATGAACCACGCGATAAGGCCCTTCATCGTCTAACTCCTTGTTTTGATCTGACAAGGTAACGCGGACGTGACGGGTCGGTTCCCGCCACGTCAGGCCATTCGCATTTATCAATTAAAGCGCGGTCCAGCCGCCATCAACGCTGATCGTCGTGCCGGTGATCTGATCGGCGGCGGGGCTGCACAGAAACACCACCGTGTCGCCCATCTGTTCCACGGTCGCAAATTCCTTGGACGGCTGGCGGTCCAGCAGGACTTTCTCGATCACCTCGTCCCGGCCCATATCGTATTTCTTCATGGTGTCGGGGATTTGCGATTCGACCAGCGGAGTCAGGACGTAACCCGGACACACCGCGTTGCAGGTGATCGGTTCGCGCGCGGTTTCCAATGCCGTGACCTTGGACAGGCCCACAACGCCGTGCTTCGCCGCGACATAGGCCGATTTATACGGGCTGGCGGTCAGGCCATGCGCCGATGCGATGTTGACGACGCGGCCCCAGCCCGCCTTACGCATCATCGGCAGCGCCGCCGCCGTGGTGTGGAACGCCGACGTCAGGTTGATCGCAATGATGGCGTCCCATTTTTCGACCGGAAATTCATCAATGCCGGTCACATGCTGGATCCCGGCATTGTTCACCAGAATGTCGCAGGCCCCGGCTTTTTCGATCAGGGCGCGGCAATCGTTGCCTTTGGACATATCGGCCTGAATGTAACGCGCGGTGACGCCAAATTCAGCGGCCAGATCGGCGGCCAGTTGGTGATCTTCGTCGCGGTCGGTAAAGCTGTTCAGCACGACATTCGCGCCCGCTTTGGCCAGTTGGCGCGCGACGCCCAGACCGATTCCCGAATTGGACCCGGTGATAATGGCGGTTTTGCCGGTAAGAAGTTTGTCGAACATCGGTTTTTCCCCTGTCCTTGCAAAAATGTGAACACACCCCGGAGGGGGGCGGTTTTGCAATCGCAGCATGGG
>NZ_JAUNTW010000017.1:0-18917 GCF_030538495.1 Paracoccus sp. (in: a-proteobacteria)
GGCAGCCCTTGCGGATCAGCGCGCGCAGGGTCGCCTCGTCGGGTTCGTTACCCTCAAGATAGGCTTCCATGGCGTCGTCGTCCATTTCGACGGCCAGTTCGATCATCTTGCCGCGCCATTCGTCGGCCAGATCTTGCAGCTCTTCGCGGATCGGCTGACGGACCCAGCTTGCGCCGACGTCGTCACCTTTCCACACCCATTCTTCCATCTTGATCAGATCGACGATGCCTTCCAGCGTGTCTTCTGCACCGATGGGCAGGGCGACCGGGCAGGGGGTGCCGCCGGTGCGATCTTTAATCATGTTCACACAATTAAAGAAGTCAGCCCCGATCTTGTCCATTTTGTTGACGAACACGATCCGCGGCACCTTGTAACGGTCGGCCTGACGCCACACGGTTTCGGTCTGGGGTTCCACACCGGCGTTGCCGTCCAACAGACAGATCGCGCCATCCAGAACCGCCAGCGAACGTTCCACTTCGATGGTGAAGTCAACGTGACCGGGGGTGTCGATGATGTTCAGACGGTTACGCTGATTGATGTCTTCAGCGTAATCGGTGTCCTCATGGCGCTGCCAAAAGGTCGTGGTTGCAGCGGACGTGATGGTGATGCCGCGCTCGGCCTCTTGTTCCATCCAGTCCATGGTCGAGGCGCCGTCATGCGTCTCGCCCATCTTGTGGTTCTTGCCGGTGTAGAACAGGATGCGCTCGGTCATCGTGGTCTTGCCGGCATCAATATGGGCCATGATGCCGAAATTGCGGTAACGCGTGAGCGGATACTCGCGAGCCATGGTGGATGTCCTTCCGTTTTACCAGCGGTAATGGCTGAACGCTTTGTTCGCGTCGGCCATCTTGTGGGTGTCTTCGCGTTTCTTGACGGCGGTGCCGCGGCCGTTGACCGCATCGGCAAGCTCACCGGCAAGGCGTTCTTCCATGGTGTTTTCGTTGCGGTTTTTCGCAGCGGTGATCAGCCAGCGGATCGCCAGAGCCTCGCGGCGGGTCGGGCGGACCTCGACCGGAACCTGATAGGTGGCACCACCGACGCGGCGCGAACGCACCTCGACCGAGGGTTTCACATTGTCGAGGGCTTCGTGGAAGATCTCGACCGGCTCACGCTTGAGCTTGGATTCAACCCGGTCAAGGGCCGAATAAACGATCCGCTCGGCGGTCGATTTCTTGCCGTCAACCATCAGGTTGTTCATGAATTTGGTCAGCACGCGATCGCCATATTTGGCGTCGGGCAGCACTTCGCGCTTTTCAGCGGCGTGACGACGGGACATTCCGGTCTCTCCTTATTTCGGACGCTTGGCGCCGTATTTCGAACGACGCTGACGGCGATCTTTGACGCCCTGGGTATCCAGCACACCGCGCAGGATGTGGTAACGGACACCCGGAAGGTCTTTCACACGACCGCCACGGATCAGCACGACGCTGTGTTCCTGAAGGTTGTGCTTTTCGCCCGGAATGTAAGAAATCACCTCGAAACCGTTGGTCAGGCGCACTTTGGCAACCTTACGCATAGCCGAGTTCGGCTTTTTCGGGGTGGTGGTATAGACGCGCGTGCAAACGCCGCGCTTCTGAGGGTTTCCTTGAAGGTGCTGCGACTTGCTGCGCTGCACCTTGGGCTGCCGCGGTTTGCGGATCAGCTGTTGGATCGTCGGCATTCGGTTCCCCGTCTTGCTCTGTCAATACTCGCAGCCAGGCTGCGCCACTTCTCGACGGCCAGATGCGCGAATCGCAAAAGGCCAAACCCGTCCGGCCCTTCACAGGGGCAGACGGGTAAAAAAATCCAGAGGATCAGGCTGTTCGGCCTATATCATTCCCCCTGCGGGGTTCTGGCCCCCAGACGGTTTCCCATCGGGTAGCGGGGCTATAGGTGAAAACGCCGCAACTGTCAACCTGCGCGCAGGGTCTGCGCCAGCCGGTCAATATCCCCGCGCGTCAGCGCAAACCGCCGCAATTGCCGGGTCAGCGCGTCGTCGGACAGGTCAAACCGATGCCCCGGCCCCATATCGCCGGAATCGCTGTCGCCGTGAATGGACCTGATAAACATTAACGGTTCCGGGATCGAGACCCCCGGCATCCACCGGCCCAGTTTGGAATGGTCGTAATGCAGCGCGCTTTCGTCCGCATCCGGGCGCAGGAAGATGGTTAACGCAACGCCCATATTGTGACAGATGCGGGGGGTGAATTCGGCCTGCCCGTCCTGCACCCGCAGCATCACCCCGCGGCTGAAATCCAGCGACAGCTTGCCCTGAACCTTCCACAACCCGCGCACGCGGCGAAACGCCTGACGGCTGCGCGCGACGTAATCGGTGGTCACGGCGTCGTCGTCATCATGGCGGAAATGGCCGATCACATCCGCCGAAGGGTCCAGATGCGGCTCAATCGCGGCGCGGCAGGCGGGCAAATGCCGATCCATCGGCGGCACCACCGACAGGCGCAGTTGCGGGGTTGCGTCGCACAGATCGCGCAGCCCCGACAGGTAAGGTTCGGGCAAATCCGGCCCCGTCATCAGAACCAGCGTAAAATCCGGATCGGTCTGCGCGCGCCATGCCGGCAGGGCCATCTGCGTGAACCACTGCCACCGACGCGCCAGCCGCGCGGGGTCATAGAGATACGCCCGGCGTTCGTTAAGTGTCTGATGGTCCACCTGATACCCACGCAGGCCCAGATAGGAAAACCGGCACAGGCCCAGCATCTGCACCTTCATGATCGCCGCCCTAACTGCGCCTCGCGCCAGATGGTGTAGATGCCCGCCGTCACGACCAGAGCCGATCCCGCCCAGGTCCACGGGTCGGGCCAATCGCCGAACACGATCACGCCCAGCACAATCGCCGCCAATAACGACGTGTAACGGAACGGTGCCACGGCGGAAATCTCACCCACGCGCATGGCGCTGACCGCGCAGACATAACCCGCCGTCAGAAACGCCGCCGACAGCGCCAGCAGCGCGATATGCGTCAGCGTCGGCATCACCCAGCCCTGAAACGGGGTCAGCACCGCGCCGGTCAGCATCACCACAAAGGCCGTGTAAAACGCAATCGTGGACGACCGCACATCCCGGCTGAACAGGCGCGTGGCCAGATCGCGCAGAACCACGGTCAGCATCGCGCCCACGCCCATCAGCGACCAAATCCCAAAGCTGTCACCGCCGGGGCGCAGGATCATCAGCACTCCGATCAGCGCGACGCCAACCGCCAAAATCCGTCGCCAGCCCAAGGTTTCACCGAAAAACAGCGCCGCCCCCAGCATCACGGCCAGCGGCAGCGCCTGCATGATCGCCGACAGATCCGCGATTTCCATATGCAGCAGCGCGTTCAGAAACAGCAGGGCGGATGCGACCTCACCCACGATCCGCCATGGCATCGGCCCGCGATCGCCGGGCGCGACATACAGACGCAAGCCCCCTTCACGCGCGGCGATCAGCGCGATGCCCAGCATCACCATCAGCCCGCGCAGAGCAATGGTCTGATACAGCGGCATGTCCTGCGTGACGAATTTCATCACCACATCGTTGCAGGTGAACCCGATCATCGCCATGACCATCAGCCCCGCCCCCCGCAGGTTATCCCCCGGCCCAACCGGCTGAGGCCGGACCGAGGCCGGACGAACCCGGCGAATGGGCGAGATCATCGGCGCGCGCATTTGTTCCCCCTTTACAACGGTTTATTCGGTCAATCGGCCCCGGTCAATTGCCGCCGCAGCGCCTGACGGTTCAGGCCGAAACGGCGTTGCAGGGTCTGATTGATCTGCTGATTGGTCATCTCAGCGGCGATGCGTTTGCCGTGATGATGGGGGCTGTCATTATGCCCGTGAAAGCCCCTTATCCACATCACCCGGTCCACCTTTGTGACCGTCGTCACCTGCCGCCACATCCAGTCATGGCGATAATTGATCACGGAACGCGGCTCTCCTGCCGGGAAATACATGGTTAATCCGCAGCCCCAGTAATGCGTTAACGCACCGTCAACCGTCATTTTCGACCCGTCCACATGCAGCAACAAGCCATGCCCGTAATCCAAGGCGACCGGATTCTGGCCCTCCATCAGCCCGGAAATCGCGCCGTAATCGCGGCGCACGGTTTCGACGTAATCAACCGACACCGCGTCGTCATCATCCATTTTGAACTGCGCGATCACATCCGCATCGGGATCGGTCGCGGCGGTCAGCATGGATTTGCAGATCTGCCCATGCGGCCCGATGGGCGATTGCATCAACCGGATCTGCGGCACCGCATCGGCAATCGCGCGCAGGCGCGACAGCCACGGATCGGGCAAATCCTCGCCCGTTGCGACAATCAGGGTAAAGTCCGGGTCCGTCTGCGTCCTCAGCGACGGCAGGCACAGATGTTCAAAAAACCGCATCCGTTCATCCAGCCGCGCCGGGTCATACAACGCGGCGCGGTTCGCGTCCACATCCGTGGCCCCCGATTGAAACCAGCCATCGGTCAACAGCGAAAACCGGCACAGCCCCAAAACCTGAACGCGCATCCCATCCCCTTATGAAGGCCGCGGAAAATATGGCGCAATGGCCCGACGGCATCCTGCCTGTTTCGCCGGGGTAAGGAAAGGGGGGGCGTCCCCGATGCGGGGGCCATGGCAGCCCCTCTGTCGCGGATGGTGGACGCGGAAAGGGTGCGGTCTGGCTGAATTTCATGGGATTTCTATGTGAGGCAACAGATCACAGCCTCCCAGACCATACCCCGTCCAACGATAGGGGGAATGCTATGTCACAAAGGGCGTGGGCTGGCGACGGCGCGGCCCGTGGGCGGCTTGTGTTGGCCGTGACCGAGCGCGGGTGCGCGCGTCCAACGGCGCGGCGTCTTTAGAGCAAGGCACCGTCGGCACACAGAGGAAAGAGCGACCCCGGTTATGTTACGCTGCATGATGTTCAGATCATGCACCGTCCGGGGATAGGGGCAAATCGTGGGGGGTACTGGCGACGGGTTGGCACAACGGCGCGGTCCGTGGCGGCTGTGGTGGGGTGCGGGCTGGCTGTGTCGAGCGGCAGGGCATCCCGCCACGCTGGGTATAAAAGCCCCCCGGCGGGATGCCACTTCGTTGGTGGTCCGGGTGTGGCCTGTGTGATGGCGGGGGTGGTCGTGAGTGGTGACAGGTTGGCACAACGGCGCGGCGCGTGGAGGCTGTGGCTGCCGGTCGGCTGTCTGTGTCGGGCAATGCGGCGCGGGTGTGGCGCACCAAGGGGCGCGCACATGGCCCCCTGCCGCATATAAAAAGGCCCGGCGTCACCGCCGGGCCTTTTCCATGTCAAACGATCATTCCTGCTCGGGCGTTTCGACCGTTTCCACCTCGGGCGCGATCAGCGCGGCGGTGGCTTCGGCTTCGGCCCGGCGGGCTTCGATCACGTCGCGGTCGCGGTCGGTGGCGATGCGCTGAACACGCGCGGTCGCGCCGCCGGTGCCGGCCGGGATCAGACGGCCCACGATGACGTTTTCTTTCAGGCCAACCAGCTTATCGCGTTTGCCCTGAACGGCCGCCTCGGTCAGAACGCGGGTCGTTTCCTGGAACGACGCCGCCGAGATGAACGAACGGGTCTGCAACGACGCCTTGGTGATGCCCAGCAGCACGGGTTCACCCGTTGCCGGACGACCGCCGCGCGCCTCGACCTTGGCGTTTTCTTCTGTGAATTCATCGCGTTCGACGTGTTCACCTTTCAGCAGCGTGGTGTCGCCGCTGTCGATGATTTCGATCTTTTGCAGCATCTGGCGAACGATCACCTCAATGTGCTTGTCGTTGATCTTCACGCCTTGCAGACGGTAAACATCCTGCACTTCATCGATCAGGTAATCGGCCAGAGCCTCGATCCCCATGATGCGCAGAATGTCATGCGGCGCGGGGTTGCCGTCCATGATATAGTCGCCTTTTTGCACGAAGTCGCCTTCCTGCACCGGGATGTGTTTGCCCTTGGGGACCATATATTCGACCGGCTCCAGCCCTTCACCGTTCGGTTCGATGCTGATGCGGCGCTTGTTCTTATAGTCCTTGCCGAACCGCACATAGCCGTCGATTTCCGCGATGATCGCGTGATCTTTCGGGCGGCGCGCCTCGAACAATTCGGCCACGCGGGGCAGACCCCCGGTGATGTCCTTGGTCCGGGCGCCTTCGCGCGGGATACGGGCCACCACGTCGCCGGGGCGGATGTCCTGACCGTCTTCGACCGACAAAATCGCGTCAACCGACATCGGATAGCTGACCGGGTTGCCCTGATCGTTGCGCACCGGTTCGCCGTTTTCATCCATGATGATGATTTCCGGCTTCAGATCATTGCCTTTGGGCGCCGAACGCCAATCGGTCACGATTTTCTGCGTCATCCCGGTGGCGTCATCGGTTTCGTCGCGCACCGACAGGCCCGAAATCAGGTCAACGAATTTGGTCACGCCGCCCTTTTCCGCAATGATCGGCAGGGTATAGGGATCCCATTCGAACAGCTTGGCACCGCGGATCACGCGCTCGCCTTCGGCGACAAACAGCTTGCTGCCATAGAACAGCTTATAGCTGGCGCGTTCCTGCCCCTGATCATCCATGACGACCAGCTGCATGTTCCGCGCCATCACGACGTTTTCGCCATTGGCGTTCGTCAGGATATTGGCGTTGCGGAACTGAACCGAGCCTTCATGCGACGCGGCCTGGAACGATTGCTGGCCACCTTGCGCAATCCCGCCGATGTGGAAGGTCCGCATGGTCAGCTGCGTGCCGGGTTCACCGATGGACTGCGCGGCGATGATGCCGACCGCTTCACCGATATTCACCTGCGTGCCACGGGCCAGATCGCGGCCATAGCACTGCGCACAGATGCCGTCTTCGGATTCGCAGGTCAGAGCGGAACGGATGCGCACGGTCTGAACGCCCGCCGCCTCGATTTCGTCCGATTTGCGTTCGTCGATGATGACGCCTTTGGCCACGATCACCTGATCGGTGCCGGGAACCAGCACATCTTCGGCGGCGACACGGCCCAGAATCCGTTCGGCCAGGGGCGCGATCACTTCGCCATCATTGACGGCGGCGGATGCGGTGATGGCCGCTTCGGTGCCGCAATCATGTTCGCGGATGATGCAGTCCTGCGCCACGTCCACCAAGCGACGCGTCAGATAACCCGAGTTTGCGGTTTTCAGCGCCGTATCCGACAGACCTTTCCGCGCCCCGTGGGTCGAGTTGAAGTATTCAAGAACGGTCAGACCCTCTTTAAAGTTCGAGATGATCGGCGTTTCGATAATCTCACCCGAGGGTTTGGCCATCAGCCCGCGCATACCGCCCAGCTGTTTCATCTGGTTGGTCGAACCCCGCGCGCCCGAATGGGCCATCATATAGACGCTGTTCGGTTCCATTTCAGCGCCGGTATCGTCTTTGCGGGTCGCTGCGATCGTGGACATCATGGCGTCGGTCACGCGGTCGTTACATTTCGACCACGCGTCAACCACTTTGTTGTATTTCTCGCCCTGCGTGATCAGACCGTCCAGATATTGCTGTTCGAACTCTTTGACCTGATCCTGAACCTCTTCGACGATGGTCCATTTGTTGTCGGGAACCACCATGTCATCTTTGCCGAACGAAATGCCGGCGCGGAATGCCTCGCGGAAGCCCAGACCCATGATGCGGTCGCTGAAAATAACCGCCTCTTTCTGGCCGCAGTAACGATAAACGGTGTCGATCACATGCTGCACGTCTTTTTTGCGCAGCAGGCGGTTGACCAGATCAAACGGCGCTTTGGCGTTCAGCGGCAGCAGAGCGCCCAGACGCAGACGGCCCGGCGTGGTTTCAAAGCGTTTCATCACGTCATTGCCGTTGTCGTCCACCTGCTTCACGCGCGCGGTGATGCGGGCGTGCAGATGCACCTGACCGGCGGCCAAGGCGTGTTCCACCTCGTCGATGCTGGCGAACACCATGCCTTCGCCGGTCATGCCTTCGCGCATCATCGTGGTGTAATACAGGCCCAGAACCATGTCCTGCGACGGCACGATGATCGGCGCGCCGTTGGCGGGCGACAGCACGTTGTTCGTGGACATCATCAGAACGCGGGCTTCAAGCTGCGCTTCCAGCGACAGGGGGACGTGAACGGCCATCTGGTCGCCGTCAAAGTCCGCGTTGAACGCCGAACAGACCAGCGGGTGCAGCTGAATCGCCTTACCTTCGATCAGAACGGGTTCGAACGCCTGAATCCCCAGACGGTGCAGCGTCGGCGCGCGGTTCAGCAGAACCGGGTGTTCGCGGATCACTTCGTCCAGAATATCCCAGACCTCGGGGCGTTCTTTTTCGACCAGCTTTTTCGCCTGTTTGACGGTGCTGGACAGGCCCTTTGCCTCAAGCTTGGAATAGATGAACGGCTTGAACAGCTCCAAGGCCATCTTTTTCGGCAGGCCGCATTGGTGCAGCTTCAGTTCCGGCCCGGTCACGATGACCGAGCGGCCCGAAAAGTCCACACGCTTGCCCAGCAGGTTCTGACGGAACCGGCCCTGCTTGCCTTTCAGCATGTCCGACAGCGATTTCAGCGGGCGACGGTTGTTGCCCGTGATGACGCGGCCGCGGCGGCCGTTGTCGAACAGCGCATCGACCGATTCCTGCAACATCCGCTTTTCGTTGCGCACGATGATGTCGGGCGCGCGCAGTTCGATCAGCCGTTTCAGACGGTTGTTGCGGTTGATGACCCGACGATACAGATCGTTCAGATCCGAGGTCGCAAAGCGGCCCCCATCCAGCGGCACCAGCGGGCGCAGTTCCGGCGGGATGACCGGAATCACCGTCAGCACCATCCATTCCGGGCGATTGCCGGATTCCAGGAAGGATTCGACGATTTTCAGCCGCTTGATGATCTTTTTCGGCTTCAGTTCGCCCGTCGCCTCTTTCAGATCTTCGCGCAACTGTTCCGCGGTGGCAGCCAGATCGATGTTCGACAGCATGGTGCGGATCGCCTCGGCCCCGATGTCGGCGCTGAAGGCGTCGGCCCCATACTGATCCTGCGCGTCCAGGAATTCTTCCTCGGACAGCAGTTGACCATAGGACAGATCGGTCAGACCCGGTTCGATCACCACATAGTTTTCGAAATACAGGATGCGTTCCAGATCACGCAGCGTCATGTCCAGCATCAGACCGATGCGGGACGGCAGCGATTTCAGGAACCAGATATGCGCGACCGGCGCGGCCAGTTCGATATGGCCCATGCGTTCGCGGCGGACCTTTTGCAGCGTCACCTCGACGCCGCATTTTTCGCAGACAAGGCCGCGATATTTCATGCGCTTATACTTGCCGCACAGGCATTCGTAATCCTTGACCGGGCCAAAGATGCGCGCACAGAACAGACCGTCACGTTCGGGTTTGAACGTGCGATAGTTGATGGTTTCGGGTTTCTTCACCTCACCAAACGACCACGCCAGAATTTCTTCGGGCGAGGCCAGTGAGATTTTGATTTCGTCGAACTGCCGCGGCGCTGCCAGCGGGTTCAGGGGATTGGTGGCAAGTTCCTGGTTCATTTCCGTTTCCTAAAAAGGGGGCGCGGGGAAGGCGGGCGGGGGTGGCCCCGCCCAACCGGCGATAAAATCGCGGTTATTCCTCCTCCTCCGCATCCAGGAGTTCCATATTCAGGCCCAGACCGCGGACCTCTTTGACCAGCACGTTGAACGATTCCGGCACGCCAGCTTCGAAGTTGTCTTCGCCTTTGACGATGGATTCATAGACCTTGGTCCGGCCCGCAACGTCGTCCGATTTCACCGTCAGCATTTCCTGCAAGGTGTAAGCGGCGCCGTAAGCTTCCAGTGCCCAGACCTCCATCTCACCCAGACGCTGACCACCGAACTGCGCCTTACCGCCCAGCGGCTGCTGGGTCACAAGGCTGTAGGGGCCGGTCGAACGGGCGTGCATTTTGTCATCAACAAGGTGGTGCAGCTTCAGGACATATTTCATGCCCACCGTGACCTTACGCGCGAATTGTTCGCCCGTCCGGCCATCGAACACCACCGACTGACCCGAGGTGTCAAAGCCCGCGCGCGTCAGCGCGTCGTTCACATCGGCCTCTTTCGCGCCGTCAAAGACGGGGGTGGCAATCGGCACACCGGCGCGCACGGTATTGGCGTGTTCGACCAGCGTGTCGTCATCCATGCCGTCAAAGGTTTCGGCATACATATCATCGCCGTAACCAATGCGCATCGCTTCGCGAACCGGGGTCATATCGCCGTTGCGGCGGTAATCTTCCAGTGCTTCGTCGATTTTGATGCCCAGACCGCGGCTGGCCCAACCCATATGGGTTTCCAGAATCTGACCAACGTTCATCCGCGACGGCACGCCCAGCGGGTTCAGCACCAGATCAACCGCGGTGCCATCCGCCAGGAAGGGCATGTCTTCGACCGGGACGACCTTGGACACGACGCCTTTGTTGCCGTGACGACCGGCCATCTTATCGCCCGCTTGCAGCTTGCGTTTGACGGCGACGAACACCTTAACCATCTTCATGACGCCCGGCGGCAGGTCGTCGCCCTGACGGACCTTTTCGACCTTATCTTCGAACCGCGCTTCCAGAAGTTTCTTCTGGGTGTCGTATTGATGGTTCAGCGCCTCGACCTCTTTGGCGGTGTCTTCTTCGCTGACGGCCAGTTGCCACCACTGACCGCGCGACAGCGTGGCCAGCAGGTCTTCGGTGATGTCGCTGTTTGCCTTGATGCCTTTCGGACCTTTGACGGCGACCTTGCCCAGAATCAGGGTTTTCAGACGCGCATAGATGTTGCGGTCCAGAATCGCCTGTTCGTCGTCGCGGTCGCGGGCCAGACGTTCGACCTCTTCGCGTTCGATTTGCAGGGCGCGTTCGTCTTTGTCCACGCCGTGACGGTTGAACACGCGCACCTCAACGATGGTGCCGTAAGCCCCCGGCGGCAACCGCAGCGAGGTGTCGCGCACATCGCTGGCCTTTTCGCCAAAGATCGCACGCAACAGCTTTTCTTCGGGCGTCATCGGGCTTTCGCCTTTGGGGGTGATTTTGCCCACCAGAATGTCGCCCGGCCCGACCTCGGCGCCGATATACACGATGCCGGCTTCGTCCAGATTGCGCAGCGCCTCTTCGCCCACATTCGGGATGTCGCGGGTGATTTCCTCAGGCCCCAGTTTCGTGTCGCGGGCCGCCACTTCGTATTCGTCGATATGGATCGAGGTGAACACGTCGTCGCGGTGAATGCGTTCCGAAATCAGGATCGAGTCTTCGTAGTTATAGCCGTTCCACGGCATGAACGCGACGACCACGTTCCGACCGATGGCCAATTCGCCCTGATCGGTTGACGGACCATCCGCAATCACCTGATTTTTCACAACCTTTTCGCCCACTTTGACCAGCGGACGTTGGTTGATCGTCGATGATTGGTTCGACCGTTTGAATTTGCGCAGACGGTAAATGTCCACGCCCGCATCGCCCGCGCCCAGATCTTCGGTCGCGCGCACAACGATACGCTGCGCATCCACCTGGTCGATGATGCCCGAACGCCGCGCCATGATCGCCGCGCCGGAATCGCGGGCCACGGTGGCCTCCATCCCGGTGCCGACAAACGGAGCCTCGGCCCGCAGCAGAGGCACGGCCTGACGTTGCATGTTCGACCCCATCAGCGCGCGGTTCGCGTCGTCGTTTTCCAAGAACGGAATCAACGCCGCCGCGACCGAGACCAGCTGTTTCGGCGACACGTCGATCAGGTCGATCGCATCCACCGGGTTCAGGGTAAAGTCGCCCGCCTGACGGGTCGAGATCAGTTCATCAACAAACCGACCGTCCGCGTCCAGCGTCGCGTTTGCCTGTGCGACGGTGTGGCGCATTTCTTCGGTCGCGGACATATAGACCACGTCATCCGTCACCTGACCGTCGATCACCTTACGATAGGGCGTTTCGATAAAGCCGTATTTGTTGACGCGCGCAAAGGTCGCCAAGCTGTTGATCAGGCCGATGTTCTGACCTTCGGGCGTTTCAATCGGACACATCCGGCCGTAATGGGTCGGGTGAACGTCGCGCACCTCGAACCCGGCACGTTCGCGGGTCAGACCGCCCGGCCCAAGCGCCGACAGACGGCGTTTATGCGTGACTTCGGACAGCGGGTTTGTCTGGTCCATGAATTGCGACAATTGCGACGAACCAAAGAATTCGCGCACCGCCGCCGCCGCCGGTTTGGCGTTGATCAGATCCTGCGGCATCACGGTGTCGATTTCGACGCCCGACATACGTTCGCGGATCGCGCGTTCCATCCGCAGCAGACCGACGCGATACTGGTTTTCCATCAGCTCGCCCACGGAACGAACGCGACGGTTGCCCAGATGGTCGATGTCGTCGATTTCGCCCTTGCCGTCGCGCAGTTCCACCAGCCCACGGATACAGGCCACGATATCGGCATGGCGCAGGGTGCGCTGCGTATCGGGCGCATCCAGATCCAGACGCATGTTCATTTTCACCCGGCCAACTGCGGACAGGTCATAGCGTTCGGCGTCAAAGAACAGGCTGTTGAACAGGTTGCTGGCGGCCTCGACCGTGGGGGGCTCACCCGGACGCATGACGCGGTAGATATCCATCAACGCGCCGTCGCGGTTCATGTTTTTATCCGCCGCCATGGTGTTGCGGATATAGGGGCCGACATTGACATGGTCGATGTCCAGCACCGGAATCTCGGTGATGTCATTGTCCAGCAGCACTTTCAGTAGGCCGCCATTCAGTTCGCCGTCTTTGTTGTATTCGGCGGTGATTTCATCGCCCGCTTCGGCATAGATCAGGCCGGTCTGTTCGTTGATGATGTCTTTGGCCACAAAGCGGCCGATGACGCGTTCGAACGGCACCAGCAGATTGACCTGTTCGCCCGATTCCATCAGCTTTTTGACCAGACGCGGGGTGACTTTGTCGCCCGCTTTGGTGATCACCTCGCCCGTATCGGCGTTCACCAGATCAAAGGCCGGACGCGTGCCACGCACCCGATCCGGGAAGAACCGCGTCACCCAGCCCTGTTCACGCCCCTCTTTGCGCAGGGTATAGGTCACGGTTTCATAGAACGCGTCCATGATCCCTTCCTGATCCATGCCCAGGGCATAGAGCAGCGTCGTCACCGGCAATTTGCGGCGGCGGTCGATGCGCGCGAACACCAGATCCTTGGCGTCAAATTCGAAATCCAGCCACGACCCGCGATAGGGGATAATCCGGCACGCAAACAGCAGCTTACCCGAGGAATGGGTTTTCCCGCGGTCATGGTCAAAGAACACGCCGGGGCTGCGGTGCATCTGGCTGACGACCACGCGTTCGGTGCCGTTCACAACAAACGTCCCGTTCTGCGTCATCAACGGCATGTCGCCCATGAACACGTCTTGTTCTTTGATATCTTTGACCGATTTGGCGCCGGTGTTTTCATCGACATCAAACACGATCAGGCGCAGCGTCACCTTCAGCGGTGCGGCATAGGTCATGTCGCGTTGCTGACATTCATCCACGTCGTATTTCGGACGTTCCAATTCGTATTTCACGAATTCCAGCGTGGCTGTTTCGTTGAAATCCTTGATCGGGAACACCGATTGGAACACGCCCTGAATCCCTTCGCCGTCGTGATGGGCGTCGCCATCACCGGAATTGAGAAACAGGTCATAGGAAGATTTCTGAACCTCGATCAGGTTCGGCATCTCCAGAACTTCGCGGATGTTGCCATAATAACGCCGGATGCGTTTCTGGCCGACATATGCTTGCGCCATGGGGTCTTATCACCTTTCGTCTTCGCGCGCGATCCGGGTCGGGGCCCCCGGATTGCGGCCTACGAATGTAGGGGTCTGGTTCCATTCATGCCGCCCGTCCCACCGTGCAGCGCCCGAACCAAGAACATGCCCTGAAAGAATGTCTGATCCCAGACCGCCCTTCAAGACAGGTTCGGCAGGGACCGGGAAACCCCGGACCCTGCCTGCAAGAATGCCAATGTGGCGCTGAATTACTTCAGCTCGACTTTGGCGCCGGCATCTTCCAGCTTTTTCTTGATTTCTTCGGCTTCTGCTTTTGCAGCGCCTTCTTTCACTTTGCCGCCAGCTTCGACCAGATCTTTGGCTTCTTTCAGGCCCAGACCGGTGATGCCGCGCACTTCTTTGATGACGTTGATTTTGTTCGCACCAGCATCGGTCAGAACGACGTCAAATTCGGTTTTTTCTTCTGCGGCTTCGCCTGCACCAGCAGCCGGGCCAGCCATCATGACAGCGCCACCGGCAGCGGGTTCGATGCCGTATTCGTCTTTCAGGATGGTTTTCAGTTCCTGGGCTTCCAGCAGGGTCAGGCCCACGATTTCTTCGGCGAGTTTTTTCAGATCAGCCATTTTTCCGTTCTTTCAGTTTAGGGTTCCAACATCGGGCTTTGTGCCACCAGTCGGGAATGGGTTGCTTATGCGGCCTCGCGCTCTTCGAGCGTCGAGAGAATGCCCGCGATGTTGCTGGCGGGTGCGCCGATCGCACCGGCGATGTTCGAAGCAGGCGCGCCGATGGCAGCCACGATCGAAGCAATAAGCTCCTCGCGCGACGGCATGGCGGCAACAGCTTTGACACCGGCCGGATCCAGCGCCGTGTCGCCCATTGCACCGCCGAGGATCACGAACTTGTCATTATCCTTGGCGTATTTATCGGCGACCTTGGCAGCAGCCACGGGGTCTTCCGAATAGGACAGCACGGTCATGCCCGTCAGGTAGTCGCCGATGCTTGCGCAGGGCTTACCTTCCAGAGCGATCTTTGCGAGCCTGTTCTTGGCAACACGGACGGACCCGCCCTCTTCGCGCATACGCGCGCGCAGGTCCTGCATTTGCGCAACCGTCATTCCCTCGTAGCGGGCAACCACCACGACGCCAGAGCTTTCAAAGATCTGGCCGAGTTCCTCGACCACTTGTTCTTTTTGTGCTCTATCCACGGTTTCACTCCAAGTTGGGGGTTTCCCCCCGGCTCTCACTTTTCCCGCAGCTTTCGGCCACGGGCCTTGGTCCGATCAAGGGCAAGATCGCCCGAAGGGACTACCTTCGGAAAAATGCTTCCCCATCTCAGGAAGGACATTAAGCGGGAAACCCGCACCCTCCGTCTCGGACAGGACGGGGCCTTGGGCGGCCCCGCCATCCCCGGCTTGCGCCGGAAAATCTTATTGCGCGGTGGTCGCGCTGCTCAGGTCCAGCGACACGCCCGGACCCATGGTCGAGCTGATCGAGACCTTTTTCATATAGGTGCCCTTCGCGCCCGAGGGCTTGGCCCGATTCACGGCCTCGACAAAGGCGCGGACGTTCTGTGCCAGCTTGTCAGCGTCGAACGACACCTTGCCGATACCGGCATGAACCACACCAGCCTTTTCGGCCTTGAACTGAACTTCACCGCCCTTGGCTGCCTTGACGGCATTGGCCACGTCAACGGTCACGGTGCCGACGCGCGGGTTCGGCATCAGGTTGCGCGGGCCAAGGATTTTGCCCAGACGACCAACCAGCGCCATCATGTCGGGCGTGGCGATGCAGCGATCAAAGTCGATCTTGCCGCCCTGAATCGCTTCCATCAGGTCTTCCGCGCCAACAATGTCGGCACCAGCCGCTTTGGCTTCGTCAGCCTTGGCGTCACGGGCGAACACGGCGACGCGCACGTCTTTGCCGGTGCCGGCGGGCAGCGTCACCACGCCGCGAACCATCTGGTCGGCGTGACGCGGGTCAACACCCAGATTCAGCGCGATTTCAACCGTTTCGTCAAACTTGGCCGAGGCGGCGCTTTTCACCAGATTGACGGCATCTTCAACCGACAGGTTGGCTTTGCCGTCAAAGGCTTCGCGGGCGGCGGCTTTTTTCTTGGACAGTTTTGCCATGGCTTAGCCTTTCACCTCGATACCGATCGAGCGGGCGGAACCCACGATGATCTTCATGGCCTGATCGACGTCATTAGCCGACAGGTCTTTCATCTTGGCTTCGGCGATTTCGCGCACTTGCTTGACGGTCACGGTGCCAGCGACCGCACGGCCCGGCTTTTCCGAACCTTTGGCGCGGTTACGCTTGCCCACCGGCTTCAGGCCAGCGGCTTTTTTCAGCAGGAAGGACGCCGGCGGGGTTTTCGTTTCAAAAGTGAACGATTTGTCGGCGTAATAGGTGATCACGACCGGAACCGGCGCACCCTGTTCCATTTCCTGCGTCTTGGCGTTGAACGCCTTGCAGAATTCCATGATATTGATGCCGCGCTGACCCAGAGCCGGACCAACGGGGGGCGACGGGTTGGCTTGCCCCGCCTTAATTTGCAGCTTCAGCTGCCCAACAACTTTCTTGGCCATGTGGCCCTCTCCTTATCATCACGCCCCGTTTGGGGCCGACTTAGCGGTGCGGCTGACGCCTCCCGCAACAGATCACGCGGTTTTGGAAACCTGCGTGAATTCCAGTTCAACCGGCGTGGGCCGACCGAAAATCGAAACGGTGACCTTGATCCGCGATGCGGCGTCGTCCACCTCTTCGACCATGCCCGAAAAGCCTTCGAACGGCCCGTCGGTCACGTTAACCTTTTCACCCACCTCAAAGCGGATCAGGTTGCGCGGCGCCGCCGCCTCACCCCCGCCCGAGCGGTTCAGCATCGCGTTCACTTCGTCGTCGCGCATCGGCATCGGTTTGCCCTGCGCGCCCAGAAACCCGGTAACGCGGTTGATCGAGTTCACCAGATGATAGGTGCGATCCGACATATCCATGTGGACCAACACATAACCCGGCATGAAACGACGCTCCGACGTGACTTTTTTGCCGCGCCGAATCTCGATCACTTCTTCGGTCGGGACCAGAACTTCGTCGATCTGATCCTCTAACCCCTTTTCAGCGACGGCCTGGCGAATCGCCTCGGCCACCTTTTTTTCAAAGTTCGACAGGACGCTGACCGAATACCAACGTTTTGCCATGTCTTATCGACCCCTGTTCACGCGGGAATCACGCAGATGTCGCGTTAACCCCCTGAATTCCATCGTTTCGGCAAAATTGAAATCGGCGCGCATACGGAAATGATGCACGCCGTAAGCCGAATATTCGCTGGGACATACCACCCCCGGCCGGCAATTACAAGCCCAAATTAGCCTGAAATCGCCCGCAACCCTGCCGTCAGCCCCGTGCGGATGCCCAAATCGACCAAAAAGAAAAACAGGCTGCAAATCGACGCAAAGATGAACACCATAATCGTAGTGGTGATCACCTCACGCCGGGTCGGCCAGGTGATTTTGTCCGCTTCGGCGCGGACTTGGTTGATGAATTGGACGGGGTTTGCCACGGCACGGCTCCTTCACGAATGTTGGGGTCATATACGGATCGGGGGCGCCAGATACAAGCGCCCCGGATGACATGCCCAGCGTCAGACCGCCATTTTGCTGGTGTCGTCCAGCGGTTCGGATTGGCTGCCGTATTTGTCCACATCGCCCGCCTTGGACCGGCGCGATTTGGTTTTGACCGAATCGGGCAGGGCGGCGTTGTCGTCGATGAAATCCAGAACCAGCGGGCGGATGTTCAGACGCCATGATTTGCCAGCGAAAATGCCGTAATGGCCCGCGCCGGGTTCCAGATGCTGCGCCTTTTTCGCATCGGCCACGCCGGTGCAAAGACGCAACGCCGCGACGCATTGGCCGGGGGCGGAAATGTCGTCATTCGCGCCTTCGATCGTCATGATCGCGGTGTCGCTGATTTTGCCGATGTCAGCGTGACGGCCATTCACGGTAAATTCGTTTTTGGCGATTTCGCATTTTTTGAAAATGCGATCCACGGTGGACAGGTAAAATTCCGCGGTCATATCCAGCACGGCCAGATATTCGTCATAGAATTTGTTGTGTTTGTCGCCTTCGGATCCGGTGCCGCGCGCCTCGGCAAAGATTTTGTTGATGAAGGCGCGCGAATGGGTGTCGGCGTTCATCGCGATAAAGGACGACAATTGCGCCAGCCCCGGATAGACCATGCGCCCGGCACCGGCATATTTGAACCCGACCGACTGGATCATCAGATGTTCCAATTCGCCCATGGTGATGCGGTTGCCGAAATCGGTGACTTCGGTCGCGGCGGCGTCGGGATCAACCGGGCCACCGATCAGAGTCAGGGTGCGGGGTTGGGCCTTGGGGTCATCCTCGGCCAGAATGGCGGTCGCGGCCAAGGCCAAGGGCGCGGGCTGGCACACGGCGATGACGTTCACATCGGGGCCAAGATGTTTGATGAAATCAACCAGATAGCCGGTGTAATCTTCGACATCGAATTTGCCTTCGGACACGGGAATGTCGCGGGCATTGTGCCAGTCGGTGACATACACGTCGCAATCGGGCAGCAGCGATGTGACCGTGGACCGCAGCAGCGTGGCGTAATGGCCCGACATGGGCGCGACCAGCAGCACTTTGCGCGGTTGGGGGTCGCGGCGGGCCACGCGGAAATGGATCAGGTCGCCAAAGGCGCGTTTGATCACCGGTTCGACATAGACAATGTGATCCTGCCCATCATCGCCGGGGATGGCGGGGATGTTCCAGTCGGGCTTGATCACCATGCGGGCAAAGCTGCGTTCGGTGACGCGGCCCCACGCGCTCATCAATTTGAACATGGGATGCGGGATCAGCGCAAAGGCGGGATAGGATGCCATGGCCCGCGCCGTAGCCCCCAGCCATTCATTCGTGTTCCGAATCGTTTCCATCGCGTCATATGACACGATGCCTTTCAGACCCTTCATTGGCATTTTTCAGGCCCCTTTGCGCGCTGCACGTTAGCATTTGTTGGTTGCGCGGGGCGCCATCATGGCAAAAGCCGTGTTTGCGCTTTGGCGCCGGTGCGCATATCATTCGATTGCTTCTAGGGGGGAACCGGGGATATGGCAAGCAAAGTGAGTGATCAGGGTGGCGAAACGCCAAAAACCGGCGATGAAAAGGCAACAGTTGCCAAGCCTTCGCGCCGTTCGCGCAACAAAGTGACCGGGGCGGCGG
>NZ_JAUNTW010000017.1:18927-26217 GCF_030538495.1 Paracoccus sp. (in: a-proteobacteria)
AAGGCCGAACCTGCCAAACAACCGGCCCCGCGCCGCCGCGCCAAACCGGCGCAGCCCGCCGCGACGGCGGAAAAGCCCGCCCAACAGATCAAAACCGACGCGCTGACCGCCGCGACGCAGGCGCTGACACAGGCCCCGCCCGCCATGATGGCGGATGCCGCCGACGTCGTGCCGTCCCATGCGCGCAAAATGGTTGAGAATATCGAACGGATCGAGACGCTGGGGCAACGGCTGGTCAACGCCTTGGCCGAAAAATCCATGCCGACCCCCGCCGTCGAAGGCCCCGGCCCGGATCTGTATATGGCGGCCGCCAATGCGTTCATGAAAACCATGACCGGCCAGCCCGCGAAAATGATTGAAAATCAGGTCAGTTATTGGTCGGAAACGCTGAAAAACTATGCCGATGCGCAGGCGGCTTTGGCGCGCGGCCAATTCACCGCCCCCGAAGATGACGGCGGCACGGATAAGCGGTTCTCGAACCCGCTGTGGCAGACGCATCCCTATTTCAACCTGATTAAGAAACAATATCTGACCAATGCCCGCGCCCTGAAAGAAGCGGCCGAGGGGTTGGAGCTGGACGACGCAATCGCCCGCCGCCGCATCAATTGGATGACGAACCAGATCATCGACATGATGGCGCCGACCAATTTTCTGGCCACCAATCCCGATGCCTTGGAGCGCGCGATTGAAACCGAAGGCGAAAGTCTCGTGCGCGGTCTGGAAAATCTGGTGCGCGACGTCGAACAGGCCGGGGGCGAGATGGTGGTGTCTCTGGCCGATCGTGACGCCTTTACCGTGGGCGAAAATATCGGCGTCAGCGAGGGCAGCGTCGTTCACCGCGCGCCTCTGTTTGAACTGATCCAGTATAAACCCCTGACGGATCAGGTTCACGCCTTGCCCATCGTGATTTTTCCGCCGTGGATCAACAAATTCTATATTCTGGACCTCAAGCCGCAAAACAGCCTGATTAAATGGCTGGTGGAACAGGGGCATACCGTATTCATCGCCAGTTGGAAAAACCCCGATGCCAGCATGGGTGATATGGGGATGGATGATTACATCAGCGCCTATCTGGATGCGATGGATCAGGTTCTTACCCTGACCGGGCAGAAGAAACTGAACGCGGTCGGGTATTGCATCGGCGGCACCACGCTGACGCTGACATTGGCGCTGATGGCGCAGCGCGGCGATGACCGGGTGAATTGCGCGACGTTTTTCACCACGCTGACCGATTTTTCGGATCAGGGCGAATTCGTGCCGTTCCTGCAAGGCGACGTGATCGGAGGCATCGCCGAAGATGTCCGCCGCCACGGCCTGATGCGCGCGCATCTGATGACGCGCACCATGTCGTTTTTGCGCGCCAATGATCTGGTCTGGGGTCCGGCGATCCGCAGCTATATGCTGGGCGAAACGCCGCCCGCCTTTGACCTGCTGTATTGGAACGGCGACAGCACCAATCTGCCGGGGCGCATGGCCGTCGAATATCTGCGCGGCTTGTGTCAGGATAACGCACTGGTCGGGCAGGGGTTTGACGTCATGGGCCACACCCTGCGCATCAGCGATGTGACGCTGCCGGTCTGTTCGGTCGCCTGCGAAACCGACCATATCGCGCCGTGGAAAAGCTGCTGGATCGGGTTTTCGCAACTGGGGTCCACGGATAAAACCTTTATCCTGTCGGAATCCGGCCATATCGCCGGGATCGTCAATCCGCCGTCGAAAAAGAAATACGGCCATTACGAAGGCGGCGACGGATTCGATAACGGCTGGCAGGCATGGCGCGAATCTGCGACCTTCCATGACGGCAGTTGGTGGCCGCTGTGGGGGGAATGGCTGGCCGGTCGGGCGGGCAAAATGGTGGCCGCGCGCGATCCCGGTGCGGGGCTGGAACCCGCGCCCGGTTCCTATGTCCACGAACGGGCAAGCTGATTTCGATTATCTTTGGCCGCAGGATCAGCATCTTGCGGCCAATGTCAGAACAATATGACAATTTTGCTGCAATGCAGAAAAAAAACCTTGAAATGCTGCGGTGCAGCATCCATATTGCCGTTATCGAAATGACAGCGGCCCAAGGTCAAACCCCGATGCCGCACCATATAACGGAGCAAGCAAATGGCTAAGACCCCCGACTTCACCAAAACCGTTCAAGACATGATGCAAAACTTCCCGATCGACACCTCGTCGATGCACGAAGCCCTGAAATCGCAAGGCCTGCTGGCCGAGCGTCTGGCCAAAGTCGCCCTGTCGGCGGCTGAGCGTTCGACCGAAATCTCGGCTCAGTGGGCGAAAGACACCATCGCACGCATGGGCGAAGTGACCGCCGTCAAAGAAGAGCCGTCGGAATACGCCAAAGCGATGACCGACTTTGCTTCGGCTTCGGCTGAACTGGCTGCTGAACACATGGCCGCCTATGCAGAAGTCGCGAAAAAAGTCCAAATGGACACCGTTGACCTGATGCTGACCGCTGGCAAAGACATGGCTTCGGACGCACAAAAAGCGGCTGAAAAAGCCGTTCGCGAAACCCAGGCTGCTGCGAAAAAAGCAACCTCGGCTGCGTCTTCGGCTGCGTCGAAGTAATCGCATCTGATTGCGACATCGAAAGGGTCGGCCCCGCGCCGGCCCTTTTTTCATGCGCGCTTCCTTGCCTTTTGCCGCGCGCCGACCCAAGATAGCGCAAACGCAGATCAAAGGGGGCGTCATGGCCGCGACACAATCACCGCTGCTGATTAAGCGCTATGCCAGCCGCCGGTTGTATAACACCGAAACCAGCGATTACGTCACGCTGGACGACATCGCGACCTTCATCCGCGCCGGGCGCGAGGTAAAGATCGTTGATCTGAAATCGGGCGACGATCTGACCCGTCAATATCTGCTGCAAATCATCGCGGAACATGAAAGCCGCGGCGAAAATGTGTTGCCGGTGGATGTGCTGACCGATCTGGTGCGCAGCTATACCACCAGTGCGCAATCGGTCGTGCCGCAATTTCTGGCCGCCAGTTTCGAAATGCTGCGCGAAGGGCAGTCGAAGATCATGGAGAACATGATGGGACCGATGGCCCATATGCCCGGTTTCGAGGCGATGCAGCGCCAGCAACAGATGTTCATGAAGGCAATGACCGGCGGCTGGCGCATGGGCAGTTCCGGCCCCGAACCCGACGACGCCCCGGAAACCGGCACCGGCGACGATGAAAAAGACATGGCCGAAATCCGCCGCCAGCTGGCCGAATTACAGAAGCGTATTTCCCAGCTGTGACTTGCAACCCCCGGCAGGACCGTTTAAACGCTGCCGAACGGACGGTTGGCCGAGTGGTCGAAGGCGCACGCCTGGAAAGTGTGTAGGCGGGGAACCGTCTCGAGGGTTCGAATCCCTCACCGTCCGCCACCTTCTTTGCAAACTACTGAAAAGATGCGATTATTTCCGTGAACGGAAAAATTCTCCCCACAATTCTCCCCACGGCGCGACAGGGCTTGAACGGGAACATGCGGGACGGGCACGGATAGAAATAGACATAAGTTAGTTTTATTGTGGCGCGGCGGGCCTAACGGGATGAATCGGCGGGCCTAACGGGATGCGGGCCAGACGGGATGGCGGGCGATTTCGCGGCTGGACGCATAGGGGCTGAACAACTCGGGATTGCATCGCCCCCGCACTCAATGGCGGAGGCTTTTCGTTGTTCTGACAGAAAAAGGGCGGGCCGTTTGGCCCGCCCCTGTCATTTTCGGCGCAGCAGGATCACAAGGATTGCGATTTGCGTGGCCAGTGTGGCGATTTGCATCGCCAGATACAGTCCTGACATGGGTTTCCTTTTCCGTTGATGGGGTGCGGCCTTGATTTGGCCGCACCATCTGTCTATTTTGGAGGGGTCGGGAAGGGCTTTTCGGCCCTCCCCTTCTTTTCATTTACTCCGGCTGGCGGTGATCAGTGTGGCAATTGCCACCGCCAGTTGGAGCGCCTGAAAAGTCCAATCAATGTAATCACACATCTCTTGGTCCTCCGGTCGCGGTCATCTTGCCCTGACCGTTTGGGCCGGTCGGCCTTATTGCCTTCCTTGATTTTTATACCTGCGCTTCGCAGGTATTGCAAGGTAAAATATCTGAAATACATGGATTTTTTACTTTCAATGCGTGCCTTTCGCGTTGCAAAATCTGCGCTTTGCAGGCATCTTGTATTCACCACACTCGTCCGCAGAAAGGCATTGAAATGCCCCCAATCACAGACCCACGGCCCTTTGCCGCTGTGCTGGCCGACTGGCTGGCGCGTCACAATCTGACGTTCTATGCTGCCGCTCCGATTTTAGGCGCGGTGGAAACGACGGTCAGCCGCTGGCATAAAGGCCACAATTGCCGCCACGAAAAGGCATATCGTGCGTTGATGACGCTGGTCGATGAAGGGCGGGTGTGAGGGATACGGCCATCCTCAAAACAAGGCGATTTTTCTGGCGCGGCGCGCTTAATTGTTCTATTTTTGTTCCAATCAATCAGAATAGGAATGCCCGCCTTGAATCCGCCCCTTACCCCCGTTCCGCCCTGCCTTCCGGTCGCCCCGTGGCTGGGCGGCAAACGCAATCTGGCCCGCCGCATCTGCGCCATCATCGACGGCACGCCCTGCGCGACCTACGCCGAACCCTTTGTCGGTATGGGCGGCATTTTCCTGCGGCGTTCCGCACGGCCACGGGCCGAGGTGATCAATGATTACAGCCGCGATATTGCGACGTTATTCCGCATTCTACAGCGGCATTATGTGCAGTTCCTGGACGTCCTGAAATTCGGCCTGACCACTCGGGCAGAATTTGAACGGCTGGTCGCGGTGGATCCCGCCACCCTGACCGATCTGGAACGCGCCGCGCGGTTTCTGTATCTGCAACGGACGGCGTTCGGCGGCAAGGTGTCTGGGCGGAATTTCGGGGTCTCGCGCGCCCGCCCGGCGCGGTTTAACCTGACCACGCTGGAACCGATGCTTGAGGACGTCCACAGCCGCCTGTCCGGCGTCGTCATCGAATGTCTGGACTGGGCGGATTTCATCCCGCGTTACGACGGCGCAGGGACGCTGTTTTACCTCGACCCGCCCTATTGGGGCTGCGAAAATGATTACGGGCGCGCCATGTTCGATCGGTCAGATTTTCAGCGCATGGCGAATGTGCTGGCTGGGATCGACGGGAAATTTTTATTGTCGATCAATGACGTGCCAGAGGTGCGGGACATTTTCGGGCGTTTCCAACTGACGCCGGTTACCACCACCTACAGCGTCAACAACCGCAGCCCCGGCGGTGGCACTGGTCGGGCGGAATTGCTGGTCAGCAATTTCGCTGTCGGCTGATAACCAAAGGGGCGGTTAATCCGCCCCTTTGGTGCATTAACGCCTTGTCAGGCTTGTATAATACCATCCAACGCGTCCGCGGCTGGCCGTAAATCGTCCGCGGTGACGTGGACATAAACGGATTCCGTTATTTTGGTGTTGCTGTGGCCCAGCATCCGACTGGCGATTATCAGCGGCACGGATTTGACCATAAACGAGGCGGCCGTGTGTCGCAGGACGTGCGGCGTGACCTCGGGGCCAAGTCCCGCGCGCGCGACGGCACGCTTGAAATGATACTGGACGGCTGGGCCGCGCAGACCGATGACAAGATCGCCCTGTGTCGCGGCTCTGTGGTCTGCCAAAACAGCGATGATTTTCGCGGATATGGGGACAACCGCGCGCCCCTTGCGCTGTGCGGCGCGGGGGTGCGGCGCACGAAAATCAATGATCCCCCTGTCAAGGTCCACCCGATCCCATGTCAGATCACACAGCGCACCGCGCCTCGCGGCTGTGGCTAACCCCAGCTGGATATACAGCCGCAGGCGCGGATCAGCGGCTGACTGGATTAACCGCTGGGTTTCATCGGGGGTCAGAAATCGCTGCCGCGCTGTGCCGCGCGGCGGCAGGACGATATAGCGCGGTGCGGGTATTTCGCCACGTCGATTCGCCATCCTAAGCGCACTCATGACGGCCGTTAAATCGCGGCGGGCCGTCTGTAGCCCTGCGCCCTCGGCCTGTCGGCGTGAAACGAACTGATCTATGACGGCTTGCGTCACGTCTCGGGCCAAAACGTCGCCCAGAATGCGCCGTGCGGCGCGTGTTATGTATTTAATATTTCCCGGCTCGGCGACGGTCAGACGCCGCGCCGCTTCATAGGCGTCCAGCGCCTGATTGACAGTTAAGGTCATTTTACACAATTTCACCCCCGTCGCGCACAGGCGTGACGGGGGCTTAAAAGGGTTAGTTTTCCGGCTGGTCGTATGCGACATGGCCAACGAATTCGCAGTTTTCAATCACCGCGTCGATCGTGTCCTTGTCCTGTCCGTCATGGACAACTGTCACCGCCTCACTGCCGTCAATATCGACGCGATAGACGGCATAACCGCTGTCACCATCAAGCCGGCTGACCTCTTGATAGGAGCGGCCATGCGCCCCCACGATGGTTTCGTCCATCATTTTTACGGCTTCGACGATGCTGCCGCCTTCCCAGCCCGCCATGTCGCGGGTGTCGGCGAAAATGTAGCCCGAATAGATGTCGATGATGATGTATTCCATTGTGGCCTCCTGCCATCTCAGCGCGGAACTATTCCCGTCGCCATGCCCTACAAGTAGGGCATGATGAGCGCCAATGCAAGGCATAAATCGCTTGCGTCAGATTTTTTTTGCCCTAGATATAGGGCATGGAAAAAATAGACATTCTGGCCGTCGCAGGCGTGGCAATACATGGTGTCCAATGGCAGCGCGCGTTAGCCGCCGACCTTGGCGTGAATGAACGCACCCTGCGCCGGTGGGTTGCACGGGATGTGGACGTGCCAGCAGGTGTTTGGCGCGAAATTATTGCGTTGTTGGAAAAACAGCGTGAAAAAATCACCGATGCCGCCGCGCTGATTGAACGCGCGGGGCTGGCGGATCACTAGCCCCGCACTCTCACCCCGACGATCAGCACCACCAGCAGCGCCAGCACGGCCCACGGTGACGCGGTAACGGCGATGACGACGCCCAGCGTGAATCCACACCAATCCAGTGCGCAGTCCCACGGGTCTGCGTCATACCACCACCACTGCGCGGCCTCCCACGCGGTATAGGCCGCGATTGCAGCCCACCACGGCAGCAGGATCGCCCCACCCGTGCCGAGCATCGCGTGGGCCAGCAGAACGGACGCCCAATAATGCGGGTCGGCGTGGCTGGTGGGGGTGGACAGCATTGATTTGACAAAATCACGCATTCATTTCGATCCCGTATTTTCCAGCCAGATATTCGCGCACACCCTCAGCCGC
>NZ_JAUNTW010000018.1 GCF_030538495.1 Paracoccus sp. (in: a-proteobacteria)
AGATGATCGCCGATCAGCAGGGGATCAGCGCGCGAACGATCTGGAACTGGTTTGCCAAGGTCGAAGGCGTCGATGCGGCGGATTGGCTGGCTTATCTGGCCCCGCGTCATCGCGCGGCCGCAAAGAAAGGTGCGAAATCCGGGTGCAGCCCCGAATTTTTCGAGCGCCTGAAATCTGCTTATTTGCAGCTTGAAGGGCCATCATTCTCAGCCGCCTATGACGTGGCTAAGCGGCTGGCGGTTGCGAATGGCTGGGACATTTTGACTGAACGGACCGCGCGCCGCTGGTTTGATGACCAAGTGCCGCGCGTGACGCAGGTTTTTGCCCGTGAGGGGGTGGCCGGTCTGGAAAAATGCTTTCCGCCACAGACCCGCGACCGCACCGGCATGGTTGCGATGGAAGGCGTGGTGGCCGACTGCCACAAGATCGACGTGTTCGTGAACTGGCCGGGTATCGACAAGCCGATGCGCCCGCAGATCGTGGTGTTTCAGGACATCTACAGCGGCAAGGTTCTGTCGTGGCGCGTGGACCGCGATCCGAACAAGGTCATGGTCATGTCCGCATTTGGTGAATTGATCGAGGAGTGGGGCATTCCGCGGCATTGCCTGTTTGATAACGGGCGCGAATTCGCCGCGAAATGGCTGACCGGCGGCACGAAAACCCGGTTCCGGTTCAAAATCCGCGAGGATGACCCGCTGGGCGTGCTGCCGCTCCTGGGCATTCAGGTGCATTGGGCGCGCCCCTATCACGGGCAGTCCAAGCCGGTTGAACGGGCCTTTCGCGACTGGGCTGACCGGATCGCCAAAGACCCGCGCTTTCATGGGGCCTATGTCGGCCACAAACCTGATGCCAAGCCCGAGAACTATGGCAGCCGCGCGGTCGATCTTGAATATTTTCTGAAGGTGCTGGCCGAAGGCATTGCGGCGCATAACGCCCGTGACGGTCGGCTTTCGGACACCGCGCGCGGGCGTAGCTTTGATGCGACCTTTGCCGAAAGCTATGCCACGGCACCGATTGTCAAAGCGACCGAAGAACAGCGGCGACTGTGGCTGATGGGGCAAGAGGCGCACAAACTGCACGCGCGGCATGGCGGCCTGAAAATCCACAAAAACGAATACTGGTCGGATTGGATGAACGAATTTGCCGGTCAACAGATGGTTGCCCGGTTTGATCCCGAAGACCTGCATGCCGGGGCCTATATTTACCGCCCGACGGGCGAATTCATGGGCTTTGCCGAATGCAAAGCAAAGGTGGGCTTTTTCGACGTTGCCAGTGCGCGCGATCATGCGGCGGCTAATGCGCGCCGCCGCCGCGTCGAAAAGCAATATTTGCAGGAAATCCGCCCGATTCCGATCCAGCAGATCGCGCGCGAACTGGACGAGGCCGCCCCCGCCGATATGCCAAAACTCGAAGCCAAGATCGTCAAACTGGCACAAATCGAACGCGGCCCGCTGATTGAACGGCCTTTGCCCCAGCCCGCAGGTCACGACGGCGAGGCATATTCTGCCTTTGTGGTGGCGTTTGAGGCGAAAACCAAACCGCCGGCGCAGGTGGCCGATGAAACACCGGCTGATCGTTTCCGCCGCGCGCAGGAGATCGAGGCGCGCTCCGAGACTGGGCAGCCGGTTGGTCATGCCGAAGCCGATTGGCTGCGCGTCTATCAGGGATTGCCCGAATATCGGTCCCAAAAACGGGTGTTCGAGGAATGGGGCGAAAGCGCCCTTGGATAACAGATGCCGCCGCAGGTGGTCGAGACCTGCGGCGGCGCACCAGACATGAGGTAACAGATGACAGACCAGACCCCACTTTTCAACAATGTTGCGCCGCTGCGCAATGTCATGGCCCTGTCAGGGCTGATCGACCGCATTCAGACGCGTGGCCTTGGCCTGCCCGGGATGGCTGTGTTTTACGGCCCGTCGGGCTATGGCAAAACCACGGCAGCCGTTTGGAATGCCAATAAAACCCGCGCCTATCAGGTTCAGCTGAAATCCGCGTGGCGCGGCAAAAAACTGTGTCAGTCGATTTTGCTGGATCTGGGCATTGCCCCGGCGCGCACGGTGGCCGACATGATCGACCAGATCAGCGAAGAAATCGCGCGGTCGCGCCGCCCGCTGATTATCGACGAAGCCGATCATCTGATCAATGCGGGTATGATCGAGCTGGTGCGTGACATCTATGAAAGCTCGGGCGCGGCCATCGTGCTGATCGGCGAAGAGCGGTTGCCGCAAAAGTTGCAGAAATACGAACGGGTGCATGGCCGGATGCTGGACTGGGTCGCGGCACAGCCTGCCGATCTGCGCGAGGTGGGTCATCTGGCCCAAATTTATTGCCGCGGCATCGAACTGGACGCGGACATGCAGCGGCTGCTTTTGCAAAAATCCAACGCATCGGTGCGCCGGATTTGCGTCAATCTGGACCGCGTTCGTGAATTTGCCCTGACCACCGGGAAAACCACTATCAGCGGCGCGGATTGGGGGGATCGTGATTTCTACACCGGCCTTGCGCCAGCAGCGCGGAGGGATTTGGTATGACTGGCAAAGCAGGCCGTCGCCCCGCCGATGCACCCACGCCGGGACGCCAAGACATCTGGGAGGCCATTCGTGCCGCAAAACCGGGATTTTCTGCCGGTGATCTGGCCGAGGTCAGCGGCGCAAACCGCAAAACGGTTGAAGATTACCTGCGCTGCCTGATCCCGGCGGGTGTGATTGAACACCTGCCAGCAGGCGGGTTCCGATTGGTGGATGACCGCGGCGTTCACGCTCCACGCCTGAACCGGCAAGGCCAGCCCGTGGTGCAGGGGGCGGGCGTCGAAAATATGTGGCGATCCATGCGTATGATGGCAGCGTTTAGCTCTCTTGATCTGGCCGTTCATTCCTCTGCCGGCGATGTGACGGTCAGCGAAAGCACCGCCAAATCCTATTGCCATATGCTGTTAAAAACCGGGTTTTTGCGGGTTGAACAAAAGGCGGTGCCAGGCAAGCGGGCGGCGGTCTATCGTCTGATCCGCAACACCGGACCCCAGCCGCCGCAAATTCAGCGCATCAAACGCGTTTACGACCCCAACACCAAACAGGTGCATCTGCCCGGAGGTGGCGCATGACGACGCCCATGGATACCGCGCGCGCGGCGTGGGGGGAGGCTCTGCCCGATTGGGTGGCCGAGCTTGCGCAAGAATGCAGCGCGACCAGTCAAAACAAAGTCGCGGCCCGTCTGGATCGGTCTGCGGCGCTGGTCAGTCAGGTGCTGCGCAACAAATATGCGGGCGATCTGGACGCTGTTCAGGCCCGTTTTAACGGGGTGTTTCGTGCGCAAACAACGGACTGCCCCGAATTGGGCCTGATCCTCACCCAGCAATGTCAGGACTGGCAGCAACAGGCCCGCCGGTTCGTCAACGTCAACGCCATGCGGGTGCGGATGTTCCGCGCCTGCAATGCCTGCCCCCATTTCAAAGGAGCGAAGAAATGACCACCGACAAACGATGGACCGACCCGCAAGGCCGCACCGTGCCGGACAGCATGATCACACCTGCGGATCGGATGAAAGATGAGCTGGCAATACGTCTGGCCGATGAGGCCGAGGCGCTGCAAGCCCAGATCGCCGCCTTTAAGAACCGCGCACTGGATGACATGGCCGCCGCCAAAGCCCTGCTGTTTGAACAGTATGGCGTCAAAATCGGCGGGCCAAAAGGCGGATTTTCCGTGCGCAGCTATGACGGCGCAACGATGGCCGAGGTGTCTGTCGCCGACCGCATCGTGTTTGGGCCAGAATTGCAGGCCGCAAAGGCGCTGATCGACGAATGCATCGAAGATTGGGCCGAGGGTGTGAATGACAATCTGCGCATTCTGGTTGAAGATGCGTTCGCGGTGAACAAGGCGGGGCGGATCGACACCAAGCGCGTGTTGGGTCTGCGCAAGCTGCCCATGAAAGATGAGGCGGGCCGTCCCGACGCCCGCTGGCTGCGCGCCATGGACGCCATCACGGACGCACTGATCGTCGATCAGACGGCCACCTATATCCGCTTTTACCGCCGCGATCCCCGCACGAACGCCATGGCCCAGATTGGGCTGGATTTCAGCGGGCTGTGAGGTGGTGATGGATGTTAAAGCCAAAATCGCGGCTCTCATGGCTATGACGACGGCATCGGGTTGCACCGAAGCTGAAGCAATGGCCGCCGCGAAAAAGGCCGCGGCCCTAATGCTGGAATACGGCTTGACCCGTCAGGATATTGAGATTGACGACCGGACGGTGCGATCAAAAACGAAAGGAAAATCCGTTCGCGATCCACTTTGGGGGACAGTCGGATACTGCACCAACACGGCACCGATTTTCCTGTCTGACCGTGACAGTTCGTCGATCCAGTTTATTGGTCGGGCACCCGGTCCAGAGATTGCCGCTTATCTGTTCGCCGTTCTGAATGGCGCGATTGACCGGGCAATCCGCGAATTCAAGCTGACGCCGGAATACCGGCGTCGGCGAAGCAATATCACGCGCCGTCAGGCGGTCTATGATTTCACGATGGCAATGTGTGTCCGGCTGGCGATGCGCCTGAAGGAGCAATTTGGCCCGATCATGTCCGCGGGGGCGCTGACCGAGGCGAAGAACGTCTTGGATACCCGCTTCCCGGATGCACGAACCACGCAACGACGCCAAAAACAAACGCGGTTCCACGGCGCGGCTCATGCGGGTTGGCAGGCCGGAAACGCTGTCGGGCTGGCGCGTGGAGTTGGTGGCGCAGATGGCCATGCAACGCATTTGGAGGATTTGCGATGACCACGATCCGCAAACTGCAACGGCTTGTGCATGTTGGCTGCCGTGAACTGCGGATCGACGCGGATACGCGCCGCGATCTGCAAATCGTCACGACCGGCAAGGCCAGCCTGTCCGAGATGACCGAAGCCGAACTGGGCGATGTGGTGGCCCAGTTGGTGGCCCGTGGGTTCCGCCCGTCTGGCGGGCAAAAGCCCCGGCGCCCGCAGGCGGCGCGCGCGGATGTGCGGTATTGTCATGTTCTGTGGCGGCTGCTGGCGCAGGCGGGCAAGGTGGACACACCCGGTCCCGCCGGGTTGAACGCTTTTATTCGCGCACGGTTCGCCAAAAGCTGGGGCGCTGCGCCGATTGATGTCGATGCGCTGACCGATCACGGGCAGATTAACGCCGTCATCAAGGCGTTGCAGGCGATGTGTGATCGCGCCGGCATCGTCTGTCGTCAGGCTCGTTAAACGATGGACCGCTGGATTGACGAACTGGAATATGATCTTGGCGTGGCGGCCCGGCTGCGGCTGATTGCCAATGCAGGCGGGCAGCGGCGTTATATCCCGCAGATGTCGATGGCCGGCAATTCCAAGCTGGCGGGCGAGGTCGGCCCGGATGTTGCCCGCTGGCTGGCGGATCGGTTTTCCGGGACCGAGGTCGATATCCCGTCGAAAAGAGGCATGGAGGCGGGCGAGGCCAAGGCCGCACTTATGGCCGATCTTTTGGATGCGGGGCTTGTCAACTCCAGCCGAACCGCGAATGATCTGGCCTTGGCGCATGGCGTAACCGTGCGCTGGGTCCACAAAGTCAAGGCCGAATTGCTGGCCGAACGCCGGGCGGACAGCGACGCGGATCAAATGCCGCTTTTCCCCGGTGAACCGCTTCCCGGAAAATAACTGGCGCGCGCCGCCTATGGTTGCCTCAACGATTGAGGCCCCCATGCGCGTTGAACACCATAAAATCACCACTATCCCGTTTCGGGCCGCACATCACACCGGCGGCATCATTACCCCCAGTCTGGTGGTGCTGCATGACACGGCGGGCCGACTGGATCATGGCAATACGGCGGATTATCTGCGCGGCGATAATCCGCAAAAGGTCAGCTGTCATTTCGTGATCGAACGCGACGGCAGCATCGAACAACAGGTTCCGACCAACCGCCGCGCCAATCATGCGGGCCTATCCAGCTATCACGGTCGCGCGGGCTGCAACACGTTTTCCATCGGGATTGAGCTGGTTAATCCGGGGCGTATGAGCCGCAGGCCCGATGACGGCTATGGTCCGCGCGGCCGCGCATGGTGGGGTCAGGTGTTCAGCGGCAGTGATTACGAACTGGCGGCGATGACCACGCCCGAACACGGCGAAGGGGTGTGGATGGCATACAGCCCCGATCAGATCGCGGCGACCGTAAAACTGCTGACCGTGCTGTTTCATGGCATCCCGACGCTGACCGATATTCGCCCGCATTGGTATGTCAGTCCGGGGCGCAAGGTCGACACGAACCCCCTGTTCCCGTTGGAGGAAGTGCGCACCGCCGTTCTGGGGCTGGACGATCCGGCCGATCTGGCCGTGATGGCTGCGTCGGACGATCTGCCGACCGCTACAATGATCCGGGTCGCCACCAATGGCGCGGGTCTGAATATGCGCCGCTGGCCCTACAGCCCGCAGGTTCTGGCAAGCGTGCCGCATGGCACCCTTTTGGCTCCGATCCGCGAAGGCGTTTTCGACGGCCGCCGCCATCATCTTGTTCAATTCGACAATCGCGAAGGCTGGATCATATCCGCCTATACCCAACCCGCATGAGGTTTTTGATGACGTTCCCCAAATTTCCGATCAGCATTCTGACCACCGGCGCGAATGTTGCGTTGCCCGGATTGCCGGCATGGCACGCGGCGTCGTTTTGGGCGCAGCTGCTGTTGGTGCTGTCTGTGATTTGCAACGCAGCGGGCATTGATCTGTTTGCGCTCCTGTTCGCGATGGGCATCGGCTCCACCCCGGACGAGGTGATCGCCACCGGCCACCGTGCCGTCAGCGCCGTTCAGGAATTGCTGCCGCTGATCTTTGGCCTGTGGGCATGGCTGGAACGCGCCGCTCCGAATTATCGACTGAAATTCTGGTAAGGTGTGATGGAATTCATCTTCGACATGACGATCAGCCTTGGCCTGATCGTCACAATTCTGACGGCGATTGTCGGATGGGTGCGACTGCGCAACGCCGCCGTGGATAAGCGGATCGACGGCTGCGCCGAACGGCTGGACCGGCATGAGGCTCGCATCCACGCCGCCGAACAGACCGTGCAGGCACTGCCCGGTCAAAAAGACATGCATGAACTGTCGCTGGCCCTATCCGAAATGCGCGGCGACATGCGCGAATTGCGTGCCGCGATGCAGGGGCAGGCACAAATGCTGGGCCGTGTGGAAAGCGTGGTCAGCCGTCAGGAAGAACATCTGATGAGGGGCAAGGGATGAGCTACGCCGAAGATGTCAGCCGCCACCGTCGGCTGGCGATCCTGCGCCATCTGGCGGAGGTGCAGGAATATGTGTCAAACGCCAGCGTGCTTCAGGACGTGCTGGTCCGGCTGGGCCTGCCAGTCAGCTATGACGCCCTCATGACCGAACTGCACTGGCTGCGCGAGCAGAACATGGTCAGCTTTGATCCCGACGCGATGTTTGTGGTTGTGATGGCGACCCGGCGGGGTGTGGATATGGCCAAGGGCCTTGCCACGCATCCGGGTGTGCAACGCCCCCGCCCGCGGGTGTGACATGCCGCCGCCCCGCAAGATCGACCAATTGCCGCCCGATATCCGGGCATGGCTGCAAGACACCCTGCACGCGCGGGGCTTTGCGGATTATGTCGCGGTCACGGATGAACTGAACGCCAAACTAAGTGACGCTGGAAAGATCATCAATTTACACCACGCCACGGTGCATCGGTTCGGCCAAGAATACCGAAAATTCGTGGAAACACAGGAAACCGCCTCCGCTTGGGCGCAGGGCTGGATGCTTGAAAACGGCCTGGAGGAAGAGGCCAAGCGCCACAACGTGCTGTTCCAGATGGTCACCGCGCTGGCGTTCCGCGCAATGGAGGCCCGCATGATGGATGAAGGGGCCGAAATCGACCCCAAAGACCTGCATTTCATCGGGAAAATGCTGAAAGACATCATGGCGTCAGCGGGCATTCGGCAAAACATGCTGGCGGCCGAACGTAAAATGCAGAGCGAAAAACTGGATGCCGCCGTGGCCAGCGGTGACATTGATAAAGAGGCCGCCGATAAAGCGCGTCGGATCATGGGGTTTGCGTGATGCCCACGCCACAACAGATCATCACCGACCTGCGCGCCCACGCCGCACGGCTGGACGGCACCCATATTCAGGGCTGCATGATGACCTCGACCTGCCGTGCCTTGCGTCGCGGTGCCGATCAGATCGAAAGCCTGCTGTCGGAACTGACCTATCTGCGCGGCTTTGCCGATGACACATTGACGCGCGAACTCATGGCGCTGGATGACGGGCAATGACCGTGCCGGTGATCAACTTTCTGCCGTATCAGCGCCGCTGGATCAGTGATACCAGCCGCTTTAAGATCGGCATGATGTCGCGCCAGATCGGCAAAACCTTCAGCACATGCGGCGAATGTGTCGATGACTGTTTTCAGTCATGGCGCGACGGGCGGCGCACCCGTTGGGTGATCCTGTCGCGCGGCGAACGTCAGGCAGCGGAAGCGATGACCGAGGCGATCAAGCCGTTCACGCAGGCGTTTTATGAGGTCTATAACACCCTTTTGAAAGGGGGCGAGCCTGTCTATTCGGAAAGCGAATTCCGTGCCCCACAGGCCAGCGGCCCGGATGCGGTCTATAAGGCCCTTGAGGTTCAATATCCCAATGGCAGCCGCATCACCGCATTGCCCGCCAACCCTGACACGGCGCGCGGCTTCAGCGCCAACGTGATCCTGGACGAATTCGCGTTCCACGCCAAATCGCGCGATATCTGGGCGGCGCTGTTTCCGGTGATTTCGCGCGGGCAGCAAAAGCTGCGCGTTATCAGCACCCCAAACGGCAAGGGCAATAAATTCTACGAACTGATGACCGCCGAGGATAGCGTCTGGTCGCGCCATGTCGTCGATATTTACGAGGCCGTGCGGCAGGGTCTGGACCGCGATGCTGACATGCTGCGCCGGGGGATGGCCGACGAAGACGCATGGGCACAGGAATATGAACTGAAATGGCTGGATGAGGCGTCCAGTTGGATGGATTACGACCTGATTTCCAGCGTCGAAAGCCCGGATGCCGGGCGGCCAGCCGGTTATCAGGGCGGCCTCTGTTTTGTTGGTGTCGATATTGCCGCGCGCAACGACCTGTTTGTCATTTGGGTGATGGAGCTGGTCGGCGATGTGCTGTGGACGCGCGAAATCATCGCCCGTCGTCGGATCAGCTTTGCCGAACAGGATGCGTTGCTGGATGATGTGATGCGGCGCTATCGCGTCGTGCGGGTTCGCATGGACCAAACCGGCATGGGCGAAAAACCGGTCGAAGACGCCAAGCGCCGGCACGGCGCGCTGCGCGTTGAAGGCGTGCTGTTCAGCACCGCCAGCAAACTGGACATGGCCACCACGATGAAAGAGCGGTTTCAGGATCGTCGTGTCCGCATCCCGGCGGGCGATCCGGCGCTGCGGGCCGATCTGCATTCAATCAAATCACAGGTGGGCGTGACCGGCACCCGTCGCCTGATTGCCGATGGCGACAGTGATGGCCACGCCGACCGTTTCTGGGCCGCTGCGCTGGCCATCAGCGCCGCAGAAATGCCGCAAGCCCATTATGAATATGACAGCCTTCCCGTCGCGCGCAGCCGCTGGGCCGATGGCAGTCATGATGACGATGATCTGCCTGCGGGCAGAAGCCGGGGGACATGGTAATGGGAAACATTCTGGACCAATTCGGCCGCCCTGTGCGCGCGGCGACCAAATCGGAGCTGCTGGACGAACAATCGGGTCCGCTGGTCGGGTCTGTGCGTCAGGTCACGAGCGGTCATCCGGCAGATGGGTTAGAGCCACGCCGGCTGGCCTCGATCCTGCGCAGCGCCGAAATGGGTGATGCAACGGCTTATCTGCACATGGCCGAACAGATGGAGGAAAAGGATCTTCATTACGGCGCTGTGCTGGGGGTTCGTAAACGGGCGATCCGCGGACTGGATTTGGTGGTAGAACCCGGCGATGACAGCGACGCGGCCATCGAGGCCGCCGATGTGACCCGTCAGGCGCTGACCTCACCCGCGACCAAAGAGGCGTTTATCGACATTCTGGATGCGCTGGGCAAAGGCTATTCGGTCAGCGAAATCGTCTGGGATATATCGGGGCGCTTGTTCCAGATCGCCGCCATTGAACATCGCCCGCCGGAATGGTTCCAATTCGATCAGGTGAACGGTCGCCATCTGACCTTGCGCGGCTCTGGCGCAGGCCAAGAGCTGCATCCCGACAAATACGTCATTCACCTTCCGCGCATCAAATCGGGTGTGCCGATCCGTGGCGGGCTGGCCCGCATGGCCTGCTGGGCCTTCATGTTCAAGAACTTTACCGTCAAGGATTGGTCGATTTTTCTTGAAGCCTATGGCCATCCGCTGCGACTTGGCAAATACGACCCGGCGCTGGCCAGTGACGCGGATAAGCGCACCCTGTTGCGTGCCGCCCGCGCCATTGGCGCCGATATGGCGGCGATTATCCCGCATAACATGGAATTAGAGGTGATCGCCGCCAGGTCGACCGCCAATGAAGGTTACGAAAAATCCGCCCGCTGGTGGGACGAACAATTGTCCAAAGGGGTGCTGGGTCAGGTCGCCACCACAGACGCGATTGCCGGCGGTCATGCCGTTGGCCGTATCCACGAAGCCGTTCGTGATGATATTCGCGACAGTGACGCCGACCAGCTGGCCCTGACGCTCATGCACGACATTGCCCGCCCCCTGACGCGGCACAACTTTGGTCAAACCGTGCCAGCCCCGCTGGTCCGGTTTCAGTCGCCCGAACGGATCGTGCCTGAACAGTTGTTGCGCCTGATGGAGGTGGCTGGCCCTGCCGGGCTGCGCATCGCCAAATCTGACGTGTATCGCGCCTTTAGCTTGCGTGAACCCGACGCCGAGGATGACGTGTTGACCTTTGGGCCGCAGCCCGGCGCGACACCGGCCCCACCAATCCGTCAGATGGCCGCGCGACAGCACGACCATGTGCATGACGATCCGATTCGCGATCTGATCAACGAACTGGTCGAAAACGGCCGCATGGCCGGGGCGATGGAAAGCGATATCGGCCCGCTGGTGGATGCCATTACCCACGCGGCCAGCTTTGATGAAATCGCGCGCCTTTTGGATCATGCGGGGCTGGATGTGCCGGGAATGATGATGCGTGACTTGTTGGCGCAAGCCCTGTTTTCGGCCCGCATGGGCGGGCAGATGGGGGCCTGATGGTTGGTGTATCGTTTCAGGCGCTGGCCCCCGAAGACGCACTGGCCTATTTCCGTGCCAAAGGGCTGGCCCTGCCCGAAGATCGTTTTGATTATCGCGATGTCTGGCGTGGACAACATGCGGTCAGCTTTGTGGTCGCCAAGGCCATGCGGGATGACGTGCTGAACCTGATCCGGGGCGATCTGGATAAGGCAATGGCCGAAGGCTGGACGCTGAAGCAGTTTCAGGACAATCTTGCACCCCGGCTGCGACGCGCCGGGTGGTGGGGAAAATCCGTGCTGCCCGATCCCAAAACTGGCGAGATGAAAACCGTACAACTGGGGTCGATGCAGCGACTAAGGGTGATTTTTGATACCAATATGCGCACCGCACTGGCCGCAGGGCGGTGGAAACGCATTCAAGAAGGAAAACGTAGGTTCCCTTACCTGCGCTACGTCCAGATCGACCGGCCCAGCAAACGACCCGATCACGCGCGCTATCACGATCTGGTCCGCCCGGTCGATGACCCGGTCTGGCTGCGGATTTATCCGCCGAATGGCTGGTTCTGTGCCTGTGACGTGCGGCAGATCACGCAAGGCCAGATCGACCGGGGCACCTATACGGTATCCGAGCCGATTACGCTGGAGGAAGATTGGCACAGCAATCCGCGTACCGGCCATGATGAGATGGTGCCAGAAGGTGTCACGCCGGGGTTTGACACCAATCCCGGCGCGGTGCGTCATGACATGGATCAGGCGTTCAGCAAGACCGGTCTGGAAACCCGTGACGAATTGGCCAATTTGGCCGCCGATCTGGCCGAGCGCATGCGGCGCGAAGATCGCGAACGTGCAGTCGTGATCCAGCCAGATCGGGATGTGCGGGATCGCTATGTCGGAGAGCGTGAGGGCGTCCATGTCCCGAAATCCGATCCGGGGTCGGATGTGATCCACAGCCACCCAGATTATCCTGCGCTATCGCAGGCCGATCTGATCAATTCGGCCCGGGCACATTACAGATCAATTTTTGGGGTGACACCACAAGGCGAGGTGTTTGGTGTGCGCCTCACAGATGACGCGCATCTTCATATTGATGTAGCAATTAGAGGTTTTTCAAATGAATGGGTATTGCCTGGAAACCAATGGGAACTAAAACAGGCTTCCGATTGGCAACATACGACATTACAGGGCCACCTGATGTCACGCTGGCTTGAAGAAAAGGGGGTTTTGGCCTATTTTCAACCTAAGGGGCCTCGCATTGATAGCCTGCTGTCGGATTATGCTGGGCTTATTGATGTGGTCATGCGATCTGCACGTTGAGAGGAATGATATGGTGCTGGCACTGCGAGACCTTCCACTCGCCGATGTTCGGGCTTGGGCTGATCGTTTGGCCGTGCTTGAGGCCGCTGATGATTTTGATGGCCGCGATCTGAATATCGAGATCGCACGCAATGTGATCGAAATTCAGCGTCAGAACGGCCTCATCCCCGACACCCCCGAAAATGCGCCCGTGACCGATCTTAACGCGCCTGATGCGCCGATGTCGGTCTAAACCGGCTCTGACCGTTTTTAAACGCGCACAGGGGTTTTTAAACACCATCTGGCCCGCATCCCGCCCGACATTCCGGCCTGATCCGCCCGTGAACCTGTTCACGGGCTTTTTTTGGCGCATATCCGTTAAGACGATCCTGCCTGAAACCAACCGGATCGCGCCGATATGGCCTTTGCTTCACCCCCTCTGACCCGCCAAACCGGCGCCGCTGTCCCGGTCGATGGTGTGCCTGACCGCATCGAACTGGTGCCGTTGGGCCAATTCCGCATGGCGGATGCGCGCGGCGAATTTCGACTGACGGACGCAGCAGAGGTTATTGAGCGATCCATGGCGCACGCTCATGGCGGTGCGCTGTTGATTGATTTCGGTCACGGCGTGCAGGGTCAGGCCGAACGGCGTTCCGACGCCGCCGGGTGGATTACCGCGCTGGAGATCGAAGGGGACCGCGTAATGGCCTCGGTTGACTGGACCCCGGCGGGGCGCGCGGCCATCGAACAGAAATCCTATCGCTTCATTTCGCCGGTGTTTTTTAACCGGCCTGATCGCGAGGTTGTGCTGATCACCGGCGCGGGCCTCGTCAATGATCCGGGGCTGCCGCAGTTGCGACAGCTTGCATCTAAGGAGAATATACCAATGACGTTGACCAATATCGCCGCAGCCCTTGGGCTGGGCGCTGATGCGGATGAGGCTGCGATTGTCGCGGCCGTCCGTGATCTGTCCCCGCAACCCCAGCTGGCGTCCGTCTTACAGGCTGCGGGCGTCGAGACGCTGACGGATGACACCGCGCGTCAGATTTGTGCGCGCCTGACGGCACAGCCTGATCCCTCGGCCTATGTGACCAAAGCGGCGTTTGATGATGTGACGCGCCAGCTGGCCAGTCTGCAAAAGCAGGTCAGCGACGAGGCTGTCGAAACGGCGGTGACTGATGCCAAGGCGGCGGGAAAAATCAGCCCGGCGATGGAGGGCTGGGCGCGGCAATTGGCGGCCAAAGACATGACCGCATTTGCGGATTTTGTGGCCACGGCCCCCGTCATTCTGCCCCCCGGTCGCGCGCCCGTTCCGCAGGCGGGTGCCGCCCCCGGCGATCTGACCCGCGCCGAACGCCAGATGTGCGCCGCCATGGGCATTGATCCCGCAAAATTTGCCGCAACCAAAAAACAGGAGGCTGACCATGCCCAAAACGGATGATCTGCTGCCGATGCAGGTGAATGCCCCCGCCGCGCGCTTTGCCAATCCCGTGGCCGCCGGTGCGGTCATTCGTGGGGGCGCTATGGTGGCGCTGGATGCTGCGGGCAACGCGGTGCCCGCAGCTGCTGCCTCGCCGGTGATGCGCGGCATTGCGCTGGACCGCGCCGATAATGGCAGCGGTTCGGCTGGTGCGGTCCACGTCGGAACCAGCCGCGGGGTATGGATCGTCAAGAATGATGGCACCGTCAAGCGCACCCATATCGGCAAATCTGTTTACGTCAAAGACGACGAAACGGTTGCGGCCACCGGCACGCTGATTGCAGGCCGTTGTCTGGACGTCACCGATGGCGGCGTTGCCGTCGAATTTATCTGAAAGGGCTGATCCATGGATCTGAACCATGCCAATCTGGCGGCGCTGAACACGGCATTCACGACCGCCTTTAATACCGCCTTGAACGATACGCCCACCACCTGGGGCCGGATCGCGATGCGGGTGCCGTCCACCACGCGCCATCAAGCCTATCCCAAGCTGTCGGACATCAAAGGCATGCGTGAATGGGTCGGCGAGCGTTTTGTTCAGCGCCTGACCCGCGACGGTTTTACCATCACGAACCGCAAATTCGAAAATACCATTGCTGTGTCCGTCGATGATATCGAAGATGATCAGGTCGGGATTTACACGCCGCTGGTGACGGATTTCGGGCAGACGGCGGCAGAACTGCCGGATGAATTGGTCTGGGAACAACTGGCGCAGGGTTTTGACGTCGCGCATTATGACGGTCAGGCGTTCTTTGATGCCGACCACCCGGTTCTGGACGAACACGGCGTTGAACGGTCGGTGTCGAATATGACGGATGGCGCCGGCCCGGCGTGGTTCCTGATCGACGACAGCCGCGCCATCAAGCCGATGATCTTTCAGGATCGGCAGGCCGCGCAGATCACCGCAAAAACCAATCTGACCGACGAAAACGTCTTTAATCACGACGAATTCGTCTGGGGTGCAAAACGGCGCTGCGCCGCAGGGTTTGGCGCGTGGCAGCTGATCCACGGATCGAAAGCCGATCTGACGCCTGAAAACTATGCCAAGGCGCGTCAGTCCATGCTGGAAATGCGCGGGGCCTATGATCGCAAAATCAATCTGCGTCCGAAATTGCTGGTCGTGCCGCCGTCGCTCGAAGGGGCCGCCCGCAAAATTCTGCTGGCCGAACGCACGACGGCCGGCGCGACCAATATCTGGCAGAACACCGCCGATCTGCATGTTGAAACCCGTCTGATCTAAGAGGAACCAATGGCACGTAATACCACCACCAAACAGGCGGCTGACGATGCCGCATCCATCGCAGCGAGTCCGGTCCCGCTGCTCCGTGTCACCTGCCTGATCGCCGCCGGTCGCCGCCGCGCGGGTCGCCGCTGGTCCGGCGGGGATACCGACGTCCCGGCCGACGCGCTGACTGCGGAGGAATGGGCTGAGGTCGAGGCCGATCCGATGTTTTCCACGCAGCCCTTGGCGGTCGAGGGCTGATCCATGTCTTACGCATCCGTCAGTGACCTGAAATCCGTCATCCCGGCCCGCGATCTGGCGCTGTTGACCGATTTCGACGACAGCGCGCAGGTTGCGGTCGATGACCGGCTGCAACAGGCACTGACGGATGCGACAGCCGAAATCGACGGCTATATCCACAAACAAATCCGCGACGTGCCGCTGACCGCGCCGCCGCATGTTCTGAACGTCATTTGTCGCGATCTGGCCATGCACCGGCTGTATCGCAATCTGGGCCATGACACCGAGCGTCTGAAGCATCTGCGTGCCGACGCGCTGGCGTGGCTTCGTGATGTGGCGGCTGGCCGCGTGGCGTTGGGCGATGCGGATCGTGCGCCGCCGCCCAGTTCCGGCGGGATCGCAATGACTGATGGCCCAGATCGTCAACTGACCCGCGACAGCCTGCGGGGGTATTGATGGAGCCACGGTTTGATTTTCAGGATAGCGGGCTGCGGGCGCAATTGACCGCTGCCATGCGCGCGGCCAGTGACCTGTCGCCGCTGCTGGAAGACATCGGCGAGCAGATGACAAACAGCGCGCGCGAACGGATCGGAGAAACGAACACCGCACCCGATGGCACGCCGTGGCCGAAATCGTTCCGGGTGACAGTCGCGCAAGGCGGCAAGACGCTCTACGATACCGGCGATCTGTATCGCCGCATCACCAGCCGCGTGGTCGGTCAGGAAGTGCACGTCGGCAGCAATCTGCCCTATGCCGCCGTCCATCAATTCGGCGCCACGATCACGGCCAAAACCGCGAAGGGTCTGTCATTCCGGCTGGCGGACGGCACGAAAGTTCTGGTCGGGTCGGTGACCATCCCCGCGCGGCCCTATCTTGGCATATCGCGCGATGACGAAGAGGTCATCGGCGATCTGGTAAATATCCACTGGGAAACGGTCTTGGGTAATGGGTGATTTCAGCCAGTCCTTTCTGGACCCCGCCGATGTCGCCGCCCGTCTGGCGACAAAAGCCCCCGTTTTCACGCGGATTGGCACCGCGCGCGATCTGGGCAACGCCTCAATCGAAACGATCCGCGCCCCGATGGCGTGGGTCATCATCATGTCGGAAGCTGCGGGCGATGTCCGATATGAAATCTGTGACGTGATCGAGCAGCTGATTTCCGTGCGGTTTGGTGTCGTGCTGGCCGTCCGTGACATTGGCGACCGGACCGGCACCGTCGCGCGCGAGGCTCTGCGCCCCCTCCGGGAACGGGTTCTGGGTGCGCTCTGCACCTGGCAGCCGATAGGGTCCAATCACGCTTGCCGGTTTTCGCGCGGAGCGTTGGCCAGCGGCATCGGGCGCGACGGAATGATGCTGTGGCAGGATGAATTTACGGTCACCTTCGACCGGCGCTTTGTGATGGAGACCTGAATGGCAAGCTATAAGCTGCGGTGTATCCGCGAAAAGCTGGAAACGGTGTTTGAAACCGACGCGGCACCTGCGGCCGCCAACAGCATTCTGTGCCGCAATCTGACCATGCGCGCTCTGGACGGCGATTGGCAGGAACAGGATTTCGTAAATGGAATGGACGGTGCTCAGCCCGAGGATCTGTATGGCGCGCACTGTTCCGCCGATTACGAGGTCGAGGCCATCCCGTCCGGCACGCGCGGTACTGCGCCGATTTATGCGCATCTGCTGAAAAGTTCGGGCCTGTCCGAAGTGGTCAGCGCCGGCGCGTCCGTCGCCTATTCCCCGACGCCCAAGGGCCAAACTTTTGCGTCGACCACCTTGCAGATGACCAACGGCCAGATCGCCCAAAACGTGGTGGGCTGTCGCGGGTCGATGAGCTTTACCGCCGAGGTCAAGCGTCGCGCCTTTTTCAGTTTCCAACGCCGGGGCCGATTTGGCGCGCCGACGGACTATGTAAAAGGGGATTACGATTTCGTAGGCTGGGGCCGTGCGCTGGAATGCACCCCGGAAAACATGCACGCCTTTACGCTGGGCGGAACCAAGCTGTGCGTGAGGTCATTCAGCCTGTCGGACGGGCGCAGTCCTGTGGTCGACAAATACATGAATTGCGGCGGCTCCGACATCACCGGCCACCGCTATACCGGGCGGATGCAGGTGAAATGGCCATCGTTGGCCACGAAAGACCTGATCGGGCAGTCCAAGGCTGGCACCACCGAACGTCTGATTTTCGAAATTGGCAAAAACGCGGGCCAGAAAATCCGCATCACCGGACCAAAGGTTCAGATCAAATTCGCCAGCGAAGAAAATATCGACGGCGATCTGGGTGCATCGCTGGATTTGGTGTTCCTGCCCGAACAGGGCGATGACGATGTTCTGATCGAATTTTTGTAAGGGGCTGGCATGTTCACCTTTGTCGAGAATTACGAATTTGAATGGCCGGTCACGGTGATTTATCCCGGCCTGAATGGTCCTGTTGAAAAGGTCTTTACGGCGCGGTTTTTGCTGGTTGATGAAGACAGCCTGTTCGCGCGCCCTGATCTGGACGGGGGCGATATGGCCGCGATCCTGACGCATGAACGCGACACGCTGTCGACCCGTTGGGTCGGCTGGTCGGGCATCCAGTCTGAAACAGGGGCAGACGTGCCGTTCACCCCCGAAACCCGCGACCGCCTGTTGCGTCAGCGCCCGATCCGCGAAGCTGTTGCGCGGGCCTATCATGACGCCGTGATCCGGGGTGCGGTGACGGAAAAAAACTGATTGCGGCCGCGCGGGTGATGTTTGCCCGGCGGCCCGATACCCGTCAGCTTGAAAATGATTTGCGCGCTGGGGGTGCCCGCGATGATCAGGTGGCCGATATGGTGGATCAGATCGCTCCGCGTCCAACGGTCAGCCTGCCAGCTAAGCTGCGTCCGGTGATCCGGCTGGCGATGGCGATGATCGGTCAATGGCGGCTGGCGGGTGGCGGGATGATGCCGGCGCGCCCCGTGGCATTCGATCTGCACGCCCTTGATGTTGCCGCCCGCTGGCTGGAATTGACGCCATCCCCAAAACTGTTGCGCCAGATGCAGATAATCGAAGCCGAAGCCCTGCGCCTGATGGAGGCCCCCGATGACAACTGACATGAAGGCCAAACTGGTGGTAACCGCAGATGCCAGCGGGATCGTCGGCGAATTAAAGCGCGCCGTCGCAGCACTGGATGATGTGGCGCGCGCCTCACAGGTGGCAGGTCAGAACGCTGCCCGCGCCGGGCAGGATCAGGCAAATGTCGCACAGGCAGTCAAGGATGCCACCGAAACCATGCGCCGCGAAACGGCAGCGGCACGGACGCAGACCGACGCACTGGCAAAATCGCTGGCCGATCAAGACACCCGCATGAAGGCACTGCGCGCGTCACTCGAAACGGGTGCAAAACTGCAAAACCAATATGCCGTGGGGCAGGAACATCTGAACCGCGCGTTGGCGGATGGGATGATTTCGGCTGACGATCACGCCTCAATCCTGTCAGCATTGAAGGCTGAATATGACCGCGCCAGCGATGCCGCACGGGCCTTGGCGGATGCCCAAGTCGATCTGGATGCCGACAGCACGCAGATCGTCGATACCTTCGGCGGTGTGATCGACCAGTTGGGCGAATTCATTTCGAATGCAGACCGGGCGGCGGGGGCCGGATCAAAGCTTTCACAGGTACTCATCCGACAACTTGGCCAGATGGCTTTAGGCGCTGTCACCGGCGGAATTGGCGCCGGGGCCGCGATCTTAATGGGCTATGCGACAAGTTTGATGACAACAGCGGATCGGGCAACAGAATTTGAAAAAAACACCCGTGCATTAGATGACAGTATCTCGCGGCTTTCGCAGTCGCTGGGGCTTTTGCGTGACCAGCGACTGGAACAGACGTTCGGTTCAATGGCTGGGTCAGTGCGTGAGTTATCGTCCGTTATGGTTGAGCTGGACCGAGCAGCACAGCTGAAAAACCTGCGCGCCTCTTTGGATGATGTGCTAAAAAAATCTCTTGACCCCGGCTGGGTTAAAAAATTGTTAAATCGTGGAACCGGTGATGTGCGCCCCGGTGCAGTTGAAGCACAACAGCGAATTCTCGAAAGCAATAGATTTGCCAGCCTTGGTGCCGGAGTATCGTATGATGAATTTACGGTGCGACGTGATCTGGCAATGGCGCGCGCAGAAGCTGGTGAAGTTGAGGCTGCGATTAAAGAGGTCGCACGGCTTGCTCGCGACATGGCCAACGGTGGCCCAATCAGTGGTATGAACGAGGAATTGCAGACAATTATGCAAAGCCTCTATGCCCTTGTTCGGACAACTGCCGAATTCGAGGCCCAGTGGAACGGCACGGCTGACGCGGCTAAGCGCATGGCCGAGGAAAATGGGCGCTTCATGGATCAGGCGGCCACAGCATTTTACAAACGCCAATCTGATGCACTCATAGCAGCGGCTGAATACGAACAAACCTTCACCCGCCAGCTCGCGCTTGCCCAAGCCGAACAGCGGCACGGGGCTGAAAGCGCGCAGGTGCAGGCCATGAAGGCGCAATATGCACGGGAAGAACTGGACGAACGGATGCGCCTGTCCGGCATTAGCGAAGACGAACGCGCGCGTCTGCTGGTGATTTTTGACGCGACCGTGGACACGACCAATCAAACCGCAGTATGGGCTGCCACCATGTCGGATGTGGGTGCCGAGCTGCGCGGCATCATGTCGATGCTTACGTCGATTGGGGGCGGCGCGATCAACAACGCCGCCACGCGGACGCGTGTCGAGGCGTTGCGGGCCGGTAAATCCGTGGCAGAGGCGGCCCGTGCTGAATCGGAATTTCGGGCTGATCTGGAGTATCGCGCCCGGCTGGCCGGCGCGCAGAACCGATTTGAGCGTTTTCAGATCGAAGAAGGCGAACGCCTGCGCAAAGAAAATGACGCCCTGACCGAAGCCGCAATTGCGCGCGACCGGGCCAATCGCGGGGGACGTAGGGGTGGTGGACGCGGCGCGAAACGCAGCGGCGGGCGTGATCCCGGTGCCAAGGATGCGCGGGATTATCAGCGTCTCGTCGCGGAAATCGACCGCGAAATCGGCAAGCTCCAGCCGTCCTATGAACGCGATGCGGCTGCCGCCGAAAAATGGCGCAAAGATGCATTAGAGGGGCTGGCCAAGACCAGCCTTGGTTATGCCGAATTCGCCGCGGACGTCGAAGCGATCTATCAAGGCCGCATGAAAGATGCCTATGAAAACGACCTTAAACGCCGCAGTGATTGGGCCGCCGGCGTGGAACGCGCCTATGCCCAGATGCGCGACAACACCACAACCTTTGCCGATGCCGCCGAAGGTGCCTTTAAAACAATGGCCGATGGGGCCGAGGCCGCGTTTGTGCGGTTTTCAACCAGCGGCAAGGCCAGCCTGTCGGACCTGCTGAACAGCTTTGCCGATTTCGCGGCCAAAATGGCGTGGCAAACCAGCATCGCGCCGGGCTTTGGCAACATCATTAACAGCGTGCTGGGCGGTTTTTCCGGTGTGACTCTGCCAACCGCCCATACCGGCGGGCGCGGTGTGATGCGCACCTATTCACACGGCAACCGGCAGCGATCCGACGAACAACTGGCCATGCTTCGCGACGGCGAACAGGTGTTTACGCCGCAGATGATGGAAAACGCGGGGTCCATCGTCGGGCTGCTGGCGGGCATGGCGTCACAGCGGTCAGCCCCCGTCGCCACCGATACCCGCCCGGTCATCACCGTGGTGAACAACAGTTCGGCGCAGGTCACAGGCCGCGTCGAAGAAGCCCCCGACGAACGCGGGCAGCGGCAATATCGGTTGGTCATGGATGATGTTGTGGCATCGGCCATCGGGGTGTCTGGCGGGCGCACGCAGCGCGCCATGAAAAGCCAGTATGGCATCGGTCGCGCGGGGATCGTGCGATGAGCTATCCTCTCTGGCCCGCCGGGCTGACCCAGTTTGAACGTCAGGGCTGGCAAGCGCAGGCGCAAGACAGCCGTCGCAAGCGTCAGGCCGATGCCGGGCCGCCATCCTTTCGCCGCCGGTTTTCAAGTGCCGCGCGGCGGGTATCGCTGTCATTGATCGCCAGTCGCGATCAAAAGGCGGTATTTGACCGCTTTTATGATGATGAATGCGCCAACGGTTCGACCTTGTTCTGGATGCCCGATCCTGCCACAGATGGGTGGCCCGTTCTGGGCAATGACGGTCTTCGCCTGCTGACCGGGGATGGACAGCTGCTCTTGATGGCCGCACGCTGGTTATGCGCATGGGGGGATGAACCGCCGGTCGAAACCATCCAAGGCGACACAGATTTTCGGATCGCGTTCAGCGTGTGGGTTATGCCATGAAGCGGTTCACGGTCCGCGCGATCTGATCTGATGCTAGGCCGGTTCTGATCAGTCAGGACCACCCAATGCCCCGCCGCCTCTCTTTTAATGCCCGTCAGGCCCATGATGCTGTCGCCTCGGCCGAGGTGCATGTGGCTCTGTTTGAAATCAGCCATGACGCGCTGCCAGCACCGATCCGACTGAGCACAGACTGCACCGAACGGCTGTCATCAGACCCGCTGATTTACGGCACGCGGTCCCGCTGGCGCGGTGCCAATCCGGTGCTGGAGCCGTATCTTTGGGTGGTCGCGTCCGCTGTCCTGCCGTCTGAACTGGATGAAATCCCCGCCGCTGCATTAATCGTTCTGGACAATCTGGACAGCCGAATGGTGGCGCTGCTGCGGTCGATTACGTCGCCCGCGACGTTTCATATGGCGGTGGTGCTGGCATCCAGCCCGGATGAGATTGAGGCGGAATATACCGACCTGATGCTGATGCAGGCGGATATTACGGCAAGCGAAATCACCTTGCATATCAGTCGCGAGGAAATCGAATTGGAGCATTTCCCGTCCGGCCGGATGAGCCGAGACCGTTTTCCTGGGCTGCACCGATGATCTGGGCAAACCGATTTGTTGGTCTGCCCTATCGGGAATGCGGTCGCGACCGGGCGGGCAGTGATTGCTATGGTCTGGCCTGCGTCATCTATCGCGAAGAATTGGGCATCACACTGCCCGATTATCTGGGCTATGCCTCGGTCGAAGAGCATGGCGAAATCGCGACGCTGATCGACGGCGCACAGCAATTGCCGATGTGGCTGCCGGTCAGTGGCCCAGCACTGGCCTTTGATCTGGCTGTGTTCCGGCGCGGTCGATTGCAAACGCATTTAGGTGTGGTCGTCCGGCACGGGCTGATGATCCACATGGTCGATCAGGATTGCGCCAAGCTGGAGCGATACCACAGCGGTCGCTGGGGCGCGCGGCTGACAGGCGTCTGGCGGCATGTCGATGTGATTGGGGGCGCAACGTGACGGCGGTTTTGGCATCGCCTTTGCTGGACCCCGGCGCGGGTCGGGTCATGATGAACCTGCCGGACGGGCTGACCGTCGCGCAGATTGTCGATCTGACATTACCGGGGCTGTCGCAATCAGATCGGATCGTGGTGCGCACGGCTTTGGTCACAGACTGCGGGGCAACGGTGATTGATCGGGCCTGTTGGTCTGCGGTGCGCCCCAAGCCGGGTGTGCGCGTTGTGATCCGGGTCGTTCCGGGCAAAGACGCGATTCGGTCGGTGCTAACGATTGTAGTGTCGATTGCGGCTGTAGCAGTCGGTGGCCTGTGGGGCGCAGGACTGGCCAGCGCCTTGGGCGTTTCAACCGCCGTCGGCACGGCGATGGTCACATTTGGGGTCAGCGTCATCGGCAATTTGTTGATCAACGCCCTGATCCCACCCGCACGCCCCAAAGAACAGCGGACCGCCAACAGCTTTGCCATCAACGGCTGGCAAAACCGGCTGGACCCTGACGGCGCGGTCCCCTGCGTGCTGGGGCGTCTGCGCTATGCGCCGCCCTTTGCTGTCATGCCCCACACCGAAATCGTCGGCGATCTGCAATATGTGCGCGCGGTCTTTAATTTCGGCTATGGTCCGCTGGAATTGTCCGATTACCAACTGGGCGACACGCCGCTGTCTCAATTCACCGGGGTCGAGGTCGAAGACCGCAGCGGCGTGGCGGGCGATCCCGCGCTGTCGCTGTATCCCACGCAAGTGGTCGAGGAGCAAATCGGCGTTGACCTGACCCGGCCCAAGCCGCGCGACGACCGGGGCGAGGTGATCAACGGCGATCCGATTGAAACGCCGGTCGTGCGCGTGACAGGCGCCGATGCCGACGGGGCCAGCGTCATTTTTGCCTTTCCAGCCGGGCTGGTGCGCGTTGACAACAAGGGCGATAAACAGCGTCAGCATGTCGATATTCGCATCCGTCAGCGCCTGTCGGGTCAAACCGCGTGGCATATGGTTGAACGGTTGTCGATCAACGCCGCCAAATCCGAGGCGTTTTATCGTCAGCACAGCTGGACATTCCCAAGCCGCGGGCGCTGGGAAATCGAAGTCACCCGGATGACCGGCGAACGTGACGAGACCACAACATCGGATCGCTCGGTCTGGCTGGCATTGCAGACAACGCGCCCAGAATATCCGATCAGCTTTGGCGAGCCTCTGGCGCTGACGGCTGTGCGGATCAAAGCGACGCATCAGCTATCGGGGGCCTTGGATAATCTGTCAGCACGGGTCGCGCGCCGGTGTCTGGACTGGGACCGGACCGCACGGCAATGGGTGATGCGCCGCACGTCAAACCCGGCCAGCCTTTACCGTTATATCCTGCAATCCCGCGCCAATCCGCGCCCCGTTCCAGATGCGGGGCTGGACCTCGAGCAGTTGCAGGATTGGCATGTTTACTGCCGGTTAAAGGGGCTATTTTACGACCGTGTTCTGGATGACACCGGAATGACCTTGCGTGACGCGTTGGCCGAGGTTGCAGCCGCAGGCCGCGCCACGCCGCGCCATGACGGGGTTCGCTGGGGCGTCACCATCGACCGTCCACAAGATCTGATCGTCGATCATATCAGCCCACGAAACAGCTGGAATTTCCGCAGCTCGCGCAGCTACAGCAAGCGGCCCGACGGGTTGCGGGTCAAGTTTCAGGACGCGACTCATGATTACAAACCTGCCGAACGGATTGTGCCGTGGCCGGGTCATACCGGCCCGGTCCTGTTAACCGAAGCCTTGGAGCTGCCGGGCAAAACTGATCCTGCCGAAATCTGGCGCGAGGCGCGGCGCCGGATGTATGAGATAGAAGAGCGGCCTGACAGCTATGAGGTCATGCAGGACGGCCCGATCCGGGTGGCCACGCGCGGGGATATGGTCATGCTGTCGCATGATGTGCTGGATGACGTGCAGCGGGCCGCGCAGGTGCAGCGCGTCATCGGCAATCTGATCCATTTGGATGAGGCGGTAACGATCCAGCCGGGACAGGATTACGCGATCCGTTTCCGCAGCTACAGCGCCGCCGACACAGTCGGTCAGTCGCATATCCGCACGGTGTCCGCCGAACCCGGCGAAACGGCTGTGCTGACACTCACAGGGACAGGTGCCGCGCCAGTGGCAGGTGATGCTGTGCTGTTCGGACGCGCCGCCACCCTGACGGCACCCATGATCGTCACAGCTGTCGAGACCACCGAAGACCAAGCGTGTTTGATCCGGCTGATCGACGCCGCCCCGCAGATCGACGCCTTGACCGATGCTGATACGCCGCCTGCGTGGTCTGGTCGCATCGGGGCCGAGATTGATGTGGAGCCGCAACGCCCGCCCACCCCGCGATTTGTGTCGCTGCGATCCACCGTGACCGCCACGGATGCGACGCTGATCTATCAGATCGCACCGGGCGCAGGAGCGGTGCGGACGGCGCGTTATCGGCTGTATCACCGCCTTACGGGAACGACCGTCTGGACCAGTGCGACCATTCCAGCGGCATCGGGTGGCGGTCAGATTTCGGGCTATGCGCCGGATCACAGCATTGACATCTATGCCGAGGCGATTTCGTCTGCGGGTGCCGTCAGCGACGCGTCATCCGTTGTCTCGGTTGTGATGGGGGCGGGGCGCATCGCGGCCCCGGCGGCACTGGATGCTGCGTCGGTGTCGATTACCGCCCTGTTCGGCGGCGCGCTGATCCAGTTCGGCACAGGTGCGGACCCGAATATTGCGCAAGTCCAGGTCTATCGCAGTGCCAGCCCGACGCTGGATCGCAGCCGCGACGCTGCCGGTGATCCTATTAACGTCGCGGCCCGCCAAAGCTATTCGATGGCCTTGGGCGATACCAGCCGGACCAATTTGCTGACGGGTGGCACGATGACCCAATCCGATGCCTGGTCCACCGGCCCCGGCTGGACCATCGCAGACGGGCGCGCCAGCCACATAGCAGGACAAGCAGGTGCATTGTCGCAGCCCGTGCGCCTGCGGTCCGGTCGCTGGTATCGCATCGGGTATATCGCCAGCGGCACCGGCACATTGCGCGCCGCCCTGACCGGCGGCGCGGATCGTCAGGGGCGGCTCCAATCCGGCGACGGCCCCCAATATGACCGCATCCTTGCGGCCGAGGGCAACGTCCGCTTTGAGCTTCAGGCTGGCGATGACTTTTCCGGGGCCGTTGATGATGTGGTCTTGTTTCTGGAAACGTCGCCCTGCCTTCGGTCGGGCGAACACCACATCTGGTTAGAGCCGTTAAACAGCGACGGTCTGGCCGGCCCCCTGACAGGCCCCATTACTATCGAGGTTATCTGATGAGCGGTATCAAATCGCCCAACCTGCCACAGGCGGTTATCGCCGATGATGTCATCGGCAATTCTGGCGGGG
>NZ_JAUNTW010000019.1 GCF_030538495.1 Paracoccus sp. (in: a-proteobacteria)
CGCGTGATCGCGCCGGGCCGCGTGTATCGCATGGATATGGACCAGACCCACACCCCCATGTTCCACCAGATCGAGGGGCTGGCCATCGACCGCGACATCAGCATGGCGCAACTGAAATGGACGCTGGAAGAATTCTGCCGCGCCTTTTTCGAGGTCGATCAGGTTGAATTGCGGTTCCGCGCCAGCCACTTTCCGTTCACCGAACCCTCGGCCGAGGTGGACATCCGGTGCAGTTGGGAAGGCGGGCAGCTGAAAATCGGCCAAGGCGCGTCGTGGATGGAGATTTTGGGCTCTGGCATGGTCCATCCCAAGGTTCTGACCGCTGCGGGCATCGACCCGAACGAATGGCAGGGTTTTGCCTTTGGCATGGGCATCGACCGGCTGGCGATGCTGAAATACGGCATCCCCGACCTGCGCGCGTTTTTCGAAAGCGACCTTCGCTGGCTGCGGCACTACGGCTTCGCCGCGGGTGACGTTCCCAGCGTGGCGGGCGGGCTGTCACGGTGAGCTGGCTTCCGGTCCTGACCGCCGCGATCGCATCGGCAACCGCGCTGTATATCGCGGTTTTCGTCTATCCGGTGCAAAAGGCCAAGGACCGCGAACTGAAAATCGACGAAGAACGCCGTGCCGCGTTCGCCAAGTTCATTGAGGCGTCCGAAGGCTATTTTTCCCGTCTGCGTGCGGCGGTTCCGGTCAGTGTCACTGACATGCCCGACACCGCCGACGATCAACACCGGACCGAAGCCGCCTTGGCGTTGCTGACGCTGTATGCCGATGCCGCGCTGAGCGATCAGGCGCAGGGTTATCTGGCGGCTTTGCTGAATTATCGCCGCGCATTGCAGCGCGAAAAACCCCTGCGCCCCGAAGCCGAGGATGGCCAAAGGGTTAAGCGCACCGACGACTATCGCAAGGCCCAGGACGCGCGGGATCGCGCGTATAAAGCGGTTCTTTCGTCCCGTGAGGTTTGCTTTAACCAAATGCGCGCGTCATTGGCGCCCGAGGTGTCGAAATATCTGGGCAACACCCTGACCGCGCCTGCCCTGCCGGACGGCGAATGATTCACATCCAAAGCTGCCGCCAGCCATCGTTTTGTGGGTGTGTTCGGGGGGGGCAAGCCAATGCGGGGGAAGCATCGCGTCATCTGGAAATGACGGCACGGGCGTCGGGTTCGCAGATTTATAGCGAATTTCAGGAAATTTTTTTCCACAAGCGTAAGTTCGTCATCCAGCAGGCAGGGCGGCATGGGTCGGATGCTTGACCAGACGGGGGGCCTGATTTTCCGCGTGATTATTCGGCAGTGCTGAAAAAGGCGGGGCAGGGGCCGTTGCCACGCAGGCGCATGGGGGCAGCCTGTAGGCGTCTGGGTCGCCTTAGTAGGGGACGGGCCAGTTCCAGCCTGCGATTGCGCCACGAAACGCGGGGGTAATGGGCATCCCTGCTTCAACCCCCTGTATTCTTCAGGAAAACTTTCTGATTTATGATCGCTAACTGCTTTTCATGACTCTAATTGGTGCTGACGGGCGGTCAGATAGGGGGGCGACCGTCAGTTCGATCAGCATGGTGCCGAAATCGCCTGCGTCGCCGGGGCCATGGCGGATGGCTGAATCTTAGGCGGTCGTGACAATGCTCGCGTCTAAACCCACACCACGAACCGCGCGGCGTTACCCACGCGTTTCGTCCCGGAAGCCTTTGAACTTATTAAAGAAGTTTTCCGGTTGTGGGTCTTATCGGATGCAAATTCGCGTTGACGATCCGTCAGGTGATGGAGGAAGGGTGACCAATAGTTCGATGAGCTGGCCAACGAAATCGCCTGCGTCGCCGGGGTGTGGTTCAGCAAGGCATTGCTTAGACGCGCAGCATGTTGCGGGTTTTGGGGTTTACCCCCGTGAGATCGAGGTTATCCCCGCAGGCGTGCGAAACGCGCGGGGTTACCCGCGCATTCCGTCCCAGAAGCCTTTGACCTTGTTAAAGAAACTTTCCGATTGCGGGCTGTTGTCGGCCTTTTCGGACGCAAATTCGCGCAGCAATTCGCGTTGACGGGCGGTCAGGTTGACGGGGGTTTCGACCGTCAGTTCGATCAGCATGTCGCCGAAATCGCCCGCGCCGCCAGGGCCGTGGCGCAGGGGGGGCATGCCTTTGCCGCGCAGGCGCATTTGGCGGCCGGATTGGCTGCCCGCGGGAACCTTGACGCGGGCGCGGCCGCCGTCGATGGTCGGCACCTCGACCTCGCCGCCAAGGGCGGCGTCCACCATGCTGACCGGCACCTGACAGGCCAGCATCGTGCCGTCGCGCACAAAGATGGCGTGGTCGCGCACCTCGATAAAGATATACAGGTCGCCCGCCGGGCCGCCGCGCATTCCGGCCTCGCCCTCGCCGGCCAGACGGATGCGGGTGCCGGTTTCGACGCCGGCGGGGATGTTCACCGACAGGCTGCGTTCGCGTTCAATGCGGCCCGCGCCGTGGCAGGAGGTGCAGGGGTTTTTGACGATCTGGCCCTGACCGCCGCAGGTGGGGCAGGTGCGTTCGACGGTAAAGAACCCCTGCTGCGCGCGGACCTTACCCATGCCTGCGCAGGTGGGGCAGGTAGCGGGTTGGGTTGCGCCCTCTGCCCCGGTGCCTTTGCATTCGCCGCAGGCGACGGACCCCGGAACCGAAATGGTTTTCTGGCACCCGGTATAGGATTCTTCCAACGTCACCCGCAGGTTATAGCGCAAATCCTGCCCGCGTTGCGCGCGCGACCGGCCCCCGCCGCCGCCGCGACGGCCCATCATGTCGCCGAATAAATCTTCGAACACATCGGAAAACGCCGCGCCGAAATCGCCCGGATGCGCGCCGCGTCCGCCGCCAAAGCCGCCACCTTCGAACGCCTGATGCCCGAAACGGTCATAGGCGGCCTTTTTCTGGTCATCCTTCAGACAATCATACGCCTCATTCACTTCTTTGAAGCGGGCTTCGGCGTGTTGATCGTCTTTGTTGCGGTCGGGGTGCAGTTCCTTGGCTTTGCCGCGATAGGCCTTTTTGATTTCGTCAGCCCCGGCGCCCCGGCTGATGCCAAGCACCTCGTAATAGCAACGCTTGCCCATGTGTCGTCCTGTTCAAATGGCCCAAAGAACAGGCCGGCCCGCGTGATGCAGGCCGGCCCTTTTGGGTGCGGCCCAGATCAGCCGCGTTTTTTGTCTTCGCCCAGATCTTCGAAATCGGCGTCCACGATGTCATCATCGGCATGGCGCGGGCCGTCCACGTCGTCCGCGTCGGCGTCATCGCCCTGCTGTGCCTTATAGATGGCTTCGCCCAGACGCATCGACGCATCCATGACGTTCTGAATACCCGACCGGATCTTGCCCGCATCGTCGGTTTTCAGGGCGTCTTCCAAGGCGCTGACCGACAGTTCGATCGCCTCGACGGTCGAGCTGTCCACCTTATCGCCGTGTTCATCCAGCGATTTTTTGGTGCTGTGGATCAGACCTTCGGCCTGGTTGCGGGCCTCGACCAGTTCGCGGCGGCCTTTGTCGGCTTCAGCATTGGCTTCGGCGTCCTTGACCATGCGTTCGATGTCGTCATCCGACAACCCGCCCGAGGCTTGGATCGTGATATTCTGTTCCTTGCCGGTGCCTTTGTCCTTGGCGCTGACGGACACGATGCCGTTGGCGTCAATGTCAAAGGTCACCTCGATCTGGGGCAGACCGCGCGGCGCGGGGGGGATGTCCTCAAGGTTGAACTGACCCAACAGTTTGTTATCGGCGGCCATTTCGCGTTCGCCCTGGAACACCCGGATCGTCACGGCGTTCTGGTTATCCTCGGCGGTCGAGAAAATCTGCGATTTCTTGGTCGGGATCGTGGTGTTGCGGTCGATCAGGCGGGTGAACACGCCGCCCAGCGTTTCGATGCCCAGCGACAGAGGCGTCACGTCCAGCAGAACCACGTCTTTCACGTCGCCTTGCAGAACGCCGCCCTGCACGGCGGCGCCCAAGGCCACCACTTCGTCCGGGTTCACGCCTTTGTGCGGTTCCTTGCCAAAGAATTTGGTCACTTCGTCGATGACCATGGGCATACGGGTCTGACCGCCGACCAGAATCACTTCGTCGATTTCATCCTTGCTGACGCCCGCATCTTTCAGGGCGTCCTGACAGGGTTTCATCGTGCGTTTGACCAGATCACCGACCAGCGATTCCAGTTTCGCGCGGGTCAGTTTCACCACCATATGCAGCGGGGTGCCGCTGTTTTTGTCCATGCTGATGAAGGGCTGGTTGATTTCGGTCTGGTTGGCGCTGGACAATTCGATCTTGGCCTTTTCCGCCGCCTCTTTCAGGCGTTGCAGGGCCATTTTGTCTTTGGTCAGATCGACGCCGTGTTCCTTTTTGAACTCTTCCGCCAGGTAATTGACGATGCGCATGTCGAAATCTTCGCCACCCAGAAAGGTGTCGCCATTGGTCGATTTCACTTCGAACAGGCCGTCGTCGATTTCCAGAATGGTGATGTCGAAGGTGCCGCCGCCAAGGTCATAAACGGCGATGGTTTTCGTGTCTTTTTTGTCCAGACCATAGGCCAGAGCGGCGGCGGTCGGTTCGTTGATGATGCGCAGCACCTCAAGACCCGCGATTTTGCCGGCGTCTTTGGTCGCCTGACGCTGGGCGTCGTTGAAATAGGCCGGAACGGTGATGACCGCCTGCGTGACCGATTCGCCCAGATAGGATTCGGCGGTGTCTTTCATCTTTTGCAGGATCATGGCGCTGATCTGCGCGGGCGAGAATTTTTCGCCGCGGGCTTCGACCCATGCGTCGCCATTGCCGCCGTCCACGATGGCATAGGGGACCAGATTTTTATCCTTTTCCACCTCGGCGTCGGTGACGCGGCGCCCGATCAGGCGTTTCACGGCGAAAATGGTGTTGGTGGGGTTGGTCACGGCCTGACGCTTTGCAGGCTGGCCGACCAGGCGTTCGTTATCGGTCAGTGCGACGATCGACGGCGTGGTGCGCGCGCCTTCGCTGTTTTCGATCACCTTGGGCTGGCTGCCGTCCATGATTGCGACGCAGCTGTTCGTGGTGCCAAGGTCGATGCCAATGACTTTAGACATAGATGTAACCTTTCTTTCGGCGATCTTTGGGCCGTGGGTCCGTTACGGCCCCCGCGGCCCATCCCGGTTGATGATTGGCCCGGACCTGTCCGGGTGTCGTCGCGGCTGTATATAGGGATGGTTTTCGCCCCCGCAAGTGATCTGTCACAGGAAAAACCCAAACGCTATTGCGCCGCCCCCCAGCTGAGCGATTCATATTTCCGCGTCGTAAAGTTGATCAGCAGCCCCAGCATCAGCGCCCCCAAAGCCACCCATAGCGGATAGGTCAGGCTGGTGCGCATGGGCGAGTAATTAATGAACAGCGCGCCCCGCTGCTGATCGATCAGGTGAAACAGCGGGTTCCATTCAAACCACGGCATCAGGAACCCCGGCATTGTATTCGCGACAAAAAACTTGCCTGATGCGAACATGTTCACCCGCTGATACACCGTTGTCAGCAGGCGCGTGGTGTTGGGCGACCATGGCCGCAGCCCCAGAAAGATCAGGCCGATGCAGGCACCCAGAAACCATGACAGCAAAAACAGCGCCGCCGCCAGCACCGGGTCATAGATCGTCAGCGGCGTCACCGCGATATGATACAGCGCCAGCATCGCAATGCAGCCGATCACCTGCCGATAGAGCGCCGCCAAAGCCGCGCCGCTGATCAGGACGAACGGGTTCAGAGGCGCATGTTTGCCAAGCGCCGACATCGCGGTCTGACTGCCCGCCACCGATGACAGCGTCTGGACATGCACCATGAACATGAAAATGCCGGACATGATATACAGCATGAAATCGCCCCGCAGCGGCGATGAACGCATTCCGATCAGCATATACATCAGCAAGAACACCACCACAAAGGCCGCATTCGTGGCCATGGTCGTCAGCAGCCCGATCAGCGGGTTGCGGTGTTCCGTGCGCAGATTATAAACCGTCTGATGATAAATCAGCGCCAGAGTGCCGCCGGCATTGCCGAGGATGCTGTGGCTGTGGCGTCGTTCAAACACGTTCAGTCTTTCTTTCGGGGTGGCGGGTTTCCCCGCTTGCTGATTCACACGGCCCTGACCATAAAAGCACAGCACCCTGTCGGCAATTCCATGACAGGCCGGTCGTGAAAGGAAAATACATGCAATTTGATCTATTAACCGCCGAAATGCGTCGTCTGGCACTGGCTGCGGGCGATAAGATCATGGACATCTATCACGCCGATGATTTCGAAGTGCGGGCGAAATCGGACGATTCCCCCGTTACGGCGGCGGATCTGGCAGCGGATGCCGTGATCTCGGACGGGCTGCGCGCCGCGTTCCCCGATGTGGCCCTGATCACCGAAGAACAGGCCGCCACCCATGGCACGCATGAAACCACCTTTCTGATCGTCGATCCGCTGGACGGGACCAAGGAATTCGTGCAGCGGCGCGGGGATTTCACCGTTAACATCGCCTTTGTTCAGGATGGCGTGCCGGTGCGTGGGGTGGTCTATGCCCCCGCTCGGGGGCGGTTGTTTTACACCACGGCCGACGGGCGTTCGGTCGAAGAAACCGGCCCCTTTGGCGCGGAACCCGGCGAGACGCATCCGATTGGCGTAAACCCCATGCCCGACAATCGCGGGCTGATGGTGGTGGCGTCGAAATCGCATCGCGATGCTGCAACCGATGATTACATCAACCAATACGGCGTGCGCGATATGACCAGTGCCGGGTCGTCGCTGAAATTCTGTCTGGTGGCAACGGGCGAGGCGGACCTTTATCCGCGTCTGGGCCGCACGATGGAATGGGACACCGCCGCGGGCGATGCCGTCCTGCGCGGAGCCGGGGGCGAGGTGGTGCGGTTCGACGACCACACCCCTCTGACCTATGGCAAGCCGGGCTATGAAAACCCGTTCTTTATCGCCTATGCCCCCGGCGTTTTGTTGGTCAAAGACTGATGTCGGTTGTCATCATCATTCCGGCGCGGTTCGCGTCCACCCGCTATCCCGGCAAACCTTTGGTGGAATTGCGCGGGGCGGGCGGGCAGGCGCGCAGCCTGATCCGGCGCAGCTGGGACGCCGCCTGTGCCGTGTCGGGCGTGGATCGCGTCGTTGTGGCAACCGATGACGACCGCATCCGCGATCACGCGCAGGGCTTTGGCGCCGAGGTCGTGATGACCGCGACCACCTGCCGCAACGGAACCGAACGCTGCGCCGAGGCGGTCGCCCATCTGGGCAACCCCGACATCGTGGTGAACCTGCAAGGCGACGCCCCCCTGACCCCCGCTTGGTTTGTCGAAGATCTGGTCGCCGCCCTGCGCGCGGACAGGTCGGCGGATGTGGCCACGCCGGTTCTGCGCTGTTCGGGGCAGATGCGCGATGATCTGATCGCGGATCGCCGCGCCGGTCGCGTCGGCGGCACCACCGCGGTGTTCGGCCATGACCAACAGGCGCTGTATTTTTCGAAAGAGGTGATCCCCTTTGTTCCGCATCCCGTGGCCCCCGATCAGGACAGCCCGGTGTTTCATCATGTCGGCGTTTACGCCTATCGCCCGGCTGCTTTGTCGGCTTATGCGACATGGGACGAAGGCGTTCTGGAACGGCTGGAAGGGTTGGAACAACTGCGGTTTCTGGAACGTGGCCATCGGATTCGCTGTGTTCAGGTCGAATCACGCGGGCGGCAATTCTGGGAACTGAACAACCCCGAAGATGTGCCGAAACTGGAACAGATGATGGCCGAAATGGGGCTGGATTGACGCAATTTGTATCAAATTCGCCGCGTATTTGTGTGGTTGAATGGGCAATAAAATGCCATTGTTCTATTGTGTGCTAGGAACCGGGGGGCAAAACGTGTAGGGGGCTGGCAACTGGGCATAAATGACCATGTTGCCCTTGCAATGACAGGTGTTTGGATGGATCGTAAGGTTACAAAAGCAATTTTCCCGGTGGCAGGGCTTGGCACGCGGTTCTTGCCCGCGACCAAAAGCATCCCGAAAGAAATCCTGTCGCTGGTCGATAAACCCCTGATTCAATACGCCATTGACGAAGCCCGCGCCGCCGGGATCGAAGAATTTATCTTTGTCACCTCGCGCGGCAAAGGCGCATTGGAAGATTATTTCGATCATGCGCATGAACTGGAATCCAGCCTGAAGAAATCCAACAAAACGCAGCTGTTGGACATTCTGCGCGCCACGAATATGGAATCGGGCGCAATCGCCTATATTCGCCAGCACAAGGCCTTGGGGCTGGGTCACGCCGTCTGGTGCGCGCGTCGTTTGCTGTCCGAAGATGAATCCTTTGCCGTCATTCTGACCGATGACGTGATTCAGGGCGAACCGCCCTGCCTGCAACAAATGATCGAAGCGCATCGCGAAACCGGCGGCAGCATGGTCGCCACGATGGAGGTCGCACCGGCCAAGGCGTCGGCCTATGGCGTTTTGGACGTGGCCGAAGATATGGGCGCGATCGTCAAAGCCAAGGGCGTGGTTGAAAAGCCCGCGCTTGGCACTGCGCCGTCAAATCTGGCGGTGATCGGGCGCTACATTCTGGCCCCGTCGGTCATGCGCAACCTGAACAAACTGAAACAGGGCGCGGGCGGCGAAATCCAACTGACCGATGCCATTGCCGAAGATATTCAGGCCGGCCGCGACGTGTTCGGTCTGCGCTTCCGCGGTCAGCGATTCGATTGCGGATCGAAAGCGGGCTTTTTGCAGGCCACCGTCGCCTTTGGTCTGGAACGCGATGAATTGAAAGATGAATTCCTGGAATATCTGCACGAAGTCATCGCCATGCGGAAAGCGGCTGAATAAGTGACGAATGTTCTGGTAACGGGGGGTGCGGGCTATATCGGTTCGCATGCGTGCAAAGTGTTGGCGCAGGCGGGCTATACCCCCGTCACGCTGGATAATCTGTCAACCGGCTGGCGTGACGCGGTGAAATTCGGCCCGCTGGTTCAGGCAGATCTGTTGGATCGTGCGGCTCTGGATGCGGCCTTTGCCGAATATCAGCCGGTCGCGGTCCTGCATTTCGCCGCTCTGAGCCAGGTGGGTGAGGCCATGGCCGAACCCGGCAAATACTGGCGCAACAATGTATCTGGTTCCCTGAACCTGATCGAAGCCGCGATTGATGCTGGCTGTCTGGATTTCGTGTTCAGCTCGACCTGCGCCACCTATGGCGACCGCGACGGAGAGGTGTTGGACGAAAACACCCCGCAGGCCCCACTGAACGCCTATGGCGCCAGCAAACGCGCGATCGAGGATATGCTGACCGATTTCGGCGCGTCCCACGGTCTGCGCAGCGTGATTTTCCGCTATTTCAATGTGGCGGGCGCCGATCCTGACGCGCAGGTGGGCGAACATCACCGCCCCGAAACCCATCTGATCCCGCTGATTCTGGACGCCATCGACGGCAAACGCGCCGCGCTGACCATCCACGGCACCGATTATCCGACCCCGGATGGCACCTGCATCCGCGACTATGTCCACGTCATGGATCTGGTCGATGCGCATGTCAAAGGTCTGGAATGGCTGCGCGCCGGTCGTGGCAGCCGCGTGTTCTGTCTGGGAACCGGCGACGGCTTTTCCGTGCGTCAGGTGGTTGACGCCGCGCGGACCATTACCAATCGCGCGGTGCCGATGAATGACGGTCCCCGGCGCGGCGGTGACGCGGTGAAACTGGTCTGCGGCAGCCAGCGGGCCAAAGATGAACTGGGCTGGACCCCCGACCGATCCACGATGCCGCAGATGATCGCGGATGCGTGGCGGTGGCACCAGACCGGCCATTACACGGCGTGAGGAATTGGCGCGACACGCGCGCCGGTCGTGCGTGGCTGGCCTATCGCCTGCGGTGGAAACGGCGCGACCTGATCCGCCGCGGCATCTGGTCGCAGCGCCGCTTAACGCCGGTTGCCGACCGCACGGCCCAGATCGCGCGGGGTGATATTCTGGCCTTTGTCTGTCTGCGCAACGAAGCCCCACGTCTGAACGAATTTCTGGCGCATTATCGGGGGCTTGGGGTCGGGCATTTCCTGATCGTGGACAATGCCAGCACCGACGGAACCGCCGAATTTCTGACCGCGCAGCCGGATGTGTCGCTGTGGCATACGGGCGATTCATATCGTGCGTCGCGCTTTGGTATGGATTGGATGAACGGCTTGCTGTTTCGTCACGGGCGCGGGCATTGGTGCCTGACGGTTGATGCCGACGAATTACTTATATATGATGACTGCAAAGCAATTTCCTTAAAGAAACTTTCCGAACAGCTTGAATCTTTGGGGAAAACTGCCATGGGCGCTTTGATGCTGGATCTTTATCCTCGTGGGCCGCTGGGGACAGCGGACGCGCCCGAATCCGCGCCGTCCACTGCGCGGCTGCCGTGGTTTGACGCGGGGCCGTATCGCTGCCGAGTCAACCCGCGTGACCGGACACGGCGCGTTCAGGGAGGGGCGCGTGAACGCGTCTTTTTCCGCGATAACCCGGATTTGTCACCGACGCTGAATAAAATCCCGTTCGTTAAATGGCGCATCGGGCATGCCTATGTGAATTCGACGCATACGCTGTATCCGCCGCGTTTGAATGATGAATACAGCTTTTCAAAGGCGGATATATGGTCGGGGGTTTTGCTGCATACGAAGTTCCTGCCTTCGGTTTTGTTCGCTGCGACCGAGGATATTAACCGCCGTCAGCATTTTGCGCGGCCTGACGATTATCGACCCTATTATCAAGGCGTTTTGGCGCGTCCGCATATGTGGTCGGCGGGGGCGGTGCGGTATAATGGCGCCGATGACTTGCTGCACTGCGGTTTAATGGTCGCACCCCGCAGGGCGGAGGCGGTGTAACATGGTCAGTTTGCGGGGCGGTCCCTTTGCGCGATTGAAGAAACGTGTGCGGCGGCAGCGGCTTATTTTGCGCGCTATTCTGCGCCGCCGCGCCTTGGTTTCGGTGGTTGACCGGACCTCGGCTGTTTCCAAAACGGATATCCTCGCTTTTTTTGTTTTTCGCAACGAATCGGATCGGCTGCCCTTTTTCCTTGATTATTATCGCCGCCTTGGCGTGACGCATTTCTTTGCCGTGGATAATGACAGCACTGACGGCGGGGCTGATTTGTTAAAAGATCAACCTGATGTGTCGCTGTGGCATACGCGCGATTCGTATAAAGATTCCCGGTTTGGGATGGATTGGGTGAATTGGCTGCTGTTCCGCTATGGCCACGGGCATTGGTGCCTGACTGTCGATCCTGATGAATTTCTGGTTTATCCGCATCATGATACGCGATCGCTTGTCGCGTTGACGGATTGGCTGAATGACAAGAAAATCGGCAGTTTTTCAGCCATGCTGCTGGATATGTATGCTAAAGATGATCTGCCCGTTGTGGAATATCAACCTGGGGGAAACCCCTTTGATATTTTGTGTTGGTTTGACCCGTATAATTATACCATAAAGAAAAATGGGTTTTATGGCAATTTGTGGGTTCAAGGTGGCGTCAGGCGTCGCGTCTTTTTCTCGAAAAAACCCAAGCTTGCGCCCGCGCTTAATAAGATTCCATTGGTTAAATGGGATCGACGCTATTGTTATGTCAGCTCTACCCATATGCTTTTGCCAAGTCGTCTGAACAAGGTCTACGCAACTGATGGTGGCGAAAAGATTTGCGGTTGTTTGCTGCACAGCAAATTCACCGCTGGCATTGTTCAAAAGTCGATCGAAGAAATTGATCGACGTCAGCATTACGGCGGTGGTCGTGAATATGACGCCTATCTGAAATCACTAACCCGAAAAGATAAGTTGTGGTGTTCTGAATCAATGCGTTATGAAGGCTGGCGCCAACTTGTCCGAATTGGCCTTATGTCAACCGGGGGATGGGTGTGACTGTTAAGCTGGGCGTTGTTATGCTGGGGCACGAATCCCCCGATGTTGCATGTCAATTGGCAAAGCAATGGGCGGGATCTGGTGCAAAAGTTGTCATCCACTGGGATAAACGATCCAATGTTGATAGCTTGACCCGTGCGTTTTCCGACCACGACAATGTTGACGTTTTTCAAAAATATAAATGCGATTGGGGCGGGTATAATGTTGTCCGCGCGACCCTTGATGCTTTGGTTCGGCTTTTCCAGCGTTTCCCAGATGTGACGCATGTTATCTTGGTGTCGGGTTCCTGCATCCCGATCAAGCCGATTGAACAACTACGTGGCTTTTTATCTGAAAATCCGGGACGTGATTTCATTGAAAGCACCCGCGTGAATGAAGTGTTTTGGCCTGTTGGAGGGCTGTGTTCCGAACGATTTGAATATTTTTTTCCGGTATCTTGGCGTAAAAATAGACGGCTTTTCGATTCGCTGGTTTCTGTTCAGAGACGTTTTGGTGTGTCGCGCAAACTTCCTTCTGGATTGGTTCCGCATATGGGGTCGCAGTGGTGGTGCTTGACGGCAGATACGCTTAAGAAGATCCTAAATGATCCGAGGCTGGATGAATATGAACGCTTTTTCCGGTGGTCGTGGATTCCTGATGAAAGCTTTTTCCAGTCTTTGGTCCGCATCCACTCTCAAGATGTTGCGAATATTAGCCTGACATTTGTTCATTTTGACAAAGACGGAATGCCGTTGTATTTTTACGATGATCATGTTGATATTTTGCAGGTGCAGTGGCAGTTTGTTGCGCGGAAAGTTTGGCGCGGGGCGCATGAACTGATCGGTGGTGCGTGGCTTGATCGCAGCGTTTTATCGCCAAACTATGATCAGAATATCACGCAAACCTTGCTTGCAGATGTCGATTTGGCGCGGGTTGGCCGGCCCGGTTTGCGTATGCAGGGACGCTTTCCTGAATTCGAAAAAACGGATGCGAAAACATTTCGTAAATATAATGTCTTTGTGAATGTTTTCGACGTTCTTCCTTGCTTTGATGCTCTGAGCAAGACCGAAGACGTCAACATTTACGGCCATATTTTTTCGGAGGGTGAGGTTGATTACGGTGGGTCTGTTGCCGTTGGGCCGGGATGTTTGTCGTCTGATACTGCCATTCGCGACTATGACGCCGAAAGTTTCTTTGTGTCTTTCGTTCGTGCAGCGGGGCCTTCGCCTACGATCCTGTATTCACCGCGCGACAATCAGGGTATTTTCTGGTATTTGGTTCAGGATGTGAACGCTGATTTCTTGATTGTTGAATCGGGGTGGATTTTTCCTTTAGCTTTTTCGGATATGCCATTTGACGATATTCGCCGGGCTGCGGCAAAATTTTGGTCGGCTGAACGTGATATGCGCCGTGCTTTGGAGTCCCATTGGGCGCGCGCAAAGTTTAAGGTTGTGACAATTTCCGATGTTCTGGCGATGTCTGGCGCTGATTGGAAAGAGATGATGCACATGGCTGATTGCGATCTGGATGTTTCGGACTATCTGCCAAAGCATGAGAAAATCTTTGCGGTCTGCGATTTCATGCGCCGCTTGTCACGGTCGGGGCTTTCATCTGAATTTGAAGAAAAGGCCCGTAGGATCGAAGCGGCATGGCTGGAAAATCAGGTGTCTGATGTTTAGATCATATGTTATTTTTGCGGAAATGCGAACTGGCTCTAATTTGTTAGAGGCAACCCTTAATCGTATCTATAAAATTACCTGCCACGGAGAGGCGTTTAACCCCGCAATGTTAGGGTGGCCGAATAATGAAAACATTCTGGGCTGCCTCAAGGGTGAGCGCGATCTTGATCCGTTTGTTTTGTTGGATAAAATTAGCTGGCGTGAAGATCATTTGTCGGGTTTCCGATATTTCCACGATCACGACCCACGTGTTCTTGAGACGATTTTAAACAACAAAACCTGTGCCAAGATCATATTGACGCGCAATGCTGTCGAAAGCTACGTTTCTGTCAAACAGGCGACCGAAACCCAGCAATGGAAACTGAACAGCAGTGAGGTTCCTCGGAATGTCGCTGTGACGTTTGATTTCGACGAATTTGCGCAGGAAATGGATGCCAAAGATGCATTCCGCGGGCGTGTTCTGCGATCATTGCAGGAAACGGGTCAGACGGCCTTTTTCCTGGACTATAGCGACCTGCGCGATATTGACGTGATGAATGGGTTGCTAAGTTGGTTGGGTCGCCCTGACGTTGTATTAACGGATGTCGCATCGGACCAAATTCCACAGAATCCAGTGCCTCTTGAAGATCGCGTGAATAACTTTGCGGAAATGTCGGCTGAACTTTCCAAGATTGACTCGTTCGATTTAGGGCATTTCCCTGCCTTTGAACGCAAGCGGGGTGCGTCCTCGGCGAATGCGCATGTGTTTGGCGGCGGTGATGGGTTGATTTATTTTCCGGTCGATGGCGCCAGTTTTCCGGCGGGGCTTTCTGATCAGCCTTTCGACACCGGTTTTAATCAATCCACGCTGCGCGATTGGAAAAAAAATCACCCGAATCATCGTAGCTTTTCTATTGTTCGGCATCCCGGTGATTATGCGTGGAATGCGTTTTTACGACTTGGCAAGGTCCGGCAAGAGTTTCAAGATGTCCTGCGGGACGATTTCGGGGTGATCGTGAATCTGCCTGAGGATGACATGATGGGATCATTTCATAATTTCTTGCTGTTTGTGAAGCGCAACCTGAACGGTCAAACCTCGATGCCGGTTCTGCCGATTTGGGCAAGCCAGACCGAAATTATCGCCGGGGTGAATTCGTTTTCCCAGCTGGACAGTATCATCCGCGAATCCGAAGTTGATGTCATGGCCGATGCTTTGGCTCGTTTGGCGGGGCTGGATTATCAGCCCAATCGCCAGCCAGTGCCTGCACGCCCGTGGGCGGGCTGCGATAAAATCGAAAAGGCGTTGCGGGCCGCCTATCGCCGGGATTTCATGAATTTCGGCAAAGGATAATAGGGCGGGCGCGATTTGCGCGTCTTGCCACTTATTACCGCAATAATCAAATTATTGTTGATTGCATGGGTATTTTCCCGTTCTGCTGTCGCATTGGTTGCAAAGCTCCTACGCGAAAACGCGCGCGAATTCGTCCCCTCTCATAGCTGCTTCTGTATAGCCGAAGGTTCCACGGTCCCTCACTTCCTCGGCCGCGCTTCGCAAGGCTCCCAGGGCTGCGCGTGCAAATGATCCGCCGACGCTGATACGGCGGACCCCAGCGGCCGACAGTTCCTCGGCCGACCAGTGGGCGCGGCGTAGACCCATGACCACGTTCACCGGCTTGTCGACAGCGGCGCGGACCGTGCGAATCGCATTCAGATCCGGCAGGCCGGGTGCATAGAGCACGTCCGCCCCGGCATCAGAAAATGCCTGCAGACGACGGATGGTGTCGTCCAGATCGTGGCGTCCCCAGAGATAGTTCTCGCTTCGCGCTGTCAGCAGGAATGACTGGCCTCGCGCAGCATCAGCAGCCGCACGCACGCGGTCGACGGCCATAGCGAATGGATAGATGGACGCGTCCGGGGCACCAGTCGCATCTTTGATCGAGCCGCCGACCAGCCCGACCCCAACCGCTTCACGAATCGTTTCTGCACAGGCCTCCGGTGGCGCGCCAAAGCCGTTCTGCAGATCCGCCGTGACTGGCGGATCCGTCGCCGACACGATCTCGGCCGCGTTGACCAAGATCTCATCGCGGCCGATTTCATCCGCAGAATCGAGCTTGCCACTTGAAAACGCATAGCCTGGACTGGTGGTGGTCAGTGCCTCGAACCCCAGATGCGCCAGCAGCCGGGTCGTTCCGGCGTCCCAGGGGTTGGGGATGACAAAGGCACGATCGCGCGCGTGCATCGCGCGGAAACGCTCGAACTTGCTGGTGCGGTCGTTCATATCGCTCTGCTCCAGGTCCCATGTGGGGCAGATGCCAGCTTTAGGAAAGTGCGATCCTCGCGCAGGATGAATCGCTCGGATTGGGCAAACTCATAGTTTTCGCGTCCCTGGGGATCTTCGGCGAGGCGGGCGCGATAGGCTTCATAATCGGCGAGGCTGGCGACGTTATAGATACCGTAGGCGAGCGTCGACGAACCTTCATGCGGGGCATAATAGCCGATCAGATCGGCGCCACAGCGCGGGATCGCCTCTGGGCATAGTGGGTGAAATGGTCCCTTTTCGTCGGGTCGATGTGATAGCGGATGACGCAGGTTAGCATGGCGCTTTCCATTCAGGTTGCGCGTGCAGATTACCAGATTGCCTGTCAACAATGCTTCGTCTAGGACCGAAGCATGAAAGAGGGTCCCGATATTGCCAGCATCGCCGCGCTGATCGGCGATCCAGCCCGCGCGAACATGCTGACCGCGCTGATGAGCGGCAGGGCACTGACCGCCAGTGAACTGGCGCGTGAGGCTGGCATCACGCAACAGACCGCCAGCGCCCATCTTGGGCGGCTGGAACAGGGCGGGCTTGTGGTCCCGCGAAAGCAAGGCCGGCACAAATATGTCTCGCTCGCGGGGCCAGAGGTGGCCATGGCGCTTGGGGCACTGATGGGGTTGGCCGCGCGCAAGGGCCAGCTGCGCAGCCGCCCCGGCCCGCGGGATGACGCGCTGCGTCTGGCGCGCGTGTGTTACAACCATCTGGCGGGCGAGATGGGGACGCGCCTTTATGACAGCTTTGTCGCCGGCGGCTGCCTGCGGGTCGTGGGAACCGGGCTGGGTCTTACGCCCGCCGGAGAGGTCTTTGTCAGCAAGTTCGGGATCGACCTCCCGACCTTGCGCGCGAGCCGCACACCGCTGTGCCGTGAGTGTCTCGACTGGAGCGAGCGACGCTCTCATATGGGCGGCAGTTTGGGGCGGGCGTTGCTGACTCGGTTCGAGAAAATGGATTGGGCCAAGCGCGAGGCGGACACCCGCGTGATCCGGTTCTCGCGCAGCGGAGCGCAGGCGTTTGAGCGGATGCTGAATGAGGCGAGACACGCGTAAGTCGCGATTGTGCGCCCATCACTTGCCAGAGTTTCCCCTGAGGAAGACCGGTCCGCTATGTTCGCACCGCTTGGCCGTCTCGGGGCAAGCGCCCGTTCTGGCCCGAAACCAGCCCTTCGCAGTCTCCCTCACGGCTCTGTCGGAAAGGTCAGCCCTACTGCCCTAAGGGACAATTATCGTCCCGAAAAGACAAACATCTCAGAAACGCCATACGGGAAATTTGGTCGGAGCGAGAGGATTCGAACCTCCGACCCCCTGCTCCCGAAGCAGGTGCGCTACCAGGCTGCGCTACGCTCCGACCGTTTGGCGCGTATATCGCGCGGGGTTGGGGGGCGCAAGGGCTATCCGCGCTTTGACGGAAATAATCTTTGCAGCACGGTGGATTTGGGGGCGGTGACGGTTTCGGCGCGCAGCCGGGCCGTGGTGGCGGGGCGGTTGGCGGATGCGCCGCGGCCTTCGCGCCAGACGATGTAAATGCCCGATGCGATGATGACCGCCGCGCCAATCGCGGTCCCCGCGTCCAGCGTTTCGTCAAACAAAAACCAGCCGAAGCCAATCGCCCACAGCATTTGCGAATATTGCATCGGGGCGACGATCGCAGCCTCGGCCGTGCGATAGGCGAGGATGACCAGAAACCCGCCCCCCAGACCAAGGGCGGCGATGACACCGGTCAGGGCGAAATCGCCAAGGCTCATGGGCGTATAGGCCAGCGACAGCGCGCCGCCGGTGACCACGAAATTGCCCAGCATCGGCCACATCAACAGCACCATGGGCCGTTCGCGACGGCCCAGACGGCGGATAATCACCGCCGCCATGGCGCCCGCCCCCGCGCATAACAGCGCCGCCGCATGGCCCACGCCCAGATCCTGCCCGCCGGGGCGCAGCACGATCAGCACCCCAAACAGCCCCGCCGCGACCGCCGCCCAGCGATGCGGGCCGACCCGTTCCCCCAACAGCGGGATGGACAGCACCGTAATCAGCAACGGCGTGGCGAATAAAATCGCATAAGCCTGCGCCATCGGCAGCACCGAAAAGGCGTAAAACCCCGCCATCCCGGCCAGCACGGCGCAGATGGTGCGCAAAATCACCCAGCCCATATTGTTGGGGCGCAGCGATCCGGGCGTGGCGTCCTGCATCAGCACCAGCGACACCAGCGGAAATGACATCAGCGACGCAAAAAACAGGATTTGCAGGGCAGGATACGACCCGCCCAGCGTCTTGATCACCGCGTCATGGGTGGAATAGAGGCCCATCCCCGCCAGTTGCAGCAACGCGCCGCGCAGATTGGCGGACAGGGCCATGCCTTACGCCCCCAAAGCGGCGATGATCGCGTCACCCATTTCGGCGGTGCTGATGGGCGTGCCGCCATCCGGTCCCATCAGATCGGCGGTGCGGGCGCCTTTGGCTAGCACGCGTTCAACCGCGCGTTCCAATTCGCTGGCCGCATCGCCCTGATCAAAGGAATAACGCAGCGCCATGGCAAAGGACAGGATGCAGGCGATCGGGTTGGCTTTGCCCTGACCGGCAATATCGGGGGCCGACCCGTGAACGGGTTCATACATCGCGCGCGGACGGCCATTCGCCATCGGTGCGCCAAGGCTGGCCGAGGGCAACATCCCCAACGATCCGGTCAGCATCGCCGCCGCGTCCGACAGAATGTCGCCAAACAGGTTATCGGTCACGATCACGTCAAACTGGCGCGGGTGGCGCACCAACTGCATCGCGCCGTTATCGGCATACATATGCGACAGTTCCACATCGGGATATTCGTTCTGGTGAACCCAGGTCACTTCTTCGCGCCACAGGATGCCCGATTCCATGACATTGGCCTTTTCCATCGAACAGACGCGGTTTCCACGGCGACGGGCCAGTTCAAACGCGGACCGCGCGACCCGGCGAATCTCGCCGCTGGTGTAACGCTGGGTGTTGATGCCGACGCGGCCCCCTTCGTTATCGTCGCGCACATCGGCGGAAATCCCGCGCGGCTGGCCGAAATAAATGCCGCTGGTCAGTTCGCGCACGATCAGAATATCCAGACCAGCCACAACATCGCGTTTCAGCGACGAAAAATCGGCCAGGGCGTCGAAACATTGGGCGGGGCGCAGATTGGCGAACAGGTCCATTTCTTTGCGCAGACGCAGCAAGCCGCGTTCGGGTTTCACCGCGAAATCCAGATTGTCGTATTTCGGCCCCCCGACCGCGCCCAACAGCACCGCATCCACCATCTGCGCCTTTGCCATGGTTTCATCGCTCAGCGGAACGCCATGCGCGTCATAGGCGGACCCACCCACCAGATCATGCTGCACGTCAAAGTCCATGCCACGATGGGCGCTGAACCAGTTGATGACCTTGACCACCTCGGCCATGACTTCGGGGCCGATGCCGTCGCCGGGCAGAATTAACAGGGAATAACGGTCAGACATGGGTTCCTCCTTGGCGTGTCGCCTTTGGGTAGACGCGGGCCGGGGCAGGGTCAAGTTCACGCAGCTGTGCGTTGCCCTTCGGCCCCCACGCCGCGACAATGCCGCAAAAGAATGAGGCAGGCGATGAAATTCATAGACGTAATAATGATCGGCGCGGTCGTCATGGGCGGCGTGCTACTGGCGACCGATGCAGGGGCCGCGCTGCCCCACATCACACGAATCTAACGCCAGCTTTCATCTTGGCCCAAATATCCCGGGGTGAGACGGGTCAGAAAAAGGTCCAGTGGACCTTTTTCCCGTCGAACGCCCGCCCCCGTGGGGCGGGCTGGGGGGGCTGGCCCCCAGCGGTCGCGGCACACAGCCACGCCCGCATAATGCACATCACATAAAGCCCAGCTCCAGCCGCGCTTCGTCCGACATCATATCCATGCCCCAAGGCGGCTGGAACGTCATTTCCACATCCACTTGCTTGACGCCCGGCACGGACTCGACCGCGTTTGCGACCCATCCGGGCATTTCGCCCGCGACGGGGCAGCCCGGCGCGGTCAGGGTCATGATGATCAGCACGGCGTTGTCGTCGGTGATTTCGACGGTGTAAATCAGCCCCAGATCGTAAATATTCACCGGGATTTCAGGGTCATAGACGGTCTTGCACGCCTCAACCACATCGTCATAGATCGGGTGATCCGTGGTCGATGGCGCGATCAGCGGCGCGCCTTCCATCATCTGGTTCATGGCGTGATCCTCTATTTCTGACGGATTATATAGGGCAAGGCCCCGCCATCGTCCAGTGGCGCGCATTGCGCCGCGCGGCGCTGCGGGATAAACGGGGATGGAACAAACAGGCCCGACATGACCCGATTTTCCTTTTCCCTGCACGCCACCGATGGCGCGGCACGCACCGGCACCATCCACACCCCGCGCGGCGAGATTCGCACGCCCGCCTTTATGCCCGTCGGCACCGCCGCCACGGTCAAGGCGATGCTGCCGGAATCCGTGCGCGAAACGGGTGCGGATATTTTGCTGGGCAACACCTATCATCTGATGCTGCGGCCGGGGGCGGAACGGGTGGCGCGTCTGGGCGGTTTGCATCAGTTCATGAACTGGCAGCGTCCGATCCTGACCGATTCCGGCGGGTTTCAGGTCATGTCGCTGGCCAGCCTGCGCAAACTGACCGAAGACGGCGTGACCTTTTCCAGCCATGTGGACGGGTCGAAACATTTTCTGTCCCCCGAAACCAGCATGGAGATTCAGCGCCAGCTTGGGTCCGATATTGTGATGGCGTTCGACGAATGCCCCGCGCTGCCCGCGACCGAGGAACGTCAGGCCGAAGCGATGCGCCTGTCGATGCGCTGGGCGCAGCGGTCGCGCGATGCCTTTGGCGACCGTCCGGGTCACGCGTTGTTCGGGATTATGCAGGGCGGCGTCATCCCGCATCTGCGTCAGGAATCAGCCGAGGCCCTGACCCGCATCGGCTTTGACGGCTACGCCATCGGCGGGCTGGCCGTGGGTGAGGGGCAGGATGCCATGTTCGGCGTGCTGGACTACGCCACCGATTTTCTGCCTGTGGACAAACCGCGTTACCTGATGGGCGTGGGCAAGCCCGATGATATTGTCGGCGCGGTGCAGCGCGGCGTTGACATGATGGATTGCGTTCTGCCCAGCCGATCAGGGCGGACCGGGCAGGCATGGACGCGGCGCGGTCAGGTGAATATCAAAAACGCCCGCCACGCCGATGATCCGCGCCCGCTGGATGAACAATGCGGTTGTCCCGCCTGCCGCGGCTATTCGCGCGCCTATCTGCACCATGTGTTCCGGTCGGGCGAGATGATCTCGGGGATGCTGCTGACCTGGCACAACCTGCATTATTATCAGGATCTGATGCAGGGGATGCGTGACGCGATCGCCGCTGGCGGCCTCGATGATTTCGTGGCCGATTTCCACGCCGAGCGCGCACGCGGCGACATCGACCAGATGTAGGTTTGATGACGCCCGCCCATGCGGGCTTGCATCCGGCGCGTGGCTGCGTAATCCCTAACCTGACCTGTTGGGGATGACTGATGATCGACCTTTTCGTGATTGGCGGCGGCGTGAACGGAACCGGCATTGCCCGCGATGCGGCGGGGCGGGGGCTGTCGGTGGTGCTGGCCGAACGCGACGATCTGGCGCAACACACGTCGTCCCGGTCCAGCAAGCTGATCCATGGCGGCTTGCGTTATCTGGAACATTACGAATTCCGGCTGGTCCGCGAAGCCTTGCAAGAACGCGAGGTGTTGTTGCGCGCCGCCCCGCATATCATCTGGCCGATGCGGTTCGTTCTGCCCCACAGCCCGGATGACCGGCCCGATTGGCTGGTCCGTATGGGGCTGTTTTTATACGACAATCTGGGTGGCCGGGATCGCCTGCCCGGAACGCGCACGCTGGATTTGCGCCGCGATCCGCAGGGCGCGCCGCTGATGGATCCGTATTTCAAGGGCTTTGAATATTCCGATTGCTGGGTCGATGATGCGCGGCTGGTGGTGCTGGCCGCCGTGGATGCCGCCGAACGTGGCGCGGAAATCCTGACCCGAACCAGCGTCACCAGTGCGCGCCGCGAAGATGGCGCGTGGACGATCTCCACCACCGGCGGGCGTCAGTTCCGCGCGCGCTGCATTGTGAACTGCGCCGGGCCGTGGGTCAGTCAGGTGATTACCGGCGTGGCCGGCGCCAATTCCGCGCGCGGGGTGCGTCTGGTCAAGGGCAGCCACATCATCGTGCCGAAATTCTGGGCCGGCGATCACGGCTTTCTGGTCCAAAACCACGACAAACGCGTCGTGTTTGTGAACCCGTATGAGGGCGATTTTGCCCTGATCGGCACGACCGACATTCCCTATGATGGCGATGCGGGGCAGGTGGCGATTGGCGATGATGAAATCGACTATCTGATTGCCGTCGTGAACCGCTATTTCAAGGAAAAGCTGAACCGCGCCGACGTTCTGCACAGCTTTGCCGGGGTGCGACCGTTGTTTGATGACGGGCAGGGCAACCCCTCCGCCGTGACGCGGGATTATGTGTTCGATCTGGACGAAAACGGCGCGCCGATGCTGAACGTCTTTGGCGGCAAAATCACGACCTTTCGCGAATTGGCCGAACGCGGGATGCAGAAACTGCGCGGCGTTTTCCCCGATATGGGCGGCGATTGGACGCGCGACGCAGCCCTGCCGGGCGGCGATATGGCAAACGCGGACTATGAAAGTTTCGTGCAGTTGCTGCGCGATCTGAACCCGTATCTGCCCCGCGATCTGGCGCGGCATTACGCTCGCCATTACGGCACGCGGTCGCGCGATCTGCTGGCCGGAGTGCTGTCTCTGGACGGTTTGGGCCGTCATTTCGGCGGCAACCTGTATGAGGCCGAGGCCCATTATCTGCGCGCCCGCGAATGGGCGCAGACCGCCGATGATGTGCTGTATCGGCGGACGAAACATTATCTGCATCTGACCCCGGACGAACAGCGCGGCTTTGCCGACTGGTTCACCAGCCGAAAGGATTGACCGATGACGCCTTTTGCCTTTGCGACCGCAACTGAAATCCTGTTCGGCCGCGGGCAATCGTCCGTCGCGGCGGCGCGCATTGCGGGCTTGGGGCGCGCGGTGCTGCTGGTCCATGGCCGCGACGGCGACCGTGCGGCGTGGCTGGCCGATGCGCTGCGGGCGGATGGCTGCGATGTGGTGACATTCGCGGTCGCGCAGGAACCGGATGTTGCGCTGATTCAGGCGGGGGTGGATGTGGCCCCCGGCGCGCAGGTCGTGGCGGCCATTGGCGGCGGCGCGGCGATTGACGCGGGCAAGGCGATTGCCGCGCTGATCCCCGCGACCCGCTCGATGCTGGACCATCTGGAAATCGTGGGGCAGGGCCTGCCGCTGGATCACGCGCCCCTGCCATTTGTGGCGATCCCGACCACGGCGGGAACCGGGGCCGAGGTCACGCGAAACGCCGTCATCGGCGTTCCCGATCACGCGCGCAAGGTCAGCCTGCGCGATGCGCGGATGCTGCCCCGGCTGGCGATTGTTGATCCGGCGTTAACCGACACCTGCCCGCATGATGTCACGCTGGCATCCGGGTTGGACGCGATCACGCAGGTGATTGAACCCTATGTCAGCACGCGGGCGAATGGGCTGACCGATGCGCTGTGCTATGACGCGATCCCGCGCGGGCTGGCCGCGATCCGTCAGTTGATGCAGGGCAATGATCCGCAGGCGCGCGACGAAATGGCGTGGGTCAGTTTGTGCGGCGGGCTGGCATTGGCCAATTCGGGCTTAGGCGCGGTGCATGGTCTGGCGGGGCCTCTGGGCGGGCTGTCGGGTGCGGCCCATGGCGCGATTTGCGGCGCGTTGCTGCCGCATGTGCTGGTCGCCAACCGCCGCGCCGTCACCGACCCCGACCGGATCGAGCGGTTGGAACGCGTCGGTCGCTGGATCGGCCGGACCTTTGGCTGGAAATCCGCGCCCCTGCGCGAAAGCGCGGTGATGCTGGCGTCGTGGTCGCGGGCCGAGGGTCTGCCCTCGCTGACCGATCTGGGGATCACGCATGACATGCAGATGCGCGCGTCCGACATGGCGGCGCAATCGTCGTCGATGGCCGCGAACCCGGCGGCGCTGACGCCCGCCGATCTGCGCGGGATCATGGCATCTGCCAGCTAACATCCTGACCAATCAATGAAAAAGGGCGCCGCAGGGGCGCCCTTTTCCGTCTGCCACGGGGGCAGCGGCTGATTACATCATGCCGCCCATGCCGCCCATGCCCATGTCGCCGCCCATGCCGCCAGCCGGGGCTTTGGGTTCGGGCTTTTCGGCGACCATGGCTTCGGTCGTAATCAGCAGACCGGCGACCGAGGCCGCGTCTTCCAGCGCGGTGCGCACGACTTTGGCCGGGTCGATGACGCCGAATTTGAACATGTCGCCATATTCTTCGGTCTGGGCGTTGAAACCAAACGCCTTGTCCGAGGATTCGCGGACTTTGCCAGCCACGACCGCACCGTCAACACCAGCGTTTTCGGCGATCTGACGCATCGGCGCCTCAAGCGCGCGGCGCACGATGGCGATACCGGCTTCCTGATCGCTGTTGGCAGCGCTCAGCCCTTCCAGAGCCTTGCCGCCCTGAACCAGAGCCACGCCGCCGCCGACGACAACGCCTTCCTGAACCGCAGCGCGGGTCGCGTTCAGCGCGTCATCCACGCGGTCCTTGCGCTCTTTCACCTCGATCTCGGTCATGCCGCCGACGCGGATCACGGCAACACCGCCCGCCAGTTTGGCGACAC
>NZ_JAUNTW010000001.1:0-25015 GCF_030538495.1 Paracoccus sp. (in: a-proteobacteria)
CAGCAACGCATTACCCGCGATTTCAGGTTCCCATTTCGCCGCAGGCAGCGCGCCAACCGTGGTCAGGGTCAAACGGTTGTGTAGCGGAACCATCGTCGGATTACCCGCGCGGCGCACAGTCCATGCCGACAGCCCGGCGGTGAAATCCCCCGGCAGCACCGGGCCAAGTGATGGCCCGGCTTCGGCGCGCAGGGCACTTGATTCAGACGCTGCGGCATGTTTGCCGGCCGCTGTTACCAATGCAGCAGCGTTCCCTTCCGATGTTTTTGCAGCCCGTGCAGAGTCTGCGGCGTCGTTCTTCGCGGTAACCGCAAATCTAGCTTGGTCTGTCGCCGTCCCAGCGGCGCTTTCGGCGTCGGTTTTGAATGTTGACGCTTGATTGCTATATGTCAGCGCCGTTCCCCGTGCCGTCTCGGCTCTTGTTGCCGCCGAGTTGGCCGCTGTTAGCTTTTCCTCAAAGTCACTAACTTCATTGCTAACAGTCGCTGCAAAACCTGATGCTGCAATCGCGTGATATTCAGCCGTGACGTTTTCCAGCATTACCCGATCAAAAACAACCGTGCTGCCTTCCGTGGGCAGGTGAATATAGGCGGACACCAATTTAGCCGCTATCCCGTCACCGCCAACAATTTCACTGGTGACTTCAACCCATGAACTGTTCCCCAGCGTTCGACCGATGGCTTCGTGATGCCATACCCGCGCTTCACCCTCTGCATTCCAGCCTGCCAAACCGATTCGAACGTCAACATCAGGCTGATTTGTCCCGAACCGTCTGAATCGTGCGGTAATTCGGTATTTATAGGTCTTGTTCACAGGCAGCGCGCCGCTGAAATGGACCTCCGACGCCTTGGCATGAGCCAAGCGCATCGTGCGCGGACCATAATCGCCGTCATCCCCAAACGTGGCAAACTCTTCTTCGCCCCGATTCAGGACAAAGCCGGTTTTCCAGCCTTCTGAATCCATCGCGAAATCAGGGTTGCCAGTAAGTTTGACAGTCCTATCTTTAGCTTTGGCGATCGAGCCAAATGCTTTCTCAGCCGCGCCGGCAAAATCTTCGGCAGTGTTTTTTGCCGTGTTCGCGTCCCTTGACCACGTTTCAACTTTGCCGCTTTCAGTTTCAATCGCTTCGCGGTCACGCCTAATTGATGTAGCCGCCTGGGACAGATCATCTACAACACTGTCCCATTCTTTAATGCTCTCGCTGATAACATCAATTTTTTGACCAAAATCGTTTACGGTCGAAATAACATCTCGCTTACTTTTCAAAGCCGACGCCGCGTGCTCGCCTGCCTTGTCTGAATAAGTCACAACACTATTTACCGTGCGCGAAAGTTCCTCGGCATATCCTGCGGCGTTTGCTTCGGGCGTAATGTCCTCGATTTTAAGGTGTTTGACCCGCACTCCGATCGACTCGGAACGATCGCCCATCACCAACATGCCAAGTCGATACCAAGCAGTATCATCAGGAATTGTCTCAGGTGTGCGAGGCAGAACGGTGCTTACAACCTCGTATTTGTCCGCCTCCTGCGGAACCAAGGATCGCCAGACCGTGCCGGTCACACGCTCAAATGCGGCGTTCAGAGGAAAGAGATAAGCCCTTGTTCCTTGAGGCGCTACGGAACCCTCATGCATGATTTCAGTGGTCAGCCGATAAACCCGACCAGGCTGAGCCTTGAGCAACCCGCGCGCCAAAATAAATTGAGTGTTTTTCGTGTCACTGGCGACAGACAACACCCCGTCATCTTCGTTGACCTTGATGCGGATATTTAATCCGCCAACGTCTTCGACGGAACCGTTGACCGTGCTTGTCCAGTAAGGGCCGTCAAACGTATCAGGCAGCACTCGCGCAACAGCGGTGGTGACTCGCTTAAATGCCACTGACGCGTCAGATGCGCTGCGGCTGGCATCGTCAGCATGGGATTTTGCGCTGCGCACATAACCTTCAATGACCTGCGACCCCTCGCCTCCGTCACTGACGCCATTAGCCAGTTCCTCAGCGCGACGAACGGCCTCTGAGAGGGCTTCTGCCGCGGCCTCTTGCGTTTTTGCCGCCGTCTCGGCGCGCAGGGCAGCTAAGTTGGCAGACACAAAGGCGCTATCGAGTTGGAACGCCATTGAGTTGCGGTGATCCAGCGCGAGTTGGGCGGCAGCATGTGCGGCGTCACGAGCAATAATCGCTTGTCCACGCGCTTCGATCACATCGCTAAAGTCAGATGCGAAAGCCTTGCGTGCCTCTTCCAAACTTTCGTCAATATCACGCCTGGCCTGCCGAATGGCTGCGTCTGCCTCCACTGCATTGCGCGTTGCGGCAGCGGTTTCCAACGCGATTCGATCAATAGCCGACTGGATGTTTTCGAAGTCACGCCGAAGGGTGTCACCTAAATCGATCCATTCAATCTTAGTAGTCAGCCCCCCACCACCACCCCCGTTATCGGCACCTCCGCCGGGGTCAATCTCCCCCAAGGATACGTCTGCGGTGATTGCCTCGGGTTCGCTCCCCTCACGGACAGCATAAAGCAAGGATTCCGTGGGGCGGCGCTTCATTGCCGTGGCGATGAAGCGCATTTGCTGCCATTCGTCGGCCTTCTGGTTATATGCACCTTCTGGGGACAGTCGCACCATCGGGAAAAAATAATCGGTATTTGCGCCGATAACATTCCGACTCACATAGCGCAACGAACCAACAACTTCATTGGGCCGACTGTCAGCAACCAAAATGCTGTCTTTTTTCTTAACGAACGTGATGCTGATCGTCGCACCGTTTGGGATTCGTTCAGAACCGACCGGGATAAAAATGCGCCCCTTTTCAATATCAACGTGCCAGTCAATATTGTCGCGAAGCGGCTGATCGCCACACACACCCCGAACATTTTGGATGCGCGATGCACCCAACGGAAAGATCGCCTTCCCCAACTGATAATGGCGTCCCTGCCGCACTTTCAAATGCTCGGTGAAAGGCGCACTGTTTTTACCGGTGACATGCTGCGTGACCGGGCTGCCCAACCAGTCGGCAATGTTATCCCACGAAATGTTATCCGTGGTGATTCCAAGTTTGATTTCTTCCGAAATGACCATGCCGAGTTTTTCGTGAACTCGCCCGTGGTGAGAGGTGCTTTGTTTCAAACGCTGAACGGCGCGCGTGATCTGAAACAAAGGTGTGTTACCAATGTAACGCTCGCCGTCACCTGTAAATTGACCGTCTGCAAACCGTTCAAAGAACAATTCGCCGCGTCCTAACACCAGTTTTGTTGTTTCGCGAAACATCAAATCACCCGTCGATCCAAGCTGTTCAACATTTAGGTGATTTGATACGTCAGGGCAACTAATTGTTGATCTTCATCGTCAGCATTACGATGTGTTTGTTCAGAGAAGGTCTCTCCTCGCACAACGTATCCAACTCAAATCGCACCTGCCTGTCGCCGGGCAGCAAACCGTCTGCCCGCCCCATGGCGGAGGTGTAATCAAAAGACGTGCCTGTGATGCCCTCAACCGTCCTCACAGGCTCAACTGCGCTCCCGGCATAGACGCGGACGCGATAACTGGAACCCGGCTCTCTGCTTGTCCCGGCTTGTTCGTGAGCAAGCAGCACGTCTTGCTGTGACAGTCGATTTCGGTGCGCCCATGTCAGCTTAACCGTTCCCTCCACGGGGTCTTTTACCAGACCGTGCAACACGCCGTTCACGCGCACACGCCCCGGAGGATAGGGGCGACCCTGACGACCTTGCAAGCGGATACTATCCGTTGGAGCTTGCGCGAGTGGAAGCAAGCCACTGGATGTAAACGGAAGCACTTTCACAGCAATGTTTTCACCCGGCATATACTCACGCTCGTCGCCGCCGGGGCCGTCGCCCATGACATAGGCAACAGCGCCGGCCGCGTGCGCCTGCGGGATGGTGTCAACACAACCTCGCCCAAGAACGATTGTGCCGCCACCGCTTACCGGGTCGATCAAAATGTTATTCAAGCGACAGATTTCATCGCCCAATTGAACAGGGGAGCCGATGGCGACCAAGCCCACATCCATTGCAAATGAAAACGGAATGTCCGTTTGGTAGGCGGATATGGCTTCGCTTGTGACCACATATGGCGAGAAAGTGCCTGCCCCCTGCGTCCACGGCACAACCCCTTCGGCGCGGGATCGCGTCTCATAAGCCTGCGCCAGCGGTGCGGGTTTACCTGCGACAACGGCAATGGTCGTCATCGTCGGGTCGAGAATTTTCAGGTTGGCGGGGTCGAGGGCTGCTGCAAGTTCAGCATAAGTAACTTCCCGCACCAGTCGCTTGTCAGCGACAGCGACAAAACGCTCAGGTGCCGTCCATTCGGGTTCTTGGACGGCAGCGAAGCTACTGGAAGGCAGGCCAAAAACATCCAAGACAGCCTCAACCGTGATACGCCCGTCCGATCCACCAGCTTCACTGATCTTGCCTGCGCGCAGAACAGCGTTGATGATTCCGCGCTCTGGAACACTGATGCGGAACACCGCGCCCGGATGGATGTTCCATGCGCGACGATCCAGATGCACTTTGAAACGCTTGAGGGCGTTCGAGTTGGCTTTCAGATCGCGCTGCGCAATCCGAAGCGCAAGGTCAACATCGGGGATACCTGCATAACTGAGCGTCGTGCTATTGGTCGCCCCCAGACTTTGTTGTGACGCGATGTTCTGCACTCGCGCTGACCGTTCTTTGTCCGTAATGGGGTCGTGCCATTTGACGATTACTTCGTTCCGCAAATCTTCCTGGGACGCGGTTTCAACATCTTCAAGGTCCAGGAGTCCCGTGGTGTAAGTAAACAGCGGGATGGCGTCAGGGTCATAATCACCGCGCAAAAGTGACAGGGACAATTTACCCGTAGCACGATCAGGGTATAGCGCGCCACCGATGTGATCCAGAACCTCTTGAATGAAGTTGCTGAGTTCCGACTGGCGCGTATAGCGCATACACAAGCCGAAGCCCTCAGCGTGCAAGGTTGTAGCTGCCGCGAGGAACGCCGATTCATTGAGCATGGACCGCGGCAGACCTCGACCCCAATCGCGATTGGTAAGGCATTCGTAAATAATATGCGCTCCGTTCATGGCCTTGACGGTCCCATTACGCATCCAGATCGTTGCCAAGGTGGGCTGCCAGGTCGGCCCATCCCATCCTGCGGTCGTGCGTCGGACTCGAACTTCCCATTTTTTCGGATAGGGGTTCAGACTGGTCAGCAGCCCGTTGAAATAGAGAGTCACGACACCCCTGAAATCAGGCACCCGTCCGGGCATATGCTCCTTGATGTAGGCTGGGACGATCTGCCCTGAGGTGCCAAACATGGCGCGCAAATTACCTGAAACTCCGCCCTCTTTCTTGTCGCCACCAAACAAATTGGATGCGTCAATACGATTGTTACCTGAGCCTGAAATTGTGTTGATCCCGCTGGCAGCTACCGTTTCAAACCTGCCGTTTGAAAACTGACGCATACCATTGCCGTTCGGCCCGTGTGCAGTGCAGGTTTCAATGTAATGGCCTTCCGGCACATCTCCTTGACCTGATGCCTGCGCTTCGGCTTCCCGCCCATCCGGCACCGGCCACGCCGGGGTGTCCCCTACCTTGATCTGCACCAATTCATCCACGGGGCCGCGGCACAGACCCATTACCAAGGCCATGTAGTAGCGAAATCCGACCGTTATACTCTTACTACCGCCCATTGGTGCCGTCCGCCTTCGCAAATGCGCTCACAATGAAGGCAAGTTCGTCCCCGGTGGCTTCGACTTCCTCAACGGTCATTTCGCCGTCCAAAAATTTTTGCCACGATAACCCGTGCAGCTTGAACCAGTCTCGCGCGCCGCCGGAGCAGAGGTTGGCCTGCCTCAAGTGCTTTACAGTTACGCGCGTCACTTCTTGCCACCTTTAGACTTGATCGCAGATGTTCGCAGGTTGCCATACCACAGGACATGCCAATCGGAGATCCATACGTCCCCGAAAACCACAGACTGAGGAGTCCCATCTTCGACTTGCGGGAAATTAAAATCGTCCAGTGAAGCGGGTTTCGGACGCTCAGGTCTCGGTGTCATCACCACCTGAATTGCGAACGACGCCAGTAGCATCGCAACAGCCCAAACAAAATCCATCGCTCAGCCCTCACTAATTGGCACAACCTTGAAAACACATAAATGTTGTCTTGGCAACAAATTGCGCCTCAGAACACAGGGTCGCCGTCGAAAGGTGATTTGGTCGGCATCTGGGGAAAACCGCCGTAGTTCGACAGGTTATCGAAACGACGAGCGCAGTCTGATGTTGTGCGATTGCAGCCGGGGTAAACAGTGATCCAGTCACCAACGTTGATGCCGTCCGTATGGCCCATGAGGTGAATTTCATCGCCCGAATGGCTTTCGATCGCTCGCCGTTCAATGTTACCGTATTCGCCAGGGAACGTCAAAAAACCGCCGGTTAAAAAGTTTTTCTCTCCCGGCCTTCCAAATAAATTACGACGACCTAACTCGCCAAAAGCCGCAGACTTGATGACCGTGGGGCCAAGTGATTCCACCTGCACCAGCGTGGCGTGATCACTCAGCTTCACTCGGCAGGAGCGGTCATAGAGGGCGTGCGGGCATCCGCGACTCCAAGACAGCCGCAGACCGTTTCGTTTAAGCGATGCCAGGAGGGAATTGCAATTGAGGTTGTATTCAGCAGCAGACACCTGGCGCGCTGATTTAACTGTTCCAGACCACACCACCGGGGCCTCAGTGTCACCTCGATGTAACGTGCGGATCGTGACAGGTATTGCATCAGAAGGCGGTGTGCCTGCAAAAAGCTGAGTGACCTCAGCCTGGGCGCTGATCGCAATTGTCAGATCATCTGAGTCAGGATTGCCTGACTGTGAAAATCCTTCGTGCTTGACTGGTAAGGCGCGATAGGTCTTGCGCGCAAACGTCAAGTCTGCGGGTGCGTCCACATACCCCCAAGTTTTTCCGCCGAGGCTGAACTCATAAAGGTTGAGTGGGGTGCCGTCATAGTTCGATTCTTCAATTTCCGCAAAAGCCATCGCCGCCACTCCTAAAAGCCACCAGAGGCAACGCGCAGGCTGGGTGCTGATCGGAATGTCAGCGTCACCTCAGACATCCCCTCAAGGTCAGTCAGATGTTCAATTTCAATGCTGTCGTGATCGAGGCGCATCAGGGACATGAAGCATATCCGCAGCACATCATCAGGCTTGATGACTTCACCGAAAGCGATGTTAATGCCGATGCGCTCAACGTCCGTTTCAGCCATGATTGCTGAGGTGATGCGTCGATAGAAACGCCTGCCATCAACGGTTTCAATCATGATGTGATCGCGTTCAGGGCGGGGTCCGCCATTCAGCACGAAGCCGCTGCGCGCAACCCGCATGGTGCGGCCAGTTCGGGTTGTCGGTGCGACCAAACGCAGGTCATACGTCCAAGTCGGCAGCCACACTGGCACTGCGCGCCCACGCAGATGCTGCATCAAGCGATAGAACGTGTGATGCCCTTCGAAGCCGCTGAGGAACCAGGTGAATTTGCGCGAAGGGAATGGGCGTCTGGCAACGTCAACATGATATGACGATCCGCCTTCACCGACAATTTCATCAATCAGCCGCTCAGAGCCATGTTGCGGCGACTGTTGCCAGTTGGCTTCTTGGGTCAGAACCCCGTGACCAAGATACGTTTCGCTCAAACCCGCGGAAGATTGAGATACATCCGATGGACCGTAAGCCTCGTTGATCGCGAACTGCATGTCTGCACTCGCATATTCATCAGTGACAGCGGTCAATTCGGGCAGTTCTGCCAAGCGCGCAAGTGTCATTGGATAAAGTTTGGTCCCTTTAAGAACGGGCATTGTTGGGGTTTCTTCGAGCGTGATGCCAGACAAATTGACTGAGGCAACCTTGAGAACCCGATAGTCAAATGAGGTCTTTCCGGGAACAAACAGCAACACGCCTTGAACGATGCGACTGCTTTCGCCAACGCTACAGGGGATGAACTTCCCGATATTTATATCCCGTGCGATTGCTACATCATACCAGAGGGGCAGATGCCAAGGCCGTCCGCCATGGGTCGCAAGCAGGTTATCAAGTAAGGTCCGATCATCGCCATAGACGCCGACTGAAAACGCCAATGTGCGCTTAGGGTGATAGCGCAGGCTTCGACGCTGCTCCGCACCTTCCCGGCTGCGCAACACATCAGTTAGCCATTCCAGAGTTTCCGACACGCGGTTTGTCCAATTCGGCTCAAACGGCCAAACCGCGTGCGTCGTGTTCGACATGCTGACCTCATTCTCTATTTTGTGCTTTATTCTACTTTTTATTGAATATCAAGTCACACGCCAAGCATCCTGCGAATGGTCGGAGCATTGGCTTTAATGTGGGTCAGTGTGGCCTTATCCCCATAGCGCCCCATCATTTCGCGCACTTGATCCTCACCAATCGCCAAGATTTGCGTCAGGCGGGTTCCCTCACTGGCAGCTTGCTCGCCGCCGGCGTTGAAGCGATGGCGCGGATCATCTTGGGTCAAAATTTCCTCGCCTTTCTTTAGGGTGGCGCTGACTTCATCGGGGCGCAGACCAGCAATACCGCCCGTGTGATAGACACCATGGAAAGCGTTAGCGACCCAGCCGCTCGAACGGATTTCATTGCCACCGCCGATTGCCTTGCTTCCGACGATCCCGCCCGTGTGTCCGGTCATGCCCCCGCCGCCCATTGCGGCAAGGGACGCCTGCGCAAACTGCCCCACGGGACCGGGGACTTTGGACAAGGCTTGCAGAATCTGCATTTTAATGATGGTCATGGCGATCTGCTGCATGACCTGCGCCAGTGTTTGCAGGACAGACAGACCGAACGCTTTGAACGCGTTGTCACCGTCGATGATGGCTTGTTTCATGGCATTAAAGCCGTTCATCACGCCATCAATGGCGCTGTCAAACGCAGACTGCCACTCCTTCGCTTTAAGACCCAGCCAGCCCATACGTTCGCTGTTGGCGTCAAGCTGCATCCGCATCGTGCGCAGCTTAGCGATAGCAACTTCCGACTCAGGGCCGCCGAAGGCTTGCCATAGGGCAACCACCTGTTCGATTGCCTGAGTGATTTCGTCGTTCATACCTTTCGCCTGCTCACGCAAAGCTTCGGCTTGGGTAAAATTCCCTTCATCCTGCGCGATCTTCGCCTGAGCCAGAGTCTCCTGACGCAACGCCTGCAAGCGGTTCAGGCGTTCTTCGCTGAGTTCGATTTCCTTCTTGACGTTCTGTTCATCCCACAGTGCGCCCACGCGTTCACGAATGTCGGCAATCTCCGCGTTCGTGATGAACTCATTCGCCTTCCGGGCGTTATGGATCGCGTCAGTGATCGCCGCCTCACGATCTTTACCTTGGTTGATAAGGCGCTGTTGGGTGATCTGGCGGTCAAGGTCAGCGATTTCCTCACGCGTGGCCTTACGTTTGTCGTCAATCTTCTTTTGTTCTTCGGCAGCGTGATCTTCCAGTAACCATTGGGTCGCTTGGGTCGTTCCGCCAGACGCGAACAGGGCAGCTTCTTCATAGCGGCGCGTGCGGTTCATACCATCATTATGCTCGCCCATGCGCCGGATAGCGGCTACAACTTCATCAACACTGCCCTGTTTGAGTGCATCAAGGTTTTGCTTGCCGATCTTCTCATTCGTCAGACTTCCGTAATTATAAATAATTGACATAAGGGCAGCTTGTTGCTGCGGCGCAAGCGAATCATAGCGATCGCCCCCGATCTGTTTTTTAAGTTGAGCCTCATAGCGAACCAAGCGGCGAAGCAAATTGCGCTCAGCATCGGCTTCCGTGATGGTTGTGTGTTCTGTAGTTTTTCGCTCTTGGCCGTTGGCACCTTCGTAGGTGTCCGAGCCGTAGCCGACACGGTAGTGGTTCTGGTCCCAATATGCTTTGAGTCGCAGACCTTCTTTTTTCTTGATAAGCGCGGCAGACGCAGCAAGCCCTGCGTTACCATAGTAAGACACATTCGCAGCGTCTAATGCTTGATCGCGAAGCTCCCATAGCTGTTGCAGCTTCTCAGGATCACCCCCTGCCTTTGAGAAGGCAGTGATCGAACTGGCGTCGATTTCAGCAAGCGCCTTAGCCCGCTCAAGTTCTGCGCTAAGACCGGGAATTTTGGCTTTCAGGGCGTCAATCGCCTTGCCGTATTCTTCTAAGCCTTGTTGCGCAGCACGACCTGCGGCAGCACCGTCATTCAAGGCTTCATTCAGAAGTTCTTGCTCGTCAGCCAGTGCGCCAGTGTAACCCGTGGTCTTAACGATATCCACGCCCATCATTTGCAAAGCACGACCGAGGAGGCTCAAGCCACGTTCGTTAGCTTCGACTTTTTTAAGTGATTCATTGATTGCGATGATGTATTTCTGAACCCGATCTTCATCGGTCTTGAGGAACAAAGAATCCAGGGCTTTACGCAGTTCACCTGCGGAAATGGCACCTTGCTCCCATTTCCTGAAAACAGTAACTGCGGCGAGTTCGTCATCAGTAAAGGGGGTGCCTTTAGGGCCGCTTTCCGAAAGGGGCGTTCCTAGCAAGAAGTATTTGTAAGCGTCTCCTTTTTGCTTGTTCCAAAACTCCTCTGACAGCTTCGCCAGCTTATCAAAATGCGTCGGCAGGGACTTCTGCAAATCAGTGAAAGCCGTCGTAACCTCGATAACCGAGGCACCTTCGATTTTCTTAACCCAGTCGCTCGTTTTGTCAGAGACGCCCGCATAAGCTTGACGAATGTTGTCCAGAATACGCTCGTGTTGATGCAAAGCATCGTTGGCTGCGCCAATTTTAGACGGCCACAGCATATACGCCGCAGTGGCAGCACCCGCCAGCAGGCCAATTGGGCCGCCAATCGCCGCCCATGCAACGCGAGCAGCGTTAGCCAATGCGGTTAGACCGACTCTCGCAGTCATCAAGGTCGCAAGCCATACGCGCATACCTATTGTGGAACGAGCGGTTGAGGCGATAAGGGCCTGTTGGGCAGCGATAGAAGCGCCTAATCGCACGTTTAAGCCGTGGACGCTGACCGAAAGAAAGTGTGTAACACGACCAAGCTGCTGACCACTGGCGGCAGCAGACATAATGCCCGTGGACCATGTGTCCCAAGACGCTGACGCGACCCTGAACGCGGTAGCGATTGCACTGACATTCTGAGCGACTTTCACCGCAACAAACATCTTGGCTGCGACGGTCATCCAGTTAAAATACTTGGGGATTTCAGCTAGGACGCGAAGCGCACCGCCTGCGAATTCACCGATCTGACGGAATATTTTCGCGCCATCCGCACTTCGTGAGAACTCAACAAACGATTGCAAGCCTTTGCGCAGCGGCTCAATCATGCCTTTTGCAATGGTAATCCGCGTGTTGAAGATTTCGTTCTGGAACCGCCCGATGTCAGTCGTCACCGTGTCCAAGGACGACGAAAGCTGCGGTCCAAATCTCCTGGTGAGTTCTTCGGCAAATTTCAGCAAGTTGCTTTCGGTCGCCAGCAACTCACCATTCGCCATCATCTTATCGAGTTCGGCAGTTGTCAGCCCCATGGACTTCGCCAAGATAGCAAATGCACCCGGCAGACGGTCGCCCAACTGACGCCGCACTTCTTCCGAGGTGAATTTCCCTTTTGAAATGATCTGCTCGATAGCTAGGAAGGTGCCTTCCACTTGTTCCGTGCTTAACTTGTTAACGCGACCAGCCTCAGCGACAGCTTTGAAAATTTCACGAGTCCCGCCTTCGGAAAAGTTACTTGCGTTCGCAGCGACAGCGAATTTTGCATACTGGTTGCCCAAAACACCAAACTCGATACCAAGACGGTGGGCCTCACTCCGAAGCCAGGCGATCTCTTTTGCGACCTTCGATGAATCCTGGTTGAACACAGCGCCAAGGCGCGACTCCATCGACTCCATGGTGCGAAATGCGGCGATGGCATTGACCCCTTGTCGCATTGCAGCGTGGAAACCAATGGCAGATGCGGTGAGTGTCAGAAACTCGCCGCGCAAGCGCCCCATGACGCCCACAGCGCCATTAGTGCGGCTGCGCAGATCATCCATTGCGGTCGCAGTTTGCCGCACAGTGCTACCGAGTTCCTTCGCACCTCGGGATGCTTGACCGGCGGAGTCTTGGAATTTGCTTTGGGCAACAACAGCCGTATTAACACCCTTGCTCCACGCGAGAAAGCCTGAGGTCGGTTCAGCCCGCTTAGTTTGACTTGCTGCGATCCGCTCTCGAATTTCCGCCTTACGCGCATTTGCCGCAGCCAGGCTGGCAGCAGCGACTCGATCGACTTCGCGACTCCAAGCAGCAAAACCCCCAGGTGAGGCTGATGCGCCGTTCGCCCGTTGCATCTGGATTTCCAGCTTGCGAACATTTTCCTCAGCGAGTTTGGCCGCGCGCGCCATGCGGTTGAAAGCGTCAACCTGTTCAGCGGTCGCACCGCCGCCTGCCGATCGTAACGCCTGCTCGCGACGCCCCTGCTCAGCCCGCAACATAGCAGCTTCGTCGCGAGCGACCTTAATAGCCTCGGACTGTTTGCGCAGACGTTCGGACTCGGTCGGATCAGCGATCTTACCGCCACCACGGAGCGGTTGGTTGGCGAACCGATTGAATACCTCGGCCAGTCGGGCCTGCTTGCGCATTTGGTCCTCAGCCTTGGCTGTGGCACGCGCAACATCTTCCTGCGTCATCGCCATAGTCCCCAAAGCCTTGTTGGCTTTGAGAACGTCATTCTCAAGGGATGATAGTGTCGTCCGCGCCTTGTGCAGATCGGCATTACTCGCAAGGACAGCGTTACCAGCCTTCATGACCTCTTGAGCAAAACGGCGTTCATTCGCCTCAGCAGCTTTCAGATCCGTGGTGTAGGCGCGAATATCGGAACGACCGCTTTTAATCGCAGTATTCAGCCCTGCGACAGCCGTTTCCAACTGGCGCTTAGATGCTTCCGCGGCAGCAACATCAGCGGCAAGGAACGCCCCGAACGATGCCCGCGCAGACGACATCGGTGATCCGGTTTCCAAGCCGACACCGGGTGAGGGGCGGTTGCCAGTGGCAGAAACACCCTTCCTGCGCGCACCATTCAAAGCCTCTTGCGCACGAACTGCCGCGCGAAGTTCGTCCGTATTGGCACGCAGTTTCAGCTTGTTGGCGTCTAACGCGCGTTCCCGCGTGGACAGTGCCTGCCGTTCACGATCAATTGCAGTGCGTAAATCAGCAGAAGCGCGCGCAGCATGAGCTGCACCTTCCCGCAAGGCGGTGAAACCATGGCCTTGCGATTTCATCTGTCGTTCAAGGCGCTCAGCGGCACCAGCGGCTTTATCCAGATCGCCAACAAGCCCACTGAGGCTTTTCAGCCCGCCAACCTGACCTTGCAGCTTAGAAAGATCAGCAGCCAATGCGCCAAGGGCGGAACCGCCGCGTGCGGCTCCATCTGATGCTTTGCTGGCGTCTTGCCCAAGCAGTTTCAGCGCATCAGCAATCTTCTTCGCATCGCGAGACGCTTTGTCCGCACCTTGGGCGCGAACGTGAATGTCAATATTCTTGCGACTCATGCTTCGATCCCCAATACGTCAGGTCTGCTTTCGACTCGGAAGGTCAGGCGCTGCGGTGGATGCAGGGGCGGTATCACCCACCAAGCGCCTTACAAGTTTCTGGAAAATACCGTTTGCTTTGCGCCCGCCGTCTTTGCCAAACGCAGCAACAGCGGTGTTAATGGCCGAATGAAGGATGACCGCTTCGCTTGCCAATGCGCGATTTTTCCGTTCTGCAACGATCGAGATTTCCTCCCAAACGAAAGCGACAGGATAATCCGGGGCGTCATGATAGCCCTCGCCGATTAATTCGCTCACTTGCCCGCGAAGCGCCCACAGCCATTCATCCAGGGTTAACTTTCGCCCTGGCTTCCGCCCTGCGCGGCCTTCACTGCCAGGGCCAGCATCTTTTTTGCGCCACCCGCTGCGTTGAACGTCAGCGCACCAATTTTCTCAAGAAAAGCGACTTGCAGGCCAACCGGCATTTCGAGAATTTCATTGAGAACCTGAGGGTCTTCACCCTCTACACCATCGCGCCCATCGTACGCGTCCGATGCCAAAGCGATCACTTGTGCGACCAGTAGGGGGGCTTGCGTGATTGCGTCCATCCCGACCGACGCAATTTCCCCCTCAGTAATCGTGTCTGCCTCACGACCACTGAACTTGTTGAAAATATTTTCTACGGCTTCGCGGTTCAGTTGAATCAAGCCGACAATGGCATTGAAAGACAGCCCGTGAACGGCCCCAACTTCCTCGTCGCCGTCGAAAACTTTCTCCGTCTTAATGCGGTATTTCAGGGCCATTGATGGCACTCCTCGTCAGGGTTTTGGGGATGGCGCGGAAGCAAAACACATTCGCCCCCGCACCGACTGGTTTAGGCCGTCTGCGCGCGCTCGTCGGCGTAAAGGGCTTCCATGTTTTCGGGCTTCATGATTTCCACGGTGAACGGCATTTGCTGCCATTCGTCGCCTTTCAGCGCGTAGTCGCCATTGGGCGACAGCTTGACGTGGGGCATGTAATAATCGACGTTTTTGCCGACCGGGTTCACGGCCACGAAGCGCAGCGTCCCCTCAATCGCAGCCGAGCCGGAAATGATACGCGTGCGCTTGGAAGCGGACACGGTATAGGTCACTTCCAGAATGTTACCGTCCTTCACCGTGGTTGACGAAGGCAAGATTTCCAGGCGACCCAGGGCGGCGTCCAGAACATAGTCAACCCCGCTCACCAAAGCAGTTGCTGTGCCTTTTTTGGTCACGCTAAATGCCGTGCCGGATGCACCGGGGAAAATGACCGCCCGCGCGCCGGAGGGGTTGGCGGCAGTCTGCCCCAACTGATAGAACATCCCCTTCTCAACACCCACGCCGGTCACACCGACTTGCTCTTTGGTGACGGTCGTTTGAGCCACGGTCAGCGCCTGTTCGGTCCCGAAGAAGAACAGCGCCACGTTCTCAGGGCTGATGTTATCAGTGATCAGTGAACCTGTGCGGTTGATCTGCAACACCGCCGAGGCGTCCTTTTCACGCACGCCACGGTCGGATGAATAATGCGGCAATTCTTCCGACTCGAAGTTCGTGTTGAACTCAGGGGTGTTGCCCAAGTAGCGTTCACCTCCGAGCAGACCCGTGTTCGGGTCACGGCGCGCAAAATAGATGCGCCCACGACCCAAAGTGTAGTTGTTTTCAAAACTCATCTTTTCCACTCCAAAGTTGTATGGGCATCTTTTGGTTGAATAGCACCTTAGCCCAAAGGCGCAGCCATGTCCTCAGCAATGTGCAGCGTGAGAACAAAATAAAACACCGCTTGTTCAGATATATGTTCATTGGGTCGAACCACGGGGGTTCCGATTGTCATGTTCTGGATTTGCGTTTCATCAAAACCCAAAATGGACACCTCGCCATTTCGTCCACGATTCTTTTCTTGCGCCAGGCGGTGGCGGACCTCAGACACAAACTGATAACCGATATCAGTGGGATTCATCGGGTCATCAGCAGCCCAACCCTGGATGATCAAATCCCACTCGCCCACATGAGCCGCATTATCAGGTTGACGACGAGTCGGGATGGCCTCGATCGACAAAGGTGGCTCAACGATCGACAACATGGGCAGCGGTTCGTCGTCGCCGGTATGTAGCCTGCCACGCACGACGCGCGGACGGACATACTCCCATGACACGTCATCGCGCAGATCGAACTCATAGCCGTTGTCGGGGTTGACGCCCTTCAATGCTTCTGTCAGCGCGCGTAAGATCGCCAAGCGCAGTGGAACGCGAGTGATGCTCATTTACCCAACTCCATCTGCCGCCAAAATTCATCCTCTAACATGCGCTGCACATCGGGCGTCAGATCGGTTGCTACACCGCCGTTATTGCGCGCAGAGTGGATCACTTGGCTGACGGAGGGACCGTAAAGTAACCAAAGGTTTTTGCCGATTTGCGTCGGACGATAACCCGGCGGCGGCTTACCTTTCGCAGTCCGCACCGCGAGGCCGAGGTTATGTTTGGTGTCAGTCAGACCTGAACCGGAACGCAGACGCATCAGAAACGCGCCCGGCATGACACGCACGACACCGGGTTTCACCTCAACGCGGACGCCGCCCTTTTTGCGGCCGGCTGTGCTTTCTTTGGTGAAACGCGCCAAAGAGGTTGGGCGCGAACGGGCTGTAATGACCGCCTCAAGATTGTTGTTTCGCGCCTGCTTTGACACGAAAAGGCGTTTGTTCCGAGGCGTCACATAATCGGCGGGGAAATTGACCTCTCGCAACACCTCACGCGCCATGGCTGTGCGCCCACGGGTGGCTGCGTCATTCACCGCAATTCGCGCGGCGCGAACAACGTCCTTGGGCAGATCGCTGAGGTTATCGAGGTGGTCAAGCCCATCAATCACAAGGGCGAAGGCGTCACTCATGGGCAAGACTCGGAACGGGAAGGGACATGAGTTCTTCGCGCCGTGTGATCGCAGTCACAAACCACTTGACGGTCAGGTCATCCGGCGCTTCGGCATTGTTCAGGCGGTATGCCTCACCGTATTCAACGGAAATGATCGCATTTTTCGCCAAGGTGATACCGGCGCTGTGAAGTTCATCTAGCATGAAGATAAGGCAAGGATCAGCCTCTTGACGGCTTACCATCTGCCCGTGGCCCGATCGCACACCTCCTTCTATGGACGTGGCGTGAAACTTGGTATGAACTCGGACGTGGATCAGACCAGGTGCGCCATTCGGCGGCAAATACAAAGCCTGCACTTTCATATGCTCGTGCAAGTCCATGCGTGCGCGCCGCCGAATGTCGCGGATACCGACCATCAGTCTTTCGCGCCTTTCGGCTTCGACTGAGGATCGCCGGGTGCGCCACTGTCGGGCTGAACGATGATCTGTTCTTCAATGCTCGGGGCATCACTTAGACCGTTGGCAACATCAGCCTTTTCACCGGCGCGCTTGATTTCATCCTCAGTCGCGGGGCGAGCGGCACCCAGGGCGTCGAAGTGCTTGGCCTGCGCGACCGTAGCGTCAAACACTTCGTTTTTGCCGATAACCGTGACAGCACCATCTTTGCCGGCAGGCATGATGATCTGGGTAACAGAAATCAGTTTGGGCATATCATCACCTTACAGTTCTTCGGTTTTAGCGCCGGCACCCTTAGCACCGGCCTTGGGGGCTGCGGCTTTCGGGGCGGCAGGTTCATCGGTGCCTTCACTTTCAAGATAAAGACCCTTGGTTTTTGCCAAGGTGATTTCATCCTGCGTGGCCTTGCGCACAGCATATGCGCTTTCCAGATGCGTCAGCAGCGCACCATCGGCTTCAAAAACCGATCCGGGGGCGATCATTTTTTTTCCCTCGATCGAAGTTAGTGCAATAACCGGTGTCATGAGCAGTCCTTTCTTGCGTTTTAGAGCGAAGGGACGCCCCCGAAAGGGCGTCCGTGGCATCAGGCCAACACGCGGGCCTTGAAGGTCCGGTTAGGGTAAAGCGGGACCGGCAAGAACGACGCCTGGTGCATGATCCAGCGTTCACCAGGGTCGTCGGTTTCCCACATCTTCGCGAACACTTCGGCGGCGATTTGACCAGACTCGAACGCTTCGGTGTCGTAGATCGGCCCGCGAACACGAACACCATTGGCACCGGGGGCAACCAGCAGAATGTCTTTCTGATTAAAGAGATCGACGCGCTGCGTCTCGTCGTCCGGTCCCGGAACATCAACCGTGTCTTTGTAAGACCAAACGGGCAGGCCGCTTTCCAACTGCCCGATGTAAGTCATCGGCTGCGAAATGCGGTTGATGCCAAGATTGATCTTCACATCCTCAGTGCCACCGCGGATAGTGCGATCCAGCAGTTTCTTGATGCCCTCATTCCGCTTGAACACAGCGGCAACCTGAGCGCCAACGATCAGCATGGAAGCCGAACCGCCACCGGCGGTCAGATACATGCGGTTGATCCAGGTTTCCAAGTCGCCGATGATGTCCGCTGAGGGGTCGGACCAAAAGTTGTCAGTCTTGACGACCGTATGACTCGGATCACGACCGAAGTTCAGCAGCACGTCAGGGTTGGCAACACCTTGGTCACGCTCATACTGGATACGAACCGCGCCGTCGATGATAGCACGAGCCGCCATCCAGGCTTCGCGCACACGAATCGCGCGGCGATGACGACGATCCAGTTCGGCTACGCGCGCCTCAAAGCGGTCCACCATGGTCGGCAGTTGACCGCCATTGCGGAAAATGTCCGAAGGTTTCACATTCTTAGCATCTGTGGTCCGCACAGACCGCTTGAGTTTGATGTAAGGCACACGGAACGCTTCGACCTTTTCAGGTGCCATGAAGTGCATCGGCTTACCCTGCTCATACGGCAGGACGAACGGGGCCATAAAGCGGGTATCTTCTTCCAGATCACCGAAGCGAATTTCACCATCTTCCGCGTAATGGTCGGACGTAAAAAATTCATTCAGGAAGAAGGCCGGCACATCGTCCATACGATCATCGCGCCGCAAGGCGTAAAGATCGTTAGGAGTCCAAAGTTGAATAGACATGTTCAGGCTTTCCTCTCATTACGGCTGCGCGACAGTCGCGCCAAGATACGATTTTTTGACCACGATTGCGGTCGGTGTGGCTGCGCCGACGAAGGCGTTCAGTTTGTCCGCCTCAGTTGCATAGGTTGCAGGCCAAGCGATCATGCCCATGTCAACACCGGCTTGAATGAGCAGCGGTTGACCTTGGGCGGGGCCGGTGCCCGTGGTGATCGGACGCAGCAAGATACCAACAGCGGCGGTGCCTTTCGCTGCCACGACAAGCTGGCCGGAAGCGTTGCGCATGACAGGGGTGTAAGGCGCAACGATCGTTTGGTTTGCAGCGACAACAGCATCAACGGTAACCACGTCCGGGTTACCAACGATCAGACCCTCACGAACCGGATCAATGTTGTCTTTCCACTGACCGGGGACACCGGCTTCATGGGCGAGATACGGGCTTTTAATCGCCATTTCAGTTTCTCCGCTTGCTCAGGTTATCAATTGTTGCCGTAGGACTGACCAATGGACGCCAGGGCGCGTGCTGCACGCGCCCGGGAAGGATCAGACTCCGCCGTTTCATCGCTCGGTGCGCCCGCTTCGGGGTGCTTCGCGTGATTCATGGCCGTCGCGAAATCCTTAGCAGCACCATTCGCCCCCTTGGGTTCGTCCTGACTTGCACTCGGTGCAGCGGGCGCAGCTTCGGCCGGCAGTTTTGCAAGGAACTTGGTCGCCTGTTCAGCGGTCATGTCCGTGTCCATAGCAGCAGCCATTGCAGCGGCAGGGCGCGCCTGCCCTTCTTCCGATTCAATGATTGCAGAAATGCGCGCGCGCTCAGCGGTCGCACCCTCTTTCACGACGGCGGCATGACCTTCGGCAAGACCTTCGGCACGTGCGTTATCGACAGCGGCAGTATCAATCGCCGCCTTCTCTTTCTCAGACATAGTGTTTTCCTTCTTACGAGAAAGGTCAGCCGCAAATGCGGCGATTGCGTCGTCAAACGAGCCGATATGATCGGCCAGTCCGTTCGACACGGCTTGAGAAGCGGTGAACGTCAGGGCCTCAGTGTCCCGAACAGCCTGTTCGCTCATGCCTCGATTTCGCGCCACGGTGGCGACGAAAACTTGTCCCACTTCGTCAATACGCTCTTGGATGCGCGCACGCGCCTCAGGTGAAAGCGCCTCATAGGCGTTACCCTCAGCTTTGTATTTTCCGAAGTGGATGAAGGTAATTTTCAGGCCGCGTTGAGCCAGTGCCGCAGACATATCGACATGCGACGTAATGACGCCAATCGACCCAACGCCGCCTGTGCGTGCAACAGTAATATCATCACACGCAGAAATGATACTGTAGCCTGCGGAATAGGCGCTTTCCATCGCGAAACCATGAATAGGCTTTGTGCCTTTAGTCGCGAAGATGCGGTCAACCAGATCGAAGTTACCTGCGACCTCACCTCCCGGTGTATCACAGACAATGGCAATGCCCTTTACATTTACGTCAGCCATGCCGCGTTGGAAAGCGCGCCAAATATACTCGTATCCGGTCGCCCAAGACCCCAATTGATAGGGGAAATCGTGGAACAACACACCTTTCACAGGGATTTGCAAAATGCCGTCAGACACTTTGTAGGGGCGATACTCAGCCATCCAGTGATCGTCATTGAACCAGAAGTCATCGACCATCTTCGGTTTTTCAACCGCCCCCTCAATGCGCGCCAGGGTGGATGCCGCCTGATGCAAACACGACTCGAACACCGCCTGCATTTCCGCGGCGACAAGGAAGGGTTTTCCGTCAAATCGAGCGACAAGAGGATTATTCATCGGACACCTCGCGTTTCGTGCCAGAGGCGGCATTTTCTTGATTTTTGGTGTCAGTCTGATCTTGCAGCACGCCGTAGAACTCTTTCCATTCCTTCTCGCGTTTCATCTGACGCATCCGCTTACGCCAGTCGAAACCAAGGCGCGCGTTCTCAGTCTCAAGGTCGCTGATCCCGTTGTTGATGCGCAGAACCGCAGCCTGCGTTTCTTTCAACTCGTCCACCTGGCCGCGACTTGCGCCGATCCAGTCGCAGGCAGCATACCATTCTTTGTTCTGGTCCTCGTAAAACGACGGCATCCGGCGGCGAATCGACTTGAAGGAGCCTTTGTTGAAGGCTTCCTCAAACCAGAGGCGGTAAACCGATGTGGCGAACGCGTCAGCAACGTGGCGCTTGACAGCCATCATCGTCTTGTAAGTCTCAACGCTCGCCATCTTGCCGGACGAATAGTTCGTCTGCGTGTAATCGCGCGAAAACTGTTCATAAGAGACGCCGAGGGCTGATGCCATCAAACGGTTCAAGGACGCCTCAAAGTTCGTCCCCAGCGGCCCACCTTGTCCTGCACCTTGCAGGTTCAATTTAGAACCGGGCGGCAGGTGAGGGATTTTCAAACCGCCAAGTTTCAATTGGTTGGATGAACCAATGACAGTTTTCAAGGCGCTGTAATGGCCCATCATGTAGTTTTCGAGGGCGCTTTGCACTTCCTCAGGGCGGAAATCAGTGCCGCCCAGGCGCGCGAAAATAGATGCTGCGTCGAGGTCTGATTCAACCGTAGCAGCATAGGTCGCGTTCAGAATCGCGTTCTGCAAGACAATTTCGCGGAACTGACGCGCCATCTTGATTTCAGGGATCGCCGCAACCAGTGTGCCGATACCTCGGGTCTGACCGGGGCGGTGCTGGTCAAAAATATGCACAACCTGACGCCGCCCCCAATGAAGGTGTGAGGGCGTGTATTTCCAGCGGCTCACATCCGCTCCATGCGTCCATTCAGTCGGATGGGCCATTCGGATGTAATAACCGACAGCACGACCCCATTTGTTCGTCTGCACACCCATGGACAGGTTTTTATCGTCCTGGCGGTGCATGGGTGTGCTTAGACGATCCGTATCGACCATCTGGATCGCCGTACTAAACGGACGATCGCGTTCACGAATCCATTCTGCCGTAGCCAGAACTTCCCCATAAAGCGTATGTTGCTCAATGGCTTGCCGAACCATACTGGTCAGCGTATGGCGTCCACCCGCGTCTAACCAGCGGTCATCGGATTCAGCAAATGCCGCGAAGCGTTCTTCAACTTCCTCGGCAAACTCGTCCTCCCAGGTCACATCCTCTTTACCGAACAGCATCAGTGAGTTCGGACGGGCGTTCAACATCAGATAGGAGCCAACAATGCCGTCCTGGCGCAGACGCACACCGCTTTGGATATTGGCGTCATTGCGGGACAAGTCGCGCGAACGCCCGTCTGCCGTCCGCTTGGCTGGCTTCAAGTCTTGGTCGGGGGAACGGATTGCGGGGTTATAGCTGGCAAGTTCATGACTTACGCGCGAAGCGCCCTCATAAGCATCACCAGCTATCGCTAATTCACGCCCCGCGCCCGGATGCACCCTGAAATCCGTTGGCGCGGGGGGACTGCTGGGCCGGCCAGAAAGCCCAAGCAATTCCAATGATTTTTCGTCCAGTTCAAACGCCATTAGAGCCACACTCGCATCGGACCAGCGGTTTGGCGGCACTCAGGCGCAAGTTGCCCCTGCAACCAGGTAATGTAAGCCCATAGCTTCGGAAGATCGACGCGTGAATAACGCACGACTTCACCATTCTGGTCGCGGAACTCATACACACCGCCGCCCGTCATAATGCGGTGGTAAGCCTGCAAAGCATCTTCCAGCATTTTAGGCGTGACTATGATTTCCATAGTGGGCGCAACCTCATGAGTTACGCCCTAATACCCTACTCTTTTAATCAAAGCAACATATTGTTGATTTGAATGGATTTTTCAACCTTATGTTGACTAAAGCCATTCCGAAGCAAGGGAAGCGAGGGATTCATCAGGCTTAGGGCGACCAATAAGAACAGCACCACCGGGCTTGCTAACCAGTGGGTTAATATCCCACTGGCGCGCCCAGGCGGGAAGTGTTTCAGGTTCTTCCCACTTTAGATGCTCCCATTTCACGTCCGGGTGCAAACAAAGCCCAATGGCATAATAAGATAAGTCCCACGTTTCGTTTCGACGCCCGGACGGGTTCTCCCACCCTTTTGCTGTTCGTTTCTCCGCACACATCTGTTTATATATGAAGTTTGGCGACCATGTTGGAAAACGCCACCGCACGCCGCCGGCGTCATCGCGCCCCAAAATGCCGTGCAACTGATCTTTCAGCAAATTCGAGTTGAGGAACTGCACAGGCACGTCACCCCGCGCGATCCCCTTGCCGCCCTGGTTGGAGTCAGGAAAACCCGTTTTGCGGCGAGGCGCAGACTTGCTCGGTTCCCCTTTCACCAGGTGGAAGCGGCGATCATGACCGCGGCCATCTTTGTCATCACGCAGACGCCGCCAAAAGTCATACGCATTGGGGCTGACACCCTCGCGACCGCCCATGTCGCAACCGCTGATCTTGATCGACATGACGCGCCCCGAAGCGTCTGACAGAGGATATGTTTTCTCGATCACTTCGGGAATGAGAATGTCCCAATCCTCGGCATAAGCAGCAGGCTCAATGGGCAAAAGCGGCCGGCGAAGATCGTTCTCGTCAACACGGTTGGAATGAACAATCTTGAAGGCGTCAACGATGGTGAAATCACCTTCATCACCAACGCCCGTGACTTGGACGACAAAAGACCGAGCCTGCACGTCCACTGTGGCGACGAGGAAGCGCACCCAAGGCGGGACCGTGGGTGTCTTTGTCTCGAAAGTATCGCCCGCACCCCAATCCTCAGCGCGGCTTTTCAAATCCTCCGGCAGACGGCCCATCTTGTCTTTCGGCTTCACGAAGGGGACGCCTTGGTCGGTGTTCATTGTTTTTTTAAGAGGGCCGGTGTCCCCTGTCCTCTCATAAGCATCCATGGCCCGAAGATAGTTCAGCACCAGGGCTTTCCATGTCTGAAATCCCGCAGCAGCGCCGTTAAGCCAAAAGGATGCGATATCGCTTTTGCGCCCTTCACCGATGATCTGGTCATCAGATGTCAAACGCTGACCTTCACGCAGCCAGCGGCCAGTGCGGTTCATTTCATATTTTCGCTCAGGGCCGTGTTCAACGCCGCAGTGAGGGCAGACCATTACCGCCTGTTCAGCACGTTCTTCAAAAGTCCCATCGGAAGGCCATGACAACAGATCGAAATGTGCTTCAAACCATTCTAGGCAATCCGGGCATTTCCAATACCAGCGGCGGCGATCACCATCATTGTAAAGCTGTAAAATACCCAGAGTGGGCGGAGCCTCGTGGTCCGTTTCAGCGATCCAATTTTCCTCGGTAATCTCAAAACCTGGGGACGCCTCAGCCGCAGTCATAGCAAAACGCCCCAAAGTTTCGGTTCGCTTCTTACCCAACCAATAGGCCGGCCCCTGACCCTCAATGTCATTCACGAATGGGATGCGGTCATAGTCTGAGAACCAGACGAAGGGGACGGTCTTACCGGACAATTCGGTGATCGACGCCCATCGGATCATCAACTGCATACCGCTCTTGAACCAGGCGTCGAATACGTTGCGTTTCCCAGGGCGCAGGAGTCGCTCAAAAATTGACTCCTTCTCTCCGATCGGCTTCGCGCGGATGACCTTTGCCAGATCGCGTTGCGACCATTCGCTCGCGTTTGATTGGGTCATACCGTAAAACAGCATGTCCTTGGGGTCAGTGTCGGCAGTATGACCAAGCCAATTACCAAAGCTGTCAGTCTTGCCTGTTCGCGCGGGACCAGCGAAAATCATGCCGGTGTGACGCAGACTCGCCAGCGTATCCATAGGCTCATTCATATACGGGGTGCGGTCGCTATCCCACAAACCAACGTGGGAGCCTTGGTTGCTCAAGTAACGTTTTTTCGCAGCCCATTCAGAGACGCTCATTTTCTCGGCGGGGCGCACCATGCCGAGCGTGGATTTTACAAGCGCCTCAATCGTATTCAGGGATGGCGTCGTCATCTGCGGTAAACTCAACTTCTTGGCTCAACGTCTTGCGACCGCTCATAAGCGCATCCACGTTGTCACCGATCAGGCTCAACAACTCGGCAACATGGCGATCAAGGGCTTCAAACTGATCATCGGTCAAGGGCGCATCTTTGTGCAGCTTGTCCGCCCAGAGGATCGCCGTTTCTTTGATGGTTTTGAAAATGTCGCCGGTCACGGCAATCACATCTTCGGATCGCCACAAATCTTTAGCATTTTGCCGAGCCTTTTGTTCAGCTATACGTGCGGACCAAAACTCCTTACGCAGCCGTTCCGGCAAATCCTTCGGGTTCATGCGCATCAAATGCTGCTTAATGTCGTGGGGCGGCACCAAGTAAGGCAGCACAGTTCGAATGTCGAAAAGGTGTGTCCCGTTACCGAGAACGCGTTTCGGGGGAACGCCATCAAGTTTGCGCCGAACGGTGGTTGGTCCCATGCCAAGAACAGCGGCCAGCCAGCCAGCGGTAACACCGCGCAGCACCATGGCGGTGCCTTCATGCGTCATAGACTCGTTAACCCGCCGCTTTCCTTCGGCGTAAG
>NZ_JAUNTW010000001.1:25067-274735 GCF_030538495.1 Paracoccus sp. (in: a-proteobacteria)
ATCAAACGGATCATCAAACGGATCGCTGCTCATTTAGCAGCCCTTCCACTAATCCATTGGCTCACCTGATCGCTTGACCAAAATGAAGCGCGCCCAAGTTTGATTGGCGCGGGGAAATCCCCACGCTTTACCATATCATAAAGCGTAGTTTTGCCGATGCTAAGATGCGACAGAACATCGGGCAAACGCATAAGTTTGAGGGTGTCGTGCTGCATGTGGAATCCTATTCACTAAAAACGAGTGTATTCATCTTTTTGTTGACTAGCAAGCCGGAGTTTACTATAGGTTGCCTTACGGAACCTGTTGGTCACGCCTGACTCCCCGCTGCGCCCTCAAACGCAGCGGGGCCTTTTACAGAATGTCATCAAAGTCATCAGTAGCCGAGGGCGGCTCAAGAAAATCAGACCAGGTTTGAAGCATTTCTCGGCGCTGTCGCAGATACAGCGCCGCATTATAGACACCGCGCACAGACCCGTCCACGTGGGCCAGTTGCAACTCAATCCAGTCCCGGTTGAACTCATGCTCGTTCAACCAAGTTGACGCACTGGACCGCATCCCGTGAACCGTCGATCGTCCTGAATAGCCGAGCCGATAAAGAAAATAGATCATCGCGTTCTGCGACATCGGCTTATCCTGCCGACCCGGCGTCTTAAACACCCACTGCGACTGCCCGTTGATTTCCCGCAAACGCCCTAAGATTTGCAGCACCTGCGGAGTTAGCGGCACCTGGTGATCGCGCCGCATTTTCATTCGTTCACCGCTGATGCGCCAGAGGGGGTTTGCGCCATCCAGCCCTTCGAACTCATGCCATTGGGCAAACCGCGTTTCATTCGTGCGAACCATGGTGTGAATGGTGAACACCACGCCGAGGGCGCTAATCAGTTCCCCGTGGCCTCGGTAAATGCGATCAATGAGTTCGGGCAACTCCGCTGCCGGCAATGAATTGTGGTGAACAACCGCTTTGGGATTAGCTAAGGCGTCAGCAATATCACGCGTTGGATCAGAAGGAATCAGACTCTCCGATACGGCAAAACGAAAAATCTTCCCGACCGTCTGATAAATCCGCCTTGCCATGCTGATCGACCCGCGGTCCTCGACGCGCCTGATGACATCCAACACATCGCGGGGCTTAATTTCAGCGATTGGTAAGTGGCCCAAGTGAGGGAATACGTCAGCCACGAGTCGGTTTTGTATGCGAACCGAATGTGCCGTAACCCATTCATGTTCGTTCTTCATAAACCAGCGGTCAGCCACTTCCCGAAAGCTGTCCCGAACGCCAGGTGCGATGCCAGGAGCCTTCCGCTTTTGACCGCTTGGATCAATGCCATTGCTGAGTTTGACGCGCGCTTCTTTATGTAGCCGCCGCGCCTCTATTAGCGGAATGAGCGGGTATTGCCCAATCGACAGCGTTTTGCGTTTTCCGGCGAAGCTGTAGTCAAAGCGCCACAGCTTTGAGCCTGCGGGAGTCGTGGTCAGATAGAGACCATCCGAATCGCTCGTTTTGTAAGGTTTAGCTTTGGGTTTCAGGCTGCGAATCTTCAAATCAGTCAGGGGCATGACGGTATTCCGGCTAGGAAATCTTACGGTATTTTGCACATCCGATACCGTAAAAAGGGCGCGGATGTAGGCGAACGTCAGCGAACGTCAGCGAACGGTGGTGAACGACAAACCCTTGATAGAATTGGGATAATTTCGGAAATTATGCGGTGAAAACAATGTGTTGTGGTAGGCCCGGAGGGACTCGAACCCCCAACCAAGGCGTTATGAGCGCCCTGCTCTGACCATTGAGCTACAGGCCCCCGCAGCAACCATTTGCCTAAACCCCGTGCGCCGTGGGGTCAAGCGGTTCGGCGTTGCCCATGCGGCACGGTTACGGTATCGGGGGCGAAACCTGAAAACCGGGGGCCGGGTATGATGAAAAACGGAATCAGCTATCGCGATGCGGGCGTCGATATTGATGCGGGCAATGAACTGGTGGAACGGATCAAACCCGCCGCCGCCGCGACCACCCGCCCCGGAGTGATGGATGCATTGGGCGGGTTCGGCGCGTTGTTCGATCTGCGCGCGGCGGGCTATGACGACCCGATTCTGGTCGCGGCGACCGATGGGGTTGGCACCAAGCTGCGCATCGGGATCGACACCGGCCATCTGGACGGTCTGGGTCAGGATCTGGTCGCGATGTGCGTCAATGATCTGGTGTGCCAAGGGGCCGAACCGCTGTTTTTCCTGGACTATTTCGCCACTGGCAAGCTGTCGGTTGATGAAGGCGCGCGCGTCGTGAACGGCATCGCCGCCGGGTGTAAGGCCGCGGGATGTGCGCTGATTGGCGGTGAAACGGCGGAAATGCCGGGTATGTATCATGACGGCGATTTCGATCTGGCGGGCTTTGCCGTGGGCGCGATGAACCGGGGCGCGTCGCTGCCTGCGGGCGTGGAACAGGGCGATGTGCTGCTGGGGCTGGCATCCGACGGGGTTCATTCCAACGGCTATTCGCTGGTGCGCAAGGTGGCCGATCATGCCGGGCTGACGTGGGATGACGCGGCCCCCTTTGCCGATGGCTCGCTGGGTGAGGCGCTGCTGACGCCGACGCGGCTGTATGTCAAACCCGCACTGGCCGCGATTCGGGCGGGCGGGGTTCACGCCTTGGCCCATATCACCGGCGGCGGCCTGACCGAGAACCTGCCGCGTGTGCTGCCCAAACATCTGGGCGCGGATATTGACCTGTCGTCGTGGACGCTGCCGCCGGTCTTTGGCTGGCTGGCGCAGGCGGGCGGGATTGACACGCCGGAAATGCTGAAAACCTTCAACAGTGGCATCGGTATGATCCTGGTCGTGGCGGCGGATCAGGCCGACGCGCTGTCGCGCCTGCTGACCGAATATGGCGAGACCGTTCACCGCATCGGCACCGTCACCGCCGGCACGGGCGTGCGCTACAGCGGAACCCTTGCGTGAAGCGGGTTGCTATCCTGATTTCCGGCGGCGGGTCGAACATGGTCCGTCTGGTGCAGGATATGACCGGCGATCACCCGGCGCGGCCCGTGCTGGTCGCGTCGAACGATCCGGCGGCGGGGGGGCTGATCCGCGCGGCGGAACTGGGCGTGCCGACCGCCGCCGTGGATCATCGCGATTTTCGCGGCGACCGCGCGGGGTTCGAAGCCGCGTTGCTGCGCCCGCTGCTGGACGCGGAGCCCGACATCATTTGTCTGGCCGGGTTTATGCGCATCCTGACCCCCGATTTCGTGCAGCGATTTGCCGGGCGGATGCTGAATATTCACCCGTCATTGCTGCCGAAATATCCGGGGCTGCACACGCATCAACGCGCGATTGAGGCGGGCGACGATCAGGCCGGGGCCACCGTGCATCTGGTCACGCCGGAACTGGATGCTGGCCCGATTCTGGGTCAGGCGCGGGTTCCGGTGCTGGCGGGCGACACGCCCGACGATCTGGCCGCGCGCGTTTTGGTTCAAGAACACCGGCTGTATCCCGCCGTTCTGCGCCGCTTTGCCGCCGGGGATCCTGCGCCTGTCATGCTGTGATGGGCGGGGCGCCCTGCCCCGCCACGATACGCGTTCGCTTAGCGGATCGTCGCCAGCCAGGCGTCGATCCCCGCCTGCGCAACGGCTTGGTCCTGCGACGGAGTGCCGGACGACACGCCAATCCCGCCAACCACTTGCCCTTGCCACGCGACGGGCAGACCGCCCGCAACCACCATCAATCGCCCCCCGATGGCCGAGTTGATCCCGTAAGCTGCCGCGCCGGGCTGGCTGGCATCGCCATATTCATGCGTCGCCTTGCGCGCAGCCGAGGCGGTGAACGCCTTGTCAATCGCGATTGTGGTGGATGTGACTTTGCCGCCCTCCATCCGTTCAAACGCGATCAGCTGACCGCTTTCGTCGGTGATCGCGATGCACATGGGAACGCCGATCTGTTCGGCATGGGCGGCGGCCCCGGCAATCAGTTTGCGCGCGTCGTCGATGTCTAATCTGGTGAAGGTTTTCATCGGTTGTCCTTACTGTTCTTTCGCCACGCGACGCCATGCGTGCAGCAGCGGTTCCGTGTAACCCGAGGGTTGTTCAACACCCTTAACGATCAGGTCAAGCGCCGCCGAAAATGCTGGCCCGTCAAAGCGGGGGGCCATCGGCCGATAGGCGGGATCACTGGCGTTCTGGGCATCAACCGCCACAGCCATGCGGCGCAAGCTGTCTTCGACCTGCTCGCGGGTGATGACGCCATGCAGCAACCAGTTCGACAGGAATTGCGCCGAAATCCGTAAGGTCGCGCGATCTTCCATCAACGGCACATCGTCGATATCCGGCACCTTGGAACACCCCACGCCCTGATCGACCCAGCGCACCACATAGCCCAGCAGCGACTGACAGTTCAGGTCCGTTTCGCGCGTGATGACGGCCTCGGACAGATTGCGTTTGCCCAGAAGCGGCGGCGTCATCAGCCTGTCAAGGCTGGCGCGTTCGCGGGTCATCAGCTCGCTTTGCCGCGCGGCCACATCCACCTGATGATAATGGATCGCGTGCAGGGTCGCAGCCGTCGGCGACGGCACCCAAGCGGTGTTCGCGCCCGCCCGAGGATGGCCAATCTTGGTGGCCAGCATTTCCGACATCGCGTCAGGCTTGGCCCACATCCCCTTGCCGATCTGCCCTTTGCCGTTCAGGCCGGTCGCCAGACCCGCATCAACATTGCCGTCTTCATAGGCGGCCAGCCAATCCGCGTCCTTCATGTCGCCTTTCGGCAGCACCGCGCCCGCCTGCATGATCGTATGGATTTCATCGCCGGTCCGGTCGAGGAAACCCGTATTGATGAACGCGATCCGATCCTTCAGCGCGCGGATACATTCGCGCAGATTGACCGATGTGCGGCGTTCTTCATCCATCAGGCCCAGCTTGACCGTGCCTTTCGGCAGGCCCAGCATCGCTTCGACCGCGGCATAGGTGCGGTCGGCAAAGGCGGCCTCATCCGGGCCATGCATCTTGGGCTTGACGACATAGACGGACCCCGCGCGCGAATTGCGCGGGCCGTCGGTTTTTTGCAGGTCATGCAGCGCCGCCGTGACCGTGATGACCGCGTCCAGCAGACCTTCGGGAATGTCCTGACCGTCCAGCCTGACCGCATCACTCGTCATCAGATGGCCGACATTGCGGACCAACAAAACCGCACGCCCCGGCAGCGTAAAGGCCGACCCATCCGGCGCGGTAAAGTCGCGGTCGGGGTTCAGCCGCCGGGTCATCGGCGTGCCGCCCTTATCGAAGGTATCGGCCAGATCGCCTTTCATCAGGCCCAGCCAATTCGCATAGACCGCGACCTTGTCCTGGGCATCGACCGCCGCGACCGAATCCTCGCAGTCTTGGATCGCCGTCAGCGCCGATTCCAGCACCACATCGCGCAGACCCGACGCACTCGCCTGCCCCACAGGATGGGACGGATCAAACACCAGTTCGATATGCAGGCCGTTATGTCGGAACAGGATCGAATGCTGTTCCCCCGCGCCGCTGACGCCAACAAAGGCCGAGGGATCGGCCAGCGGCACATCCTTTCCGCCGATGGTGGCCACAGCCTGCCCGCCATCGACGCGCCAGCCCGTGACATCCGCGTGACGGCCCCCGGCCAGTGGCAGCGCGTCATCCAGAAACGCCGCCGCTTTTGCGACGGCTGCCGCGCCGCGTTCGGCGTCATAGCCTTTGCCCTTAGGCGATCCGGGCAGCACATCCGTGCCATAAAGCGCGTCATAGAGCGACCCCCAACGGGCATTCGCCGCATTCAGCGCAAAGCGCGCATTCATCACCGGCACCACCAGTTGCGGCCCGGCGATGCTGGCGATTTCCGGGTCGGCCGGGCCGGTCGCAACCGTGAATTCGGGGCCTTCCGGCACGATATAACCGATGTCACGCAGGAAGCTGATCCAGTCCGCATTGTTCCAGTCCTGTCCGCGATGATCCGTCAGCCAGTCGTCAATCTGGCGCTGCAGATCGTCCCGAACGCCAAGCAGGCGGCGGTTTTCAGGGGCAAGGTCAGTCAGAATGGATGCGAACCCGGCCCAGAATTCATTGGCGGGGATCGACAGGCCCGGAAGCAAATCGGTTTCGACAAACGTCGCCAGTTCCGACGCAACATCCAGACCACTTCGTTCGACGTATTCCGTCATCATTCCCTCCGTGAAAAACATGTCGGGAAGGCATAGCGCCCTTGGCGAGTTCCTGACCATATCCCTCTGGACAGTTTTCCACGATATGGAATAGAGCCTTGAAAATGGAAAAGCCAACGGGAACCGTTCAAGCGGTCGATCGCGCGTTAGACCTGATGGAGCTGCTTGCCGTTCACCCCGACGGCGCGCGGCTGACCGATCTTGCGCGCCAAGCTGGGCTGGCCCCGTCCACAGCGCATCGGCTGTTGACGACGCTGGAACGGCGGGGATTTGCCCAATTTGATGCCACCAATTCCCATTGGGTCGTCGGCCAGAAAGCCTTTTCGGTCGGGATCGCCTTCACCCGCTGGCAAAGCTTTATCGCCGCGGCGCATCCCTTTCTGCGACGATTGCGCGACGACAGCCACGAAACGGCAAATCTGGGCATTTTGGAAGAAGGCGAAGTCGTCACGGTTGCCCAAGTCGAAAGCCGCGAAATCACCCGAGCCATCGCGTCGCCCGGAGGTCGCGCGCCGGTCCTGTGCTCGGGGATGGGCAAGGCGATTATCGCCACATGGCCGGATGAGGCCATCGACGCGTTCATGGATCGCCATGGATTTTGGGCCAGAACCCGCCACAGCCTGCGCACGACCGAAGCCGTCCGAACCGAAATCGCCACCATCCGCGAACGCGGCTTTGCCTATGACAACGAAGAATTCACCTATGGGGTGCGATGCGTGGCGGCGGTTGTCTGGGATCCTTATGCGGAACCCATCGGGGCGATCTCGATTTCCGCCCTTGCGAACAGGCTGCCGCAAGCCGGGATGGCGGCAATGGGCGCAAAGGTTCTGGCCGCCGCCAAAGAACTGACATCGGTGCTGGGTGGCGTCATGCCGGCGCAGAAGGACGCGCCCCGTGACGACGTCACGGGGCTGTAGGCCACCCCGCCCTGCGCGCATAAGCGAGAGCCGAAGCCGGTTGCCTATCCGGCAAAGCTATTGCCCCCGCGTATCGTCACGGTTCAGCCCCCGCGGCTTTGGCCCGCCTGTCGCCCAATCCAAAAGCTCGGCGGTATGCAGGACGGGAATACCCGTTCCTGAACCAATCTGCATCATGCAGCCGATATTGCCCGCACTGATGACGTCAGGGGTCGTCGCCTCGATGGTCGCCACCTTTCGCGCCTTCAACTGACCCGAAATTTCGGGCTGCATCAGGTTATACGTCCCGGCCGATCCGCAGCAGAGATGACTGTCACGAGGCTCGACCACCTGAAAGCCCGCCGCCTTGAGCAGATCCTTGGGTGCCGAACGAACCTGCTGCCCGTGCTGCAACGAACAGGCCGCGTGATAGGCCACCCGCAAAGGCGCGGCATGGGTCGCATCCGTCAGTCCGATATCGGCCATCACCTCGGAAATGTCCTTGGCCAGTGCTGCGATCCGGGCCGCGTCCCCGGCCAGCGGATCGTTGCGGAACATGTGGCCGTAATCTTTGACCGTCGTGCCGCAACCCGAGGTGTTGATGACCACGGCGTCAAGGCCCGCGCCGTCCAGCTCGGCGGTCAGCGCACGGATATTCGCGGCGGCCATTGCGTGGCTGTCATCCGTCTTGCCCATATGATGGGTCAGCGCCCCGCAGCAGCCGATGCCTTTGGGGATCACGACCTCGCAGCCATGCCGACGCAGCAGCCGGATCGTCGCGTCGTTAATATCGGTGTTCAGCGCGCGCTGCGCACAGCCGATCAGCAGCGCGACGCGCCGTTGTTTTGCCTGTTGGGCCGGAAAGGTCTGCGGCCGGTCATTGGGACTGGGGGATGGGATGCGTGCCGGTGTCATGTCCAGCATCGCCCGCAGCCGCGCATCGGGCATCAGCTTGCGAAACGGGCGTGCCAGTTTCGCCCCCAGCAGCGCCAGCCGGAACCGCCGGGGATAGGGCAAAATCCGCGCCAGAATCCAACGCAAGGCGCGGTCATCCCAACGACGCCGGTAATTCTGTTCGATATAGTCGCGTGCGTGATCAACAAGATGCATATAATGCACCCCCGACGGGCAGGTCGTCATACAGCTGAGGCAACTCAGGCAGCGGTCGATATGCTGAACGGTTTTCGCGTCGGGAACCCGGTTGTTTTCCAGCATGTCCTTGATCAGATAGATGCGCCCGCGCGGGCTGTCCAATTCGTCACCCAGCACCTGATAGGTCGGACAGGTCGCGGTGCAGAAACCGCAATGCACGCAGGACCGAAGTATTTCATTCGCGCGCGCCGTTGCGGGGTCGGCCAGTTGTGTGTCACTAAAATTCGTTTGCATGTCAGCGCCCCATCAAACCAGGATTGAACACCCCCGCAGGGTCGAATGTCCGGCGCAGAGCGGCTGTCAGGGCGGAAACCCCGCTGGATTCGGGCGGGAAAACGGGGCCGACGGGCGCGGACCCCGGACGGACCAGCACCGCCGCCCCGGTCCCGGCGGCGCGTCGGACCGCTGCCGCGTCGCCGCTGCCCGAATACCAGATCAGCGCGCCGCCCCAATCCAATGAGGCTTCGCCGCCGAGGGGTTTCAACGCCTCGATCACCACGGGCGCATCGGTCGGCTTGACCAGAATCCGCCACACGGCGTCACCCGTATCGGCAAAGTGGCGGACATCGCGCAGGTCGCGCCACAAAAGGCGGCTTTCGTCGTCGCGCGCGATGTCCATATTGCGCGGATCGAACAGGGCGCACAGGCGATCCCGGCGATAATCGGTTTGGCCTTTCAGCCCCTCGACCCGCAGCCAGACGGTGCCGTGATGGAAGGCCGCGCCGGACACGTCGAACGGGGTCGCCAGTGCGGTTGCGAAAATCTGAACGGCGGTTTCTGGCGATACGCCGGTGAACACCAACGTCTGCTGGCTTTCGGCCACCGGCAGGGTTTTCACCGCGACTTCGGTCAACACCCCAAGCGTGCCGTAAGACCCGCAAATGAGCTTGCCAAGGTCCATGCCGGTGACGTTCTTCATCACCCGGCCCCCGTTCTTGAGGATGCGGCCGCGACCATCTACGAACCGCACGCCCAGCAGGTGATCGCGGCAGGCGCCGATCTGCACGCGGCGCGGCCCGGACACATTCGCCGCGACCAGCCCCCCGATCGTCGGCACCCCGCCGGACCCCAGCAGCACCCGATGATCCATCGGTTCGAATGCCAGTGCCTGCCCCTCGGCGGCGATCACGCGTTCGATGTCGTCCACCGGCGTGCCAGCCTTGGCGATCAGCGTCAGTTCGCCCGGCTCATAGGTCACGATCCCGCCCATTGCGCGCGTGGTCAGCGTGCTGTCGGCCACGATCCCGGCGCGACCGAGACGCGTTCCGCCCCCTGCGACACGCAGGGTCCGGGCCAGCCCGTGACATTCGGCAACCGCAGCGGCCAGTTCCTGTTCGTCCCGTGGGATAATCTCGCCGGGCGTTTGGGCGGTCGTCTGGTCGGTTGTCACGCGCATTTTGCGGCCTCCTCGCGATGCGGGCGGCTGGCCTCAAGCGGGAACACCTTTGCCGGGTTCAGCAGCCATCGGGGATCGAAGGCGTCCTTGATCTCCATCTGGATCGCCATATCTTCGGGGGTGTATTGCGCGCCCATCAGGTCGCGCTTTTCGATGCCGACCCCGTGTTCCCCGGTCAGGCAGCCGCCGACATCGACACAGAGGCGCAGAATGTCGTTCCCGAACGCTTCGGCCCGTTCCAGATCACCCGGCTGGTTCGCGTTGAACAGGATCAGCGGATGCATGTTGCCATCCCCGGCATGGAACACATTGGCGACCTCCAGCCCGTGTTCTTTGGACAGCTCACCGATCCGCCGCAGCGTATAGGGCAGTTTCGACACCGGCACCGTGCCGTCCAGACAGAGGTAATCGCCAAGCCGACCCATCGCCCCAAAGGCCGATTTGCGCCCCTTCCAGATCGCCAGCGATTCATCGGCATTGCGGCTGCTGCGGAATTCAACTGGGTTCAATTCGGCGGCAATGGACTTGATCCGTTCGATCTGGTCCAGAATTTCGTGTTCCGAGCCTTCAACCTCGACGATCAACACGGCCGCGCAATCGGGATAACCGGCCTTGGCGAACGCCTCGACCGCGCGCAGGCACACGTCGTCCATGTATTCGATCGCGACAGGCAGCACACCGGACCGGATGATCCGCGCCACGCATTCGCCTGCGGTCTCGGCGCTGTCGAAACCGATCAGCATCGGACGCGCATCTTCGGGACGGGGCAGGATGCGCAGGGTCGCTTCGGTCACGATGGCAAGCTGACCTTCCGACCCGCAGATCAGACCCAGAAGATCAAGCCCCGCGCCCCCCAGATGCGGCCCGCCCAGTTCGACGATCTCACCCGTTGCCAGCACCATGCGGACGCCCAGAAGGTTGTTCGTCGTAACGCCGTATTTCAGGCAATGCGCCCCGCCTGAATTCATCCCGATATTGCCCGCAATCGTGCAGGCAAGCTGCGACGACGGGTCGGGCGCATAGAAAAATCCGTGCGGTTCCAGCTCGGCGCTGACCGACAGATTGGTGACGCCGGTCTGAACCCGGATAAAGCGGTTCGCCGTGTCGATGTCCAGAAATTCGCGCAGCCGCATGGTGCCGATGACCACGCTGTCAGCCGTCGGCAGCGCCCCCCCGGCCAGCGACGTGCCCGCACCCCGAGGGATGACCGGCACGCGCAGATCGTGACAGATGCGCATGGCAGCCGCCACCTCTTCGGTCGTGCGCGGCAGCACGACGGCCAGCGGCGGGCATCGGTAGGCGGTCAGGGCGTCGCATTCATAGGCCCGCGTTTCTTCGGGGTCCGAAATCACCGCATCGGCGGGCAGTGCCGCGGTCAGGGCGGCGACGATTTCGGACTTGCGGGCGATGATCCCCGCATCGGGTGCGGGCATGGCAATCGTTGACACGGCTGTCTCCTTTCATGGGTCGGGGCGGGGCCATTCGACGCCCGGAAAAACCGCCGACGATCATCGTTGTTCCAACGGCCCCAGACCGCGTATAGGTTTTGGTAAAATTACTTTACCGCATCAGTCAATCGGTAAATTTCTTTTCCGCATTGCAGCAGCGCCGCGCCGTGCCATAAGCTATTGGTTCACCCGATGACCGACCTATGTGCGAGACATGAGCGACAGCAAGCCGAACAAGCCCGGCCGGGCCGCCACGACCGTCATCACCCATATCGAGAGCCTGATTCTCGAAGGGTCGCTGCGACCGGGCGAACCCCTGCTGCCGGAACGCGAGCTGGCGGCACGGCTGAATGTGTCGCGCCCGACGCTGCGTGACGCGCTGAAATCACTCGAAGAACGCGGCCTGCTGACCAGCAAGGAAGGCAAGGGGATGAAGGTTGCGCAAATCGGCGCGCAGAGCATCACCGACCCGCTGATCGCCATGCTTTCTGAACGTGGCGAAGTCGCCGACGACTATCTGGAATTCCGGGATGTGGTGGAAAGCTCGGCCGCGGCCATGGCCGCGCAGCGCGCGAATGAGCCGGAAATTCAGCGGATAAAAGACTGTGTTGCCCGGATTCAAAAGGCCCATACCGCAAACGATCCTGCGGCAGAAGCCGATGCGGACGCCGACCTGCACATCGCGATCTACGAAGCCAGCCATAATCTGGTCATCCTGCAAATCATGCGCGCGCTTTCGGGCAATCTTCGCACGGATGTCCTTCACAATCGGCAGCGGCTGTTCACGATTCCCTATGTCCGAGACCTTCTGCGGGACCAGCACCTTGCCATAGCGCAAGCGATCATCGACAGACGACCCGGCGACGCACGGTCAGCCGCGCACGAACATCTCAGCTATCTCCGCAGGGCCACGCGGGAATTCCGTGAGGCGGAAGCAAAACTGGATATGTCGCTGCGGCGGCTGGACAGCGGCGGTCTAAGCGCCCTTAAGGGCTGAGCCGGATGCCCTGCCCGCATGGACGCAGTCCCGTCCCCGGCCAATGGAAAATGTGACCCTGGCGCGCGGCTAAGCATCTTTGACGGTGACCATCTGACGCCGAACCTTACGGCGACGAAGCGGATCTTGCTGCAAAACCGCATGATCCCCGAAGGCAGTCGGCTTTTAAGCCGAACTGGCCCATGATCGACAATATATTTGAATCAACCCGCTGAATAATATGCGAAGGCCGCCCCCGCCTATCGCTTCAGAGCGGATAGCTGGTCAGCAGGCCGGACCAACACCACGCAAAAATGGCTATCACATTGATGATAATATGATTCTTGGCGCACCCGAGAGGATTCGAACCTCTGGCCTCTGCCTTCGGAGGATAATGGATGGTGCAGGTTTCGTTATGTTTCAACGACATATTAAATCGTCCTGTCATTTTTTGTTCACGCCTATAGCGAGTTTTAGCGGTCTGCATCCGGATCGATCCGGATCAAAACGCGTTAGCCGCCTCGCGCTGGAATTCGGGATGGTGATGATAATACCGACGGTAAAGTGTCTCTTCTGACATACCAAGAAAGGACGCAGCTGCGGCTGGCTTGACACCCTTCTGCATCAACCACGTCGCGCAGCTGTGGCGCAACAGGTGCGGGTAAGCACGGTCTGTGACGGTGAAGCGGCTTCCGATATCCGAGGCAGACCTATGCTGTTCAACCGCAAGATAAAGGCGCATCAACGACGCGAAAGCTGTTTTGATGTCTTTGAGCGGCGCTCCGCGGCTCGAAATTACGAAATCATCGTGCGGGAAACGGGCGCGTTGCCGACGGAGATACTTATGCAAGCGAGGCGGAATTGCGCCCGGCGGACGTTCTTTTTTTGTTGAAATGCGATCCTGAGGATTCCAGTGGATGAAGCCCGCCTGCAGATCGACATCACGCCACCGCAGCGAAAGTAATGACTCTTTTCGTCGCCGGTAAGAAATCCAAGGATCAGAAACAGCTGTAGGTATTGCCTTGCACGCTTGACTTTCGGAGCAACTCGAATGAGCCGCAAAGCTTGAGTACAAGTAAAGTAAGGCACGTCAACCGGCACCTCACGCGGTCGGTGAACCGTCACCTGTCTGTTAATCAGCCCATCGTCATTAGCGACCTTGATAGCAGCGGACAGAACAGCAAGTTCACGACGAACAGTGTTCGGTGAAAGGGGGGCGCGCGCAGGCCTCTTGGCTGCATAAATGCTTTCGCGCTCTTCTCGATATCGGATGCAACTGAGTTTATTGACTGCGGAAACCGGCTTGTTGCCCCAGTAGGGCGTCAGAGCCTTAAGCACATCGCTGATCCGTTCGGGCGCACTGACATCGGTGCGTTTGATTTTCTCATAGTAGCGAAGCACTTCGGCAATTTTGACGTCTTCGGCACGTCTGGCAACGGTCTGCCCAAGGTTCAGGAGCTTCCATTCTTCGAACTTTTCGCATGCAATGGCACGGTCCTTTGTACGCAGGCTTTTCTCTAGGCTGCCGCGCTCTTCATCTGTCCAATAGATATAATAGTTGCCGCTCTTCGGACGCTTGCGGTCACGCGCCAGCTTCGGCTCACCAACGACACCCATCTCACCCACCCAACTGATCGGACAGATATTTTTCCCAGGCACCAACAGGGATTTTGGGATTACGTCTGCCTGGTGCTGTAAAGAAGTGTGCGAGCTTCCCCGACTTAATCAAAAACCGAACGTTGGAAACGGGAATGCCGACGCGATCCGCCATCTCCTTGGGCGTTTCAACCATAGATGCATGGCCCTGCGTATTTTCCTTCATAGTACTTGCTCCATCATTGTACGCGCCAGCACCCACACCTGTGATAGAGACAGATTTCCTTGCTCACGAACGCGAGCAAAGGTATGCTGACGACGACGATTAAGTGCGAAAGACTACATTTCGCGACATTAATATACAAATAACCACAATTGTGGTCGTTTCAACGGGTGTTTTTGATGACTGATCCCGTAGGACTGGGCGACAGGATTGAAACCCTCCGCAAAGCGGCAGGCCTCTCGCAGGCTCAGTTTGCTGAGCAGCTGGGGATCAGTCGCAGCGCGTTCCAGTACTATGAGCGTGGCGAGCGAGACCTTCCTGCCCAACTCCTGCTCAAAATCTGCGAACTGTTCGATGACGACGCGCACCGGCTTCTGACCGGGGGGCCGTCGCCGCTGCTGTTGTCACGTATTGATTATTTCGCTCACCTTCTCGACGCGCGGCTGGAGGATCTCGACATCAGCATCACACCAGAAGCGCGCCAGAGGGTGTTAATGAAGGTTCTGAAAGATGATTTGCGCGCACATCCCAATCGTACGGAGAACGACGATGCGGAAGAAATGGACAGCCTTATCAGGATGGTAAGATGACGCAGGACGATCAAAAAACGCTTGGACGCGCGTTCCTGATGGTGGTCGAACCGAAAGACGTGATGGCCAAACAAGGCACACCGAAGCCGCTTCGCCCGCAGGCGCGACGCCTTGCCCGCGAGTTGGCCGGCCAGCGATTGCGCGAACGATATGTTGCCGCCAATGTATGGGCGATGGTTGCAGCTATGTCGTGGCTGGCGGCGTATTTGGTGCCGTCGTCGTTTGCGCGTCTTGACGCGCAAACGATATGTTTTTGTTTTAACCTTGTGACTTTAGTGGCGTTGCTGCTCGCAATTTTTCGCGGCCTGACGATGGGCCGTGGCTTGACCATTCCCAACGCGATCTGAGCTACCCAGCCTGCTAAATTGAAAGAACCCGCCGATGCCCACCCTACGCTGATTAACCCAGATGATAATTTGCATGCCGCGTCGCATGTGCCTTACCGCTTGCTGGAAGAGACGCCGGAACTGGCTTTGGCAACTGAGATGAGGGGAATATGCTGGCCAAAGGGGTAGTGCGGGCAGCCGATTGAGGGTAGAGCGCTCGGCACAAGGTTGCGCGGCATAGTCGGAGGGCGATCAGCCCCACCGTAGCGGAAGCTTCAGTATGCTGTTCATGTCGGCCTTGGGAACAGGCTAAGGCATAGCTCTAAGTGTACGTAAAGCGTAGCTTTACAGGCAACGAACCGCCCTGTAGGCTGGGAACCGGCTCAAGGGGCGTTTCAACCGGATAGCGCAACGATGACGGATGACGATGACCTTCGGCTTAAGAAGCCTGCCCATCCGGGCGGATTCGTGAAGCATGAGGTGCTGCAACCGCTCGGCCTGTCCGTGACGGAATCGGCGGACGCCCTCGGCGTCACACGGCCCGCGCTGTCGGCGCTGTTGAACGAGCGGGCGCACCTGTCACCGGACATGGCGCTCCGGATCGAAAAGGCGTTCGGCGTCTCGATGGAGGCGCTGATGCGGATGCAGAACAGCTACGATATTGCTCAAGCCCGCAAACGGGCGGGAGAAATCAAGGTCGAGCGGTACACGGGCATGAATGCGAAGGGGCGGGCATGACGGAACTGAGTTTCAAGGGCAAAGAGTTTCGCCACCATCTGGCAGCGCCCTTCTGCCCGCCCGTGTCCGATGAAGGTAGGTCTTTCGATCCGCAGCCCGATATCAATAGAGCGGCGCGCTAATGAAACTTCTGCGCAATACCGGAAATGAGCGCGTCATTGATCGGCTCCGAGACTGGCTTCAGCCGGATTCGGCGTTTGATCTCATGTCGCCGGACTTCTCGCTCTACGCATTTGCAGAAGTGCGCGATCATCTGAAGAAGGCCGGACACTGCCGTATTCTTCTCGGTGCCGACACTGCCCTTGCCGATTCCCTCTACGGTGGATCGGGTGACATTGCCGCGCGCGGCAAATTGCAAGGGCGTTGGCTTGCCAAAGTTGCCGGTGAATGGCTGAACAAGCATGCCGAAGTGCGGCACGTCCCGACAGCGCCACCTCAATCCATGATTGTCGTTTCCGGCGACGACGACCGCCATGTCCTGACCGGCACATGTCCGTTCACGACCGAAGGTCTGGGCATCACGCCCGGCGACCGGCTTGGCCTTGTGCAGCTCTCTGATACGGACGCGGAAGCGGCGGCTTATGCCGATTGGTTTCAGGCGAATTGGAACGGCCTAAAGCCGACAGGGGGCGAGCTTGCTGCCCGCCTCGACGATGCGGCGAGCCATCGCCCGCCGTCGCTCCTCTATTTCAAGGTGCTCTTCGAGCTGTTCAAGGATTTGGGCGACGAGCTTGACGAGGAACGGATTATCAAATCCGCCACCGGCATTCGTAACACCAACGTCTGGAACAAGCTTTTCAAGTTCCAGCGTGACGGCGTTGTCGGTGCTATCGACAAGCTGGAACGCATAGGCGGTTGCATTATCGCTGACAGCGTCGGCCTTGGCAAAACCTTCGAGGCCCTTGCCGTCATCAAATATTACGAGCTGCGCAACGACCGCGTTCTTGTTCTCTGCCCCAAGCGCCTGCGCGACAACTGGACGCTCTATAAGGCCAACGACCGCCGCAATATCCTTGCGTCCGACCGCTTCAATTACGACGTGCTCAATCACACCGACCTGTCGCGCGACGGCGGCATGTCCGGCGACATCGACCTCAGTCATGTGAATTGGGGCAACTACGACCTTGTCGTGATCGACGAGTCCCACAACTTCCGCAACAAGGCGACCCATAAGGACCGTGATACCCGTTACCACCATTTGATGAAGCGCATCATCAAAGCGGGCGTCAAAACCAAAGTGCTCATGTTGTCCGCCACGCCGGTCAACAATCGCCTTGCCGACCTCAAGAACCAGATCGCCTTCATGACCGAAGGTAATGACCTCGCCCTCATGGGCCACGGCATCCAGAGCATCGAGGCCACCATCCGCAAGGCGCAAACGCAGTTCAACCGCTGGCTGGACCTGCCCGAAACCGACCGCCGCCCCGCGCGGCTGATGGATATGCTCGGCTTCGACTATTTCAAATTGCTGGACCTGCTGACCATCGCCCGTTCCCGCAAGCACGTCCAACGCTATTACGGCACCGAAGAAACCGGTCAGTTCCCGGAGCGTCTGCGCCCCGTCAATATCAAGGCCGACGTGGACCTTGCCGGAGAGTTCCGGCCTATCCGCGAGATCAACAACGAAATCAGACGGCTCACGCTCGCAGCCTATGCGCCGCTGCGCTACGTCCTGCCGCACAAACAGGCCGTCTATGACGAGAAATACAGCACCAAGATCAGGGGCGGCGAAAGCTTTTTCCGGCAGGTGGACCGCGAGGAAAGCCTCATTCATCTGCTGCGCGTCAATATCTTGAAACGCATGGAAAGCTCGGTCGCGTCCTTCGCGCTCACCATCAAGCGCCAGCTTGCCGATGTGAACGCGCTCTTGGCGAAGATCGACGCCCACGATGAAAGCGTGGACGAGGTTTCTATCGACGATGTCGATATAGACGATCCTGCTTTCGAGGCCCTGTTGATAGGGCGCAAGGTCAAGGTCTTGCTCCACGACGTTGACCGCGTTCGCTGGCGGCAGGATTTGATCGAGGACCGCAACCGCCTTGCCACGCTGCTGTCCGCAGCACAGGCCGTCACGCCGGAACGCGACGCCAAGCTGGCGGCATTGAAAGACGTGATCGCTCGCAAGGCCGCAGCCCCGATCAATGCCGAGAACCGCAAAATCCTGTTGTTCACTGCCTTTGCCGATACGGCGGATTATCTCTACGCGCAGCTTGCGAGCTGGGCGAAGAACGAGCTTGGGCTTGAAACCGCCGTTGTCTCTGGCACGGGCGCGAACAAGACAAGCTTGCGCGGGTTGCGCGGTGATATGAGTTCGATCCTCTCGGCCTTTTCTCCACGCTCGAAAGAGCGTCCAGAGGAAATGAACGCCGAAGGCCAAATCGACCTGCTGATTGCCACCGACTGTATTTCCGAAGGGCAAAACCTTCAGGACTGCGACTTCCTCACCAATTACGATATTCACTGGAATCCTGTGCGGATCATCCAGAGGTTCGGGCGCATCGACCGTATCGGCTCGACCAATACCCGCATCCAGTTGGTCAATTTCTGGCCCAACATGGAGCTGGACGAATATCTCGACCTCGAATCCCGCGTCAGCGGGCGCATGGTGCTACTCGACGTGTCCGCGACGGGCGAGGAAAACATCATCGAGTTTCAGGCCGGAAACCAGATGAACGATCTCGAATATCGCCGCGCCCAACTGCAAAAATTGCAGGACGCGGTGATCGACCTTGAGGATTTGTCCAGCGGCGTTTCCATCGCCGATCTTACGCTCAACGATTTCCGCATCGACCTTGCCGGATATATGCGCGAGCACCGCGAGCGGCTGGAAACCCTGCCGCCTGGCACTTATGCCGTGGTGCCTGCGCCAGATGCATCCGCCCCAGAAAATGATCTGCCGCCCGGTGCCATTTTCTGCCTGCGCGCTGTCGGCGAGGCGGCGGAACGTGCCGCCGAACCCGGCTATCCCTTGAGTCCCAATTTCGTCGTCCATGTCGGCGACGAAGGCGAGGTTCTGCTACCCTATACGCAGGCGAAGCAGGTGCTCGACCGGCTCAAGAAAGCAGCCATCGGGCGCGACCTGCCCGATGCCGAAGCCTCCGCGCGCTTCGACAAAGCCACCAGATACGGGCGCGACATGGAGGATTATCAGGCGCTTCTTGCACGCGCCGTCGCCTCCATCGTTGGCAAAAGCGAGGAACGTGCCGTCGCCAGCCTATTCAACCCCGGCGGCACTCACGCGCTGAAAGGCGAGTTTGCCGGTATCAACGATTTCGAGGTTGTCGCCTTCCTTGTCATCCTGCCGGATGTGGGGGCTGCATGACGGCGGGTGCAGACTTCCTCGCCATCGTCAACGCGCTGGGCCTTCCGCCCGGCGCGCGCGTCGATTCCCGCGTCCCGAAGAAGCTGCTGGTCGAGCAAGGTGCGCCGACCGCCGCCGACAAGCGCGCTATTCAGGACGGCATCGACGAGCTGCAATGGTTCGCTGCCTGCAAGCCCGCCACCATCGGCGTTCCGGTGTTTTCCGACGATACCCGCGAATATCTTGAGATTGCCGTTGTCGGCTGCGCTTTCCGTTCCGGCGCGAAGGCAGCGCGGCTGATCGAGCTGATCCACCGCGCCATTCCCTACCCTCTGCTGCTTGTCACCGCCGACGAAAGCGGCCTTGCCGTATCGGCGGCGCACAAGCGCCATGCGCAGAACGAGGCGGGCCGCACGGTGATCGAGCATGTCGTCGCGGCAAGCGGGCTTCGGGCCGATGCGGTGGATTCCGTGCAGGTCGCCTTCCTGAAAAGCCTCGCGCTGGCGCAACAACCGCGTACCGACCTGTTCGCCCTCTATGCGGGCTGGATCGCCCGGATCGAGGCCGTCAACGCCGCCCGCCTGACGGGCGCGTTTGCCCCGACCGACGATCAGGAAGCCATTGACCGCCGCCGCGCGGCGCTCGACGCGCATTTGCGGATCACTAAAGAAATCGAAGGTCTGCGCGCCAAGGCCAAGCGCGAGAAGCAGCTTAGCCGCCGCGTGGACCTCAACCTCGAAATCCAGCGGCGCGAGGCTGACCTCGCTGCCTATGCAAACCAACTATGACTCCAAGGGGGAATCCGTCTCACATGCCTGAAATCAAGAAACTCGTTCTGGATGACCCTGCCACCAAGAGCGCCGACATTGTCGCCGGAAATGTTGATGCTCTGAAAGCTTTGTTTCCCGATGCTTTCAAGGAAGGCAGCATTGATTTCGACGTGCTCCGGCAACTGCTGGGCGGAGCCGTCGATGAGAAGGACGAGAAATACGGGCTGAACTGGCACGGCAAGCGCCAGGCACGGCAGATCGCCCTGACGCCGTCTACTGGCACATTGCTGCCGTGCCCGGATGAAAGTGTTGATTGGGACACGACGCAAAACCTCATGATCGAGGGTGATAACCTTGAGGTTCTGAAACTCCTGCAAAAGAGCTACGCAGGCAAGGTCAAGCTCATCTACATCGACCCGCCGTATAATACCGGTAAGGATTTTGTTTATCCCGACGACTTTCAGGACAGCATCAAGAATTATCTGAGGCTGACCGGCCAGATTAACGAAGGCGGGGCTAGGGCGTCATCCAACACGGAAGCATCAGGTCGGTTCCATACGGACTGGCTGAATATGATGTATCCGCGCTTGAAGCTTGCCCGAAATTTGCTTGCAGAAGATGGTGCGATTTTCATTAGTCTGGATGACTCAGAACAAGCATCAGCAAAGCGCTTATGCGACGAAATTTTTGGCGAGGAGAATTTCGTCGCAACCATTGTATGGGAAAAAGTACACACGCGAAAAAATTCTTCTCGCTATTTTTCCACATCTCACGATTACGTATTATGTATCGCGAAATCAAAGCCTGACTGGCCCCGCCCTCTGCTACCACGCGACAACACCAATGCATACTCTAACCCAGATAACCACCCCAAAGGCCCTTGGAAACTCGATCCAATCACCGCGCACAATCCTTATTCAGCCGAATACACGATAACCAAGCCTAACGGCGTTGTCCTCCGCCGCCCTCAAGGGCGGTATTGGGCGTTTAGTGAAGATACTATCAATGAGAAAATCGCTGACGATGCTATAGTCTGGGGGGCGGGAGATAGCTACCCGATGATCAAGCGGTTCCTTTCCGAAGTGCAGGATGGGTTGGTACCAATCACCATATTTCATCGCAAGTTCGCGGGTGACACTGCGATGGCTAAAGGTGAAGTTGACGATTTGTTTGGCGTAAATGCAGTTTTTGACTACCCCAAACCAACGCGGCTCATCGAAAGATTGCTACAAATAGGCTCGCGCGATAGCGACATAATCTTAGATTTCTTCGCGGGCTCAGGAACTACTGGTCATGCCGTAATGGCACAAAACGCCGCCGATGGCGGCAAGCGCCGATATATACTTGTCCAGCTTCCTCAACCGCTCGATCCAGCCAAAGCTGAGCAAAAAATTGCTGCAGAATTTTGCGACAGTTTGAACAAGCCGCGTAGCATCGCCGAACTTACGAAGGAGCGCTTGCGCCGCGCAGCAGCAGCAGTTAAAGCTAATGCTCCCGAGTTTGATGGCGATCTCGGCTTCCGTGTCTTCAAGCTCTCTCCCTCCAACATCGTCGCATGGGAACCGGAGCCGTCAGACCTTGAAGGTACCTTGCTTGCCAACACCGAGCATCTTGTGCCGGGCCGCACCGAACAGGATGTGCTCTATGAGCTGTTGCTCAAGCTGGGTCTCGATCTGTGCGTTCCTATCGAGAAGAAGGACATTGCCGGGAAGGCTGTTCATTCCATCGGCGGCGGCGCGCTGATCGTTTGCCTTGCCGATGGCCTTACCACCGACACGGTTGAAAACGTCGCCAATGGCATCGTCGCATGGTGGACGGAACTCGCGCCCGCCGTTGACACCCGCGTCGTGTTCAAGGATTCCGGTTTTGCTGATGACGTAGCGAAGACCAACATGGCGGCGATCCTAAATCAGAACGGCATCCTCGACGTGAGGAGCCTCTGAGATGAAACTGCATTTCGAGACGAACCTCGACTATCAGCACACCGCCATCGAATCTGTCTGCGACCTGTTTCGCGGGCAGGAGATCAACCGCACCGAGTTCACTGTCACCCGCCAAGCCTCCGGTGGCGCGCAACAGGAGCTTGGCCTTGTCGAAAACGCGCTGGGCATCGGCAATCGCCTGACCCTGCTCGACGACGAGATCATGTCCAACCTGAACGAAATCCAGCTCAAGAACGGCCTGCCGCCGTCCGCCAGGCTCGCGTCAGGTGACTTCACCGTAGAAATGGAGACGGGCACCGGCAAAACCTACGTCTATCTGCGCACGATTTTCGAGTTGAACAAACGGTTCGGATTCACAAAATTCGTGATCGTGGTGCCGTCCGTCGCCATCAAGGAGGGCGTCTACAAGACGCTCCAAATCACCGAGGATCATTTCAAGGGCCTCTATTCCGGTCAACCTTTCGACTATTTTCTGTACGATTCATCGAAGTTGGGGCAAGTTCGCAATTTCGCCACCAGCCCGACCATTCAAATCATGGTCGTGACCGTGGGGGCTATCAACAAGAAAGACGTGAACAATCTTTACAAGGACAGCGAAAAAACCGGCGGCGAAGCGCCTATCGACCTGATACGCGCCACGCGCCCCGTCATTATCGTGGACGAGCCGCAGACCGTGGATGGCGGCCTTGAGGGACGCGGCAAAGAAGCCCTCAACGCCATGAATCCGCTCTGCACCCTACGCTATTCCGCAACGCATGTTGACAAGCACCACATGGTTTACCGGCTGGACGCCGTGGATGCCTATGAACGCAAGCTGGTCAAGCAGATCGAAGTGGCCTCGCTCGAAGTCGAGGGCGGGCACAACAAAGCCTATCTGCGTTTCCTCTCTGCCAGCAATGCGCGCGGTGCCGTTACCGCCAAGGTCGAAATCGACGTACAGCAAGGCGGACAGGTACGCCGCAAGGAAGTCACTGTGCAGGACGGCGACGACTTGGAGGATACAACAGGCCGCGCCATCTACAAGGATTGCCGCATCGGTGAAATCCGGGTCGCGGGCAAAGATTCTCTGCTCGAAGTGAAAACCGCCGGGTCGGAATCCTTCCTCGCTGTTGGGCAAGCCATCGGCGATGTTGACGCCGATGCCGTCAGGCGGCTCATGATCCGCCGCACGATTACCGAACACCTTGAGAAAGAGCGCCGTCTTGCGCCGCTCGGCATCAAGGTGCTCAGCCTGTTTTTCATCGACGCCGTGGAGCACTACCGTTCCTACGACGAGGATGGAAACGCGGTGAAAGGCAAATATGCGGCAATCTTCGAGGAAGAATATCGCCGTGCCGCAAAGCTTCCAGAATATGCCAGTCTGTTCAAGGAAGTGGACCTCGAAACCGACGCCCGAGAAGTGCATGACGGCTATTTCTCCATCGACAAGAACAAGCGATGGACCGACACCGCCGAGAACAATCAGGCCAATCGCGACAGCGCCGAACGCGCCTATAACCTCATCATGAAGGACAAGGAGAAGCTGCTTAGCTTCGACACGAAGCTCAAGTTCATTTTCTCCCACTCCGCGCTGAAAGAGGGTTGGGACAATCCCAACGTGTTCCAGATTTGCGCGCTGCGCGAAATCGGCACCGAGCGCGAACGCCGCCAGACCATCGGGCGAGGCTTACGCCTCTGCGTCAACCAGCAGGGCGAACGGCTGCGCGGCTTCGAGATCAACACGCTGACCGTGATCGCCACCGAGAGCTACGAAGCCTTCGCGGAAAACCTACAGAAAGAGATCGAGGCCGATACCGGCATCCGTTTCGGCATCGTCGAGAAACACCAGTTCGCGGCTATCTCCGTCCAGCAAGAGGACGGCACCCTTGTTATGCTGGGATTCGAGGAATCCGCCGCGATTCATGAATATCTCAAAGGCGCCGATTTCATCGACGCCAAGGGCAAGGTACAGGACAAGCTGCGCACGGCGTTGAAAGACGGAACGCTGACCGTTCCCGACGAGCACGCCGCGCACCTGCCGCAGATCAAGGAAGTGCTGCGCAAAATCGCAGGGAAACTCGACATCAAGAACGCCGACGACCGCAAGGCCGTGCGCGTGCGCAAGGAAGTCCTGCACAGCGCCGAGTTTCAGGCGCTATGGGACCGCATCAAGCACCGCACGACTTATCGCGTTCATTTCGACAACGCCAAGTTGATCGAGGATTGCACCAAGGCGATTTCCAACGCACCGCCCATCACCAAGGCGAAAGCCGTCATCCGCAAGGCTGACCTCGCCATCGGTCAAGGCGGCGTGATCGCTACCGAAACCGCTACGTCCGGCCCCGTCACCATCGAAGAAGGCGATATTGCCCTTCCTGACGTGCTGACCGATTTGCAGGACCGCACCCAGCTTACGCGCCGCAGCCTTGTCACTATCCTGACCGAGAGCGGCAGGCTTGGCGATTTCAAGCGCAACCCCCAAGCTTTCATCGAACTGGCGGCGGAAACCATCAACCGCACCAAACGCCTCGCGCTCGTGGACGGCATCAAATACCAGCGGATCGGCAACGATCATTTCTACGCGCAGGAGCTATTCGAGCAGGAGGAATTGACCGGCTATCTGAAGAACATGCTTCAGGATACGCAAAAATCCGTGTTCGAGCATGTCATCTACGACTCCGGCGGCGTCGAGCGCACCTTCGCCGAACAGCTTGAAAAGAACGAGGCGGTGAAGGTTTACGCTAAGCTGCCGGGTTGGTTCAAAGTCCCCACGCCGCTCGGCACCTACAATCCCGATTGGGCGGTGCTGGTGCAGGTGGACGGCGCGGAACGCCTGTATTTCGTTGTCGAGACGAAAGGCAGTCTGTTCACCGACGACCTGCGCGACAACGAAGCCGCGAAGATCGCCTGCGGCGAAGCGCATTTCAAGGCGCTTGCCGTTGACGCGAATCCGGCCCGCTACATCAGAGCCACCAAGATCGACGACCTCATGGAGCATTGCTGATACCAGCCACCAGAGCCACCCTCTAAAAGAGGGTGAGCTGGCGGGCGGCAGCCTCGTGCTGCCGCCAATCCGGCGAGGCGGCAGCCTCGTCGAGCCATTTGCGCACAAGCGCCACCGGCTGGCCCATCGCGGCGACGCCCTGACTACCAGGCTTCATGGTAGCTGCCGACAAAATGATATATCGGCTCGGTGTGATCTTAGCCTGTTACAGTGAAGGCGCACCGAATTACGTTTTGCAACTAGGCTGAAAACTTCAGTTGTCATTTCTTCGACTACAACTATAGTGTTCATATGATTGACCTCATCCGCAGCTCTACTTTTGACCGCTGGTTGTCCGGTCTGCGCGACCGACGGGCGGCAGTCCGCATTGCCGCGCGTCTGGATCGGGTGGCTATGGGCAATCCCGGTGATGTCGAACCGGTCGGTGGCGGCATCTCGGAGTTGAGGATAAATTATGGGCCGGGCTATCGCGTCTATTTCATGCAGCGCGGCCCGGTCGTCATCATCTTGCTGTGCGGCGGCGACAAGTCATCGCAAAGCAGGGACATAAAACTTGCCAAGGAACTGGCCGAAGAGTGGAAGGACTGAGTGATGGACGCGACCTTCGCGCGGTATGATTCCGCCGATTACTTGAAAACCGATGAAGATATCGCCGCCTATCTTGAGGCGGTGATGGAGGAAGGCGGCGACGATCCGGCCTATATTGCACGTGCGCTTGGGGTGGTTGCCCGCGCGCGCAACATGAGCGCGCTTGCTAAAGAGGTCGGCATGAGCCGGGTTGGGCTGAATAAGGCTTTGTCCGGTGAAGGCAATCCGACGCTGGCAACGGTGCTGAAAGTGTCCAAAGCACTGGGCTTCAAGCTGTCATTTCAGCCAAATACCTGACCGATCACGGGGACGGACCGGATGAGCGGTTCCAATCGGCGCGGCGCTCAACTGGGCGCTCAGGGTTTGCGGGATGGCTTTGCCAACGTGGCCTGAACCAATCCGCCAGCCGCTGATAGCCTTCGTTGCCAAAGACCGCCCGAACGCCCTCCTTAAGCAGTTCAGCGAAGGCTGCCCATGCGCTAGCCTGTGGCTCCATCCGGCGTTTTTGGATTTCTTCACGAACAAGGCGGGTCGCCTCAGCTTCGGCAGATGTGAGCGCGGTTTCAGCCTGCGTCTTGAGCGTCGCGGCCTCTTCTAAACTGAGCGTTGCTTGCTGGGCGATCTGAATGGCCTCGGCTTTCGCGGCATCAACCAGCTTATGAGCCGACAGCTCCGCTTCTTGAAGAATTCGCACGGCCCCGGATTCCGCAGCCTGCTTGTGTGTTGAGGCGGCCTTTGTGGCGCTCTCAACGATCTTCGCGGCCTCCTGCCGGGCATCCTCCAGCCCCTTCGCGCGCGCGTCAGCTTCAAGTTGAGCGGTTCTAGCAGCCCATGATCCAATCCTGTCAAAGGCCGTATTGATTGCGCCAATCGTGCTTTCCGGAAGATGTCGCGCTTGTCCCGTTTCAAGAAATCGCAGCGAGGCGGCGCGGAACCAGTCGAGCCGCGTCGGGTGATCCTTGCCAGACGCGCGGGTCAGATGATGGAACACGGCCTCACCAGCATCAGAAGCTTTAATAACATCCAATATGCGCTTTTTAGCGACAAGATTTATTGCGCGGCCCAGATTGTCGGCTGCATTTTCAATATCATCAACAACAACCTCCAAATGCCTTTCGCGCGCAGTAAGTTGCTGATCTCGCGCTACAAGCTCCTTCTCTCGACGGGCGGCATCATTTTGTTGTAACAGGCGCGCTTCTTCTGCCAACGCCATCAACTTCTCGGCATTTTCTGAGCGGGCTTCGGCAGCTGCAATGATATTATGCGCCTTCTCATCGGCATCATAGATAATTTTCATTGAATACTGCCTGCCAGACTCGACAATTTCCCTGCGCTCGATTCGCGCCGCTTCGACAGCATTTCTTTCATCATCAAGCGCTTTTGCTACCTTCGATCTTTCAATTTTGAGCTTCGAGAACGTCCAACGAAGGTCTAGGTTTCTCTGAACAAGTTCATCCGCCTCAGATTCAAGCCGGTCACAGTATTTCTTGGTTTCGCGAGCTTCAGCGATCAAGCTGAAATCAGATGACGCACGCGCAATTTCTTTCTCGGTATGCCATTCTGCGCGGGTCAGCCTTCTACGCCTAGGACCGTAGCGCGTCAGGCCGGACGGTATGCCGACGATTGCATGATAATCATCTTGAAGATTTCTGCCTTCAGAACGGTATGCGCGTTTCGCAATCTTGAGTGCCTCTTTATTTGATTTTCCTGCGGCCTTTTCTTCTTGAAGTACCCGGCGCTTCATCATGTAAGCCGGATTCATTGTGCGAGCGTCACAGCCGGAATCAGACTCAGGCAGCCCAAAGGCGTGCAAGTGCAGATAGGGTTCGTCACTGTGCTGAATGACTGATTTCAGATTGCCACCCCAGAGCTTCTTCAACCATTTCAGGTTTAGTTCGCGCCACTCCAAATAACGCTTCCATTCCTCATGATCAGATTGAACCTGTTCACGAGGGACCGGATAGCTCATCACACAACCAGCCAAAGTGTGACGGTCTTTCCGGATAGCTCGTTCCTTGATTTCACCCTTGACCTGCACCTTGGTTTTACGCTTTGCGAGTAGGGCGGCGTGCGCCTGCCGGACTTCATCAATCGTCATGCCAAAAATAAGCTCGGGCGGCTTTGGCTGTTCGACGTGCGATGAATATTCCGCGTCACCTTCGACTTCTTTCAAGACCTGATCGACGGACTGACCTGCCTTGTTTCCTGACCGCGAGAACGTCCTGAGATTCGCAAAACCGGGGCCGCTCATCATGACCACCGAAAGCGATAGTCATAACGTTGTACTGTCCGACTATAACGTTGCAAGCAACGTGTCGGCCAAGGCGCTGCGCCCTTGGGACCAGCCAGCGGCTGCGCCGCCGATCCGTGCCGGATCGAAGCCGCCTGGGGCGGCTGCAAAATTCGCCCTTCGCCTGCCTTGTGGGGGCGGCGTCGGGCGAATTTTGCGAGACGGTGACGGACAGCATCAGATGCGGCGGCAACTCCACTAAGCGGCGCCGGGGGCAATCGAAGTGGCGTCATAGGCCTATCCTCGCCGCCGATGCCTCTTCGCGCGTCACCAAGCCCTGCGAAATCAGCTCTGCGAAATTACCCGGCGACATCGTACGGCAAAGCGGGCTGCGCGTGCGAACCCATTCCGCATGACGCGCCAACACTTTTTGAAGTGCCCCGCCGTTAGGCTGGGTCATTTCAGATGAAAGCCGCCTTTCTTCAACATGACGCCGCCATTTCCCATCGCGCAACCAATTGTCAATAAAACTGACCTTCGACCGCGTGAATTCGGCTGACTCGACGGCATATGATCTGGCTGCAACAGCGAGGTCATCGGCGGGCGCTTCGGATAGAACCTGTGCTATAAGTACGCGGCACTCTTCTCGCTTGCGCAGCCGGTCTTGCGGATACGCTTCCCAAATCTTTTGAAAACCCGCATCCAGCCCCTGTGCGTCAGCACAGGGAGGATATGGTTTTTCATCTGGGTTATAACTGTTCCTATTACATTTGCCCTCAGGGGCCGATAGTTTGTCCCTAATGGCACATCCATCTGCCTTGTGCGGCGAATCCATTTGCCCCTGAGGGCAAATGGGAGAATTCAGGGCATACCACGCCGTCCGGTCATATTTATCTCCAGCGTAATTGCCTTTCACGATCAAGCCAGCCTCGATCAGCTTGTCGATGGCCACGCGAACCTGCTTGGGCGAGAAATAGGGAAAGAGCTTCGCGAAGGCCGAGACCGAGTTATAGGTCCAGTAGCGACCATCTCGGAAATTGTGACCGTTGGCCTCGTTCTTCTCGACCCAGAAGCAGATGTTCTGATAGATCACGGCGGCGTTCAAACCCACCTGCACCGCCACTTGCGGGTCAAAGCTGTGGCGGCTCATGATGCGATTCCGCCGCCGGATTGAGCGCTATCCGGAGAAAATCCGGATACCGACGCCGCAGCCTTCACGCCGCATCCACACAACTTATTGAAAAGACTGGCGCACCCGAGAGGATTCGAACCTCTGGCCTCTGCCTTCGGAGGGCAGCGCTCTATCCAGCTGAGCTACGGGTGCTTGTTCGGGGTGCATAGCCCGGCGGACAGGGCTGTGCAATGGAAAAATCAGTGAAACCGTGGATCAGAAGCCAAAACTGAACCGCTGCACCACGCCGATTTTGATCGACGACTGGTCGGTATCCTGCACCACCGGCGAATTTTTCGCATCACCGATCAGGCGACCGTAACGCATTTCGCCGACCAAAGCGGTCGTGTCGGTCACGGCATAGCGCATGTCCAGCGTCAGCGCAGCGGCGTTGAACCCGCTGCCAGCGTCATAGGCATCGCGGCCCGCAGCGGCGGCGTCCGCGTCGCTGATGCCGAAATAGGTGCGGTTGTAGCGGGCATTGCCATAGGTCACCTCGGCCCCCGACCACAAGGTGAAGCGGTCGGTCACATCGGTGCGGACACGCGCGCCGACTTCGCCGGTGAACCCGGTATGGCCGTTGAACCCACGGCGGACGGTTGCATAACCCGTCACCGGACCCATGCCGTAACGCGCCCGAGCGCCCAATTCGATGGCGCGATCGACATTCGGCAGGCCGGCCAGCTTGTCCGAATCACTGGATTTACGCTTCCCAACCAGCGCAGCGGACGGCGCGATCCCGAAACCCTGCGCGTCCTGACCCGCGCCGGGGGTATAGCTGCCGTCGCGGAAAATGAACCACGGCGTCACCTTATCCGACGACGCGCCCGGATAGGCCGGTTGATAGGCCGCGCCCAACCCCACGTCAAAGCTGGCCCCGCCAAAATTTTGCGCCGCAACCGGCGTGGCCATCAGCATCAGGGCGAACGAAGCGTATTTCATGGGTGGAATCCGTCTAAAGGTGGTTGGCGCAATCATAGCGGATGCGCGCCCACGAAACAACCGCCGCCGTGGCGCGCGGGCCGGAATGGGCATTTCCGCAACAGATCAATCCCCCGCCTGTTCCAATTGTTCCAACGCGGTCATCCACAGGTCTTCGGCGCGGGACATGGCGGCCACGGCCTCGGCGTGTTTTTTACCCCATTTTTCGGCATCCGCAGGGTTTTGGTAAATCGCGGGATCGGCCAGTTTTTCGTTCAGTTTATCAATCATGTCGGCCAGCTTGTTCACGCGATCTTCGGCCCGGCGAACCTCGGCCCGGATGGTTAACATTTCGTCACGGGATGCGCGTTTCGGGGCCGGTTTCGGCGCATCGACCACCGGCGCGGCCACGGGCGTCAACAAAAACCGGCGGTAATCATCCAGATCGCCGTCATAGGGCGCAACCGCGCCATCCTTGACCAGCCACAGCCGATCCGCAACCAGCCCCAACAGATGCATGTCGTGGCTGACCAGAACAACCGCGCCATTGTAATCGTTCAGCGCCTGCGCCAAGGCTTCGCGGCTTTCGATGTCCAGGTGGTTGGTCGGTTCGTCCAGAACCAGCAAATGCGGGGCGTCGATGGTCGCGATCAACAGCGACAGCCGCGCCTTTTGCCCGCCGGACAGTTGGCGCACACAGGTTTCGGCCTGCGCCTCCATCAGACCGAAACCGGCCAGACGCGCGCGCAGTTTCGCCGGTGACTCATCCGGGCGGAGGCGGCGGATATGGTCCAGCGGGGTGTCGTCCAGCGATAATTCGTCAACCTGATGCTGCGCGAAATAGCCGACGCGCAGTTTCGACGACCGTGTGACGTCCCCCTCCATCACGGGCAGGCGTTCGGCCAACAGTTTGGACAGCGTGGATTTGCCCTGACCATTGCGCCCCAACAGCGCGATGCGGTCGTCCTGATCAATGCGCAAGTTCAGCCGCCGCAGGATCGCGCGGTCGCCATAGCCCACAGAGCCGCCTTCGATGGACACAATCGGCGGCGACAATTCGTCGGGCGCGGGAAAGGCGAAACGGTGGAATTTCGCATCCTCGGGGGCAGTGATCGGTTCCATCTTGGCCAGCATTTTGATGCGGGCCTGCGCCTGACGGGCCTTGGACGCCTTGGCGCGGAACCGGTCAACAAAGCTTTGCAGATGGGCGCGGTGATCGGCCTGCTTGCGCGCCTCGGCCGCCTGAAGCGCGCGCTTTTCCGCGCGCAGCCGGGTAAAGCTGTCATAGCCGCCGGTATAGAGCGTTAACCGACGATCTTCGAGATGCAGGATATGGCCAACGGCGCGGTTCAGCAAATCGCGGTCATGGCTGATGATGATGACCGTATGCGGATAGCGCGCCAGATAGGTTTCCAGCCACAGCGCGCCTTCCAGATCCAGATAGTTGGTCGGTTCGTCCAGCAACAACACATCCGGCTGCGAAAACAGCACCCCGGCCAAAGCAACGCGCATCCGCCAGCCACCGGAAAAATCGCTGGTCGGGCGGGCCTGATCGGCGGTTGAAAAGCCCAGACCGTCCAGAATGGTGGCGGCGCGCGCCTCGGCCGACCAGGCGTCGATATCGGCCAGCCGGGTTTGAATGTCGGCAATGCGGTTCGGGTCGGTCGCGGTCTGCGATTCCGCCATCAGCGCGCTGCGTTCGGTATCGGCGTCCAGAACCGTGTCCAGAACCGACCGCCCGGTCGCCGCCGTTTCCTGCGCCACGCCGCCAATCCGCGCCCGCGACGGCAGGCTGATCTCGCCCCCGTCCAGCGACAATTCGCCCCGGATCAGACGAAACAGCGTGGTCTTGCCCGCGCCATTGGGTCCGACAAGGCCGACCTTATGCCCGTCCGGAATGGTGGCCGAGGCGCCTTCGAACAAAGGGCGCCCCTGAATGGAATAGTTAATGTCAGAGATCCGCAACATCAGCGTCGCATGATCCAAAGGGAAAGTGGCGTCAAGACGCGCCCCCAGCCCGTTGCGCATCCAGTCGTTTTTCAATCGCCTGCCAGATGGCGGCGGCAGCGTTCACGCCATCGAACCGTTCCAGTTCCTGAATACCAGTGGGCGAGGTGACGTTAATTTCGGTCAGCCAGCCGTCGATCACGTCAATGCCGGTGAAAATCAGCCCCTTTTCCCGCAGAACCGGCGCGAGGCGCGCGCAAATTTCGCGTTCCCGGTCGGTCAGACCAACCTTTTCGGCGCGCCCGCCGACATGCATATTCGACCGCGCCTCACCCGCCTGCGGGACGCGGTTAATGGCGCCAATGGGTTCGCCATCGACCAGAATAATGCGTTTGTCCCCCTGCGTCACAGCGGGCAGGTATTTCTGCGCAATCATCGGTTCGCGGTTGATCCCGGCAAAGGTTTCCAACAGCGATGCCAGATTCGGATCCTCGGGCCGCAGATGAAACACCCCTGCCCCGCCATTCCCATAGAGCGGCTTGACGATAATATCGCCATGACGCTGCCGGAACGCGCGGAAATCATCGGGATTGCGCGAGATCATCGTGGGCGGCGTCAGGTCGGGAAAATCCAGAACCATCAGCTTTTCCGGGCAGTTGCGCACCCAAAACGGATCATTCACCACTAAGGGGCGCGGATGCACCCGGTCCAGCAGATGCGTATTCGTGACATAGGACATATCGAACGGCGGATCCTGACGCAGCCAGACCACATCAAATCCGGTCAGGTCCACATCGGCCCAATCGCCAAAATCGACATGCGCGCCCTGCTGACGATGCAGCACAACCGGACGCCCGCGCGCAATCACCCGCCCTTCGTCATAGCGCAACTGATCGGCGGTGTATTGGAACAGGCGATGCCCGCGGGCCTGCGCCTCAATCCCGATGCGGAACGTGCTGTCGGCCGTGATCGCGACATGTTCGACCGGATCCATTTGCAGGGCGACGTAAAGGCTCATCCAACTCTCCTTACTTTGGGGATGTGTGACGCGCATCACCCGCAGATGCAAGCCGGGTCAGAACGCACCGAACGCATTGTCGATCAGATCGACCCGCCCCTGCGCATCGACCAGTGCCACATCAAACCGCATCGACGCCAAACCACCGAACCCGTTTGCATCGCAAAACTCACAGGCGGCCAGACAAATGCGGTCCATCTGCGCGCGGCCCAGCCGTTCAGCCGCCGCCCGATGGGTTGATGATGCCTTCACTTCGACGAAAACGATGTCGGCACCGTCCTGAAAAATCAGGTCGATTTCGCCCGCTTTGCCGCGCCAGCGACTGGCCAGCAGGGTGGCGCCACGGCGCAGATACAGGCGGGATACCGAATCTTCGGCCATCAGGCCGGATTGATAGGCGCGTTGCCCACGCCTGCGCCGTGAAGGGGCAGCCGTGCTGTGGTCCAGAACCATATCAAACGCCATAACCGGCCCCTTTCTGCGGCGTCATTCGCCGTCGTCGCGCCCCATGGTCAGGGCAAATTGATACACATCGCGCCGTGGCAGACCCAATTCGGTCGCCGCTTCGCGAGCTGCGTCCTTAACGGACAGGTGTTCCAGATGGCGCAGCAGTACCGCCCGGATGTCGTCGTCACCTGCCGTCACCGGCGTGGGCCGGTCCAGAACCATGACAATTTCGCCTTTCAGGCTGTCCATGCGCGGATCATCGGCCAGATCGGCGGCCCGCCCGCGAATGATTTCTTCGAATTTCTTTGTCAGTTCCCGCGCCACCACTGTAATCCGATTCGCGTCAATCTCGCACAGTTCTTTTAATGTTCGGTTAATGCGCCGGGGGCTTTCAAAGATAATCAGCGTCGAATCGACCGCCATCCACTGCCGCAGCCATGTTTTTCGCGCCGCTGCGGTCGCGGGTGGAAAGCCCAGAAACAGGAACCGGTCGCTGGGCAGGCCCGACAGGCTGAGCGCGGTCAGCGCCGCCGATGGGCCGGGCAGCGCGTGGACGCGGGCGCCGGCTTCGGCGGCGTCGCGGGCCAGACGATAGCCGGGATCGGCCACCAGCGGCGTTCCCGCGTCCGAACAATAGGCCACGCTGGCCCCATCCGCCAAAGCCGCCAAGAGCGCAGGCCGCGCGCGGTCGCCGTTATGGTCGTGATAGGCCAAGACCCGCCGCCCGCGCAGCGGCACTCCGTGAATATCCATCAGGTGCCGCAGCACGCGCGTATCTTCGGCCGCCAGCACATCGGCGGAGTTCAGCACATCTAACGCACGCAGCGTAATATCGCGCGCCGCACCGATGGGGGTGGCCACCAGATACAGGCCCGCAGGCAGGGATGTGGCTTCGATGCTGGCGGACAGGCGGCGGGGGGTGTCGGTCATGGGGGCCTTGATTTATGGTGGTGGTCAAACAGGCTGATTGCCAAGCGGGAATCGACCGCCTAGTTTCATGTCATCCGCAATCACATAACGTAAAGCAGGGACGTTTCCTATGTTTGCTTCTGCCACCCTCCGGCCCAGCACCGGAATGCGCCGCGCCTGTCTGCGCGCCGGGGCCGTTTTATCGGCCTTTTTTCTTGCCGCTTGTGATCCCGTCGGGGTGCAGCAACAGGCCAGTGGTCCCGATATCGGCCAGATGATCACCCCGGGCGAGCCGGTGCGCGTCGCCTTGCTGGCTCCGGGTGGGGCGGGGTCCGCCGATCTGGACTGGCTGGCGCGCAGCCTGAAAAACGCCGCCCGCATGGCCGCAACGGACGCGCAGGGCGTCAATATTGACCTGCGCATTTACGACCACGGGGCCGCGACCGACCGCGCCGTGGCGCAGGCCAATGCCGCCGCCGATGCCGGCGCGCAGATCATCGTCGGCCCGCTGTTCGCCGAGGCTGCAAACGCCGTCGGCAACGCCATGTTGCCGCGCAATATCAACGTCATGTCGTTTTCCAACAACACGCAGGTCGCCGACCGCAATCTGTTCGTGATGGGCAACAGCTTTGAGATGATTTCCGACCGTCTGGTGCGCTATGGCACCCGTCAGGGCAAACGCAACATCTATCTGGTGGCCGAGGATGACGTGGCCGGCCAATTGGGCGCGCGCGCGATTGAAACCGCGATTGCCCGCAATGGCGCGCGTCTGGCGGGGCGCACGAATCACCCCGTTTCCGTGACCGGCATTGACGCCGCCGCGCCGCGTATCGCGCAGGCGGCCAATGCGGCGGGCGTGGATGCGGTGTTCATGACCGCGAACAATCAGGCAGTTCTGCCCTATCTGACGCAAAAACTGGCCGAGGCGGGCGTGCGGTCCCCCGTCACGCAGATGATGGGCCTGACCCGTTGGGATCAGCCCGCCGACCGTCTGCGGATGCCACAACTGGCCGAGGGTTGGTTTGCGATCCCCGACACCACCATGCAGGCGCAGTTTGAACAGCGTTACCGCGCCGCCTATGGCGAGGCACCGCACCCGCTGGCCTGGCTGGGTTATGACAGCGTGTCGGCGGTTGCCTCATCGGCGCGGACGGGGCGCGCCAATGCGCTGACCACCACCGGGCTGACGCAGCGCGCGGGTTACAACGGCGTGGGCGGTGTGTTCCGCATGAACCGCGACGGCACGGTCAGCCGCGGTCTGGCGGTCGCCACCATCCGCAACGGGCAACTGGTCATTCTGGACGCCGCACCGCGCAGCGCCAGCGGGTTCGGGTCGTAACACTTGACCACCCAAAACGATCAACCCGTCCAAAGCGCCCCGGCATTGCCCGGGGCGCAGGCCATCTTTGACCCTCTGTCGTTCCTGCCGATGCTGGATGCGGCACTGGAACCGCTGACCGATCCGCGCGACATCCGCGCCCAGACCGTTGCGCTGCTGACCGACGCACGCGCCGCCGCCATGGAGGATATTCAGGCGGGCCTTGCCAGCCACCCCCGCGCGGCACGCGAAACCGTGCGCGCCATGGCCAGCCTGACCGATGGCATCGTCATTGCCGTGCATCACGTCGCCACCACGCTGCTGCATCCCCAACCCACGCCGTCCGATCAGCAACGGCTGGCGGTGCTGGCCGTGGGGGGCTATGGCCGCGCGGAAATGGCACCGGAATCCGATGTCGATCTGCTGTTTCTGACGCCCTATAAAACCACCGGCTGGGCCGAAAGCGTGGTCGAATCCATGCTCTATATGCTGTGGGATCTGAAGCTGAAGCTGGGCCATTCCATCCGCAGCATCGACGACTGCCTGCGTCTGGGTGAACAGGACATCACGATCCGCACGTCTCTGGTGGAACACCGCCATGTCACCGGCCACGCCCATGTCGCGGAAATGCTGCGCGAACGGCTGTGGACCGAACTCTTCGCCCCCACCATCCCCGAATTTATCGAAGCAAAACTGGTCGAACGCGCCAAGCGCCACCAACGACAGGGCGGGCAGCGTTACGTTCTGGAACCCAATGTCAAAGAGGGCAAAGGCGGCCTGCGCGACCTGCAAACGCTGTATTGGATCGCCAAATACATTCACCGCGTCGATCGCGCGGTCGAATTGGTCGATCTGGGCGTGTTCAGCCGTGATGAACATCTGGCCTTTTGGCAGGCCGAAGATTTCCTCTGGGCCGTGCGCTGTCACCTGCATCTGATCGCGCGCCGCCCCGTTGACGTGCTGTCGTTTGACATGCAGGTCGAGGTCGCGCGCCGCATGGGCTATCACGACACATCGGCCCGGCGCGGGGTGGAATACTTTATGCAGGATTATTTCCGCCACGCGACCCGTGTGGGCGAACTGACCCGCGTGTTCCTGACCGTGCTGGAAACGCGCCACGTCCGCAGCGCGCCGTTGCTGGATCGCCTGTTGCGGCGCCGGCGGCGGATGAAGCCGGGCTTTGTCGATCAGCAGGGGCGGCTGTCCTTTGACGATCAGGACGCCTTTCTGGCCGATCCGCTGAACCTCTTGCGCCTGTTCGAAGAAGGTCTGCGCACCGGCATGTTGATCCATCCCGACGCCATGCGTGTGGTCGCGGCCAACCTGCATCGGCTGAATGATAAGGTCCAATCCGACCCCGAGGCGTCGCGCATTTTTCTGGACACCCTGCTGCGGCACGGCAACCCGGAACGCGCGCTGCGCCGGATGAATGAATTGGGGGTGCTGGCCGCGTTTATCCCCGAATTTGAACCCGTGGTCGCGATGATGCAGTTCAACCTGTATCACCATTACACCGTGGACGAACATTCGATCCAATGCGTTGCGGCACTGGCCGAAATTGAACGCGGCGAACATCCTGCCGATCTGCCCCTGTCCAGCGAAATCATGCAGGCCGGGAATGTGAACCGGCGCGTCATCTATATGGCGATCTTGCTGCACGACATCGGCAAGGGCCGCCCCGAAGATCATTCGATCATCGGCGCCCGCATTGCCCGGCGGATTTGCTCGCGCTTTGGGTTTGCGCAGGATGAGATCGAGACGGTGGAATGGCTGGTGCGCAATCACCTGCTGATGTCGGATGTGGCGCAGAAACGCGACATTGCCGATCCGCGCACCGTGCGCGACTTTGCCAAGGCGGTGAAAACCCGCAAGCGTCTGGATTTGCTGCTGGTTCTGACCGTCTGCGATATTCGCGGCGTCGGTCCGGGGACGTGGAACAACTGGAAAGCGGCGCTGCTGCGCACGCTGTATCAGCAAACCGCCGATGTTCTGGACAGCGGGTTCGAGGAACTGAACCGCGACCGCCGCGGGAATGAGGCGAAACGATCCCTGCGCCATCTGCTGTCGGCCAAGGGCTGGGATCCCCGGTCGATCCGCGCCGAAATCGCGCGGCATTACGACAATTATTGGCCGGGTCTGCCGACGCAAACGCAGGTGGCCTTTGCCGAATTGCTGCGTGACATTGGGCCGGACGAAATCCGCATCGACCTGCGCGCCGATCATGACCGCGACGCCACGCGCGCCGTGTTCACGCTGGCCGATCATCCGGGGATTTTCTCGCGTCTGGCCGGGGCGCTGACCCTGACCGGGGCGAATGTGGTGGACGCGCGCACCTATACCACGCGCGACGGCTACGCGACGGCGGTGTTTTGGGTGCAGGACGCGGCGGGGCATCCGTTTCCCGATGACCGCCTGCCCCGCATCCGTGGCAAAATCCTGCGCATTCTGGCGGGGGAAATCGTCGTCGGTGATGCCATCATGGCGCAGGACAAACCGAAAAAACGCAACCGCGAATTTCGTTTTCCGACCCACATCACCTTTGATAACGAAGGCAGCGAGATTTACACCATCATCGAGGTGGACACCCGCGACCGCCCCGGCCTGCTCTATGATCTGACGCGCACGCTGGCCGCGAACCATATCCAGATCGTCAGCGCCGTGATCGCCACCTTTGGCGCGCAGGTCGTGGACAGTTTCTATGTCAAAGATGCCTTTGGCCTGAAATTACACAGCGCCGCGAAACGTGACACCTTGGAAAAGAAACTGCGTGCTGCCATAGCCGAAGGCGCAAAACGGGCAGAGGCTTAGACGATGAAAAAGGGACTGGTGCGCGGCTTTCTGGCCGTGGGGGTATGGACGCTGATGTCGCGCGTGGCGGGATTTGTGCGCGATATTCTGATGGCCGCATGGCTTGGCACCGGTGCCATGGCCGAAGCGTTCCTGATCGCCCTGTCCCTGCCCAATATGTTCCGCCGCTTCTTTGCCGAAGGCGCGTTTAACACCGCCTTTGTTCCGCTGTTTTCCAAAAAGCTAGACAACCGCGCCGAGGCGCAGCGTTTCGCGTCCGAGGCGTTTTCCGGCCTGTTCATGGTCGTGCTGATCCTGTCGGCGCTTGCCATGGTGTTCATGCCGGTGCTGGTCTGGCTGATGGCGTCGGGCTTTGCGGGTGATGAACGGTTTGATCTGGCGGTCGAATATGGGCGGATCACCTTTCCCTATATCCTGTTGATTTCCATGGCCTCGATGGTGTCGGGGGTGCTGAACGCAAATGGCCGGTTTACCGCTGCCGCCGCCGCGCCGGTGCTGCTGAACCTGCTGTTCATCGGCGCGATGTTCATGGGCCGGTGGCAGGGCTGGGATCTGGGCCTGACGCTGGCATGGGCCACGCCCATCACAGGGCTGGCGCAATTGGGGCTGGTCTGGTGGGACGCGCGGCGCACGGGCTGGACCTTCCTGCCCCGCCGCCCGCGCCTGTCGCCCGATATGCGCCGCCTGCTGGCCATTGCCTTGCCCGCCGCCTTTGCGGGCGGCGTGGTGCAGATCAACCTGCTGATCGGCCGTCAGGTCGGATCGCGGTTCGAAGGCGCAATCGCGTGGCTGTCTTATTCCGACCGGCTGTATCAGCTGCCGCTGGGCGTGGTCGGTGCCGCCGTCGCCGTGGTGCTGCTGCCCGAACTGGCCCGCAGGCTGGCCGCCAATGATCACGCAGGCGGTCAGGCGGCCTATTCCCGCGCAACCGAGTTCGGGTTTTTCCTGACCCTGCCCGCCGCCTTTGCCATTGCCGTGATCGCGCAACCGATGGTGGCGACGCTGTTTGAACGCGGCGCCTTTACCGCGCATGACACGCAACAAACCGCCGCCGCGCTGATCGTCTATGCCCTTGGATTGCCGGCCTTTGTGCTGCAAAAAATCCTGCAACCGCTGTATTTCGCGCGGGAAGATACCCAAACCCCGTTCCGGTTTGCGGTCTATTCTATGGGGGTGAACGCCGCCGTAGCCTTTGGCCTGATGCCGTTTATCGGGTTTCTGGCGGCGGCATTGGGAACGTCAATCGCCGCGTGGATCATGGTTGCGCAATTGTGGCACGGCACCCGCACCATGGGTCAGGCCGCGCGCGCCGATGCGCAACTGAAACGCGCCTTTCCGCGCATCCTGATCTGTTCGGCGCTGATGGCCGGGGCGCTGTGGGTTCTGCGTGGCTGGCTGGAGGCGGCGCAAATCGGGCGCGTCCCCGGCCTGATGGTGTTGGTCTTTGGCGGGGCCGCGCTGTATTTCACGCTGGCGCGGTTTATCGCGGGTTATCGCATCGCGGATTTGCGGGCCTCGGTCCGGCGTTAACGGCTGCGGATCTGGCGCATCACGCGCCCGATCCCGCCATCCACCAGCACAAATGACAGGCCAAAGCCCACGAAAAATCCGGCGATTTCCGCGATCCAGCCGAACCCCATGGCACCATAGAGCATCCCGAACACCAGTTGCAGCGACAGAAGCGTGCCGATCAGAACAAAGGCGCGCATCCGGTTCGCGTTTTCCATCCCCAGCCGCGCCCACAACAAAAACGTGAACGCGCCCACCAGCCCATAAACCGCCGGATAGCCGCCGATCAGAGGGCTGAACTGCACCGCCAGCATCGGAATGAGCGCCGAATAGATCAGCGCCCCACCAATCGCCGACCCGAAAAACAACACCGCAACCGCCCAAGGCCGGAATTGCTGCGCGATCATATTGCCCAAGGCCAGCGTGAACACCGCCACAAACAGCGCATGGGTAAAGTTCATATGCACAAAGCTGAAACTAACGATACGATAGGCCGCGCTGCTGTCAAACGACCCATATTGCCAGATGCGTTGCGCCCATTCCGGCGGAAACGCGGTTAACCGAATGGCCGACAGGCGCAGGCCCACGCCCTCGGCCCCGCCAATGAAGCCCAACTGGCCCAACCCAAACAGCACCTCGGACGCGATGATCGGCAGGGCCAGCAACCAGACGATCAGCGGCAGCGGGTTCAGAGGCGATTCGGTCGGCATGGCGGTTCCTTGACTTGCGGATGATGCGGGCAACCGCTAAGCCAACAGGCAGCAAATTCCAAGGCAGGCCGCGATGACCGACACCACAACCAGCCCCTTTCGTCCGCGTATTTTTTCGGGGGTTCAGCCCTCGGGTGGGTTAACGCTGGGCAATTATCTGGGCGCGCTGAAACGCTTTGCCGCGTTGCAGGGCGATCAGGCGGAAACGCTTTACTGCGTCGTTGACCTGCACGCGATAACCGTCTGGCAGGAACCCCAAGCCCTGCTACAGCGCACGCGCGAAGCCGCAGCCGCATTCATGGCCGCCGGTGTTGATCCGGCGCAGTCGATCCTGTTCAATCAATCTCAGGTCAGCGCCCATGCCGAAATGGCGTGGCTTTTCAATACGGTGGCGCGCGTCGGCTGGATGTATCGCATGACCCAGTTCAAAGATAAGGCCGGGAAAAACAGCGAAAACGCCAGTCTGGGCCTGTTGGCTTATCCTGCGCTGATGGCCGCTGATATTCTGACCTATCAGGCGACCGCTGTTCCCGTGGGCGACGATCAGAAACAGCATCTGGAGCTGACCCGCGACATCGCGGCCAAGTTTAACCATGATTACGGCGTTAACCATTTCCCCATCACCGAGCCGCTGATCGAGGGCGTGGCAACCCGCGTCATGTCCCTGCGGGATGGCAGCAAAAAGATGTCGAAATCTGACCCGTCGGATGCCAGCCGCATCAACCTGACCGATGACGCCGACGCAATCGCGCAAAAAATCCGCAAGGCGCGGACCGATGCCGACCCCCTGCCCGGCAGCATGGACGGCCTGAAAGACCGCCCCGAGGCGCGCAATCTGATCAACATCTATGCCGCTTTGGCCGATGAAACCCCCGATCAGGTGCTGGCCCGGTTCGAGGGTCAGGGCTTTGGCGCGTTCAAACCCGCCTTGGCCGAGGTAGCCGTAGCCGCGATGTCGCCCATCACGCGCAAGATGTCGGACTATATGGCCGATCCGGCGGAAATCGACCGGATTCTGGCCGATGGCGCACGCCGCGCCGACGCCATTGCCACGCCGATTCTGGACCGGACCAAGGAAATCATGGGCCTGTTGCGCACGCGCTGACGGAACCCTGCGCCCGGTTCGCGCATTTCACGGGGGCAAACAGAGGATGCCCCCGATGAAAAACCCGTTCCTCAGTATCTGGCTGTCCGCCGTGAACCAGATCGCCGCCCCGATGCGCGGTCAGATGATGGCGGAAATGTCGAAAATGCAGCGCAAAATGATCCGCGACGGACAACAAGCGTGGTTGCAGGCGTGGGGTTTCGGCAAACGCCGCTAAACCGCCAGATCGTCGCGGTGAATCAGCGCCGCGCGGCCCGCATAGCCCAAAATATCAGCGATGTCGCCGGAGTGATGCCCGGCGATTTTGCGCGCCTCGGCCGCGGTGTAACGCGCCAAACCCTGCGCCAGCGTTTCCCCCGCAGGTCCGGTGACGGCCACCGGATCGCCCCGGTCAAAATCGCCCTGCACCGCGATGACGCCCGCAGGCAACAGCGATTTGCCGCCCCGCAGCGCCGCAACCGCCCCCGCATCAACGACGAATGCACCGCGCGGCTTCATCGCCGCGATCCAGCGTTTGCGGGCCAGTTGCGGGTCGGATTCCGGCAAAAACCACGTTGTGCGCGCGCCATCGGCCACAGCGGACAGCGGGCGCAGAACCGACCCTTCGGCAATGGCCATGGCGCAGCCGCCCGCAATCGCGGTGCGCGCGGCCATCAGTTTGGTTTTCATCCCACCTTTGGACAGGCCCGACACCGGGTCGCCGCCCATGGCTTCGATTTCGGGCGTCAGCGCGTCAATCACCGGCAGATGCCGCGCGGTCGGGTCGGTTTTCGGGTTCGCGGTATACAGCCCGTCCACATCCGACAGCAGCAGCAACTGATCCGCGCCGCAGGTCACGGCGATCTGCGCGGCCAGCCGGTCGTTATCGCCGAACCGGATTTCGTCGGTCGCCACGGTGTCGTTTTCGTTCACAATCGGCACAACGCCCAAGCCCAGCAGCGTTTGCATCGTCGCGCGGCTGTTCAGGTAACGGCGGCGGTCTTGGGTATCTTCCAGCGTGACCAGAACCTGCGCGGTTGTGACGCCATGCGGGGCCAGAGCCTGTTCATAGGCCCGCGCCAGCCGGATTTGCCCAACCGCCGCCGCCGCCTGCGCCTGTTCCAGAGACAGCGCCCCAGCGGGCAGGTTCAGCACCCTCCGCCCCAGGGCGATTGACCCCGACGACACCAGCACCACATCGGCACCGCGCGCGCGCCACGCGGCCACGTCATCGCACAGGCCCCGCAGCCAATCATCGCGCAAGCCCTTTGGCCCGACCAACAGCGCCGATCCGATTTTGACCACCAAACGGCGCGCCGCCGTCAGAACCGGGGTTACGGCTGCCATGATTCCGGTTCGTCCTTTTTCGCGGCTTGGCGGGTGGGTTCGACCTCGGCCCACAGAGCGCGCAACACCTCGGTCACGCCTTTTTTGGCGGCGCCGGACATCAGCATGACGGGACCGCCGATTTCGGCCTGCAACGCGGCGCGGCGTTCCTCGATCGTGTCGTCGTCCAAAGCGTCGATTTTGTTCAGCGCCGTGACGCGCGGTTTTTCCATCAGCACCGGAGAATAGGCCGCGAGTTCGGTCAGAACCGTGCGTGCATCGCCCGCCACGTCGTCCGATGTGCCGTCGATCAGATGCAGCAAAACGGCGCAGCGTTCGATATGGCCCAGAAAGCGGTCGCCGATGCCTCGGCCTTCGGATGCGCCTTCGATCAGGCCGGGAATGTCGGCGACCACGAATTCGCGCCCGTCCACGCCCACCACGCCCAGATTGGGATGCAGCGTGGTGAACGGGTAATCCGCGATTTTCGGGCGCGCATTTGACGTTGCGGCAAGGAAGGTCGATTTCCCCGCATTGGGCAGCCCGACCAGTCCGCTATCGGCGATCAGCTTCAGCCGCAGCCAGATGGTGCGTTCGACCCCCGGCTGGCCCGGATTAGCCGTGCGCGGCGCCCGGTTGGTCGAGGTTTTGAAATGCAGATTCCCCCAGCCGCCATTGCCGCCGCGCGCCAGCAAGACGCGCTGCCCCACGGTGGTCAGGTCCGCGATGACGGTTTCTTCATCGTCTTCCAGAATCTCGGTCCCGACGGGGACGCGCAGGATAATATCGTCGCCCGATTTGCCGGTCATCTGCGATCCCATGCCGTGCTGGCCGGATTTCGCAAAGAAATGCTGTTGATAGCGAAAGTCGATCAGCGTGTTCAGACCCTCGACCGCTTCGGCCCACACATCGCCGCCGCGTCCGCCGTCGCCGCCATCCGGCCCGCCATATTCGATGAATTTTTCCCGCCGGAACGACACGCAGCCCGCACCGCCCCCGCCGGAACGAATGTAAACTTTGGCAAGGTCAAGAAATTTCATGGCAGGCTCCTTTGTGCCTTGCGATACGCCCTGACGCCGTGCCACGCAAGGGCTGGGGATCACGCTAACGTGATGGTGACAGGATTTGACGGCGTGGCTATCAGAAACCCCAACAGCAACTTAGGATGTATCATGCCACTTGCCCCTTATGCCTTTCTGGCTGCGGCGATCATCGCCGAAATCTTTGCGACCACGATGTTGCAACGGTCCGAGCAATTCACCCGGCTGGTTCCCACCATTCTGTTGGCCGTGGGCTATGCCCTGTCGTTTTATCTGCTGTCACATGCGTTGAAGTTCATCCCGCTGGGCGTTGCCTATGCGATCTGGTCGGGGTTGGGAGTCGTGGCGGTCGCGATGATCGGGCGGTTTGTGTTCGGTCAGGCGATTGATCTGGCGGGGGCTGTGGGCATCGGGTTGATCGTGGCGGGCGTTATCGTGATTAACCTGTTTTCAACAAGCGCCAGCCACTGACCTTTAACAGCGCCGCCCGCCCCCCTATGTCTGGGGGCAGAGGTGCCTATGTTTCCGTTCGACAACAGCTATGCCCGTTTGCCCGAAGGCTTTTTCGCGCGCGTTTCGCCGACTCCGGTGGCCGCGCCGGAATGGCTGGCGCTGAATGACGGGCTGGCGCGGCGGCTGGGGCTGAACCCGGCCGAATTGCGCGACAATCTGGCGGTGTTTGCGGGCAACGCGGTGCCAGCGGGGGCGGAACCCATTGCCATGGCCTATGCCGGGCATCAATTCGGTGGCTTTGTCCCGCAACTGGGCGACGGCCGCGCGGTTTTGCTGGGCGAAGTCGTGGCCCCCGACGGCGCGCGGTTTGATGTGCAGCTCAAGGGCAGCGGTCCGACCCCGTTTTCCCGCCGCGGCGACGGGCGGGCCTGGATGGGGCCGGTCCTGCGCGAATATCTGATCAGCGAATTTATGGCTGCCATGGGCGTGCCGACCACGCGCGCACTGGCCGCTGTGGCGACCGGGGAAACCGTCTGGCGGGATGGCGGGCTGCCGGGGGCGGTGCTGACGCGCATCGCCGCCAGCCATATCCGGGTCGGCACGTTTCAGTTTTTCGCCGTCCGCGACCGGCGCGATGATCTGGCGCGGCTGACCGATCACGTCATCGCCCGCCATTATCCACAGGCCGATGGCCCGCTGGGTCTGCTGGATCATGTCGTGGCGCGTCAGGCCGAAACCGTGGCGCAATGGATGGCCTTGGGGTTCATTCACGGCGTGATGAACACCGACAACATGGCCGTGTCGGGCGAAACGATCGACTATGGCCCATGCGCGTTTATGGACGGGTTTCACCCTGACACGGTGTTTTCGTCCATCGACCGGCAGGGGCGTTATGCGTGGGGGCAACAGCCGCAGATCGCGGTGTGGAATCTGGCGCAGCTGGCCACCTGCCTGATCCCGCTGATCGGCGGCGATGCCGTGGAACAGGCGACGGCATCCGTGCATCGGTTCGCGCCGCTCTATCAGGATGCGTTTCTGCGCCGGTTTGGCGACAAACTGGGCATCGACGGCGTGGCCTATCAACCCGTGGTCGAGGGGTTGTTAACCATCATGGCCCGTCAGCGCGCCGATTTTACGCGCGTGTTTTACGGGCTGACCAACGGCACCGCGCGGGATGAATTTGCCGACCCCGCCCCCTTTGACGCATGGGCGCGCGATTGGCAGGCGCTGACGCCCGATGCGCGGGTGATGGCGCGCGCCAATCCGGTGCGAATCCCGCGCAATCATCAGATCGAACAGATGATCGGATTTGCCTTGGCGGGGGATATGTCGCCGTTTCACCGGCTGTATGAGGCGCTGACTCATCCCTTTGACGCGCGCGATGACTGGGCCGACCTGTCCGCCGCCCCCCGCCCCGATCAGGTGGTTCAGGCGACCTTTTGCGGAACGTGACGTGCTGAAGCTGGCCAGCTATAACCTGCATAAATGCCGTGGCCTGACCGGGCCGCACGCGCCCGAACGCAATCTGGCCGTGATCCGCGCGCTGTCCCCCGACATCATCGCCCTGCAAGAGGTGGACTTTCGCCACGGCCCCCGCCCCGAAGCCCTGCCCCGCCGCCTGATCCACGCCGAAACCGGGCTGGTTCCCGCTGATCTGATCGGAACCAGCGATTGCAGTCTGGGCTGGCATGGCCAAACCATCCTGATGCGGCCCGATCTGGCGGAACGTGCGATTGTTCGCCGCCTGCCCCTGCCCGGTCTGGAACCCCGCGGCGCGATTGCCCTGCGCCTGCCGGGGCTGACGGTGATTGCCGTTCATCTGGGGTTGGTGCGCACGTCGCGGCGTGCGCAATTGGCGCGGCTGGCGCTGCAAGCGGGGCGCATCGCGGGCGAACACACGATATTCATTGGCGATTTCAACGAATGGCGCGATGATCGCGGGTTTGAACCTCTGACCGGATACCGCGTGATCGCGCCGGGGCCGTCCTATCCCGCGCCGCTGCCGCAATTCCGGCTGGACCGGATCGCGCTGTCGCCGCGTGTTGATGTGATCGACAGCGGCGTGTTCACCGGCGCAGGCGCGCGCGATGCGTCCGACCACCTGCCCATTTGGGCGCAGATCCGGTTGCCGTGACTTTGGCCTTTCGGTGGCGCGCGCGCGCGGTTACAACACCGCCAACCCACAGCGAAACCCAAAGGGGGGCATATGACCGCCATTATTGACATTTACGCGCGTGAAATTCTGGACAGCCGCGGCAACCCAACTGTCGAAGTTGACGTCATTCTGGAAGACGGCCAGATGGGCCGCGCTGCGGTGCCGTCGGGCGCTTCGACCGGCGCGCATGAGGCCGTGGAAAAACGCGACGGCGACCCCGCGCGTTACATGGGCAAAGGCGTGCTGGATGCCGTCGCCGCCGTGAATGGCGAACTGGCCGAAAACCTGATCGGTGAAGACGCCACCGAACAGCGCGCCATCGACGAAATGATGATCGAACTGGACGGCACCCCGAACAAAGGCCGTCTGGGCGCGAACGCCATTCTGGGCGTATCGCTGGCTGTTGCCAAAGCCGCGGCCGAGGCGACCGGCCAACCGCTGTATCGTTACGTTGGCGGCGCGCGCGCGCATATCCTGCCGGTGCCGATGATGAACATCATCAATGGCGGCGAACATGCCGACAACCCGATTGATATTCAGGAATTCATGATCATGCCGGTCAGCGCGGACAACATCCGCGATGCGATCCGCATGGGGTCCGAAGTGTTCCACACCCTGAAAAAAGAACTGTCGGCGGCAGGTCTGGCCACCGGCGTGGGCGACGAAGGCGGCTTTGCCCCCAACCTGTCCAGCACCCGCGACGCCCTGGATTTCATCCTGCGCGCCGTGGAAAAAGCTGGTTACAAACCCGGCGATGACATCATGTTCGCACTGGATTGCGCATCGACCGAATATTTCAAAAACGGTCGCTACGAATTGGCGGGTGAAGGCAAATCGCTGAGCCCGGCGGAAAATGTGGACTATCTGGCGGCGCTGTGCGGCGATTATCCGATCCTGTCGATCGAAGATGGCTGCGCCGAAGATGACTGGGACGGCTGGAAATTGCTGACCGACCGGCTGGGCGACCGGGTGCAACTGGTCGGTGACGACCTGTTCGTGACCAACCCCGCCCGTCTGGCCGAAGGCATCGAACGCGGCTGCGGCAATTCGTTGTTGGTGAAGGTGAACCAGATCGGCACCTTGTCGGAAACGCTGGATGCCGTCAGCATGGCCGACCGCGCCGGTTACACCAGCGTGATGTCGCACCGTTCGGGCGAAACCGAAGACGCGACCATTGCCGATCTGGCGGTTGCCACGAATTGCGGTCAGATCAAAACCGGTTCGCTGGCCCGTTCCGACCGGCTGGCCAAATACAACCAACTGATCCGGATCGAAGAAATTCTGGGCGCGACTGCGGTTTACGCGGGCCGTTCGATCCTGCGTTAACCAATCCCGGCGCGCGGCCCCGTGTCGCGCGCCTCGGACGCCTGACCTGTCGAAAAAATCAGATAAAAATGATCGTGTTGGCCGACCTGCCCCCTCGACAGGGGCGCGTTGACGGCTAAACTGCCCTTTGCATGGGTGGGGTCACATGTCCCACCCGACAGTGGAGGGATATATGACTGAAAAAAACTTTAACCGCCGGTCCTTTTTGACGCGCGCATCCGTGGGCGGCGCCGCTGCGGCGGCTGGCACGGTTCTGGCCGCTCCGGCCATTGCGCAAACGACTCCGTCGGTTACCTGGCGTCTGGCATCGTCGTTCCCGAAATCGCTGGACACGATCCACGGTGGCGCCGAAGAACTGTCCAAACGCCTGCACGAAGCGACCGATGGCCGCTTTAACATTCAGGTGTTTTCGGCGGGCGAAATCGTGCCGGGTCTGGACGCGATCAACGCCACATCCGATGGCACGGTCGAAGCGTCGATTTCCGTGGGGTATTACAACTGGGGTCGTGACGCGGCCTTCGCCTGTGGCGCTGATTTGCCGTTCACCTTCTCGGCCCGGTCCAAGGCGGCCTATAACTATCAGGGCGGCGGGATCGAGAATTACAACAAATTCCTGGAAAAATACAATCTGGTCAGCTATCCGGCGGGCAATACCGGCGCACAGATGGGCGGCTGGTATCGGAAAGAAATCAATACCTTGGCCGATATGCAGGGCCTGAAGCTGCGCATCGCCGGTCTGGCCGGTCGCGTGGTGGAACGTCTGGGCGTTGTCCCGCAGCAGATCGGTGGCGGCGATATTTACCCGGCACTGGAACGCGGCACCATCGACGCCGCCGAATGGGTCGGCCCCTATGACGACGCCAAGCTGGGCTTCCACAAAGTTGCTCCGTATTATTACTATCCCGGTTTCTGGGAAGGCGGCCCGACGGTCAGCTTCTTTGTGAACAAAGGTCAGTGGGATCAACTGCCCGACAGCTATAAATCGCTGTTCCGCACCGCGTCGCAGGCCGTGGATCAGAACATGTTGGCCAAATATGACATGCTGAACCCCACTGCGCTGAAAGAGCTGGTGGCACAAGGCGCGCAACTGCGGTCCTTCAGCGAAGAAATCATGACCGCCGCATTCAAGGCTGCGCATGAAATCTATGCTGAACTTTCGGCGCAAAACCCGGATTTCAAATCGCAATATGACGCGATGCTGGAATTCCGCGATGACTGGTTCCTGTATCAGCAAACCGCTGAATACACCTATGACACGTTCATGATGATCCAGCAGCGCCAAGGCAATCTGGCCCCGAACAAAGGCTGATCGGCCCGCAATCAACCCAACCGCCGCGATCATGTCGCGGCGGTTTTTTCATGAACTGCGCCATAAAAAAGGGCCGGATCAACCGGCCCTTTTTGCGTCAGTTTCCGCCCAGTCCCGGCGGCGGGCCACCAAAGCCCATACTTCCCGCAGGCGCGGTCCCCGGTTGCAGCGCCGGGGGCGTGTCCGCCGGCGGCACATCCGCCGGGGTCGTTGCGGGCTGGCCACCAAAGGGCGAACCGCCCAGACCACCCAGCTGACCAAAGCCGCCGCCACCCAGACCACCGCCCAGACCGCCGCCGCCCATCGGAATCTCGATCCGGATATTCGACGTGTCCACGACCGGCCCTTTGTAATGCATAACCATTTGCGGGAATGCGATCACAACGCCGATCATGATGATCTGCAAGCCAACGAACGGCGCGGCCCCGCGATAGATGTCAATCGTGCTGACACCCGGCAGCGTTTTGCCCGTCACCTTATCCTGATAGGGCAGCCGCGGCGCCACCGATCGCAGATAGAACAGCGCAAAGCCCACCGGCGGCGTCAGGAACGAGGTTTGCATCACAACCGCCAGAATGACACCGAACCAGACCAGATCAATGCCCAACAGGTTCGCCGCCGGGATCAGCAGCGGCACGATCACAAAGGCCAGTTCGAAGAAATCGAGGAAGAAGGCCAGGAAAAAGATGATCGTGCAGACCGCAATCAGGAACCCATATTCCCCACCCGGCAGCGCCGTCAGCAGGTCGCGAACCCAGATATGGCCGTTCACCGAATAATAGGTCAGCGAAAACACCGTCGCGCCGATCAGGATGAACATCACAAACGACGACAGCCGCACCGTGGACAACAGCGCCTGATTGATGACGTTGAAGTTCAGGCGACCCTTCAGCCCGGCCAGAACCAAGGCACCGACGGCGCCCATGGCCCCACCCTCGGTCGGGGTGGCCACGCCAAGGAAGATCGTCCCCAGCACCAGAAACACCAAGGCCAGCGGCGGGATCATGACCATGATCACCTCGCGCGTCATCAGCGACAGCACGTTCATGTTGAATTTGCGATCCGCCCAGGCGATGACCATCAGCACCAGAATGGCAATGGCCGCCGCCCAGATGGCCTGACCGCCGCCCATCAGCATATCGGCCAGATAATACACGGCCACACCAACCGCCAAAGCCCCCAAGAGCGACCAACCGGCGGAACCCAGCGGGCGCGCCTCGGGCGGCAAAGCGGGCATCGAGTCCGGACGCAGCACGGTCAAAACCGCAACATAGATGATGTAAATGCCGGTCAGGCACAGCGCCGGGATCATCGCGGCGGTATACATATTGCCGACCGACTGGCCCAACTGGTCGGCCAGCACGATCAGCACCAGCGACGGCGGAATGATCTGCGCCAGCGTCCCCGATGCCACGATCACCCCCGACGACAACCGCCGGTCATAGCCGTAGCGCATCATAATGGGCAGCGAAATCAACCCCATCGAGATGACCGAGGCCGCAACAACCCCCGTCGTCGCCGCCAAGAGCGCGCCCACCAAGATCACAGCATAGGACAGACCGCCCCGGATGGGGCCGAACAACTGGCCCACGGTGTCCAGCAATTCTTCGGCCATGCGGGACCGTTCCAGCACGATGCCCATGAAGGTAAAGAACGGAATCGCCAGCAGCGTGTCGTTGCGCATCACGCCGAACACGCGGTCGCCCAAGGCCTGCAACAGGTTCCAGCCCAGATTGACCTGATCCGACAGCGGCGTCAGGAACACGCCAAAGAAAAAGAACAGCAACCCGTTCGCCGCCAAGGCAAAGGCAATCGGATAACCGAACAACAAAAACGCGACCATCGAAAAGAACATGATGGGCGCAAGGTTATGCGCGATAAAGTCAATCATTGCGGGGTCTTTCGGTCGGCGTTTCGTGCGTCCATGTCATCGTTAATCATGACGGTCATCAGCTCGGCCTCTTGCTGGGCGATTTCCTGTGCCGACATGTGGGAATGGGGATCCGGGATCACGCCGCGCATGACGGCGATTTTCTTGATCAGTTCGGAAATCCCCTGAATGAACAGCAGTGCAAAGCCCGCGATCAGCATCGCCTTGGCCGGCCAGATAATCAGACCGCCGGCATTCATCGAAATTTCGCCGGTGACATAGGATTTGCGCAGCGACGGCCACAGCAGCCACACCATCAGCCCGCTGAACGGCAGCAAAAACAGCGTCGTGCCGATCAGGTCAATCCAATGCTGCCCCCGGCGCGACCAACGGCCATAGACCAGATCAATGCGGATATGTTCGTTTTGCAGCAAGGTATAGGCGGATGCCAGCATGAACGCGCCGCCATACAGATACCATTGCAATTCCAGCCATGCATTCGACGAAACACTGAATGTTTTACGCACGATGGCGTTGATGGCGCTGACCAGAATTGCGCCAAGGATCAGCCAGGCGACGCTGCGCCCGATGATCGTGGTTACGCGGTCGATCCCGCGAGACAAGGCCAAAAGGCCACCCATCCCAATTCCCCCCATATTTCGCCGCGTGGTTTGATTCACCTTTTTCATTACGGCGCAGTTTAGCATTCCGGCTATGAAGGAAGGGTTAAAAGCCGTCAAGAAAAATGCCGGGGCGCCGAGTCACAAACTTGGTGATTATGGCGTCTGACACACGCATAAAACGATCAACATGCCGCTGATTTCGCATAATTGTTGCGTAGTACCCAGCACATCGCCGGTTTGGCCGCCTAATTTTTGATAGGCGTGATATGCGGTCAGGGCCGCCGCTGCGATAATGCCGATCAGGCTCAGCGCGGCCAACGGTTGGCCTGCCAGCTCTGCCGTTGCGATCAGCGCCGCCGCCCCGATGGTCAGCGCGACGATCACCGCGCGCCGGGACGGGCGGCCTGCGGTGTGGCCCATGCCATCCGCGCGCGCCGCGGGCAGGCGCATCACCGCGACCATGCCCGCGCGGGACGCAACCGCGACCCCAACGACCAGCCACAGCGCCGCTGACGGCAGCGCGGCCAGCATGGCAACCCGCAGCCCGACCGCCAAGATCAGCGCCAGCACGCCATAACTGCCGATGCGGGAATCGCGCATGATTTCCAGCCGTTGTTCGCGGTTATGCCCCCCTGCGGCGTCGGTGAAATCGGCCAGACCGTCTTCGTGCAGGGCGCCGGTAATGGCGATCATCGCGGCCACGGCCAGCATCGCGGCGATCATCGGGGGCAGCGGCACCACGGCCATCACCCCCGCGCCGAGACCGCCCACAACCACCCCCGCCAAGGGAAAGGCCCAGGCCGCCCCCGCCAGCGGGATCGTGCGCGCGGGCAGCAGCCCCGCCAGCGGCAAGCGCGTCAGCAGCACCAAGGCCAGAACCGCCTGATGCCAGCGGGCGATCATGCCGTGATGCCCGCCTGCGCGAATGTCGCCATGCCGTTGTGACATTCGACCGCCGCGCGCAGGATCATCAGCGCGACGGCCGCGCCCGATCCTTCGCCCAGCCGCATATCCAGCGACAGCACCGGCCGCATCCCAAGCGCGGCGATCAGGCGGCGGTGACCGGGTTCGGCGCTTTCATGGCCGATCAGGCAATGCGCCAAGGCGTCGGGATCATCGCGGGTCAGAACAGCAGCGGCAGCGGTGCAGATAAAGCCGTCCAAAATCACCGGCATACCCAGTTCACGCGCGCGCCGCACCGCGCCACAAATCGCCGCCTGTTCGCGCCCGCCAAGGGCCGCAAGCGTTTCAACGGTCGTCGTGGTCTGATGGCGCGCCAGCCCTTCGGTCACAACGCGGCGTTTGGCGTCCAGCATCGCGCCCTCGGACCCGGTGCCGGGGCCGACCCAATCTTCGGCCCGCCCGCCGAAACTCGCGGCGGCAAGAGCGGCGGAAATCGTCGAATTGCCGATCCCCATTTCGCCAAGGATCAGCACATCCGCAGCATCGTCCACGGCATCCGCCCCGGTTTGCATGGCCTCCGCAACCTCGGCCACGGTCATCGCCGGGCCTTGGGTAAAGTCCGCCGTGGGACGGTCCAGATCCAGCGGCACCACCGACAGATCGGCCCCCGCCACGCGGCACAATTGGTTCATCGCGGCACCCCCGGCGGCAAAATTTGCCACCATGGCCGCTGTTACCTCAGCCGGAAAAGGGGTGATCCCCTGCGCCACAACGCCATGATTTCCGGCGAAAATAACCGCCTGCGCGCGGTCCAGACGGGGACATTCGCGCCCCTGCCACCCGGCCAGAAATTCGGCCAGTTCCTCAAGCCGGCCCAGCGAGCCTGCGGGTTTCGTCAGTTGCGCCTGACGGGCGCGGGCGGCATCGGCGGCGGATTGGTTAAAGTCAGTCATCGGGGGTCCATTGCGCGGGTTTCAATCGTAACGGCAGGCCACTGACCGCCATCCAGACCTGATCGGCGACGGCGGCGACGGCCTGATTCATGCGGCCGTGATCGTCGCGGAAACGGCGGGCCAAGGCGTTCACTGGCACGATCCCCTGCCCCAATTCGTTGGTGACAAGCACCACCGGGCTGGCCTGCCGGGTCAGCGCATCGGTCAGCGCGTCGATATCGGCGGCACCGTCGCAATTGGACAGCCACAGCGTCAGGCAGTCGATCAGGCGCGGCCCCTGCCCGTCGGTGGCGTCCAGAGCGCCGACCAGATCGCGCGGTTCCTCGATCGTGCGCCAGCCGTCGCGGCGCTGCTGATGCAGGGCGATTCGGGCGGCCATTTCATCATCCCAAGGCTGCGCGGTCGCAATATAAATGCGCGTTCCTGCATGGTTGCGCATCATCGTTTCGGCCAGTGCCGATTTGCCAGATCGCGCCCCGCCGGTTATCATGGTGATATGGCTTTGTTTCTTCATATCGGTCTGTTTTTCACAGCGGCGGCGGCGTGAAAAGGGACTAAATCACCCCTTGCCCATTGTAACGATTCGGTTAACGGTATGAAAGACTGACCTAACTTTTGGTCATCCAACGGGGAGCATATCATGACAAAATTCTTTGCAACCACCGCATTGGTGGCGGCTTTGGCGGTTCCGGCCTTTGCCGTTCAGCCCCAGCCGGGCGAAACGCTGGCCGAAAACCAAAGCTATACGTTCTGGATGCTGGACGCGGTGAAAACGCTGGATCCCGGCAAAATCACCGACACCGGCAGCTCTGAAGTCGCGCGCAGCCTGTTCGAAGCCTTGGTCAACGAAGATTCCAAAGGCGCCATGGTGCCGGGCGTCGCCGAAAGCTGGGACGAAAGCGATGACGGCCTGACCTGGACGTTCCACCTGCGCGATGCGAAATGGTCGAATGGCGAACCCGTCACCGCAGGCGATTTCGTCTATGCGTGGCAGCGCGTCGTCGATCCGAACTTTGCGTCGGAATATGCGTGGTATTTCGACCTGATGAACGTGCTGAACGCCAAGGCGATCACCGACGGCGAAAAAACCCCCGATGAACTGGGCGTCGAAGCGGTCGATGACAAAACCCTGCGCGTCACGCTGTCGGAACCGACCCCGTATTTCCTGAAAACGCTGTCCACCTCGAACGCGTTTCCGGTGCTGAAATCGGTGGTTGATGCGCATGGCGATGCGTGGACTCAGCCCGGAAATCTGGTGGGCAACGGCGCTTACACGCTGGTCAGCCACAATCTGGGCGTCGAAGTGGTGATGAAAAAGAACCCGGAATACTGGGACGCTGAAAATGTCATCATGGAAAACGTCCGCGCGTTGACCATCAATGACGAAAACGTCGCGCTGACCCGTTTCCAGGCGGGCGAGCTGGACCGCGTGGGCATCCCGGCGGGTCAATATCCGCGTCTGAAAGAACAATTCCCGGATCAGGCGACCTCGGTTCCGCAGGGCTGTTCCTATGGCTATGTGTTCAACCTGTCCGACAAAGGCCCCGAGGCCCTGAAAGATGTGCGCGTCCGTCAGGCGCTGCAACTGGGCATGAACCGCGATGTCGTCGTGGATCAGGTTCTGCAAGGCGGGCAAAAACCCGGCTATACGTGGACCCACTGGGCCGTCGAAGGCTTCCAGCAGCCCGATCACGGCATCTGGGAAATGACGCAGGCCGAACGCACCGCCAAAGCGATCGAACTGATGGCCGAAGCCGGTTACAGCACCAGCAACCCGCTGAAGCTGCAACTGCAATACAACACGTCCGAAGCGCACCGCCTGATCGCCATTGCGGCCCAGCAATTCTGGCGCGGCATCGGCGTTGATGTGACGCTGAACAACGTCGAATGGTCGGTTCATCTGGACCGTCTGAACAACCGCGATTACGAAATGGCGCGTTACGCATGGTGTGCCGATTACGACGAGGCATCGACCTTCCTCGATTGGTTCACCGAGGGCGGTTACAACAGCGGCGAATGGAAAAACGACGAATACAACGCCATCATGGCGGAATCGAAGTCGGCCGATGACACCGGGCCGCTGTATAAACGCGCCGAAGAACTGCTGGCGGCCGAAGTGCCGATGGTCACCGTTTACCACTATTCCAAGGTGGACATGATCAACCCGGCCATCAAAGGTCTGCCGATGGAAAATCTGCGCAATACCTGGTATGCCAAAGACCTGTATCGCGTCGCAGACTGATCTGTGACTGACGACCGGGGCGGGTTCACCCTGCCCCGGTCATACCCCGCACACCCACGGAAGGACCGGCGATGTTCGGATTTATCCTGCGAAGGCTGGCGGTAGCGATCCCTACGCTGCTGTTGCTGATCGTATTTTCGTTTCTGCTGATGCATCTGGCACCCGGCGGCCCGTTTTCGGGCGAACGCCCCTTGCCGCCGCAGGTTATGGCCAATCTTCAGGCGCAATATGGCCTGAACGATCCGTTGTGGAAACAGATCTGGACCTATCTTTACAAGATCGTCTTTCATTTCGATTTCGGCCCCAGCTTTGTCTATCCCGACCGCACGGTGAACCAGCTGATCGCGTCCGGGTTTCCGGTGACGCTGACCTATGGCTTTGTGTCCTTTGTGGTGGCGGTGATGGTCGGCGTGAGTTTGGGGGTTGTCGCGGCGATCTGGCATAACAGTATTCTGGACTATATCGCGGTTGGTATTTCGATTGGCGCGCAGGTTCTGCCGAACTTTGTGATGGCGCCGATTCTGGTGCTGCTGTTCACGCTGACCTGGCGGATGCTGCCCGGTGGCGGCTGGTCGTTCAACGATCCGTCATTCTGGGTCATGCCGGTGATTGCGTTGTCCACATCCTATATGGCGTCGATTGCGCGGATCACCCGGTCGTCCATGCTAGAGGTGTTGGGCAGCAACCATATCCGCACCGCCCGCGCCAAGGGGATGCCCGAACACCGCGTCATCCTGCGCCACGCGCTGAAGCCTGCGATGCTGCCGGTGATCAGCTATCTGGGGCCGGTCTTTGTGTCGATGATCACGGGTTCGGTCGTGATCGACATGTATTTTTCGACCGGCGGGATTGGTAAGGCGTTCGTGGACAGCGCGCTGAACCGAGACTATGCCGTGATGATGGGCGTCACGATCCTGATTGGCGCGCTGACCATCCTGTTCAACCTTATCGTCGATGTGCTGTATGCGTGGATCGACCCGAAAATCCGGTATTAAGCCATGGTCATAGATCAGCAGAAAATGCAGTCGCTGGCCCATAAGCTGGCCGATGATGAGGTCAAAGGCCGCAGCCCATGGGCCGATGCGCGCAAACGCTTTGTGCGCAACAAAGCCGCCATGGTCGGGCTGTCGATCCTGATTTTGGTGACCTTGTTCGCGGCCTTTGGCGGGTATTTCGCCCAATGGTCGAACGAAGAACTGGATTTCAGCGTCATGGGCCGCATCGCCACCGAAGGCGCGCCGTCGCTGGCCAACGGCCATTATTTCGGCACCGACAATCTGGGCCGCGACCTGTTCGCGCGCACGGTCCAAGGCACGCAGATTTCGCTGATGGTCGGGATCGTGGGCGCCGGTATCGCGGTGATCGTGGGGACGCTTTATGGCGCGACCGCGGGCTATGTCGGCGGGCGCACCGATCAGATCATGATGCGGACGGTCGATATTCTGATGTCGATTCCGTATATGTTCGTTCTGATCCTGCTGTTGGTGATGTTCGGGCGGTCGATGTCGATGCTGTTTCTGGGCATCGGGCTGATTTCATGGCTGGATATGTCGCGGATCGTGCGCGGCCAGACCCTGTCCCTGAAAAACCGCGAATTTATCGAGGCCGCGCGCGCCACCGGCGTTCCCGCATGGCGCATCGTGATCCGCCACATCGTGCCGAACTTGTTGGGTGTGGTTGCGGTTTACGCCACGTTGCTGGTGCCGCTGATGATCCTGACCGAAAGCTTTATCAGCTTTCTGGGCCTGGGCGTTCAGGAACCGCTGACCTCGTGGGGGGCGCTGATTTCCGAAGGGGCTGGCACGATGAACTATGGCACGCTGTGGCAACTGGCCTTTCCGCTGTTTTTCTTTGTCATCACGCTGTTTGGCTTTTTCTTTGTAGGCGACGGCCTGCGTGATGCGCTTGACCCGAAGGATCGCTGACATGGCTTTGCTGGACATCACCGATCTGTCGGTCCGCTTTCAAACCAATGACGGCGAAGTGCGCGCCGTTAACAACGTCAACCTGTCGGTTCAGGCCGGGGAAACCATCGGCATTGTGGGCGAATCCGGCAGCGGCAAATCGCAATTGTCGTTTTCGATCATGGGCCTTCTGGCCCGCAACGGCCGCGCCACGGGCAGCGTCACATTCGACGGGCAGGAAATCCTGAACGCCCCGCCCAAGGTGCTGAACAAAATCCGGGCCGAACAGATCGCCATGATCTTTCAGGATCCGATGACCAGCCTGAACCCCTATATGCGGGTGGCCGACCAGATGGCCGAGGTGCTGACCCTGCACAAAGGCATCAGCCAGCGTCAGGCCGTGGCCGAATCCGTGCAGATGCTGGACGCGGTGAAAATCCCCGACGCCAAGGGGCGGGTGCGGCTCTATCCGCATGAATTTTCGGGCGGGATGCGGCAGCGGGTGATGATCGCCATGGCGCTGCTGTGCCGCCCGCGTCTGTTGATTGCGGACGAACCGACCACTGCGCTTGACGTGACGGTTCAGGCGCAGATCATGGCCCTGCTGGCCGATCTGCAACGCGATTTCGGCATGGCGATGATCCTGATCACGCATGATCTGGGCGTGGTTGCCGGGTCATGCGAACGGGTCGCGGTGATGTATGGCGGGCGCGTGCGGGAAACCGGGCCGGTGGGTCCGATCTTTGCCGAACCGACCCATCCCTATACCCAAGGCTTGCTGGACGCGATCCCGCGTGTGGATCAGGACGACGACCAATTGCGCGCCATTCCCGGATCGCCGCCCAATATGTCTCGCCCGCCCGCAGGCTGTGCGTTTGAACCGCGCTGCCCCTATCGTCACGGTCCCTGCGACACGCAAGACCCGGTTCTGACCGAATTTGCGCCGGGCCGCGCGCGGGCCTGTCATGCCTCGATCGCCGATGTGACCGCGCGTCGTCTGGCGGCGCAACTGCCCGATGCCGACCCTGTGGCCGATGGCGATGCACCGACCGAACAGGCCATTCCGCGCGGCGCCGTGGCCGGCGCAGGCGTTGCCGGAACCCCCAGCAAGGTGGACAGCCATGACTAAGCCATTGCTTGATGTGCGCGATCTGCGCGTGACCTTTCACATCCGCCGCGAAGGTGACATGCCGTGGACCAAACCCCGCGCGCTGCACGCCGTGGGAGGGGTGGATTTCACGCTGAACCCCGGCGAAACGCTGGGCGTTGTCGGCGAATCCGGTTGTGGCAAATCCACGCTGGCCCGTGCGCTGATCGGGCTGGTCCCGGCATCGGGTCAGGCGGAATGGATCGACGGGCGCGACCTCTTGTCGCTGTCGGCCAGCCAGATGATGAAATACCGCAGCGATATTCAGATGGTGTTCCAAGACCCCTTGGCGTCGCTGAATCCGCGCATGACCGTGGGCCAGATCATCGCCGAACCGCTGACCACGCATCACCCCGGCCTGTCGCGGGACGAGGTGAAAACCCGCGTCAAGGGAATGATGGAAAAGGTCGGCCTGCTGCCGAACCAGATCAACCGTTACCCGCATGAATTTTCGGGCGGCCAGTGTCAGCGGATCGGCATTGCCCGCGCGCTGATCGTGCAGCCCAAACTGATTATCTGCGACGAACCGGTGTCGGCGCTTGATGTGTCGATTCAGGCGCAGGTCATCAACCTGTTGATTGATTTGCAAAAAGAACTGGGGCTGTCGCTGGTCTTTATCGCGCATGACCTGTCGGTTGTGAAACATATCAGCGACCGGGTGATGGTGCTGTATCTGGGCAAGGTGATGGAGATCGCGTCGTCCGATGATCTCTATGCCGATCCGCAGCACCCCTATACGCAGGCGCTGTTGTCGGCGGTTCCCGTCCCCGATCCGGTGGTCGAGGCCGCGAAAACCGTCGTTCCGCTGCGGGGCGATTTGCCGTCGCCGCTGTCTCCGCCTTCGGGTTGTGTGTTCCGCACCCGCTGCCCGCGCGCGGCGGCGGAATGTGCGCAATCGGCGCCGCCTCTGCGCGGTGACGGCCATCAGGTCGCCTGCCATTTCCCCGGCCCCCTGACCCAAGCCGAGCTAACCCCCGAGGCCGCGACCGCCTGATGCGGCCCGACCCAACCGCGCCCAGCTATTCCGCACGCTGGGCGGCGCTGAAGAACATCCCGCCCTTTTTGCGCATGGTCTGGCAGGCCAGTGCGGGGCTGACGCTGGCCATGATCGTGCTGCGTCTGTGCCGGGCGGTCATGCCGGTGGCGATGCTGTGGGTCGGCAAGCTGATCATCGACACGGTGCTGGCGCTGTCGGCGCTGCCCGACGCGCCGGGCGATCTGGCCGGGTGGTGGACCAGCGGGCTGGCCGCGCCGCTGATCTGGCTGGTCGTGATCGAATTGGGTCTGGCCTTGGCGCAGGATATTCTGGGCCGGTTGGTCAGCTTTACCGACACGCTGTTGCAGGAAAAGCTGGTCATCGCCATCTCTACCCGGCTGATGGACCACGCCGCGCGTCTGGATCTGGCCACGTTCGAGGACGCGGGGTTTCAGGACCGTCTGGACCGCGCGCGGCGTCAGACGATGGGCCGCATCCCGCTGGTCAATCAGATCATGGGCCAGATGCAGGACGCCGTGACCGTCGCCAGCTTTGCCGTGGGCTTGGTGATCTACAATCCGTGGCTGGTGGTGCTGTTGGCGGTCGCGCTGATCCCGTCGCTGTTTGGGGAAATGCACTTTAACGCGCAAAGCTATGCCCTGAATTTCCGGCGCGCGCATGACCGGCGGGAACGCGATTATCTGCGCATGATCGGCGCCAGTGCCGAGACCGCAAAAGAGGTGAAGATTTTCGGCCTCAACCCATTCCTGCGCGACCGATACCTGACGCTGGCGCGACGGTTTTACGTCGAAAACCGCGCGATTCAGGCGCGGCAATTGTCGGTGATGGCGGTGCTGACGGCGGTTGGCACGCTGGCTTATTACGGGGCCTTTGTCTGGATCGTGGCGCAGGCGCTGACCGGCGGGCTGTCGATTGGCGATCTGACGTTTTTGTCGGGCAGCTTTCTGCGCCTGCGCGGCCTGATCGAAGGGTTGCTGAACGCCTTTTCCAACATGGCCGGTCAGGCAATGTATCTGGATGATTTGTTTCGGTTTTTCACCGAAAAACCCCGGATCGACAGCCCGCCCGACGCCCTGCCCGTTCCGAACCCCATCCGTCAGGGCTTTCGGTTTGAAAATGTCGGATTCCGCTATCCGGGGCGCGATGCGTGGGCGATTCGCGGGATGAGCTTTGACCTGACCGCCGGGGAAACCGTCGCCTTGGTCGGCGAAAACGGCGCGGGCAAAACGACCATCGTTAAGCTGCTGGCGCGGCTCTATGACCCCGACGAAGGGCGCATTACGCTGGACGGGCGCGATCTGCGCGACTATGATCTGGACCAGTTGCGCGACAGTATTGGCGTTATTTTTCAGGACTTTGTGCGGTTTTCACTGACGGCATCGGATAACATCGCCACCGGTCGCATTGACGCGCGCGACGACCGCCCGCGTATTCGCGCCGCCGCCGAACGCGGTCTGGCCGATCAGGTGATCGCGCGCCTGCCCGGCGGCTATGACCAAATGGTCGGCAAACGATTCGCGCATGGCTTGGACCTGTCAGGCGGGGAATGGCAGAAACTGGCGATTGCCCGCGCCTATATGCGTGACGCGCAGCTGCTGATTCTGGACGAACCGACCGCCGCACTGGACGCCCGCGCCGAATATGAGGTGTTTCAGCGGTTCAAAGACCTGATGACCGGCAAAACCGCCCTGTTGATTTCGCATCGTTTTTCATCGGTGCGCATGGCCGACCGGATCATCATGCTGGAAAATGGTCGCGTTGAATCGCAGGGCAGCCATGACGAATTGATCGCCGCATCAGGGCGTTACCGCGAATTGTTCGAATTGCAGGCGCAGGGCTATCGCTGATGCGGCGATATGCCCGCTTGATTGGTCAGGTTTTCTGTCCTATTTAACGCGCGTAACCCGATGGTGATGCCATGTCATTTCTGCGCCGCATTTTCTACGGTGAACCGCGCGGGCGCGCGTTAACCACCGACCGCCGGGTTGAACTGCGCGGCCTGACCCCGCATGATCAACCCCAGCACATCGACCACCTGTTGCGCCTGTCCGACAGCGACCGTTTTTCACGGTTTCATCACCGGATGGATGACGACCGCGTGCGCGCCTATTCCAATGGCTTGGATTGGCATAACGTGTTGATGTTCGGCGTTTTTGTGGATGGGACGCTGCGCGGTGTGGCGGAATTGCTGTTCAGCGGCAATCGCGACAACGCCGAAATCGCCATTTCCGTTGAACGCGATTGGCAGCACGAAGGCTTTGGCAAATTGCTGGTCCTGTCCGCGACCTTGGCCGCGCGCCGCATCGGGATCGCGGATTTGCATATGTCGTTTTTGCAAAACAATCACGGGATGCGTGGGCTGGCCCGTGATCTGGGCGCCGAGTTCGAGGCCGCCGATGGCGTCATCCTGACCCATCGGCACCTTGATGCGTTAACCAACCAGCCGCAGGCGTAATTACGCCCCGGCCAGTTCCCCACGCAGACCGCGCGCGATCAATTCGCGTGTTTCATCAACACCATAGAGCGCGACGAACCCGCCAAAACGCGGCCCCTGATCAGCACCCAGCAGCACCTGATACAGCGCCGCGAACCAATCGCGCAGGTTTTCGTAACCGTGATCTTTGCCCACGGCAAAGACCATCGACTGCAACGCCTCGGCATCGGCGGGTTGATCCCACGCCGCCAGACGGTCGGCCAGATCCTGCATCGCGGTTCGTTCGGCATCGGTCGGGGCGCGGAATTGGCGCGTCGGCGCGACGAAATCGGTGAAATAGCGCACGGCAAAACCCGCCGCCTGATCCAGTCCCGGATGCGTTTCCGGCGTTGCCTCGGGCGCATAACGGCGGATGAATCCCCACAGCCCGTCTTTGTCGCTGGCCCCGGCCACCGATGCCAGATTCAGCAACATTTGAAACGGCACCACCATATCGGACGTCGGCACCTGCCCGCTGTGAATATGAAAAACCGGGTTTGCCAATTGCTGATCCGGGTTTTGCGCCGGATAGGCGCGCAATTGCTGATGATATTCGTCAACCGCCTTGGGGATAACGTCGAAATACATGCGCTTTGCCGTTTTCGGCTTTTGATACATGAAATACGACAGGCTTTCCGTTGCGGCATAGGTCAGCCATTCATCAATCGACAACCCATTGCCTTTTGATTTACTGATTTTCTGGCCGTGCTGATCCAAAAACAGTTCATAGGTGAAATGTTCCGGCTTTTTCCCGCCCAGAATTTCACAAATACGGTCGTAAATCGGCGTATTTGTGCTGTGGTCTTTGCCATACATTTCAAAATCAACGTCCAGAGCCGCCCAACGAGCGCCAAAGTCCGGTTTCCACTGCAATTTCACATTCCCGCCGGTCACGGGCAGCGTGGTTTCCGTGCCGTCTTCGTCGTCGAAGGTGATCGTGCCGGCGCGCGGGTCGATGTTTTTGATCGGCACATACAGAACGCGGCCCGTGGTCGGGCTGATCGGCAGGAAACAGGAATAGGTTTGCTGCCGTTCTTCGCGCAGCGATGCCAACATCACCGCCATAATATCGTCGTATTTTTCGGTCGCCCGCATCAGCGTTTCGTCAAACTGACCGGATTTATAAAATTCAGTCGCGCTGATGAATTCATATTCAAACCCGAACGTATCCAAAAACCGGCGCAGCATGGCGTTATTATGATCGCCAAAGCTGTTATATTCACCAAAAGGATCGGGAACCGCCGTCAGCGGCAATTGCAGGTTTTTGTGCAACATGTCCTGTTGCGGGACGTTTTCCGGCACTTTGCGCATGCCGTCCATATCGTCGGAAAAACAAAAAAGACGCGTCGGAATATCGGAAATCATTTCAAAGGCGCGGCGGATCATCGTGGTGCGCGCCACCTCGCCAAAGGTGCCGATATGCGGCAGGCCGGACGGGCCGTAACCCGTTTCAAACAGGACATAGCCCTTGGCCGGGTCTTTCTTTTCATAGCGTTTCAGCACCCGGCGCGCCTCTTCGAACGGCCAAGCCTTCGACGTCATCGCGGCATCGCGCAAGGTGGTCATCGCAAATCTCCTGATTGTGGTGGGGTCGGCTTATTGAAACGGGCGCGCATCGTCAATAATCTGGCGTGGTGAAAGGAGCCGCCCATGACCGTTGAACTGCCCTCTTTGTCCCCGTGCGATGCTTTGGTCGCGGTGATGGTCGCTGTGTCGGCGTCGAATGCGACCATGCATATGTCGGAATTGGTCGCGATTCAGCGCATGGTCGATCACGCGCCGGTCTTTGCGACCTATGATCAGGACCGAATTCGCGCCGTCAGTCAAACCGTCATGACCCTGTTCGAGGAAGAAGAAGGCTTGGACGCCCTGTTTGGTCTGATTCTGGATGGACTGCCGGAAAAGCTGTATGAAACCGCCTATGCCTTGGCCTGTGATGTGGCGGCGGCGGATGCCCATCTGGACGAAACCGAGGCCGAGATGCTGGCCGAAATCCGGCATCAGCTGAACATTTCCCGCCTGCATGCGGCGGCGATCGAATTGTCGGCGCGGGTGCGTCATCTGACCGTCTAAAGCTTTGCTGCGAAACTGGTTAACAAATCCCGATGCAGCGCGCGCGCCTGACGGGTCCAGCTGACGACGCCCGCCGGATTTTCCTGCCCAATCGCTGCCGCACGCCGCGCCGGATCGGCGCAAATCAGGGCAAAGGCCGCGCTGCCGCCATCTGGTGCGGTCACATAACCCGCCAGATTTGATACGAAATTCAGCGTCCCTGATTTTGATGCCACCTGTGCGGCCAGCGGCCCATCATCCGGCAAACGCGTTTGCCGCAGCAGGGCCGCGATCCCCAATTCGCGCCCCGGCCCCTGCATCACCGCCGCCATGTCGCGCGCCGTCACGCGGCTGGCCTCCGACAGGCCGGAATGATCGGCCAGATGCAGGCCGCTGGCCACCGGTCCCAGCCACGCCTGCATCGCCGCCGCAGACGCGCCTAAATCCGCCGCGCCGCTGGCGTAGAGGCCCAAAGCCTCGGCCGTGATGTTGGTTGAAAACTCCAACATGTCGCGCAGCAGGATACCGGTTTCCGGGCTGGTATGATATGCGATTTCAACGCCTTGGGGCGGGTCGCGGGTGATTTCGGGCGCAGGCAGTGCCAGCCCCTGCGCGCGGCACAGCGTTTGAAACACATCGCCCGCGTAAACGGCGGGCAGGCGCACCGGCAACCACCGGCTGCCCGGCTGCGCCATGGCCGCGCGCGAAACGGTCCAGTATTCGCGCGCCTCATCCGCGCGATACCGAAACAGATCGCCATGATCCGCCGCCGCTGCGTTAATGGTAAAGGCGCGCGGGGTGTGACGTGCGGCCCGCGCCTCGACCGTCAGATCGGTGCCGCGCGCGCGCCAGCCCAGATGCACGCGGTTGAAATTCAGCATCATCCCCGAAATCGAGGGGTTATAGGGCAAATGCGCCGCCTGTTCCGGCGCAATCTGCGTCAGTTGCGGCAAGGCTCCGCCCCAGACCAGAAACCGGCGCGGCGGGGTGTCCCGCAAGCGCGGCGCGATATCAGCGGCCAGCACCGCCAGATCATCGGTGGACAGCACCGGATCGCCGCCGCCCGCCAAAATCAGAGCATCCCCCGCCAGAAAAACCCGCGTGCGGAACCGATGCGCGGCCCCCAACCGGTCCAGAACATACATCGCCGTCAATGCCTTCAGCGTGCTGGCGGGCGGCAGGGGCGTGTCGGCGTCACGCAACAGCGCATCGCCTCGCAGCGGCAAAACGGCATAGCTGACGATCCCGCGCAGTCCCGCCCGCGCCAGCACCTGATCCGGCGACGGCACGGGCCGCAGGGGCGGACGCATCGCCAGCGGATCGGCCCAAGCCGTGACGGGCGCGGCAATCACACCGCCCAAAAACAACCGCCGTGAAATCATGTTGCCCCCCGTTCCTGCCGGATCCGCGTTGATGATTCATCCGACATCGGCAGGTTGATCTGCACCCAGGCAGGGGGCGAGCGCATCGCCAGACTGCGCGCCTCGGCCTCTGGGACACGCGCATCGGCCAGCATCCGCGCCGTCACCGAAAACCGCGCGGCCATGCGCGAACCGGGGCGTGCCAAAACGCCAATCGGCACCCGTGCGGCAATGTCGTGCCAGCGGTCCCATTCGTGAAACTGCACCAGATTATCCGACCCCATCAGCCACACAAACCGAACCCCGGGATAGAGGCCCTGCAACGCCGCGATTGTGTCGGCGGTCATGCGGGTGCCAAGGCGCTGTTCAATCCCCGTCACAATCACGCGCGGGTCGTGCAGGATCGCGCGCGCCGCTGCAATGCGATCCTCCATCGGCGCAGGCCCGTGCGTTTTCAGCGGGTTGCCCGGCGAGACCAGCCACCACAGCCGGTCCAGCCCGAACCGACGCAGCGCAACCCGGCTGATCAGCACATGGCCGCTATGGGCGGGATCAAACGATCCGCCCAGCAGCCCGATCCGCTGCCCCGGCAGCGCCAAAGGAAGGTCATACCGCATCACATCCGCCTCTGAATCGTGCCCTTCAGATGGTCGCCCGCGCCGGAAAAGTAAAGGTTAACCATGTTTCGGCGGCACAATCACCGCGCGGCTGCGCCCTGCCCGTTTGGCCTGATACAGCGCGTCATCCGCATCGGACAGCATACATTCCGCCGCATCCGGGCCATATCCGCAAGACAGAACCACCCCAATACTGGCCGATACCGGCGGATAGCCCATATTCGCCGCCGCACGGTTGTTGATCGCGCTAATGATGCGCTGCGTCAGCCGGTCAAGCTCATGGGGGGTGTCCATGTCGCGCAGAATCAACACAAATTCGTCGCCGCCAATCCGTGCCGCCGTATCGGCTCCGCGCACGGCACCCTGCAACACCTCGGCCACCTGACGCAGCATGTCGTCACCAGCCGCATGGCCCAGCGTGTCGTTCACCGCCTTGAAGTTATCCAAATCCAGATGCGCCAAAGCGAACGGAACCGCCTCATGGCTGTTGGACGCATGCAGGGCCATATTCAGCGCGTTTTCCAAGCCCCGCCGGTTGGTTAACCCGGTCAGCGGGTCGGTCAGCGCCTCATCTAAGGCCGCGGCGCGCGCGCGTTCCAGTTGCGAGGTGAAATTTGACAATTCGGCCAAGGCGGCGCGGTTCGCCTCAAAGAGAAACAGAAACTCCATAGCCAAATCCGACGGCGCAAAATCGCCATCCGTCAGCTGCCCCTGCCGCACCGCATCGCGCAGTCCCAGACCAAAGCCCAAATTCACCAGAATCGACCCGTTGGCCACATTCGCGGCATGTCCACGCAGGGTCAGATTGCCCCCCACCGGGCGCAGAAACAGACGGTCGCCTTTGTCCGCAGCACGGCGGATATCGGCCATAATATCCTGATTTCGCGTCGGTCGGGCGTTGCTGACCATCCGGCTGATATGGCCCGCAGCTGGGGTGAATTTTGCCAGCAAGGGGCCGATGCTGTGCACCGTGCCGTCGGGATCAACCGCCATATGCATGGGCAGGACCGTTTGCAATGTCTGCACCGACAGGCAGACCCCGTTTTTTGAAATCATCATTATGAAACCGTTGCCTCTGACCCGCAGATGCGGAAATCCCGACCCGAACTAAAGCTGTCATCCAAGACCTGAACATGCACCTGAAACCCGATGGACTGGATCAGCCCCAATGCGCCAAAGTCATCGGCCATCGTGCGAACAACCCCCGCCAGCACCGGAGTCCAGGCGGTCGTGCTTTCCTCGACCGTCAGGGTGACGAATTGACCGCTGACCCGAAACACGCGCAGTTTGGGAAAGGCCAGACCCACCGCGATCAGCCGGACGCGGTCGGGCAGTTCCTCAAGGCTCAGCAAAAAGTCGATGAAATCGCGCCCCGAAAACCGCAACAGCCGGCGCACCGGTTCCAGCCGAGCCAGCCAGGCGCCGAAATCTTCGGACAGTTCCGCGCCGGGTTTGTTCAGCAGACAGGCCGCCGTCGCCAGCGTTTCCAGCCCCGCGATTCGCGCCACGTCATGCGCGGGGGCATAGGACGGGTTGACCGCTTTCTGCCACAGCGCATCGCCGTAGTTATTCTTGATGAATTCTTCGATTGCGCGCCCGACAAGTCTGTTCATGGTCCACCTTTCTGTCGGGACCAGTCCTAGCCGGATTCGGTAAACAAAGCCGTAACACCCGCCGGGAAAACGCTTAAAATCTTATCGAATTGGGTCAGTCGGCATCCCAGCCGAAACTGCCGGGACCGGCCAGCACCGTGCGCGCGGCCACGATATCGGCGGGTTTATGGCCCAGCTGGGCGGCGGCGGCCAGCAGGCGTTCGTCCTGTTCGATAAAGAAATCCAGCAGGTTCACAACCGCGTGCGGATCGCGGGCCATAGCGCGCAGATCCGCCAGATCGGCACCCGTCTGGGCCAGAAATTGCCCAGTCAGATCAGGGTCTTGCAGCAAATGCAGCAACAGATCGACGCCCAACCCCTGCGCCTGGGTTGCGGAATAGGCCATAGGAAATTCTTTCACAACAGGATGCTTCTAAACGGTTTGTTAACGATTTTGTGGAATGACTACCACCTGACAAACAGAGGATCGTCCGAATGACGGCGCGTATCATAGTGGCGGATGGCAACCCCACAACCCGCATCACCTTAAAGGTCAGGCTGGCAGCGGCCTGTTATCATGTGGCCGTGGCGCGTGACGCGGCGCAGGTGTTGGAAATGATGCGGGATTTTCAGCCCGACCTGTTGATTCTGGGGCGCGACCTGCCCGATGCCCGCCCGTCCGATATCTGCGCCGCGATCATGGCGGCGCCCGATACCGCCACGGTGCCGGTGGTCATGCTGGCATCCGCGACCGATCGCGGCGACGCGCTGAACAGCGGTGCGGCGGCGGTTCTGGACCCCAACATCAATGATCAGATGCTGTTGGCGCGCATCCGGGGCCTGCTGCGCGATTGCGATTTGCCGCGCGGCATGGCGGAACATGGCGCGGGTTTTCAGCATCACAACCCGTCGGTGACGCTGGTGGGGGATTGCGTGGCCCGCGCGCTTCGGTGGCGGCAGATGCTGGCGGGTGAACTGCCGTGGCGGTTTACCATCGCAACGCCGGATGAAACGCTGCAAACCGCCGCCTCGGGGGACACCACCGACCTCTATCTGATCGCGGCCGAGATTGACGGCCGCAGCCATGGACTGCGCTTGTTGTCGGAACTGCGCTCGCGGCCCGGATCGCGTCATTCGGCCTTTGTGATTGCGACGCCGCCGGAGCGCGACGATCTGGCGGCGATTGCCCTGGATCTGGGCGCGGGGGATGTGGTCGATCTGGACTGGCCGCGCAGTCGTGACACGGCGGTTGCGTTGCGCCGGCAGCTGGGGCGCAAAACCTCGAACGATCATCGCCGGGCCGAGGCCGCGCGCGACCGCGAATGGGCCATGACCGACCCGCTTACGGGATTGCGAAACCGCCGCTATGCCCTGCCCGGACTGGTGCAGATGGTCCAATCCGCGACGCAGCGCGTGGCGGTTCTGGTGGTCGATCTGGATCACTTCAAACTGGTGAATGACCGCTATGGCCACGCCGCCGGCGATCAGGTTCTGGTCGAGATCGCCCGTCGAATCGATGCCACAGCCGGGCGACGGGCGCTGACCGCGCGCCTTGGCGGGGAAGAATTTCTGATCGCCATGCCCGATGTGACACCGGCGCAGGCGCTGCAACTGGCCGAAACCTTGCGCCACGCTGTGGGTGGGCGCGCCGTCGATCTGGCCCCCGGATCGGGGGGTGGGCGCATCCATGTGACGCTGTCGATCGGCGTGGCGCTGTGCGACCATCATCCCGACGCCCAACAGGCCGTTGATGCCGTCGTCGAGCAGGCCGATCAGGCGCTGCGTCTGGCGAAATCGCTGGGGCGCAATCAGGTTCGGGTGTCAAATTCAAAATGTGCCGCCTGATGGTGCAAAACAAACTGGCGGGGCGCGATGAAATACCGCAATAATGGGCGACACCACATTTACGCAGGCTGACGATGACGGCACCCCAAATCACAAATGACCGCCCGACAAAACCGGCCTTGTTGCGCGGCGCGGTCGGGCGCTGTCCGGCCTGCGGTCAGGGGCGGATGTTCACCAGCTATCTGAAGGTCGCGGATCACTGCCCCGACTGCAACGAAGCCCTGCACCATCAGCGCGCCGATGACGGGCCGGCCTATCTGACGATCCTGATTGTGTCGCATATCATGGCGCCGCTGTTGCTGGCGTCCTATATGGCGTGGCGTCCGGGTGCGTTTACCATGATTGCGACCTTTGGGATTGGCTGTGTCGCGCTGTCGCTGGCGCTGCTGCCGGTGCTCAAGGGCGGGATGATCGGGTTCCAATGGGCGCGGCGGATGCACGGATTTGGCGGGCCGACGGGGTCGGGGGTGGCATCGTGACCATTGATCCCAAACAGCAAATTCGCAACGCGGCGACCATTATTTTGTTGCGCCGCCAGCCCGAAGGCGTGTCGGTCCTGATGGGAATGCGCGGTGCGGCGGCGGCCTTTATGCCGTCGAAATTCGTGTTTCCGGGCGGCGCGGTTGATGCCGATGACGGCGACCTGCCCCTGTCGCGTCCCTTGGCGCAGGTGCATCGCGACCGGCTGTTAACCGAACAGCGCGGCGATCATCCGATCAACCCCGACGCCGTGGCCGCCGCCGCCCTGCGCGAACTGGCCGAGGAAACCGGCCTGCTGATCGGCCAGCCCAGTGACGCGCCCGCCCATTGCGCGGGCTATCAAAACAGCGGACTGGCCCCCGACGCATCGGCGCTGAGCTTTGTGTTCCGCGCGATTACCCCGCCGGGCCGTCCGCGCCGGTTTGATGCGTTTTTCTTTGCCGCCGATGCCGCGCGTTTGTCGGTGGACGCGGACGATTTCAGCCGTGCCTGCGACGAACTTTCCCATCTGCATTGGGTGCCGCTGGCAGATGCGCGCGCCCTGAACCTGCCCTTTATTACCGAGGTGGTTCTGGCCGAACTGGCGCAGCTGGTGGCCGGAGTGCCGCATGACGCCGCCCTGCCGGTTCCCGCAACGGTGCCGTTTTTCGATAACCGCACCGAACAGCCGCGCTTTGCCCAGATTTCTTAACGCCCGGTAAAACGCGCAGGGCGTTTTTGCAGAAACGCCGCCACCCCTTCGGCAAAGTCGGCACTGGCCCCGGCGCGGCTTTGCAGGTCAGCCTCTAACGCCAGTTGCGCGGTCAGGTCGTTGTTGAACGACGCGCGCACGGCCTGACGCACGGACAGCAGCGCGGCGGTCGGTCCCTGCGCGATCCGCTGCGCCAGACGATCCACGCCATCCGCAAAGTCATCATCCGCCAGCACCTGCCAGATCATGCCCCAGTCTGCGGCCTGACGCGCCGGAACGGGATCGGCCAGCATCATCATACCCATGGCGCGTTGCGCGCCAACCATGCGCGGAATGACCCAGGTTCCGCCCGCATCCGGAATCAGCCCGATCCGCGTAAACGCCTGAACAAAGCTGGCGCTCTCGGTCGCGACGACCAGATCGGCGGCCAGTGCCAGATTGGCACCCGCCCCCGCCGCGACTCCGTTCACCGCCGCGATGACCGGCACGGGGCAATCCATAATCGCGCGCAACATCGGTTCATATTCACGCCGCAGCGTGCCGCCAATATCGGCCGCCGCCGCCGCGTCGGTCAAATCCTGACCCGAACAAAAGGCGCGCCCCGCCCCGGTGATGACGACGCAGCGCACCGCATCGGGCAGATTGGTTAACGCCTGCGTAATATCCGCGCGCATCTGGCTGGATAGCGCGTTCATTACCGCAGGCCGGTTCAGGGTCAGCGTTGCAATACCGCCGTTCACCGTAAAATCAATGGTTTCGGTCATGCGATCCCCCCGTCAATTCCCGCGCATAATATCATCCAGACGGCGCTGTTCGTCATCCGTCAGACGCGCGACCGGCGCGGCGGATGCCCGCGCCCGCCCGCGCAGAAACAGCCACGCCGACAGCGCCGCGATGATCGCCGCGACCGGACCGGCCAGATACAGGATCAGGTTGCCCCCCGTCGGGCGCGGTTCAAACAGCACAAATTCGCCAAACCGCGTCACGACGTTATCCATCACCTGCGCGTTTGTGTCGCCCGCAACCAGCCGTTCGCGCACATAAAGCCGCAGATCACGGCTGACCGGCGCGTTCGATTCGTCGATATTTTCACCCTGACAGACCGGGCAACGCAGATGCTGCGAAATCTGGCGGGCGCGGGATTCCAGCACGGGATCGTCCAGAACTTCGTCCGGTTGCACGGCCCAAGCTGCTGGAATCAGGGCAAATATCAGGCCGAGAGTTAAAATCAGACGCTTCATTCCGCAGGCACCCCCACGCCACGCGCGCGGCGACCGGCTCCGGCGGCCACGCGATACCGACGATCCGACAGGCTGACCAAACCACCCAAAGCCATCAGGATCGACCCGGCCCAAATCCAGTTGGCAAAGGGCTTGATATAGGTGCGCACCGCCCAGCCGCCATTCGGTTGCGGATCGCCGATGACCAGATACACGTCGCGGAAAAAGCCGTTATTGATCGCGGCCTCGGTCGTGGGCATACCTTGGACGGGGTAAACGCGCTTTTCCGGGGTCAGTGTCGCGACCGCGCGCCCGTTTTGCGCCACGTCCAGCGTCGCCATGGTGGAGATATAGTTCGGCCCCTGCACCTCATCCACGGAACGCAGGGTGATGTCATAGCCCGCGACGGTAAAGGGGGCGTCGATCTGGGCGACGCGGACATCCTCGACCTCCCACGCGATCAACAGGGACACGCCGATAAAGGTGATGCCCAAACCGCCATGCGCAATCGCTTTGCCCCAATCGGCGCGCGGCAGGCGGAACAGGCGCGACAGCCCCGATTTTCCCGTGCGGAACAGCAATTCCGCGCCCGCGCTGAACACCAGCCACGCGCCCAGACCCGCGCCGATGATCGCAATGGCCGAACGCCCGGTCGAGACCGACCAGATCAGCAGACAGGTGGCGGCGGTCAGGACCAGCGCGCCGCGCAGCGGGCGGAACGCCGCGCCGAGTGACCCGCGTTTCCACGGCATGATCGCCCCGAATGGCAGCGCAATCGCCAAGGCGATCATGAACGGCGTGAAGGCTTGGTTAAAGAAGGGCGGGCCGACCGACAGCCGCCGATCCCAGACCAGCTCCGCGACCAGTGGCCAGATCGTGCCGATAAACACCACAAAGGCCGACACGGCCAGCAGCACGTTGTTCAGCACCAATGCGCCTTCGCGGGATATGGGTGCGAACACGCCCTTGGCCGTCATTTCCGACGCGCGCGCAGCGTAAAGCGTCAGCCCCCCGCCCACGAAAAACGCCAGAATCGCCAGAATAAACACACCCCGTTCCGGGTCGCTGGCAAAGCTGTGGACGGATGTAATCACCCCCGACCGCACGATGAACGTGCCGATCAGCGAAAATCCGAACGCCATGATCGCCAGCAACATCGTCCAGCTTTTCAACGATTCGCGTTTTTCCACCACGATGGCGGAATGCAGCAGCGCGGCGGCCAGCAACCACGGCATAAAGGACGCGTTTTCCACCGGATCCCAGAACCAGAACCCGCCCCAGCCCAGTTCGTAATACGCCCACCACGACCCAAGCGCGATGCCGATGGTCAGAAACACCCACGCGGCCAAGGTCCACGGGCGCACCCAGCGGCCCCATGCGGCGTCCACGCGGCCTTCGATCAGCGCACCGATGGCGAAACTGAACGCCATCGACAGCCCGACATAGCCCAAATACAAAAACGGCGGGTGAAACGCCAAACCGGGATCCTGCAACAGCGGATTCAGGTCGCGCCCGTCAAAGGCCGGTTCTGCGATCCGCCAGAACGGATTCGAGGTAAAGATGATAAAGGCATAAAAAGCCACGCTAATTGACGCCTGCACCGCCAGAACGCGCGCCCGCAGCGTGGGCGGCAGATTGCCGCCAAACGCCGCCGCCGCCGCCCCAAACAGCGCCAGGATCAGCACCCACAGCAGCATCGACCCTTCGTGGTTGCCCCAAACGCCGCTGACTTTATACAGCATCGGTTTCGCCGTATGCGAGTTTTCGTAAACCAGCCGCACCGAAAAGTCTGACACAACAAAGGCATAGGTCAGCGCGCCGAAGGACACGATCATCAGCAGCAACTGCGCCATAGCGGCGGGGCGGGCGCTGTCCATCCAGCCCTGCCACCCCTTTGCCGCGCCAATCAGCGGCACGGTGGATTGAAACAGCGCCACCATCAACGCAAGGATCAGGGCAAAATGGCCAAATTCGACGATCATCAGGGCAACCTCCGGCTGGGTTGCACCATAGGGAACACGGTCGCGGGGCGAAAGTCCCCCTTCGCCCTGCGTGATCAGTTTTGCGTGCGTCCTAACGGCGCAGGCTGGCGGCCCAATCGCGCAAGGCCGCGTTATCGTTGAAGTTATCGCCCGGCGTCACCGGTTCGGGTTCGGGTGCCGGTTCGGGCGTTTTCGCCACGCGATGCCGGAAATGATGCGCTTCGCGCGCGCCGAAATAAAACCCGACAATCGCGCCCAGCAGCCACCACAGCGGTTCCGGCACCTGATGCAGCCCCGCCATGCGCAGGCCAAAGCCCGTCGGCTCCGCCATGGCATAGACGAACAGCCCGATCGTCCCCAAGGCCAACATGGGTCGAGGAAGCCGGTTCAAGCCATTGACAAAAATATCAAACCAGCCCTCTCTTGCGATCATGAATTCCTGCCCGTGCTGGGTCATGGCATGGGCATAGGCTTGTTCGTCCAGCTCCATCCGGCGGGTGGCGTTTGCGGTAAAGACCTCGGCCACGCCGGTCACGGCGCTGCCCAAGGCGGTGACGGTCGGCGCGGTGCCGATAATGCGGCTGATCATGCCCATTTTGCGGTCCTTTCACGATGCTGCGCGGCGGTCAGGTGGTAACGCGGGCTGATAAATTCCTCGGCCCGTGTGATCCAACCGCCTTTGCCGCCCTGACGGGTGCGCGCATATTTGCGGCTGGCCACGCGCTGATCGGCCAAGGCATAGTAATAATTCCGCCGCGCAATGCCGTAAGCGTCGGCGAGATGATCCGGCGCCGCCTTGGCCGCTGCCTGCGCCGCCGCAATGGTTAACGGGCCGATCACGCCGTCATCACGCGCGGGAAACCCCATGCGGGTGACCAGCCGTTGCAGGATTTTCACCGCATTTGCCCCCGCATTCACATACATATCAAACACGCTGGCCTGCACCGCGACCGGCAATTCGGCCAGACGCGGGCGGCGAAAGTAATGTTCAACGAAAATCTGTTCGGCCTGCGCGCGGGTCAAGGCGCGCACATCGGCGGCGTCGATGCGCCCGTCGCGGTTCAGGTCCATCCCCAGACTGCGCATGGTGCCGATGGTGACGCCGTATTTCGTGGCCCCGCCGGGATCGTCGGGGTCGTTCACATACCCCCCTTCGCGCGCGACGATGTGGCGCGCGATCTGTTCAACGCTGTGCATACTGCCCCCTTGGTCAAAGACGGGGGCAAGCTGCGCCTAAATGGTTAATGACCCGTTAACCCTGCGCGCGGTCACGAGTTTGGCTTATCGCCTTCCCAAACGCCGGTGGCCTTGAGCGTGTCAATCACTTCGCGCGGCATATAGGTTTCGTCGTGTTTGGCCAGCACCTCGCGCGCTTCGAACCGGCCGTTGCGATACCAGCCTTTCGCGATTGTGCCCTGCCCTTCGCTGAACAAATCCGGGCGCGGGTCACGGCCGATATAGCTGACGGGAATCTCATAGGCGCCGTCTGTGATCACAAAATCAAACTCGACCCCATCACGGTTCACGATTGACCCTTCAACGACCAGCCCGCCCAGTTGGAAAAATTCGTCAGGATCGGGCGTGGTTTCCACCACTTGGGACGGGGACCGATACAGGTTAATCCCGTCGCTGAAACCGTAACCAATCAACCCCGCCGCCACGACCAAGGCCATTGCCGCCCCGGCAATAACCTGAATACGGCGTTGTTTTTTCAGTGATTTCATACCGGCCATATCATGCCCCTTTCTGTCAGGCAGCCTGAAACTGGATCGGACGGCGCAGAAACTGCGTGGCTTTGCCAGACACCCGCACCGGGTCGCCCGTCGTCAGATATTTCGACTGCGTTCCCGAACCGATAAATTCGGGCCTGCGTGTAAGATAGTCAGCCAGGCTTTCCGCGACCAGCCCCGCCTGACTGAAAACCTGCACCTGCGGACCCAAAGCGCGCTGAAACGCGTCCTGCATCAGCGGGTAATGCGTGCAGCCCAAAATCGCGGCTTCGGGATGCGGCATCCGGCGCAGCAAGGCCTCGACATGGGATGTCACCAAAGCCTCGGCCAGAATTTCGTCACCCATTTCAATGGCATCGACGACACCGCCGCAGGGCTGCGCCTCGACATCCACCCCCACGGCGCGAAAGGCCAGTTCGCGTTGAAACGCACGGCTGGCCACGGTGGCGGGCGTCGCAAACAGCGCCACATTGCTGACCGCGACGCGACGGGGCGGCGAATTGTCGCCCCATGCGCGTTCGGTCAGTGCCTCGATCATGGGGACAAACACGCCCAGAACGCGCTTATCCGCAGGCAACCAGCTTTCCTGCATCCGGCGCAGAGCGGCGGCGGAAGCGGTGTTGCAGGCCAGAATGACCAGATCACATCCTTCGTCCCACAGCCGCGTCACGGCCTGACAGGTCAGGTCGTAAATATCGTCCGGCGTCCGCACGCCATAGGGGGCGTGCGCGTTGTCACCCAGATAGACCAGCGGCAGATCAGGCAACCGCGCGGCAATCGCCTGATGCACCGTCAGACCACCCAGCCCCGAATCAAAAACGCCAATCGCCATCACATCCCCCTGTCCTGCGCGGGTCTGTGGTAAGACACCGCGCGACAGAAGAAAATGACTTAGATCATTCGGCGGCCTCTTGCCGGGGCGCACCACCGGCCCGGAACCACGCCAGCAATTCGGCGCGGCGTTCGGCGGCCTCATCCGCGGCTTTGTCCTTGACCGGGCCATAACCGCGCACGGTCAGCGGCAATTCGGCCAGTTCTTGGGCCACCGACATGGTGGCAGGCGTGACCTTAGCCAGAACCTCGGCCATGTCGGCTTCGTATTCGCGGATCATATCACGTTCACGTTTGCGTTCGGGGTGCCACCGGAACGGGTCGATGATCGTGCCGCGAATCCCCTTGAGCGCAGCCAGAACGCGGAAACCGCGCAGCATCCACGGCCCGAATTCGCGTTTCGGCGGGCGGCCATCCGCGCCCGTGCCACCCATGATCGGCGGCGCAAGGTGATAGGACAGCTTCACATCGCCTTCCCACAATTCGGCCACGCGATCAGCGGTTGTCAGATGCAGGCGCGCGACTTCGTATTCGTCTTTATAGGCCAACAGCTTGTAATATCCGCGCGCCACGCTGTCGCGCAATTCCGCCGGGGCCTTATCAACCAGCTTGCGGAAACGCTTCGCCAGACGCGCGTTCTGATACCCGACCAGACGGTCGGCGCGATAATCCACCGGATCAACGGGCAAGGTCGCCACATCCGCAGGCCGCGCGATCTGGTCCGGGAAGGCAATCGCCCAGCGGCCAATCTGAAACGCGCGCTGATTTTCGGCCACCTTGGCGCCGTTCAGCTCAATCGCCTTCAGGATCGCGTCCTGTGACAGCGGCACCAGCCCCTGTTGCCACGCGGCCCCCAGCATCAGCATGTTGGAATAGATCGAATCGCCCAGCATACGCAGAGCCAGATCGCTGGCGTCAAAGAACGCGACCCGATCCTGCAACCGCGATTGCAGCGACAGTTTCAGCCGGTCCGCCGGCACCTGAAAATCACGGAGCCGGGTAAAGTCGCCGGTGATGATTTCGTGATCGTTCACCACGGCGCCGGTGCGGCCTTGGGTCATCAACCCGATGGTTTTGCCGCCCGCCGTCACGACCAGATCGCCGCCGATGATGCAGTCGGCTTCGCCCACGGCAACGCGGATGGCAGAAATATCTTCAGGGCGGTTCGCCAGACGCAGATGGATGTGAACCGCGCCGCCTTTTTGCGCCAGCCCGGCCATTTCCATCAGGCCCGCGCCCTTGCCGTCCATATGCGCCGCCTGCGCCAGAACCGCGCCGATGGTCACAACGCCGGTGCCGCCGACGCCGGTAATCACGACGTTATGCGTGCCGTTGATCGCGGGCAGCGAGGGCGTGGGCAGGTCAGGCAGATCGAACGCCTCGGCCTTGGGTTTGCGCAGCTTGCCGCCCTGCACCGATACAAAGCTGGGGCAGAAGCCTTTGACACAGCTGTAATCTTTGTTGCACGACGACTGGTCGATCTGGCGTTTGCGGCCCAGTTCGGTGTCCAGCGGCACGATCGACACACAGTTCGATTGCACGCCGCAATCGCCGCAGCCTTCGCAAACTTCGGGGTTGATCCAGATGCGGCGGTCGGGATCGGGGAAGTCGCCTTTTTTCCGGCGACGGCGTTTTTCGGCGGCGCAGGTCTGGATATACAAAATCGCGCTGACGCCTGTTCCCGTGGACAATTCCTGTTGAACATTCAGCATCTTATCGCGTTCTTCGAAACGCAGGCCACTGGGGAATTGTTTGCGGTCAACGTCTTCTTTTTCGTCATACACGACAACGACGGGGTTCACGCCCATGGCGACCAGTTCGCGCGCGATTTGCGGCGCGGTCAGGTCGCCTTCGTTCGGCTGACCGCCGGTCATCGCAACCGCATCATTATACAGGATTTTATAGGTGATGTTCGTTCCCGCAGCCAGTGCCGCGCGGATCGCCAAAATCCCCGAATGGTTATAGGTTCCGTCGCCAAGGTTTTGAAAAACATGGTTTCTGGTGCTGAACGGTGCTTCGCCGACCCAGTTCACGCCTTCGCCGCCCATTTGGGTGAAACCGTTGGTTTCGCGGTCCATCCACTGCACCATATAGTGACAGCCGATCCCGGCATAGGCGCGCGCGCCATCGGGCAGGCGCGTGCTGGTGTTGTGCGGACAACCCGAACAAAACCAAGGGGTTCGCGTCGCAATCTCAGGTGCGTTATCGTTGCGGCGCACATCGTTCAGGCGGTCGATCCCGGCGCGGATCTGGTCGGTGCCGCGGCCTTCTTCGATCAGGATGTTGCCGATTTTCTGCGCGATAATCACCGGGTCCAGGGCATAGCGCGTCGGGAACAGTTCTTCGCCCGTGCGGTCGTGTTTCCAGCCATGAATGCGGCGGCCGTGGCGGCTGTCAAAGATCGCCTCTTTGATCTGCACCTCGATCATCTTGCGTTTTTCTTCAACGCAGACAATTAGGTCAAGGTTTTCAGACCATTCTTGCATAGACTTCATGTCCAGCGGCCAGGTCTGCCCAACCTTATAGGTGGTGATGCCCAGCCGTTCGGCCTCGGCCTGATCAATGCCCAACAGGGACAGCGCATGGACCAGATCCAGCCAGTTTTTCCCCGCCGCGACAAAGCCGATTTTCGCGCCCGGCTTACCCCAGACCTGACGGTCAATGCGGTTGGCGCGGGCGAATGCCTCGGCGGCAAAGCGTTTATAGTCGATCATCCGCGCCTCTTGGGCGACGGGGGTGTCGCCGGGGCGGATGTTCAGCCCGCCTTCGGGCATAACAAATTCGGGGGTGACAAACTTCAGGCGGAACGGGTCGCCGTCCACAACGCTGGTCACCTCGACCGTGTCTTTCATGGTTTTCAGGCCGGTCCAGACGCCCGCAAAGCGCGACATGGCGTAACCATACAACCCGTAATCCAAGATTTCCTGAACGCCTGCGGGCGACAGAACCGGGATATAGGCGTCAATCATCGCCCAATCCGATTGGTGCAACACGGACGAGCTTTCGCCGGTGTGGTCGTCGCCCATGGCCATCACCACGCCGCCATGCGGGGACGAACCGGCCATATTCGCGTGGCGCATCACATCGCCCGACCGGTCAACGCCCGGACCTTTGCCATACCACAGACCGAACACGCCGTCATATTTGCCTTCGCCGCGCATTTCGGCCTGCTGCGCGCCCCAGATCGCGGTTGCGGCCAGATCTTCGTTCAGGCCGGGCTGGAACAGCACATTCGCCGCCGCCAGCCGTTTGGTTTCGCGCGCCATTTGCAGATCGACGCCCCCCAAGGGCGACCCGCGATAGCCCGTGACCAGACCCGCCGTGTTCAGACCCGCCGCCTGATCGCGCGCCGCCTGCATCAGCATCAGCCGGACCAAAGCCTGCGTCCCGTTCAGCAAAACCTGCGATTTGGTCAGATCGTAACGATCGGCCAGCGAAAATTCTTGCTTGCTCATGCGGTGTTCCTCCCTTGTGGCGCGCTGCTTTGCATTATAGGTCAGAACTGTTGACCGATGAAAGCAAAAATCTTGACATAATGGTCATGCCGCGTAAACGGCTGTAACGTAATGTCTGCAAAAACTGCATGGCCGTTATGACAGGATTGTAACACGAATGGATTGGGACAAGCTAAGGATATTTCACGCGGTTGCGGATGCGGGCAGTTTGACCCATGCCGGCGACACGCTGCACCTGTCCCAGTCGGCGGTCAGTCGCCAGATCCGCGCCCTGGAAGAATCACTTGGCACGACCCTGTTTCACCGCCACGCCCGCGGCCTGATTCTGACCGAACAGGGCGAATTGCTGTTCGAAGCCACATCGACCATGGCGCGCAAATTGGAAAGCACCTCGGCCCGGATCAGGGACAGCGAGGATGGCGTTTTCGGCGAATTGCGCGTGACCACGACGGTGGGGTTCGGGTCGCTGTGGCTGGCGCCGCGTCTGGTCAAACTGTATGATAAATACCCTGATCTGCGCATCGACCTGATGCTGGAGGAACGCCTGCTGGACCTGCCCATGCGCGAAGCCGACGTCGCCATCCGCATGAAGGAACCGAACCAGTCCGATCTGATCCGCCGCCGTTTGCTGAATATCCGGATGCGGCTTTATGCCAGCCCCGACTATATCGCGGCCAAGGGCATGCCGAAGACGCTGGCAGATCTGGATCAACACCGGCTGATTTGTCAAAAGCCGAACTTGCCGCAGGTGGCGGCGGGCGCTGATCTGGTGCAACAGATCATGACCCATCCCATCGGGTCCACGCTGACGGTGAACAATTACTTTGGCGTGGTTCAGGCGACCTTGGCCAATCTGGGCATCGGCGTGATGCCCGCCTATCTGCTGGCCGATTATCCGCAACTGGTGCGCGTTCTGCCCGATCTGGAATCCGACGAAGTGCCTGTTTTCCTTGCCTATCCCGAAGAACTGCGCCAGACCCGCCGCGTCGCCGTATTCCGCGATTTCGTGTTAGAGGAAATTCAGTCCTTCCGCCGCCACCTGACTGAAACCGGCATCACCACCTGACAGCCATTCGGTCAGCGCATGTCGGCTATGCTGCACTTGCAGCATAAAAAGGTTGATTCCGACATGGCATGTAAATATGTCACCCTCAGAAGGTTGTGGCTTATTCTGCCCGGCTTTCTACCTCCCTGTTGGACTTAGGCCGGGCGTTTTGCCCGGCTTTTTTTTATCCCGCGCCCTGCCCCCTTTCCATAGCTGCGCCAAAGCCATAAAAGGCCAGAAATCTGTCAGCGCAAAAAGGGCCGTAACATGCAGGAACCCACGATCACCCCCGACCTGATCGCCGCGCACGGGCTGAAGCCCGACGAATACGACCGCATCCTGCACATCATCGGGCGCGAACCGACCTTTACCGAACTGGGCATTTTTTCTGCGATGTGGAACGAACATTGTTCCTATAAATCGTCGAAAAAATGGCTGCGCACGCTGCACACGACCGGCCCGCAGGTGATTTGTGGCCCCGGTGAAAATGCCGGCGTGGTGGATATTGGCGACGGTCAGGCCGTTGTTTTCAAAATGGAAAGCCATAACCACCCGTCCTATATCGAACCGCATCAGGGCGCAGCGACCGGGGTTGGCGGCATTTTGCGCGACGTGTTCACGATGGGCGCGCGCCCGATTGCCGCCATGGACGCGCTTTCCTTTGGCCGCACCGACCATCCCAAAACCCCGCATCTGGTCAAAGGCGTGGTCGAAGGGATCGGCGCCTATGGCAACGCGTTCGGCGTGCCAAATGTCGGCGGAGAGGTGCGGTTTCACCCCGCCTATGACGGCAACTGTCTGGTGAACGCCTTTGCCGCCGGTCTGGCCGATGCGGATAAGATTTTCTATTCGGCGGCGTCGGGCGTGGGGATGCCGGTTGTGTATCTGGGCGCGAAAACCGGCCGCGACGGCGTGGGCGGCGCGACCATGGCATCCGCCGAATTTGACGACACGATCGAAGAAAAACGCCCCACCGTTCAGGTCGGCGATCCCTTCACCGAAAAATGCCTGCTAGAGGCGTGCCTGGAACTGATGACGACCGATTCCGTCATCTCGATTCAGGATATGGGCGCCGCCGGTCTGACCTGTTCCGCCGTCGAAATGGGCGACAAAGGCGGGCTGGGCATCAAACTGGTGCTGGATCACGTCCCGCAGCGCGAACGCGCGATGACCGCCTATGAAATGATGCTGTCCGAATCGCAGGAACGCATGTTGATGGTCCTCAAGCCCGAAAAAGAGGCCGAGGCCCGCGCCATCTTTGAAAAATGGGATCTGGACTTTGCCATCGTTGGCGAAACCATTGCCGAAGATCGCTTCCTGATCCTGCATGGCAATGACATCGTGGCCGATCTGCCGCTGTCGAAACTGTCCAGCAGCGCGCCGGAATATGACCGCCCGTGGATCGAAACCCCGGCGGCGGAACCGCTGACCGAACTGCCCCAGATCGCCCCGATTGCGGCCCTGCGCGCGCTGATCGGATCGCCCAACTACGCCAGCAAACATTGGGTTTGGGAACAATATGACACGCAGGTCGGTGCCGACACGATCCGCCGCCCCGGAATGGGCGCGGGCGTGGTGCGCGTGCATGGCACGACCAAAGCCCTTGCCTTTACCAGCGACGTGACCCCGCGTTACGTCAAGGCCAACCCTGTCCAAGGTGGCCGCCAAGCCGTGGCCGAGGCGTATCGAAACCTGACCGCCGTTGGCGCCACGCCGCTGGCCACGACCGACAACCTGAATTTCGGCAACCCCGAAAAGCCCGAAATCATGGGCCAATTCGTCGGCGCGATTCAGGGCATTGGCGAAGCCTGCCGCGCATTGGACTTCCCCATCGTGTCGGGGAACGTGTCGCTGTATAACGAAACCGACGGTCGCGCGATTTTGCCGACGCCCACGATTGGCGGTGTTGGCCTGATCGCGGATCTGAACGACCTGATCGCGGGCCTGCCCGTCGCGGGCGATGTGGCCGTGGTGATCGGCGAAACGACCGGCCATCTGGGGCAATCCGCGCTTGCAGCCGAGGCCTTCGGCATCGAATCCGGTGACGCCCCGCATGTCGATCTGAGCGCCGAACGCGCGCATGGCGAATTTCTGCGCGCACATCGCGGTCTGGTCAATGCGGCGACCGATCTGTCCGATGGCGGGCTGGCCTTGGCCGCGTTCGAAATGGCCGACGCCGCACAGATCGGCGTGACGCTGGACAGCGCCGACATCGCGCAACTCTTTGGCGAAGATCAGGCCCGCTATCTGGTCGCCTGTGCGCCGACACAAGCCGATGCGCTGATCGCGGCGGCGGCTGAAGCCGGTGTGCCGGTCGCGCGCGTGGGTCAGTTCGGCGGCGAAGTGGTCACGCTGGGCGGCGACGCCGCGCCCTTGGCCGATCTGTCGCGCCTCTATCGCACGGCGTTTGCGGCGGCGATTGGCGGCGACACGCCCGATCACGCATGACGCTGCGCGCACCAGCAGGCTTTGCCGCCATTATCACGGCGGCAGGGCGCGGCACCCGTGCGGGCGGCGACCGCCCCAAACAATGGCAAATGCTGCGCGGCCAATCGGTTCTGGCGCGCAGCATCGCCGCCTTTGCGGGCTTTGACCGCGTTATTCTTGTGGTGCATCCCGACGATCTGCCCGACGCGATCACCGAATTCGCCGGTCCCGTCACGATTGTCACGGGGGGAGAAACGCGCTCCGCCAGCGTCCTTGCCGGGCTGAACGCGCTGAACGGTCAGGCCAGCCATGTGCTGATCCATGATGGCGCGCGCCCGCTGGTCAGCGACGCGGTGATCCAAGGCGTGATCGACGCGCTGCAATCGGGGGCCGATGCCGCAGCCCCCGCCCTGCCCGTGTCGGACGCGTTATGGCGCGGCGAAAACCAGACCGTAACCGGCACCGCCGCGCGGGACGGTTTGTATCGGGCGCAAACGCCGCAGGGTTTCTCTTGTGCAAAAATACTCATGGCGCATCGGCAAAACCCACAGGGCGCGGCTGATGATGTGGAACTGGCGCTGAGGTCCGGCATCGCTGTGACCATCACACCGGGCAGCGAAGACAATCTGAAAATCACCTATCCCGCCGATTTCGCGCGGGCGGAACGCATTTTAGGGGGCGACATGGATATTCGGCTGGGCAATGGATACGACGTTCACGCCTTTGGTCCGGGGGATCATGTCTGGCTGTGCGGCGTGCAGATCGCGCATGAGGCGGGGTTGGTTGGTCATTCCGACGCCGATGTGGGGATGCATGCGCTGACGGACGCGATTTATGGCGCCTTGGCGCAGGGCGATATTGGCCGCCATTTTCCCCCGTCCGATCCGCAATGGAAAGGCGCCGACAGCGCGATTTTCCTGCGCCACGCCGCCGATCTGGCCCGCGCGCAGGGGTTCCGCTTTGGCAATGCCGATGTGACGCTGATCTGCGAGGCCCCGAAAATCGGCCCCCATGCCGCCGCGATGCAGGCGCGACTGGCCGAGATCATGGACATCGACCCCGCCCGCATCAGCGTCAAGGCCACGACATCGGAACGGCTGGGCTTTACCGGACGGCGCGAAGGCATCGCCGCAATCGCCACCTGCGCGCTGATCGGGGGCTGATATGGAACGGCTGTTGTGCATCTGGTTCGGCGCGGGCCTTTTGCGCCCCGCCCCCGGCACGTGGGGGTCCGCCGTCGCGGTTGTCATGGGGCTGCTGATCCACCGGATCGGGCATTTCCCCTTGCTGGCACTTGCCACCGTCGCGGTGACCGCCGTCGGGTTCTGGGCCGTTGCGCGCCACACCGCCGGCATGGCCGACCCCGACCGCAGCGAAATTGTCATCGACGAAGTCGCCGGTCAATGGCTGGCCCTGTGCTTTCCGTCCTTTGGCTTCTGGATGATGGGCCTGCCTGCGGACAGCTTTCCCTATCCGGGATGGGTCGCGGCGTTCCTGTTTTTCCGCCTGTTCGACATTTGGAAACCGTGGTTGGTGGGCCGCGCGGATCGGCGCGGCGATGCGGCGGGGGTGATGCTGGACGATCTGTGGGCCGGGCTGTTCGCGGGTCTGGCCACGATGGCCGCCGCCGCCATCAGCCACGGATTCCTGATGTGACCGCCGCCCGCGTTCTTAATGCCGCGCGCAAACGCGGCGTGATGATCGCCACGGCCGAAAGCTGCACGGGCGGGCTGATCGGTGCGGCGTTAACCGATATTGCCGGGTCGTCGGATGTGGTGGATCGCGGCTTTATCACCTATTCCAATGCCGCGAAAATGCAGATGCTGGGCGTGTCGGCGCAGACCTTGGCCGATCATGGCGCGGTCAGCGAAGAAACCGCCGCTGAAATGGCCTCGGGCGCGTTGCGGGCCTCTGATGCGGGGATCGCGGTGTCGGTGACGGGCATCGCAGGCCCCGGCGGGTCCGATCACAAACCCGAAGGCCGCGTGTGCTTCGGGATCGCCACCCCCGCAGGCACCAGCACCGAAACCGTTGATTTTGGGGCGCTTGGCCGCGCCGGGGTGCGCGCGGCAACGGTGAACCACGCGCTGAACCTGTTGCTGGCGGCTTTGGATCAGGACAGCAGCGCCGCCATCTGATGCACCATATCGTCGGGCGTGTCCCATGCGCAGACCAATCGCACGGCAACCGGATTCACCCCGTCCGGCGCATCATCAGACCACAGATGGTAACGCGCCCCCGCCGCCTGCGCGCGGGTATGGGCCGCGGCGGGGATCGTGGCGAACACCGCGTTCGACTGGACCGGAGCCAACAACGCGCCCCCGCCCGCCACGACGGCATCGGCCAGATAAGCCGCTTTGGCATTGGCCTGCGCGGCGATCGTTAACCATAAATCATCGGTCATCAACGCCAGCATCTGCGCCGCCAGAAACCGCGATTTCGAAAACACATGCCCCGATTGCTTGCGCCGGAAATCAAAGCCCACGGCGTGATCGGGGTTAAAGAACACCACAGCCTCGGCCCCCATGGCACCGTTCTTCGTGCCGCCGAAACACAGCGCATCCACCCCGGCGCGCCATGTCAGATCCGCCGCCGAACAGCCCAGATACGCCGCCGCATTGGCAAACCGCGCGCCATCCATATGCAGCACTAACCCCGCGTCATGGGTTACGCGCGCAATCGCCGCGATCTGTTCGGGGTCGTAAACCGTCCCCCATTCGGTCGCATTGGTGATCGACACCATGGCGTTTTGCCCCACATTCAGACCGCCCGCCGCGCCTGCGCTTATCGCCTGCGCCAGATCATCGGGCGACATGCGACCATCCGCGCCCGGCAGCGTCACCAGTTTCGCGCCATGGGTGAAAAATTCCGGCGCGCCGGATTCGCTGGTTTCGATATGCGCGTCGTGATGGGCGTAAATCCGGCCATAGGGCGGCGCCAATTGCGCGCAGACCAGTGCATTCGCCGCCGTCCCCGTCGAAATGAATCGCACCACGGCGTCGGGCGCCTGCAACACGTCGCGCACCGCATCCGCCGCGCGTTCCGTCACCGGGTCCGCGCCATAGCCCATCACCGCCCCGTCATTTGCATCGGACAAGGCCCGCAAAACCGCCGGATGCGCGCCCCAGGAATTGTCGGATGCGAAATTCATGACAGGTCTTCGATGATGTGGTCTTCCCAATCGTCTTCGGTCACGGTCAATTCGCTGACGGTGCGGCCACGCATACTGATGCCCGCGCGATGCACCGATTCGGGATCACCGGAAATCAGCGGGTGCCAATCGGCCAAGGGCTGCCCCTGATGCCGCAGACGATAGGCGCAGGTGCCGGGCAGCCACCACGCAATTTCCTTGATTTTTTCGGGGCTTAGCACGACGCAATCCGGCACGAAATCATGCCGGTTGGCATAGCTGCTGCACCGGCAGGCGTGGTCATCCAACAGCTTACAGGCGACGCGGGTAAAGGCCAGTTCGTTCGTATCTTCGAACTCGATTTTATTCAGGCAGCATTTGCCGCAGCCGTCGCACAGGGCCTCCCACTCATCGGGGGTCAGTTTGGTTAACGGCAATTCCCAGAATTTTTCCCGCATCACAGCCCCGCCAGAATGCTGCGCGCCTGCGCCGCGTCGTTTTCGATATGGCGGATCAGCGCGTCGATGGTGGTAAAGTTGACCTCATCGCGCAGAAATTCAATCAGCGCGACGGACAGATGCTGACCGTATAAATCACCATTGAAATCAAACAGATGCGTTTCCAGATTGGGCGCGTTTTCGCCAAACATCGGCCGCACCCCAAGGCTGGAGACCCCGCGATAGGTGCCGCGATCCGGCCCGGTCAGAATATCGACCAGCACGGCATACACGCCCAGACGCGGCAGATGCAGCCCGTCCATGCGCATATTCGCGGTCGGCCAGCCCAATTTGCGGCCCCGTTTTTCGCCGTGGATCACCTCGCCCTCGATCCGGTGCCAATGGCCCAGCATGGTTTCCGCATCGCGCGGGCGGCCATCAGTCAGCGCCTGCCGGATCGCGGTTGAACTGAAATCCGCGCCGCCGTCGCCCACCAGCGGCACCACGGTGACGCCAAAACCGAACTGCTGCCCCAAATCGTGCAGCGTCTGCGCCGTCCCCACGCGCCCTTTACCGAAACAGAAATCCGCGCCGACCGTGACATGCGCCACGCCCAGCCCGTTCACCAACACATCACGGGCAAACCCCTGCGGCGTCAGTCCCGCCATGACCGCGCCAAAGGGCAGCTCATACAGATGCTGCACCCCCAGACGCGCCAGCCGGTTGGCCCGCGATTCGGCGTTCATCAGCCGAAAAGCCGGCGCGTCGGGGGCGAAAAACTGGCGCGGATGGGGTTCGAATGTGATCACACCTAACGGCGCATCCGCCGCGTGGCGCGCAATGTCGATGACCGCGCGATGCCCGCGATGAACGCCGTCGAAATTGCCCATTGCCACGGTTGCGCCGCGCGCATGGGGCGATATTCCGGTCCAATCAGAGTGGATATGCAACGGCGCCCCCAATGCGGCGCGGCCCGCGCCCTAGTCGAATTTGCGGCTTGGGGCCAGCACGACCGCCTCGCCCTTCAGCACGACCGTATCGCCCACCAAGCAGCGGGTTGCAAGCGTCACCCGCCGTTTGGTGTGGTCGATAGCGTCCACCGTCACCTCGGCCCGGACAAGATCGCCGGGGCGCACCGGCGCCATGAATTTCAGCGTCTGCCCCAGATAGACCGTGCCATGCCCCGGCAGTTGTTCGCCAATCACCGCCGAAATCAACCCGGCGGTCAACATGCCATGCGCAATCCGCCCCTGAAAAATCGTGTCGCGGGCATAGTCATCATCCAGATGCACCGGGTTTCGGTCGGTCGATACCTGCGCGAACATGTCAATGTCCTGATCGGTCACCTGCTTTTGCAGATGGCGGGTCATGCCCAGTTCCAAATCCTCAATCACGATGGTGCCGCGGGGAAGGTTATCCAACATTCCGACCTCCTATGGGATAATGCTGCATAGCAGCATTGCGGCGTAGGTGCAAGATAATTACGTTGGCGCACACTTGTGCGGCACAATGTTGCGCACCCTGCCCCAGACATAAAAACGCCCGGACAATGCCGGGCGTCGCAAGGCTCATGTGGCGCAGATCAGCGCAATCGGCCAATTGCATAGGTCGGGGCCATCTCTTGCACCGCCAACCAATCGCGCAGCAAATCCGCATCGGGGTTTTCAACGTCAGCGCCCAAAGCCTCGGCCGCCAGACCGCCGGTGACAAAAATCGAATCGATGCCCTGATCCCGCGCGCCTTTAACGTCGGTCATGATGCCGTCGCCCACGGCCAGAACCCGCGCGTCGTCGCCCAGCCCCATCAACCGCCGCGCGCGGTCATAGATCGGCGCATGGGGTTTGCCGAAATACAGCGCCTTGCCGCCCAGATTTTCGTAAAACTCGGCCAAGGCACCGGCGCAATAAATCCGGTGTTCGCCCATATCCACGACAATATCGGGATTTGCGCACAGCATCGGCAAACCGCGATCGCGGGCAAAGATCAGACGGTCGCGGTAATCTTCGGGCGTTTCGGTCATTTCGTCGAACGGCCCGGATGCCACGATCCCCTGCGCCTGATCCAATTCGACGCGCTCCATCACCGCCGGATTCACCAGATCATCGGGAATGTCGGTGAAAAAACCGTCATCTTTTTCGGTGCCGATATGCCAGACCTTGTTCCCGACCGCGCCCGCGAACATCGCATCCTGCGCGGCGTCGCCGGAACTGACGACCAAATCCCACGCATCGCGCGGCACGCCCATGCGGTCCAGTTGCGCGATGACGTAATGCCCCGGACGCGGCGCATTGGTCATCAGACAGACCCGCCCGCCCTGCGCGCGAAACGCCTGCAACGCCGCGACCGCCGCCGGATAGGGGGACTGCCCGTTATGCAGACAGCCCCACAGATCGCAGAACAGCACATCATAGCTGGCCGAGACATCGGCCAGCGACTGAATAATCCGCGTCATCAGATCGCCAGAGCCGGGATGATCTGTTTCTTACGGCTCATGATGCCGGGCAGAACAACGCTGTCGCCGGTTACGGTGGCGGCAAAGCTGCGTTCCGCGACCTGTTTCACAAAGTCGTTCGGGACCAGCAAGGTCGCCTCTTCGCGCAGGATGTCCACGATGAACAGAAGCACTTCGTCGGCGCCGTCAGCCGCAGCAACGGCGGGCATGGCGGCGATCAGCGCGGCTTTGCGGTCCAGCAGAACCTGCGGTGCCGTGGTTTCCAGAACCGAAACGCGCAGCTGTTTGCCGCCCAATTCGTATTCTTTGCTGTCCATACGCAGCAAGGCGTCGTCGCTGAACGCGCTGACATCCGACTTCGCGGCGAACATTTCGGTCGCGTAATCGGTGATGTTCAGGCCCAGATCGGCGGCCAGCTTTTCCGCGACAGCGCGGTCATGCGGGGTCGTGGTCGGGCTGCGGAATTCCAGCGTGTCCGACAGAATACAGGTCAGCATCACGCCTTTGATCGCTTCGGGCATCCGCGCCATGTCATCGCCGATCAGGTCATGCATGATCGTGGCGGTGCAGGCCAGCGGGCGGATGGTGATGTTGATCGGCGTGCGGGTTTTGATGCCGCCAGCCAACAGGTGATGGTCAATGATTTCAATAACTTCGGCGTCATTGATGGACGCCGGCAATTCCGCCGGGTTGTTGGTGTCCACGATCACGCATTTGTCGCCGGCGGCAACATCGGTGATGAATTCCGGCTTGGCCAGATCCCAGCGGTGCAGCATCCAGTTGGCTTCGGTGTTCGGTTCGCCTTGCAGCACCGCCTTGGCCGGTTGTTTGCGACATTCGTTCAGATACCACGCCCAGATAATGGGCGAGCCGGTCGAATCCGTGTCGGGGGAGGTGTGGCCGAAAACCTTGATCGTCATAATACGCCTCATGCGTTGCAGTTGCCGCGCTTATAGGGATCGCTGCCGGTTTTGTCCACGCCGCAGCCCGCCTGATGGTTAACCGATCAGGCTTTTGCTGTTGCGGGCGTGGCGGTCGGCCAGCTTGCGCGCGACCCGGCCCGCGACCATCGGACGCGCGGGAATGGCCTGATAATCACGGTCGCGCAGTTCCGGGAACAGGCTGAAAATCTCATCCCGCGCCGCCGGTCCGACCGACTGCAGCGCCTGCGGCCCGGTGAGCAGGCTTTCGGTCTGCGCACCATTCGACATCACGATTTCATGCCGTTCGAACAGCAGGTGAAAATATTCAACCTGATCCGCGCCATCTTCCACGCTGATCCCATCCAGCCCGCAGAGTTGTTTTGCGGCGACCAGAACTTCGTTGGTGCCAAACATCCGCTGGGCGATTTTGGACCGCACCAGAATCCGGTGCTGCGGGCTGACCAGCAAATCGGCAGCCGGAATGTGCGGCCCCAAGGCACCGGCGGAAATGCGGATCGGCGCGAATTGTTTTAATTCACGCAGATTTTGCACCAGTTTCCGGCCAATCCAGCGGATCGGCTGCAATCCGTGGTCGCGGGTCTGGACCAGATCACCGACGAACAAATCCTGAACCGCCACAGGTCCATCTTCGGTCAGAATCTCGGTGTCGCGGGCAAAGCAGATCGGGACGAATGACGCATTGCTGATAAAAACACTTTGCTGCCCGGCCGAGCCCGCATAACCCGCAGGGGGTTCTTGCGAATAAAACACTTCGATCCGCGAAATGCTGCCGCCGCTTGGTCTGGTTATCGAAACGTCAACCCATCCGTTCGGATCGAGCCTGTTGCCGCGCGTGCCATCGGAATAAAACGACACACCGTCGCGCGTGTCGTGCCCGTCAACGGTTTGATAATCGAAACGCTCAAGATAGGCGGTGCCGTCATCAGCGCGCAAAACATTTTCGCCCAGTGTCGAACGGATCGACTCATCGCCCAACATGTTGCCGTCATTGTCATAGGCGACAACGCGGACAACCGGGCGATTCACAATGTTCAGGACCGATCCGCTGAGAATATTCTCGATTCGGAAGTTAAATTCATGAACACTCTGCGCAGCGCCCGAGAACGTATAGGTAACCTTTGCAACGCCGCCCTTGCCGTCGCTGCCCCCGCCACCGTTCGCCAAGTTGAGAGCATCGCCAAAAGACCCACCAATCCCAGCATAGGGCCTGACGAAGCCAGCGTCATTGTTAAAGATATTATAATCGGCCGTCTGAACGCGAACGATGTATTCGCCATCATCGCCCGCTTGGAACGAAAAACCGTCCGAGTTCTGAGTCGCCGTGGATTGCGTGCGATTATGACTAAACGATACGGACATGCGGACACCTTCCTACACTCATTAAGCTATTGACACCTTCAAGAGTGATTTAGACCGCCTGTAACCCCGATTCGACAACCTATTTAAATAGCCAATTTTAATCAAAAAATCCGCAATGCGGCGCCCCGAAGGGCGCCGTTTCAGGCCGCGCGGCTGGTCAGAACGTCATCGACGCATTTTTGCGCCGCGCCTTCGTCCAGCCCCTGAACGGCGGCCACTTCGCGGGTCAGGCGGTCCAAGGCGGCTTCATAAAGCTGGCGTTCGGAATAGGATTGTTCGCGCTGATCGTCGTTGCGGTGCAGGTCGCGCACCACCTCGGCAATGGCCATCAGGTCGCCGGAATGGATTTTCTGTTCATATTCCTGCGCGCGGCGCGACCACATGGCGCGCTTCACGCGGGCCTTGCCTTTCAGCGTTTCCAGTGCCTTATCAATCATGGCCTGACTGGACAGGCCGCGCATCCCAATTTCGGATGCCCGCGCGGTCGGAACGCGCAGCGTCATTTTATCCTTTTCAAACGAAATCACGAACATTTCCAGCCGCAGTCCCGCGACCTCTTGTTCCTCGATCGACACGATCTTGCCCACGCCATGCGCGGGATAGACGACAAAATCATCGGGGCGGAATTCGTTTTTCTTGGTTTTCGACATGTGGCTTCCTCTGGCAGCGCCCCGGTGGGACGCAAAAAACCCGGCAGCGGCATGGGCCGCGTCGGTCAGATCCTTATGTTGTCATGAACCACGCCCGGCAGAAGGCGCAGCGATAGCAGCGTGACCGCAGTTCAATTGCCTGACACTCCGATCAGATGCGACAGCCCTTTATAACATAAAAATGACGCTTGCGAAAGCGGTATGATTCGCCACCCCATGCGGGGGGCGAATCCGGGAATTGTGTTTTCTGTCAGCGGATTGCGCGATTAACGCAGATTAATCCGCCGCGAATCAGTCGCCCTGCCCCGGCGCCTCGGAAAAGTATTTATCCAGTTTCCCGGCCACGCCATCCATTTCGGCGGCGCTGTCCATCGGGTCTTTCTTGCGGGTGATGACCGGCCACAATTCGGAATATTTGCGGTTGAATTCAACCCACTTATCCATATCCGGTTCGGTGTCCGGGCGGATAGCATCGGCGGGACATTCGGGTTCACACACGCCGCAGTCGATGCATTCATCGGGATGGATGACCAGCGTATTTTCGCCTTCGTAGAAACAATCAACGGGGCAAACTTCGACGCAATCCGTGTATTTACACATGATGCAATTGTCGGTCACAACATAGGTCATCGGCGCATTCCTTGGGTTTCCGGGCTTCACCTAATCCCTTGGGCGGGATCAATCAAGCCATCGGTCAGATCTTGGTATAATTGCTGCGCCTCGGATGCGGGGCCACGACGGGCGCCCAAGCCCAGAACGCGCAGCGCCCGCACATTCCCATGCGCGGACACGGTGATTTCGTCGCCAATGCGCAGCGATTTGCCGGGTTTGCGGCAGGGTTGGCCGTTCACACGCACGCCCCCGCCTTCGATCCGGGCCATGGCCAAAGCGCGGGTTTTGAACACCCGCGCAAAGACCAGCCATTTATCCAATCGCAGCGCGTCCGGCGCGTCGGTCACTGACGATCCTTGAGCTGCGCCAGAATGGCGAAGGGGCTGTCAGGATCAGCCTTTTTTTCGGGCCGAGCGGTAAAGGTCTTGGCGCCCTGCCCGCCTTTATGGTCGGGTTTGCCGCCCTTTTTTGGGCCTTTGCCGCGCGGTTTACCACCGTCGCCGCGTTCGCCCTGCGGTTTGCTGTCGCGCTGACCATCCCGGCCACCGTCGCGGCGCGGGCCACGGCGTTCCCCCTGCGGACGGTCGCCGCGTTCGGCGCGGTCGCCCTGCGGGCGGCGGTTGCCGCGCGGTTTCGGTGCCCATTTGAAGGTGTAAAACACCTCAACCTCGGGCGCGGCCTCGGCCTCATCCGCCACAGATTCGTCGCTGTCGCCGGACTCGGCCGCGCGTTTTTCGGCTTGTTCAGCTTCCCATTTGGCACGGGTTTCAGCGGCCAGAACCGATTCTTCTTCGGTCATCGGCGCGTCATGGCCCACACCTTCGGGGGCGGGTTGCACGACCGGCGTTTCCGCGCTGCGCGCCTTGGGGCGTTCGCCCTTTTCGGCGGCATAGCCCAAACCTTCCATCAGGCCCGCAAATTGTTCCAGCGTCATGCCGGTGATCGACAGCATGTCGGGATTGGCCTCAAAACCGCCGCGCGTGTCCTGCGCGCGCAGCAGGTCGGCCAGACGTTCCAGCATGTCGATGCGAATCGCGCGGTCGCCTGCGGGGCGATAACCCGACAGGATATAGACCTGATCCGGGACGACCGGCACATGCGGGATCGTGACCAGACCGGGGGGCGGGCTTTCGGGGAATTCGTCCAGACCTTCGGCCAGCGACCACAGCACCAGACGCAACCGCGTGGGCGCGGGTTTCAGAAGCGCGGGCATGAAAATCGTGAACTGACCAAAGCGAACGCCATGCTTGCGCAGCATCCCGCGCGCGTCCTGGTCCAGTTCTTTGACCTCGGCGGCGACGGCTTCGCGCGGGATCACGCCCAGCGATTCGACCAGACGGAACGCAAAGCCGCGCGCAAGCCCGGTCAGCGTTTCATCCCGCTGCATCGTCAACAGCGGTTCAAACTGCGCCGCAATCTTGCGGTCGATGAAATGTTGCAGGCGGCGCTTGACCTTATCCGCGATGTCGGTGCCAGCCTCTTCGTCCACAAACACCTGAATCTGCGGGGTCAGCGGATCGGCGCCCTTCACCAGTTTGCCAACCGCCTGATCGCCCCACATCAGGCCACCTTGTTCGGTGAAATCCAGTTCGGTATCCGGCGCGTTATAAAAACGGTCGGCGCGCAGGTGAAATTCCGGGCGCAGAGCGTCATAGCTGGCGCGGTTCAGCATTTTCGCCTCGTCCGCCGTTGCGGTTTGGTCGGGGCGGAACCGGAATCCTTCCAGACGGCCGGCAAATTCGCCCTCAACCGTCACTTCGCCCTTATCGTTCACTTCGGCCACGAGGCTCTCCTTTTGGTTGAGCCGGCGCAGCAAAACAGACGTGCGCCGGTCCACAAATCGTTGAGTCAGCGCCGCATGCAGCGCATCTGACAGGCGATCTTCTACAGCGCGCGTTTCGCCGCGCCAATGCTTTTCGTCATGAACCCAGCCGGTTCTTTGCGCGACATAGGTCCATGTGCGGATATACGCCAAACGTTTGCTAATCGCGTCGATGTCGCCATGGGTCCGGTCGATGCGTTTGATCGCCCGGTCCAGCCAATCCGACGGAATCGTGCCTTCCTGCAAAAACCCGTAAATCCGGGCCAGCAACCCGGCATGTTCGGTATGCGAAATGCCGCGGAAATCCGGCACGCGGCACACATCCCATAACAGCCGCACATCTTTGCCGCCCTGAACACGGTCTTGAATCTCGGGCATCTGGTGCAGCAATTTCAGCGCAGTGATGTCATCGGCTTCACGCCCCCGGCCCAGCAATTCACGCCCCGAACCCGCTTCGAGGCTGGCAATCAGCCGGTCAATCGTGCCAAATTCCAGCCGGGAATTGCGCCAGGTCAGCCGCTGAATCGGGGCAAAGCGGTGATTCTCTAACGCGTCGATCAGCCCGTCATCCAATGGCCGCACATCGCCGGTAATCCCGAATGTGCCGGGTTCCGTGTGCCGCCCGGCCCGTCCGGCGATCTGGCCCAGTTCATGCGGGAACAATTCGCGCACCCGGCGCCCGTCGAATTTATGGGTGGCGCTGAAGGCGACATGCCGGATGTCCAGATTCAGCCCCATGCCGATGGCGTCGGTGGCGACCAGATAATCGACCTCGCCCGCCTGATACATCGCGACCTGCGCGTTCCGCGTGCGCGGGGACAGCGCCCCCATCACGACCGCGCAGCCGCCCTTTTGCCGCCGGATCAGTTCAGCCGTGGCATAGACCTGATCCACACTAAAAGCGACAATTGCCGATCGCGCGGGCATCCGCGACAGCTTTTTCGACCCGGCATAGGTCAGGGTGCTGAACCGGTCGCGCCGCGTAAACTGCGCATCCGGGACCAGAGCCGCAATCGCCGGGCGCATGGTGTCGCTGCCCAGAAACAGCGTTTCCAGATGCCCCCGCATATGCAGCAAACGGTCGGTGAAAACATGCCCGCGTTCCGGGTCCGCACACAGTTGTATTTCGTCAATCGCCACGAAATCGGCGGCAATATCGGGCATCGCCTCGGTCGTGGCGACCCAGTATTGCACGCGATCCGGCACGATCCGTTCTTCGCCGGTGACAAGCGCCACCACCGACGGCCCGCGCGCCTTGACGATGCGGTCATACACCTCGCGTGCCAGCAGACGCAGCGGCAGGCCGATCACCCCGGTGCGGTGATTCAGCATCCGTTCAATCGCGTAATGCGTTTTGCCGGTGTTCGTGGGGCCAAGAACAGCGGTGATCCGCCCGTGAGTCATCATCAGATCCCGATCCCCTGACCGCGACGTTCCAGACGCGCCACGGCGTCGATCGCCTCTTGCTGGTGGGGGTGAATTTTCAGGCTTTCGCGATAGGCGGTCAGCGCGCGGTCATCGTCGTTCATTTCCTCTAACATGGCACCCAATTGGGTCAGCGCGGCGAAATGGCGCGGCTGCAAATCCAAAGCCCGCGCCAGATCCGCCGCCGCCGGCCCATAATACCCCGCCGCGGCATAGGCCGCCGCCCGCGCCTGCCAGCCCGCCGCGAAATCGGGCGCATGATCGGTCAGCGCGGTTAAATGACCGATGGCGGTTGGAATATCGCCATCGTCCAAAGCCTGTTCCCCACGCCGCAGCAACAGATCCATGGACGCCGACCCCGACCGCGACCATTCCCGCAACAGATCCGATTCTGCGATGCGCCACCCCTCACCCGGCTGGCTGAGACGGTCATACGCGTCTTCGGCGTCAAAGTCTTGGGCAAAAAGCGGCGCATTTGAGACAAAAAAGATGCAAATCGTCATCAAGAAATGACGGCTTGCCGTAAGGATATTATAGAAATCGTAATTATTCCGGCCCATAAGGTTCGGTGTAACCACCGCGCCGGTCGGGCGCCAGCCTTGTTGCGATGAAAGGAAGAACATGAGCGAAGTTGTGAATGGTGCTGTGCAGGTGCTGAACGAAAAACTGGGCAGCTTTGGCGCCAGTGCGAAATTTGTCATCACCGGCGAAGGCAGTGTCGTGATTGACGAAAACGGCGCCCGCGCCGGCGACGACGAAACCGATGTGACCCTGACCGCCAGCGTCGAAACCTTTGAAGGGATCATCAACGGCACCGTAAACCCCACCGCTGCCTTTATGATGGGGAAACTGAAAATCGACGGATCGCTGCCCGTTGCGATGCAGCTGGGCGCGGCGCTGTCCTGATCTGCGCCTGATCTCTGGCATGGAACCCGCCCCGTTTCATCAATTGCCCGGCGATAGCTGCGCCCCGGCGCGTGCCTTTTGGGTGCGCGCCGATGATGGGGTGCGGTTGCGGCTGGCCTTATGGGCGGCGGATGATCCGCGCGGAACGGTCCTGCTGTTTCCGGGGCGGACGGAATATGTCGAAAAATACGCCGCTGTTGCGCGTGATCTGAATGCGGCGGGCTGGTCGGTGCTGGCCATCGACTGGCGCGGTCAGGGCATGTCGGACCGTCTGCAACCCGACCCCCGCCCCGGCCATATCGGTGAATTCAGCGATTATCAGCGCGACATCGTGGAAATGGTGGTCGCCGCCAATGACCTGAATCTGCCGCGTCCGTGGAACCTCTTGGCCCATTCGATGGGCGGCTGTATCGGTCTGGCCGCGCTGCATGGCGGGCTGGACGTGGCGCGCGCGGCCTTTTCCGCGCCGATGTGGGGCATCAATCTGCGGCCACTGCAACAGGGGCTGGCCTTGGGCATCGCCTATCTGGCCGGACGCATGGGCCGCGGCGGACGCAGCGCGCCGGGCAGCAGCCGGTCGCCGCGCACCTATCTGCTGGACGAAGCCTTTTCGACCAATCTGCTGACCAGCGATGTGGACATATGGGCGCGCCTGCTGCGCGAGGCGGCGACATGGCCCGACCTGACCATCGGCGGCGCCAGCTTTGACTGGGTGGCCAAGGCGCTGAACGAATGCACCCGCCTGTCGCAGATGCCCGCGCCGCCCATTCCGGCGCTGATTTCGCTGGGCGGGGATGAAAAAATCGTGTCACCGCAGGCGATCCGCGACCGCGCCGCGGCATGGCCCGATGCGCGCCTGCTGAACATCCCCGGCGCGCGGCATGAAATCCTGATGGAACGCCCGCCCCTGCGCGCGGCCTTTATGGATGCGATGCTGAGCCATTTTGCCGCGTCCTGATTCACGGCACCCTGATTATCTTCTGTGCAAAAATATCCCGGGGTGAGGCCCCTTCAGGGGCCGAGGGGCTGGCCCCTCAGAACCCAACCACAGGCGTGACAGAATGATGAAAACCGCCGTCCGCAACACAGCTATCAAACACCCAACCGTTTTAGACCACCCTTTGCACCGCCGGAACCAATCAGGCGCAGCTATGCCGCAGCCCGCTGATTACGATAACAAAATCAGTTTAGCCCCGCCGCCATCTTTCCCGCATCAACCAACCTCGACAATCTGCATGGCCCGTCGATTTTTGCGCGTTTGACGACGGCGCTGCAACGGCGCGCATATTTCATGGCCTCAGTGACGACACATGATCCCATTCGCGACGCGGGGCCGCGTCACAGCCCCGCGCCCCCTTACTCCACCGTCACCGACTTCGCCAGATTCCGCGGTTGGTCCACATCAGTGCCTTTGGCAACGGCGGCGTGATAGGCCAGATATTGCATCGGCACGGCATACAGGATCGGCTGGAACAGCCCGCCGCCGCTGGGCATTTCCAAGGTCGCGGTCACTCCATCCCCCGCCGCAGCGATCCCCTGCGCGTCGGAAATCAACAGGATCTGACCGTGGCGGGCCATCACCTCTTGCATGTTCGACACGGTTTTATCGAACAGCGCATCATAGGGGGCCAGCACGACCACCGGCAAATCCCGGTCAATCAGCGCGATCGGGCCGTGTTTCAATTCACCCGAGGCGTAGCCTTCGGCGTGGATATAGGACAGCTCTTTCAGTTTCAGCGCGCCCTCAAGCGCGACGGGATACAGCGCGCCGCGGCCCAGATACAGAACGTCCGAGGCCTGCGCCAACCAATCCGACAGGTTATGGCAGGCGTCTGACACGTTCAGCGCCTGTTGCAGCAGGCCGGGGATCGACCGCAGATCGGCCAGATGCGCGGCCAGTTGATCATCGGTGATCCGCCCACGATCCTGCGCGGCCTTCAGCGCCAGAATGGCCAGCACGGTCAACTGGCAGGTAAACGCCTTAGAGGACGCCACGCTGACTTCGATCCCCGCGCGGGTCGGCAAGGCGATGTCGCTGTCGCGCGCAATGGCGGACGTGCCGACATTCACAATACCCAGAGTGCGCGCCACATGCGGTTTGGCGTAATGCAGCGCGGCCAGCGTGTCGGCGGTTTCGCCCGATTGGCTGATCGACACAAACCAACTGTTCGGGGACAGAGGCGGTTCGCGATACCGAAATTCCGACGCCACATCCAGATCGCAGGGCAACCCGGCCAGATGTTCAAACCAATACCGCGCCACATGCCCCGCCAGAAACGCGGTGCCGCAGCCAACCAAGGTCAGGCGGTCGGCACCCGTGAAATCAATGCCTTCGGGCAGGACGATCCGGTTATCTTTGACATAATGCGTCAGAACATCGCCCAGAACGACCGGTTGTTCGGCAATTTCCTTGGCCATGAAATGACGATAGCCGCCTTTGTCGATGGCGGTTGACCCAACGTCGATGCGCGCTTCGGGGCGGTTCGCAGGCGCGCCGTCGGCGTCGAAAATCTGCGCGCCGGCACGGGTCAGAACGGCGTGGTCGCCATCCTCAAGATAGGTGATGCGGTCGGTGAACGGCGACAGCGCCACGGCGTCCGATCCGACAAACATTTCGCCATTGCCGTGACCGATGGCCAGCGGGCTGCCCTTGCGCGCGGCGATCATCAGGTCACCTTCGCCGTCAAACAGAAACGCCAAAGCAAAGGCCCCATGCAGCCGCGCCAAGGTCGCGCGCGCCGCATCCACCGGCGATTTGCCCTGATCCAGATAATACCCCGTCAGCAGCGCGACCGTTTCCGTATCGGTCTGCGATTGCGGCGTAATGCCATAGCCCGCCAGTTCGTCGCGCAAGTCGCGGAAGTTTTCGATAATCCCGTTATGCACCACAGCCACGCGGCCGAATTGGTGGGGATGGGCGTTCACCTCGGTCGCGGGGCCGTGGGTGGCCCAACGGGTGTGACCGATGCCCGATTGCCCGGTCAGCGGCGCATGAACCAGACAATCCGACAGGTTCACCAATTTGCCAACCGCGCGGCGGCGGTCCAGCCGCCCGTCATCATCCACCGTCGCCACGCCCGCGCTGTCATAGCCGCGATATTCCAACCGCCGCAACGCATCGACCAATTGCGGGGACACCTGATGTTTGCCTAAAATGCCAACAATACCGCACATCAGCGTTTTTCCTTTTTCGCGCGCAGGGTTTCGAACAGACGCACCGCAAGCCCCGGTTTCGTGACCTGTTTTGCGCGCCCCAAGGCCAGCCCGCCATCCGGCACATCGTCCGTAATCACCGACCCCGATCCGGTCAGCGCATCCGCACCCACACGCACCGGCGCGACCAGCATGGTGTCACTGCCGATAAACGCGCGCGCGCCGATTTCGGTGCGGTGTTTGCCCACCCCGTCATAATTGCAGGTCACGGTTCCCGCGCCGATATTGGCGCCTTCGCCCACATGCGCATCGCCCAGATAGGTCAGGTGGCCGACCTTAACCCCTTCGTCCAGAACGGCATTTTTGATTTCAACAAAGTTCCCGACATGCACATCGCCGCCCAGTTCCGCGCCGGGACGCAGGCGGGCAAAGGGGCCAACCGTCGCGCCGGACGACACATGGCAGCCTTGCAAATGGCAAAAGGGCAGGATTTCCGCGCCCGATTCCACCGTGACGCCGGGGCCGAACACGACATTCTGGCCGATGATCGCATCGCGCCCAATGACGGTATCCAGCCCGAAATACACCGTCGCCGGATCGGACAGCGTGACGCCGTTTTCCAATGCCTGACGGCGGGCGCGGGTTTGGAAAATCGCCTCGGCCGCGGCCAGTTCGGTGCGGGTGTTGATGCCCAGCGTTTCGTCTTCGTCGCAGGTGACGACATCGGCGCGGCGTCCTTCGGCCCGGGCAAAGGCGACAAGATCAGTCAGGTAATATTCGCCCGCCGCGTTGTCATTGCCCAGCCGCGTGATCAACTGACGCAGCAAATCGGCGTCCAGTGCCATCACGCCGGAATTGCACAACACGATCTGGCGGGTGGCGTCATCCGCGTCTTTGTATTCGACGATGCGTTCCAGCCCGCGATCGGTGACCACCAACCGGCCATAGCGACCGGGATCCGCCGCCTCGAACCCCAGAACGACCAGATCGGCGGGGTGACTGGCCATGGCGGCCAGCGTGTCGTCGCCAATGAACGGCGTGTCGCCATACAGGATAATGACCTTGCCCGCGAACCCTTCCAATTGCGGCAAGGCCTGCGCGACGGCGTGGCCGGTCCCCAGCTGTTCCGATTGCAGCGCAAGGGTCGCCTCCGGGTCCAGGGCGGCAACTGCGCGCCCCACCTGTTCGGCACCATGGCCGGTCACAACGATGATCTGTTCCGGTTCCAGACGGCGCGCCGTGGCCAATGCGTGACCCACCAACGGAACCCCGGCCAGACGGTGCAGAACCTTGGGCAAATCCGACTGCATCCGGCTGCCCTGCCCTGCTGCCAATACGACAACTGCCACGGGATGATCTGTCATTTTACCCTCTTACGCGGTTTGCAAATGTTCAGCGGCGTTCTATGCGGGATGTGATAGCGGGAAAAGCCTGTTGTCGCTCAAGATTGTTTTCGGATCGTAACAAAGGGGCAGCTATGGGAACGGTGGTTTTTGATCTGGACGGGACGCTGGCCGACACCTCGGGCGATTTGGTCGCGGCGGCAAATGCCTGTTTTCGTGGGCGCGGCTTGGGCGATTTGCTGGATCCGGTGGCCGACGCGCTGATTGCGTTTCAGGGCGGGCGGGCGATGCTGAACGCCGGTTACGCACGGATGCCCGCCGATTATCTGCTGCCGCCCGGCGCGGTTGAGGATGATTACGCGCGCCTGCTGGGCCATTACGGCGACCATATCGCGGTTCATACGCGGCTGTATCCGGGGGTTCTGGACGCCCTCGACCGGCTGGACGGGATGGGCCTGCGCCTGTCGGTCTGCACCAACAAACCGCAGGGGCTGGCCGATACGCTGCTGCGCGAACTGGGGATTCGCGACCGCTTCGGCGCTTTGGTCGGGGCCGATACGCTGCCGGTGCGCAAACCCGATCCGCGCCCCTATCAGTTGGCGGTCGAACAGGCGGGCGGCACCGTGGCACGGTCGTTTTTGGTGGGCGACACCGATACCGACCGCAAAACCGCCGCTGCCGCCGGGGTGCGCGTCGCATTGGTCAGCTTTGGCCCCGAAGGCGCAGGCATCGCCCGCCTGAGCCCCGACGCGCTGCTGGCGCATTACGACGATCTGCCCGATCTGGCGGCGAAATGGTTCAGCGACGCGCCTTAACACTGCCTAAACGGCGCGAATTGGCCCGCGTGCGTTTGCCATAGGGGCGCAGCGCCGCCGACATGACGCGTTCCGGGCTTTTGCCGCGCGACATCGCGTTACTGGCGGCAAACATTGATTCGGCCATGGCCGCCTGTTTTTCCGCCACCATGCGGAACGGTTCGCCCGGATGTTGGGATGTGACGCCCATCATACCCAGCATCCGCAGCCCGATCACCATTTGCGATTCGAACATCAGGCGGGTCATCTGCATCATCAGACGCCCCATTTCGGCATGGACCGTCACGGTCATCAAAGGTTTCATTATCAGCTTTCCTGTTGGCGCGAACCTGTCATTAGCGCAGAACTGTTAAAATGAGGTTACCGTAACCAATCCACAAGCGGGCTTTTGGTTGCTTATATCAAATTTTATCCACCCGCTTGGCAAACTCGCCGCGCACTGTATGAAGGTGACATGACCGACATCATCACGATTGCCCGCCCCGACGATTGGCACCTGCATCTGCGCGACGGCGCGATGTTGGATGCTGTGGCCCCGCACTCTGCCGGCTTTGGCCGCGCGATTATCATGCCCAATCTGGTGCCGCCCGTGGTGACCGGCGCGCAGGCGGCGGCCTATCGCGACCGTATTCTGGCGGCGCTGCCCGAAGGCGCGGCGTTGCAGCCGCAGATGACGCTGTATCTGACCGACGGGACCGACCCGGCCGATGTGGTGGCCGCGCATCGCGACGGGATCATCCGCGCGGTCAAACTGTATCCGGCGGGCGCGACCACCAACAGCGCCAGCGGCGTGACTGATTTCGACCGCGTGCGCCCGGTGCTGGAGGCTATGGCCGACGCCCGCATCCCCCTGTGTGTTCATGGCGAAGTGACCGATCCCGACGTCGATATTTTCGACCGCGAAGCCGTGTTTATCGACACGGTGCTGGACCCCATCCGCCGCACAACGCCGGGGCTGCGCGTGGTGATGGAACATATCACGACGCGCGACGGGGTGGAGTATGCGCGATCAGGCGGCGATGATCTGGGCGCGACAATCACCACGCATCATCTGGTGATTAACCGCAACGCAATTCTGGCCGGGGGGATCCGCCCGCATTATTACTGCCTGCCGGTCGCGAAACGCGAAACGCACCGGCTGGCCCTGCGCGATGCCGCCACCAGCGGCGAAGCGCGGTTTTTCCTTGGCACCGACAGCGCGCCGCACCCGGACCGCGCGAAACTGCAACCCTGCGGCTGCGCGGGCTGCTTCACGGCGCCGAACACCATGTCGATTCTGGCGCAGGTGTTTGAACAGGATGGCGCACTGGACCGGCTGGAATCCTTCACCAGCCGCAATGGCGCGGCGTTTTACGGCCTGCCGGTCAATACCGACAAAATCCGTCTGGTGCGGCGCGATACGCCCGCCGAATATCCCGCAACCATCACCGCAGGCGATGAAACCGTGACCGTGTTCGACCCCGGCTTTCCCCTGTTCTGGCATCTGGAAAACGCATGACCCTGACCTTTCCGTCCCGCGACGAAATCGCCCGCCTGTCCGCCCGTATGCTGTTGGAAATCAAGGCGGTTGATTTCAACGCCGAAACGCCGTTTACCTATGCATCCGGGTTGAAGGGGCCGACCTATGTCGATTGCCGCCGGATCATCAGCTTTCCGCGCGTGCGGCAAACTCTGCTGGATTTCATGGCCGCAACGGTGATGCGCGACGCCGGGTTTGAGGCGTTCGACAACATCGCGGGCGGCGAAACGGCGGGCATCCCCTTTGCCGCCATGGTCGCAGAGCGTCTGGGCCTGCCGATGACCTATGTGCGCAAAAAACCCAAAGGCTACGGTCGCAACGCCCGGATCGAAGGCGTGATGACCGAACACCAGCGGGTCTTGCTGGTCGAGGATCTGACCACCGATGGCGGCAGCAAGCTGTCCTTTGTGGACGCCATCCGCGACACCGGCGCGACCTGCGCGCATACGGCGGTGATTTTCTATTACGGGATTTTCCCCGAAACCACGCAGCGTCTGGCCGATCATGGGGTCGCGCTGCATTATCTTTGCACCTGGTGGGATGTGCTGGCCGAGGCGCGGGAACAACACGCCTTTGACAACGCCACACTGGCCGAGGTGGAATCGTTCCTGAACGATCCCCGCGCTTGGCAGGCGGCGCATCCCTGACAGGCGTTTTCCACAGACCTGTCCCCCGAAAAATCGGCCCGCGACATTTATTGCGGGCCGGTTCCGATCTAAGATGACCCATCAGGCAGAGAGGCACCCCATGACCGGATTGCGCGTCATCACCCCCGGCGAAAATGCGGATGACACCGCGACGATCCCCTTTTCGCTGGAAGCCGAACAGCAATTGCTGGGCGCGCTGCTGACAAATAACGATGTGTTCGATCGCGTCAGTCAGATCATCAAATCCGATCATTTCTATCACCCCGTTCATGCCCGTATTTTCGACATTTGCGGCGAACGCATCCGTAAAAATGCTCTTGCCAGTCCGGTGACGATCAAGGCGTTTTTGGAACATGACGACGGCTTGCGGGAACTGGGGGGACCGGCCTATCTGTCGCGCATGGCGGGGGCGGCGATTTCGGCCTATGCCGCGCGCGATTACGCGCAGATGATCCGCGAATTCGCGCTGCGCCGCGAATTGATGCAGCTGGGGCGCGACATCTCATCCCGCGCATCGACGGTCGAGGTGGGCGACGACGCCGAAGAACAGATCAAGGCCGCCGAACAAACGCTGTATAAGCTGGGCGAACAGGGCGTTGCCGAACGCGGCTTCCAAAGCTTTCTGAAAGCCGCGACCGGCGCCGTTCAGGCCGCCAATGCCGCCTATCAGCGCGACGGGAAATTATCGGGAATTTCCACCGGACTGATTGATCTGGATGGGAAAATGGGCGGTCTGAACAATTCCGACCTGATTATTCTGGCCGGTCGCCCGTCGATGGGGAAAACATCGCTTGCCACGAATATCGCGTTCAACGTCGCCAAGGCGCATAAGATGGGCGAAAAATCCGATGGTACGCATGGCACGATTGACGGCGGGATTGTCGGGTTTTTCAGTCTGGAAATGTCCGCCGAACAATTGGCCGCGCGCATCCTGTCCGAAGCCGCCGAAGTGCCATCCGAACGCATCCGCAGCGGCAATATGGACGAAGCCGAGTTCCGCCGCTTTGTCGAGGCGGCGCATGCCCTGCAAAACTGCCCTCTTTATATCGACGACACCCCTGCCCTGCCCATTAACCAATTGGCGGCGCGGGCGCGGAAACTGAAACGCACGCATGGGCTGGACGTGCTGATGGTGGACTATCTGCAACTGCTCAAGGCCGCATCCGCCAAAGACAGCCGCGTGAACGAAGTCAGCGAAATCACGCAGGGGCTGAAGGCCGTCGCCAAGGAACTGAACATCCCCGTCATCGCTCTGTCGCAGTTGTCGCGTCAGGTCGAAAACCGCGACGACAAACGCCCGCAACTGTCCGACCTGCGGGAATCGGGGTCGATCGAACAGGACGCCGACATTGTGATGTTCGTGTTCCGCGAAGAATATTACCGCGAACGCGAAAAGCCCGCCGATCACGAACTGGACAAAATGGCCGCATGGCAACAGGTGATGGAGGCCTGCCACGGCAAAGCCGAGGTGATCCTGGGCAAGCAGCGCCACGGTCCCATCGGCACCGTCGAATTGTCGTTTGAAGGCCAGTTTACCCGCTTCGGCAATCTGGCCAAGGATCGCCAATCGCAGCAATGGGATTAAGCGGGCGTCACCTCGACGCGCAATTCGCAGAACTCGGCATCCGTCATCGTGGTTAAGAAGGCCACATCGGTCGCGTCGCGGCCCACGGCGATAATCGCCATGTCATCGGCCTGCGCCATGCCGGTGGGGTCGGCCAGATGCCATGCGCCGTCCAGATAAATCTGCGCAACCGCATGAAAATCCTGCGGTTTCACATGGGGCGAATACACGGCGGCGAACCGCGCCGGGATCTGCGCCGCGCGGCACATCGTGATAAGCAGATGCGCGTAATCGCGGCACACGCCGCGCCGGTCCACAAAGGTATCAATCGCGGTCGTGTCGGCATTGCTGGCACCGGGGACGTAATCCAAACTGTGTTCCACCCAGTCGCGCATCGCCGCGACCTTAGCCCCGCCCGCCAGATGCCCGAACCGAGACGCCACAAAATGCGCCAGCCGTTCCGCATAGCAATAGCGCGACGACAGCAGATAGCGCAGCGCCTCGCCCGGCAGATGTTCGACATCAACCGCAGCCAACTGGTCCCAATCGGGCCGCGGGCGGGTCACGGTCACGATCGCGTTGTAATCGCAGGTCAGCCGGTCGCGCGCGTGCAGCACCAGCCGTTCCCCGATCCCGTCATCGGCGGCGATGCGCGCGAAATGGTCGCCGTCGCCCAGATGAATTTGCGCATCCTGCACGATCTGGCCGTCGCAATCGGCGGCCTGCACAACCACAATCGCCGCCCCCGGCTGGTTCAGGCGATAATCCAGCCGGACCTGAATCTGCATCTTCATCTGCGCCCCCTCAGACGGGTTCCAGCATGGCCGAGACCGCGAACCGCGCGCCCCCCAGCGGTGATGGCCCGTGTTCCATCACGCCGCCCAGTTGTTCAGCATAGACCGCGCAAATCTGCATCCCCAGCCCGGTGCCATTGCCGGGATCGAACCCTTCGGCCAATCCGGGGCCATCGTCGTCAACCGTCAGATGCAGCGTGGTGCAATCTTCGCCACAGGTGAATCCAACGGCAATCCGGGGCGCGCGGTCGCCGCCCGCATGTTTGATCGCATTCGCCACCAATTCGGCCAGCACCTGCCCCAAAGCCGCCGCCTGCGTCGGTTTCACCCGGATCGGTTCGTCCGGCATATCCGATTGCGTGATCTGCCCCGCGGCCCCATCCGCCAAATCCGACACCAGCACGCCGATGTAATCCTGCAACACCACGCTGCCCGATTCCGGGTCCAGATGCAATTGATCATGCACCCGCCCCAGCGTCTGCACCCGCCGGGCCGCCGCCTGCAACAGATCCGCCGCCGGGCTGTCTGCGTAAAACCGCGCCTGCAACCGCAACAGCGCCACGACCGAGGCCAGACTGTTTTTGACCCGATGATCCATCTCTCCCATCAGGATACGCTTTTGTTCCAGCGTATCGTCCAGACGCCCGACCTCGGCCGCCATGTTCACGGCACGCATTTCTAACAGGCGGCGGGTCTCTACGGCCTCGGTGATGTCGCGCGATGTGGCCAGAACGACGCGCACCGTGCCATCGGCGGCAAAAACCGGGGCGACGGTCACGGACCACCACCGGGGCGTGCCTGCGGCGGTGGGGCAAAACGCCTCGAACCGGCAGACATCGCCGTTCAGAGCCTGCGCCACGGCATCGCGCACCTGCCCCGCGCTTTCACGCGGCCAGACCGAATGCCACGGCTGCCCGATGATATTGGCCGGGTCGTCAATCTGCATGATCCGCAGCCCGTTGCGGTTCATATAGACGACCTCGCCCGCGCGATTTACGACCTTGATGCAGTCCGGGGAACTGTCCAGCAGCGATTGCGCCAGCCCGGTGTCATCCTGCATCACGCAGCCATACGATTGCACATCCATATCAACTGATGGGATCACGACACCACCCTGACCAAAGTGTGAAAATCTGCGCGAACTGGTCGCAGATCAGTGACCGTGCTGTCAACCAATAAAGCCCTTGAAAAACAAAGATCAATTCCGCGTGATATGACCCATGGTAAACCCGTCATCGTCTGCGCAGCGCATCGGCCAAGGCCGCGCCAAATGCGCCCTGCGATGACGCGCCCTGTGGTTTGGCCTGTGCGCCGCGCGCGACCTTAGCCGCCGGTTTGTCGCCGCGCGGGGGTGTCGCCGCGCCGTCTTTGCGCATCGACAGCCCGATGCGTTTGCGCGGCACGTCAATTTCGGTCACGCGGACCTTGACCACATCGCCGGCCTTGACGATTTCGTGCGGGTCTTTGACGAAACGGTCGGCCAGTTGGCTGACATGGACCAACCCGTCCTGATGCACGCCAATATCGACAAAGGCGCCAAAAGCCGCGACATTGGTCACCGTGCCTTCCAACATCATGCCGGGGCGCAGGTCTTTGATGTCCTCGACCCCATCCGTGAAACTGGCGGTCACAAAGCCGGGGCGCGGGTCACGGCCGGGTTTTTCCAGTTCCGCCAGAATGTCGCGCACGGTGGGCAGGCCGAAATGATCATCGACGAAATCTTCGGCCCGCAGGCGTTTCAGGGCCGCGCCGTCGCCCATCAGCGCCCGCAGATCGCGCCCGCAGGCATCGACGATCCGGCGCGCCACGCCGTAAGCTTCGGGGTGAACGGCGGATGCGTCCAGCGGTTCGGCCCCGTCGCGGATGCGCAAGAACCCCGCGCATTGTTCAAAGGCGCGCGGCCCCAGCCCCGTCACCTTTTTCAGCGCCGCGCGCGAGGCAAAGGCCCCGTTCGCGTCCCGATGCGCCACAATCGCCTGCGCCAGCGACGGCCCCAGCCCGGCAACATGCGCCAGCAGAGGCGCGGATGCGGTGTTCAGGTCAACGCCGACCGCGTTCACAGCGTCTTCGACCACAGCTTCCAGTGTTTTGGCAAGCTGGCGTTGATCCACGTCATGTTGATACTGGCCCACGCCGATGGATTGCGGCGGCACCTTGACCAATTCGGCCAGAGGATCCTGCAACCGCCGCGCAATCGACACCGCCCCGCGCAGCGACACATCCAGATCGGGAAATTCGCGCGCGGCCAGTTCGGATGCGGAATAAACCGACGCGCCCGCCTCGGACACGATGACCTTGACGGGGGCTTTCGTCCCCTTGGGGATCACGCGCAGAACATCCGCGACCAGCCGTTCGGTTTCACGGCTGGCGGTGCCGTTGCCAATCGCGATCAGGTCCACATTATGCCGCGCGATCATCGCCAGCAGCGCGGCACTGGCCCCGGTCAGGTCGTTTTTCGGCTGGAACGGATACAGCGTCGCGGTGTCCAGCAATTTGCCGGTGCTGTCCACCACGGCCAGTTTGACACCCGTTCGGATGCCGGGGTCCAGCCCGATCGTGGCGCGCGGGCCAGCCGGTGCCGCCAGCAGCAAATCGCGCAGATTGCGGGCGAATACGCGGATCGCCTCATCATGGGCGCGTTTGCGAAGTTCGGTCAGCAGGTCGATATACATCGTGTTCGACAGCCGCACCCGCCAGGTCCAGCCCGCGACCTGACGCAGCCACTGATCCCCCGCGCCCTGCCCGCGCGGTCCTAACGCTTGGGTCACGATGCCTTCGGCGCGGGCGGTGCCGGTGTCGGGATCGGGGGAGATGTCGATGGTCACGATGTCTTCTTTTGCGGCGCGCAGGATGGCAAGCGCGCGATGCGACGGAATATCGGCCCATTTTTCGCGGTGATCGAAATAATCGCTGAATTTCGCGCCGTCCTGTTCCTTGCCCGCAATCACGCGGGCGGCGATGAAGGCATCGCGGCGCATGAAGTCACGCAAAGCGCCCAAAACGCCCGCATTTTCCGACAGTTCTTCGACCAGAATATCGCGCGCGCCGTCCAAGGCGTCCTTTACCGTCGCCACGTTTTCGGTGATGTATCCCGCAGCCAGCCCCGCCGGGTCCGCCGCGCCATCGGCCTGAATTGCACGCAACAGCGGTTCCAGCCCGTTTTCGCGCGCAATCATCGCGCGGGTGCGGCGCTTGGGTTTGAAGGGCAGGTAAATATCTTCCAGCGTGGCTTTCGTGTCGGCCTGCGCAATGGCGCGGGCCAGATCATCGGTCAGTTTGCCCTGTTCGGTGATGCTGGCCAAAATCGCCGCGCGCCGGGTTTCCATCTCGCGCAGATAGGTCAGCCGTTCGGCCAGCATCCGCAATTGCGTGTCGTCCAGCCCCCCCGTCACCTCTTTGCGATAACGGGCGACAAATGGCACCGTCGCGCCGCCGTCCAGCAATTCCGCGGCAGCGTTCACCTGCGCCGGGCTGGCAGAGATTTCAGAGGCGATCTGGCGGGCAATACGGGCGGCGTCCATGCGTGACCTTTCGTGCAAACGGGGCGCCGTCATAGCGCGTTATCCCGCCCGCGCCAAGCGACAAAGGGGCGCCCGGCTGGGGCGCCCCGATTTGGTTAGCAGCTGTAATACAGTGCGTATTCAATGGGATGCGGGGTGTGTTCAAAGGCATACACCTCTTCCCATTTCAGCGCGATGAAGGATTCCAGCTGATCGCGGGTAAAGACATCGCCCGCCAGCAGGAAATCCATATCCTTTTCCAGTTCCTCAAGCGCTTCGCGCAGCGAACCGCAAACGGTCGGGATTTCGGCCAGTTCTTCGGGCGGCAGATCATACAGATCCTTATCCGATGCCGGGCCGGGATCAATTTTGTTCTTGATGCCGTCCAAGCCCGCCATCAGCAGCGCCGCAAAGGCCAGATAGGGGTTGGCCGCGGGATCGGGGAAACGCGCCTCGACCCGTTTTGCCTTGGGCGATTCGGTCCACGGAATACGGACACAGCCCGAGCGGTTGCGCGCGGAATAGGCGCGCAGCACCGGCGCCTCGAACCCCGGAATCAGGCGTTTATAGCTGTTGGTGGACGGGTTGGTCAGCGCGTTCAGCGCCTTGGCATGTTTCAGGATGCCGCCGATGAACCACAGCGCCTCTTGCGACAGGTCGGCGTATTTATCGCCTGCAAACAATGGCTTGCCGTTTTTCCAGATCGACATATTAACGTGCATCCCCGACCCGTTATCGCCTTTGATCGGCTTGGGCATGAACGTCACGGTCTTGCCATAGGCGTGGGCGACGTTGTGGATGACGTATTTGTATTTCTGAATGTTGTCAGCCTGTTCGGTCAGACCGCCAAAAATCAGGCCCAGTTCGTGCTGGCCGGTCGCAACTTCGTGGTGGTGTTTGTCCACCTTCATGCCCATGCGTTTCATCGTGGACAGCATTTCGCTGCGGATGTCCTGACCGGCATCAATCGGGTTGACCGGGAAATAGCCGCCCTTCAACGGCGCGCGATGCGCCTGATTGCCCATTTCATATTCGGTATCGGTGTTCCACGCCGCGTCCGAGGCATCGACCTGATACGACACTTTTTGCGGGGTGACCGAATACCGCACATCGTCGAACATGAAAAATTCAGCTTCGGGACCAAAGAACGCCGTGTCACCGATGCCCGTGGATTTCAGATAGGCTTCGGCCTTCAGCGCGGTGCCGCGGGGGTCGCGGCTGTAGGCTTCGCCCGTGTCGGGTTCCGCGACATTGCAATGAATACACAGGGTTTTTTCGGCATAAAACGGGTCGATATAGACCGAAGCCGGGTCCAGCATCAGCTTCATGTCGGACTGGTCAATGGATTTCCAGCCGGCGATTGAACTGCCGTCGAACATAAAGCCTTCTTCGAACAGGTCTTCGTCCACCAGATCACGGTCCAGCGTCACATGCTGCAATTTCCCCTTGGGATCGGTAAAGCGCACATCGACATAGGCGATGTCCTGTTCTTCGATCATTTTTAACACGTCTGCGGCGGTCATGTCGTCCCTTTCTGCGGTCTGATTACGCGGGAATGATGGATATTTCGTTAACGTCACACGGCGTCGTCGCCGGTTTCGCCGGTGCGGATGCGGATGGCCTGTTCGACCGGCATCACAAAGATCTTGCCGTCGCCGATTTTTTCGGTGCGGGCGGCGCTGATGATGGCCTCGACGGCGGTATCGACCAGATCATCGGGCAACACCATTTCGATTTTCACTTTGGGCAGGAAATCAACGACATATTCCGCCCCGCGATACAGTTCAGTATGCCCTTTTTGACGGCCAAAGCCCTTCACCTCGGTCACGGACAGACCTTGGACGCCGACCTCTTGCAGGGCCTCTTTGACGTCGTCCAGTTTGAACGGTTTGATGATCGCCTCGATTTTTTTCATCGCGCCAACCTTTGATTAACTTGTCTGGGTTATGGGTGGCGTGATTAGTTTGCGGGGTAAACAAGGATGCGTGGGAAATGGCGGCAGATCGATGAAAAGCCGGGGTTTTGCACAAATTTTACGCAACATGCGTAAAGAATAGGCAGCGCGATGATCGACGGCACCCAAATCCTGACCTCGGCCGAAATGCGGGCCATCGAATCCGCCGCGATTGACAGCGGCACGGTCACGGCGGCGGGCTTGATGGAACGCGCGGGCGCCGCCGTTTTTGTCGAGATTGAAAAACGCTGGCCGCAGCCGGGGCGCGCCTGCGTGCTGTGCGGGCCGGGGCATAATGGCGGCGACGGTTATGTGATCGCGCGGCTTCTGGCGCGGGCGGGGTGGGACGTGATCGTGCTGGGCGTGCCGACGGTCAGCCCGGATGCGGCGGCGATGCGGGCGAAGTGGACCGGGCCGGTCGGGTCGCTGGATTATCCGACATTCTACCGAATTGGGACGTGCGACCTGTTTGTCGATGCGGTTTTTGGCACCGGCCTGACGCGCCCGCTGGACGGTGAGATTGGCGACATCATGCGTTACATCGGCGGGTCCGGCGGCGATAGCGGATATTTTGGCCCGCGTGTGGTGGCGGTCGATGGACCCAGCGGCCTGTGTCTGGACAGCGGGCGGTTGCTGGGTCAGCACCGCAGCAGCGATTATGACCCATATGTGCGGCTGACGGTGACGTTCGACAGCCCGAAACCGGGGCATCTGATCGGAATGGGGCCTGATCTCTGCGGCGAATTGGTGGTTGCCGATATTGGGCTGGAATCGTGGCGGGCCAAAACGCGGCCCAGCATCACCGCAAACTGGCCTGATTTTAACATTCCGGACACGCGGCGATATACGACGACCCCGGAAAAGCGCGCCGCGTGGTTAACAAAACATGACGAACAGGGGCATAAATACACCCATGGTCATGCGGTGATCGTGTCGGGTGGCGTGGCGCGTGGCGGTGCGGCACGATTGGCGGCGCGGGGGGCGCTGCGGATTGGCGCGGGTCTGGTGACGCTGGCCCCGCCCCGTTCGGCCCTGATGGACGCGGGCGGGCCGGATGCGCTGATGCGGCGCGGGGTGGATGATGCGGATGCCTTTGCCGAGTTGATGGCGGATGAACGGGTCAGCGCGATTTGCCTTGGCCCCGGTTGCGGGGTGGATCGCGCGGCGGCGCTGTTGCCGGTGGCCTTGGCCAGCAAACGCCCGCTGGTTCTGGATGCCGACGCGATCACCGCATGGGCGGACAGCGGCCTGCCCCTGCACGGCGATTGTGTGCTAACCCCCCATGCGGGCGAATTTGCGCGCGCCTTTCCCGATCTGGCGGAACGCTGGCAGGGACCGCCGCGGCCCGGAAAACGGACCCAAGACCCGACCCATTGGCAGGCCGCCATGGCCGCATCGCAAGCCTATCGCGACGCCATGGAACGGGAAACCGGCCCCGCCTATTCCAAACTGGACGCCGCGCGGGATGCGGCGGCGCGATGCGGGGCTGTGGTGGTTTTGAAAGGCGCTGATACGGTCATTGCAACGGGTTACCACGTTACCATCCATTCGGCCTTTGACGTGCCGTGGCTGGCGACCGCCGGGTCGGGCGACGTGTTGGCCGGGATCATCACCGGCCTGATGGCGCGCCGATTAATGCCGTCCGCCGCCGCCAAAACAGGGGTTCAAATCCACGGCGCCGCCGCGCGCCGGTTTGGCCCCGGCCTGATCGCGGATGACCTGCCCGACCAAATCCCCGGCGTCTTTCGTGATTTCAGCGCGTAATACCCTTTGCACCCGGCAAAACGGTTTGCTAAGACGCGCGACGTTGCGGGTGTGGCGAAATTGGCAGACGCACCAGATTTAGGTTCTGGCGCCGCAAGGCGTGGGGGTTCAAGTCCCTCCACCCGCACCAATCCCTTAACTGACCTCGGGCGTGACGCTGAGCGAGCCGCACAGCGACCGGAACCGGTTCATCGCCACCTCACCCATCAGCGCGCGGCCGGTTGGGGTCAGGCGCAGTTCCAGACGTTTGCCGGGTTCATAGACCAGCTCGGCGGCGTCGGCGGGGTCTTCGATCGCGAACATGGCGCCGAACCGCATGGCTTTGCCCAGAATTTCCGCATCGCGAATCTCATCCGCGGTCAGCAGGTCGAACAGGGAGGCCATGGGCGAATTGGCGCGGCTGTTGCGGTAACGATGCAGCAGCGCCAGCCCCAGAAACACCCGTTCGGGATGCGACAGCGCGGCCATATTGGCGCGGGTGACCTTATCAAACACAGCCTCGGCGCGGTAATCGGGATGCGCGCGCCATGCGGTGTCGTGCAGCAGGCAGGCCGCTTCGATCAGGCGCTGACGTTCGGGACCGGTGCCGGGGAACAGAGGCGTCAGAAACTGACACAGCTTTTTGCCAAAACCCGGCATCCGCGACATCTGCCGTTCGGTGAAACGCGCGGCTTCGATCAGCGGGTCGCGTTTGCGCAGGCTGTGCGACATATGTTCATACAGCAGCCCTTCGCGGATGCCATAGCTGGACACCGACAAAAATTGTGGCGTGAATGTTTCGACCATCTGCGCCAGAACCTGCATCGCCAGCGGGATCAGGTCCATGCGCGACGACGACACGCCGCTGCGGCTGCGCAGATCGCTGGCGTCGTTTTTGCCAATCCATTCAACCGTCTGGCGAATATCGTCGGGCGTCATGCGGTATTCGTGCAGCACCGTCATGGGATAGCCGCGCCGTTCCATATCCAGCCGAGCAAAGGCCCGCCACGACCCGCCGACCAGATAGATCTGGTCATGCTTGGTCCCCATTTCGGCGGCCAGCCCTTCAACCGTTTTGCGGATGTGTTTCTTCAGCCCGCCTTTTTCATCGGCAACCATTTGCAGCCGGAACGGTCCCAATTGCGACGTGGTGCAGCGGCCCACGCGGCCATCGGCCAGCTCCGCCAGCTCCATCGAGTTGCCGCCAATGTCGCAGACCAGACCGCGCGCCTCGGGCCAGCCCAGCAGCACGCCTTGGGCGGACAGGCGCGCCTCTTCGGGGCCGTCGATGACCCACAGCTTTAGCCCGGTTTCGCGTTCGACACGGGCCTGAAATTCGGGGCCGTCTTCGGCGTCACGAACAGCCGCCGTCGCCACGCAGGTCAGCGGTTCAATATCCATCCCGCGCGCAAGGGCCGCGAATCGCGACAGCGCCGCAAAGCCGCGTTCAACGCCTGCGGGGTTCAGCCGACCGGTGCGGGCCATATCCTGCCCCAGACCGGCCATGACCTTTTCGTTATAAAAATAGGCGGGCGACCGCGCCGCGCCGTCAAACACCACCAACCGGATCGAGTTCGACCCCACATCCACAACCCCCACGCGCGACAGGGCGCGTTTGGGCAATTTGTGGAATTTGCTGCCGAAGGCTTCGACTTTTTTGCCGGTTGTTGTTGTCAGGCCCTTCATGGCGCCCCCCATTCTTCACGCTTGCGTGTTCTGACCCAAAGCTGCCCCGCAGGTCAACCGCGCTTTATTCCGTCTGATGCGTCAGGGCCGGAACGTCGCGCGCGCCTGCGGTTCCACGGCCCGATAACGACGGGTTATCCATGAAAAAGCGGTGACAGTTGAACAGGTCATCGCGGCCTTCGGGCAGGTAACGGACGAATCGGCCATCGGGTTGCAGCAGCCAGCTTTGCGCCTCATCGGCCATGTTGGCGGCCATGATCTGGCTGACGATCTGCGCCTTAACCGTGTCGTTCACACATTCGACCAGCGTTTCGACGCGGCGGTTCAGGTTGCGGTCCATCCAATCGGCCGAGCTGATAAACACCCGCGCCTTTTTCGACGGCAGGCCGTGGCCATTGCCGAAACACACGATTCGCGAATGTTCCAGATACCGCCCGACGATGGATTTCACGCGGATATTTTCCGACAGCCCCCGGATGCCGGGGCGGATGCCGCAGATGCCGCGCACAACCAGACTGATTTTCACGCCCGCCGCACTTGCGTCATAGAGGGCGTCAATCACCTCGCCTTCGATCAGCGAATTCATTTTTGCCCAAATCTCAGCGGGGCGACCCTGACGTGCGAATTCGGCTTCGCGGCGGATCATGTCGATCAGGCTGGATTTCATATTGATCGGGCTGATCGCCAGATTTTCCAAGCCCACCGGCTGCACATAGCCCGACAGATAATTGAACACCTTGGTCGCGTCGCGGCCCAGCGCGGCGTCACAGGTGAACAGCGACAAATCAGTGTAAATCCGCGCTGTGATCGGGTGATAATTGCCCGTGCCGTAATGGGTATAAGTGACCAGATTGTCGCCTTCGCGGCGCACCACGGTGCTGATTTTGGCGTGGGTTTTGTAATTGACGAACCCGTAAACCACATGCGCGCCCGACCGTTCCAGACGGCGGGACTGGCGGATATTCGCGGCCTCATCGAACCGCGCCTTCAGTTCGACAAGCGCGGTGACGGATTTCCCCGCCTCGGCCGCTTCGCACAGGGCGTCCACGATCGGGCTGTCGCGGCTGGTGCGATACAGCGTTTGTTTGATTGCCAGAACATCGGGATCACGCGCGGCCTGATGCAGGAATCGCACAACCATATCAAAGGTTTCATAGGGGTGGTGCAGCAGCATGTCTTTTTGCCGGATCGCGGCGAACATATCGCCGTGGTGATCCTGCACCCGTTCGGGAACGCGCGGCGTAAAGGACGGCCACAACAGTTCACGGCGGCTGTCCAGCACCAGTTCTTTCAGGTCGGCGACACCCAGCAGACCTTCGACCTCGATCACCTCATCGGGGCCGACATCCAGTTCGTCCATGATGACGCTGCGCAGGCGGTCGGGGGCGCCTGCGGTGATTTTCAACCGGATCACGCTGCCACGGCGGCGGCGTTTCAGCGCGGTTTCAAATTCGCGGACCAGATCTTCGGCCTCTTCCTCGACCTCCAGGTCGCTGTCGCGCAGAACGCGGAACGCGCAATGCCCGGTGCTGCGATAGCCGGGGAACAGGCTGGACAGATGCATCAGCAGCAAATCTTCCAGCCGCAGGAAACGGTCGCCTCCGGGCAGCGCGATGAATCGGTTCAACTGCGCCGGGATCGGCAACAGCGCCTGCATTTTCTGGGCATCGCTTTCGCGCGACAGTTCCAGTGCCAGACAGAAGCCCGTATTCGGGATGAACGGGAACGGATGCGCCGGGTCGATGGCCAGAGGCGACAGGACCGGAAACACCTTGGTTTCGAAATAATCGCGCAGATATTCTTCTTCGGCGCGGGTCAGGCGCTGACGGGACAGAATGACGATCCCCGCCTGTTCCATTTCGCGGCGGATGCGGTTCCACACGGCCTGTTGCGCGCCCATCAGACGGCGCGCATCGGCGTTGATCAGCGTCAGCTGTTCATCCGGGGCCAGCCCGTCGCCGGACGGAGCGGTCACGCCTTCGCGCACCAATTCACGCAGACCCGCCACGCGGACGGTATAAAATTCATCCAGATTGGTGGCGCTGATCGACACAAAGCGCAGCCGTTCCAGCAACGGCACGCGGGGGTTGCGCGCCTCGTCCAGAACGCGCCAGTTAAAGGACAGCCACGACAATTCACGGTTAAAATAGCGCGCCCCCCCGACCGGAGGACCATCCGGCAAATCTTTGGGTTCGGGGAACGGATGTTTAAGAAAGTCAGCCTGAGTCATGGTATCCAAGAAACGCAATTACGCGCGGATCATGCCAAATTTGGTTGCAGTTTGTCCAGCAGATCGGCGGCGATACGGCGTGTGATCGGGCTTTTGTCGGCCATGGCGGCGCGGTCCATGGCCGCCACCAGACGCCGCGCCAGCCCCAGATCGCGATCCATGCGCAGCACCAGCCAGTCGATCAGCCCCGCAGGCACCGTTAACTGACGGTCGGCAAACAGTTTCACCAGAACCGCCGCCAACAGCGTTTCATCGGGCGGCAACAGGCGCATCTGCGGCATGGCGTCCATGCGCGACCGCAGATCGGGCAGCACCAGCCCCCAATCGCGCGGCGCAGTGCGCGCGGTCAGCAGCAACAGACAGTCGCGCGGTCCGCACAGATTCCACAGGTGAAACAGCGCCTGTTCCGCACCGGCGGCGTGACCGGCATGGTCGGCATCTTCGACCACCACGGCGCCGCCTTGGGTCGCCAGATGATCGGCCATATCGGGACGCAGAGACGCCGCGCTGACCCGGCGCGCGCCGTTTTCAGCGGCCCAGAACGCGGCCAGATGGGTTTTGCCCGACCCTTCGGGACCGACCAGCAGCAACCGCCCCTGCGGCCAGTCCTGCGGACGGTCCAGCATCGCCAAGGCATCCACATTCGCCGCCGCGGGCAGGAAATCGGCGCGCGCATGGGCGGGCGGCGTGGTCAGGTCCAGCGTCAGTTGACGCGATAAGGGCAAGCTCATTCCCGGCCCTGCGCGATCTCTTGGGCCGCGCGCAGATTCTGGGCGTTGCGGCGCGCGCGTTCCAGATCGCGTTCCACGGTGCCGCGCGGCACCACCTCGACCAGCAGGGGCTGCGCGGGTTCCTGGGGTTCGCCCTGCCCGGTATAGAGCGCGCTCTGCCGATACCGCGCCATCAGGAACCGCACCAACACGCCCAAAGCCGCCGCCATCGGCACCGCCAGAACCAGACCCACAAACCCAAACAGCGACCCAAAGACCGACAGCGCCAGCAACAGCCAGACCGGATGCAGCCCGACATGCGCGCCCACGATTTTGGGTTGCAGATAATTGCCTTCGACCACCTGCCCGATGGCGAAAATGACGATGACCGCGCCAATCCAGATCGGCGCGCCCCAGAAACTGAACAGCGCCACACCGATCGCCGTCGCTCCGCCAATCAGCACCCCGACATAGGGGATGAACGACAGCACCGCCGCCATGATTCCGATAAAGAACCCGAAAGGCAGCCCCACCAGCATCAGCCCGAACGCATACCATGTTCCCAAAATCAAAATGACGACCGCCTGACCGCGCAGAAACCCCGACAGCGCGTCGTCAATTTCACCCGCGATAATGCGGATGGTGGGGGCGTGTTCGCGCGGCAAATGCTGATCCACGCTGGCGATCAGCTTGTCCCAATCCAAGAGCAGATAAAACGCCACCACCGGCACGATCACCAGCAGCGCGACCGCGGACACAACGCCGCGCACCGACCCCAGCACTTTGCCCGCCAGATTGCCCGCCTGATCGCGCAGGGCCGTGGTGATGTCGGTGATGGTCTGGCTGGCCACGACCTCATCCGGCAGCAGATCGGGAAAGCGGGTTTCGACAAACAACCGCGCCTGTTCAAACATCTGCGGCGCGGTTTCGATCAGCGCCGTGGCCTGCCGCACCAGCAGCGGCACCACCAGCAGCATCGCCGCGACAAAGGCCAGCACGACCACAAACGTAATCAGCACCACGGCCATGGTGCGCGACAGGCCCAGCCGTTCCAGCCGGTCGGCCACCGGGTCCAAGAGATAAGCGATGCCCGCGCCGATGATGAACGGCAACACCGCCTGACCCAACAGCCACAGCGTCAACAGAAACGCCGCCGCCGCAACGCCCCACCACACAGCCTGTTTGCGAATGGGAATACGCATCGCTTTGCCCCTTTGATCCTTGCCCGCTTTGTGGCGACGAACGCGCCCGGTTGCAAGCGCCAAGCCTTGCCCCGCCGCGCCGCCTGCCCTAAACCAAGGGCACATTAACAAAGGCCCTGCCCCATGCGTCTGTCACGCTATTTCCTGCCCGTTCTGAAAGAAAACCCCGCCGAGGCGCAGATCGTCAGCCACCGGCTGATGCTGCGCGCGGGGATGATGAAACAGCAATCCGCCGGGATTTATTCCTGGCTGCCGCTGGGCCTTAAGGTGCTGCGCCGGATCGAACAGATCGTTCACGAAGAACAGGCCCGCGCCGGTCACATCCCCGTTCTGATGCCCACGATGCAATCGGCCGATCTGTGGCGCGAAAGCGGGCGTTATGATGACTATGGTCAGGAAATGCTGCGCATCAAGGACCGTCACGACCGCGACATGCTGTTCGGCCCCACGAACGAAGAAATGATCACCGACATCTTCCGCGCGCATGTGAACAGCTACAAAGATTTGCCGCTGACGCTGTATCAAATCCAGTGGAAATTCCGCGATGAGGTGCGCCCCCGGTTCGGCGTCATGCGTGGCCGCGAATTTCTGATGAAAGACGGCTATAACTTTGACCTGACGATGGAGGACGCGCTGCACGCCTATAACCGGCATCTGGTCAGCTATCTGCGGACCTATGAACGCATGGGGTTGCAGGCGATTCCGATGCGCGCGGATGGTGGCCCGATTGGCGGCGACTACACCCACGAATTTCTGGTTCTGGCCGAAACCGGCGAATCCGAAGTGTTCTATGACAGCGACATCACCGATCTGAAATTCGGGGATCGCGCCATTGATTACGACAACGCCGCCGAATGTCAGGCCGTGCTGGAGGAGTTCACCAGCCGCTATGCCCGGACCGATGAAACGCATGATCCGGCGCTGTTTGACCAAATCCCCGAGGAACGCCGCCGGTCGGCCCGCGGGATCGAGGTTGGCCAGATTTTCTATTTCGGCACCAAATATTCCGAATCCATGGGTGCCACCGTTGTGACCCCGGACGGGTCGCGCGTGCCGGTCCATATGGGATCGCATGGCATCGGCGTGTCCCGCCTGCTTGGCGCGATCATCGAGGCCAGCCACGACGACAAAGGCATCATCTGGCCCGAAGGTGTCACCCCCTTCCACGCCGGAATCGTCAATCTGAAACAAGGCGATGCGTCCACCGACAGCGCGTGTCAGGCGCTTTATGACGAATTGCGGGCGCGCGGTCTGGACCCGCTCTATGATGACCGCGACGAACGCGCGGGCGCGAAATTCGCGACCATGGACCTGATCGGGTTGCCGTGGCGGATCACCGTTGGCCCGCGCGGGCTGGCCAATAACATGGTGGAACTGACCAACCGCCGCACCGGCCAATCCGACGAAATGTCGCCGACGGATGCCGTGGAACGTCTGGTGCAGATTTATCAGCCGGTTCTGGACGCGGGCAGATAACGCGCCTTTTGGCATGAACACTGAAACGCCGCAGGGGGGATTCCTGCGGCGTTTTTGATGGTCTGGCCGTCAAATTGCCGAAACTGCATAAATATTGCTGCAAATCTGACCTAAAACTTGGCAGATTCTTGCCGATTAAATGCTTCCCATTTGGGAATCAAACTTTTACCTTAGGGAACAGGACCAGGGTCCAATTGGGAGTGTAAATAATGAAAAAACTGCTTCTCGCGTCCGCAGTGGGCGCGCTGATGGCGGGTGCCGCCGGCGCCGAAGAAATCAAAATCGGTATCTCGCTGGGCTTTACCGGCCCGCTGGAATCCATGTCGCCGGCCATGGCGCAGGGTGCCGAACTGGCCATGAAAGAGGTCAGCGATTCGGGCCTGCTGCTGGGTGGCGCAACGATCACGCCGATCCGTGGCGATTCGACCTGTATTGACGCCGCCGCAGCGACCGCGACCGTCGAACGCCTGATCACCGCTGAACATGTCAAAGGCATCATCGGCGGCATGTGTTCGGGTGAAACCATTGCCTCGCTGGAAAACGTGGCCAAGGCGAACGGCGTTGTCATGATCTCGGCCTCGGCGACCGCACCGGCGCTGACCACGATCGAAGATGACGGCCTGTTCTTCCGCACCGCGCCGTCGGATGCCCGTCAGGGCGAAGTGATGGCCGACATCGTATCCGAAAACGGCATCACATCGGTGGCCATTTCCTATACCAACAACGATTATGGCAAAGGTCTGGCCGACAGCTTTGCCGAAGCGTTCCGCGCCAAGGGCGGCACCGTCACCACCAACAGCCCGCATGACGACGGCAAAGCCGACTATTCGGCCGAAGTCGCGGCTCTGGCCGCTGCGGGTGGTGACGCATTGGTCGTTGCCGGTTACGTCGATCAGGGCGGCTCGGGCATTGTGCGCGGCGCATTGGACACCGGCGCGTTTGAAACCTTTGTGTTCCCCGACGGCATGGTCGGGCAGCAGCTGGTTGACAATTTCGGCAGCGAAATCGACGGCAGCTTTGGCCAGAACCCGGCTGGCGAAGGTGACGGCAACGCCCGTTACGTCGAAATCGCGCAGGCCGCAGGCTTTGACGGCACCGGCGCATTCTCGGGCGAGGCATATGACGCCGCCGCTCTGATGCTGCTGGCCATGGCAAAAGCGGGGTCCAGCGACCCGGCGCAATACAAAAACTTTGTCATGGATGTGGCCAACGAACCCGGCGAAGTGATTCTGCCCGGCGAACTGGCCAAGGCTTTGGAAATCATCAATGCCGGTGGCGATGTTGACTATGCCGGCGCAACCAACGTCACCATGGTTGATCCCGGTGAATCGGCTGGCACCTTCCGCCACGTCAAATTCGACGGCGGCCAGATGGAGGTCGTCGGCTATCGCTGATCCGACCTGACACGACCCGCCCGGCGCCCCACGGCGCCGGGTTTTGTGTAACAATAACAACCGCTTTGCGGCCATACTTCACCCGAATTGTGAAGACAGGGATGACACAAAAATGATTAAGGTCGAAAACCTTCACCGGCATTTCGGCGGATTTCGCGCTGTTGACGGTGCCAGCCTGACGATCGAGAAAGGCTCGATCACCGGGCTGATCGGTCCCAACGGCGCCGGGAAATCAACGCTGTTCAACGTGATTGCGGGCGTTTTGCCGCCCACTTCGGGCAAGGTCACGATGGACGGCGAAGACATCACCGGCCTGCCCCCGCACGAATTATTCCACAAAGGATTGCTGCGCACATTCCAGTTGGCGCATGAATTTTCATCCATGACTGTGCGCGAAAACCTGATGATGGTTCCCGGCGGTCAGTCCGGCGAAACCATCTGGAAAACATGGTTCCAGCGTGGCCGCATCGACCGGGAAGAGGCCGAACTGCGCCGCAAAGCCGACGAGGTTCTGGATTTCCTGACCATCAGCCATGTGGCCGATGAAAAGGCCGGAAACCTGTCCGGCGGCCAGAAAAAGCTGCTGGAACTGGGCCGCACGATGATGGTTGACGCCAAAATCGTGTTCCTGGACGAAGTCGGCGCGGGCGTGAACCGCACGCTTTTGATGACCATTGCCGACGCGATCATCCGCCTGAACAAGGAACGCGGTTACACCTTCTGCGTCATCGAACATGACATGGATTTCATCGGCAAGCTGTGTGACCCGGTGATCGTGATGGCCGCTGGCAAAAAACTGGCCCAGGGCAGCGCCGCCGACATCATGCAGAACGAAGACGTGATCGAGGCTTACTTGGGCACCGGCCTGAAAAACAAAGACATGGTAGGCGCATGAGCGATATTAACAACACATTCGGCAATCGCGGCAATCGCGATGCGTCGATCGTCAACCCAAAAGGGATGGGGACGATTGACGGCGAACGCCGCAGCGGTCCGGTGGGTCCGGGCCATGCGGGCGATCCGTTCCTGATCGGGGAAAACATGACCGGCGGTTACGGCTCTGGCCCCGATATTCTGCACAATTGCACGATTTCCGTGGAAAAGGGCGAAATTGCCGTGATCGTCGGGCCGAATGGCGCGGGTAAATCCACGGCGATGAAGGCGATTTTCGGGATGCTGAATCTGCGTCAGGGCAGTGTCCGCCTGAACGGGCGCGACATTTCCGCCCTGAACCCGCAGGACCGGGTTAAGGCGGGCATGGGCTTTGTCCCGCAGGTCAACAACATCTTCCCGACCATGACGGTCGAAGAAAATCTGGAAATGGGTGCGTTCATCCGCGACGACGATTATCGCCAGACGATTGAACAGGTCTATACCCTGTTCCCGGCGGTTGCGGCGAAACGCAAACAGGCGGCGGGCGAATTGTCCGGCGGTCAGCGTCAGCAGGTGGCCGTGGGCCGTGCGCTGATGACGCAGCCGCAATTGCTGATGCTGGACGAACCGACCGCGGGCGTCAGCCCCATCGTGATGGACGAACTGTTTGACCGCATCATCGAGGTGGCGCGCACCGGCCTGCCCATCCTGATGGTGGAACAAAACGCGCGTCAGGCCATGGCGATCGCGGACAAAGCCTATGTTCTGGTGCAGGGCGCAAACGCGCATACCGGCACCGGCGCGGAACTGATGGCCAATGATGAGGTGCGCCGCACCTTCCTGGGGGGCTGATTTATGGATATTCTTAACGCCCTTGTGGTTTTTCTGAACTTTGTGTTCATTCCGGCCGCCGCTTATGGCGCGCAGCTGGCATTGGGTGCGCTTGGCGTGACCTTGGTTTACGGCATTTTGCGGTTTTCCAACTTTGCCCATGGCGACACGATGGCCTTTGGCACCGCCGTGGTGGTGATGCTGACATGGCTGTTCCAAAGCTGGGGGATCAGCATTTCGCCGCTGCCGACCGCGCTGCTGGCGCTGCCCTTGGCGATTGCGGCCACGTCGCTGTTGGTGCTGGCCACGGATCGCGGCGTGTATCGGTTCTATCGCCGGCAAAAGGCCGCGCCGATTATTCTGGTGATGGCCTCGGTCGGCGTGATGTTCGTGATGAACGGCCTGACCCGTGTGTTGATCGGCGTGGACGAACACCGTTTCGACGATGGCGGGCGGTTTATCGTGACCGTGCGTGAATTCCGGGAAATGACCGGCCTGACCGAAGGCTTGGCGTTGCGCAGCACGCAGGCGCTGACCGTGATTGTCGCGTTCGTCGTGATGGCGCTGCTGTTTTGGTTCCTGAACCGCACCAAATCGGGCAAGGCGATGCGCGCCTATTCCGATAACGAAGATCTGGCGCTGCTGTCGGGCATCGAACCTGAAAAGGTCGTGCGCATGACCTGGATCATCGCCGCCGCTTTGGCGACGATTGCCGGGACGCTGTATGGTCTGGATAAATCGTTCAAGGCGTTCAATTATTTTCAAATCCTGCTGCCGATCTTTGCGGCGGCGATTGTGGGCGGCCTTGGCAACCCGCTGGGCGCGATTGCGGGCGGTTTTCTGGTCGCCTTTTCCGAAGTCGCCGTCACCTATCCGTGGGTGCGCGTCGTCGGCTATCTGGCGCCGTGGTATGAACCGGGCAGCCTGCTGCAACTGTTGGGGACGGAATACAAATTCGCCGTCAGCTTTGTGATCTTGATCGTGGTTCTGCTGTTCCGCCCGACCGGGCTGTTCCGCGGCAAATCGGTGTAAGGGGGGTAATATGGCAAGCAATCGTCAAGCCGCTGCCGCAAATCCGTGGCGCGCACCGATTATCTTTGCAATTCTGGCCGTGCTGTTCGTGCTGGAAGGAACGGTTCGCAATTCGATGTTTTCCGGGTCGTGGAACACGTCGCTGGCGATCCTGAATATGGGGCTGATTTCGGCCATCACCGCCTTGGGCGTCAACATGCAGTGGGGCTATGCCGGGCTGTTCAATGTGGGCGTTGTGGGCTTTCTGGCGATTGGCGGGCTGGCTCCGGTTCTGGTGTCGCTGCCCCCGGTCGAAGGGGCGTGGGACGCGGGCGGGCCGCGTTTGCTGGCATCGCTGGGCATTGGTCTGGGAACGCTGGCACTGGCCAAAGTCGTCTGGGGGCGGCTGCGCAATGGCTGGGCCGTCGCGGGCATCCTGATTGTCGGATGGTTCGTGGCCCGCTGGCTGTTCACCCCCGCCACCGACGCGATCGAGGCGATCAACCCGTCCCGTTTCGGCAATATCGGCGGTCTGGGTATGCCGGTTCTGCTGTCGTGGATCGTGGGTGGCATGTTCGCCGCCGCCGCCGCTTGGGCGATTGGTAAAGTCGCTTTGGGGCTGCGGTCGGATTATCTGGCCATTGCGACGCTGGGGATTGGCGAAATCATCGTCGCCGTCATGCGCAACGAAGAATGGCTGGCGCGCGGCGTGAAAAACGTCACGTCGATCCCGCGCCCGGTCGCCTATGAAATCGAATTGCAGCGCAACCCCGAATTCGTCGATTTCGCGCAAAGCTGGGGCTTCAGCGCCGCCGAGGCGTCGGGCATCTGGGTGAAACTGTCCTATATGTCGATGTTCCTTGTGGTGCTGCTGGTGATCATCTTGCTGGCGGAACTGGCGCTGAAATCGCCTTGGGGGCGGATGATGCGCGCGATTCGCGACAACGAAACCGCGGCCGAGGCCATGGGCAAAGACGTCACCGCCCGCCATCTGCAAATCTTTGTCATTGGGTCCGCCGTGATCGGCATGGCGGGCGCGATGATGGTGACGCTGGACGGGTTGCTGGCGCCGACGGGGTATAACCCGCTGCGTTACACCTTTTTGATCTGGGTGATGGTGATTGTCGGCGGGTCGGGCAACAACTGGGGCGCGGTCATGTGCGCGGTCCTGATCTGGTTCCTGTGGATCAAGGCCGAGGTCTGGGGTCCGGTCGGCATGCAGATGCTGACCGCGATCATGCCCGATGGCAGCGTCAAAAGCCAGTTGCTGTCCAGTGCGCCGCATATGCGATTTATCGCCATGGGAACGGTGCTGTTGTTGGTGTTGCGGTTCTCTCCGCGCGGGTTGGTCCCCGAGAAATAAAACAAAGGGGCGCGGTCAACCCGCGCCCTTTTCGTTTCAGCGGCAGTTATTGCCCAAAACGACACTGTGCCAGACGCGCCCATCGCGCCCCCGCGCCGTGCCGCCGCCGATGTCATAGCTGAGCTGACCCAGCACCTGTTCGCGCGTGGCAGCGCGCCCCATCCATCCGGCAACCACACCGGACGGCGCGCCCCCCACGGCCACCAATTGCACGACGCCACAGGCCGGGTAATTCACCGCCCGCGCCCGGTCCACGACGCTGGACCCGTTCGACCCGGCGACATCTGCGCGCCCCCGCTGCGCCATATCGCAGGCATGGGATTGCGCGATACGGTCCAATGTATCGCTGCGCGTCAGGACGGTTTTTCCATCCGCGCGCCGCACGGCGTTGACCGCATCCGACAGCGCCGCCCCCTGCCCCGGATCCCCCACACATTCCGCGGCCAAGGCCTGTTCGGCAGGCGGTTCCGGGGTTGCCCCGGTCATCACGGGCGCGTCACAGGCCGCCAGCACGGACAGGCTGGCGATCACGGCAAAACGGGGCAGAGGCATGGCAAATCCTTTCGGTGTTTATCCCGAACGCCGTCCTGCGATAACGGTTCCGTGCGCGGCACCCCTTGCATGGCGCGCGGGCCGTGCTAAACGGAATTATGACCCAGCATCAGCGCCTTCTTATCATCGACTTTGGTTCTCAGGTGACGCAGCTTATTGCGCGCCGTCTGCGTGAACTGAACGTCTATTGCGAAATCCATCCGTTCAACAGCCTGACCGATGACAGCCTGCGCGCGCTTGCGCCTCAGGCGATTATCCTGTCGGGCGGACCGGCCAGCGTCACCGACGACAACAGCCCCCGCGCTCCGCAGGCGGTGTTTGAACTGGGCGTGCCGGTCTTTGGCATTTGCTATGGCCAGCAGGTCATGATGACCCAACTGGGCGGCGCGGTCGAGGCCGGGCATCACGCCGAATATGGCCGCGCCTTTATCACCCCCGCCGAAGGGCATCAGCGCGACGGCATCTTTACCGGCCTGTTTGCCGCCGACCGCGAAGAGGTGTGGATGAGCCATGGCGACCGCGTGACCGCGCTTGCCCCCGGTTTTCAGGTCATCGGCACGTCGCCGAACGCGCCCTTTGCCATGGTCGCGGACGAATCGCGCCGCTTCTATGCCGTGCAATTCCACCCCGAGGTGCATCACACCCCGAACGGTCGGAAAATGCTGGAAAACTTTGTGCGCATGGCGGGCTTTACCGGCGATTGGACCATGGCCGGTTACCGGGCCGAGGCGGTGCGCAAAATCCGCGAACAGGTGGGCGACCGCCGCGTGATCTGTGGCCTGTCGGGCGGGGTTGATTCGTCCGTCGCCGCCGTGCTGATCCACGAAGCGATTGGCGATCAACTGACCTGCGTGTTCGTGGATCACGGCCTGCTGCGTCAGAACGAAGCGGATGAGGTCGTGACCATGTTCCGCGACCATTACAACATCCCGCTGATCCACGCCGATGAAAGCGACCTGTTCCTGGGCGAATTGGAAGGCATTTCCGACCCCGAGGTGAAACGCAAAACCATCGGCCGCCTGTTCATCGACGTGTTCCAACGGGAAGCCTCGAAAATCGAGGGCGCGGAATTTCTGGCCCAAGGCACGCTGTATCCTGACGTGATCGAATCGGTCAGCTTCAGCGGCGGGCCGTCAGTCACGATCAAATCGCACCACAATGTCGGCGGTCTGCCCGAAAAGATGGGGCTGAAGCTGGTCGAACCCCTGCGCGAATTGTTCAAGGACGAAGTGCGCGCCTTGGGTCGCGAATTGGGATTGCCCGCCACCTTTATCGGGCGCCACCCCTTCCCCGGTCCCGGTCTGGCGATCCGCTGCCCCGGCGAAATCACGCGCGACAAACTGGACATTCTGCGCAAAGCCGACGCCGTGTTCATCGACCAGATCCGCAAACACGGGCTGTATGATGACATCTGGCAGGCATTCGTGGCGATCCTGCCAGTCCGCACGGTGGGCGTGATGGGCGACGGGCGCACCTATGATTACGCCTGTGCGCTGCGCGCGGTGACCAGCGTTGACGGCATGACGGCGGATTATTACCCCTTCAGCCACGAATTTTTGGGCGAAACCGCGACCCGCATCATTAATGAGGTCAAGGGCATCAACCGCTGCACCTATGACATCACCAGCAAACCGCCGGGAACGATTGAATGGGAATGATGGTCAGGCGCGCCTGATCCGCAGCTTGCATTGGGGGACATCATGCGCCTGCACCTGACCGCCGCCTGTATCGCAATCCCGGCCTGCACCTTGGCCGGGGATGTCACGACCTTTCAGGGGCGCTGCCATATGGACGGCTGTTGGTGGGTGGAACAATCCAGCCCCACCGAATTGCGCAACGTGACGGATGGCATCGCGGGGCGTCTGGTTGAGGTCACGCAGCGCGTCGCCGAAAGCCAGCATCCCGGCGCGGATTACCCCGACCAGCCGCCCGCCGATGTGGTCTGGTCCGACCCCGCGCAAACGCAGTTTTTCTGTTCGACCGCCCGGCCAGCCTTGGACAATGGCGACGGCAGTTGGACCACTCTGCCCCTGCCCGGCACCTTTGGCGCGACCGAAGGCGCAACGCGCATGTATCTGCACGCCTGCCATCCGGGCGTGACCGATCCCTATGCCATCCCGCCGGAGCTGGGCTATCAGCCGCACAACCCGGATGAACAGACGGATTACACCAGCTTTGACAGGTTGATCACACCATGACCGGATGTTCCTGCGGCCACCACCATCCGCACCACCATCACGATGATGACACGGGCGTTCCTGCGCCACTGACCCGCCCGATGGTGGGGCTGTCGGGGCGGCTGATCTGCGCCAATACGGCGGAATTGATGATTGCCATGGCCCTGCTGCCCGCGCATATCACCGCCAGTCGCGCCGAACCCGGCTGCCTGCGCTTCGATCTGTGGCAGGATGACGACCCCCATATCTGGCACCTGCGCGAAGTCTTTACCGACGACGCCGCCTTCGCCGCGCATCAGACCCGCACGGCCGCCAGCGAATGGGGCCAGGCCAGCACCGCGATACGCCGCGATTTCGACCGCCGCGCGATGAACCCCCTGATCCGCGCGGAAACCGCCGCCGATCATGACGCCATCGACGCGCTGCTGAACGCGGCCTTCGACACCGAAACCGAATCCGCATTGGTCCGCAATCTGCGCGCGGATGGCGATTTGCCCGTGTCGCTGATCGCCCATGCGGACGGCGTGGCGATTGGCCACGCCGCCCTGTCGCCATTGACGGCAGAACGCCCGGCCTTCGCCTTGGCCCCCGTCGCCGTTCATCCGGCAATGCAAACACGCGGCTTAGGCCTCGCCCTGACGCGCGCCGCGATCGCCGCCGCGAATGGCGCGCCGGTCGTCGTGCTGGGCGACCCGGCCTATTACGCCCGCGCCGGATTCCAACCGGCCGATCTGCAATCCCCCTATACCGGGGACGCGCTGCAAATCTATGGTGACTTACCCAAAGGCAGCGCCATCACCCACGCCCCGGCCTTTGCACGCCTCTGACCGCTTTCATCTTGGCGCAAATATCCTGCGGGGGGAATCGCGGAACGCGATGGGGGGCGCAAAGCCCCCCAGCACCCTCACAATTGCCAGGCCGGTTTGCGTTTTTCAAAAAACGCCGCGATGCCCTCGGGGGCCTCAGAGCCTTCCCAGACGGCGACCAGCCGGTCGATGCTTTCTTCGATCACGCGGTCGTCGATGACGGGGCCAAGCGCGCGGCATTGCGCCTTGGCGGCGGCGACCGCACCGGGGGCGGCCAGCAAGAAGGGCGCGATTTCCGCCTCAATCGCCGCATCCAGATCGTCGGGGGCCACGCTGCGGGTGACCAGATTCAGGGCCACAGCCTCATCCGTGCCGAACAGGCGCGCGGAAAAGAACACGCGCCGCGCCTTATCTTCACCCATACGCGCCATGACATAGGGGCCGATGGTGGCCGGGATCAGGCCCAGTTTCACCTCGGTTAAACCAAATTTCGCCGCATCCGAGGCGATCACGATGTCCGACACCGACATCATCCCCACTCCGCCGCCAAAGGCGTTGCCATGCACCCGCGCAATCACCGGTTTCGGCAGCAGGTTCAGCGCCGACAGCATATGCGCCAGCAATCGCGCGCCCGAACGCCGCGTTTCCGCATCCGCGCCCATTTGGTCGCGCATCCAGCCCAGATCGCCGCCCGCGCAGAAACTGGCGCCTTCGCCCGCCAGCACCACGACCCGAACCGCCGGGTCCGCGCCCAGATCGGCGGCGGCTTGGGTCAGTTCCTGCATCATCTGTTGCGACAATGCGTTATGTTTGTCGGCGCGCGTCAGCCACAGCGTTGCGACTCCGCGTTCGTCGGTGTCAATTCGGATTGTTTCAAACATCTTTTCCCCCTCGCAGCGACTGCGCGAATGCGGCCGCCTGTTCGATGATGGCCATATCCAGACCATGTTCATATCCCGCCGCCGCCAGATGGGCCGCGACCTTTTCCGTGGCGACGTTGCCCGCCGCGCCGGGGGCATAGGGGCAACCGCCCAAGCCCCCAACCGCCGCGTCAAAGACCCGGATTCCACGCCGCAAACTGGCGTCGATATTGTCCAAAGCGCGGCCCGCCGTGTCGTGGTAATGGCCTGCCAGTTTGTCGGCTGGCACTTCGTCCAGCACGGCGGCCAGCATGGCGTCGATGGTTTCGGGGCGGCCCTGCCCGATGGTGTCGCCAAGGCTGATTTCATAGCAGCCCATATCGCGCAGCGCGGCGGCGACGCGGGCGACGTTTTCGGGCGGCGTCGGGCCGTCGAAGGGGCAATCCGTCACCACCGAGACATAGCCGCGCACCCGGATTCCGTCGGACTTGGCCGCCTGCGCCACCGGGGCAAACCGTTCCAGGCTTTCGGCGATGGTGGCGTTGAGGTTGGCCCTGGAGAACCCCTCGGATGCGCTGGCGAAGATGGCCACCTCGTCGGCGCGGGCGGCGCGGGCGGCGTCATAGCCCTTGGTGTTCGGGGTCAGCACCGCATAGCTGACGCCGGGGGCGCGGGTGATGCCCGCCATCACCTGCGCCGCGTCGGCCATCTGCGGCACCCATTTCGGGCTGACAAAGCTGGTGACTTCGATGCGCCGGAACCCCGCCTGTGACAGCAGGTCCACCAGCGCGATCTTGTCTGCCGCCGGGATCAGCCGCTTTTCGTTTTGCAGCCCGTCGCGCGGACCCATTTCAAAGATTTCAACATGGTTCATCGCCTGCGCCCCCTATTCCTGTGGTATGTCATAAAAATCACGGTCGAACATGTCGCCGCCTTCGCGGGTCAGGGCGCGGGCGCAGGCGGGCCGCGCCTGCATCCGGTCCCACCATGCCGCAATCGCCGGGTAATCGGCACGGGGCAGGAAATGAAACAGCGCCCGCGCGTTGAACCCGAACATGCAATCAAGCGCGGAAAAACCGCTGTCCAGCATCGTGTCGCGCCCGATCAGCCGCGCGTTCAGCGCCCGCGCCGTCACCGCCAGCCGTTTCGTTTCCAGTTTGATGAACGGCACCGAACGCGCGGTTTCGGGGCGGATGAAATTATACTGAATATTCAGGTTTTGCAGACAGATCGCCTGCGTTTCCGCAAAATGCAGCCATTCCAGAAACGGGGCGCGGTCCGCATCACCGGGACGGGGCGCCAGACGCCCCGCCGTTTCGCACAGCACCTGAACAATCGCGCCGGATTCAAACACCGTCGCGCCGTCCATATCCAAGGCAGGCACCTTCCCCGCCGGGGACCGCGCCAGAAAATCCGGCGCGCGCATCCCCCCATCCGCAAAATCATAGGCGGTCAGACCGTAATCCAACCCCAATTCTTCCAGCAGCCAGATCACGCGGAAACTGCGTGATCCGGGGACGTGGTGCAGATGCATGGTCATTCCTCGGCGTAGTCCAGACGGATCAGCGGCGCGCCCGCCTCGACCTGATCGCCGGCGGCGGCCAGAACCTCGGCCACGGTGCCGGCGCGGGCGGCGGTCAGGCTGTGTTCCATCTTCATCGCCTCCAGCACGGCCAGACGGTCGCCCGCCTGCACCTGCTGCCCGGCGGTGACATGGACCGATTTCACCAGCCCCGGCATGGGCGAACGGGTCAGACCGTCGCCACCGTCATCCGCGCCCTGACGATCCAGCGGATCCAGCGGTGCCAGATGCACGGTGCGCCCGCCGAACACGCTGACCCCGGCGGGATGCGTCACGATGCGGTTGCGGCGCAGCGAATCGTCCACCCACCAGCGGTCACCCTGCCAGCGAACCTCGTGCGTGGAGCCGTCCAGCGTGACACGCGCCGCGCCGGGGCCAAGCACCTCAAGCACGGCGTCGCCGCCGTCCCACTGCATCGTGCGGCGCAGCGGATGCCACAGGGTCGCGCCGCCGATGGTGTCGGGGTTGTGCAGACCGGCCAGCCCGACCACGGCCAAGGCACGGGCGCGCGGATCGGGTTCGGCGGCCTCAACCAAAGCGTCGATGTCGCGCCCGATCAGGCCGGTATCGACATTGCCGTCACGGAACCCCTGATGCCGGGTCAGCGCGATCAGGAAATCGACGTTTGTCACCGACCCCGCGACCTCGGTATCGACCAAGGCGGCTTCAAGCGCGCGCAGCGCAATCGCGCGGGTCGCGCCATGGGTGATGACCTTGGCGATCATCGGGTCATACCACGGGCTGATCGTGTCGCCCTGACGCACGCCGGTTTCGATCCGGGCATCGGGGAAGTTCAGATGCGCCAGCGTGCCGGTGGCGGGCAAGAAACCTGCGGGGACATCTTCGGCATAAAGACGCGCCTCGAACGAATGGCCGCGAATCGACAGGTCGGATTGCTGGGCGGGCAGCGGCTCACCCGAGGCCACGCGCAATTGCCATTCGACCAGATCAACGCCGGTAATCGCCTCGGTCACGGGGTGTTCGACCTGCAAACGGGTGTTCATTTCCATGAACCAGAACCCATCGGGGCGCAGCCCGTCCGACCCGTCCACGATAAATTCAATGGTGCCAGCACCGGCGTAACCAATCGCCTCGGCCGCGCGCACGGCGGCGTCGCCCATGGCCTGACGCATCTCAGTCGTCATGCCGGGGGCCGGGGCTTCCTCGATCACCTTTTGATGGCGGCGTTGCAGCGAACAATCGCGTTCGAACAGATGCACCGCGCGGGTGCCGTCGCCGAACACCTGAACCTCGATATGGCGGGGCGAGGTGATGTATTTTTCAATCAGCACATTGGGGTTGCCGAATGCGGTCGCGGCCTCGCCCTGCGCGCTTTCCAATGCGGCGGCGAAATCGGCATCGCGTTCGACCAGCCGCATCCCCTTGCCGCCGCCGCCCGCCACGGCCTTGATCAGCACCGGATAGCCGATGCGCCCGGCCTGTTCGCGCAGGAAACCGGCATCCTGATTGTCGCCCTGATAGCCGGGAACAACCGGAACGCCCGCCTGTTCCATCAGCACCTTGGCCGCGTCTTTCAGACCCATGGCGCGAATGGCCGATGACGACGGCCCGATGAACACCAGCCCCGCCGCCTGCACCGCATCCACGAAATCGGGGTTTTCCGACAGGAAACCATAGCCCGGATGGATCGCCTGCGCGCCCGTTTCCAATGCCGCCGCAATGATCGCATCGCCGCGCAGATAGCTGTCTTTCGGCGCAGGACCGCCCAGATGCACGGCCTCATCCGCCATGGCGACATGGCGCGCGCCCCGGTCGGCGTCGGAATACACGGCGACGGTCGCCACGCCCATGCGGCGGCAACTGTCGATGACCCGGCAGGCGATTTCACCACGGTTGGCGATCAGAATTTTGCTGAACATGCGTTCCTCCGTTCATGCACCGGGTTTGGGTCCGGTATAAAGTCGTTCGGCTGGCCGGGCTGGCCCGCCGTCATTTGTATTCGATCAGGCCCTGATGACGCGATGTCACCCGACCCCAGTAATACCGCAGCGCCCCAAGGGCTTCGGGCAGTTTTGACAGTGTCTGAAACGCCGCGCAGAGCAGGCAGCCGCTGCGCCGCGCCAGCCGCGCGATTTGCGCCGGATAGGCCAGCAGCACCAGCAACGCCCACGGCGTCACAACCGCGCCCAGCACCGCGACGATGGGCAGCGCCAGCCCCCAGATCAGCGCCCGCCGCAGCCGCGCCCCGGCGGGCTGGTTCGGCCCGTGCATCGCGACCGCCTCGGCCGTGGCATGACCGCCGCGCCGCATCCGCCGCCACCATTGCCCGAACCGAGTCATCGCCGCGTCATGCCAGACCATTTCGTGATCCAGCCGCCAAATCTGCCAGCCCGCATGGCGCAGACGCAGGCACAGCTCCGGTTCTTCGCCCGCGATCAGGGCGGGGTTGAACCCGCCCGCGTCCCGAAACGCCCCGGCGCGCACGACGAAAATGCCGCCGACCGCATCGGTTTCCCCCGCCGGACGGTCCCATTCCGCATCGCACAACTGGTTATAGATCGACGCATCCGGGTGCCGTTCCCGCACCCGCCCCGCCACAATCGCGGCCTGCGCATGGTCGCGCAGAAAATCGCGCGCCGTCGCAACCCAACCATCACGCAATTCGCAATCGCCGTCGATGAACTGAACCAAAGCATCACCCGGCAGCCCGGCCAAAGCGTCAAACCCCGCATTCCGCGCCCGCGCGGCGGTAAAGGGCCGGTCGCTGTCCAGCATCACCACCTGCGCCCCCAGATCATGCGCGGCCAGCACGCTGTCATCCGTTGACCCGCTGTCAACATAAACGACCGGCGCCAAGCCCTGCGCCCGCGCGGATTCCAGACACCGCACCAGCCGCGCCCCTTCGTTGCGGCCAATGATCACGGCGGCAGTGGATAGGTTATTTTCCGGGTGCATGACGGTCCCCCATCGGATCACGGAAATTCAACCAAATGTCACGCATTTCACCGTCGCGCACCGCACGCGCCGGTTTGCCAAACAATCGACGACAAGCGGCAAACCCGCGCCCCATCAGCCAACCCATATTCGCCAGAAACGGCCCCGGCACGCCATAGGCTTTGCGCATGAACCGCGTGCGGGACGCGTAATAATAGGCCGGCAACCGCCGCAACATCCGACGATCTGCGACCAACGACCCGCTGCCGCCTTCGTCATGGGTGACAACGGCATTATGCACTGGCTGGATACGCCACCCCGCACGACCCGCGCGCAGGCAATAGTCAATATCCTCGAAATACATGAAGTAACCTTCATCCAGTCCGCCCAACTGGTCCACCATGTCACCGCGCAACATGATCGCGGCAAAGCTGGCCCAACCAATATCGGAAGCCGCCACGTCATTGGTCAGCGGCACATTCCATCGGCCAAGAAGCCGCGTCACAGGGCCGGATGCCGCGCCGCGGATCACCTCGCTGAATGGCGAGGGTTGACGGAACAGGCTGGTCTGCGGAACGCCCGCGCTGTCGGTGATACGCGGCGAAAACAGCCCCATATCCGGCGGCGCCGCATCCGCCGCCGACAGCATCGCCGCGCAAAACCCCGGCAACAGCAGCGCATCCGAGTTCAGCAACAGGTAATAATCCGCCGGCGCGGCCCCCATGCCCAGATTATGCCCCGCCGAAAAACCGCCATTATCGGGCGATTCGATTAGCCGAACCGGACTGCTGCCAGCGGGCAGCGCCGCGATCTGCGCCGTCAGGTCGCCCACCGACCTATCGCCCGAATTGTTATCTACAACTACGGTCAGCACATCGTCGCGTCCCGCCAGATCGTTCAGAACCGAACGCACACAGGCCCATGTCATCGCCGCCGTGCGGTAATTGATAACCGAAATTAGCAGCCGATATTTTTCCGTCACATCAGCACCTTTACCAATTTGAACCACTCGCAGACGATCAGCATATCGTCGTCAAAGCCGCCATTGCGTTCGAAAAAATCCTGATGCGCGGCGCGCCATTCGGGGGCGTTGCCTTCGCCCTCGGCAAGGGCGAAATCGGCGGGGATGTCGCGAAAGGGCAGCAGCTGAACATCGGTGATCTGATAGATCAGCGCGGGGCGGTCGTCCCAGTCATGGGCCACCATCAGATCACCCGGTTGCGGCACGGATTCGCCTTCGGCCTGATAATCACGCAAGGCGGCGCAGGTCGCGGTTTTGCGACCCTGGACGATCAGGTCCAAGAGGCGCGCCGATAATTCCGGGCTGTCCCCGAAATCCGTGCGCCGCGCCTGCATATGTGCCGCCCCGCCCGCCATTACATGCGGAACACGCCAAAGCGTGTCGGCTCAATCGGGGCGTTCAGCGATGCGCGCAGCGACAGGGCCAGAATGTCGCGGGTTTTGCGCGGGTCGATGATGCCGTCATCCCACAGCCGCGCCGAAGCATAGAGCGGGTGCGACTGATGGTCGAACATTTCGATCGTGGGGCGTTTGAATTCGGCTTCGTCCTCGGCGGACCATGTGCCGCCTTTGCGTTCGATCCCGTCGCGTTTCACGGTCGCCAACACGCCCGCCGCCTGTTCGCCGCCCATCACGGAAATGCGGCTGTTGGGCCATGTCCACAGGAAACGCGGGCTGTATGCGCGCCCCGACATGCCATAGTTTCCGGCCCCGAACGACCCGCCCACCAGCATGGTGATTTTCGGCACATTCGTGGTTGCCACGGCGGTCACCATTTTCGCGCCATGCCGCGCGATGCCTTCGTTTTCGTATTTGCGGCCCACCATGAACCCGGTGATGTTTTGCAGGAAAATCAACGGCGTGCCGCGCTGCGAACACAGTTCGATGAAATGCGCGCCCTTTTGCGCGGCTTCGGAAAACAGCACGCCGTTATTGGCGATGATGCCGACCGGGCAGCCCTGAATATGCGCAAAGCCGGTGACCAGCGTTTCGCCAAAGCGGGCCTTGAATTCGTCAAAGCGGCTGCCGTCCACGACGCGGGCAATCACCTCGCGGATGTCATAGGGGGTGCGCAGATCGCCGGGAACGACGCCCAGAATGTCTTCGGGGTCATAGGCCGGGTCTTCGGGCGATTGCCACGCGACGGTGCTGGGCAGACGGCGGTTCAGGTTGCTGATCGCGCGGCGGGCCTGTGCCAAGGCGTGCGCGTCATCTTCGGCCAGATAATCGGCCACGCCCGACAGGCGGGTGTGAACATCGCCGCCGCCCAGATCCTCGGCGCTGACAACTTCGCCGGTTGCGGCCTTGACCAAGGGCGGTCCGGCCAGGAAAATCGTGCCTTGGTTGCGCACGATGATCGTCACGTCCGACATGGCGGGAACATAGGCGCCGCCCGCCGTGCACGACCCCATCACAACGGCGATCTGCGGAATACCCTTGGCCGACATGCGCGCCTGATTGTAGAAAATCCGCCCGAAATGGTCGCGGTCGGGAAAGACCTCATCCTGATTGGGCAGGTTCGCCCCGCCGCTGTCCACCAGATAGACGCAAGGCAGGTTGCATTCTTCGGCGATTTCCTGGGCGCGCAGGTGCTTTTTCACCGTCATCGGGTAATAGGTGCCGCCCTTGACCGTGGCGTCGTTGGCCACGACCATCACGTCCTGCCCATGCACGCGGCCAATGCCCGCGATCACGCCTGCCGCCGGGGCCGCGCCGTCATACATGCCATGCGCCGCCGTCGCGCCGATTTCCAAAAACGGGCTGCCGGGATCCAGCAGATTGGCCACACGTTCGCGGGGCAGCATTTTCCCGCGCGAGGTGTGCCGTTCCATCGCGGCGGGGCCGCCACCGGCAAGGGCCGCCTCGGCCGCGCTGCGAGCCGTGGCCAACAGGTCCAGATGCGCCTGACGGTTCGCGCGGAACGCATCAGAAGAAGGGATCGCCGAAGTGGTCAGTTTCATAGGGTGGTCCTTGGGGCTTGGGTTTCGGTTGCGCCCGTATGGGGCGTGATAAGGGGGGACAGGCGCTGACCCGCAACGCACAGCGCCAGATCGCGCAGATCATCCTGCGGCAAATGGGAAAACACGGTCACGGCGCGGGGTTCGGTGCCATGCGGCCGCGCGGTCAGATTGGCGCGCATATGATCGCGGCAGGCGGCGGGGTCCGCCATCCATCGGCAATCCAGAGGGGCGAACTGCGCGCAGATCGCGCCCCGGGGATGCTGAAACGGCTGCGGCTGCGCGCACATCATCTGTTCGGTGTCATCAAGGCAGCGGTCAAAGTCGCGAACAGGCCGGTCCAGATCGTCCGGCACATCCGCCAGCACGGGCAGGCGGATCGGGACGCCTTCGACCGCCCCGGCATAGGTCAGCATGGCCAGATGTCGCGACTGGTTGCGCGTGGCGCAGTCATCGGCGCTGAACAGCGCGTCGCATGGTATGTCCTCATCATCCACCGTCATGGTCAGCAAATGATCCATCAGCGCCGCATCCATGCCGCCCGCCCGCGCCTGCGCCGTCACATCGGCCAGACGCGCGGCGATGCCAGTTGCATAACCAACCCGGCACGCATCGGGATCGGGCGCGTCGTCGCACCACATCAGCAACAGATCACAGGGCTGCGGTTCATCCGGTGCCGTGGCCATCTGCGCCAGACAACGATCATGCGCGGCCAGAGCCTGATCCGCAGGCCCCGCCCAAATGGGCCACGGCAACAGCGCCAGTATCAGGGCCGCGCCGCGCATCAGTTATACCTGTCCAGCCACAGCGCCTGACGCGCGGTCAGGACCATCTGGCAGTGCGCGGCGGATGGAACGCGCCCGCTGCCGCCTTCCCATGTCGTCCCGTCATAGGCACAGGCCGCATCGCGATAGGTGATCCAGGCCCGCTGCATGTCGCGCAGCGCCGTGGCCTGTTCGCTGCCCTTGCCCGCGCGGGTCATCACTTCGGCATAGGTCGCGTTCAGCCGCGCGTCCCAGATCGCCCATTCGTTGCTGAAACAGTCGGTCATGCCAGCGGTTGTCTGCCCCGCAGGCTGTTCCATGCAGGCATCCGCCGTGATGCCGATGCAGGCGTCACGCCCGCCATCCGCCAGACAGGCGTTCAGCGGCGCGGCGTCGAACGGCACCTGCGCCAGTGCGACGGCGGGCCATGCCGCCCATATCAGCGCCGCGCGGATCATTCCGGGAACCCCTCATAGCCCAGCACCTGTTCCAGACGCAGAGCCTCGGCCGCGGTCAGGCGCATCTCGCAGGCGAGCCGCGGGATGCGGTCGGCCCCCTCGACATCGGCGCCGCCTGCCTCATGCGCGCAAGCGGCGTCGCGCCATGCGGTCCATGCGGGGGCAAGCGCCAAGGCCAGCGGGTCGTCATCCGTTTGCCGCGCCAGAATATCGCGATAATCGGCCAGCAGCGCGGCCCATTGATCGCCCTCGGCCCCGATGCACAGCAGGTCGGTGGTGACCGCCGGTTCCGCCGCGCCTTCGATACAGATATGCGCGGCCAGCCCGATGCAGGTCGTCCGATCCGCGCCGGTGTGATGCGACAAACAGCCGGTCAGAATCGCCGGGTCATAGCCGCGATCATCCGGCGCGGCCTGCCACATCATTTCGGTGACGATGCAATTCTGCGCGCCCTGCGGCGTGGCCGGGTCCAGTTCCGCGATGCAGTCCAAGGCCATGACCCCCAGACAGTCAAACGCCCCCGGCTGGTCCTGACAGGCGCGCACCATCTGCGCATCCACCACCACACCCTGCCCCGCCGCAGGCAGCGCCATCAGCAGGATCAGGGCGGCGGCGCGGATCATTCAGCCGGCCCCTGGCCGCGCATGGCCAAAGCCTGCCGCGCGGTCATATCCATCACACAATTCTGCACCGCAGGCGCCGCCGCCGTGCCGCCCTGATACACCGCGCCCGCATAAGCACAGGTTGCATCGCGCCACGCCATCCACGCCCGCTGCGCATCACGCAGCAGCGGCGCGGTTTCCGGGGTGGTCATGCCTAACGCCTTAGCCTCGGCATCGGCGGCCTCGGATTCGGCCATGGCCACCTGATAGGCGTCGTTCAGCATGTTGTCCCATTGGTCGGTTTCCGCCGACAGGCAGGACACCATCCCAGCGGTTGAGCTGTCCGAACACCGCGCCGCCGCGATGCCGATGCAGGCGTCGGGGGTGTCCGCCCGCACATCCAGACACGACCACAGAATATCCGGGTCATACCCCCCGTGATCCTGCGCCATGGCAGGCGCGGCAAAGATCAGTGCGATTGCGGCCATGCGGATCATCATTTCCCCCCTGATGTCGCGGTGCAGATGGCCTGAGGCCCCGGCGGGGCAACAGGCGGTGTCATCGGGGCAGCGCCCCCCGGCCCGTCAGACCAGATTCATCAATTCGCGGCCAATCAGCATCCGGCGGATTTCGCTGGTGCCTGCGCCGATTTCCATCAGCTTGGCGTCACGGAACAGACGGCTGACGGTCGAATCGTTCAGGAAGCCCGCGCCACCCAGTGCCTGAACCGCCTGATGCGCCTGCACCATGGCCTGTTCCGACGCATAAAGAACCGCACCGGCCGCGTCCTGACGGGTCACTTTACCCGCATCGCAGGCCTTGGCGACCTCATAGACATAGGCGCGGGCGGTGTTCAGCGCGACATACATATCGGCGATCTTGCCCTGCATCAGTTGGAAATTGCCAATCGGCTGACCGAACTGTTTGCGTTCCTTCATATAGGGCATCACTTCGTCCAGACAGGCGGCCATGATGCCGGTGCCGATGCCCGACAGAACCAGACGTTCGTAATCCAAGCCCGACATCAGAACGCGCACGCCGCGCCCTTCTTCGCCCAGGATGTTTTCGAACGGGATTTCGCAATCTTCAAAGATCAGCTCACCCGTGTTCGACCCGCGCATCCCCAGCTTGTCGAAATGGGGGCTGGTGCTGAAACCCTTCATCCCGCGTTCGACGATGAATGCGGTGATGCCTTTGGACCCGGCTTCGGGGTCGGTTTTGGCATAAACGACCAGAGTGTGCGCGTCGGGCGCGTTCGTGATCCAGTATTTGTTGCCGTTCAGAACAAAGCGGTCATTTTTCTTTTCCGCGCGCAGCTTCATGCTGACAACATCGGACCCCGCGCCTTCTTCGGACATGGCAAGCGCGCCCACGGCCTTGCCGCTGCACAGATCGGGCAGGTATTTGCGGCGCTGTTCGTCGGTGCCGTTCAGCTTGATCTGGTTAACGCACAGATTCGAATGTGCGCCATAGGACAGGCTGATGCTGGCCGAGGCCCGCGCCAGTTCCTCGGTCGCGATCACATGCGCCAGATAGCCCATGCCCGACCCGCCGAATTCTTCGGACACGGTGATGCCCAACAGACCCAGCTCGCCCATTTCCGGCCACAATTCGTTCGGAAATTCATTGTCTTTATCGACCTGCGCCGCCATCGGCTTGACGCGATCCTGCGCCCAGCGATGCACCATATCACGAAGCGCGTTAACGTCTTCGCCCAGATCGAACTCCATCCCTTGCGTAAACATCGCCGCAACTCCCTCTGGCTTTATTGAACGCTTGTTCATTTATTACATCAGCCGCCACGCAGCCGTCAAGCACAGCCTGCGCGCGGATGCGGGTGGCGTCAACACCTGCTTGCGCGCGGACGCGCGGGGCGACATGGTGCGCGCGATAATGGGGGCAGATATGCGGCTGATGATGTTGCGCCACGCACCGGCAATGACGGGCGGGCGGCTGGCGGGGCGAACCGATGTGGACGCCGATTGCAGCGATGCGCGCGCCTTGGCGTGGGTGGGCGCGCATGTGCGGGGGCGCGTGCTGGCCAGCCCCGCGCGGCGCTGCGTGCAGACGGCGCAGGCGATTGGCCACCCGGCAGAGGCGACCGATGCGGCGCTGTGGGAACAAAACCATGGCATTTACGAAGGTGCCACGCCCGACGCGATTCCCGATCTTGGCCCCCTGCCCGCCGCCGAACTGGCGGCATGGCGCGCGCCGGGCGGCGAGAGTTTCACCGACATGGCCGCCCGCGTCATTCCGGTTCTGCGCGGGCTGAGCGGCGACACGCTGATCGTGGCCCATGCCGGAACCGTGCGGGCGGCGCTGTCGATGGTGGTTGGCCCTGCCGCGTTGTCCTTCTCGGTTGCGCCGCTGTCGTTAACCACGCTGCGGCGGGTCGGGGATGATTGGGCGGTTGATTATGTGAACCTGACCGCGCCTAAGGTGGCGACATGATGATTGCGGCGATTGCGCTGATTCTGGATGCGGCGATTGGCTGGCCGGATCGGGTCTATGCCCGGATCGGTCATCCGGTGACGTGGCTGGGGCGGCTGATCGCCACGCTGGACGCGCGCATGAACCAAGGTGGCGCGCGCGTGCTGCGCGGCACCATCACGGCGCTGATCGTGATTGCGGCGGCGGTGATCCCGGCGGTTGCGGTGCAGGCGTGGCTGGGGCCGTGGGTCGCGGCCGTGCTGGCCTGGCCGCTGGTCGCGGCGCGGTCGCTGCATGATCATGTGCGGGCCGTCGCGCGCCCGCTGATGGCGGGCGACCTGCCCGCCGCGCGGCACGCCACGTCGATGATCGTTGGCCGCGATGTGACCCGCGCCGATGACGCCGCGCTTGCCCGCGCCAGTATTGAAAGCCTTGCCGAAAACGCATCCGACGGCGTGATCGCGCCGCTGTTCTGGGCGGCAGTTGCCGGGCTGCCGGGGATCGCGGCGTATAAGGCGATCAACACGATGGATTCCATGATCGGCCACCGGACGCCCCGGCACAACGAATTTGGCCGCTTTGCCGCGCGGTTGGATGATGTCGTGAACCTGATCCCGGCGCGGCTGACTGCGCTGTTATTCGCGACTGCGGCCACGTCGCGCGCCGCCCTGCGCACGGCATGGCGGGACGCCCCGCGCCACCGTTCCCCCAATGCCGGCTGGCCCGAGGGCGCCATGGCCGGCGCGCTGAACATCCGCCTGTCGGGGCCGCGCGTCTATGCCGACCGGATCGCGCCGGAACCGTGGCTGAACGAAACCGCCCCCGATCCAACCGCCGCCAGCATCGACCGCGCTTTGCGCATCTATCGCCGTGGGGTTGCGCTGTTCGGGGCGGTGCTGGTGGTGCTGGCGGTTCTGTGACCCCCTCTTGAAACGCGGGGACGGCGGCCTTATCTGTGTGATCCGGCGGGTTTCTGCTCTGCTCGCGTGCGGCCTTTTTTCCACTGGCCTATACGTTTTCCGAGGGCGCTGGCTCTGACGTGATCCTGGTTACGTTACCTGGTGCCCACCTGATTAATCAGGCTTTCGGGAAATCTGTTGCCGCCGCGGCTGCTGCGGTTCCCGCCACTGATAAACGCCCTGCGCCCGTCGCAGCGGCGTTTTTTCACGCGCGCATGAAAAAGGGCGACCCAAAGGCCGCCCCCGTTCGTTTACCGATCCAAGGATCAGAAGCCGTAAACCACAGCCACGCCCAGCGTGTTGTTGGTGCGGGTTGCACGGTTTTCAACATATTCGGTTTTATAGCTGACGCGGGTGGCCAGCTGGTCCGACATGCGGAAGTTCACGCCGAATTCGTTGGTGTAACGGTTGTCGCTGTCTTTCGACGCCAACAGGTCGGTGTCGTTGGTCACGAACACGTTTTCGTTGAAGCGGTGATACAGACGCGACGACGCGATGTAAGCGATTTCGGTGTTCGAACGGTCACCGGTGGTCGCTGCATATTGCGCGCCGGTTTGCTGGTAGCGAACGCCGACACCGGCCTGAACGCGCCATGCGGTGTCTTCGGTGTTCACGATGCGGTAGCCCGGACCAAAGCCCAGGAAGCCGTCGCGACGCAGGTCGGTCGGGTTGTTGGTGCCGTCAACCAGACCGTTGACTTTCAGGCTGCCCAGACCAAACGCATAGAACTGGTCGTTGAAGTAATACTGCGCGTCATAGATCGCGGTGACTTCTTGCTTGTCGCGCTCACCGCTGTCGTTTTCGGTGAACTCGATCGACAGGCCAACGCTTTGCGCGAATTGACCTTGGTTATAGTTCACGCGGCCAGCCAGTGCGAAATCTTGGTTTTCGACGTTGCCGGTGCGGCCGGTATAGGACAGCGACATGGTGCCGAACAGGCCGGTGCGGCGGTCAGCCGGGCCGAAACGGTCACGGTCAACCGAACGGTCAAAGCTGTCGGTCACCGAATCTTCGATCCGCTTGATGTTGGTGTCCAGTGCCGAAATGCCGGTCGCGTCAGCGCCGGTCGAACGCTGAACTTGGGCCAGTGCGGGGGTGGACAGAACGGCCAGCAGGGCGGCGGTTCCGGTCAGCAGCGTAGCTTTTTTCATCTTGTATTCCTCACGAGCTGAGTTGTGTGTTCCGGGCCATCTGCCCGAAGCATCATCTGCATCGGGATAAGTAATCGGGACCGCGCCGGGTTCAAAGGGGCGCGCAAATTTCACCTGCGAACCGCCTGCTATCGAAAACGTGACCTGTGTGGAGATCTGGTGCAGACGGCGGTTCTTTGCCCATCTGCGCCGAGATCGCATTTTGATGGAACCGTCGCGCAATGCGGGCAAAATGCTGTTATTTAAGCGGTTTTTATCAACCTGACATCGTAAGGCGGTGATTTTCAATCGAAATATTGTGTGACACCGGCGCAATTGCCTATTTTTCAGGCAATCACACGATCCGGCACCAGACATCAAAATGTTGCAAAATCGACACGCAGATGGCGTTTTTTGGCCGCAATCTGCGTTACTGCGGGGAATGGTCGGCGCGCACAGGCTGGGGAATCGGGGCCGGTTGCGGTTGGGCAACCCATTGCCAGAACCGGCGACCGCCGCCGCCCGACCCGTCGGCAAGGCTCATGACCGCAATCGCGAATTGCACGCTGGCAAAGATAATGCTGTTGAAAAACACCAACATAAACACCGCCAGCCAGCCCATATCGCTGCTGGCGATCAGGTGACGCAGTCGCGCCACATCCAGCACAATCAGCAATGCGGTGAAGATCATCGCCAGCACAATTCCGATCAGAACGCTGACGATATACAGACGGACAAGCTTTGGCATGGCGGCACCCCTGACAGATGCCGCCAGCCTAATCATTCGCGCCGAAAAAGAAAGTGGCGAAAAAGAAAGCGGTCAGTTTGCCGCAAACGCATCCGGGCGCAGGTCGCGCGCGACGTGATCCAGAACCGCGTTCACGAATTTCGGTTCTTTCCCATCGGGGAAAAACGCCTGCGCCAGACGCACATATTCGGTAATCACGACCTTGACCGGGGCCTTTTCCGCCACCAATTCCGCGCCCGCCGCGCGGAACACCGCGCGCAGCACCGGATCAATGCGATCAATCGGCCAGCGGGCGACCAGCCCCCGGTCGGTCGCCTGGTCAATCCGCGACTGCCACGTCACCGCATCATCGACGATGCGGGCGAACATTTTGTGATCGGCCTCGGATGTGGGGCCGTCGCGGTCGTCGGCGTCGATGCGATACAGGTTGAATTCCTGCGTCACGCGGTCGGCGGTCTGGCCTGCGGCCTCCATCTGAAACAGAGCCTGAACGGCGTAATACCGCGCCGCGCTGCTGAGTTCGCGTTTGGTCGGTTGGGATGCGTCGGTCATGCGCGGGTCTGCCCTTCTAATTCGCCGGCCAGCCGGATCACGTCATCGGGGGTCGCGCGCAGGCTGGGCCGCGTTCCCCATTTGCGGGTCAGCGCGATCAGATGCAGCGCCGCAGCGGCCGCGCCGCCCCCTTTGTTCTGGCCGTTGGCGTCGGCGCGAACCGCCGCCTGTTCCATATTCTCCACCGTCAGGATGCCGTTGCCGATGCACACACCTTGCAGGCCCAGCAAGGTCAACCCCCGGCTGCTGTCGTTGCACACGGTGTCGTAATGCGTGGTTTCGCCGCGGATCACACAGCCCAAACCCACAAAGCCGTCATAATTCGCCTGACGCGCGGCAATGCCAATCGCGGTCGGGATTTCCAACGCGCCCGGCACCTCGATCACGTCCACGGTCGCCCCGGCCTGCTGGGCAACCCCCGTCGCGCCCGCAACCAGATTGTCGGCAATATCTTTGTAATAGGGGGCAACGACGATCAGCAACCGCACCGGCGCGTCAAAACGCGGCAAGGGCAATTCGTGATGCGCGGTGTTACTGGCCATGATTCAGTCCTTAGGGATAGGTCGCGTGGAATGGATCGAAAGCCCGTAGGCGTCAAGCCCCACCACCGTGACAGGTGCGGAATTGGTCAGCAAGATCAGTTCCGACAGCCCCAAGGCCGACAAAATCTGTGCGCCCAGCCCGTATTGCCGCAGTTTATGCGGGGTTGCGTCGTCGGGCATGGCCAGCCGGTTGGTCAGGTCCCGGATCAGGACAACGACGCCGCGCCCCTCATCCGCAATGGCGTGCATCGCAGCGGGCAGGTTTCCCGCCGTGTCACGCCCCACGCCCAGCACATCATGCAGCGGATCCAGCGCGTGCATCCGCACCAGCACAGGTTCCGGGGTCGAGATGTCGCCTTTGGTCAGCACGATATGTTCCGCGCCCTGCGTTTCGTCGGCAAAAATGCGCATATCCCATTCGCCCCCATGGACCGAGGTAACAGCCCCACGCCCCCGTTCCGCAATCAGGTTATCATGCCGGCGGCGATAGGCGATCAGGTCGCTGATGGTGCCGATCTTCAGCCCGTGTTTTTGCGCAAACTGCACCAGATCGGGCAGACGCGCCATGGTGCCGTCGTCATTCATAATCTCGCAGATCACGCCCGCCGGGTTCAGCCCGGCAAGGCGCGAAATATCGACTGCGGCCTCGGTATGGCCCGCGCGGACCAGAACGCCGCCGTCGCGCGCGCGCAGAGGAAAGACGTGGCCGGGCGTGGCAATATCGGCCGCCCCGCGCGTCGGATCAATCGCCACGCTGATGGTGCGGGCGCGGTCATGGGCGCTGATGCCGGTGGTGACGCCTTCGCGCGCCTCGATCGACATGGTAAAGGCGGTTTCATGGCGGCTGCTGTTTTTCGGCGACATCAGCGGCAGGCCCAGCGCATCGACCCGCGCCGCCGTCATTGACAGGCAGATCAGCCCCCGCCCATGCGTCGCCATAAAGTTAATCGCATCCGGCGTCGCCATCTGCGCCGGGATCACCAGATCGCCTTCGTTTTCGCGGTCTTCGTGATCGACCAGCACGAACATCCGCCCATTGCGGGCGTCGTCGATAATATCCTCGATCGGGGAAATGGTGCTGGCCAGATCACGCTCGACCGGACCGGGTTGTTCGTAGTGCATGGCGCGCCCCTTGTTTCCGGGTGGTGTAGCTGATGCGGGGGCCAAGGGCTAGGGGCGTTCCCATTCCGCCAACCGCGCCACATACCGCGCCAGCGTGTCGATTTCCAGGTTCACCGCGTCGCCCACGGCGGCATCGCCCCATGTTGTGACCTGTTGGGTGTGGGGGATCAGGTTCACGCCGAAGCGGGTGTCGGCCACGTCGTTTACGGTCAGGGATGTGCCGTTCAGCGCGACCGAGCCTTTGGGCGCGATAAAACGCGCCAGATCGGCAGGGGCGTCGAATGTCAGGCGCAGGCTGTCGCCTTCGGGGCGGGCGTCCACGATCTGCGCCACGCCGTCCACATGGCCGCTGACGATATGGCCGCCCAGTTCGTCGCCGACCCTCAGCGCGCGTTCCAGATTGACGCGCGACCCAACCGTCCAGCCGCCTAGGTTCGTTTTCGACAGGGTTTCGGCGGAAATATCCACGTCGAACCAATCGCCGCCCTTGGCGACGACGGTCAGGCACACCCCGTTGCAGGCGATGGACGCGCCCAAATCCACGCCGGCCATGTCATAGCCGCAACCGATCCGTGCGCGCAGATCGCCGCGCGATTCAATCAACTGCACCAGCCCGATGTCTGTGATAATTCCGGTGAACATGGCCGCCCCCTGTTAGCTGTGCGCGTTTGTCGCCCAGACCCGCACATGACGCAAGGGCATTGGCTTGCCCCGCGTTCTGTGCCAATGGGCGCGGAACGCAACCGCAAATGGCCCGCATGACCCCGCGCAATCAACACCTTACTGGCACCGGCCGCGTCTTTTTGATGCTGCAAGGTCCGCATGGCCCGTTCTTTGACGATCTGGCGGCGGCTTTGCGTGGAACGGGGGCTGTGGTCTGGCGCTGTGCGTTCAATGCCGGTGATGCGCATTTCTGGTCGGACGCGGCGCATCTGATCCCGGTGCAGGTGGGGCCTGCGGGCTGGCCTGCGGCTCTGAACGGGCTGCTGGATCAGCACGGCGTTACGGACATAGTTCTCTATGGCGATGCGCGCCCCATCCATGATGCCGCGCGGCAGGCGGCAGTGGCGCGGAACCTGACCCTGCATGTGCTGGAGGAAGGGTATCTGCGCCCTTATTGGATCACCTATGAACGTGGGGGGGCGAATGGACATTCGGCGTTGATGGATCTGGATCTGGGGCAGATGCAGGCGGCGCTGCGGTCGCACCGCGACGATCCGCCGCAGCCTCCGGCCAGTTGGGGCGATATGCGGCAGCACCGGTTCTATGGCGCGCTGTATCATCTGATCCTGCTGATGGGGCAACGCCGCTTTCCGCATTATCAGCGCCACCGGACCGCCCGCCTGACGACCGAGGCGTGGTTAAACCTCACCCGCCTGATTGCGGCCCCGTTTCTGTCGCTGTGGCGGCGGGTGAAATGGCTGCGAATGACAGCGCAGGCATGGCCCTATTCGCTGGTGTTGCTGCAATTGGAACATGACGCCAGCCTGCAATGCCATTCCCGTTTTGACACAAACGCCCAGCTGATTGCCGAGGTCATCGCCAGTTTCGCCCAAAACGCCCCCAGCGATCAGCACCTGATCCTGAAGGCCCACCCGCTTGAGGATGGCCGCGCCAAAAATGGCCGCGCGGTGCGCCACGCGGCGCAGGCGCATGGCGTGACAGGGCGCGTGCATTACCTGCCGGGGGGAAAACTGGCGGCGGTGCTGAAACGCGCGCTGTCGGTGGTGACGGCCAATTCGACGGGGGCGCAACAGGCGCTGTGGCGGGGGATTCCGGTGCTGGCTCTGGGTCGGGCAATTTATGTCAAACCCGGCGTGGTGTCGGATCAGACGCTGGATGCGTTTTTTGCCGCGCCCCAGCAACCCAACCGCGCGGCCTATCGTGTGCTGCGCGATTTTCTGTTGCGCAGCAGTCAGGTTCCGGGCGGGTTTTATTCCGCACAGGCCCGCGATGACGCGCTGTCGCACCTGCCGGCGCTGATGTTGGCGGCGCAGGATCCCTATACGGCCTTGCTGGCCGACCCGTTGCAAGAATGCGTCTCAGATCAACAGGAAAACATTTCGTGATGGAAACGGGCGGCGGTCGCGTTTATGGTCGCGACCAAACAAAAAGCCCGACCGACAGACAGGAGAATCCCAAGGTGAACGCTATCCTCTCGCGCCGTAATCTGACGCGTCTGGCCCTGTGTGGTGCCATGTCGCTGCTGGCCGCCTGCGCCCTGCCCCGGTCCGGCCCCAGCAAAGAGGAAATCTTTAGCGGCGCGGTCGAACGCGGCGGGAATGCGCATGTGATCTTTGTCAACGACCACGTCGCGCGGTCTACGAATTTCGTGCCGAGCTATGGGTTTTCAGCCAGCTTCCGCAATGCGGGACAGGTGGGCGCCGATGACATCCGCCCCGGCGACGTGCTGGGCCTGTCGATCTGGGAAAACGTCGATGACGGGCTGCTGACCTCGCTGGGGTCCAGCTCCAGCCAGCTGCAACAGATTCAGGTGGACAGTCAGGGCTATATCTTTGTTCCCTATGCGGGCCGTGTGCGCGCCGCGGGCAGCACGCCCGACCAGCTGCGCCAGACGATCACCACCCGTCTGTCGGAACAGACCCCCGACCCGCAGGTCACCGTGACCCGCGTGGCCGGTGACGGCGCCACGGTGTCGGTCATGGGCCGCGTCGGATCGCAGGGCGTGTATTCGATTGACCGCCCCACCCGCACCCTGTCGGCCATGCTGGCCCGCGCCGGTGGTGTGGCCATCCAGCCCGAAATCGCGGTTGTCACCGTCAAACGCGGGCGTGAAACCGGGCGCGTCTGGATGACTGATCTGTATGGCAGCACCGCCAACGACATCGCCGTTCGCCCCGGTGACCTGATCGTGGTCGAAGAAGACCGCCGCAGCTTTACCGCATTGGGCGCGCTTGGCGGGCAGACCCGCGTTCCGATGGGCAGCGAGATGATCAACGGGATCGAGGCGATTGCCTTGGTCGGCGGTCTCAACAGCAATCTGGCGGACCCGACCGGCGTGTTCATTCTGCGCGACGAACCGCAATCGGTGGCCAGCCGCGTTCTGGGCAAGCCGGTGAACGGCACGCAGCGCATGGCCTATGTTCTGGACCTGACCCGTCCGAACGGGCTGTTTCTGGCGCGCGATTTCACCATCCGCGACGGCGATACGGTCTATGTGACCGAGGCGCCCTATGTCCAATGGATGAAAACCTTGGGCGCGTTGACGGGCGGTGTGACCGCTATTGACCGCGCCGCGAATGTGGTTGACCGCTGATCACACGGCTGTTCGTTTTTAATGGCGGGTTCTGGATGCAGCCACGGCTGCGCCGGATCCTGCATCTGGCGGGCTGGCGGGTGACAACCGGCTGGCCCGGTGCTGGTGATCACATCGGCATCTGGGGGGCCAGCCCGACCGCATGGCGCGGGCGCGCCATGGCCGCCCGCACCGGCGCACAGGTGATCACGGTCGAAGATGCGTTTTTGCGGTCGGTCCTGCCGGGTCGAGCATCCGGGCGCATCGCACGACGCGGCCCGGTCGGCCTGCTGATCGACGATTGCGGCGTTCATTTCGACCCGCGCCAACCGTCCGGCATGGAAACCCTGATCACCAGCGGCGCGACCGCCGCGCATCAGGACGCCGCCGCCGCGGCGCTTGCCCGTCTGCGCGCCGCGGATCTGTCGAAATACAACGCCCATGACCCCGACTGTGCCGCGCCGGAACCGGACTATGTTCTGGTCATCGACCAGACCCGAGGTGACGCCGCGCTGATGGGGGCCGGACGTGCGCGCTTTGTGGAGATGCTGCACGCCGCGCGGGCCGAACATCCCGGCGCGCGAATTGTGATCCGCAGCCATCCCGAAACGGCGGCGGGGTTGCGTCCCGGCCATCTGACCCGCGACGACCTGCATCCGGGCGACCGCTTTTGCGACGGGCCGGTGTCGCCATGGCGGTTGGTGACGGGTGCGAGGGCGGTCTATGCCGTCAGTTCGCAACTGGGATACGAAGCGATGCTGGCGGGCCACCGTCCGCGTCTGTTCGGCCAGCCCTTTTATGCCGGCTGGGGGCTGTCGGATGACGAAACGCCCAATCCCCGCCGGGGCGATGCGGGGGTGCTGGACCTGTTCGCAGCCTCGCATCTGCTGGGGCCGGTCTGGTATGATCCCTGTCTGGATCGCCTGACCGATTTTGACGGCGCGTTAAACCAGATACAGGCCGAAACCCGCGCCTTTCGTCAGGACCGGGACGGCCATACGGCGTCGGGGATGCGACTGTGGAAACGCGGGTTTATCAACGCTCATTTCGGCGCGGTGCGGCCGGTGCGGTTTACCAAGCCCGGACCGGATGTGACGCTGGCATGGGGCGCGGACGCCCCCGCCACGGCGGCGCGGGTCGAAGACGGGTTTCTGCGCTCGCGCGGTTTGGGGGCGGCGCTGACGCCGCCGCTGTCGCTGGTCGCGGATGATCTGGGCATCTATTACGACCCCACCCGCGCCAGCCGTCTGGAACACCTGATCGCCGCCCAAACGCCGCCCGGAGGGGCCGCGCGCGCCGCCGCGCTGATGGACGCGATCCGCGCGGCGGGGGTGACGAAATACAACACAGGCCACGCCAGCCCCCTGCCCCCGCGCGACGGTCGCCCGGTGATTCTGGTGCCGGGGCAGGTCGAAAACGACGCGTCGATCCGGTTGGGCGCGGGGGCCGAACGCAGCAATCTGGCGCTGCTGGAACGGGTGCGGGCGGAAAACCCCGGCGCGATGATCGTTTACAAACCGCATCCCGATGTGGAATCGGGCCTGCGTCCCGGCATCATCGCGCCGGATGATCTGGCGCGTCTGGCCGATCACGTCGCCCGCGACGCCAACCCCGATGCGCTGCTGGCGCAGGTCGATGGCGTCTGGACCATCACATCGACGCTGGGGTTCGAGGCCCTGATGCGCGGCGTTCCCGTGGTGACTCTGGGCGCGCCGTTTTACGCGGGCTGGGGCCTGACGCGCGATCTGGGGCCGGTGCCGGTGCGGCGTCTGGCGCGGCCCGATCTGGCGGGGTTGGTTCACGCCTGCCTGATTGATTATCCGCGCTATCGCGACCCGATCAGTGGCCTGCCCTGCCCGGCTGAAACCGCCGTTGCGCGGCTGAGGGACGGAGTGCCAGCACGCCCCGGCCTGCGCCTGCTGGCCAAGGCGCAGGGGCTGCTGGCCGGTTACGCATGGTTGTGGCGTTAATCGTCAGTGTCCGGCGTCTGACGCCCCCGAAACCCCTGAGCGACAACGAATTTTTCCGATGAATCGCTGCGGCTTGCCGGGGGTTTGACATTCGCAACCTTATCAAAGTTGCGTTTCAACATCGCCTGCATTTCCGCCTCGGCCCCGCCCGCCAGAACCTTGGCCACAAAGGTGCCGCCCGGTTCCAGCACGTCAAAGGCCAGTTGCGCCGCCGCCTCGACCAAGGCCACGATGCGCAGGTGGTCGGTGCCTTTGTGACCCGACGACGCGGCGGCCATGTCGGACATCACCACATCGGCGGGACCGCCCAGCCATTCCTTGACCTGATCATCGGCGCCGTCGGCCAGAAAATCCAGCTGATGCACCTCGGCCCCGGCGATCGGCGCGACCTCTTGCAGGTCAACACCGACAACGCGGCCCACGGCCTTGCCGGATTTTTCGCCCAGCGCGTTGACGCGCGCCACGGCGACCTGACACCACCCCCCCGGCGCACAGCCCAGATCAACGACCCGCGCCCCCGGCACCAGAAAGCGGTATTTATCGTCCAATTCCAATATCTTATAGGCCGCGCGCCCGCGATAGCCTTCGCGTTTGGCGCGCGTGACATAGGGGTCGTTCAACTGCCGTTCCAGCCACAGCTTCGACGACAGCTTGCGCCCCTTGGCGGTTTTGACCCGCACGCGCAAATCGCGTTGCCCGCGCCCGCTGGTTTTGCCCGCGCGGCTGGTCGGTGCTTTGGTCATCATGCTACTCCGTTCATTCCGTCGGGGGTCAACACCCCGTCGCGCACCATCTGCGCATAGAGCAATCCTTCGCGCAGGCCGCGATCCGCCACCGATAACCGGCTGGTCGGCCAGATGCGCATTAATGTTTGCAAAATCGCCGCGCCCGACATGATCAGGGCGTGGCGTTCGCGCCCGATCCGGGGATCCGCGCGCCGCCCTTCGGGGCCAAGCGCCAGATAGGAATGGATCACACGGTCGATCTGATCGCTGGTCATTTGCAGCCCGTCAACCTTGGTCCGGTCGTAACGGCGCAGCCCCAGATAGCTGGCGGCAACGGTCGTCACCGTGCCGGACGTGCCGATGATCTGAAACCCGTCATCCGGCGCGCCATTGGCATAGGGGGTAAACCCGGCCAAGGCTTCTTCAAAAAACCAGCTCATCAGGGCGAAACGGCCCTGATCGTCTTCGACATCCGCGAATTGATCGCGCAGCGTGGCCACGCCCAGAGGCACGCTGATCCAGTCCACGACGCGCGCGCCGCCGGGGCGCGGATTGGCGAAGCCGTCCGACAGGCGCATAATCGCGCGCGGGCGTTCGCGGGGTTCGACATCTTCAAGGTCGATCCACACCAATTCGGTGGACCCGCCGCCAATATCGACGACCATCAGCGTATCGGTTTTGTGGCTGACCAGAGGCGCGCAGGAAATGACGGCCAGACGGGCTTCTTCCTCGGCGCCGATCACCTCGACCGGCAGGCCGGTTTCGCGGCGGATGGTGCGCATGAAATCGCGGCTGTTGCGGGCGCGGCGGCAGGCTTCGGTCGCGACCAGCCGCATCTGTCCGACGCCGTGCTGTTCCAGCTTGCGTCGGCACACCTGAAGGGCGTGAACGGTGCGCGCCATCGACCCGCGGGACAGCCGCCCCGAAGCCTCCAGCCCATGTCCAAGCTGAACCGGCTTGGAAAAGCTGTCGATGACCTGAAACTGATTGCCCGTCGGTCGCGCAATCAGCATCCGGCACGAATTTGTGCCAAGGTCCAGGGCGGCATACAGCCCCCCGTCCCTGGGTTGTCGGGTGCCTGACGGCTCGACCGTATTTATCGGGAACGCGTCTGCACCCGCAGGACGCTTGGGCGTCATAGGTCACGCCCTCCGAATACTAAGTTAAGGAAAACGTAACCTGCCCCGCGCCGACGATCAAGGGGCGGTTATCTTTTGTTTGGATGCACCGCAGAAATTGCACATATCCGGCGTCAGCGCGGCGATTGCGTCCCATTGCGACAAAAACACCTGTCCCGTCAGATCGTCCAGAAAATGCGACCGGCGCAGGCGGTCCATGACTGGGCCTTTCACCTCGGACAGGTGCAGGGTGACGTTCATGGATGCCAGTTGGTCATTCATCGCGGTCAGCGTCTCCAGTGCCGACAAATCAATGCTGTTGATCGCCGGACACATCAGCACCACATGCCGGATGTCAGGGCTGGCGGTCACGCGGTCCAGAACGGCATCCCCCAGCATCCGGGCATTGGCGAAATACAGGCTTTCGTCGATGCGGATGGTTAACAGGCAGGGATCGGTCTGCACCTGATGGCGCAGGATGTTGCGGAAATGCTGGGTTCCGGGGACGAGGCCCACCTCGGCCATATGCGGGCGGGATGTGTTCCACAGATGCAGCGCCACCGACAGGATCACCCCGGCCGACACGCCGGTTTCAACCCCCAGCACTAGCGTTAACAGGATCGTCACCGCCACGGCGGCAAAATCGGCGCGGCTGTAATCCCACGCATGGCGCAGCACCGACAGATTGACCAGCGACAGCACCGCAACAATGATCGTCGCGGCCAGCGTGGCGTTTGGCAGGTAATAAACCAGCGGCGTGAACGCGACCGCCGCCACGGCCAGCCCCACGGCGGTAAACGCCCCCGCCGCAGGTGTGCGCGCCCCCGCATCGTCATTGACCACCGACCGGGCAAAGCCGCCCGTCACCGGATAACCGCCGGTGAACGCCGCGCCCAGATTCGCAGCGCCCAGCCCGATCAGTTCCTGATCCGGGTTGATCCGCTGACGTTTCCGCGCGGCCAGCGTTTGCGCCACGCTGACCGATTCGACAAAGCCGATCACGGAAATCAGCAGCGCCGGCACCAGCAGCGCGCGAATCAGGTCCAGCGATGCGGCGGGTATGGTCAGGGGCGGCAGGCTGGCCGGGACTGGGCCGACCACGGCCACCCCTTGCGCGGTCAGCTGCAACCCCCACACCGCCAGAGTCGTCACCGCAACCACGGCCACGGGCGCGGCCCGCGCGATCATCCCCGCCGCCGTGTCGTTCAGGCCCAGCCGACGCAGCGCGGGCTTCATCCCCTGCCGCGCCCAAAACAAAAACGCCGCAGCAGCCCCGCCGATCAACAACGTGATCAGGTTGATCTGCCCAACCCCGCGCGCCAGCCCCGCCAGCATCTGCGGCAGGGTCTGACCGCCCGCATGGATGCCCAAGATATGCTGCATCTGCCCCACCGCGATCAAAATACCCGATGCGGTGATGAACCCGGCGATCACCGGATGCGACAGGAAATTCGCCAGAAAGCCCAGCCGGAACACCCCCATCAGCACCAAAATCCCGCCCGACATGGCGGCCAGAGTCAGCGCGGCAGCGGCATATCCCGCCGTTCCCTGTTGCGCGACCTGCCCAATCGCCGCCGCCGTCATCAGCGACACGACCGCCACCGGCCCCACGGCCAGCGACCCCGATGTGCCAAACACCGCATAAAGCATGATCGGCACGATCGAGGCATAGATCCCCGCCTGAGGCGGCAGCCCCGCCAGCATCGCATAGGCCAGCGACTGCGGAATCAGCATGATGGTGACGATCACCGCCGCCATCAGATCATCGCGCAGCATTTCGCGCGTGTAACGCCGCCCCCAGTCCAGAACCGGAAAGATTCGCGCCAGATGGGTTTTGTTCATATCCATAGCCCCGCTTTACCACGCATGACTTTACAGCCGGTTAACGGGAACCTTTAGCATCGGGGTGCCGTCATCATCGGTCGGCACCTCGCCCGCGCGCATATTGACCTGCAAAGATGGGATAATCAGGCGCGGCATGTCCAGAGTGGCGTCGCGGGCCTGACGCATCCGCACAAATTCCTGACGGCTGACGCCTCCGCCGACATGGATATTGTCGGCGCGCTGCTGAGCGACCGTGCTTTCCCAGCGGATCACCCGGCCGTCGGGGCCGTAATCATGGCACATGAACAGCCGCATATCGTCAGGCAGCGCCAGAACGCGCTGAATACTGTCATACAACACACCCGCATCGCCGCCGGGGAAATCGGCGCGGGCGGAACCTCCGTCCGGCATGAACAGCGTGTCGCCCACAAAGGCCGCATTGCCCACAACATGCGTCATGCAGGCCGGCGTATGCCCCGGCGTCAGCATCGCAAAGGCGGTCATGCCGCCGATCTGATAGGTGTCTCCGTCGCGGAACAGGCGGTCAAACTGGCTGCCGTCGCGCTGAAATTCGGTGCCTTCGTTAAAGATTTTGCCGAAGGTGTCCTGAACCACGCGGATATGTTCGCCAATCCCGATCTGCCCGCCCAGTTGATCCTGCACATACGGCGCGGCGGATAGGTGGTCGGCGTGAACATGGGTTTCGATGATCCATTCCAGCCGCAAACCATTGTCGCGGATATGGTTTATCAGCGCATCCGCGCCCTCATGCGTGATCCGCCCGGCGGCATAGTCAATGTCCATCACCGAATCAATAATCGCGCAAGCGTCGGATTCCGGATCCCGCACAACATAACTGATCGTGTTCGTCTGGTCGTCAAAGAACCCCGTCACTTGGGGAAGGATCGACATATCAACGGGATAGGTGGTCATGGGATCCTCTTATTGTTAAGGTCAATTTCATATTCACGAAAACATACGTCAAGCCCCGCACCATTGACGGCGCGCCAGCAACCCGGCAAGCAATCACTATGACAGACCTTCGCCCGGTGGCCCATCCGATTGGTAAAATCATCACAGCCATGGGGGCCACCATGCTGCTGCCGATGGCGGTTGATCTGTGGCATGGCGACGACCATGGCTGGGTGTTTCTGGAATCGGCGGTCATCACGGTGGTGCTGGGCCTGCTGATCGCCACGGCGACGCAGAACCATGACGGGCGGCTGACGGTGCGGCAGGCGTTTCTGTTAACGTCAGGGCTGTGGGCGGTGCTGCCGGTGGTGGGGGCGGTGCCGCTGATGCTGGGCCAGCCGGGGGCCAGCCTGACCGATGCCTATTTCGAAGCGATGTCGGGCTTTACCACCACCGGCACCACGGTGTTTCCCGAACTGAACGGACTGCCGCGCGGAACGCATCTGTGGCGCGCGATCCTGCAATGGCTGGGCGGATTGGGGATCGTCGTGGTCGCCATGATCTTTCTGCCCGCGATGAAGGTCGGGGGGATGCAGTTTTTCCGGTCCGAAGGCTTTGACACCGGCGGCAAATCTCTGCCCCGCGCCGGTGAAATCGCCTTGGAAATCACGCTGGTCTATGCGGCGATGACGGTGGCCTGCGCGTTGACCTATATCATGCTGGGGATGACGGGGTTTGACGCCATTATCCACGCGCTGACGACCTGTTCCACCGGCGGGTTTTCGAATTACGACGCCAGTTTCGGGGCTTATATCGGCGGGCCGGAATGGGCGGCTGTGGTGTTTATGCTGATGGCGTCGGTGCCGTTTATCCGCATGGTGCAACTGGCCCGAGGCGACGCCGCGCCCATCTGGCAGGATGTGCAAATCCGCGCCTATCTGCGGTGGGTCGCCTATGCCTGCGCGGCGATTATCCTGTTCCGGCTGGTGATGCCACCCGCGACCGACGCCCCCGGCGCGATGATCCGGGAAACGGTGTTTAACACGGTGTCCACCTTTTCGGGGACGGGCTATGCGTCGGCGAACCTGCCGGGCTGGGGGCATTTTCCGGTGGTCATTCTGGTGCTGGTCGGGCTGATAGGCGGCTGCACCGGGTCAACCACTTGTTCGGTTAAGGTGTTCCGCTATCTGGTGCTGCTGCAAGCCGTGCGGGCGCAAATCCGGCGGATGTATTCGCCGCATCGCGTCTATCCCCTGCGGTATGAGGGGCGCCCCTTGGACGGCGATGTGGTCAATTCGGTGATGGCGTTTTTCACGCTGTTTATGCTCAGCTTTGGCTTGTTGATCGTGGGGCTGTCGCTGACCGGGCTGCATCCGCGCACGGCGCTGACGGGGGCGTGGACCGCGATTGCGAATGTCGGCCATGTCTGGGGACCCGAGGTGACGGCGAACGGATCGGTCGCCAACCTGCCCCCTTCGGCCAAGTGGCTGATGATCATCGGCATGTATCTGGGGCGGCTGGAACTGGTCGCGGTTCTGGTGCTGTTTTTGCCGCGATTCTGGCGCGATTAACCGGCGTCAAAATCGGCCATACGCACCAGATGCGACAGAAATAACGGGATCAGCACCAATCCGGCCAATGCCAGATACACCACTGAAAAGCCCGTGCGTTCGGCCACAAACCCGATAGAGGCCGGGGCCAGCAGGATACCGGAATAACCCATCATGGTGACAACCGACAGCCCCATCCCGGCGGCCAGCCCCGGCACGTTTCCGGCGGCGGAAAACGCGATCGGCACCATATTCGCCACCCCCAGCCCCGTGATGGCAAAGCCCGCAATCGCCATACCCGGCACTGGCGCGGCCCCGGCGATGACCAGCCCGATCATCGCCACCACAGCACTGATCCGCAGCGTTTTCACCGCGCCGAACCGGCGGCGGATGTCGTCGCCCAGAAACCGCATCACCGCCATCGTCCCCGCACAGGCGGCAAAGCCCCAACCGGCGACGGCCAGCGACGCGCCCATCTCGCGTTCCAGATACACGGCGGCCCAGTCCAGAATCGCGCCCTCGGAAATCATGGAACACAGCGCGACCAGCCCCAACAGGTAAGGCAGAGGCGATGACGGCAGGCGCAGCGGCACCCGCGCGGCATCCGGTTCCGGCGCGTCCTGCAAGATACGCGGCAGCGCAAAGGCCAGAATCGCGGCGAACAGCGCGCTCATCAGAACGGAATGGGCAAACTCGCCCATCCGCAGGATCAGCCAGCCGCCCGCGCCAGACCCGACCAAAGCGCCAAGGCTCCAGAACCCATGACAGGATGACATGATCGCGCGGCGGCGGACCCGTTCGACCGCAACTGCATTGGCGTTCATCGGCACATCCATGCCGCCAATCAGACCGCCAAACAGCGCCACAGCAAGGGCGACCGAGACAAATCCCGGCGCAATCGAAATCCAGATCAGCGACGGGATCGTGAGCAGCGCCGCCAGACGCACGGCAAAGGCCGACCCCCGCCGCGCCGTCAACGCGCCAAAGACCGGCATCATGGCAATCGACCCCAGCCCAAGGCCCAGAACGATCAGCCCGGCCATGGCCTCATCAATCTGCAACCGCGCCATCAGCGTGGGGATTTTCGGCGCCCAACTGCCGACCAGCAGACCATTGCTGAAAAACAACGCCGATACGGCGACGCGCGCGGGATCCAATCGCGGCCCCTTACAACATCGACGGCACGACCAGATCCGGCGGACGGTGACCATCGGCAAAGGTCTTGATGTTGATGATCACCTTTTCGCCCATCTCGGCGCGGCCCTCGACCGTGGCGGACCCCATATGCGGCAGCAGTGCCACATTCGGCAATTCACGCAGACGCGGGTTGATGTCATGCCCGTGTTCAAACACATCCAGCCCCGCGCCCGCAATTTCGCCGGCGCGCAACATCCGGGTCAGGGCGTTTTCGTCGATCACCTCGCCGCGGGACGTGTTGACAATCACGGCGGACGGTTTCAGCAGCTTCAGCCGCCGCGCATTCAGCAGATGGAACGTGCTGGGCGTATGCGGGGCGTTGATGCTGATGATGTCCATGCGGGCCAGCATCTGATCCAGACTTTCCCAATAGGTCGCCTGCAAATCCTGTTCAATTTCAGGGCGCAACCGGCGGCGATTGTGGTAATGCACCTGCATCCCGAACACATTGGCGCGCCGCGCGACGGCCTGACCGATGCGGCCCATGCCCAAAATACCCAAACGCCGCCCGCCGACGCGCCCCCCCAGATGCAAGGTCGGCGCCCAGCCATGCCAGCGGCCTTGCTGCATTTCCGCCAGACCTTCGGGGATGCGCCGGGTGACGGCCAGAATCAGGGCCAGCGTCATGTCGGCGGTGTCCTCGGTCGTGACGCCGGGGGTGTTGGACACCAAAACGCCGCGCTGACGCGCCGACAGCACGTCGATATTGTCCACGCCCGCGCCATAATTTGCGATCAGCTTCAGCCGGTCCCCCGCCTGCGCCAGCATATTGGCGTCGATCTGGTCGGTGATGGTCGGCACCAGAACGTCGCAATTCTGCATCATCACGACCAGTTCATCGCGGCCCATCACGCGGTCATCATCGCGCAGAACGACGTCGAACAGTTCCTTCATCCGGGTTTCGACCGGCTCGGGCAGGCGGCGCGTGACCGCAACGCGCAGCTTTTGGCGAAGCGACGAGTGGCTGGCGGGCATAATAACCTCACTTTCTCGAAGTCGTGTCGGTGGCGCACTTCCCATCATGGGCGGCTGATGGCAAACTGCCCGCGTTGCGGGGCAGGCACAAGACCCCAAAGGGACAGGCACACCCAAAGGCGGGCAATCGCCACGGGCGCGGACAGAAAATGGACGATATGATGGGTTTTAAGGCATTCTTTTTCGGCACAGCGATTGCGGTGATGTTGGGCGTCACCGCCCCCCCGGTTGCCGCGCAAACATCCGAGCCACAACGCGGCGCCGTCACCAGCCTGCCCATCCCCCGTTATGTCAGCCTGAAAGGGTCCGAGGGCAACGTCCGCCGCGGCCCCAGCCTGTCGCATCGCATCGACTGGGTGTTCCGCCATTCCGGTATGCCCCTGCGCGTCGTGGCCGAGTTCGGCCATTGGCGCCGGGTCGAAGACAAAGACGGCGCGGGCGGTTGGATCCACTATGCCCTGCTGTCCGGCGTGCGCACGGCCTTGGTCACGCAAGACATGGTGGAATTGCGCAGCCGCCCCCACCCGGACGCCAATATCGTGGCGCGCGCGGAAAATGGCGCGATTTTGCGACTGAACGAATGCAACCCCGATTGGTGCCGTATTTCGGGCGGCGGGCAACGCGGCTGGGTGCCGAAAACAGCGATCTGGGGCGTCGATCCCGGCGAAATCCGCGACTGACGCCCCCCGGTCTGGGCTGGTCAGGCCAGCCCACGACCCTGCAACAACGCATCCACCCCCGGCATCCGCCCACGAAACGCCAGCCACAGATCATCCGCCGGCTGCGATCCGCCCCGCGACAGGATGTGCTGTTCCAGCTTGCGCGCGGTGTCGGCATCGAAAATATCGCCCGCCTCTTGGAACGCGGCGAAGGCGTCGGCGTCCATCACCTCGGACCACATATAGCTGTAATACCCGGCGGCGTAGCTGTCGCCGGAAAACACATGCGACAGATGCGGGGTGCCGTGGCGCATCGGGATCGCGGCGGGCGCGTCCAGTTCGGCCTGCACCTGCGCCTGACGGATCAGCGCATCATCCGCAGGCGCGCCCCGGTGGAACGCCAGATCAACCAAGGCCGTTTGCAGATATTCGCTGGTCGCAAACCCCGCATCGGCATGGCCCGCCGCCAGCAGCCGGTCGCGCAGATCGGCGGGCAGCGGTTCACCCGTTTCAAAATGGCGCGCATGGGCATCCAGAACGGCGGGCTGTTCCAGCCAATGTTCCAGCAACTGACTGGGCAATTCGACGAAATCCTGCGCTACGCTGGTTCCCGAAATCGACGGCCAATCCACATCCGACAGGATATGATGCAGCGCGTGGCCGAATTCGTGGAACAAGGTCCGCGCATCGTCCCATGACAAAAACGCCGGCGCGCCATCCGATTCGGGCGGGGTAAAGTTGCAGACATTCACCACAATCGGCCGCTGACCCGCGCCGATTTTATGCTGCATTTGCAGGGCCGAACACCACGCACCCGACCGTTTCGATGGCCGTGCAAAGTAATCACCCACAAACACCGCCATCAATTTGCCGTCGCGCGTGATCTGCCACGCCCGCGCATTTTTGGCCCATAAAGGCGCATCAAACGGTTCGGCCTTCAGCCCGAATAACCGATGCGCCACATCGAACACCGCGCCCAGCATGGCATCCAGCGTCAGATAGGGCGTGACCTCTTCGGCGTCGAAATCATGTTCCTGCCGCCGCAGACGCGCCGCATAGAGCCGCCAATCCCATGCCTGCAACGCGCCATTCACGCCGTCATCGCGCAACATCTGCGTCAGTTTTACCTGATCCTGCGCGACGCGGGTCTGCGCGGCGTCCCAGACCTGCCCCAGCAGATCGGCGACATTATCCGCCGTCCCCGCCATCTGCGTTTCCAGCTTATAGGCCGCGAAATCGGCATAGCCCAACAATTGCGCCCGTTCGTGGCGCAGGGCCAGAATGTCCCGGATCAGCGGCAGGTTGTTCGTTGCATCACCCCCCGCGCCATGGCCGGAACCGCGCGCGATCCACGCACTGAACGCCACTTCACGCAGGGCGCGGTCGGTCGAGTGTTCCAAAAACGGCACGATCAGCGACCGGTTCAGCGTCACGATCTGGCCGTCAAGCCCGCGTTCCCGCGCCGCCGCCCGCATCGACCGCAACAGCCAGTCGGGCACCCCCTCCAGCCGGTCATCGGCCACCGGCAGCACATAATCGCGTTCATCCGTCAGCACATTTTGCGAAAAATCGGTTGTCAGCACGGCCATGCGCGCGCGAATGGCGGCCATGCGGTCGCGGCTGGCCGGGTCCAGCCCCGCACCCGCCCGCGTCAGATCGCGCAGCGCCAGTTCCGTGATCCGCCGGTCCTGCGGGGCCAGCGTGTCCGCGTTATCTGCCACGGCCTTAACCCGTGCATAGAGCCGCGTATCCATGCTGGTTTTGCTGCCATATTCCGCCAGCCGGGGCGCAAATTCCCGTTGCAGCGCCTGCCGCGCGGGGTTCGAATCAACCGCCGCCAGCGTGTAAAACACCGCCAGCACGCGGTTCAGGCCCTCATCGGATTGCTCTAACGCGGCCAAGGTATTTTCAAACGTCGCGGGGTCCGGGTTGGACACGATCTGTTCAAACCGCTGTTCCGCCGCGGCCAGTTCCGCGTCAAAACCCGCCGCGAAATCGTCATCCGAAATCAGGTCAAACCGAGGCAAGCCATGCGGGCCGGTCCATTGCGTCAATTCGGGGTTCATGCCGTTTCCTTTCCTGTGCCACAGACCAAACACCCGGCGCGGGCTGTGGTTTCAATCATGCGCGTGTCGCCATAGAGACCGTCAAACATCATCATCCGCCCGCGCAGCCCCTGCCCCGCGCCGGTCAGATGCTTCACCGCCTCGAACGCCATCAGGCTGCCGATGACGCCGGGCAGCGGGCCGATAACGCCCGATTCCGCGCAGGGCGGCGCCAGCCCCGGCGCGGGCGCGTCGGGAAACAGGCAGGCCAGACACGGCCCCCCGCGCGCCGGGTCATACAGCGTCACCTGCCCGTCCCATTGCGCAATCGCGCCCGCGATCAGCGGCACTCCGGCGGCCACGCAGGCCCGGTTGATCGCGTCCCGCGCCGCGAAACGGTCGGTGCCGTCAATCACCAGATCATGCGCGGCGATCAGGTCCGCGTCATCGCCGGTCACGCGCCGGTTCAGCGGCGTGACCTGACAATGCGGGTTCAGCGCGGACATGGCGGCGGCGGCGGTGTCGGCCTTACCCTCGCCGCATTGATCCGTGCGGAAGATCACCTGACGTTGCAGATTGGACAGGGTGATGCGGTCGTCATCGGCAACCGTGATGCGCCCCACCCCCGCCGCCGCCAGATACAGACAGACCGGCGCGCCCAGACCGCCCGCCCCCACGATCAGCACCCGCGCATCGCGCAGGCGCATCTGGCCCGGACCGCCCACTTCGCGCAGGACAATGTGCCGGGCATAGCGGTCCAGTTCGGAATCCGTGATCCCGTCACGCGGCGCGGGGGTGTCAAGCGGAACCGCGCGCGCCCGCAACCGGCTCAGCGCCGCGCGATAGGCCAGAACGACCCCAACCACGCCGCCCAGCACCAGCCAACCGCGCGCCGATCCGCCAATGGCCTGAGCCGCGTCACTGGCGGGCACCAGCAGATGCAGCGCGACAAACCCGGCCCATGCCACCGCAATCATCGCCCCGCGCAACCGCCATGCCAGCCCGACCACCCAGCCAAAGACCAACAGCCCCGCGATCAGCCACAGCCCCAGCATCAGCCCGCCCCCGTCGATCCGAACCCGCCCGCGCCACGCTCGGTCGGGGTCAGTTCATCGGCCCATTCAAACCGCGCCTGCGGGGCCGGGGCAATGACCATCTGCGCGATCCGGTCGCCATGCGCGACGGTGAAATCCACATCCCCCAGATTGATCAGAATCACCCCCAACGGCCCGCGATAATCACAATCAATCGTGCCGGGCGCGTTCGCCACGGTGACGCCATGTTTCAGCGCCAGCCCGGATCGGGGGCGAATCTGCGCCTCATACCCGGTTGGGATGTGCAGGGCCAAACCCGTGGCGATCAGCGCCCGCCCGCCGGGGCGCAGGGTAACGGAACCGTCCGGCAACCACGCACGCAGATCAGCCCCCGCCGCGCCAGCCGTTTGATAACACGGCATGTCTGCGTCGGAACCGGGCAGGCGCATCAGGCGGATCAGGGGCGCGTCAGGCATGGCATATCCAAAGCAAAGGCCGCGCGGCGATGCCAGCGCGGCCTGTCAACATCACAAAACCGATCTTAGCGCGGCGAGATCATCATGACCATCTGCCGACCTTCCAGTTTCGGCATGGATTCGACCTTACCCGCCTCACCCACGTCATCTTTGACCCGGTTCAGCAGGTCCAGACCCAGATCCTGGTGCGCCATTTCGCGACCACGGAATCGCAGGGTCACTTTGACCTTATCCCCGCCTTCCAGGAATTTCATCACGCTGCGCATTTTGACGTCATAGTCATGCGTATCGGTGCCGGGGCGGAACTTGATTTCCTTCACCTCGATCACTTTTTGCTTTTTGCGTGCTTCGGCTTCGCGTTTTTGCTGTTCGTATTTGTATTTGCCAAGGTCCATGACCTTGCAAACCGGGGGCGTCGCATTGGGGGAAATTTCCACCAGATCCAGCCCAGCATCCATCGCCATTTGCAGCCCGACCGAGGGCGACACAACGCCGACATTCTCTCCGTCAGCGCCGATCAGGCGGATTTCTGCGACACGGATGCGTTCATTGACGCGGGGGCCGGTGTCGCGGGTGGGCGGTGCGTTGTGCGGACGACGGGCTATGGCGATACTCCTTTAATAGCCATTAAGAATGGACCGAAAATAAGGCCAGATGACGGCTTTTTCAACCGGATTTGATGCCCGAACCGGTCCGTTTTGCATAAGATTTGATGAAAACCCGCCGCATCTGCCTGTTGCGGGGGCGGGTCATGTGTCATAGGTGAACGCATTGTTGACCCAGCCGGAATCCCCAATGCGCAAAGTTCTTCCCGTCATCGTGATTCTGATTGCCATTTCTGCCGGGGGGCTGTGGTGGCAGACCAACCGCAATGCGGCGATTGTGCCGGACCAGACGGCTGCCGTGCCGGTTGATCCCACCGCAGACACGCCCGCCACCCCCGCAGGCCGCGCCGCCGAGGTGGCCGAACACACCGCCGAAGCCACGTCGGAAACCGCCGAAATCGCGCGCCAGCAGGCGGAAATGCCGGGCAGCGCCGACACCGCAATCGCCGCCGATGCCGCTGACGCCGCCGCAGATGCCGCGGCCGAAGCGTTGCGCGCATCCGTCAGCGCCGGCGTAACCGCCGCCAGCGACGCCGCCGCGCAGGCGGAAATCGCGGCCGAGGCTGCAATTGACGCCGCTGACCGCGCCGCATCCGCCGCCGCATCTGCCGCAGCGGGCGCTCCCGACGCCGCAGCCACCGCCGCCGAGGCCGCCAGCGACGCCGCCGCCGCAACCAGCGATGCCGCCGACGCCGCCGCGACCGCCGCCCGGATCGAAGCCCTGCTGACCCCCGAAGGTTTCGACGCGGACGCCGTGAACCGCATCATCGACACCGCCCAGATCCCCGACGAACAAAAGGCCACTTTGCGCAACCTGATCGCCACCACGGCGAACAACCCCGCTTTGTTGAAAGCTGCACTGGAACAGGTGCGCGCGGTGATGCGCTGATGCTGGCGGGGTTTGACGAACTGGCGTCAGTGCGTCCTGCGTGGCTGGCCAAGGGGCCGATTGCGCTGATCCTGATCGAGGATGACACCGCCATCGCCGAAACGCTGGCGCATCACGTGCGCATCGGGTTCCGGCATATTCTGGCGCTGTCGCCCGATAGGGTCGCGGTGCCGGATGATCTGGCCGCGCGGGTCACGGTCATGCGTTACGACACGCGCCGCCCCGATGCCCATGTCGATGCCGTGAACCAGTTCATCCCGCTGGTTCCCGAAGGAACCTGGCTGCATTACGGGTTCAACGCCGAATTTCTGTTCTTTCCGTTCTGCGAAACGCGGCGTGTGGGGGAAATGCTGGCCTTTCACACCGAAGAACGCCGCCCCGCGATGTTAACCTATGTCGTGGATCTGTATGCGCCGGATCTGTCGCGCGCGCCCAATGCCGTGGATATGGACGGCGCGATGTTCGATCGCACGGGATATTTCGCATTGGGCCGTCAGGACGACAACGGCGATTACTATGAACGGCAATTGGATTTCCACGGCGGCCTTCGCTGGCGGTTCGAGGAATATCTGCCCCCCGCCCGCCGCCGCATTGACCGCATCGCGCTGTTCCGCGCGCGTCGTGACCTGCGGCTGCTGCCCGATCACCGTTTTTCGGTCGAGGAATACAACACCTATTCCTGCCCGTGGCATCACAACCTGACCGCCGCGATTGCATCGTTTCGCGTGGCCAAGGCGTTGAAACGCAACCCCGGTTCGCGCGATCAGATCGACAGCTTTGTCTGGCAGAACTCGGTCCCGTTTGACTGGTCCAGCCAGCAATTGCTGAAATTGGGGCTTATGGAGCCGGGGCAGTGGTTCTGATCCCGCGCGCACCCTTGCGTCCGGCAAAGTCCCGATGCTAAACAAATCGGTGACTTATCTGCCCGAATGGGCGTAACAGACAGGGATAACGCGCATGGCCATGACCCAAACCAGCTTTAACCGCGACGATTTGTTGAAATGCGCGCGCGGCGAACTGTTTGGCCCCGGTAATGCGCAACTGCCCGAACCGCCCATGCTGATGATGGACCGCATCACCGAGATTTCCGAAGATGGCGGCCTGCATGGCAAAGGTCACGTTGTGGCGGAATTTGATATTCAACCCGATCTGTGGTTTTTCGGCTGTCACTTCCCCGGCAACCCGATCATGCCCGGCTGTCTGGGTCTGGACGGGCTGTGGCAGTTGACCGGCTTTAATCTGGGCTGGCGCGGTTGGCAGGGGCGCGGCTATGCCTTGGGCGTGGGCGAAGTCAAACTGACCGGCATGGTGCGCCCGGATCGTAAGATGCTGACCTATAAGGTGGATTTCACCAAGGCGATTCAGACCCGCCGCCTGACCATGGGCGTCGCCAACGGCATCGTCGAAGCGGATGGCGAGGTGATTTACCAAGTCACCGATATGAAGGTCGCCCTGTCCGAGGCCTGACCCATGTTCGCCCCGATTGATTGGGCCGAACTGGCGCCGTGGTTGGCGGTGCTGGCGGCGATCAATCTGGGGCTGGCGCTGATGGTGCCGGGCGGCATCGGGCGACGGTTGGGCTTTGCCGGTTTTGGGTTTGTGGGCGGCACGGCCTTTATTCTGGCGCTGCTGTGGAACATTTTGCCCCTGATCCTGTTGGTTGTCGCGGTCATCGGCCTGATCATGGCATTGCGCTGATGTGATCCGGGGCTTGCCCCGCCCCCGCGCCGCCTGTATTTTCGCAAAATCGCTAAGAAGGAGCCGCCAATGCGCCGCGTCGTCATCACAGGGCTGGGAATTGTTTCACCCATCGGCAACAACGCCGAAGAAGTCACCGAAAGCCTGCGCACAGGCCGTTCCGGTATCAGCGCCGCCCCCGAATATGCCGAACGCGGCTTCCGCAGTCAGGTTCACGGCATGCCCAGCATCGTGTTGGAAGATCACATCGACAAACGCAATCTGCGTTTCATGGGTCCGGGTGCGGCGTATAATTTCATCGCCATGGAACAGGCGATCAAGGACAGCGGCCTGGACGAATCCGACGTGTCGAACCCGCGCACCGGGCTGATCATGGGGTCCGGCGGACCGTCCACCTCGAACTTTTTCGACGCGCATCAGATCGTGATTGAAAAAGGCTCGCCCAAACGCATGGGGCCGTTCATGGTCACGCGCTGCATGTCGTCCACCAACAGCGCCTGTCTGGCAACGCCGTTTAAAATCAAGGGCGTGAACTATTCCATCACCTCGGCCTGTTCGACCAGTGCGCATTGCATCGGCAACGGCGTGGAACAGATTCAGATGGGCAAACAGGACATCGTATTTGCCGGCGGGGGCGAAGAATTGGACTGGACTCTGTCCTGCCTGTTCGACGCCATGGGCGCGATGTCGTCGAAATACAACGACACGCCCGAAACCGCATCGCGCCCCTATGACGCGACGCGCGACGGGTTTGTAATCGCGGGCGGCGGCGGGGTCGTGGTTCTGGAAGAACTGTCCCACGCATTGGCGCGCGGCGCAAAAATCTATGCCGAGGTGACGGGCTACGGCGCGACCAGCGACGGTTACGACATGGTGGCCCCGTCCGGCGAAGGCGGCGAACGGTCGATGCGGGTCGCATTGGCCACCCTGCCCGAAGGCCGCAAGATCAGCTATATCAACGCGCATGGCACATCGACTCCGGTCGGGGACATTGGCGAAATCAAGGCGATCCGCCGCATCTTTGGCGAAGGCAACACGCCCCCCGTCGCATCGACGAAATCGCTGACCGGCCACAGCCTTGGCGCGACCGGCGTTCACGAAGCGATCTATAGCCTGTTGATGTTGCAGCATGATTTCATCGCAGCATCGGCCAATGTCACCACGTTGGACCCCGAAATCAACGCGGGCGAAATCGCAACGCAGCGCGTGGATAACGCAGGGCTGGACACGGTTCTGTCCAACAGCTTTGGCTTTGGCGGGACCAATGCCACGCTGGTGATGTCGAAATATCAGGACTAAGGGGAACGTCATGGGCGATCTGCTAAAGGGCAAGCGCGGGCTTGTGATGGGGGTCGCCAATGACCGCTCGATCGCGTGGGGAATTGCGCGCGCGGCGGCGGCTGAGGGGGCCGAGCTGGCCTTTACCTATCAGGGCGAAGGTTTCGGCAAACGCGTGGCGCCGCTGGCGGAATCGGTTGGGTCCGATTTCATGGTCGATGTGGACGTGACCGATGACGCATCGCTGGACGCGGCCTTTGCGGCGATCAGTGAACGCTGGGGGCGGTTGGATTTCCTGATCCACGCAATCGCGTTTTCGAACAAAGACGAACTGACCGGCCGCTTCATGAACACCAGCCGCGACAATTTCAAGCACAGCCTTGAAATTTCGTGCTATTCCCTGATCGAGGTGGCGCGCCGCGCGCATCCTCTGATGGCGGCGGGCGGGTCGATTATCACGCTGACCTATGGCGGGTCGAACCGCGTGACGCCGTTCTATAACGTGATGGGCGTGGCCAAGGCGGCACTGGAAAGCAGCGTGCGCTATCTGGCGAACGACCTTGGCCCGGACGGGATCCGCGTCAACGCCATCAGCCCCGGCCCGATGAAAACGCTGGCCGGTGCGGCCATCGGCGGCGCGCGCAAAACCTTCCGCCACACCGAGGCGAACGCCCCCCTGCGCGCCAATGCCACGCTGGACGCGATCGGCGGCACGGCCTGTTGGCTGTTGTCCGATTGGGGTGCCTGCACCACGGGCGAGGTCGTGACCGTTGACGGCGGCTATCACGTTCTGGGCATGCCGCAGAGCGAGAATTTATAACACCGGCGGGGGCTTAGGCCCCCACCAACCGCGCCGGGATCAACCCGCGCAGCGCATTGCCGCAGAAAAACCGACCCGCCAGATCACCGGGCGTCAGCACCGTTTCGACCGCGCGCCCCGTGGCCAGCAATTCCGCCCGCAGCACCCCCGGCAACACTCCGCAAGACAGAGGCGGCGTTAACAACCGGTCGCCATCCGGGACAAAAACATTCGTAATGCTGCCTTCGCAGATCTGGCCGTGTTCGTTCAGCAAGACGGCTTCATCCACCCCATCCGGCAGCGACGCGCGCGCCGCGTCATAGGCGGGGCGATGCGTGGTTTTGATCCGCAACCACGGATCATCCGACCGCAACCGCTGATCCGCCACCATCACCCGCCATTCCGGCGGATTATCCGGCAAGGCCGCATGGGTCAGCGCCACCTGCCCCCCCCGGTCCACGGCCAGACGCGCGCGCAGAACGCCACCCGGCAGCGCGTCCATCACCGCCGCCACGCGCCCCGCATCCAGCGGAAATCCAACCGCCGCGCAGCCGCGTTCCAGCCGCGCAAGGTGGCGCGGCCACAGCGCCACCCGCCCGGCATCCGAACGCATGGTTTCAAAAACGGTTAATCCGTCAGGCGCAGAAAGGCGGCTTTGCACAGGGCTTCGTCCCATTCGGATGTGGTGGTGCTGTCATACACAATGCCGCCGCCGACATTCAGACGCAACCGCCCCGGTGCCGCGACCCAGGGCGAGCGGATCGCCACGCTGAACCGCATCGGCCCCGCCGGATCAACCCAGCCAATCGCGCCGCAATAAATGTCGCGCGGGGCCTGTTCCAGTTCGGCGATAATCTGCATCGCGCGGATTTTCGGCGCGCCGGTGATGGACCCGCACGGAAACAGCGCCGCCAGAATATCGGCCAGCCCCACCCCCGCCGCCAGTTGCCCGGTCACGGTCGAGGTCATCTGATGAACCGTCGCATAGGTTTCGACATGGAACAGTTGCGGCACGCGCACCGTTCCGGGCCGGCAAACCCGGCTGATATCGTTGCGCAGCAGGTCCACGATCATCAGATTTTCGGCGCGGTTTTTGTCCGACGCCTGCAACGCTGCGGCGGCCGCGCGGTCAGCGGCCGGGGTGGCACCGCGCGGGGCGGTTCCCTTCATCGGGCGGGTGTGGATGACGCCCCCTTTATCGACGGCAAAGAACAATTCCGGGCTGCGCGACAAAACCACCGGCCCGCCCAGATCGACAAACGCGCCATGCCCGACCGGCTGCCGCGCGACCAACCCGGCATAGAGCGCCAGCGGATCGCCCGCAAAATCGGCCTCCATCGGAAAGGTCAGGTTGATCTGATAGGTGTCGCCCGCGCGGATGTAATTCTGCACCGCCTGCAACGCCGCGTCATAGCGCGCACGATCCCATAGCGGACGCACCGGCCCGATCCAGCCACCGGGCGCGGGCAGAGGCGGGGCGGGCTGCGGTGCGTCAAACACCCCCATCAGGATCAAGGGCATATCGCCCGCCGGTCCCGGAACCCCCGTCAGCGCCTGCCCCAATTCATAGGACAGACACCCCGCCAGCCACGCGCCATCATCACGCGCAGCCTGCATATCGGCCAAGGCCCGCGCCACATCGCCCGCGCCATCCGCGCGGATCACCGAACGCGGCGCGTCAAACAGCGTGCCGCCCGGAATGGGGCCGTGGTCGAACCGGATCACCGCGCGGCCTTTGCCTTAACCGCCAGATCGCGGGCGATGCTGAATGCGCCCTTGATCCGGTCGGCATCGGTGGCCCAGTCGCGACGGACAAAGATTTTGTTATCCGTCACCTTGGCCTGCCCGCGCTGATCGGTCAAAAATTCAACCAGCCCCGCCGGGTTGGGGTATTTGTCGTTGTGGAACTGCACCGTCGCGCCCTTGGGTCCGGCATCCAGCCGCGCGATATTGGCGCGTTTCGCCATGGCCTTGATGCGGATGACCAACAGCAGCGTGTTCACTTCGCGCGGCAGAGGGCCGAAACGGTCGATCAGTTCGGCGGCGAAACCTTCCAGTTCGACCTTGGTCGTCAGTTCGGCCAGACGGCGATACAGACCCAGCCGCACATCCAGATCGGGGATATAGCTGTCGGGAATCGTCACCGGCACGCCCAGATTCAGTTGCGGCGCCCATTCGTCTTCGGGCGTGCCTTCGATTTCGCCGGATTTCAGCTTTGCAATCGTTTCTTCCAGCATGGCCTGATACAGTTCAAAGCCAACCTCTTTCATATGGCCCGACTGTTCTTCGCCCAAGAGATTGCCCGCGCCGCGCAGGTCCATATCCTGCGACGCCAGATTGAACCCCGCGCCCAACCCGTCGATGGACCCCAGAAATTTTAACCGCCGCATCGCCTGCGGAGTCAGCGGCTGGCGCGGTTTCGTGGTCAGGTAACAATAAGCGCGCGTTTTCGACCGCCCCACCCGTCCCCGGATCTGATACAGTTGCGCCAGCCCGAACATATCCGCGCGCCACACAATCATCGTGTTCGCGGTCGGAATATCCAGCCCGCTTTCCACAATCGTTGTGGCCAGCAAAATGTCATGGCTGCCGTCGTAAAACGCGTTCATCCGCGCATCCAGATCGCCCGCCGCCAACTGACCATGCGCGACGATAAAGTTCAGCTCTGGCACGTTTTCGGTCAGCCAATGTTCCAGATCGGGCAGATCGGACAGGCGCGGCACGACGATGAAACTCTGCCCGCCGCGATATTTTTCGCGCAGCAGTGCCTCGCGCACGGTCACGCTGTCAAATTCGCTGACATAGGTTCGGATCGCCAGACGGTCCACCGGCGGCGTGCCGATGATCGACAGATCGCGAACGCCGGTCAGCGACAGTTGCAGCGTGCGCGGAATGGGCGTGGCGGTCAGGGTCAGAACGTGGATGTCCGACCGCAATTCTTTCAGCCGTTCTTTGTGGCCGACGCCGAAATGCTGTTCTTCGTCGATGATCAGCAGGCCCAGTTGTTTGAACCGCACCGCCTTGGCCAGAACGGCATGGGTGCCAACCACAATATCCACCGTGCCATCGGCCAGCCCGGCGCGGGTCGCCGCCGCGTCTTTGGCGGTCACGAACCGCGACAAGGGACGCACATTGATCGCGGTGCCGCGGAACCGTTCGGCAAAGGTTTTGAAATGCTGACGCGCCAGCAGAGTCGTAGGGGCGACCACGGCCACTTGCATCCCCTGACTGGCCGCGACAAATGCGGCACGCATCGCGACCTCGGTCTTGCCGAAGCCGACATCGCCGACGATCAGGCGATCCATCGGGCGACCGGCGGCAAGATCGGTCAGAATGTCATCAATCGCCGCCGCCTGATCGTCCGTTTCGCTGTAGGGAAACCGCGCGGCAAAGGATTGCCAATCGTGATCAGCGGGTTCCAGAACCGGCGCAGGACGCAGCAGCCGTTCGGCGGCGACCCGCATCAGTTTATCCGCAATCAGGCGGATGCGTTCTTTCAGCCGGGCCTTGCGCGCCTGCCACGCGCCGCCGCCCAGACGGTCCAGCAGACCTTCTTCGTGGCCGTAACGCGACAGCAATTCGATGTTTTCGACCGGCAGGAACAGACGATCCCCGCCCGCATATTCCAAGGCGACACAATCATGCGGCACGCCCGCCGCCGTGATGGTTTCCAACCCCGTATAGCGCCCGATGCCGTGTTCCACATGCACGACCAGATCGCCGGGGGTCAGGCTGGTGGTGTCTTTCAGAAAGTTTTCCGCCTTGCGCCGTTTTTTCGCGCCCCGGATCAGGCGATCGCCCAGAACGTCCTGTTCCGAAATCACCGCGATTTTGCCAAGGGCCTGACCATCGGCGACAAAGCCTTCGTCCAGGGGCCAGACGGCCAACCCCACGGTTCCGGGGCTGGGCAGATCGCGCAGGTCAGTGATCGGGCGGGTGGCGGTCATGCCTTCGTCAGCCAACAACCCCGCCAGACGGTCGCGCGCACCATCGGAAAAGCTGGCCACGACCACGCGATGATCCCGCGACAAAGCCTTAACATGCTGCGACAGCGCGTTGAAGATATTGATGGATTCGTTCTGTCTTTCAGGGGCGAAATTGCGCCCCACGCGCCCGCCTGCATCCAGCACGCCCGGCCCCGGCGGCTGCGCCAGAACCGACAGACGCAGCACGCGATGCGGGGCCAGCCAGCCGCGCCATTCGGCATCGGTCGGGAACATCAGATCCGGCGGCACGGGTTTATAAACGCTGTCGCTGCGGCCCTTGGCGGCCATAGCGGCGCGGCGGGCGTCGAATTGTTCGGCGATCATCGCGCGGCGGGCATCGATCACCTGCCCCATATGGTCATCCAGCACCACCGACGCGCCGGGGACATAATCAAACAGCCCCACCATGCCGTCATGAAACCATGGCAACCAGTGTTCCATCCCGGCGGTTTTGCGACCGGCGCTGACGCTTTCATAGAGGGGGTCGTTCGTGCCGCCGCCATATTCGCTGCGGTAATTCTGGCGAAACCGCGTGATGGCGGGGTCGTCGAGGATCACCTCGGACATGGGGGCCAGCTCGACCCGGTCCAGATTTTCCGTGGTGCGCTGCGTCACCGGGTCAAAGCGGCGCGCGCCGTCCAGCACATCCCCGAACAGGTCCAGCCGGACGGGTCCCGATTCTCCGGGCGGGAAAATGTCGATGATGCCGCCGCGCAGGGCGTAATCGCCGGGTTCGGTCACCGTCGGCGCCTGAACAAAGCCCATCCGCACCAGAAAATCGCGCAAAGCGGCGTCGTTGATCCGGCTGCCCACGGTTGCCACGAAACTGGCCCCCGCGACCAGTTCCCGCCCCGGCACCCGTTGCAGCACCGCCGACAGTGTGGTCAGCACCACGAACGGCCCCCGGATCGCGCCCGATGCCAGCATCGCCAGCGTCGCCATCCGCGCGGCCTGAATTTCCGGCGCGGGCGACACGCGGTCATAGGGCGTCGTGTCCCATGCCGGGAAATCAATCACCGGCAGCGTGGGCGCCATAAACGCCAATGCCGCGCGCATCGCGGCCATGCGGCGATCGTCGCGCGCGATGTGAATCACGGGCGCGCCGTTGTTTTCGGGACGCGCAGCCTCGCGCGCGATCAGGGCGGCGTCATAGCCGTGCGGCGCGCCAGAAAGGATCAGGTCGGACATGATCGGTCAGCTAAGCCACCCCGCGCCAGAGTCAAGGTTTCACAACCCGTTCGGATGCATCAACGCCCAGATCGTCCCCCAAATCGCCGCGCCTGCCACCGACAGAATCGACAACAGCGACACCAACCGGCGATGCGTGACCATGCGGCGCACCACCTGCGGCCCCGCCTGATCCAACGGCAATGCGCCATTCTGCGCGGCGGACAGGATCGGCGACAGCCCGGCGGCCAGAACCGCGCGCATCCAGAACAGCACCCAGAACGGGAACAGCAGGATGAACACGGCCTGCGCCATTTCCAGCCGGAACATGAACCCAAACACGAACAGGCTGGTCAACGCAAAGCTGGTGAGGGCTAGGAAAATCGCCCCCTCGGACCGGCCCAATTGCCAGCGGGGCAGAATCAGCGACAGCCAATCCATCAGCGCCATCACCCCCGCGCCGTCGGGCGATCCGTCGCGCAGTTCTCGTTGCGCGCGGGCGACGACATCGGTCGGCACGCCCAACAGGCTGCGCCCGTTGACGGACCACATGCCGACCAAGACCAGCCAATACCACACCGTGACAAAGGACCGGCTGTCCAGAAATCCGATCAGGCTGTTAAACTGCGGCACGGGCGGTTCCTTGTTTCTGTCTGCGCGCGACCTTAGAACGGGACGCAGCCAAGGGAAAGCAGGAGAAAAACATGCCCACACCCATCATCGCCCCCTTTCCCGCATCCCGCCTGCGCCGGTTGCGCCGCAGCGCCAATATCCGCGCGATGGTGTCGGAAACCAACCTGACCGCTTCAAACCTGATCTGGCCGATCTTCGTGACCGAGGTTGCGGGCGCCGAAGGCGAAATCCCGTCCATGCCGGGTGTGGAACGGCTGACTCTGGACGGGGCGAAACGTGCGGCGGAACGCGCGGCGCGGCTGAATATCCCGGCGGTCTGTATTTTCCCCCATTCCGATGGCGATTTGAAAACCGAAAGCTGCGAACGCGCCTGGGATCCCGACAATATCGGCAATCTGGCGATTCGCGCGGTCAAAGACGCAGTGCCGGAATTGGCGGTGATGACGGATATTGCGCTCGATCCCTATAATATCAACGGCCATGATGGTTTTGTCGTGAATGGCGAAATCATGAATGACGAAACGATCGAGGCTTTGGTGCGCATGGCCTTGGTTCAGGCCGAATCGGGGGCCGATATTCTGGGACCGTCCGACATGATGGACGGCCGCATCGGCGCGCTGCGCGGCGCGCTTGAGGCCGCGGGACATAAACATGTCGCCATTCTGTCCTATGCCGCGAAATTCGCCAGTGCGTTTTACGGCCCGTTCCGTGATGCGGTCGGCGCGTCGGGGCGTCTGGTCGGAGACAAAAAAACCTATCAAATCAACCCCGCCAACCGGGGCGAGGCGATCCGCTGCGTCGCCCGCGATCTGGCCGAGGGCGCCGATATGGTCATGGTCAAACCCGGCCTGCCCTATCTGGACATCTGCCGCGCAGTCAAAGACGAATTCGGCGCGCCGACCTTTGCCTATCAGGTCAGCGGCGAATACGCGATGCTGGAAGGCGCGATTCGCAATGGCTGGCTGTCGCGCGATGCGATGATGGAAAGCCTGCTGTCGTTCCGCCGCGCGGGCTGTGACGGGGTGCTGACCTATTTCGCGCCGATGATTGCCGAAATGCTGCGCGGGGAATAAGGGGCGCTTTCAGGTGACAGGCGCGGCGTTTTGCCCTAACGTCGCGCCAAAAGGGCCGCCACGCGCCCGCCAGTCAAAGGTCTTGATATGCATAACCGTTTTCATCTGAACCGCCGTCATTTCATGCTGGCCGCTGCGGGCGCGGCGGTTGCGGGGTGCAGCAACGCCGTTGGCACCAATGCCGCCGCGCAACTGGATGGGCGCGTTGAACAAACGCATCAGTATCTGATGCAGACCTATCCATCCGCTGCGGCCTTGATCGGGCAATCGCGCGGCGTGCTGTATATGCCCCTGATGACCGAAGCGGCGGTCGGCTTTGGCGGGGCCTATGGTCAGGGCGCGCTGCGCATCGACGGGCAGACCGTCGATTATTATTCCGCCACGCGCGGCAGTTTTGGGTTCCAGCTGGGCGCGCAGCAATATGCGCATGTGTTGATTTTTCAGACCGAACCGGCCTTGGCGGCGTTTCGTGCCGCGCCGGGCTGGGTGGCCGGGGCGGGCGCGTTCTACGCCGTCCCGGATCGTGGCGCGGCCATCGGAGCCGACACGCTGGGCGCGCAAATCCCGGTGGTCGCCATGATCTTTGGCCAATCGGGCCTGATGGCCGGCGCCGCCATTGAAGGCACAAAATACACCCGCGTTATTCCGTCTGCTTTGGGTCGTTTTTGAAAAAAGGCGCCGGGATTCATCCGTGAATACCCGGCGCCAACCAATTAACCATGTTTCTGAACCGAGAAACACGCGCCGGTTGCTACATATAATAAAATATATATGTGATTTGTTTTTCAATGCGGCGATTTGCACGCCCGCACCATTTTGAAAGACGCCAATCGGGCGCAAGCACCCCATATATCCATTTGATTTTTCACAATACAATTAATGATTGTATTCTAGTCTCTATTTTCTAGATACAAAAAAACAACTAACCAGCTCGCGCCACACCGCTACACTCATAAGCGTTGTTTAGTGAGTGAGGTGCCCGGTGTTTTGGGCGGTTGTAAATTGGTTGGGCGCATTATGCGCCCTTGTGTTTCCATCGCAGGCGCAGCCTTGTTCTTTACAAGGGGGCCTGTGATGGATTGCACCCCCGGTCAGGATTGCATCAATTGGCAGGTTGGGGCGGGATTTCGTCCAGCAGTATGGGCAACGGATGATGACGCCCTGCAATGTCCGTTGCTGGCTGCTGGCGATGACACACCGCTGGCCGGAAAAATGGCGGCGGGCTGGCATGATACCGAACTGGTCTTTAACCTGTTTGACCCGACGCCGGGGGTGCTGTCGGCTGTGCCGGGGGGGCCGGTATGGCAGCCCGCAGGCGGTTCGCCAAATGGCGCCACGCCCGGACCTGGCGCGATCATCCCGCCGTCCCTGCCCCCGGCCACCTATCCCGGCGGCACGCCCGCAACGCCCGACGCACCGTTGATCCCGCTGATCCCCGTGCAGCCCCCCGAGGATATCCCGGACCTTCCGGCCCCGGTGCCGCTGCCCGATTCCGGCGCGTTGCTGATATCTGTGCTGGCAGCGTCATTTGTGCTGCGGCGCTTTCGGCGCGGCTGATATAACGCCCGCCACAGACATGGCGGGCGTTAACCTTAATCCGTTTGCACCGGCGTGTCGGCGGGCAAACCCTGCTGGCGTTCGATCTCGCGCCAGCGGGCGACGGCGGCGTTGTGTTCGGCCAAGGTGCGGCTGAACGCATGCCCCCCGGTCCCGTCCGCCACGAAGAAGATATAATCCGTCGTGTCCGGATTCAGCGCCGCGCGGATTGCCGCGCGTCCGGGATTGGCAATCGGCGTCGGCGGCAGCCCGTCGATCTGATAGGTGTTATAGGGCGTCCGCGCGTTCAGTTCCGACCGCCGAATCCCGCGATCCAGAATCCCCTGACCGCCGGTCACGCCATAAATCACCGTCGGGTCGGTTTGCAGCCGCATCCCTTGGCGCAGGCGATTAACGAACACGCTGGCCACCTGCGGGCGTTCCGCCGCAACGCCGGTTTCCTTTTCGACGATAGACGCCATAATCAACGCCTCGGCCGGGGTGGCATAGGGCAGCCCCAGTTGCCGGTTTTCCCATTCCGCCGTCAAAATCGCTTCCTGACGCCGCGCCATTTCCGCCAGCAGCGCCGCGCGGTCCCCGCCGCGATCCACGGCATAGGTATCGGGCGCCAGACTGCCCTCGGCCGGGATCGACGTCACGTCGCCCGACAGCCAGCTGGCGGCGTTCAGCGCCTGAACCACCTGCCAACTGGTCACGCCTTCGGCCATGACGACGCGCAGGCGGGCATCGGGCTGGTCCACAGCGGCCAGAATTTCCGGCAAGGGCTGGTCGCTGTCGGGGTTGTAACGGGCCAGTTCCTCATATGCGCCGGTTGCGGGGTTAATATCGCGCAGCAGCACCGTGTTTTCGCGGACACCGACGCGGGCGATCACTTCGGTTCCGCAGGTGGATGCGCCGCCGGTGGTGATGGTCGTGACGATGCTTTCCATGCTGGCGCCGGGTTGCACCAGATAGCTGCCGAATTTCAGATCCCGCGCCTTGCCCATATAATCGGCACCCGCGCGAAACACATAAGCGTTTGAAATCGCGCCCTGATCCGCCAATCGTTCGCTGACCGCATTCAGCGATGCGCCCGGCGCGACCTGCACGCATTGGGCGACCGCGCTTGGCCCCGGTCCGGTGAATTCGCGTTTGCCCCACGCAACCGCCCCGGCGACGGCGATCAATAACACAATCGCCAGCGTCAGGAAGTTCGACGCGATGTTGCGCCAGATCATGCGTCAACCTTTCCCAGCACCAGACTGGCATTGGTCCCGCCAAAGCCAAAGCTGTTGGACAGCGCCACATTCACCTGACGGCGCACGGCGGCGTTCGCGGCCAGATCCAGACGCGGCGCAACCGCCGGGTTATCAAGGTTAATCGTCGGCGGGCAAATCTGGTCGCGGATGGCCAGCACGCAGAAAATCGCCTCAACCGCGCCCGCGGCCCCCAGCAGGTGGCCGATGCTGGATTTCGTCGATGACATCACGGCATTGCCGGCGTGATCACCCAACAGCCGTTCAACCGCACCCAGTTCGATGGTGTCAGCCATCGTGCTGGTGCCATGCGCGTTGATATAGTCGATCTGATCCGGCGTGATCCCCGCCGAACGCAGCGCGTTTTGCATCGCGCGGAACCCACCGTCGCCATCCTCGGACGGGGCGGTGATGTGATAGGCGTCGCCAGAGAGGCCATAGCCCAACACCTCGGCATAGATTTTCGCGCCGCGCGCCTTGGCGTGTTCGTATTCTTCCAGCACGACGACACCCGCGCCTTCGCCCATCACGAACCCGTCGCGATCCGCGTCATAGGGGCGGCTGGCCGCCTGCGGATCATCGGCGCGTTTCGTTGACAGCGCCTTGCAGGCGTTGAAACCCGCAATCCCGATTTCGCTGATCGGCGATTCCGCGCCGCCCGCGATCATCACATCGGCATCGCCCAGCATGATCAGCCGCGCGGCGTCACCAATGGCGTGCGCGCCGGTCGAACAGGCGGTGACAACGGCGTGGTTCGGCCCCTTGAACCCGTAACGGATGCTGACCTGACCGGAAATCAGGTTAATCAGCGCGCCGGGGATAAAGAACGGGCTGACCCGTTTCGGGCCGCGCTCCTTAATCAGAACGGCGGTTTCGGCAATGCTGGTCAGCCCGCCAATGCCGGACCCGATCATCACGCCGGTGCGCAGGCGGCTTTCGTCATCTTCGGGCATCCAATTGGCGTCGCGCACGGCCTGTTCGGCGGCGGCAATGCCATAGAGGATAAAGTCATCGACCTTGCGTCGGTCCTTGGGTTCCATCCAGTCGTTGGGATTGAACGTGCCGTCGCTGCCATCCCCGAACGGGATTTCACAGGCATAGGTGGTCACAACATTGCTGGCATCAAATCGCGTGATCGGACCCGCGCCCGATTTTCCGGCCAAAATGCGTTCCCATGTCGCATCCACACCACAGGCCAGCGGCGTGACCATTCCCAGACCCGTGACAACAACCCTACGCATCCGCGTTCATCCTTTATCTGCTCAGTTGCCGCTGTGATACACGCCCGCCGGTTCCCGCGCAACGCCGCCGGGGTAACACCAAATCGTTAAGAAAAGATCACCAAACGGACACGCCCATGTCACAAAACCCCGCTTGATTGGCGGAAACCATGAAAAAGGCGGATTTATCATGCAAAAACTGTCCCTGATCGCGGCGCTTGCGCTGTCTGTTGCGGCCCCGGCCCTTGCGGCTGACACATCGTCATGCCCGGCCACGCTGCGTTACGCCGATACCGGCGTCGAAGGGCTTGAGGAACTGCGCCGTTCCTTTGGTCCCTTCGTCGAAACGGTTCAGAACATCACCGGGCTGGGCGTTGAATTTTTCCCGGTCGGCAACCGCACCGCCGCCGCAACGGCGCTTGAATTCGGGCAGGTTGACGTTGTGATGACCGGCCCGTCGGAATATGTCGCGATCCAGACCCGCATCAATGATGTAAAGCCGATCGTCAGCTTTGCGCGCCCGGCCTATGCGTCGATCTTTATTGTGCCGAAAGACAGCGGAATCAACGCGCTGACCGATCTGAAGGGCAAATCCATTTCGATGAAGGATGTGGGTTCGACCACCGGCCACATCATCCCCGCCTATATGCTGGTCGAAGCCGGTCTGGACATCGACCGCGATGTGCGCATCGTCAATCTGGGTGGCACCAGCCTGCAAGCGTTGATTTCGGGCGATGTGGACGCCGCCGCAACCGGCGTGCGCGATTGGGAACCGTTCGTCGAAATGGCCGGTGACGGTTACGAAATTCTGGAACAATCGCCGCAAATGCCGGACGATCTGATTCTGGCCGGTCCGCATATCAGCACCGAATGCGTCGATTACCTGCGCACGAAAATGATGGAAAACGGCCCTGCCCTGATCGACGCCACGCTGGCCCCCGAAGGCCGCGAACGCTATCGCGGTGCCGAATTGGTGGCCGTGGATGACGCGACCTATGACGTGGTGCGCAAAGCCTATGCCGCTCTGGGCCTGACCCCGGAATAAGCTGATGCGGGTTCAGGTTCAGAACGTCGCCAAAACCTATCCCGATGGCACGCAGGTGCTGCATGATGTCAGCTTTGACATTCCATCGGGACAGGGCGTGGCCTTGTTGGGCGCAAATGGCTGCGGCAAATCCACCCTGCTGCGCTGTATTCTGGGACTTGAACCCGTGACGCGCGGGGCGATCCTGCTGGATGGCACCGATATAACACAGGCACGCGGGCGCAAATTGCGCCTGCTGCGCACCGATATTGGTTCGGTTTTTCAACAGTTTAATCTGGTTGGCAATCTGTCCGTGCATCAAAATGTGCTGTTTGGCCGGATGGGCGCGCATGGGTTCTGGCGGTCTCTGTCCATCACGGCACCGGCGGATGCGCGCGACCGCGCCATGGCCTGTCTGGACCGCGTCGGTCTGGCGCATCTGGCGGCGCGGCGCACCGACACCCTGTCGGGCGGCCAGCAACAGCGCGTGGCCATTGCCCGCATGTTGATGCAGGACGCCAAGATCGTGTTCGCCGACGAACCCGTCGCCAGCCTTGACCCCAAAGCGGGCCGCGAGGTGATGGATCTGCTGTTCGAGATCGTTCAGGAACGCAACCTGACCGTCGTTTGCGTGCTGCACCAACTGGATCTGGCGCGGCATTATGCGGGCCGGATCATCGGGCTGAAACAGGGGCGCGTGGCCTTGGACGGCGCGCCCGACAGCCTGACCGACGACCAACTGGCCGACCTTTACCAAGGCGCGCCCACCACACAGGACGCCGCATGACGCCCCCCGTCCGATTCAACCGCCCGCCCGCGCTGATCTTTGTCATCATCCTGATTTTCGCGGCGTTTTTCATTCAGGGCCTGTCATCGGCGGGTATCTCGACCGACCGCCTGATTCGCGGATCGTCCAATCTGGGGCGGTTTTTGGGATCGGCCTTTCCGCCGTCCATGGCCCGCATTGATGTGATCGCAAAATCCATGTGGGAAACGCTGAATATGGCCGTGGTGGGCGTCACCTTTGGAGTGATTCTGTCGCTGCCGATGGCGTTGCTCTGCGCGCGCAACACATCGCCGCATTGGACGGTGCGGATCGTCGCGGTGAATATCGTATCCACGCTGCGCACGATCCCCGACCTGATCTGGGCGCTGATTTTCGTGGTCGCGGTTGGCCTGGGGCCTCTGGCCGGGATTTTGGCGATTGTCATGGACACCATCGGATTCTGCGCCCGCTTTTTCGCCGAACGGATCGAAGAAACGAACCCCCGCCCCGGCACCGCCCTGCGCGCGGCGGGTGCGTCCCGCGGCGCGGTTGTGGGCGCGGCGATACTGCCGGAATGTTTCCCGTCATTCGTCGCCACATCGCTGTTTTCCGTGGAAAAAGCCGTGCGATCCGCCGTGGTTCTGGGGCTGGTCGGCGCGGGCGGGATTGGGGTTGAACTGACCTCGGCGATGAACCTGTTCCGCTATAACGAGGCGCTGACCATCATTCTGGTCATCCTGATCGTGGTGATTGCAGTGGAACAAATCGCGCAGATGATCCGCCGCCGAATTATCTAAAGTCGGATCATCTAAAACGGACGCTGGTAGGGGTAGAGGGACTTGAACCCCCACGCCTTGCGGCGGGGCATTTTGAATGCCCTGCGTCTACCATTCCGCCATACCCCCACGGCGTCCGTTCGCGTCATCTAATGCGTTGCGAAGGGCTTGGCAAGCCCCCTTTCGTCACAGAATTGTCGGAAAAAGCAAACGCCCGCGCGGACCGCACGGGCGCATGAAATCAGCCGCTTAGGCGCGGCCCAGCTTTTCCAGCCGCGCATCCCGCAGACGCGCGAAATCATCGCCCGCATGGTATGACGAACGGGTCAGCGGCGTGGCCGACACCATCAGAAACCCTTTGCCATAGGCGGCCTTTTCATAACCCGCGAATTCGTCCGGGGTTACGAAACGATCCACACGGTGATGTTTCGGCGTCGGCTGCAAATATTGCCCGATGGTCATAAAGTCGATGTCGGCCGCGCGCATGTCGTCCATGACTTGCAGGACGGATTGGCGATCTTCGCCCAAGCCCACCATGATGCCGGATTTGGTGAACATGGTCGGGTCCAGTTCCTTGACCCGCTGCAACAGGCGCAGGCTGTGGAAATACCGCGCGCCGGGTCGGACGGTCGGATAGAGGCCCGGCACCGTTTCCAGATTGTGGTTAAACACGTCAGGCCGCGCCGCAACCACGGTTTCTAACGCATCGGGGCCGCATTTCAGGAAATCGGGGGTCAACACCTCGATCGTGCTGTCGGGGCTGCGGTGACGGATGGCGCGGATGGTTTGGGCGAAATGTTCGGCCCCGCCATCGGCCAGATCGTCGCGGTCAACGGATGTGATCACAACATGTTTCAGCCCCAGTTTCTGCACCGCATGGGCCACGCGCCCCGGTTCGAACGCGTCTAACGCATCCGGCCGGCCCGTCGCCACATTGCAGAATGTGCAACCCCGCGTGCAGATTTCGCCCATGATCATCATGGTGGCGTGACCCTGCGACCAACATTCGCCGACATTGGGGCAGCCTGCCTCTTCGCACACGGTGGACAGGCGGTTTTCGCGCAGCAGATCGCGGGTTTGCTTATACCCTTCGGATGTGGGCGCCTTGACGCGGATCCATGACGGCTTTTTCGGCTGCGCCTGATCGGGGCGGTGCGCCTTTTCCGGGTGACGCTGATCGGGAATGCGAAGGTCGCGCAAGGTCATATCCTTTCAACCGCAGGTTTGCCGAAGATAGGCGAAACCCCGCGCTTTTGCAATGTGACAACCGCTCCCCGTTGCCAATGCCGCAGCGCAGCGTTACCCAAGCCCCAACGGGAGGAACCCCAAAACCGAAAGGAAAAGCCATGAAAACCGGATCGAGATTGCCTGACGTGACCTTTCGCACCCGTGTGCGGGACGAATCGGTTGGCGGGCCGAACCCGTATCGTTGGCAGGATATGACGACCGCCGATTATTTCGCGGGCAAGCGCGTTGTTCTGTTTTCGCTGCCCGGTGCGTTCACGCCGACCTGTTCCACCTATCAGCTGCCCGGCTTTGAAAAAGCGTTCGGCCAGATGCGCGATCTGGGCGTGGATGCGATTTACTGCATGTCGGTGAATGACAGCTTTGTCATGAACCAATGGGCAAAATCGCAAAACCTGCAAAATGTTGGCGTGATTCCCGATGGTTCGGGCGAATTCACCGACAAAGTGGGGATGCTGGTGCGCAAAGATAATCTGGGCTTTGGCGCGCGGTCCTGGCGTTACGCCGCCGTGGTGAATGACGGCGTGGTCGAAGCCTGGTTCGAAGAAGAAGGCCGTTGCGACGATTGCGACACTGATCCGTATGGCGCGACCTCGCCGGAAACGGTGCTGACCTATCTGGAAACGGCCCGCGTGTCGGAACCCGCCTAAGACCGTTGCGGGGCGGCGTCCTGTGTCAGCGCGGTGCCGCCCCGGATCAACAATTCGGCCAATTCGTCGAACCACCCGCCCGCGGGCGTGGACGCGCGGCGCAGCAACATCACATCACGCGCGGGCGCAGGTTCAGGAAAGCGCATGACCGCCAGACCGGGCGCGGCAGCAATTTCCTGCGCGCGGGCGATTTCGGGCAAAAAGGTCAACCCCATCCCCTGCCCCGCCAGTCGGCACAACGTGGCCAGAGACGCCGCCCCCAAATCCAGCCGACCCGACCGGCGCGACAATCCGCAGACCTCTAACGCCTGGTCGCCCAGACAATGGCCTTCGTCCAACAGCAGCAACTGTCCCGGATCCAGATCGCGCGGATCGGGGGCCTGATCGCGCAGCGCCGCAATCCGCGCCGCACTGCCCGCCAGCAAAAACGCATCGCGGAACAGAGGCACCGCCGCGAAATCATCGGGCGCAGGCGTCGCAATCACAATTGCATCCAGCCGCCCCGCCGCCAATTCATCCAGCAGGCGTTCGGTCTGAGCCTCACGCAGATGCAGATCGCGGCCAATATCGCGGGCGCGCAGTTCGGGCAGGACCAGAGGCAACAGATAGGGCGCGACCGTCGGGATCATCCCCAGCATCAGCCGCCCGCCCTGCCCCGGCTGGCGCAATCCGCGTTCCAGCCCCGCCATGGCGGCCATCACCTGCCGCGCGTGATGTTCCAAGGCGCGCCCTTGCGGGGTCAGCACCACACCGGCACCCGTGCGTTCGACCAGTTGCGCGCCGGCCACATCCTCTAACGCTTTGATCTGCATAGATAAGGCAGGCTGGCTGATATGCGCGGATTCCGCTGCACGGGTGAAATGCCCGGTTTCGGTCAGCGCAAGGAAATAGCGCAACTGGCGCAGCGTGATGTTCATGCCCCCTTGATACAGGCCCCCGCGCCAAAGAAAAGGGGCATCGAAATGCCCCCCATCTCAGCCGATCAGCGGCGCGCCCTTGCCATAGGTTTCGTCGTAATGGCGTTGCAGCCGCATCAGCGCCAGCCGCAGCACGATTTTGCCCGACCGCGCGGACCAGCCAAGGCGGCGCTCGGTCATCTCGATCCCTTCCAGAAAACAACAGACGCGCAAGGCGATGTCACCCATCCCCGGCCCCAATTCGCGCAGGGCAAGCGCCACGCGGTTGCGCGCCTTATCCGACCCGCCGCCCGTGCCGCCCAAACCCCGCGACACATCCACGCCAGACGTTAGAAACCCGTCCCAGTTCTGCGTGACGCGTGGCCCCATCTGCGCCAGTTCAAAATCTTCGCGCAGGCGTTCGCCCGCCGTCACCATGTCCGGCGTCAGGAACGGGTTGCCGTCATGGTCCCGACGCCGCGCCAGAATCAGCATCGGGCTTTCGGCGATGTTGCAACGGGCGTGACGGCGGCGGCCATCCTCGGGGTCTTGGATCATGCGGTTTTCATAAACGCGATGCTGATCGGCAAAGGGCTGCGCGTCGGGCGTCACGGGTTCGGCTGTGTCGATCCCGTCGCCCAGAATCGCGTTGCGTTGCCGAGGCGACCGCAGCATCGCGCGCAACGCATCCCGCCCCGCATTCGAAATAATGTAACGATGCACCCGCCCCGTCGGCGCCTGCGCCACCAGCCACCCGCGCAGCGCCATCGTTTCGGCCAGCCTCCGGTCCAGAACGGCGGTGCGAATATCGTCGCGCGTCACGATGGCCTTTTCCATATTGTCCGCCGTCACCAACAGCGCGCCCGGTTCGGCCAGACGACGCAGCACCCGCATCGCATCGCGGGCGTCGTTTTCGGGTTTCGCCGCGCGCGGGGTCAGCGCGCCATCCACCAGCGGATCATCGCGGCGTTGTTCAAACCGGCGGATGCGGCGCAAGATCGTAGACGGGTGACACCCCGCCTGACGCGCCAGCGAACGGATCGTTTCCCCCTGTTCGACATGGCGCAGATACAGCTGCGCGTCGATCATCTCGGCATCCCCGCGATGCGGCACGGCGTTCGGGTCGCTGGTGAAGTCACCGCTTAACATCATCATGTTACGTCCTTTTTTATTTCCTGTGCGATTGGTCAAAATCGCGCTGAGTTGATTCTGCACCGCGCGTTGCGGATGCGTTCGGAACATGGACGCAACATTCCCTAACAATTCCTAAAGAAACCTTTCCGGCGCGCGCGATGCAACCACAGGTTGCGCAACACCCACCGGACCTGTGGCACAACCGGCGCGACATAAAAAACGCACGGGACATTCCGCCATGACCAACAATGACAATGTGATCGCCTTTCCGATGCGCCGCCCTGACGCGCCGCTGCGCCGCCCCGCGGTTCTGATCCGCGCCGCAAAGGCGGGGCAAAGCGGCTGGCGGCGGCTGCGCGATTTACCCCGACTGTTGCGCATGGGTGACTGTCCCGCGCCCGGTCAGGCACTGGCGCGGCTGCGCGCCGCCGAATCGCTGATGAATGACGCGCGGCTGGAACGGCGGGCCGATTACGACATGCAACAGCATGTGTTGCTGATGATCGCGATTCTGGCGGAAATGCGCGCCGTGGCCCAGATCACCCCACAGCGCGCCGCCAGTTAACGCCCGCGGCTGAGCGAGCCCAGAACGCCCCGGATCAAGGCCTGCCCGCTGCGCGTCCCCAATTGCCGCGCCATGCTTTTGCCAAAGGTTTCCAGAATACTGTCCGACCGCGACGCGCGGGTGGTTTTGGGTTTTGGCGTGGTTTTCGGGGTTGGTGCCTCATACCGGCGGGCGTTTTGGTATTCGCGCCCCTCGGGCATGGTAAACAGATCGTCGTTTTGCGCGGCCTGCTGCGCCGCCTGCTGCGCGCGACGGGCCAGCATTTCATGCGCGGAATCCGCGTCGATCCGGTCGTTGTATTTTTCGCCCATGGGCGACGCCGCCAGAATCGCCGCGCGTTCATCGCCCGTAATCGGCCCCAACTGGCTGAACGGAGGCCGAATCAGCGTGCGTTGCGCGATGCCCGGCACGCCTTTGTCTTGCAGAAATGACGTCACCGCCTCACCGGTGCCAACGGCCTGGATCGCCTCGGCAATGTCGAAATCGGGGTTTTGGCGGTAATTTTCCGCCGCCTGACGCAACGCGCGCTGATCCTTGGCGGTAAAGGCGCGCAGGGCGTGCTGCACGCGGTTGCCCAGCTGCCCCAGCACCGATTCGGGAATATCGGCGGGGCTTTGCGTGATAAACCAGATGCTGACGCCTTTGGACCGGATCAGCCGCGCGACTCGTTCAATCTTTTCAATCAGGGCCTTAGGCGCGTCGTTGAACAGCAGATGCGCCTCGTCAAAGAAAAACGCCATCACGGGGCGGTCGGGGTCGCCCACCTCGGGCAGTTGTTCAAACAGTTCGGACAGCAGCCATAACAGGAACGTCGCATAGAGACGCGGCGCGTTCATCAGCCGTTCGGCGGCCAGAATGTTGATCATCCCCCGCCCCTGATCGTCGCGCCGCATCAGGTCGGCCAGCGACAGCGCGGGTTCCCCGAACAACAAATCGCCGCCCTGATTTTCCAGCACCAGCAAAGCGCGCTGAATCGCGCCGACGCTGGCCGCGCTGACATTGCCGTAACGCAGCGACAGATCCTGCGCGTTCTGCCCGACCCAGACCAGCATCGCTTGCAGGTCTTTCATGTCCAGCAGGGGCAAACCTTCTTCGTCGGCCACGCGAAAGGCGATGTTCATCACGCCTTCCTGTGCCGGGGTCAGCGACATCAGACGCGACAGCAGCAGCGGCCCCATATCGGCGGGGGTGGTGCGCACGGGGTGGCCCAATTCGCCCCACACATCCCAGAACGTCACCGGGAATTGCTGATAATCCAGTTCCACCCCGATCTGCGCCGCGCGTTTCGTGAACGCATCATGCAGCCGCGCGTCCGGGCTGCCCGGTTGCGACAGGCCCGCCAGATCGCCCTTAATATCGGCCAAAAACACCGGCACGCCGGCCAATGACAGGCTTTCGGCCAGCGTCTGCAAGGTCACGGTTTTGCCGGTGCCGGTCGCGCCCGCAATCAGCCCGTGCCGATTCGCGTATTTCAGCAACACTGTTTCATGCCGCGCGTAATCCGGCCCGCAACCGCCCACAATCGCCCGATTTTCCGCGTTATCCAGCACCTGCGCCATACGAATCCCCATTAATCTGCGCAAATAGGGCAAAAAAGCGCCCCTGCGACCGTTGCGACAATACAAATTTAAGAATTTTGTGCCAGTATGAACCTGTCCGGGCATATGCCTGTGCGCCGGACCTTCCTCCCTGTTGGACTGGCCGCGCCTTTGGGCGCGGCTTTTTTTATTGCAAAACCACGTCGCTCCGCATCACAAACTAACTGAAAGGGCAGTTGACGTGACCTTATTTGCGAATTAGCGTGCGACCAATAACGACCGGCAAGTCCGGCAGGGAGAGACGCGAACGCGTCAAGGGCCGCAGTTCCGCTGCGGCCTTTTCATATGTTAACCCTGTCAGCCGATTGCGGCGAAATCAACCGATCCGCCCGGCACCGGCGAAAATACGCCGTCACGCAGGGGTCACATGATTGGGCGCGCACATCTTGCGGACTGACAACGACAAACAGACGTGGTATTGACCCCCAACGCTTTGAGCTAAGGGAAGAAAAACATGACCATGAAACGCTCGGCCGCGCTGTTGGCGGCGCTTGCCCTGATTGCCGCGCCCGCCTTGGCGCAGGATGCCTCCACCCCGGCGACCACCAGCGAACAACCCGCCGAGGCAACGGCAGCGGACACCCCCACGACCGAGGCCCCCGCAACCGAGGCCGCAACACCGGCAACCGACGCGTCCGCCGCGGCCCCGGAAACGCCCGCCGAAACTCCGGCGGAACCCGCCTTGGGGTCGTATTACGCCAAAGACCAGCATCAGGATTGGGTCATCCGCTGCATCAAAACCGATCAGGACAAAGACCCCTGCGAGATGTATAAACTGTTGCAGGACGGCGAAGGCACGGCGGTTGCCGAACTGACGCTGATCCCGCTGACCGGGGGCGATGTTGCCGCCGGGGCCACGCTGATCGCGCCTTTGGGAACCGACCTGATGGAGGGCGTGGGCATGCAGGTGGACAGCGGACAGGCCCGTGCCTATCCGTTCGGCTTCTGTGAACAGGCCGGTTGCGTCGCGCGCATGGGCTTTACCAATGCCGAGCTGACCCAGATGAAGCGCGGCAATCAGGCCACCCTGCGCCTGCTGCCCTTTGGTGGCGACCCGCAAAACCCGGTGCTGCTGCCGATGTCGCTGTCGGGCTTTACCGCCGCGTTCAATCAGCTGGAAGAATATGTGAAATAATCAAAAACCGCGCCGAAAGGCGCGGTTTTTTCGTTCCTGCGGGGGCGGATCAGGCGCGGCGCAGCGCGATCACCGCGTTCAGTCCGCCAAAGGCGAATGCGTTCGACAGCACCGCATCAACCTGCGCCTGCCGCGCCTCATTCGGGACCACATCCAGCGCACATTCCGGGTCGGGTTCCTGATAGCCGATCGTCGGCGCAATCACCCCATCACGCAGCGCCATGATGCAGGCCAGCAATTCCACCGCACCCGTGCCGCCGATCAAATGCCCGTGCATTGATTTTGTTGACGAAATCATCAGCCGATCCGCGTGATGGCCGAACGCATTGGCGACCGCCGCACATTCGGTTTTGTCATTCGCCGCTGTGCCGGTGCCATGCGCGTTGATATAGCCGATCTGATCCGGGCGCAGCCCCGCATCATGCAGCGCGCCGGTGATCGCGCGTTGCGCGCCATGCGCCGACGGCATCACAATATCCTGCGCGTCCGATGACATGGCAAAGCCCGCCACCTCGGCCAGAATGGTTGCGCCGCGCGCGCGGGCATGTTCGTATTCCTCGAACACAAAGACCCCGGCGCCTTCGCCCTGAACCATGCCGTTGCGATTGGCGCTGAAGGGGCGGCACGCGTCCTTGGACATAACGCGCAGACCTTCCCACGCTTTGACGCCGCCAAAGCACAGCATCGCTTCGGACCCGCCGGTCAGCATCACCTCGGCCGCACCGGCGCGCACCATCTGGAAGGCCAGCCCCATGGCGTGATTCGAACTGGCGCAGGCGGTTGCCACGGTAAAGGCCGGGCCACGCAACCCGAATTCCATGCTGACATGGCTGGCGGCGGCGTTATTCATCAGTTTCGGCACGACAAAGGGGTGAACGCGGTTTTTCCCCTCTTCATACACGGCGCGATAATTTTCGTCCCAGGTGTTCAGACCGCCGCCCGCCGTTCCCAGCACCACACCGGATCGCAGACCTAACGCACCTTCGAAATGCAGGCCCGATTCCTCGACCGCCTGTTTCGCCGCCAACAGGGTGAATTGTGTGAACTTATCGTAAAGCAAAATTTGCTGGCGGTTAAAGTAATCCTCGGGCTGCCAGTTATGCACCTGCGCGCCAATCTGGATCGACAGGCGTTCGACATCGCGGAAATCCAGTTGCGAAATCCCGTTGCGGCCTTCGCGGAACGCGGCCAGCGTGGTGGCAACGTCATGGCCCAGCGCGTTGATTGTCCCCGCCCCGGTAATCACCACGCGCCGCAACCCCGCCCGCACCGAATCAGGCAAAGGCCGCGTCATCGGAGCCGCGACGCCCTGATCAATGCGGGCTTCGCGTTTGGTGGCCTTGATCGCCTCGGCCTTAACGGCGTCGGCTTTTTTCTTGTCGGTTTTCTTACCGCTCATGATTTTTCCGCGACAAGGCGTTCGACGGCCGCGATGATGGATCCCATGCTGGAAATGTCGAAATCGGACTTTTCCGGTTCATTGGCGTTGAACGGGATGGTGATGTCGAATTCCTCTTCGATAGCAAAGATGGATTCGACCAGACCCAAGCTGTCGATGCCCAGATCTTCGGGCGTCGCGTCGTCGGTGATTTGGTCCGGTTCCAACATCGCCTGTTCGGCAATGATGGCGCGGATGCGGGAACGGGTGTCGTCAGTCATAATGCTCTCCTGTTCAGCCCTTTTCCAACAACTTTGTAACAGTTTCTTGAAGTTTGGCGACCTGTTCGGCCAAACGCGGCAAACGGCGCGTGGCTTTTTGAATATCCATCTGGGTTTCCATCTTAACCGCCGGATTGCCCAGAATCACGCGCCCCGCCGGAACGCGGCTGAAAATTTTCGTAGCCCCCCCGGCGATCACATCATCGCCGATCTGGATGTTGTCCGACACGCCGCATTGACCGGCCAGAACAACCCGGTTTCCGATGCGGGATGTCCCGGCAACGCCCACCTGCCCGCACAGCAGACAATCATCGCCCACCGTCACATTGTGGCCCAGATGCACCAGATTGTCGATTTTTGTGCCATGCCCGATCCGAGTCGCCCGGATTGTGCCGCGGTCAATCGTGGCATTCGCGCCGATTTCGACATCATCGCCGATGTCGACCCCGCCCAGCGAATGAATCCGCGTCCAGTGCTGTTCAGTAATATCGTCGCGCGCGCCAAGTGTCCGGCGGATCTGTTCGATCCCCGATTCCTGCGGCGTGACGAATGAAAACCCGTCGCCGCCAATCACCGCGCCGGGCTGCACGATCAGACGGTCGCCCGCCGTCACGCCATGCCCGATCCGAACGCCGGGATGGATCAGCGCATCCGCGCCGATGCGGCTGCCGCGACCGATGCTGACATGCGCGCCGATGCGGGCGTTCGGGCCAATGACCACACCCGCGCCAATCACAACAAAGGGCGCAATCCGCGCGCCGTCCCCAATCTGCGCGGTCGGATCAATCACGGCGGACGGATGCACACCGTCGCCAATATCGGGGCCGGGGTCAAAGGCGCGGGTTAACCCCGCCATCACCAGACGCGGGCGCGGGGCAAAGATCGCCGCGCGCAGCCCGTATTCCGCCGGGTCCATCCCCTGCGCCAGAATCGCGATGCTGCCGGGCTTCAGCGCGGCGGCGTATTTCGGCGACATGGCCAAAGCAATCTGACCGCCCGAGCCGCCCACCGGATCGGTCTGCGCCGGTTCGCCCGCGCCCGTGACATGCAGAGACAGATCGCCCCAGCTGTCGGCATCCAATGCGCGCGCCAAATCGCCAACTGTTACAGCCATTGCGGCCCCCTTTCGGCCTTTGGTTTATCGGGTTTCAGACAGCGGTGCCAGCGTGAACCGCCCTAACCACCAATGCCCGCGCGCTGCATGGCGGCCCAGACGCGCCCGTCGCGCCCGTAAACATCGGGAAAGGTTTGCAACCGCCCCGACGCATCAGGCCAGGTGGTGAAATAGACCAGATGCACCGGCACGCCGGGATTCAGCTTTAGCCAGGTTTCGCGTTTGCTGTCCAAGGCGCGGCGGAACATCGCTTGCGGGTTATCGGTCTGTTGCGACAGCAACGCATAGGCCAGATCGAACGGATCGCCAATGCGGATGCAGCCGTTGGAATGGGCGCGCATCTGTTGCCCGAACAGCCGTTTCGTCGGCGTGTCATGCAGATAGATGTTCCAGCGGTTCGGAAAGATGAACTTAACCAGCCCCAGCGCGTTATCATCGCTGGGCTGCTGACGCAGACGATAGGGGAAATTCTGCGCCGTGAACCGGCTGAAATCAATTTGATCGCGCGGGACAACGCGGCCGCGATTATCCACGACCTCAAGATGCGGGACGGCGTTTCGGTTGGCCTGCAAGCGGGGCAGATAATCGCGCACCGTCATAGAACGCGGCACATTCCATTGCGGATTCACCACGACATGGGCCATCACGTCGGAAAATTCGGGCGTGCGCATGTCGGGATCATCCTTGCCCACAACGCTGCGGGTGCGAAACACCTCGACCCCGTTATCTATGATGGTGGTAGAGTATTCGGGGATGTTCACCCAGACCTGCCGCGCCATCGGGTCGGCATCCGGCATCCAGCGCAACCGCTCCATCGCGATCAGGATGCCGCGCGTGTTGCGGCCCTGCGCCATGTCGCCATTCAGCCGCGCAATCGTCTGAGGCCCCGCCACGCCATCCACGGGCAACCCCGCCGCACGCTGATACAGCATCACCGATTGCAGCAACCCGTCATCGTAAACGCGCGGATCATCCGCCGGGCTGTCAAACCCGATCGAGGCCAGACGCACCCGCATCGCGGTTACGTCATCGCCCTCCATCCCGTGCCGCCACAGCCCCGACGGCACGCGCGGCAGATGCGCCGGAACCGCCAGCCGTTCATCGCCCACCAAGGCGCGCTGCAACGCGAGATAGGCCGGATGGCGCGGCTGCACCCCGTCCAACGCCGCCGGATCGGCCACAATATCGTTCATCAGGCCGGGAATCGACGGGCGGTTCGGTTGGAATTTGATGTCAGGATCCGCGGCACCGGGGCGGATCACGCCGCCGGTCATGTCGCGCAGATACAGCGCCAATGCGCGGGCATAGCTCAGTTCGCTGTCGTCCAGATCATAGCGCGCGGACGGAATCCCATGACGCGCCGACGCGTTGATCGCGCCCCGCACCGCATCCCGCAAAACCGCCGATTCGGGCGCGGTGAACACCGGCACCAGCCCGCGCGAACCATAAAACGCCGCCAAATCAGGGTTTGGCGCAATCTGGCGGGCAAACGCCATTTCCCCGGGGGTAAAGTTCAGCCGTGGCGCTGCCGCCACAGGGGCCGCCCCCACCGGCGCCGTCTGAGCCACCGCAAAAACCGGCACCAGACAGGATACCGCCAAAATCACACCATGAATCGCGCCGCGCATGACCATCCATTTCAAAAACCCGGCGAATATCGCATAAAGCTGCGTTTTTGAACAGCCCCGCCCCCACTGCGGCACAGCGGCAACAGGGCGCGGCGTTTGCATCACAGCAGGCATCAGACCGGTTCCATCAAAGGTTTATTTAGGCGGACTATTGCCGAAAAGTGTTAATTTCCGGTTGATGCGCGTATTCCTGTTTCGCCAATGCGCTTTTTTTGACATAATTTTAACCAATCAGGCGGTAAGCCTTATGCACTGCGCAAAGCCGTGCGGGACGAACGAAACAGGACAGGCGATTCTGACATGACCAACCTTATCTCGCGCCGTGGCGTTTTGGGTGTGTTTGCAGCAACCACCGTGGCCGCCGCGCCGGTAATGGCAAACGCGTTCGGATTTTTGCGCGGGGCCGGCGATATGCGCCGCGTGCGCATGTATTCAGGCCGGACGGGCGAAAGCATCGATACCGTATATTGGGTTGACGGGCGTTACGTCCGCGAAGCCCTGAACGAAATCAACAAATTCATGCGCGACTGGCGCACGGGCGAAGTGATCGGCATTGACCCGCGCACCATCGACATCGCGTCGGCCTCGGCCCGGCTGATGCAGACGAACGAACCCTATATGATGCTGTCGGGCTATCGCTCGCCGCGCACAAACGCGATGCTGCGCCGCCAGTCGGGGGGCGTTGCGCAGAATTCGCTGCACATGACCGGCAAAGCCGCCGATCTGCGTCTGAAATCGCGGTCGGTGAACCAGATGTATCAGGCCGCCGTGTCCTGCCGCGCGGGCGGCGTGGGGCGCTACAACCGGTCAAACTTTGTTCATATGGATTGCGGCCCGGTTCGCAATTGGGGCAGCTAAGCCCGGATCAGACGCCGCCCCTTGGGGCGGCGTTTTTCGTTGGTGGTGTGTGGTTTACGCGACGGCGGGGTTGACGTTGTAAACATATGGCTGCATGGCCATGAGATTGATTAAACGATTTCCATCATAACGATTTGTAGCATGCAGACCATTAACCCAAGGCGTTACCGCATATCCAAAACCATTCAGGCCGCTGCAATCGAACTGGCCATGCGCGACGGTTTGTCGAACGTCACCACCGAATCCATTGCGCGCCATGCCGGGATCAGCACGCGGACGTTTTTCAACTACTATCCCTATAAAGAAGCCGCGCTGATGGGGCCGGGTTTGGCCTATCCTGCGGATGCGGCGGCTGAATTTGTGGCAGGTGCGGGACCGTTAATGGACGATGTGCAGCACCTGATCCGCGCGCATCTGCGGCGGTTTTTGGACGAACGCACCATGCTGGGCAATCTGCTGAAGCTGTCGGAAACCGACCCCAAGCTGAGCGCGCTGATGAACAGCGGAACCATCGCGCTGCGCACGCAGATGCGCAACCTCTTGGCGCTGCGTCTGCCGGGCCAGCCCGCCCCGGTCATCGAGATTCTGGCCGCCGCGATTGTCGCCGCAACGACGGATGCCACACGCAGCTGGACGCGCGGCGAGACCAACGACTTTATCGCCGAGGCCGAAGCGAATCTGGCCATGATCCTGCCCGCCGCCGAACTGCTGGCGCGGGATTGACTGCGCCCCGCCGGGTGTTAGCCTGACGGCAGATTTGCCAAAGGGAACCCCATGACGCCGAACCACCGCCCTGCCCCGAACGATCTGAACGCGTTCTGGATGCCCTTCACCGCGAACCGCCAATTTAAATCCGCGCCTCGGATGTTGGTTGCGTCGCAGGACATGCATTATACATCCGCCGATGGGCGGCAGGTGCTGGACGGCACGGCGGGGCTGTGGTGTTGCAATGCCGGACATTGCCGCCCGCGCATCACGCAGGCGGTGCAGGATCAGATCGGCACGCTGGATTACGCGCCCGCATTCCAGATGGGGCATCCGCTGGCCTTTGAACTGGCGAACCGCATCGTGGACATCGCACCCGACGGGATGGAGCATGTGTTTTACTGTAACTCCGGTTCCGAGGCCGTTGATACGGCGCTGAAAATCGCGCTTGCCTATCACCGCGCGCGGGGCGAGGCGACGCGCACCCGGCTGATTGGCCGCGAACGGGGCTATCACGGGGTTGGGTTCGGCGGGATCTCGGTCGGGGGGATCGTGAACAACCGGCGCCATTTCGGCACGATGCTGGCCGGGGTGGATCACCTGCCGCACACGCATCTGCCCGAAAACGTCTTTACCAAAGGTCAGCCCGAACATGGCGCGCATCTGGCCGATGATCTGGAACGGATCATCGCGCTGCATGGTGCGGAAACGATTGCCGCCGTGGTCGTGGAACCGATGGCCGGATCGACCGGCGTCTTGATGCCGCCGAAAGGGTATCTGGACCGCCTGCGCCAGATCACGCAGAAACACGGTATCCTGTTGATTTTCGACGAAGTTATCACGGGCTTTGGCCGCTTGGGCAGCCCCTTTGCCGCACAGCATTTCGGCGTGATCCCGGACATGATCACCTGCGCCAAAGGGTTAACGAATGGCGTGATCCCGATGGGGGCGGTGCTGACCTCGGCCGCGATTCATGACGCGTTCATGCAGGGGCCGGATCATGTGATCGAATTGTTCCACGGCTATACCTATTCCGGGAATCCGGTGGCCTGCGCTGCGGCCATCGCCACGCTGGACACCTATGCCGACGAAGGTTTGCTGACCCGCGCCGCCGAATTGGAAATCTATTGGCAGGATGCGTTGCACAGCCTGCGCGATGCGCCGCATGTCGTGGATATTCGCAATATGGGCCTGATCGGCGCGGTCGAGCTGGCCCCGATCCCCGACCAGCCCGGCAAGCGCGCCTTTGACGTGTTCCTGCGCGCGTTCGAAGCCGGCATCCTGATCCGCACCACCGGCGACATCATCGCGATGTCGCCGCCGCTGATTATCAGCACGGCGCAGATTGACGACTTAATCGGCACCTTGGGGCAGGTTCTGCGCGGCTAAGCGCCGTTTCGCGCGGCGTTCATCGCGCCGCGCGGACGCCCGTTCGCGCCGCCGCCCGTCCCACGCCAGCAGCGTCGGCGTCAACAACAGTGTGACCACCGTCGCCACGGCCAGACCGCCCGCGATCCCGGTTGCCAGCTGAATCCACATCTGCCCCGACGGCGCGCCCAGAAACATATCGCGCCCCACGAAATCGACGGTCAGACCCATCACCATCGGCATCAGCCCGACAACCGTGGTTAACGCGGTCAGCATCACCGGGCGGAACCGTTCTGACGCGGCACGCAGCGCCGCCGCATCCGGGCTGTCCCCCTGCCCGCGATATTCGTTATAGGCGTCGATCAGAACGATGTTGTTGTTTACCACAACCCCGGCCAGAGCCATGATTCCGATCCCACTCATCACGATGGAAAACGGTTCCTGCCGGATGATCAGCCCCAGAAACACCCCGGCGATCGAGAATATGATCGCGGTCAGGATCAGGAAGGTTTGATAAAAGCTGTTCATTTGCAACAGCAAAATCATAAAGGTCAGGAAAATCGCCGCGACAAAGGCTCCCATCAGGAAGGTCATCGCCTCTTGCTGGTCCTCAATCTCGCCGCCGAAACGGATGGTGACGCTGTCGGGCAGGTCTGCCGCGTCAATCGCGGCACTGATCCGCGCCAGTTCCGCGTCCAGCGTGCTGCCGGGGGCCAGATCCGCCGACAAGGTTTGCGTTTCACGGCCCGCCACGCGCGTAATCGCCGCAGGCGCGGGCGCGGGGATGATCTGCACGACATTCGAAATCGGCACCTGACCGATCGGGACATTCACCCGCATCGTCGCCAGATTTTCGAAATTGCGCTGTTCGGGCGGGTAGCGCAGGGCGATGTCCACCTCATCATCGGCGAAATCCGGCAGATAGGTGCCCAGATTAACCCCCGTCGTCAGCAGCCGCACTGCGGTGCCGATGGTGTCCATATCGACACCGAAACGAGCCGATTCCTCACGATCCACGACCAGACGGATTTCGGGATTGGGGCGCGGCGTGTCGTTGCCGATATCAACGAATGTCCCCTGTTCCAGCATCAGACGTTCGACCGTCGCGGATGCCTGTTGCAGCGTGGCGCGGTCGGATGCCGACACCTCGATCTGGACGGGACGCGACGCGCCGGGGCCAGAGGCCGCCGCCTCGACCTGAATGGTCAGGCCGGGAACCTGTTCCGCAAATGTCCGCATCTGCGCGATCAGCGCATCCGACCGGGAACGCAGCTTCCAATCCACAAACTCGACCTGAATTTGCCCGATCACATCGCTGGACACATTCGCGCGCACCCGCTGTTCCACCGAACCGATGGTGCGGGCATAGACGCGCTCGATCCCGTCCAACCCCACCAGCTGGTGTTCGACCAGCTGGACCAGCCGGTCAGCCTCATGCACGGACAGGTTGCCATCGGCCTGAATCTGAACCTGCGCGCGTTCGGCATCGGTTGACGGGAAAAAATCCACCCCGCGCCCCAGCTGGCCATAGGCGTAAAACACCACAAGCAACGACAAAATCGACAGGCCAAGCGTCGTCGCGGGGCGCGCAATCGTCCATGCCGCCACGCCGTCGATCAGCGATCCACGCGGAGCGGTCGGCGGCGCATCGGCACCTCCGCCCAGAATCCCGCCCAAAACTGGCACAAAAATCAGCGCCATAATCAATGACATAGACAAAGTGGCGATCATCGTCGCCGGGAAGTAAAACATAAACTGGCCAGCCATGCCCGGCCAGAACAGCAGCGGGAAAAACACCGCGACCGTGGTGGCAATGGACGCGGTGATCGGCCATGCCATCCGTTGCGCCGCCTGCCGGAACGCGTCAAAGCGGCTGTGACCCTGCGCGATCAGGCGCTCGGCCATTTCGACCACGACCATGGCGCCATCAACCAGCATCCCCACGACCAGAATCAGCGCGAACAGCACCACCACATTCAGCGTAAAGCCCAGCAGCCAGACAATCAGGATGCCGCCCAGAAACGACCCCGGAATCGCCATGCCCACCAGCATGGATGCCCGCACGCCCAGAAACAGCACGGTAATCAGCATGACCAGCACAACCGCCGCGATGACGTTGTTTTGCAGATCCGACAGCAGATCGCGCATTTCGACCGACTGATCGTTCATGAAATCAACCGCGACCTGTTCGGGCCAGTCCGCCGTGCGCTGCGCCACAAGCTCACGCACCGCCGCGACCGTATCAATCACATTCGCGCCCGAGGTTTTGCGCACGTCGATAACAAGCGCGGGCTGCCCGTCGATGCGGGCGAAACTGATCGGGTCTTTGAAGGTCTGGCGCACCTCGGCCACGTCTTGCACGCGCAGAACGGTGGGGCCATTGACCAGCACCGGAATGGACATGATTTCATCCATCCGCACAACCGTGCCGGGGATCGAGACCCCCAGACGCCCCGCCCCCGTGTCAAACGACCCCACCGCAATCAATTGGTTATTCGCGCGCACCGCCTGCGCCAGTTGCCCCGGCGAGATGCCATAGGTTTCCATGGCCAAGGGGTCGATCAGCACCTCTAACTGGTCGTCGCGTTCGCCGGTCAGGTCGGCCTGCAACACGCCGCTGACGGTTTCGATGGCGTCCGACAATTGCCGCCCCAGCCGGATCAGTTCGCGTTCCGGCACCTGCCCCGACAGCGCCACCGTCAGAATCGGGAACATCGCCATGTCGATTTCGCGCACAAACGGCCCATCCGCGCCCGGCGGCAGGTCAGGGCTGGCGTCGTCCACGGCGTCTTTGACCGACTGCAACGCCTCATCCTGGTCAAAGCCGGGGCGAAATTCCAGCGTGACCGAGGCGAACCCCTCGGCCGCCTTGGTTTCCATCCGGCGCAAACCCTTTAGCGAATTGACTTTGCGTTCAATGGGTTCGGCCAGCAACTGCGCCGCGTCCTGCGCCGACACCCCGGAATAGGTGGTGTTGACGATGAATGTCGGAATGTCGATTTCCGGCATCGATTCCTTAGGGATCGTGATATAGGCCAGCGATCCCGACAAAAGCAGCGCAATCAGCATCAAAATCATGGTGCGCGCGCGCGAAAACGCGCCAGAAATCAGGCTGTTCATCACCGCCCCCTTAATTCGCGGCAATCGCTGCGGGCGCTTCACCGCCCACAACGGAACGGTATTCGTCGGGCGTTTCCGACACCTGCACCTTTTGGCCGTCATTCAGCGCGCCTTGCGAAATCGTCACGATCCGCAGCTGATCCGGCACCCCGGTGATCCAGATGCCATCCGCGCGCGCCTGCACAATGTTCACCTGCTGAAAACGCAGCGTTTCGCCGTCCTCATCAATCGCCATCACGCCGATGCGCCCGCCATCATCCAGCCGGATCAGCGCGGGCGAAATCCGATGCGCCCGCTGGTCCTGCAAAGCCAGCGAAATTTCCGCGCTCAGCCCGGCGGGAACGGCGTTGTCGGGGTTCGGCACCTCTAATTCCACGCGGAAGGTGCGGGTTTCGGCCGTGGCCACGGGCGCGATAAAGCTGATGACACCTTCGGCCTGAATCCCGCCCTGAAACGTCACATTTGCCACCTGCCCCAGCCGGATCGAGGTGATTTCGTTCTGGCGCACCTCGATCTGCGCCAGCAAGGGATCGTTGTTGACGACCTCCAGCACCTCGGCCCCGGCTTGGACAAAGCTGCCGGTTTCCGCCATCACGCGACTGATCGTGCCGGAAATCGGCGCGCGCAGGGTCGTATTTTCCAGTTCGAATTCGGCGGCGCGCAGGCTGGCACGGGCTGATTCCAGCTGAGCGAACCGGGTCAGAACCTCTGATTCGGCCATCACACCGCGGCTGCGCAGCTGTTCAGCGGTGTTGTAGTCACGCTCGGCCGAGGCCAAAGCCGCCGTTGCCTGCGCCACACCCGCGCCGCGATTATCGGTGGACAGCTGGCCCAGATCATCCCCGACCGTCACGGATTCCCCTTGCCGCGCCACGGTTTCCACAATCCCGCCCGTGCGCGCACGCAGCACAGAAACTTGATTCGGAACGATATTTCCAAAAAGCGACACGCGCGGCGTGATCGTTTCGGCATGGCTGATGCTGGCGGCCACGCGCGGCGTAGCCGGTGCCGCCCGCACCGTTTCGACCGCCGGTTCACGGTTCAGCATGCCGCCACCGATCCAGAACACAAGAAAGCCGATGATCGCCAGAAAAACCAAATGCGCAGACGAAAAATAGCGGGTCATGCCTGTTCCTGATCGGGTAACGTCAAAATCCCGCCCTAAATGGTGGTTGCGCCACCCTAGGTCAACAGCAAGCATCCGCAAAACGCCGCGTCATTTGCAATTAAGTGGAAATGGTAGCCCGTGACAGATTCGAACTGCCGACCGGCCCGGTGTAAACGGGACGCTCTACCACTGAGCTAACGGGCCATTCCAGAACCCGTTCTATGCCCCGACGCGCGCGCGGGTTCAAGCCCAAATCTTAGCGCCAGGTTTCCGAACGCCCGCCCCGAATAACATGCAGCGCGCCCTGGATAACACGCGGCTGATCCAGCGGTTCGCCGGTCGTCAGGTGCCAGATCATGCGCAGCGTGACGCCATGCGTCACGATCATCGCGGGCGCGGTCAGGTCGGCCAGAAAATCAGCGACCCGCGCGCGCAACCCGCTGAAATGTTCGCCGCCGGGAACGCGATCATACCAATCCAGCCAGCCGCCGGTAAACAGATCGGGATGATCGCGGCGCAGATCATCGGCGCGCTGCCCGGCGGCGATGCCGACATCAATTTCCATCAACCGGGGATCGGTGCGAAAGGGTGCGTTAAACACGATCCGCGCGGTGTCCTGCGCCCGGCCCTGCGGGCTGCTGATGCGGTCGGCGGTGAGGCCTGCGAATAACGCGGCCTGCTGTGCGGCCTGCCGTCGGCCCAGATCGGTTAACGGCGAATCCAAACGCCCCTGCATCCGGCGTTCTCGGTTCCAGAGTGTTTCACCATGACGCATCAGATACAGGTCAGGAATCATCTGGGCGTCCATGAAAAAGCCCCGCCAATTCAGGCGGGGCGAATAATGGTGGGCGATAACGGATTTGAACCGCTGACATCTTCGATGTGAACGAAGCGCTCTACCGCTGAGCTAATCGCCCGGTTCGCGTCGTCTATCTGTTACGATCCGCCTTGGCAAGAGGTGTGCGGCATTTTTTCCGCGCCAATCACCCCGCCGAGGCATTTTCCTTTTTGCTGTCGGAATGGATCAGCAACGGTTTCGACGCGGCGTTTTCGACGGCCTCTTCGTTGACGACAACTTCGTCCACGCTGTCCAGACCGGGCAGATCGAACATGGTGTCCAGCAAAATGTCTTCCATGATGGACCGCAGGCCGCGCGCGCCGGTTTTGCGTTTGATCGCGCGTTTGGCAATCGCGGTCAGGGCGTCGTCGGTAAAGGTCAGCTTGACGCCTTCCAGATCGAACAGGCGCTGATATTGTTTGACCAATGCGTTTTTCGGCTTGGTCAGAATGATGATCAGCGCGTCTTCGTCCAGATCGGTCAGCGTTGCGATGACGGGCAGGCGACCCACAAATTCGGGGATCAGGCCGAATTTCAGCAGGTCTTCGGGTTCCATCACCTTGAACAATTCGCCCACGCCGCGATCGTCGTTTTCTTTGACATTCGCGCCAAAGCCCATCGCCGTGCCTTTGTTCCGCTGGGCGATAATGCGATCCAGCCCGGCAAAGGCGCCGCCACAGATGAACAGAATGTTCGTCGTATCCACCTGCAAGAATTCCTGCTGGGGATGTTTGCGGCCACCCTGCGGAGGAACGCTGGCAACGGTGCCTTCCATGATTTTCAGCAAGGCTTGCTGAACGCCTTCGCCCGACACGTCGCGGGTGATCGACGGGTTGTCGGATTTGCGCGTGATTTTATCCACTTCGTCGATATAGACGATGCCACGTTGCGCGCGTTCGACGTTATATTCAGACGCCTGCAACAGCTTAAGGATAATGTTTTCAACGTCTTCGCCGACATAACCGGCTTCGGTCAGCGTCGTGGCGTCGGCCATGGTGAACGGCACATCCAAAATCCGCGCCAGCGTCTGCGCCAGCAGGGTTTTCCCGCAGCCGGTCGGACCGATCAGCAGGATGTTCGATTTCGCCAGCTCAATATCGGTTTTTGACCCATGGTTCAGGCGTTTATAGTGGTTGTGGACCGCCACCGACAACACGCGTTTCGCATGTTCCTGCCCGATGACATAATCATCCAGCACGCCACAGATTTCGCGCGGCGTCGGAACGCCCTCGCCCGATTTCAGGCCGCTGGATTTCGTTTCCTCGCGGATGATGTCCATGCACAATTCGACGCATTCATCGCAGATGAACACGGTCGGGCCTGCGATCAGCTTGCGCACCTCATGCTGGCTCTTGCCGCAAAAGCTGCAATAAAGCGTGTTTTTACTGTCGCCGGACTGGTTCGCCATCGTCCACTTTCCCTATCGTCGCGGCCATTGCGCCGCACCCGGCGCGCGTCAGACGCGCACCATCCAATTTGCCTATGTTACGGATGTGAACGTCCCGTCACAATCCCATAACTTATTTTTGGTCCGCATCCGCTTTGCCGCGCGGTGCCAGCACTTCGTCGATCAGACCCCAGTCTTTCGCCTCTTCGGGCGACATAAAGCGGTCGCGTTCCAGGGCCTGTTCCACCTCGTCCAGGGTGCGGCCGGTGTGCTGAACATAGATTTCGTTCAGGCGACGCTTCAGCTTTTCGGTTTCGCGGGCGTGGATCAGAATATCGGTCGCCTGCCCCTGATACCCGCCCGATGGCTGATGCACCATCACGCGGCTGTTGGGCAGCGAATACCGCTGACCCTTTTCGCCCGCACACAGCAGCAGCGACCCCATCGAGGCCGCCTGCCCCACCACCAGCGTCGACACCCGCGGGCGGATATATTGCATCGTGTCGTAAATCGACAGCCCCGAGGTCACAACCCCGCCGGGGCTGTTGATATACATGCTGATTTCCTTGGACGGGTTTTCCGCCTCGAGGAACAGCAGCTGCGCACAGATCAGGGTGGACATGCCGTCATGCACCGGCCCCGACACGAAAATAATCCGTTCCTTCAGCAAGCGCGAGAAGATGTCATAGGCCCGTTCCCCGCGGCTGGTCTGTTCAACCACCATCGGAACAAGCGTGTTCATATAGAATTCTGCCGGATCGCTCATCTTCTGTCCTTGCTTTGGGTCACGCGATGATTCGCACCATCCCGCACCCCTGTTTTACCGCTCAAAGGTTGACAGAGTCTTAGTAACCGGCAAGGTCCACCGCAAGGGATGGAACACACCAGAACGCCCCAAACGCAGGAAATGCTGATGAAACTGATTGTTGGCCTTGGGAATCCGGGGCAAAAATATAATGAAAATCGTCACAATATTGGTTTCATGGCACTGGATCGGGTCGCTGATGACCACAATCTGGGTCCGTGGAAGTCGCGTTTTCAGGCCCATGTGATCGAAGGGCGGCTGGGTGATACCCGCGTGATGTTGCTGAAACCGCAGACCTTTATGAACCTGTCCGGGCAATCCGTGGGCGAGGCGATGCGGTATCTGAAACTGACGCCCGCCGATGTGATCGTGCTGCATGACGAATTGGATCTGGCGCCGGGAAAGGTGCGGGTCAAACAGGGCGGCGGCCATGCCGGGCACAACGGGCTGCGGTCGATTCACCAACATATCGGGGCGGAATATGGCCGGGTCCGGCTGGGCATCGGCCATCCCGGACACAAAGATCGCGTGGCGGGCTACGTCCTGTCGGATTTCGCCAAGGCCGATCAGGATTGGCTGGATGACGTGTTGCGTGGGCTTTCGGACGGCGCGGCGGCACTGGCTGCGGGCGACGGCGGGCGGTTTCAAAACGCCGTCGCCGCGCGCGTAGCCCCCGCCCGCAACAGCGGCACTGCCCCGGAAAAACCCGCAAAACCAGCAAAACCGGCACTTGAACCCGCGCCAGAACCCGCCAGCTTTGCCGACCGGCTGCGCGCGCTGACGGATCGGTTCAAATGATCGCGCAACCGCTTGGCCTGCGCGCCGCACCACGTTAGCCTGCCCAAAAAGGGAGGCACGCATGGAACCATCCGTTAACGTCCTGGGCGGGCCGTTGCAGCCCTGTTCACGTGATCCGATGACCGGGTTTTACCGCAATGGCTGCTGCGATACTGGCCCTGATGATCGAGGCAGTCACACGGTTTGCGTGGTGGTCACGGATGAATTTCTGGCCATGTCGCGCTATCTGGGCAACGACCTGTCCACGCCGCGCCCGGAATTTCAGTTCCCCGGCCTGAAACCCGGTGATCGCTGGTGCCTGTGCGCGTCGCGGTTTTTGCAGGCGGCGCAGGAATATGCCGCGCCGCGCGTCGTTTTGGAATCCACGCATCGCCGCGCCTTGGATATTGTGCCGATCGAGTTACTGAGGAACCACGCCTATGAGCCTGAATAAATTCGCAATTATCGTCGCTCTTGCGGCATTTCCAGCATGGGCGCAGACCGATCACTCCCGCGCCCTGCCCGATGGCACCAGCCTGCGCGCCGATGACCTGAACCGTCTGACCAATCTGAATGGCAGTCTGGGCGGAGCCTTGCGGCAGTCCTTTGCCAGTGGCGATCCGGCGGCGGTTGGGTTGCTGACCTATGCGTTATCGGGCAAGGCCGTGCCACCGGCGCAGGCGCAGGGCTGGCTGTCCGGCGAATGGAATTGCCAGATGATGAAGCTGGGCGGCGGCATCGGGCTGACGGTTTATCAGCCGTTCCGATGCCACGCAGGCATGAACAGCTTTGAAAAACTGACAGGTTCCCAACGGACTGTGGGAAAAACCTATATCTGGAAAGATCAGTTGATCTATGTCGGGACAGGCTTTATCGCAGGCGACACGCCGCCGCCCTATGCCCATTTGCCCGAGGCCTTCGACCACCGCATCAGCCCGCAACGCGCGCCCGAAGTCGGCGTGATCGAGATGATCAGCCCAAATCAGGGGCGGATCATCTTTCCCGCCCCCTATCTGGAATCGCACACAAATGTGCTGTTTCTGACCCGTTAGGTGGCGATATCCACGCCCAGATGTTTTGCGACGGTAAAGATGTCTTTGTCGCCGCGCCCGCACATATTCATGACGATGATATGATCGCGCGGCAAATCCGGGGCGATTTTGATGACATGGGCCAGTGCGTGGCTGGGTTCCAAGGCGGGGATGATGCCTTCTTGCGCGCAGCACAGTTGGAACGCGGCTAACGCCTCGGCGTCGGTAATGCTGACATATTCGGCGCGGCCCACATCTTTCAGCCACGCATGTTCGGGACCAATGCCGGGGTAATCCAGACCGGCGCTGATGGAATGGCCTTCCAGAATCTGGCCGTCATCATCCTGCAACAGATAGGTGCGGTTGCCGTGCAGCACGCCCGGACGCCCGCCGATCAGGCTGGCGCAATGCTGCATGGCGTCGTCCACGCCTTTGCCACCGGCCTCGACCCCGATAATGCGGACCTGCGGGTCGTCAAGGAACGGATAGAACAGGCCCATGGCGTTCGACCCGCCGCCAATTGCGGCGATGATGGTGTCGGGCAAACGGCCTTCGCGCGGCATGATCTGTTCGCGCACCTCTTTGCCGATGATCGACTGAAAATCCCGGACCATGGCCGGATAGGGATGCGGCCCCGCAACCGTGCCGATGCAATAAAACGTGTCGCGCACATTCGTGACCCAATCACGCAGCGCGTCGTTCATCGCGTCCTTCAACGTGCCGCGACCGCTGGTCACCGGCACGACCTGCGCGCCCAGAAGCCGCATCCGAAACACATTCGGCGCCTGACGTTCCACATCATGCGCGCCCATATAAACAACGCATTGCAGCCCGAACCGCGCGCAGACGGTGGCGGTCGCAACGCCGTGCTGCCCCGCGCCGGTTTCCGCGATGATCCGCGTTTTCCCCATGCGCCGCGCCAACAGGATCTGACCCAGCACATTGTTGATTTTATGCGCGCCGGTGTGGTTCAGCTCGTCCCGCTTCATGTAAATCTTGGCGCCGCCCAGATGTTCGGTCAGGCGTTCAGCGTAATAGAGCGGGCTGGGTCGGCCAACATAATGCGTCCACAGATCGTCCATTTCCGCCCAAAATTCAGGATCGGTCTTGGCCTTTTCGTATTCCGCCTCCAGATCCAAAATCAGCGGCATCAGGGTTTCGCTGACAAAGCGCCCGCCATAAATGCCAAAGCGGCCCTGCTGGTCGGGTCCGTTCATAAAGCTGTTCAGCAGATCATCGGCCATGTCGCGCGCCCTTGCGGTTGGGATATGAGTATTTTTGCACAGAAGAAACCGGCCCGTTGTTCTTAGCCGCTAAGCCGAGGCGGTAAAACCCCCGGCGGCGTTAACAAAAGCGCGGATCAGGGCGGGGTCCTTAACCCCCGGCGCGGTTTCAACGCCGGATGACACATCGACCATCGGCGCGCCGGTCAGGCGGATGGCCTCGGCCACGTTGTCGGGGGTCAGACCGCCCGCCAGCATCCACGGACGCAGCCACCTGCGCCCGGTCAGCAGCCGCCAGTCAAAGGCCAGCCCATTGCCACCCGGCAAATCGGCGTTTTTCGGCGGTTTTGCGTCCACCAGCAGCAGATCGGCCACGACGCCGTAATCGGTCAGTTGCGGCAGATCGGCGGGGTCGCGTATGCCGATGGCCTTCATCACCGGCAGGCCGGTGCGGGATTTCACCTCGGCCACGCGGGCGGGGGATTCGGCACCGTGCAGTTGGATGATGTCCAGCGGCACCTGCGCCAGCGTGGTTTCCAGTTCCGCGTCATCGGGGTTCACGAACAGCCCCACCCGCGCCACGCCAAATGGCACATCGACCGACAGCGCCGCTGCCTGTTCCACCGTCACCGCGCGCGGGGATTTCGGGAAAAAGACCAGCCCAACGAAACGCGCCCCTGCATCGGCGGCGGCGCGTATGTGGTCAGCGCGGGTCAGGCCGCAAATCTTGGCCTGCGCCATGTCAGCGGATGGCAGGCAGGGCCGCGCCGGTTTCCGGGGCGGCGGGGGCCGTTTCCGGTGCGTCCAGAATCGCCACGACCTCATCTTTGGGGGCGGCGTGGCGAGTGCGCAGCAGGCCCAGTTCGTTTTCCAGCTGATGCACGCGTTCGCCGCGGATGCGGGCCTGATGGCGGATGCCCGCTTCGCGCAGCCATTCCCAGATCAGACCGGACAGCATCCCCGCGGCAAAGGCCACGAACACGACCAGAAACAGCGGCAGGGTGACCGCCCATGTGCCGCCCAGAAAGCGCCCGAAATCAGCCGGGAACAGCGACAGCGTGACCGCCCCGCGATTGGCCAAGGCAATGCCGACCAGCAACAGTGCCAGAACGGCCACGAAAATCAGACGGATAAAGCGCATCAGTCCCCCTTACGCCTCGCCGTTCAGGCGGTCGCGCAGCAATTTACCGGTTTTGAAGAAGGGAACGTGCTTTTCGTCCACCTCGACCGATTCGCCGGTGCGGGGGTTGCGGCCGGTGCGGGCGTCGCGTTGTTTGACCGAAAACGCGCCAAAGCCGCGCAGTTCGACCCGATCACCCCGCGCCATGGCATCAATGATTTCGTCGAATACGGTGTTCACAATCCGTTCGACATCGCGCCGGAACAGATGCGGGTTTTCGTCAGAAATTAACTGGATCAATTCGGAACGGATCATCTTTCCCCACTTCGCCGCGTATCGGTGATGTTGATTGTGGCATGATGCCATATTTCAACGCAACTTAGAAGCCGCTGGTTTCATAGGGTTGCCAGCTTTGCCCCTGAGGCGCAAGCGGTTTGCGGTCTTTTGCGCATCTTTCGTCCGGCGCCACGCAAAAGCCCGCCCCGGCACGAACCGGGGCGGGCCAAAATCAGTCAAAGCGCAATCAGTTGCCGCGGTTCAGCGCAGCGCCCAAGATGTCGCCCAGCGACGCGCCCGAATCCGAGCTGCCGTATTGGTCGATGGCTTCTTTTTCTTCGGCGATTTCGCGGGCTTTGATCGACAGGCCCAGACGGCGGGTTTTGGTGTCCACGTTGGTCACGCGGGCGTCCACTTTGTCGCCGACCTGGAAACGCTCGGGGCGTTGATCCTGACGGTCGCGGGCCAGATCGCTGCGGCGGATGAAGGATTTCACGCCGTTGAATTCAACCTCGATCCCGCCGTCTTCGATGGCGGTGACTTCGGCGGTGACAACCGAACCACGTTTCACGCCGTCAACAGCTTCGGCCATGCCTTCATTTTCCAAGGCTTTGATCGACAGGCTGATGCGTTCTTTTTCAACGTCAACGTCTTGGACGACGGCCTTAACCATGTCGCCTTTGCGGAAGTCCTGAATCGCGTCTTCGCCGCGCGCATCCCACGAGATGTCCGACAGGTGAACCATGCCGTCGATGTCGCCGTCCAGACCGATGAACAAACCGAATTCGGTGATGTTCTTGACTTCGCCTTCGATATTGGTGCCGGTCGGGTGCGTTTCGGCAAACACTTCCCACGGGTTGCGCTGCGTCTGTTTCAGGCCCAGCGACACGCGGCGTTTGGCTTCGTCGATCTCCAGAACCATCACTTCGACTTCTTGGCTGGTCGAAACGATTTTGCCCGGATGGACGTTTTTCTTGGTCCACGACATTTCGGAAACGTGAACCAGACCTTCGACGCCAGCTTCCAGTTCGACGAACGCGCCGTAGTCGGTGATGTTGGTCACGCGGCCCTGATGGACGGTGCCGATGGCGAATTTTTCGCCCACGGTATCCCACGGATCGGCCTGCAATTGTTTCATGCCCAGGCTGATACGGTGGCTGTCTTTGTTGATCTTGATGACCTGAACCTGAACCGATTCACCGATCGTCAGGATTTCCGACGGGTGGTTGACGCGGCGCCATGCCATGTCGGTGACGTGCAGCAGGCCGTCAACGCCGCCCAGATCCACGAACGCACCGTATTCGGTGATGTTTTTCACAACACCCTGCACCGACTGACCTTCGGTCAGGTTGGCGATGACCTCGGCGCGCTGTTCGGCGCGGCTTTCTTCCAGAATGGCGCGGCGCGACACAACGATGTTGCCACGGCGGCGGTCCATTTTCAGGATTTGGAACGGCTGTTTCAGACCCATCAGCGGGCCGGCGTCGCGCACGGGGCGCACGTCAACCTGGCTGCCCGGCAGGAACGCAACAGCGCCGCCCAGATCAACGGTAAAGCCGCCTTTGACGCGGCCAAAGATGGCGCCGTCAACGCGCTCTTCTTCGGCATAGGCTTTTTCCAGACGATCCCAAGCTTCTTCGCGGCGGGCTTTTTCGCGGCTGATGCTGGCTTCACCGCGGGCGTTTTCCACGCGGTCCAGATACACCTCGACCTCATCGCCAACGGACAGCTGGGCTTCTTCGCCGGGATTTGCGAATTCTTTCAGATCAACGCGGCCTTCCATTTTATAGCCGACGTCGATGATGGCCTGACCTGCCTCGATGGCGATCACGCGGCCTTTGACAACGCTGCCCTCATCGGGGGTGTCAATTTCGAAGCTTTCGTTCAAGAGTGCTTCAAACTCTTCCATCGTCGCTTTAGCGCACATGCGTATTCAGTTTCCTTTGTGTCTGTTACTGGCCTGACGGTTGGCTCCGCCGGTCTTTATGGGGTCGTTCGGGATATGCGAAAGGGTCGCGGCAAACGCCGGACCCGTGACATAAGCGGCCTGTTCTGACCTTATCACCCAAAGACTGCGGCCCCTCTACACCAACACCGCAGGAATTTCAAGGCCGTTCACAACGCAAAAAGGCCGCAACCTTACGGCGCGGCCCTTTTGGAATCCGTCACAGGCGATCTTACTTGATCTTGCCTTCTTTATATTCGACGTGCTGACGAACGACCGGGTCATATTTGCGAACGGTCATTTTTTCGGTCATCGTGCGGGCGTTTTTCTTGGTCACATAGAAGTGGCCGGTCCCGGCGGTCGAGTTCAGCCGGATCTTGATGGTGGTCGGCTTCGCCATGTTATTGCTCCTGCTTCGGGGCAATCGCGCGCCGCAGCCCCCATAGAATTCGTTGAAAGCCGCTTTCTAGCCAGAATCGCGTCAAAGTCAACGCCAAATTGCCGAAATTTCTGTGCAGGGGGCCTGTAAGCCGGATTTTGTCCCCCGCCCAAGGCGGTTGGATGACCATTCATCTTGTCCGGCGGTTGCCCGACGGATCGTGCTGCCTACCCGGATCTGCTGGGGCAAGGTGGCCCTGCGGGTGTCCCGCGCGCGATCCCTATTCGGCATTGCTCCCGGTGGGGCTTGCCATGCGGCGTCTGTTGCCAGCCGCCCGGTGGGCTTTTACCCCACCGTTTCACCCTTACCTGCGCGGACGCAGGCGGTTTGTTTTCTGTGGCGCTTTCCCTGGGGTTGCCCCCGCCGGGCGTTACCCGGCACCGTCACCTTATGGAGTCCGGACTTTCCTCAGCATTGCTGCCGCGGCCATCCAGCCCCCTGCATGGGGGGATATGGCGGCTGTCGTCCGCGGCGTCAAGCCGGGGCGCAGGGCAACGCGGCGCGGGTCTGGTTCAAACGAGGATGCGCCATGGCCTGACCGGGGGCCAACCCGTGTTCCGCCGCCAGCCCGCCGCCGATTTCCAGAACCATCAACCGATTCGGGTCGGCATCACCGGGCGCCGCGCCGGGGATCGGCGTTTCATCCAGAGGCCGCGCATTGGCGTGAATGTGACGGATCACACCGCGATCATCCAGAAAGATCAGATCCAGCGGGATCAGCGTGTTGCGCATCCAGAACGACGCCGGTTGCGGCCGGTCATAGATGAACAGCATCCCCTGATCGGCGGGCAATTCCCGCCGATACATCAGCCCACGCGCGCGGGTTTCAGGGGTATCGGCCAGCTCAACGGAAAAGCTGGTGCCGCCCTGCCCCGAAAATTGCACCCTATCGTCGCGGCACACCGGATCGGCCGCCGCTGCCCCGCTGAACGCGAGCAACAGCCCCGCGGCGATATTACAGCGCAGCGTTTTCATCGGAACCGTTGCAATAACCAGCATCCTGCGCGGCGGCGTCGCCGGTGATGGCCGCGTCCCAGGCCAGAACCTGCGCCGCGATCAAGCCGCGCGCGCCCTGGAACAGGCGCAGGGCGACAGCCTCGCCGATGGTCAGGTCCGAAAACCCCGACTGGCGCAGCACCTCGATATGGATGAACACATCGTCGCTTTGGCCAAAAACATTGGCGAAACCAAAGCCTTTTTGCTTATCGAACCATTTCACGCGCGCGGCATGCAGTGGCAACTGATCCAAGTTTTCGATCACGTCCTGTCCCAAATCCGCGATAGGGGGCGTGCCGTCACCTTCTGGCGCCCATATTTCGACAACTTCGGTTGCCTGAATGCCGCGTGCCGTGACATGAGCCCGCACCACCATGCGCGCATTATCCGCAACCGAGCTGCGACCAAAATTCCGCAGCACATTCGCGTGCAGCAAAACATCCGCGCCGCCGTCGCTGTCCAGAATGAAGCCGTACCCCTTGGCAGGATCAAACCACTTGACCAAGCCAGTAATCAGCTTTGCATGGTCATCATTCATCCAAGCAACCTCGCTTTGCTCAATAAGAGGCCAGAGTTATGCGTGATTTTTTCACACAATGCAAATCGGCCTTATCTATCGCGCATCGCAAACACACAAATCAACCGTGAAAGGCACAAAAAACCATTCTTTACCTAACGTCAATAGTCACGGTGACAGCCGGACGACATTCCAGGCTTGATTATTGTTCAGGCTCCACCGAAACCGGTCATGCAACCGAAAGGCGCCATCGGCCCAGAACTCGATCTGCACCGGTGTGATTCGGAACCCACCCCAAAACGGCGGGCGCGGCGGGTTCAGGCCGTGGATCACGCCCTGACGCGCGGCTTCGGCCATCAGGGTGGTGCGGCTGTCCAAGGGCTGCGACTGGTGCGACGCCCACGCCCCCACCCGGCTTTGCAAGGCCCGGCTGGCGAAATAGGCGTCGGCGTCCGGACCATCTTCGCGCATCACCGTTCCACGCACGCGAATCTGACGGCGCAGCGATTTCCAATGCATCACAAACGCCGCCTTGCCGGTCCCCGCGATCTGCTGGCCCTTGGCGCTGTTATAATTGGTGTAAAAGACAAATGACCCGGCGGTCCCCTGCCCTTCGATGTCCTTTAACAGCACCATCCGCACATCGGGCAATCCGTCGGCGTCCACTGTGGACAGCGCCATGGCGTTCGGATCATTGGGTTCGGTTTTTTCAGCCTCGGCCAGCCAGTTACGGGCAATGTCGAACGGATCATTGCCTGCAAAAATCCCGCTTCTGTCGGTCATGTGTGCGATCTTTCTTGATGCCTTGCGTGACTTACCATAATCACAGCAAAAAGTTGAGCCGTAGGGGGTCATGAATGTCAACAAGCGAAAAAACGGGCCTGATGGCTGGCAAACGTGGCCTGATTATGGGGCTGGCAAACGATAAATCCATCGCATGGGGCATTGCCAAAGCACTGGGCGATCAGGGCGCGGAACTGGCCTTCAGCTATCAGGGCGATGCCCTGAAAAAGCGGGTCGAGCCGCTGGCCGCGCAACTGGGATCGTCGCTGGTCCTGCCCTGCGATGTGGCCGATGAAGCGTCGATCGACGATCTGTTCGCGGCTTTGCAACAGGAATGGGGAACGCTGGATTTCATCGTTCACGCGATTGGTTTTTCCGACAAAGAACAGCTGCGCGGCCGTTACGCCGAAACCACGCGCGACAATTTCATGATGACGATGGATATTTCCGTCTATTCCTTCACCGCCGTTGCGCGCCGCGCCGCCGCGATGATGCCGAATGGCGGGTCGATGCTGACCCTGACCTATTACGGGGCCGAGCGCGTCATGCCGCATTACAATGTGATGGGCGTCGCCAAAGCCGCGCTTGAGGCCTCGGTCCGTTATCTGGCCGAAGATTTCGGCAAAGACGGTATCCGCGTCAATTCCATCAGCGCCGGTCCCATCAAAACGCTGGCCGCGTCGGGGATTGGTGATTTCCGTTACATCATGAAATGGAATGAACTGAACTCGCCCCTGCGCCGCAATGTGACGCAAGAAGACGTGGGCAAATCCGCGCTGTATCTGCTGTCCGATCTGGGATCGGGTGTTACGGGCGAAACGCATCACGTTGATGCGGGTTACCACGTTGTCGGCATGAAGGCTGTGGACGCGCCCGACATCGCCACCGTGGTCAAAGGCTGAGATTTCGGTTCTTTGAGTATTTAGACACAGAAGAAGCCGGGCGATGCTGTCGATTACCGCCGATCAGCTTGCGGCTTTTGTCGCGACCCTGACCGTGGCGATTCTGTCGCCCGGTCCCGGCGTGATCGCGGTGTCGCAAAGCGCGTTTGCGTTAGGGTCGCGGCGGGCCTTGGTCTATGGCTGGGGGCTCGCGTTTGGGGCGTCGTTATGGTGCCTGTTTTCGCTGCTGGGGCTGACGGTGCTGTTCCGGGTGGTGCCGTGGACCTATGCCCTGCTAAAGCTGGCGGGCGGGGCCTATCTGATCTGGATTGCGTGGAATATGTGGCGTCATGCGCGTGATCCCCTGCCCGACCCGGCGCAAGGGGCGGCGGGAATCAGCCTGTGGGGCGGTATGATTCTGAACCTGTCGAACCCGAAACCCGCGCTGTTTTATTCCGCCGTTCTGTTGTCGCTGTTCCCTGTGATGCTTACGGTTGCCGATAAGGCCGCGATTTACGCAACGGCATTGTCGGTCGAGCTGTTCTTTTACACCGCTTTGGCGCATCTGATGGCTTTGCCATGGCTGCGGCGTCGGTATTATGGCGCGAAATTCTGGATCGACCGGGGGGCGGGGCTGGCCATTGGCCTGTTGGGCCTGTCCCTGATCATCCCCAACTAAAGGAACCTGCAATGACCGAGCGTTTACCCCACGAAAAGGGCTTTCACGTCAGTTGGGACCAGCTGCACCGCGATGCGCGCGCCTTGGCCTGGCGTCTGGATGGCAATGACTGGCGCGCCGTAGTGGCCGTGACGCGCGGCGGCTTGGTTCCGGCGATGATCGTGGCGCGCGAATTGGACATCCGCACGATCGACACGATCAGCATCCGTTCGTATAAAGGTCAGGGCGCTGCTGCCGGTCAGGGCGAATTGCAGGTGCTGAACCAGCCCGACCCCGCGCTGATGGGCGACGGCACCGGGATTCTGGTCGTCGATGATCTGGTTGATTCGGGGCGCACGCTGGAACTGATCCATCAGATGTATCCCAAGGCGCATTTTGCGACCGTCTATGCCAAACCCAAGGGCAAACCGATGGTGCAAAGCTATGTCACCGAGGTGTCGCAGGATACCTGGATTTTCTTCCCGTGGGATATGGCGCTGCAATATGTCCAGCCCTTCCGCGGCGAGGATTGATGCACCATCGGCGCGGGCGGTATGGCGTTCTGCATGGGCTGTTTCAGGCCAGCATCGCCATGAAAGCCGCCTTTGCCACGCTGGAAACGCTGTCCGGCGCGGCGTTGTTATGGGCCAGCAATGACGCCCTGATCGGGTTGGTGGACTGGCTGACCCACGCCGAATTGATCGAGGATCCGACCGCCCCCGTCGCAGGCTGGCTGGTGGCGCAGGCGGCGCGGTTCGACGCCAGCAGCCAGCATTTTTATGCGCTTTACCTGCTGGGCCATGGCGCGATTAAGCTGGTCGTTCTGGCGCTGTTGGCGCGGCGGATTTCCTTTGCCTATCCGTTGGCTATGGTCGCGTTTGCGGGGTTTGTTGTGTATCAACTGCACCGCTGGACGCTGACCGGGTCGCCGGTGATGCTGGCGCTGTCGGCCTTTGACGGGTTGGTGATCTGGCTGACATGGCGGGAATGGCGGTCCGGCCCTGCGCGCGATATTCCGCCGGTCGCGGGAACCGCCACGGAACCGAAGTAACGCCCGCGCATTATCCTGACAGTCGCACGCAACAATGTGTCGCGAACAAACAGGAGATCAGAATATGCGTAAGCTTCTTTTGACCACCATCATTGCCCTGCCGCTGTCGATGGGCGCGGCACTGGCTCAGGACACGGCCGCCCCGAACGCCCAACAGGCCGCCGAGGCGCAGGCCGCCGCTGACAAAGCTGCCGCCGAGGCATCCGCCGCCACCAAGGTCGAGGTGCAGCAAGCCGCAGGTGAATTGCGGATCGACTGGATCACCGGCACCACCGTTCACGCGCCCGACGGCACCAGCATCGGGTCGATCAACGACCTGATCATCAGCGAAGATGGCCAGATGAAGGCCGCTATCGTTGGCGTCGGTGGTTTTCTGGGCATCGGCCAGAAACAAATCGCGCTGCCGTGGTCGGATTTGACGATCAACTTTGACGCGCGCGAAATCACCAGCACCCTGACGAAGGAAGAGGCCGACGCCGCGCCGGAATATGTGTTCCGCGATCAGGCGCAGGCCCCGGCGGCAACGGCTGGCACCGCGCCCGCTCCGGCGGCCACGGACATGCCGCCCGCAGCGCCGGTCGAAACGGCACCGCCCGTTGAACCGACGCCCGCGCCTTTGGAACCTGCGCCCGCCCCGGCGGAAACGGCCCCGGTGGATGGCACCACCACCCCGGCACCGACCAACTGATCATACAAAAATGGCGGCCACCCGGCCGCCATTTTTTATCCGTTCCCGCGAACAAACCGGGCCGCGCCCTCGGCCGCGCGTTGCAGGGCGCGGCTTTTGTTGACGGTTTCCATAAACTCAGCCTCGGGGTCGCTGTCGTAAACAACGCCGCCGCCCGCCTGAATATACAGCGCGCCATCCTTAATCACGCCGGTGCGCAGGGCGATGCACATATCCATTTCGCCATTGGCCGCGAAATAGCCGACCCCGCCGCCGTAAACGCCGCGCTTTTCGGGTTCCAGTTCGTCGATGATTTCCATGGCCCGCACCTTGGGCGCGCCGCTGACCGTTCCCGCAGGCAGCCCCGCCAGCAGCGCCGACAACGCATCCTGATCATCGCGCAATTCGCCCACCACATTCGACACAATATGCATCACATGGCTGTAGCGTTCGATGACGAATTGTTCGGTCGGGCGCACCGTGCCGGGACGCGCCACGCGACCCACATCATTGCGGCCCAGATCCAGCAGCATCAGATGTTCGGCCAGTTCCTTATGATCGCCCAGCAGATCGGCTTCGAGCGCGCGATCCTCGGCCTCGTCCGCGCCACGGTGGCGGGTGCCGGCAATGGGGCGGATGGTGACCTGATTGTCGCGCAGACGCACCAGAATTTCCGGGCTGGCCCCCGCAATCTGAAAATCGCCCATATTCAGGAAAAACATAAAGGGCGACGGATTCGTGCGGCGCAGGCTGCGATACAGCGCAAAGGGCGGCAGCGGGAAATCCATCCGCCAGCGTTGCGACGGCACCACCTGAAAGATGTCCCCGGCGCGGATGTAATCCTTGGCGCGTTCAACGGCGGCCAGATAATCGGGTTTGGTGAAGTTCGACACCGGTTCGCCGATCCGCGCATCCTGACCCAAGGCGCGGGGTTCGGACGGTTGCCGGTCCAGCGACCGCAGCGCGTCCATCACCCGTTCCGCCGCACGGGCATAGGCCGCGCGCGCATCGCCGCCGTCATGCCAGGCGGGGGCGCAGAGGGTGACTTCGCCCTTCACCCCGTCCAGAACGGCGACGACGGACGGGCGCATCAGGATCGCATCGGGCAAGTGCAGCGGGTCGGGATTCACATCGGGCAGATGTTCGACCAGCCGGATCATGTCATAGCCCAGATAACCAAACAGCCCCGCCGCCACCGGCGGCACGCCTTCCGGCATCGTGTCGATCCGCGTTTCCGAAATCAGCGCCCGCAGGCTGTCCAGCGGGTGACGGTCATCATCCTGAAAATCCTGCGAAAACCGCGCGTTGCGATTGATCCGGGCGCGGCCATCATGGCATTGCCAGATCAGGTCAGGCTTCATCCCCACCACGGAATAACGCCCGCGCACCTCGCCCCCGGTGACGGATTCCAGAACAAAGCTCTGCGGGGCGGCTTCGGCCAGTTTCAGCATCAGGCTGACCGGCGTGTCCAGATCGGCGGCAAGGCGGGTCGTCACCAGCTGGTTCCGGCCCGCATCCCATTCGCGCTGAAAATCAGCAAAATCAGGCGAAAGCTGCATCAATAAACCTGCGCATTGATCGCGTTGATGGCGGACTGGTTCACCTCGATCCGGGTGCCGCGCTGAATAGAACGGGCATAGAATTCAAACACATCGGCCTGCAAGGACTGACCCAGACGGCCCGCCACAACCGACTGAATCCGCTGCGCGTCATCGCCGGTCAGATCGGCGGCATGGGTCTGATCCAGACGGACCAGAAACACCCGGTCGCCCGCATCGACCAGTTCCACCTCACCCGGTTCGGACAGGGTAAACGCCTGTTCCAAAGCCTGCGCGGGCAGCGCGGCCATCCAACTGTCGCGGGTCAGGCCGGTTTCGACGGTCCATTCCGGCGCGGGGTCAGCTTCGGGCGCGGCCCCGTTCAGCGGCGCAGTCGTTTCGGCAAGCGCGGCCACCTGCTGATCGGCGCCCAGTTTCAGCAATTGACGGTGCAGTTCGCCCGCCCGCCAATCGGCCAGCACATCCGCGCGCACATCGTCAAACGGAATCAGAGCGGGCGGAACCACCTCGTCCAGACGCAGGGCGAACAGCCCACCATCGGCCAGCGTCAACAGTTCGGGGAAGTCATTCACGCTGATCGCTGCGGCGCGGTCGCGGAACGCCTGATACCCGGCAATGCTGCCTTCGGCGGCGGGGGTGGTTTCCGACCAGTCGATCTGGCCCAGCTCCATTTCCGTATCCGCCGCGATTTGTTCCAGCGTGTCACCACCCGCCAGACGGTCTTCCAGATCAAGCATCCGGTCGCGGATCACGCGGGCGGCGCGGTCCAGTGCCGCTTCGGCCCGCAGGCTGTCGCGGGCCTGATCAAAGCTGACATCGACCGGATCCAGAATCGCGTTCACCGCAAACAGCGCGGGGCCAAGATCGGTCTGCACCGGCCCAACCACACCCGGTTGTTGCAGCGCGAACACCGCGTCACCGGCGGCACCCAGCGACGCCTGCGTCACCTCGCCCATGTCGATCGCGTCCAGCGTCAGCCCGCGTTGCAGCACGAAAAATTCAAACGGCGCTTCGTTCGCGTCGATCTGAGCCTTGGCGGCGGTTGCCTCGGGTTCGGACGGGAACACCAGACGGCTGACCAGACGGCGTTCGGGTTGCTGAAATTCGGCCAGATGCGCGTCATAGGTCTGACGCAGCGACGCCTCATCCAGATCAACGGTCGGGGCCAGCATTGCGGGCGTCACCCAGACATAGCTGATGCGGCGGATTTCCGGCGCGGTAAAGCGGGCGGCATTGGCGCTGTGCCATGCCTGCAAGGTCGCTTCGTCCGGTTCGGCAATCGCGGCGGGCAGGTCCGATTCCACCAATTCGCGCCAGCTGATGTCGCGGGTTTCCAGAACCCAGCCGGTCGTTTGATTGACCATGGCCTGCGGCGCCACCACGCCCCCGGCAATCGCGCGCTGCAACAGCATCCGCGATTCATCCACGCGCACGGTTTCCTCTAACTCATTGGCCGACATGCGTTCGCGGCGCAGAAAATCGTCATAGGCGGCGCGGCTGAACTGACCCGTAATCCCTTGAAATCCGGGAATACTGGCGATGACATTGGCGACATGCTGATCGCCCACCGACACGCCCATCAGGCGCGCCTGTTCGGCCAGCGATGCGGCGGTGAACAATTGCGCCTGCACCTGCTGGGTCAGGCCGATCTGCTGCGCCTCGGTCGCGGAAATATGGCGGCCGGTCTGCTGCGACAGGGCGTTCATCTGACTTTGCAGCGCGCGGGCGTATTGATCGGCGGTGATTTTCGTGTCGCCAACCGCCCCCACCCCGGACGAGCCGCCGGAAAAGCTGGTGATCCCGAAACCGCCCAAACCCACGACCATCAGACCCATCAGGATCCACACAATCGTTGACTTGCCCGTTCTGCGCAGATTCGACATGATGCGCCGCCCCTTTATTTTATCTTGCACGCTGTCTTAGGACGACGCGCCGCGCGCGACAACCCTGTGGCCCACATGGCGAAGGGCCGGGCGGCAAAAAAAGCCGGGGCGGATGCTGCGTGGTGTTTTCGGCGCATGAAGGTTAATCGCGACCCAGATTGAGCGCGGGCAGCCGCAAATCCGGCGCGGCCTGTGACGCGCCCGCGGGCCGCGTGGATCGTTCCGCCGTCTGGTTCGGCGCGGCATCGCGGCTGGGCAAGGCTGCGGGCAAAGCGGGCGTGTGGGGCCGCGCCACATCCCCGACCGAAGGCGCGGCAACCACATCCCCATCCCCGACCAGAGCCGGATCAACACGGCTTGGCCCGGACAGAATTGCGGGCGGAGCCACAGGATCGGCCAGAATATCCGGCGGCGCGCCCGCCCCCGCCACCTGCGGCAAGGGCGCGGCGGTATCGCGGTCCAGTGCGGTTTCCGACGCGTCGGGCGTGATCGGCGCAAAATCTCCGCCGCGACCGAATTCAGACCCAACCGGCAGCGTCACATCATCAACTGCGACCGGCACAGGCGGTTGCGGGTCGGTATCCGTCGGCGGGGTTGGGGTTGGGGTTGGATCGGGCTGAACGGCGCTGTCGGTCGTCGCAACCGCAGTGACGGGCGCGTCGTCGTTCGGCGTCGGCGCAACGTCGGGCAACGCTGCGCTGTCGTCCGTGACATCAACCACAGGGGCCGCCGCAGCGTTGTCGGCAGGCTCAGCATTAACCACAACTGCGCTTTCCGGGGCTGGCTCAGCGGCAGGCACCACAGCCGCGCCTGCCTCGGCCTCAGCCACAGCCGAATCCGGCACCACAACCGGCACCGCCAGCGATAACGCAGCCAGAGCCAGCACGCCCAACAACGTGCCGTGACACAATCCGATAAAAAACCGGCCTGCCATTGTTGCGTCACCTTTCGGTTTGGGCGGGCTTGACCCCGCCGCGTGGTTCAGCACATCTATAGCCTATGGATTTTCCGGGGGAAACCATTCCCCTAAAACTTGAGCTAATGAATGGCCTCGATCCTTCTGATTGATAACTACGACAGTTTTACCTGGAACCTTGTGCATTATATGGGCGAGGCGGGGGCGGATGTGACCGTTCGCCGCAACGATCAGATCACCGTGGCACAGGCGCTTGATCTGAACCCGGACGGCATCGTTCTATCGCCGGGGCCGTGCGACCCCGATCAGGCGGGCATCTGTCTGGACCTGATCGCGGCGGCGGCTGAACGCGGTTTGCCTCTGTTCGGGGTCTGTCTGGGGCATCAATCCATCGGGCAGGCCTTTGGCGGGCGGATCGTGCGCGCAAACCGCATTTTGCATGGCAAAGTGGACAATATCGACCATGACGGCACCGGCGTGTTCACCGGCCTGCCCAACCCGATGCGGGCCACGCGGTATCATTCGCTGACGGTGGAACCCGAAACCCTGCCCGCCTGTCTGCGCGTCACGGCGACATCCGATGACGGCACGATCATGGGCCTGATCCACCGTGACCTGCCGATCGAGGGCGTGCAATTCCACCCCGAATCCATTGCGTCCGAACATGGCCATGACATGATCCGCAATTTCCTGGACCGCTGCACCCCGCGAAAGGCCGTCGCATGACCGACATTCGCCCCCTGATCGGCATCGCCGCCACCCGCCCCCTGACCGGACCCGAGGCCGAAGCCGCCTTTTCCGCCCTGTTCGACGGCGCGGCGACTCCGGCGCAGATCGGCGGGTTGCTGATGGCGTTGCGGGTGCGGGGCGAAACCGTGGGCGAAATCGCCGCCGCCGCGCGGGCGATGCGCGCGCGGATGAACCGCATCACCGCCCCCGATGGCGCCATGGATATTGTCGGCACCGGCGGCGACGGCAAAGGCACGCTGAACATTTCCACGGCGACCGCCTTTGTGGTCGCAGGCGCGGGCGTGCCGGTCGCCAAGCACGGCAACCGCAACCTGTCGTCGAAATCGGGCGCGGCGGATGCCTTGGGGCAGATGGGCATTAACGTGATGGCCGGCCCTGCCGCCGCGCAGGACGCCATCCGCAGCGCCGGGATTTGCTTTATGATGGCCCCGATGCACCACCCCGCCATGCGCCATGTCGGCCCGCCGCGCGCGGAACTGGGAACGCGGACGGTCTTTAACCTGTTGGGTCCGCTGACAAATCCGGCATCCGTCCGGCGTCAGTTGACCGGCGCGTTCAGCGCGGATTGGATCGGCCCAATGGCGCAGGTGCTGCGCGATCTGGGGTCAGACGCCGCGTGGCTGGTCCATGGCAGCGACGGCACCGACGAAATCAGCATTGCGGGCGAAACCTCTGTGGCCGCGTTGCAGGATGGGCAGATCACCGAATTCACCATCACGCCCGCCGATGCGGGCCTGCCGACGCACCCGTTCGAATCCATCATCGGCGGCGATCCCGCCCATAACGCCGCCGCGTTTCGCGCGCTGTTGCAGGGTCAGGGCGGGGCCTATCGCGATGCGGTGTTGCCGAACGCGGCGGCGGCGTTGCTGGTCGCGGGGCGCGTGGACAATCTGCCCGATGGGGCCGAGCTGGCCGCCCAATCCATCGACAGCGGGGCCGCGCGCGCGAAGCTGGCCGCCTTGGCCGAAGTCACCGGCCCGCCCGAGGCATGATCCCCCCCGCGCCTTGGGCCGATCTGCCCTTTTTCCGCGATGACTGGCCCGCGATCCGCGACCGGCTGGCGGGGGGGGATTTTCTGCCCGGTCCTGACCGCCTGTTCGCCGCACTGGACGCCGTGGCCCCCGATCAGGTGCGGGTCGTGCTGCTGGGCCAAGACCCCTATCCGACGCCGGGTCACGCCAACGGGCTGGCTTTTTCGGTGACGCGGAAAACCCAGCCGCCGCGATCTTTGGTCAATATCTTCAAGGAATTACGCGATGATGTTGGACATGCGCCGGAATACGGCGACCTGTCCCATTGGGCGGCGCAGGGGGTGCTGTTGCTGAACACCGCGCTGTCGGTTCTGCCCGGTCAGGCCGGGATTCATGCCGGTTGGGGCTGGGACCGGCTGGCGCGTCAGGCCGTCGCCCGCGCCCAAACGCATGGCCCGCTGGCGTTCGTTTTGTGGGGCAATCACGCGCAAAAGGCGCTGTCGGGCCTGCCCCGCCCGCAGGATTTGGTCATCGCCACGGCGCATCCCTCGCCCCTGTCCGCGCGACGGGGGTTTTTCGGCAGCCGCCCCTTTGGCCGCGTCAATGAATGGTTAACAACACAGGGCCACGCGCCGATTGATTGGGTGGGATCGCCCCTTTCGCCGCCGCCCGGCCACGATTAAGGTTTGATTATGGATATTCTGGATAAAATTCGCGCCTATAAGCTGGACGAAATCGCCGCCGCCAAGGCCGCCCGCCCCCTGTCTCAGGTCGAGGCGCAGGCCCGCGCCGCATCCGCCCCGCGCGGCTTTGCCCGCGCGCTGACGGAACGGGCGGCACATGGCCCCGCGCTGATCGCTGAAATCAAAAAGGCCAGCCCGTCCAAGGGCTTGATCCGTGCTGATTTCAACCCGCCCGCCTTGGCGCGCGCCTATCAGGACGGTGGCGCGGCCTGTTTATCGGTGCTGACCGACGGCCCCAGCTTTCAGGGCGCGCCCGAATTTCTGACCGCCGCGCGCGACGCCTGTAGCCTGCCCGCGCTGCGCAAAGATTTCCTTTATGACACTTATCAGGTGGCCGAGGCGCGCGCCTGGGGCGCCGATTGCATCCTGATCATCATGGCCTCTGTCGATGACACCCTGGCAGCCGAGCTTGAAGACGCGGCGACCCATTGGGGCATGGACGCCCTGATCGAGGTTCACGACGCCACCGAACTGGACCGCGCGCTGCGCCTGAAATCACCGATGATTGGGATAAATAACCGCAATCTCAAGACGTTCGAGGTGACTCTTGATGTGACGCGCGACCTTGCGCCGCGCATCCCCGCCGATCGTGACGTGGTGTGCGAAAGCGGGCTGTTCACCCCCGACGATCTGGCCGCGATGATGCAGGTCGGCGCGCGTCGTTTCCTGATCGGCGAAAGCCTGATGCGACAGGACGACGTGACAGCCGCCACCCGTGCGATTCTGGATGTTTCTGTCGCAGGGCATTGATCTAAAATAAAAAAACCACCCCCGCACGCAGTGACGGGGGCGGTTCAGTAATTTTGCGACGCTGAGCGGATATTAACCTTCGATTCATCATGTTTTGTTCTATTGATTGACGCGATTCGTTTGATCGCTTAGAACATTGATGGAACATAGCAGGGGGTTCTGATGCTGACCAAAAAACAGATCGAATTGCTGGAATTTATTCAGAAACGCATGGCGCGCGACGGCGTGCCTCCGTCCTTTGACGAAATGAAAGACGCGCTTGATCTGCGGTCAAAATCCGGCATCCACCGGCTTGTCACCGCGTTAGAAGAACGGGGCTTTATCCGCCGTCTGCCTCACCGCGCCCGCGCGTTAGAGGTGGTGCGCCTGCCCGACGCATTGGCCCATCTGGCGACGGACACCCAAACGGGTGATGTGGTCCCCACCCCTAAACTGGTCAGCAGCCGCCCCGACCGCCCCCGCAGCGCCCTGACCGTCACCGATTCACAGGCGGTCAGCCTGCCCCTGATGGGCCGAATCGCCGCAGGAGTCCCCATTGAAGCGATTTCCGAGGTGTCGCACCATGTCGCTGTTCCCGGCACGATGCTGTCGGGGCGCGAACATCACTATGCCCTTGAAGTCAAAGGCGATTCGATGATCGAAGCCGGGATCAATGATGGCGATGTCGTCGTGATCCGCGAACAGGACAGCGCCACCAATGGCGACATCATCGTGGCACTGGTTGATGGCCACGAAGCGACGCTGAAACGCTATCGCCGCCGTGGCGCCATGATCGCGCTTGAGGCCGCAAACCCCGCCTATGAAACGCGCCTGCTGCCCGAAGATGCGATCAAAATTCAGGGCCGTTTGGTCGGGCTGATCCGCAGTTACTAAACTGCGGACGCCGTGATCAATGCCCTGCCAAGAACCCCGGACCGGCGCGATGCAACAACTCTGCCGCCAAATCGGCGCCCATCTGCGCGCCTTCGGTAACAGCGCCCGAACGCTGGCCGTTAAAGGCCTGCGATCCATCAGGGGCCAGAATCTCACCCCGCAGGGTCAGGCGGTCGCCGTTTATCTCGGCCAGCCCGGCGATCGGGGTCTGGCACGACCCGTCCAGACGCAGCAGAAAGGCGCGTTCCGCAGCGACCCGGTGACCGGTTTCGACATGGTGAATCGGGGACAAAAGCCCAGCGACATCGTCATCCGCCGCGCGCCGTTCAATCCCAATCGCGCCCTGCGCCACAGCGGGCAGCATATGATCGGTGGAAATCGCGCTGCGCACGATATGCAGCATGTTCAGCCGCGACAGCCCCGCCATAGCCAAAAACGTCGCAACCGCCACGCCGTCATCCAGCTTTTTCAGGCGGGTTTGGACATTGCCGCGAAATTCGACCAGTTGCAAATCGGGGCGATAATGCGCCAGTTGCGCCCGGCGACGCAGGCTGGACGACCCGACCAGCGATCCGGCGGGCAGGTCGTCGATGCTGGCGACATGCGGGCTGACAAAGGCGTCGCGCACATCTTCGCGCGGCAACAGGCAGTCGATCACCAAACCATCCGGCTGGATCGTCGGCATGTCCTTCATCGAATGCACCGCGATGTCGATGTCCCCATTCAGCAACGCGTCTTCGATTTCGCGTGTAAACAGACCCTTACCGCCGATCTCCGACAAAGGACGATCCAGAATCCGGTCGCCCGTGGTTTTGATCACAACAATCTGGAACGCATCGGCGGGCAGATCATGCGCCGCCATCAGGCGGTCGCGGGTCTCATGCGCCTGCGCAAGCGCAAGCGCAGAACCGCGGGTTCCAATTTTCAGCGGGCGGGTGGGGTCAGGCAACGTCATCATATCCCTGACTTACTGCGCCGCGCGCGACTTGACAACGCCCGCCCCCTCGCCTTGATGGGGCAAACGGAGGCAATATGACCAAACTTCTTCTGCGCGCGCTTGCCGGTGAAACCTTGCACACCCCGCCGATCTGGATGATGCGGCAGGCGGGGCGTTATCTGCCCGAATATCGCGCGACCCGCGCGCAGGCCGGGGATTTCCTGTCGCTGTGCTACAACCCCGATCTGGCGGCCGAGGTGACACTGCAACCGATCCGCCGCTTCGGCTTTGACGCAGCGATTTTGTTTGCGGATATTTTGCTGGTTCCTCAGGCGCTTGGGGCGGATTTGTGGTTTGTGACTGGCGAAGGTCCGCGGCTGTCAACCATCACAAACGCCGATCAGGTGGCGGCGCTGAAACCCGCCGATGCCATTCATGACCGGCTGGCCCCGGTTTACGAAACCGTGCGTATTTTGGCGCGCGAGTTGCCGCGCGAAACCGCGCTGATCGGCTTTGCGGGCGCGCCGTGGACGGTGGCCACCTATATGGTTGCCGGTCGCGGAACCAAGGATCAAGGCCCCGCCCATGCGATGAAGGATGCCGACCGCGCGGCCTTTACCGCGCTGATTGACCGCATCACCGATGCCACGATCCTGTACCTGTCCGCACAAATCGACGCCGGGGCCGAGGTGGTGAAACTGTTCGACAGCTGGGCCGGCAGCCTGCGCGGTCAGGATTTCGACGATTTCGCCATCGAACCCGCGCGCAAAATCATCGCCGCGTTGAAGGCGCGGCACCCGAACACCCCCGTCATCGCCTTTCCGCGTGAGGCGGGCGACCGCTATATCGGGTTTGCGCGCGCGACCGGGGCGGATTGCGTCGCGACCGATAATTCGGTCAGCGCCGAATGGGTGGCGCAGCATGTGCAGCCCGATGGCTGCGTGCAGGGCAATATGGCCCCGCATCATATGGTCACCGGCGGCCCCGATCTGGTGGCCGAGGCGCAGCGGATCACCCGCGTCTTACGGGGCGGGCCGCATATTTTTAACCTCGGCCACGGGATCACGCCGGACGCGGACCCCGAAAATGTGGCGGCGATGATCGCGGCGGTGCGCAGCGCCTAGACCCATTTTGCCAATGGGGGCAGGCTCATTAACACCGCGTCGGGGTTGTGGCCTGTCTCTAACCCGAATTTGGTGCCGCGATCGTAAACAAGGTTGTATTCGGCATACAGCCCGCGATGCACCAGTTGCGCGTCTTTGTCCGCGTCCGTCCACGCCTGAACATGGCGCGATTCGGCCAATGGCAAGAACGCGGGCAGAAAGGCCCGCCCAACATCACGGGTAAAGGCGAAATCGGCATCCCAATCGCCGGTATTCAGGTCGTCATAGAAAATCCCACCGACACCGCGCGCCCGGCCCCGATGCGGGATAAAGAAATATTCGTCGGCCCATGCCTTAAAACGGTCGTAATAATCCGCACCATGCGGGGCGCAGGCCGCGCGCAGGGTGTCGTGGAAATGCGCCGTATCACCCGCATATTCGATGCAGGGGTTCAGGTCCGCGCCGCCGCCAAACCACCATGCGCCGGGGGTCCAGAACATGCGCGTGTTCATATGAACGGCGGGGGCGTGCGGGTTTTGCATATGCGCCACCAGACTGATTCCGCTGGCCCAGAAACGCGGATCGTCGGCCATACCCGGCACACCGCGCGCGGCCATGGCGGCCTGTGCGCGCGGGGCAAGGGCGCCATGGACCTGCGACCAATTGACGCCGACCTTTTCGAACACGCGCCCGCCGCGCATCACCGACATCAGACCGCCGCCGCCATCCGTGCCGCGTTCGGTCGGGGTCAGTTCGAACCGGCCTGCGGGGCGGTCGCTGGCGGCGCGATCCTCCAGCCCCTCGAACGCGGCGGTGATCTGGTCGCGCAATTCGCGAAACCATGCGGCGGCTTCTTCGCGCTGTTCCTGCATCTGTCCCCTCATCGTGATTTGCAATTTTATTTTGGGCGGTTAGCCTGCCTGAAACTTAGTGAGAGTCGCCATGCGCCGCAATCTGTCCCTTTCTGTCATCGCCCTGCCCGCGCTCTTGGCCGCCTGCGGGACGCCGCAGCAACGCTGCATTAACCAAAATACCGGGGAATATCGCGCGGTCAGCCGCCTGCTGGCGCAGGTCGATGGCAATCTGGCGCGCGGTTATGCGTGGGCCGAGCGCGAAGTCACACGCGAACGCTTTACCGAATGTCGCGATCTGCGCCGTGATGCGGATGGGACGTTGCAGCCGGTTTTGGTGCCGTGCTGGCGCGAATATACCGAAACCGAACGCTATCGGGTGCCGATTGACCCAGCGGCAGAGCAGCGCAAACGTGACAATCTGGCGGCGCGGCAGGCGGCTTTGGCCGCAAAGGCGAAATCAGCGGTTGCGGCCTGTCAGGCGGCTTTCCCGGAAACGCAGGGCTGATTTACCGCCCATCCGGCGCGGGAAATTCGTTTATTGGATCGCCCAGCCCGCGCCCGCCGTCAATGGTCAGGATCTGGCCCGTGACAAATCGTGCGCCGTCGCTGGCCAGATAATGCACGGCATCGGCCAATTCGTCGGGCGCGGCGATCCGGCCCAGCGGCGTGCCAGCGACGATCCGATCCCGCAGCCCCGGATGTTCGCGCAGATGCGCCTGCAATCGCGTGGACATCACGCTGGCATAGCGGACGCCGTTCACGCGGATTCGGTGCGGCGCCAGCGACAGCGCCAGCCCCCGCACCGCCTGTTCCTGCGCCGCCCCGGCAATGGACGCGGCCAGCATCGCCGGCCCCGCCGCTCGGGTCAGGACGGTCACAATCGCCCCCGTCGCGTCGCCGTCATGCGCCTGCGCGATCATCCGCCGCGCCACCATTTGCGACAGCCGCAGCGGGGCCGTGACATTTTGCCGCAACAGGTCATCCAGAACCCCAGAGTCCGGATCCAACGGGTCCGAGGGGCGCAGATCGCCCTGCACATTCACCAAAACATCAACGCGATCAAAGGCATCCAGCGTCACCGACAGCAGATTCGCCATGCCCAGATGCTCGGTGATCCGCCCGGCAAAGATGCGAATATCCGCATCCGTTCCGGCGTAATCGTCGCGCACCGCGCTCAGCGCGGCTTCGTTCGGGTCGGCGAACACAACGCGCATCCGCAGTTCCGCCAGATGCCGCGCAATCGCCAGCCCGACGCCCTGCCCCGCCCCCGTCACAATCGCGACGCGACCGGCGACGGACAGGCTCATCTCCGGGGTTTGCGGGGGCGGCCTGCGCCCGTCGCCTCGAACAATTTGAAGCGATTATCGCCGCCGATTTCAGTCACTTGGGCGAAATGTTCGGACAGCACGGTTTCATAGGGCAGATGCCGGTTCGCGACCATCCACAGCCGCCCCGCCCCCGTCAGCACCCGCGCGGCCGAGGCGATAAAATCCGCCCCCAGACGCGAATCGGCCACGCGGCCATCGTGGAATGGCGGGTTCATGATCACGCCATTCACCGGGTCAGGCAGACGAAAATCGCGCGCATCGGCCCAATGAAACCGCGCCCGCGGATCGGTGACGTTTTCACGCGCGGATGCCAGGGCGTCGTGATCAGCCTCGACCAGATGGATCACCTCGACCCCTTTTCGGGTCAGGGCTTGGGCCGACAACCAGCCCCAGCCCGCGCCCAGATCGACCAGCCGCGTGGGCAATTTGTCGGGCAGCGCCGCCGCCAGCAGGGCCGAACCGGGGTCGATCCCATCCGCCGAAAACACGCCGGGGCGCGTCACAAAGCCGGGCGCGACCTGACGCGGCGCGGCCTGCCAATCGGCGGGAACGGCGTGCAGAACCGCCCTGAAAATCTTGCCATGCGCCTTGCTGTGGACCTGATCCACCTCACCCAAGCCGCGCAATTCGCGCAAAACCGCATCGGCGCCATCGGTTTTCTGGCCATCCACCCACAGCACGCCGCCCGGCACCAGCCGCGCCGCCGCGTCGTATATCCACGCCCGCGCCGCCGCCTTGGCGCGCGGCAAACGGACCAGTGCCACGTCAAACGCGCCATCCACCTGCGGCGCGACCTGCCAGCCCTGCGCCGTCAACGCGCGATGATCGGGGAAATGCCCCTGCCGGATCAGCGTCTGCGCCGGGTCCAGCGGCGACAAATCGTCCCCCCCACGCGCGCCAATAACCAGAACGCGCCCATCCGGCGCGCCGTCGGGGAAAGCAAGATGCAGTCGTGCCACGTTTATTCTTTTTCCATGGTGCATTGCAGCGGGTGTTGCTGACGGCGGGCCAGCTCCATCACCTGCGCAACTTTGGTTTCGGCCACCTCATGCGAGAAAACGCCGACGACCGCCACGCCTTTGCGGTGAACGGTCAGCATGATTTCGATGGCTTGGGCATGGGTCATGCTGAACAGCCGTTCCAGCACATGCACGACAAATTCCATCGGGGTGAAATCGTCGTTCAGCATCAACACCTTATACATGGGGGGACGCTGCGGTTTCGCACGCGTTTTGACCGCCAGATCATGCTGGTCATCGGGAAAGTTGGGATCACTCATCCGGTGGGTCATGGGAAACGGTCTGGTTTGAGGGCGCGCGTTCGCCCTGTATATAGCCAAATCCGCCCCGGTTAAAAGTGCCGATCCCGCAAAATAGTTCAAATCCAAGGTTTCACGAAAAAAACAGCCGTGCTATTATCGGAATATTAACGATGGATGTGCAACAAACGACGCATCCGCGACAGGCAGAAAGATCGAGACAGTGACCAGATACCTGACAGCCGCCCGGCTTATCAGCCTCATCTTTGTGGTGATTCCTGTGCTTTTGGCCGCGCAGGTCCAGGCCGCGCCCTTCGCCGCCTATGTGATGGATGCGCGCACGGGGCAACCGATTTACCGCCAGAACGCGGATACGCGCCTGCACCCGGCGTCGTTAACCAAAATGATGACGCTGTATATGGCGTTTCATGCGATCGAGAGCGGGCGCGTCCGGCTGGATACCAAATTCACCGTTTCGACCAAGGCCGCGAACGAAGCGCCGTCGAAACTGGGCCTGCGTCCGGGGCAACAGATTGAACTGCGTTACCTGATCCGCGCCGCCGCGATCCGGTCCGCGAACGACGCCGCGACCGCCATTGGCGAAGGTCTGGCGGGTTCCGAGGCTGCCTTTGCCCAGCAAATGACGCAAATGGCGCGCGCTTTGGGCATGAACAATACGCAGTTTCAGAACGCCCACGGCCTGACGCAAAGCGGCCATTTTTCAACCGCCCATGACATGAGCATTCTGGGCCGTCACCTGTTCTATGATTTCCCGCAATATTATAACCTGTTCTCGCGCCGGTCGGCGGATGCGGGCGTGGCTCAGGTCGCGTCCACCAACCGCCGTTTTCTGGATGATTACGCGGGCGCGGACGGGATCAAGACCGGCTACACCCGCGCGGCGGGGTTCAACCTGACCGCATCGGCGCAGCGTGGGAATAAACGCGTGATTGCGACGGTGTTTGGCGGCACCTCGACCGCGCATCGCAATCAGGTGATCGCCGATCTGATGGACAACAGCTTTCAGCGGATGCCCGACCGCGTGCGCGAGGTGCGCCCCCAGCGTCCGCGGATGATGGCCCAAACCGTGACGCGCCGTGCTGCGGTCGAACCCAGCCCCGCCGTAACGCAGCCGCAAACGCAACAGATGGTGCTGCAAACCTCGGCCGCGCCCACGCGCGCCACGCGGACCGCCGCCCCGGCGCAACCGACGCCCAGTTTGACTCAGGCCCTGTTGCAGGCGGGCGCGCAACCGGCTGCGCCTGCGCAGGCGGCAACCGCTGCCGCGCCGTCGCTGCGGCTGGCCTCCAGCATGCGGCCTCGCGCGCGCCCGGGTCAGGGTCAGCCCGCACCGCAACCGGCTGCTGTGGCCGAGGCTCCGGCCCCTGCCGCGTCTGATGCCGCCGTGACCGCCAGCCTCGCCGCGCCGGTCCTGCAACGCAGCGCGCGCCCGGTGTCGCGTCCGGGTTCCGCCGCGCCGGTTCAGACCGCCGCCGCGCCTGCGGCCCCCGCCGCCACGCCCGCGCCGCAATCGGCCAGCCTGTCGCTGGTCGCGTCCACCCCGCCGCAACCGCGTTCGGAAACCGTCATTCTGGCGGCCATGGGCGAAGGCGATCTGGGCGATCCGCAGCAATTGGAAATCGTGCGCCGCCCTGCCGACAGTGGCCGCAATTGGGGCATCGTTCTGGGCACCTATACCACCCGGGCCGAGGCGGATCGCCTGCTGGTCAGTCTGGCCTTGCAGGATGGGGCGCTGTTGGGCAATGCGCGCCGCCATGTTGCCGATACGCGGCGCGGGTTCGAACCCAGCTTTGTGCGGATGTCGCGCGGGGATGCGCAACTGGCCTGCGACCGGATGCGCAGCCGCGCACAGGAATGTCGGGTTGAAGGGCGCTGAGGCGCCCTTTTTCATGCCGCAAAGCAGCACATAACGCGCGGACCACATCACGCAGATTTGTGATTTAAGGGGGAATGGTACCGCCTCCCCGGCTTGAACGGGGGACCTCTAGATCCACAATCTAGCGCTCTAACCAACTGAGCTAAGGCGGCACAGGACGCGTGTTTAACGCTGCATCACGCGGGTTGCAAGCCCTCCTTGCTGCGAAAATGCAAACAATGTAAAAATTCCGCGACAAACAAAGGAACATATCATGGGTATCAACAGCGAAAGCGATATTGCCGCCAATTTGCAGATCGGGCCGACTGATCAGGGCATGGTGCGCATTTACCTGCAGGCCGAAGGCATTGATCTGCCGCTGGATTTCGATCCTGATGAGGCCGCCGAAATCGCCGAAGAACTGCTGGCCGCTGCGGAAACCGCGCGCGGGGTCGGCGGTTCTAATAAACGCCGGTAAACGCGCCGGGATCGGTCAGGCCCTGCAATCGCAGGGCCGCCGCACGCGCAAAATCGCGCTGCACCTTGCTGCGGCGCGCGCCCGGCAAACGATGTTCGGGTGCCATGCGCGCCAATTCCGCGCCATACGAATCAGCCAAAATCAGGCCGGTATCGTCGGGCAGCAGATCGGCCGGAAAATCGCCATCAACCGCCCAGAAATAACGGTCGCACCAGTCCAGATAGCCCGGCCATTTGCGATCTGCCGCGAAATCGGCGCGACTGCTTTTGCATTCCACGATCCAGATGTCGCCGCGCGGGCCGATGCTGATGACATCCACGCGCAAACCCCGCACGGGGGTAAATTCGGGCAGAATCGCGTGATCCATCGACCGCAGCAGCCGCCCCACCCCACGGGCAAGCCGTTGGCCGGGCATGGCAGGCAGATCGGGCAGCGCATCAGACATGCGCGCAAATTAGAACAAAATGTAAACACATCGCAAGCCCCCCTTTGCTTATCTGCTTGCAAGGCGGCGGCGGGGGGACTAGAAACGCGGAAATTTTCAGGCCGCCCCGGTGGCCCTTCTTGCTATGAGGACGATGATGCAGGTCAAGGAAACCCAGAACGAAGGTCTGAAGCGCGGCTATCAGTTCACCCTGCCCGCCGCCGATCTGGCCGCCACGGTCGAGGCGAAACTGAAAGAAGCCCAGCCCGAGGTCGAACTGAAGGGCTTCCGCAAGGGCAAAGTCCCGATGGCGATGCTGAAAAAGCAATTCGGCCCGCGCGTTCTGGGCGATGCGATGCAGGACGCCATCGACACCGCGCTGCGCAACCATCTGGAAACCTCGGGCGATCGTCCGGCGATGCAGCCCGCCATCGAAATGGTGGACGGCGACAAATGGAAAGAAGGTGACGACGTTGTCGTGAACGTCACCTACGAAGCCCTGCCCACGATCCCCGATGTGGACCTGTCCGGTGTGGAACTGGAACGCCTGACCGTCCCGGCCGAAGAAGCCGCCGTGACCGAAGCCCTTGAAAATCTGGCGAAATCGGCCCAGAACTTCGAAGACCGCCGCAAAGGCAGCAAAGCCAAAGACGGCGATCAGGTCGTGATTGATTTCAAAGGTTTCGTTGATGGCGAAGCGTTTGAAGGCGGCGCAGCCGAGGATTATCCGCTGATTCTGGGCTCGAACAGCTTTATCCCCGGTTTCGAAGATCAACTGGTCGGCGCCAAAGCCGACGAAGATGTGACCGTCAACGTCAAATTCCCCGACGAATACGGCGCGCCGAATCTGGCCGGCAAAGACGCCGTGTTTGAATGCAAGGTGAAAGCCGTCAAGGCACCGAAAGCCGCCGAAATCGACGACGAACTGGCAAAAAAATTCGGCGCTGACGATCTGGACGCGCTGAAAAAGCAAATCGCCGAACGGCTCGAGGCCGAATATGCCGGTGCCGCCCGCGCGATCATGAAACGCAAGCTGCTGGATCAGCTGGACGAATTGGTGAAATTCGACCTGCCCGAATCGCTGGTCAACGCCGAGGCGGAACAGATCGCGCACCAACTGTGGCACGAAGAAAACCCCGAGGTTCACGACCACAACCACGGCGCCATCGAACCGACCGACGAACACAAAAAACTGGCCGAACGCCGCGTGCGTCTGGGCCTGCTGCTGGCCGAAATCGGTCAAAAGGCCGAAGTGACCATCACCGATCAGGAAATGACGCAGGCCGTGTTCCGCGCCGCCCGTCAATATCCGGGTCAGGAACGCGCCTTCTTTGAATTTGTGCAGCAAAACCCGCAGGTTCAGCAGCAACTGCGCGCGCCCCTGTTCGAAGACAAAGTTGTGGATCACATCGCCGACGGTGCCAAAGTCACCGAAAAGCAAGTGACCAAAGAAGAACTGGAAAAAGCCGTCGAGGCTTTGGACGAACTGTAATCGTCCGACATGACACGGGGGCCGCGCCGGGAAACCGCCGCGGCCTTTTCTATGCCGTCTTGCCGCCGCGTGGGGGCGCACCTATGTTGCGGCCATGACGGAATCTTTGCACATGATGAAACTTTGCGTCGGCGCAGATGGCCCCGACGATCTGCTGGATTGGCAGAAACGATTTGGCGACGGCCCGGCGGTGCATATCACGCGGATGTGGCCGAAACGACAGGATGCATTGCTGGCCGGTGGGTCGATGTATTGGGTGTTCAAAGGCGTGATGCTGGCGCGGCAACGCCTGATCGACCTGCGCGACGTCGTGGGCGATGACGGCATCCGCCGCTGCGCGCTGATTCTGGACCGCGACCTGATTCCCGTGGCCGCCGTGCCGCGCCGTCCGTTCCAAGGCTGGCGTTACCTGAAGCCCGCCGACGCGCCGCCGGACCTGCCGACATCGCGGGCGGCGGAACCCAATTTGCCGCCGCAGGTCGCCGCCGCTTTGTCGGATATGGGGCTGATCTGACTTGACGCGGGATTTGCCAGATTGTAACAGGGACGGCGTCGCGGGTGTAGCTCAATGGTAGAGCAGAAGCTTCCCAAGCTTACGACGAGGGTTCGATTCCCTTCACCCGCTCCAATCACTCCAGGGAAATCGCGGATATCAGGCGGCCATAATCGGCCTCGCCCTGATGCGTGGCGCGGCGATAGCTGAAAAAGCGGTCGGCATCGGCATAGGTGCAGTGGCGCGTCCATTCGGCATCGACACCCGCCTGACGCAGCATGTGCAGGCCGAATCCGGGCAGGTCGAACATCGGGCGGCCATTCGGGCCACCGGAAAAGAACCGCGCATAATCAGGGTCTTCGACCAGAAAATTGTCCATGAAATCGTCGCCGACCTCATAGGCCGCTTGGCTGATGGTCGGGCCGATGACGGCGCGGATGTCGCGCGCGCCCAAGTTCTGCATCGCCGCCACGGTCGCGCCGATCACGCCGTCCAATGCGCCGCGCCAACCGGCATGGGCCGCGCCAATCACCCCCGCCGCCGAGTCGGCAAACAGGATCGGCTGGCAATCCGCGGTCAGCACCGCAATTGCCACGCCGGGGCGCGCCGTGACCAGTGCATCGGCGGGAATGTCGCGCAGGGACGCGGCGGTGTCGGCATCGGTCACGGTCACGACATTCGCGGAATGGACCTGATGCACGGTCGCCAGCCCGTCGGCCGGCACGCCCATGGCATCGGCCACCCGCGCGCGGTTCACCGCGACAGCCGACGCCTGATCGCTGGACCCGCGCCCGCAATTCAGCCCCGCAAACAGCCCCGATGACGCGCCGCCTTTGCGGGTGAAAAACCCGTGCCGGACGCCGGACAAATGCAGGTGGGTCAGAATTTCCAGAGTGGTGTGCATCAGGTCAGAGCCTCGAATCCGGGGATGGGGGGGGCGCCTTGGGGCCAGATGGCCAGTGCTTTGAACAGGTGACCCATTTCTGCCCCATCGGTCAAGCGGTGCAGCGCGGCCATGGCCCCCGCATCGCCTGCATCCGCCAGACGTTGCGCGCGCTCCGCCGCCCCCAGCGACCGCAGCCAGTCGCCTTGATGAATGGGGCGGCTGACCACGGCCCCGGCCTGCATCGCGGCCAAGGCCAGCGGCGCAAAATCAACATGCGCGGTCAGATCGGCCTGCCCCGGATGGGCCAGCGGATCATCGGGCGCGTGGTTGCGCAGGGCCTGAAACGTGTCGCCCCGCCCGTTCCAACCGCCGTAATCAACGATGATCGCCGCCCCGCCATGCGCCGCAATCCGCGACGCAATCGCGGTCATGATGGCGGGGGCGGCGGGACATTCCTCGGCCACGTCGCCGGGCCGGCCGTCACGCGGCAGCGGCACAACGGGGCCAAGCCCCATCGTCAGCGCGTCCCCCGACAGCCCGACCATCCGTTCGCGCCAGCCGTTTTCGTCGCGCTGATATTGGCGGATCGGCAGAGCGTCAAAAAACTCATTCGCGACTAAAAACAACGGCCTGTCAGGCAAAGCTTCAGTGGATTCGAGGTGTTTCACATCCCCCAACAGCTCGCATTGCAGGCGGCGCAGATGGGGGGACGCCTCGATCAGCGTGACCTGCGCGGCGCCGGTCATGCCCGGCACCACCCGCATCGCGCGGCGCATATCGGCCATCAAGGTGCCGCGCCCCGGTCCCGGTTCAGCCAAGGTAAAGGGCGCGGGTCCCCCCTGATCCAGCCATGCCTGCGCCAAGGCCAGCCCGCACAATTCCCCAAACATCTGGTGAATTTCCGGCGCGGTCGTGAAATCGCCCGCCGCCCCGAACGGATCGCGGGTCGCGTAATAGCCATGCTGCGGGTGCAACAGGCAAATCTCCATATAATCGGCCAGCGACATCGGCCCGGTGGCGCGGATGCGCGCGGCGATATGGTCGGCCAGCGGGGTCACAGCGCGGGCCGCGACCGCGCGCGCCATATCAGCGCCAGCCCGACAATCACCATCGGCAGCGACAGCACTTGCCCCATGGTCAGCCCGATCACCGGCCCGCCGATGACATGGCCCAGCGGGTTGTCGGGCGTGATGAATTGCGCATCGGCCACGCGGAACAGTTCAACAAACATCCGCGCCAGCCCGTAACCGGCCAGAAACACACCAAAGGCCAGCCCCGGACGGCGCAGCCCGCCCGCCCGCACCAGCAGCATCAGGATCAGCCCAAGGGCCAGCCCCTCCAGCCCTGCTTCGTAAAGCTGGCTGGGATGGCGGGCGCAGGCACCGATCACGCCGGGGCAATCCTGCGCGGCATAGCCCGGAAACACCACGCCCCACGGCAAATCGGTGGGCCGCCCCCACAATTCGGCATTGATGAAATTCGCGATACGGCCAAAGAAAATGCCGATCGGCGCGACCACGGCCATGGCATCGGCCAGCCGCAGCACATCCGCCCCGTTCTGCCGCGCCCACAGCCATGTCGCGATGATGACGCCGGCGAAACCGCCGTGAAAGCTCATCCCGCCTTGCCAGACTTGCAGGATCTGGCCGGGGTTCGACAGGTAATAGCCCGGTTCATAAAACAGCACGAATCCCAGACGCCCGCCCAGAACCACGCCCAGAATCACCCATGTCAGCAGGTCGCCCACCCCGTCGCGGGTCGTGGGTGCCGCCCCGCCCCAGATCACCGGGCGCTGCATCATCCGCGCCATGATCTGCCAACCCAGAATCAGCCCCGCCAGATAGGCCAGTGCATACCACCGCAGCGACAGCGACAAACCGCCAATCTGGATCGTGAAAATTTCGGGCGAGATATCGGGAAAAGGGATCATGGGGCCTCGGGGCGGTTGTTGGCGCAGGCTTGGCCCCCGCGCGGCGCCGTGTCAACATTGAACCCGGCGCCCGCCTGCCCCATATAGGGCCGAACCACCATCAAAAGGCCGTCAGATGACCAACCAGAACAAATTTTTCGACGATATGTCCAAGCTGATGACCAACGCCATGGGCGTGGCCCAAGGCGCGCGGGCCGAGGCGGAAACCGCCATGAACGGCTGGATCGACCGCTGGCTGGCCGACCGCGATTTTGTCACCCGCGAAGAATTCGAAGCCGTGCGCGAAATGGCGATCAAGGCGCGGACCGAAAACGCCGAATTGAAGGCGCGCATCGACGCATTGGAAAGCGGGCGTCAGGGTTAACCTGCCCTAACGCAGATCGAACAGCCGCCGTTGCAGCTGATCGTGCAGCGCGCGGCGTTCGTCGGGCGTCAGGAATGCGGCCAGTTCGACTTCTTTCCTGCCATCGGTCAGGGTCAGGTATTCGTCAACCGGCCCGTCATGGCGAACAGCCACGCGGACCCAATAGGGGTTGGCCCGCCATTCCCGCGCAGGCCGCCCCGGATCGCGTCGCGTCAGGGTCAAGCTGTCGCGGGTGATGGTTAAAACTTCGTGGGTCTGCCCGCTGCGATAGGTGCGGCTGATCCCGAACCACAGCCCCGCAATGGTTAACACGGCAAAGGGCAGCAGACCCCACAGGATCCGCGTGCCAACCAGTGCCAGCATCGGCAGCGCCAGCAGCCCGGCGGTGATGCCGATAAACCAGACAAAGCCGCGCCGGGGCAGCGACCGATGCGGCCACACCGTCAGTTGCGCGCGGCCGGGGCTGTCCTGCCAGTCAAACGGCATCGCGTTCCCCTAAATTCGGGCAAAGTCGCAGATAATAGCCGTCGAAATCGGCAGTGACGAAATGCCGCTGGCCAGTGTCCTGCGCGCCGGTGCGATACCATTTGTCTTCGACCGGCCATCCGGCGGCGTGCAACGCATCCAGCAAAGGCGCGGCCGATTCGACGTTGATTTCCAGATTCATCCTGCGGCCAAAGGGGTGATCCTCCTCGGTCAGAGTAGCATCGACATTGCGCCCCCGATGGATTGCTTCAATCATGTTCACCCCACCCATCCGCAGACGGGCAAAGCCCCATTCCGGGCGGTCATAAAACCGCAGCGATTCGGCAACATCCGTGACGATCGGTTCGGGCGTTAATCCCCGCATGATCCCCCCATAGAAAAAGGCCCCGGATGGTCCGGGGCCTTAATGCATGTGTCGGCCTTAGTGCGAATGGCTGTGGTCCCAGTCTTCGCGTTTCGGCAGCTGTTCGAACGTATGTTCCGGCGGCGGGGACGGCAGGGTCCATTCCAGCGTGTCGGCATATTCGTTCCAGTAATTCGCCTCGGTCACGCGGCGACCGGCGAACAGGGTGTAAAATACGATCCCGATAAAGAACAGGAACGACGCGAAGGACAGGTAAGCACCCAGCGAACTGATGTTGTTCCAGAACGCGAATTCCACCGGATAGTCGATGTAACGGCGCGGCATCCCCTGACGACCCAAGAAGTGCTGCGGGAAGAAGGTCAGGTTTGCACCAATGAACATCATCCAGAAATGCAGCTTACCGGCCCATTCGGGATACTGACGGCCCGACATCTTGCCCATCCAGTAATAGATACCGGCAAAGATCGCGAAGACCGCACCCAGAGACATCACATAGTGGAAATGCGCCACGACGTAATAAGTGTCGTGATACACACGGTCCAGCGGCGCCTGCGACAGAACCACACCGGTCACGCCGCCCACAGTGAACAGGAACAGGAAGCCAAAGGCCCACAGCATCGGGGTTTTAAACTCGACCGAGCCGCCCCACATGGTCGCGATCCACGAAAACACCTTAATGCCGGTCGGCACGGCGATGGTCATGGTGGCCAGCATGAAATAGGCCTGCTGGGTCAGCGACATACCCACGGTATACATGTGGTGCGCCCAGACGACAAAGCCCAGAACACCAATCGCGGCCATGGCCAGAACCATCGGCAGGTAACCAAAGATCGGCTTTTTCGCAAAGGTCGCGATGACGTGGCTGATGATGCCAAAACCCGGCAGGATGATGATATACACCTCAGGGTGGCCAAAGAACCACAGGATATGCTGATACAGGATCGGGTCACCGCCGCCAGCCGGGCTGAAGAACGAGGTGCCAAAGTTGCGATCCATCAGCAGCATGGTGATGGCGCCCGCCAGAACCGGCAGCGACAGCAGGATCAGCCATGCGGTGATGAACACCGACCACGCAAACAGCGGCACTTTGAACAGGGTCATCCCCGGCGCGCGCATGTTCAGGAAGGTGGTGATGATGTTAATGGCGCCCAGAATCGACGAGGCACCCGAAACGTGGACGGCGAAAATCGCCAGATCCATGGAATAGCCGCCTTCGTTGGTGGACAGCGGCGGATACAGAACCCAGCCCACGCCCGAGCCCAACTGGTTGCTGCCACCCGGCGCAAACAGCGACGCCACGCCCAGCGCAACACCGGCCACATACATCCAATATGACAGGTTGTTCAGGCGCGGGAACGACATATCCGGCGCGCCGATTTGCAGCGGCATGAAATAGTTGCCGAAACCACCGAACAGCGCCGGAATCACGACAAAGAACATCATCAGAACGCCGTGATAGGTAATCATCACGTTCCACAGATGCCCGTTCGGCGTGCAGGTGCTGGACGGATCGGCGATCAGGCGCCAGCCTTCCATACACATATATTGCACGCCGGGATGCTGTAGCTCCATCCGCATATAGATGGTGAACATCACCGACAGCAGGCCAACCAGACCGGCGGTGAACAGATACAGGATCCCGATGTCTTTGTGGTTGGTTGACATGAACCAGCGGGTAAAGAACCCGCGGGTGTCATGATGGTCGCCGTGGCCATGAGCGGCTGCGTCTGCCATACCCGAACTCCCTCAAAATATCGTCAAAGTCCGGTCTGGCAGACCGGCGTTCCTGTTTTTGCTTTAGCCCACCCCCGCCGGTGCGGCAATGGATCACATGCAATCTTATGTAATTTCCCTGCCCGAACGCCGGCGGGCAGGGAAATAACGGTGTTTATTGCGCCTTCGGCGACACGCTGGCCAGATAGGCGGCCAGATCGGCCTGCCCCGAATTCAGGCGGAACGTCATTTTTGTGCGCGCATTGGAATCACCCGTTTTGGCCTGAACCCAGCCATTCGGGTCGGTCATATAGGCAGCCAATTCGTCCTGCGTCCATGTGAAATCGGGATTCGCCTTGCGCGCGGCCAGCAGGCCGTCGCTGAACCGGAAACCTTCGACCCCAGCGATGCCGCTGCCCACGATATTGAACAGGTTCGGGCCGGTTGCGCCGCCCTTAAAAATATCGGTGCCGGCATCGTCCTTGATCATGTGACAGGCGCGGCATTTGCGAAATTCGGTTTCGCCCTTAGCTACGTCGCCCGCAAAGGCGGGCATTACGGCGCCTGCGGCCAGAATTGCGCTGATGATTGCGATTTTCATAGGTTACCCCCTGCGTCCCGTTCTGGGATAGTTACCCGCAAAGAATAAAAAAATCGTTAAGAAAATCCCAGACGCTGCAAGCGCGGATCACGAAATCTTATTCGGTCTGGAAAATCGTGTCGAAACGGTCGCGCAGGGCCACATCCAGATCATCCATCGTCACCGGCAGGCCCAGATCCACCAGACTGGTGACGCCATGCCCCGAAATCCCGCATGGCACGATGCCCGTATAATGCCCCAGATCGGGTTCAACATTAATCGCGATGCCGTGAAAGCTGATCCAGCGGCGCAGTTTGATGCCGATGGCGGCGATTTTATCTTCGCGCATCGACCCGTCCGGCAAGGCGGGCTTGTCCGGGCGATCGACCCAGACGCCCACGCGCCTGTCGCGGATTTGGCCGCGCAGGCCGAACTGTGCCAGTGCCGCGATCACCCAGTTTTCCAGCCGCACGACAAAGGCCCGCACGTCGCGCCCCCGCCGGTTCAGGTCCAGCATGACATAAACCACCCGCTGCCCCGGCCCGTGATAGGTATACTGACCGCCGCGCCCGCTGGCATGGACCGGGAACCGCGCATCCAGCAAATCCGCCGCCTGCGCACTGGTTCCCCCGGTATAGAGCGGCGGATGCTCCACCAGCCAGATCAGTTCCCCCGCCGTCCCCGCCGCAATATCGGCAACCCGCTGTTCCATAAAGGAAACCGCGTCCTCATAGGGGGTCAATCCCGGCTGGATCAGCCATTCAGGGCGGGGATGGGTCATGGCGTGGCCTTTGGGCTGCGTGTGGGGGTCAGGTGGCGCATCGCGGGCGCGTCGTCAAGGGGCGTGAAATTCCGCTTGTCGCGCGCGGTCAATGCGGGTAAACACCGCGCACTGCCCGGATGCGGCCGTGGCGGAATTGGTAGACGCGCAGCGTTGAGGTCGCTGTTCCTTAACCGGAGTGAAAGTTCGAGTCTTTTCGGCCGCACCACAGAATTTTTGCCCGCGATTTACTTGCGTGCTTTATTATGCCCTCTGCGGCATCAGCCACGCGTCATCGTAATACAACGCCTCGACGATTTTATCACATTCGGTGCGCAGCTCGGCTTCTTTCTTTTTCAGCGATTGGATTTCTTTCCGAATGGGCGAGGCGCTGAAATCCGGGTCATTATCGGGATTTTGCAATTTCGCCTTAATCGCGCGGCGTTTGTCGGCCAAATCCGCGATCTCTTTCCAATACACAGCCGCCTCGGCCCGCATTTTTTCCCTCGGCGCCAGATAGTGTTCGAGTGATGTGAACATCCCGCTATCCACCAGCAGGGATTCGATATCGGCGGTGTGGTCTGCCTCTTGCAGCCGTTCGATGCCGTGATAATGATACAAACGCACCGCGTCACTGGGCGGAATATTTTTATCCACGGGATAATTGAATTCAGGTGGCAGGATATTAGAACGGCACCCCGCGCGCAAAATGGCGACGGGCAAGGATGCCTGATCCAGCCACGGGCGTTTCGCTTCGTGGTTGACGCTGGCGTCGTAATCCAGCGTCATTGCGGTTTCCAGCCAGACCTTGCCAAACCGTTGACCTGAAGGCGTTGTTTCAGGAAACGCCACAAAACCCGCATTGAAATAGGGCGGATGTTCGCGGTCGGTCCGCAGCATCCGCACCCGTTCGGTGGGCGTCGTCAGGCCGAAAATGGCATAGGTCGCATCCCAAATTTCGGTAAATCGACGAGCATAACCCGCAACCGACTCCGGCACAACCGACACGGCGTCACGATGCAAAATGATGGCGTCGTCAAAGGGCTGGTTCAGATAGGTGTCGGTATCCAGGAAAATGCAATATTCTGTGTCGCGTTCTTCGGCGGCGGCAAGGATTTTATACCCATGCAGATAGGGTTTATTATACCGGCTATGATTAAAATTCAGGCTTTGGGTTAATTCACGGATCGGCGCGCAATGGTCATTGTGGAAGCGCAAAACCCGGTCGGGGATTTGGTCCATCTTACCCTGCGGCACATAGGGGATGATCGTTGCATTTGGATGAAACTTGCGCAGAGACAGCAGCAGCGGAATGGCGGGCGAAATAAGCCGTGGCGGATCAATCATATATATGATTGCACACCGCCCCTGAGTGATCAGATTATGACGGTCCAGCATAAGAACCTCCGCATGGAGGTTATAAGGTAACAACCGCTTCTTTACATATATTTATTGCGGCGGCAAGCCTGCTTCGCCCGCCCGGATCACACCTTTCGCGTAAAAAACGCGCTGTTCGGGTCCGGACGGTAAGCGCCGAATGGGCCAGTTTCAGTAAAGCCCGCCGCCACATACAGGGCGCGGGCGGGGGCAAAGATCGCCTCGGTCCCGGTTTCCAGCGACAGTTGCGACAGGCCCGCATCGCGCGCGGCATCGGTCAGCGCGTCCAGCAACCGGCGCGACAACCCGCGCCCGCGATATTCGGACAGAATATGCATGGATTTCAATTCGCCATGCCCCGGCGCAATGGTTTTCACCGCGCCCATACCGACCGGGCGACCGGCGTCCCTGACCACCAAAAACACCACATCCGGCGCGTCCAAGGCGCCCGCAGGCATCATATGGATGGATTCGGGCGGTGTTTCGGCGTGGCAATGGTCGTGATGACGTTGAAACAACAGCGCCAGATCGTCAGCCAAGGGGCTTTCGCGGGTGATCGTGGTCATGAAAATGCCGCCCAGAGGAAATCAATGGGCGGCAGATCATCATATCATCGGCGCATGGGCAAGCCCATCAGGCGCAGAGGTCGAACCGATCAGATTCCATGACCTTGACCCATGCGGCAACGAAATCGCGGGCGAATTTTTCCGCGTTGTCGTCTTGGGCATAAACCTCGGCATAGGCGCGCAGAATCGCGTTCGACCCGAACACCAGATCAACACGGGTGGCGGTCCATTTCACCGCGCCGGTTTTGCGGTCGCGGATTTCGTAGGTGCCGCCGGTCGGGTGCCAGCTGTTGCCCATATCGGTCAGGTTGACAAAGAAATCCGTCGTCAACGCGCCCACCCGGTCGGTGAACACGCCATGCGCGGTCCCGCCGTGATTGGTCCCCAACACGCGCATCCCGCCAACCAACACCGTCATTTCCGGCGCGGTCAGGCGCATCAGTTGCGCACGATCCAACAGCATTTCTTCGGGCGAGACGACGTAATCGGCCTTGGCCCAGTTGCGGAAACCATCGGCCAGCGGCTCCAGATCGTTGAACGATTCCGCATCGGTCTGGTCATCCGTCGCGTCGCCTCGGCCCGGCGTGAACGGGACGTCGATGTCAAAGCCCGCCGCGCGCAGGCCCTGCTCCACGCCGACATTCCCGGCCAGAACGATCACATCGGCCAGACTGGCCCCGGCATCCGCCGCGATGGGTTCCAATGCCGCCAGCACGCGCGCCAGACGGTCAGGTTCGTTGCCCGCCCAATCCTTTTGCGGCGCCAGACGGATGCGCGCGCCATTCGCTCCGCCGCGCAGGTCCGACCCGCGGAAGGTCCGCGCGCTGTCCCAAGCGGTGTTGATCAGATCCGCCTGCGACAGCCCGGCATCCGCGATCCGCGCCTTGACTGCGGTCACGTCCCAACCGGTCGTGCCAGCGGGGATCGGGTCTTGCCAGATCAGATCCTCGGTCGGGGCGTCGGGGCCGATATAGCGCGTGTTCGGCCCCATATCCCGGTGGGTCAGTTTGAACCACGCGCGGGCAAAGGTATCCGCGAAATAGGCCGGGTCAGCGGCAAATTTTTCCATATAACCGCGATAGATGGGGTCCATCTTCATCGCCATATCGGCATCGGTCATCACAGGTTTGCGGCGGATGCTGGGGTCGTCCACATCCACCGGCATATCGTCTTCGGCGATGTCGATGGGTTCCCATTGGTTCGCGCCAGCCGGGCTTTTGGTCAACTGCCATTCATAGCCCAGCAGCATGTCGAAATAGCCCTGATCGAATTTCAGCGGTTCTTTCGTCCATGCGCCTTCGATGCCGCTCGTGAAGGCGTGACGCGCTTTGCCGGGTTCCTGATTGGGGTTTGCCCAGCCAAAGCCCTGACCTTCCACCGGGGCCACTTCGGGTTCGCGGCCGATGGCGTCGGGGTCAGCATTGCCGTGGCATTTGCCGACGGTGTGGCCGCCTGCGGTCAGGGCGGCGGTTTCTTCGTCATCCATGGCCATGCGCTTGAAGGTTTCGCGCACATGCTTGGCGGTCTCGATCGGGTCGGGATTGCCGTTCACGCCTTCGGGGTTGACGTAAATCAGGCCCATCTGCACCGCAGCCAGCGGGTTTTCCATCGTGGCCGGGTTCTGCACATTGTCATAGCGTTCGTCGCTGGGCGCCAGCCATTCGTTTTCCGAACCCCAATAGGTGTCGATTTCCGGCGCCCAGATGTCTTCGCGACCAAAGGCAAAGCCAAAGGTCTTCAACCCCATATTTTCATAGGCAATCGTCCCGGCCAGCACGATCAGATCGGCCCAGCTGATCTTATTGCCGTATTTCTTTTTCAGCGGCCACAGCAGGCGTTTCGCCTTGTCCAGACTGGCGTTGTCGGGCCAGCTGTTCAGCGGTGCGAACCGGATGTTGCCAGTCGCCGCCCCGCCGCGCCCATCGGCCAGACGATACGACCCCGCCGCGTGCCAGGACAGGCGGATCATCAGACCGCCGTAATGCCCCCAATCAGCGGGCCACCAATCCTGACTGTCGGTCAACAGCGCGTGCATATCGCGTTTCAGCGCGTCAAAATCCAGCGATTTGACGGCTTCGCGATAGTTGAAATCGCCCAGCGGGTTGGTTTTGGTGTCATGCTGGGCCAGAATGTCCAGCTTCAGCGCATTCGGCCACCATGCCATCACCGATTCTTTGGTTTCGGTGTTGGCGCCGTGCATGACGGGGCATTTGCCTGCGGAATTGGTCATATCGTCCTCCGTTGGTCGGCGCGGTTGCGCCGTGGAAAGGGTCGCCCGAATCCGGTCCGGGCGTCGTATGTCCAAGGGATAACAGGCGACCGGCAAAAGGCAAAATTGTATTCACTGACCCGCGCCATAAGGATAATTGATAACATGCCGGGTTGCAGGAAAAGCGCCGCTGATTTAGCCAGACATCAGACGTTTGCGCCCACAGGACACGCCGCAAAGGAAACGCCATGAAGGTTCTGATCCTGCCCACCCCCGAACAGGCCGTGCGCCGCGCCGCCGACATCGTGGCCGAGGCGATTTTCTCGACCCCCAAAATCACGCTGGGGCTGGCGACGGGCGGCACGATGGTGCCGCTCTATCGCGAATTGCGCGCCGATTATATGGCGGGGCTGTCCTTTGCCGGGGTGACCAGCTTTAATCTGGATGAATATGTCGGGCTGGCACCGGATCATATGGCGTCTTATCATTATTACATGCGCGATGTGTTGTTCGATCACGTCGATATTGACCCCGCCAACACCCATCTGCCGCGCGGCGATGCCCCCGATCCGGTGGCCGAGGCGGACCGTTATGACGCCGCCATCCGCGACGCGGGCGGGATTGATCTGCAACTGTTGGGGATTGGGCAGAACGGGCATATCGGGTTCAACGAACCCACCAGCAGCATGACATCCCGCACGCGGATCAAAACCCTGACGGCCAGCACGCGCGCGGCGAACCGCCCCTATTTTGACACGGACGATCAGGTGCCGCGTCTGGCGATCACCATGGGCGTCGGCACGATCAGCGATGCCCGCCATTGCCTGTTGCTGGCGACCGGGGACAACAAAGCACAGGCCGTAGCGCAGATGGTCGAAGGCCCCCTCAGCGCCGCCTGTCCCGCCAGCATCCTGCAAATGCACCGCCACGCGACGGTGGTTCTGGACACCGCCGCCGCTGCGGGATTGCGCCTGACGGATTACTACGAACACGTCCATCCCGGCGGGCAAGACCCGGTGATCTGAGGATTCGGCGGGATCGCGTCGCTGATGGCGTCAGGCCCCTCCCCCCGCCCCGCTCACTCCCCCCCCTTTCATCTTGGCCCAAATATCCCGGGGGCCCGGGGGCTGGCCCCCGGCGCTATCCCCACGCGATCCCCACACCCGCTCAACACCGCTTAGACCGCCCCCACAAACAAACCCCAAAAAACCCGCG
>NZ_JAUNTW010000001.1:274745-314950 GCF_030538495.1 Paracoccus sp. (in: a-proteobacteria)
CGGCCCCCCCCCCCCCCCCCCCCCACCCAACCCCCCACATAAACCCCACCCCCCCCCGGCGGGGGGGGGGGGGGGCGGCCCCCCGCCGCTATCCCCACGCGATCCGCTCACCGGCTCAACACCTCTTCGACCGCCGCCACAATCAACGCCAAACAATCCGGCGTCGAAAACCGATGATCCGCCCCCTTCACCAAGGTTAACCGCAGATCATCGCCGGTTGCGTGATCCAACAGGTCCAGGCCGCGCGAAACCGGCACCTGCGCATCCGCCGTCCCCAGCAGAAAGCGGGTCGGAAAGGGCAGGTTCAGCGGCTGGTTCAGCACCTGATGATCGCGCCCGTCCTCGATCAGTTTGCGGGTGATGACATAGGGACCATCACCGTATTCGCTGGGCAATTCGATCCGGCCGTCGCGCATGATCGCGTCGCGCTGCGCATCGGTAAAGCCTGCCCAAAACCCTTGTTCGGTAAAATCCGGCGCTGCGGCGATTGTGACCAGACCGGCGACCCGTTCGGGCATGGCGCGCGCGGTCAGCAGGCTGATCCAGCCACCCATCGACGACCCGACCAGCACCTGCGGCCCCGTGGTCAAGGTGGTGATCGCCTGCGCGGCGTCGGTTGCCCAGTCACCGACGCAGCCATCTTCGAACGCGCCGCTGCTGGCGCCGTGGCCGCTGTAATCAAACCGCAAAAAGGCGCGGCCCGTGCGTTCGGCCCATTGTTGCAGAAACACCGCCTTGTTTCCGGTCATGTCGGATTTGAATCCGCCCAGAAACACCACGCCCGGCCCCTGCCCCGGCGTTTGGTGATAAGCGATGCGGCGGCCCTGCGGCGTGTCCAGAAATTGCGTCATGTGTTCACCTCTTTCAATCCATGGGCGACGGCTGCGCCCGCAAAACCTGCGGCAGCAAAGGCCGTGACGGGCCAGAATGGACCCAATGCCGCCAACCCGGCGGATGCCGCGCCCGCCAGCAACAGCACCACCCCGACCACCAGATTCGACACCGCGGTATAGGCCGCGCGCTGATCCGGCGGCGCCATATCCACCAGATAGGTCGTGCGCCCCTGCCGCACCCCGTGATAGGCGATCATCAACCCGAACAAAACCACCGCAATCGCGCCGGTGCGGGTGGCCAGCCCCATGCCCGCCAGCACCAAGGCCAGAGTCAGCGCCAGCCCCGCGGCGATCCCCGCCCCCATCAGCACCAATCGCGACGAATGATCCGCCAGCCGCCCCCAGACCCATGACGACATGAGCGATGCAAGCGCCGAGGCCAGCACCAACAGCCCCAGCTGCCGGTCGCCCCCGTCCATGGCGGCCAGCATCAACAGAAATGGCGGCGCAAGGGCCGATCCGACCAACAGCGACCGCGCCACGATAAACCGCGTCAGTTGCGGGTCCGAACGCAGCAGCCCCAGCAAATGCAGAGCCTCACGCGCGGACATGACCTGTTCGCGGGGTTGGGGGGATTCCGCCAGCCGGGTGAACAGCGCGCCCGCCGCAATCCAGACCACCCCGGCCAGAACAATCGCGCCGATCACCAGAACCGCCCGATCCAGCGGTCCCCATAGCAGGATCAGCGCAAACAGGATCACCCCCGCCGCGCCGATGCTGCTGGCCAGACCGGACGCCGTGCCGCGCCGCGATTGCCCGATGGTTTTGCCCAACACGTCTTTATAGGACGCCGAACAGGCCGACCGCGCCAAGGCCAGAACCGTTAACGCCGCGACGATGGCCCAGCCCGCCGCCGCGCCCTGCATGGTTAACGCAACAGCGGCAATGGCTAACGCGGCCAAGCCCTGAACCATGGTGCCAATCGCCCACACCCATTTGCGCCGGGGCAGCGCGCCAATCGCGCCGGCGGTGAACAGCTGCGGCAACAGGGAACCGGCCTCGCGCACGGGGACCAGCAGGGCGATGAAAAACGACCCCGCGCCCAGATGCACCAACAGCCATGACAGCACCAGTTTCGCGTCCACCAGCCCATCCGCCAGCTTGGACCCGGCCAAGGCTGCGATGTGGCGCAGGAAATTCGCGGGTTCCGCGCGGCGGGCGGCGTTATCTAACCCTCCGTCATAATCGGCGTCGTTCACCAGCCTGCGGAACAGGCGGTGCGTCAGGTCATTGGGTTGCGTCATGCGGCCTCATTTCCAATGCCGCCATCTTGACAGTTTTCGCGCGGGCGTCCATGCCTGCGGCCAACATAACCCGCAACCGGGCGTTCCGTGGGCGCCAAACCGACGAGGAGGACCGTTATGTCCCAAATCACCCTTTCCTTTCCCGATGGCAATGCGCGCGACTATCCCGCCGGAGTGACCGCCGCAGAGGTCGCTGAAAGCATCGCGCCCAGTCTGGCGAAACGTGCGATCTCGGCCAGCCTGGACGGCGCGCATATTGATCTGGCCTGGCCGATCCACTCCAGCGGCGCGATCAGCATTCACACGATGAAGGATGACGCGCAGGCATTGGAACTGATCCGTCACGACATGGCGCATATCATGGCGCGCGCGGTTCAGGACATCTGGCCGGATGTAAAGGTGACGATCGGGCCGGTGCGGGATCAGGGGTGGTTTTACGACTTTGACCGGGCGGAACCCTTTACCCCCGATGATCTGGGTCAGATCGAATCGCGGATGCGCGACATCATCAACGCCCGCGACCCCATCCGAACCGAGGTGTGGGACCGCGACCGCGCCATTGCCCATTACACCGCCGTGAATGAGCCGTTCAAACTGGAACTGATCGACCGCATCCCCGACGGCGAAGATGTGCGGATGTATTGGCATGGCGATTGGCAGGATCTGTGCCGCGGCCCGCATTTGCAATCGACGGGGCAACTGCCCGCCGATGCGTTCAAGCTGACCCATATTGCCGGGGCCTATTGGTTGGGCGATGCCAGCCGCCCGATGTTGCAACGCATCTACGGCGTCGCGTTCAAAAACCGCGACGATCTGAAGGCGCATATGACGATGCTGGAAGAGGCCGCGAAACGCGACCACCGCAAACTGGGCCGCGAAATGAACCTGTTCCACATGCAGGAAGAGGCGCCGGGTCAGATCTTTTGGCACCCGAATGGCTGGAACATTTACACCACCTTGCAGGATTACATGCGCCGCCAGCAACGCGCCGGCGGCTATGTCGAGGTGAACACCCCGCAGGTCGTGAACCGCAAGCTGTGGGAGGCATCGGGCCATTGGGACAATTATCAGGAACATATGTTCATCGTCGAAGTGGACGAAGAACATGCGAAAACCAAGACGACCAATGCGCTGAAGCCGATGAACTGCCCGTGCCATGTGCAGATCTTTAACCACGGGCTGAAATCCTATCGCGATTTGCCGCTGCGGATGGCGGAATTTGGGTCGTGCAACCGTTACGAACCGTCCGGCGCGCTGCATGGGATTATGCGCGTGCGCGGCTTTACCCAAGATGACGCGCATATTTTCTGCACCGAAGATCAGATTGAATCGGAAACCAAGCGGTTCATTCAGCTGCTGTCGTCGATCTATGCCGATCTGGGCTTTACCCAGTGGCGCGTTAAGCTGTCCACCCGCCCTGAAAAGCGGATCGGGACCGAAGAAAGCTGGGACCACGCCGAAGCCGCCTTGGCAAACGCCGTGACCGCCGCCGGACACAGCTATGAGATTTTCGAAGGCGAAGGCGCGTTTTACGGGCCAAAGCTGGAATTCGTTCTGACCGACGCCATCGGGCGCGACTGGCAATGCGGCACCTTGCAGGTGGACCCGAACCTGCCCGAACGGCTGGATGCGGAATATGTCGGCGCGGATGGCCACAAACACCGCCCCATCATGCTGCATCGCGCGGTTTTGGGATCGTTTGAACGGTTTATCGGCATCCTGATCGAAAGCCATGCGGGCAAATTGCCGTTCTGGCTGGCTCCGCGTCAGGTGGTGGTTGCGTCCATTGTGTCCGATGCCGATGATTATGTGGCCGAGGTCGTTCAGGCCCTGCGCGATGCGGGCATCCGCGCGGAATCGGACATCCGCAACGAAAAGATCAACTATAAGGTGCGCGAACATTCGGTCGCCAAAGTGCCGGTCATTCTGGCCATCGGCATGAAAGAGGTCGAAGACCGCACCGTGTCCATCCGCCGTCTGGATCAGCAGGGCAGCCGGACCGTGACACTGGATGATGTGATCGCATCGCTGCGTGACGAATCCACCCCGCCGGACCTGCGCTGAATTGTAACGAAGACGCGACAATCTGGCCCCAAGGTCAAGCTGGGGCCGATTGTGCTTGCCTTTCTGAACGATTCGGTATCCTGTCGTAATCGTGAGCGAATGCCTTTCTACCGCCTCCCTCTCACGGGCAGCCGGACGACCGAAAGCGGGCTGCACGGCCTGACGCAATCCTGCGTCGGGAAATTATGAAGGAGAGACGGTTATGGCGACCGGAACGGTTAAATGGTTCAACGCCACCAAAGGCTATGGCTTTATTGCCCCCGATGACGGTGGGAAGGACATCTTTGTCCATATCTCGGCTGTTGAACGCGCAGGTCTGACCGGCCTGCAAGACAACCAAAAGGTTGAATATGAATTGCAGTCGGGCCGCGACGGTCGCGCCTCGGCCAGCGATCTGAAACTGATCTAAGCATCAGATGGAAACGGCCCCCAGCGGGCCGTTTTTTATTTCGCCGCTGTTCCCGGCGCGGCGTGCGGGTTATGACATCGGGCATGAACCTGACCGAATATGTCTTGCGCGCGGGGCAGATGACCCCGGATAAACTGGCCTTGTCGGTGATTGGCCCGACGCGGGCGGAACGCTGGTCCTATGCGCGGTTAACGCAGGCGGTGCGCGGCACGGCAACCGGGTTGCTGGATGCGGGACTGCGCCCCGGCGACCGGCTGTTGATGCGGCTGGGCAACCGGCCATCCTTTCCGATCACCTATCTGGGCGCGATTGCGGCGGGGATTATCCCGGTGCCAACATCCGCGATGCTGACCGCCCCCGAGGTCACAAAACTGGCCGCCGATCTGTCCCCGGCGGCGGTGATTGCGGGCGACGGCATCGCCCTGCCCGACCATCCCGCGCCAGTGATTGCCGAATCCGCGCTGACGGGTTTTGCCGATTTGCCGCCCGCCGATTACGCGCGGGGGGATGCGAACCGGCTGGCTTATATCGTTTACACATCCGGCAGTTCGGGCCAGCCGCGCGCGGTCATGCACGCCCATCGGGCGATTTTGGCGCGGCGGATGATGTTTGACGGCTGGTATGGGCTGCGCGCGGATGATCGGCTGTTACATGCGGGGGCGTTCAACTGGACGTTCACACTCGGCACCGGGTTGATGGATCCGTGGACGATGGGCGCAACCGCGCTGATCCCGGCGGATGGCACCGACCCGGCGCAGATCCCGTTATTGGCCGCGCGGCATGGCGCCACCATTCTGGCGGGCGCGCCGGGTGTGTTTCGCCGGATGCTGCGCGGCGATTGGGGGCGCATCGCGTCGCTGCGGCACGGGCTGGCGGCGGGCGAGCGGCTGGACCCCGCCCTGCGCCGCGCCTGGACCCACCGCACCGGCACCGACCTGCACGAAGCCATGGGCGCGTCTGAAATCTCGACCTTTTTGTCGGGCAGCCCGTCGCGGCCTGCGCCGGATGGCACCGCGGGCTATCCGCAACCGGGGCGGCAGGTCGCGATTTTGGGCGATGACGGCCCGCAGCGCGCAGGCGAGCCCGGCCTGCTGGCGATCCGCCGCGATGATCCGGGGCTGATGCTGGGCTATCTGGGGCAAGCCTCTGATACGGCGGACCGTTTTCGCGGCGATTGGTTCATCACCGGCGATCAGGCCGTGGCCGCGCCAGACGGGGCCATCACCCTGCTGGGGCGCAGCGATGACATCATGAACGCGGGCGGTTTCCGCACCGCCCCGCCGGAAATCGAGGACGTGTTAACCGCCCATCCCGGCGCGGGCGATCTGGCTGTGGCGGAACTGCCCGTCGGCCCCGGCACCAGCATCATCGCCGCGTTCTGGACCGGCCCGGCCAGTGCCGACGACCTGCGCGCCATGGCCGAAGCCGGGCTGGCGCGGTATAAACAGCCGCGCGATTACATCCGCGTGGACGCTCTGCCCCGCACGCCTACGGGCAAAATCAACCGCCGCGCGCTGCGCGACACCTATCGTAAGGACAGGCCATGACCCGGCTGGATATTTTCGCTGACCCCGTTTGCCCGTGGTGCCTGATCGCCAAGGTGGAACTGGACCGCGCTTTGGAAAGCCGTCCCGACCATCCGTTTGACATCACATGGCACCCGTTCCGCCTGAACCCGCAGCAACCGGCGGGCGTGGATCGCATCGCGCATCTGCATGCGAAACTGGGCGGCGACGCGGAAACCGCGCTGCGTTTGGTGGCGGAACGGGCGGCGGCTTTGGGCCTGACGCTGAACCCGGCGACGACCGAGCCCAACACGCTGGACGCGCACCGCCTGATGCATTGGGCCGGGGTCGAGGGCGCGCAAACCCGCGTCATGTCCGGCCTGTTGCGCGCGCATTGGCAACAGGCGCAGGACATTTCCGACGCGGGTGTTCTGGCGCAGATCGCGGCGGGCGCGGGTATGGATGCGCAGATGGTGGCGCGCCTGCTGGCCACCGATGCCGACCGCGAACAGGTCACGTCGCGCGAAGCCCATGCCCGACAGCGCGGCATTTCGTCGGTCCCGACCTTTATAGTCGCCGACAGCCACGCCGTCACCGGTGCCCAGCCCGCCGCGCTGTGGCAAAGCGTGATTGACGAAATCAGCCCGCGAAACGGGTAACATCTTCTAACGGATAGGATTTTACCGCGATCAGCGGCTGATCCCCGTCAAGGGAAAACACGAACACATTCAGGTCTTCGTTATGCAGGGTGGCGCGACAGAACCGGTCATCCCCCGCCAAATCCGCCGGGCAATCGGTCAGATCCGCGTGGTCAATCGCATGTTCAAACACATCATAGGTCAACACCCCCTGCGCCATGGCAGCGGTTCCCATCAGGCTGGCCGCGATCACATATTTCAGCATGGTTTTTCCTTTCATAACGGATGCGGCTATTCCTGACTATTTTAATAAACAATGCAAGCGGAAAATATCTTGCCTCTTTTGCGAACCGTGCCTATCGCAGCCAAGCACATCTTTAAGGCGAATCCTCATGCCCGACACCGCCCCGCAACGCCGCCTGCCTTTGCCGGAATTCATCGCGATGCTGGCGCTGCTATCGGCCACGATTGCGTTTTCCATCGACGCAATGCTGCCCGCCCTGCCCGAGATCGCGCAGGCGCTGACACCCGAAAACATCAACCGCGCGCAGTTGATCCTGACGGCCTTTGTCGCGGGGATGGGGTTTGGCACGCTGTTTGCGGGGCCAATATCAGACGCGATCGGGCGCAAACCGGCGATTTCGATTGGCTTTGGCATCTACATCATCGGGGCCTTGGCGGCGGTGTTTGCCAATTCGCTGGACCTGCTGCTGATCGCGCGATTCGTGCAGGGGATCGGCGCGGCGGGGCCTCGGATCGTGTCCATGGCCCTGATCCGAGATCTGTATCAGGGGCGCGAAATGGCCCGCATCACCAGCCTGACCATGATGATTTTCATTCTGGTGCCGGCGATTGCCCCGGCCTTGGGCGCGGGGATTATCTGGGCGGTCGGCTGGCACGGGGTCTTTGCCGCGTTCATCGTCTTTGGCCTGATCGGCGCGCTGTGGGTGAATATCCGTCAGGCCGAAACACTGCCGCCCATGGCGCGCCGTCCGCTGCGCCTGCGCCCTCTGATCGCCGCGGGGGCCGAGGTGGTCCGCGACCGTCAGGTCATGCTGGCGACCGTGGTTGTCACATTGGGGTTCGGGCAGATGTTTGCGCTGCTGTCATCGGCGCAACAATTATTCGGCGAAGCCTATGGCAAAGGCGCGGAATTTCCGTTCTGGTTCGCGATGATGGCGTTGCTGTCGGGGGCGGGAACCATCCTGAATGCGGGCTTTGTGGTGCGGTTCGGGATGCGGCGGATCGCGACATGGGCCTATGTCATGCAGACCTGCGTGTCGGGGGTGATGCTGGCGCTGCTGATGACCGACGCGCTGCCCGATGCGCTGCGTTTCCCGGCCTTTTTCATCTGGGCGACCAGCGTGTTTTTCATGGCGGGCGTGACCTTTGGCAATCTGAACGCGCTTGCCCTGCAACGAATGGGGCATATCGCGGGGACCGCCGCATCGGTGATTTCGTCCATTTCCACGCTGGCGGCGGTGCTGATTGCGGCGCCTGTGGGGTTGCTTTATGACGGCACTGCCCTGCCGGTGGTCACGGCCACGCTGATCTGTTCGGCAACCGCATGGGCGTTGATGGGGCGGCTGCGTGATTAGCGGTTGACATTGCGGGGGCGGCGTCTATAAGCGCACACTTCATTGGTGTTGGTGGACCCCGCAAGGGGAAACCTGTCAGGCATCTGCCAGAGGACAACGCCCTTCGAAACCATTTAGAAGGAGATCAGCCGTGACCAAACGCACGTCTGCCAAATATAAAATTGACCGCCGCATGGGCGAAAACATCTGGGGCCGCGCCAAATCCCCGGTGAACCGCCGCGAATACGGCCCCGGCCAGCACGGTCAGCGCCGCAAGGCGAAACTGTCGGACTTTGGCACCCAGCTGCGCGCCAAGCAAAAGCTGAAGGGTTACTATGGTGACCTGACCGAAAAACAATTCCGCCGCATCTATGCCGAAGCCGAGCGTCTGCGCGGCGACACCGGCGAAATGCTGGTCGGCCTGTTGGAGCGTCGCCTGGACGCCGTGGTGTATCGCGCGAAATTCGTCCCGACCATCTTTGCCGCACGCCAGTTCGTGAACCACGGCCATGTCGAAGTGAACGGCAAGCGCGTCAACATCCCGTCCTATCGCGTCAAAGAAGGCGACGTGATTTCGGTTCGTGAACGGTCGCGTCAGCTGGTCATCGTGATGGAAGCCGTCGCCCTGACCGAGCGTGACGTGCCGGATTATCTGGACGTGGACCACAGCAAAATGACCGCGACTTTTGTTCGCACTCCGGCACTGGGCGACATCCCCTATGCCGTGCAGATGGAACCGAATCTGGTCGTCGAATTTTACGCAAAGAACTAATCTTTGCCATTTTGATGCACAAAAGGTCGCCTTTGGGCGGCCTTTTTTCATGCCAATGTCGCACAGGGATGGTTTAGTGGGCAAACTATCTGAACCAGACGGACATCATGGCCCCGCGCGACATCTCATTCTGTTCATTCAACCTGTTGAATCTGCAACTGCCGGGGCGCCCGGTCTATACCAATGCGACCGGCTGGACGCCCGATGTGTATGACCGCAAAATCACCTTTACCGCGCGGATGCTGACCCGGCTGGACGCGGATGTGTTCGGGTTTCAGGAATTATGGGCGCCCGAGGCCCTGCAACAGGCCATGGATCTGGCCGCGATGAATGACAGCCACATCCTGTTAACCCCGCCGGGTCATCGCGGCGATCGGATTGTCTGCGCGGCCATGGTCCGGCGTGATATGCTGGTGGGGGAACCGGAATGGATCACATCGTTCCCGCCGGAAATGGTGCTGAAATCCGGCGGCGATGATCCGCAACAGGCGCAGATCAGCGTGAACCTGTCCAGTTTTTCGCGCCCCGTGCTGCGCCTGCGCGTGCGCCCCGCCCCCGCCGCGCCCGAAATCACCGTATTCGTGTGCCATTTCAAATCCCGCCGCCCGGCGGAAATCTGGCGCGAACGCGATTGGTATGATGCGGGCATCCACGCCAATCACCGCACCGCTTTGGGCTATGCCCTGTCCACCATCCGCCGCACCGCCGAGGCCGCGGCCCTGCGCGTTCTGATCACCAACATCACCAAAGGCACCGAAACCCCGGTCGTGTTGATCGGTGACATGAATGACGGCAAGGATTCCAATACGTTAAACATCCTGACCGAACAGCCGCGCTATCTTAGCACGCTGGCCATGGGCGGCGGCGATAACGCCTTATACACCGCGCAGGTGTTGCAGGAATATCGGTCAACGCGGGATGTGTATTACACCCATATCTGGCAGGATCAGCGCGAAAGTCTGGATCATATTCTGGTCAGCGAACAGTTTTACGATAACTCGCGCCGCCGGATTTGGCGGTTCGACGATATGATCGTGATGAATGATTACCTGAACTGGGACGACCACAAAATCAGCGGCACCACCGATCACGGCATCATTCTGGCGCGGTTCAAATGGCGTCCCGCTCAGCCCGGGATCGTGTAGGATTGCGTCCCGCGACGGCCGGGGGCCAGCCCCCGGACCCCCGGAGTATTTCAGCACAGAAGAAACGACAGGGCTTTTCTTAGGTCGGGTGCGGGTCTAAACCCAATGCGGACAAAGGACAGGCCCTATGCAGATCACACCCCAGCCCGGAATTATGGATATTGCGCTCTATGTCAGCGGCGAGAGCGCTCTGGCGGGGCGTGATGATGTGTTAAAGCTGTCCTCGAACGAAAACCCGTTGGGGTGCAGCCCGCGCGCGGCAGAGGCGTTTCAGGCGGCCGCAGGGGCGTTGCATCGCTATCCGTCCACGGATCACGCCGAATTGCGGCGCGCGATTGGTGAGGTCTGTGGGCTGGACCCCGACCGCATCATCTGTGGCGTCGGTTCGGATGAGGTGTTGCAGTTCATCGTGCAGTCATTCGCCGGTGTCGGGGATGAGGTGATCACCACCGAACACGGTTTTTCCATGTATCCGATTTTGGCGCGGATGGTGGGCGCGGTTCCCGTGACCGTCCCCGAAGCGGAACGCCGCATCGACATTGACGCGATTCTGGCCGCTGTGACCGACCGCACCCGGATCGTATTTCTGGCCAACCCCGCCAATCCGACCGGCACCATGCTGGGCGTTGATGAATTGGCGCGGCTGATTGCGGGCCTGCCGGAAACGGTGATTTTGGTGCATGACGGCGCCTATACCGAATTCACGCCGGGGGATGGGGGCGCGGGGCTGGTGAATCAGCACCCGAATGTCATCATGACGCGGACCTTTTCGAAAATCCACGGTTTGGGGGGCTTGCGCATCGGTTGGGGCTATGCCCAGCGGGACATCATCGACGTGCTGAACCGCATCCGGCAACCCTTTAACCTGTCGAATGCGCAGATGGCTGCGGCCGAGGCGGCGATCCGCGACACCAACTTCACCGCGCATTGCGCCGCTGTAAATGCGGAACAACGCGACCGTTTGCGGCAGTCGCTGATCCGGCAAGGCATTGAATGCGATGAAAGTTTCGCCAATTTCGTGCTGGCGCGCTTTGCCAGCCCCGCGCAGGCTCAGGCCGCGGATGAGGCATTGCGCGCGGACGGGATTCTGGTGCGGCGCGTCGGCGGTTATGGATTGCCGAACGCGCTGCGCATCACCGTGGGCGACGCCGCAGGCACAACCCGCGTCATCGACTGCCTGACCCGGTTCATGGACGCGCAGGAATGAGCGTGATTTACAACCGGGTCGCGCTGATTGGTCTGGGGCTGATCGCGGGGTCGATGGCCCATGCGATGCGCGACAACGGGCTGGCGGGTGAGGTGACGGGATTCGCCCGCAGCCCCGCGACCCGCGACACGGCACGCCAGATTGATCTGTGCCGGGTTTATGACAGCGCGGCCGAGGCTGTGGCGGGTGCCGATCTGGTGGTGCTGGCCGTGCCGGTCGGGGCCATGGGCGATGTGATGGCCGAGATCGCGCCGCATCTGGCCCCGGGCGCGACCGTGACCGATGTCGGTTCGGTGAAACAGGATGTCATCGCCGCCGTGGCACCGCATATCCCGGCGGGGGTGCATTTCATCCCCGGTCACCCGCTGGCGGGAACGGAACATTCCGGCCCCCGCGCCGGGTTTGCCAGTCTGTTTCAAAACCGTTGGTGGCTGTTAACCCCGCCGCCCGATACCGACCCCGACGCGCTGAACCGGTTAGAGCATCTGATCCGCGCCATGGGGGCCAAAACCGACCGGATGGACGCCGCGCATCATGATCTGGTGTTGGCCGTGACTAGCCATGCACCGCATTTGATCGCCTATACCATGGTCGGCGTGGCGGACCATTTGCGCCGAGTCACCGACGAAGAGGTGATCCAGTATTCCGCCGCCGGTTTTCGCGATTTTACCCGGATTGCGGCCAGTGACCCGACCATGTGGCGCGATGTGTTTTTGCATAATCGCGAAGCGACGTTGGACATCCTCGGCCGCTTTACCGAAGAATTATTCATGTTGCAGCGCGCCATTCGCATGGGCGACGGGCAGCAATTGCATGATTATTTCACCCGCACACGGGCGATCCGGCGCGGGATTATTGATGCGGGTCAGGACACCTCGGCCCCGGATTTCGGGCGCGTGGCGACCAAACACGATTAATCAGGAAAGCGGGGCGCGGGACCGATGGGGACGTTGCCCAACAGCACCTGCCCATTCCGCATCGTGATGACCAGCCGCGTTTCATCCCCCTGCGGTTCCGGCAGAACGGCCCCCATATCGGGCGCATCCGAAAATCGCGTGACGGCGACACGCGCCAGAAGGCGCGCCTGATCGGGCAACACGCCAATCTGCGCCAGATAATCAATCAACGCCGCGCTGTCGCTGGAATAGGCGGCGATTTGACCCTGCGCCATGTTGTCGGGCTGGCGTTCGACCCGGCCCAAAATCCGCGCGGTCATGTCGCCCAAGCTTACCGTCACCCCATCCGTCTGCACCCCGTGCAAGATCGGCGCGTCGTTATCGCCCGGATGGATGGCGCGATCCAGCCACAGGCGCAGCGTCCCATCGGCACTGATCGGTTCGATCTGACCCAAGGGCTGCACCTGTCCCACCTGAACCGTCGCAAGATAGGCCGCTCCGGCCAGACGCGGCGCGTCGTGACGCAGGCTGGTCAGGTCCAGCGTCGCATCCAGCGATGCCAAAAACGGCGCGTCATTCACCGTCACCGGCCCCGAATGAACAGCCAGATGCGACAGCGCCATTCGGTTCAACGGCGACAGGGACAACGCCCCATGCGCGTCGCGCAAACGCAGGTTCAACACCTCGGATCCCGTATAAACCCACGCATTATCAGACAGTTGCAGCCGCGCCGTCAGCGGCGATGCGGGCGACAGCCACAGTTCCGCCCAATCCGCACCGATGCCCTGCCCGCGATCGACCATAGCCGCATCGGTGACACGCACCCCCAGCCGCGCCGGGTTGCGCAGCGGTTGCGCATCGCTCAGCGACAATCCGGCATGGTCCGCCGCCAGATCACGTAAAGCCCCCGCCGCGCGCGATTCTGCCCACAGCCACGCCCCCGCCAGCAGCAGGAACAGGACAATCAGAATTGCAACGCCTTTACGCACATGGCCCCCAGAATGTCGGCAGGTCTGTTCCTTGCCTTACCAATCCAGTAACCTGTTCGGCATCAAAAAGGCAGTAAATAATGACTAAAACTTTATGGGTTTTCGGCTACGGGTCGTTGATCTGGGATCCGGGCTTTGCGCCGGCGGAAACGGCGCGGGCGCATCTGACGGGATTTGCGCGCAGTTTTTGCCTGCGCTCGGTCGAACATCGCGGCACGCGCGATTGCCCCGGTCTGGTGCTGGGTCTGGACGAATCACCCGGCGCGACATGCAGCGGTCTGGCGATGCGGATTGCCGAATCGGACTATGACGAAGTGCTGGCCTATCTGCGCGCGCGCGAATTGGTGACCGATGCCTATGCCGAAGCTGTCCTGCCCCTGACATTAGAGGATGGCCGCAATGTCAATGGCTTAGCCTATGTCATGCGCCGCGATCATTGGCAGTATGCGGGCGGATTGCCGTTGCACGAACAGGCGCAGATTATCGCCCGCGCGCAAGGCGGGCGCGGCCCCAATGCCGATTATTTGCTGAACACGGCGCAGCATCTGACCGATATTGGCCTGCCCGATCCGGTGATGGATGATCTGGCCGCGCAGGTGAGGGCGATTCTGCGTTAACGCGACATTTACCACAACTGACGGAAATAATGGAAAAAGGGCGCGCACTGCCCTAAGGTTCAGGCGAATCGGACAACTGGGGCAGTTCCGTGAGCGATCAGACCACGGGCCAAGGGCCTGACGACCAAACCGTATCCCGCTTGCGCAAACGCGTGGCGGCATCGCCCGATGGCTCGGTCGCGGGGGCGGCGCAGCCACGGTTTTCGCAGCCCATCCGTCAGATCATCCTGATGCTGACGGTCTTGGTGCTGGTCACGGTGGGCGGATGGTTTACCTATGGTCGTATCCTGCCGATCTTTATGTCAAACCAATGGCTTAACGGGTTAATCCTATCCGTTTTCGCAATTGGCGTTCTGGCCTGTTTCTGGCAGGTGGGGCAATTGATCCGGTCGGTCAGCTGGATCGAACGCTTTGCCGCGCGGCGCAGGCGAACGGTCGAACGCGGTCAGCATACGCAGGATTTGGGCGATCAGGCGCCGCGATTGCTGGCGCCTTTGGCGGCGCTGTTGGGGACGCGCGGCCCGGCGGGCGGGGTGATCTCAACCGGGGCGGCGCAGTCGATCCTTGATTCCGTTTCCACCCGGATCGAGGAATTGCGCGACATCACCCGATACCTTGCCAATCTGCTGATTTTCCTTGGTCTTTTAGGGACGTTTTACGGTTTGGCGACCACTGTTCCCGCCGTTGTCGAAACCATCCGCGCCCTTGCTCCGACGGATGGCGAAACCGGGATGCAGGTGTTTGAACGGCTGATGTCGGGGCTGGAATCGCAACTGGGCGGCATGGCGGTTGCGTTTTCATCATCGCTGCTGGGGCTGGCCGGATCGCTGGTGGTTGGCCTGCTGGAACTGTTCGTCACCCACGGGCAAAACCGTTTCTATCGCGAACTGGAAGAATGGATGTCCGGCTTTACCCGCGTCAGTCTGGCGTCAGGTGATGGCGACGGCGTGGATCAGGCGGCACTGGCCGGGTTTTTGGAACAGATGGCCGCGCAGATGGACCGTTTGCAGGATTATCACACCGCCCGCGACGCCGCGCGCGAAGAACAGGCGTTTATGGCCGATGAACGCGTCGTCGTGATGGCGCAGGCGATTGAGGCTTTGGTCCATCACAGCCAGACCGAAAACCCCGCCGATGCGCAGCGCGCCAGCAACCTGACCGACGCGCTGAACCGGCTGGCCGATGGGCAGGACCGCATCTTAGGCGCGCTGCGCAACGCGCCCGCCCCTGCCGCTTTGGACCTGTCCGGGGTCGAGGCGGGCCTGCGCGTGATTGCATCGGATCTGAACGAAGGCCGCGACGAAATGCTGTCGGAATTGCGGTCGGATATTCTGATCCTGACCCGCGCGGTGCGTGCGGCGCGCTTTGGCGACCGCTTTCCCGACCACATCCTGCCCCGCGACGCGCATTTGCCCAATCCGGGGGATCGCTGACATGGCGCTGCGCCGCCAGCCCAGCCAGCGTTTTTCCGCCACCATCTGGCCCGGTTTTGTCGATGCGATGACCGCGCTGTTGCTGGTTCTGATGTTCGTTTTGACCATCTTTATGGTGGTGCAATTCACGTTGCGCGAACAAATCGACACGCAGGGCGTGACCATCAGTGATCAGGGCCTGACGATTTCACAACAAGAACAACGGCTTGACGGAATGGCGCGGCAAGTGCAGGCGCTGAGTGATGCGTTAGGCATGGCGCAGGCCCGCGAAGACAGCCTGACCGAAGATGTCGCCAGCCAGACCGCCCGCGCCCAACAGGCCGAATCGGATGCGCGCGACCGTGCGGCGCAGATTGCGCGGCTGTCGGCACAGCTTGGCACCAGCCAACAGCAACTGGACGACGCCCGCAGCCGCCTGACCGATTTCGAGGCCGAGGTTGCGACCCTCATCGCCGCCCGCGCGCAGGATCAGGCGGCGTTAACCGATATTCAGGCGCAATTGGGTGCGGAAACCGAACGCGCCAGTGCCGCCGAACTGGCCATTGCCGCCGCACGCAGCGAAATTGACGCGAAGGAACAGGCTGCGCGTTTGGATGCGGCGCGGCGCGATGCGTTGCAGGCTTTGGTCGATGATCTGCGTCAGCAATCCGCGACCGCGCAGGCCGAATTGTCCGAATCCAATGCCGCCCGTCTGGCCGAGGCTGAGGCCGCGCGCCTGCTGCGTGACCGGCTGGAAACGGCGGATACCGAATTAACCGCGATGACGCTGGCACTGGAAGAACAGCGAAAACGGGCCGAAGATACGTTAACCCTGCTGGCCGCAGCCGAATCCGCGCGCGACCGCCTGACCGCCGATCAACAGGCGCAACTGACCGAATCCGAACGTCAGGCCGCGTTGCTGGCCGCGGCGCAGGCAGAGCTGGCGCAAACCAGCGCCATGGGGGCCGAAGATCAGCGCCGCGTTGCGTTGCTGAACGAACAGGTCGCGCAGTTGACGGCGCAAATCGGGTCGTTGCAGGCCTTGCTGGCGGTCGCGGGCGACGATCAGCGCGCCGCCGAAATGCAGGTGCAGGATCTGGGCCGCCAACTGAACGCCGCCCTGCTGCGCACGGCCGAAGAAACCCGCCAACGGCTTGCCTTGGAAGAACAGGCCCGCCAAGCCGCCGAGGCCGAGGCTCAGGATCTGGCCCGCTATCGTTCCGAATTTTTCGGGCGTCTGTCGCAAATCCTGTCGGGCCGCGACGGGGTGCAGGTCGTTGGCGACCGCTTCGTGTTCCAGTCCGAGGTGCTGTTTGCCCCCGGCGATGCCACCCTGTCCCCCGCCGGTCGCACGCAAATCGCGCAGGTGGCGCAATTGCTGTCGGATATTTCCGCCGATATTCCGCCCGAAATCGACTGGATCATTCGCGTGGACGGGCATACCGACAACCTGCCTCTGTCCGGTCAGGGGCGGTATCGCGACAATTGGGAACTGAGCCAGGCGCGCGCCTTGGCCGTGGTGCGGCTGCTGACGGAAAATCTGGGTTTTCCGTCTAATCGCTTGTCTGCGAATGGTTTTGCGGACACTCATCCGATTGCCAACGAAGAAACGCCCGCAGGGCGGGCGCTTAATCGTCGGATCGAATTAAAGCTGACGGAACGGTAATCAGGCCGGCGTCTTCATCGGGCCTTCGCCCGGATCCGGCACGGGGATGCCGGCTTTGTCTTTGATATGACGTTCCAATTCGGAATTAATTTCGGCCCCCACCAGAATAATGGTCGAATTCAGCCACAGCCACGTCATCAGCGCAACCACAGCCCCCAGCGAGCCATAGGTTTCGTTGTAATTGCCGAAATTCGCCGCATACCACGAAAACAGCCCCGAGGTGATAACCAACGCAATCCCCGCAAAAATCGCGCCCGGCGAAATCCACCGCCAGCGGCTGTCCGGTGCCGCCGGACCCCAGCGATACAACGCGGCCAAGGCCAGCAACAGCACCCCGAACATGATCGGCCACCGAATCAGCGTCACCGCCCATTCAACACCCACCCCCATCGGGACCATGCGCACCACAGCAGGAACCACCGCGATCACGCCCAGCATGGAAATCACCATGACCAGACCGCCCAGCATAAAGGCCGACGCGACCACATTCAGGCGAATGAATCCGCGCGTCTCTTTCTGATAGAGGGCGACATTCAGCGCCGACAACAACGCCTTGACCCCGCCGGTCGCCGAATAAAACGCAATCCCCAATGCCATCAGACCCGCAATGGACAGCGCGCTGCCCGGCGCGGATGCGATTTTCAGCACCTGGTCGCGGATGATGTCCAGCGACCCTTCGGGCATCAGGGGTTCCAGCATTTTCATATGCGATTCAATGGTCAACGGATCCGCCAGCAAACCATAGAGCGACACAAACGCCGTAATCGCCGGAAACAGCGACAGCAGCGCAAAGAACGTCACCCCCGCCGAAACCGAGGTCACGCGATCTTCACCAATGGCGCGCACCACGCCTTTGCCGACCGTGATCACATCGCGAAACCCCATGCGCCCGACCGCCTGTTTGGTGGTGGGCGGTTCGGGCAAATCGGCGTCGCGGTCCTCGTCCAGTTGCGCCTGCTTTTCAGCGGCCTTGGCCCCGTCCGGGTCATCAAGGCCAAAGCGTTTTTTGGTATCGTCGTCCAGTTCGTCAAAGAGCGCGTCATAGACGCTGGTCTTGTGGGTCATCAGTCAATCTTTTCCGTCGTTACAGGCGATGCATGCGGTCGTCATCGTCGCGGTGACCGTGATCACGCGGGACGCGAGCGATGCTGCGCAGCTCATCCGCGGCGGCGGCAAATTCGCTGACAATGCCATTCGCCTGCTGCGACACGCTGCGGAATGCGTGGAACGCGCCAGTGATGGCGGTCACCATCCCGGTCAGCCCATTGGTCAGGTCCGTTGCGGTATCGGTCAGATCCTGCGCCATATTTCCCCGGCGCGGGCGCGGCGTGGCCACGCGGCGGCGCATTTCGTCGCGCGCGCGTTCGTCCTGATGCACGGGATTCGGGGCCAGACGCTGAACGCCGTGATGGCCCTGCGCCGCGCGCGCGGAATGGGGGGGGCGCGGGTCGCCATCGACCGCATCCGCGACACGGCGCGCAATCATCAGCGCCCCCATGGTCGCGCCCAGAACACCGGCACCCACACCACCCCACAGCAACAATTTCGTCGTCAGCGCCGGTTCCGGCTTTGCATGGCGCCCGTCGCGCGTCACCGCCCCCGATGGCGGCACCTTGCTGGACGGCATCCGGCGATACGCATAGGGCGCTGCGATCTTATGGTCGGGATGCGCGGGCCGGACACCGAAACGGGTGTTGGTGTCGCGGGCGGCATCGGTGATTTCAGGATGGATCGTGTTGCGGGTCATCAGAACCTCTGAGATTGCAGATTTGTGATCTTAACCCACCGACGGCCCAGAATGTTCCCTGCGCGGTGCGGATCGTTCACGAAAACTTGCCCCCACCGCCGCGTGGGTCTATGCCGCATCAACAGCCACAGGAGTCCGCCATGATCCCCCGTTATGCCCGCCCGGAAATGACCGCCATCTGGTCGCCCGAAACGAAATTCCGCATCTGGTATGAGATCGAGGCCCATGCCTGCGACGCTCAGGCTGATCTGGGGGTGATCCCGCGCGAAAACGCCGCGGCCGTGTGGCGCGCCAAGGATGTTGAGTTTGACGTGGCCCGCATTGATGAAATCGAGGCCGTGACGAAACACGACGTCATCGCTTTTCTGACGCATCTGGCCGAACATATCGGGTCCGAAGATGCCCGTTTCGTGCATCAGGGCATGACCAGTTCCGATGTTCTGGACACCACGCTGAACGTGCAGCTGGTGCGCGCCGCCGATATTTTGCTGGCCGATATGGACCGCGTGCTGGAGGCGCTGAAACGCCGCGCCTATGAACACAAAGACACCGTGCGCATCGGGCGCAGCCACGGGATTCACGCCGAACCCACCACGATGGGCCTGACCTTTGCCCGGTTTTACGCCGAAATGGTGCGGGGCCGCGCGCGTTTGCAGGCCGCACGGGCCGAGGTGGCGACCGGCGCGATTTCCGGTGCCGTCGGGACGTTTGCCAATATCGACCCTGCGGTCGAAGAACATGTCTGCGCCCAGATGGGCCTGCGCCCCGAACCCATTTCCACGCAGGTGATTCCGCGCGACCGTCACGCGATGTTCTTTGCCACGCTGGGGGTGATTGCCTCGTCGATCGAAAACATCGCCATCGAAATTCGCCACATGCAGCGGACCGAAGTCCTTGAGGCCGAAGAATATTTCAGCCCCGGCCAAAAAGGGTCGTCGGCCATGCCGCATAAACGCAACCCGGTTCTGACCGAAAACCTGACCGGTCTGGCGCGTCTGGTGCGCATGGCCGTGGTGCCGGCCATGGAAAACGTCGCGCTGTGGCATGAACGCGATATTTCCCATTCATCCGTTGAACGCGGCATTGCGCCCGACGCCACGATCACGCTGGATTTCGCGCTGAACCGTCTGGCTGGCGTCGTGGATAAGCTGGTCGTTTACCCCGAAAACATGCTGAAAAATATGAACAAGTTTAAGGGTCTGGTGATGTCTCAGCGGGTGTTGCTGGCCCTGACGCAGGCGGGGGTGTCGCGCGAAGACGCCTATCGTCTGGTGCAACGCAACGCGATGAAGGTCTGGGAACAAGGCGCTGATTTCAAAACGGAATTGCTGGCCGATCCCGAGGTGACCGCCGCTCTGTCGCCCGCTGACATCGACGAAAAATTCGACCTAGGCTATCATACGAAACACGTCGATACGATTTTCCGCCGTGTATTTGATGAAAATGCGATCTAATTTTCGCTTTTCGTTCACCCGATATTAGGAATGTTGCGCCTATAAGGGATCAACTTTGATCTTTGGGGCGCAACATGAATATGCAAGCGGGTCTTAACCAACGTCAAAAGGCAGCCGTTATTGTGCGGCTGCTGCTGGATGATGACGACATGGTCAGTCTGGGACGGCTGAACGATGACAGCCAGACGGCCTTGGCCGAAGAAATGGCGGGCATGGACCTGATCGACCGCCACACCCGTGACGCGATCATCAGCGAATTTTGTGACAATCTCGAATCGGTTGGCCTGACCTTTCCCGGCGATCTGGATGGGACGCTGGCCATGCTGGGCGGGCGGCTGTCGGATGACAGCAACGACCGCCTGCGCCGCAATGCCGTCATCGCGGGGCGCGGCGATCCGTGGCAACAGATCGCGGCCCTGTCGCCGGATGTGCTGCGCAAATTGTCGGTCTCCGAATCGGTTGAGGTGGTGGCATTGATGCTCACCAAACTGCCGGTGGAAAAGGCGTCGCAGGTCTTTACCGAACTGGACCGCGAACGCGCCCGGCGTGTCGCTCAGGCCATGTCGCTGACCGGCGGCGTCACCCCGCAGGCGCTGCGCCGGGTCGGTCTGGTCCTGCTGCAATCGGCCGAGGCGCTGCCCCGCCCCGCCATCGACACCCCCGCCGCCGACCGCATGGGCGCGATCCTGAACTTTGCCAGTGCTGATCTGCGCGACGATGTGCTGGGCGCGCTTGAGGATGGCGATACGGTGTTCGCGGACGGGGTGCGCAAGGCGATCTTTATCTTTGCCCATATCCCCGCGCGCGTCGAACCGCGCGACCTGCCCCGCATCCTGCGCGAAGTCGATCAGCCCACACTGGTGCGCGCCCTGGCCGCGCCCGACCCCGACGACGCCGCAACGGCGGAATTCATTCTGTCGAACCTGTCGCAGCGCATGGCCGACAATCTGCGCGAAGAAATCGCCGATCTGGGCAAACCCCGCACCCAAGACATCGAAGACGCCAAGAATGACATCATCGCCGCCATCCGCCGCCTGCAAGAGGCGGGCGATCTGACATTGAAATTGCCCGCCGATCAGGAATAATCCGCCACAAAATGAACGGACGGGCCAATGACCAATTCAATCGCGATTGCGCTGCTGCTGATCATCTTGGGCGTTTTTGCGGCCGATTTTCTGTGGTTTCAGGGCGGTTTGCCGCTGTTTGCGGCCCGGCAGATGGACCGTTTGATCGAATATGTCAGTTTTTGGCGCTGATGTTGCACGCAAACGCCGCATGTTGGCGCAACCATTGGATTTCAGGCCCGCGACGGTTTGCATCGCCGGAAACGCCGCGCTACACACCGGCAAACATCACCTGCACAGGAGAGTGAGACATGGCAGTCAAGGTCGCCATTAACGGATTTGGTCGCATCGGTCGCAACGTCCTGCGCGCCATCATCGAATCGGGCCGCACCGATATTGAGGTTGTGGCCATCAACGATCTGGGGCCGGTGGAAACCAATGCCCATCTGCTGCGCTATGACAGCGTGCATGGCCGCTTTCCGGCGACCGTGACCGTCAGCGGCGACACCATCGACGTGGGCCGCGGCCCGATCAAGGTGACCGCGATCCGCAACCCGGCGGAACTGCCTTGGGGTGACGTGGACGTCATCATGGAATGCACCGGCATCTTTACCAGTAAGGAAAAATGCCAGCCGCATCTGGAAACCGGCGCGAAACGCGTGCTGATTTCGGCGCCCGGCGACAATGCCGACAAAACCATCGTGTTCGGCGTGAATGACGACACGCTGACCGCCGATGACATCGTTGTGTCGAACGCGTCCTGCACCACCAACTGTCTGTCGCCGGTGGCCAAGGTGCTGAACGACAGCATCGGCATCACCCGCGGTTTCATGACCACGATCCACAGCTATACCGGCGACCAGCCGACGCTGGACACCATGCACAAGGATCTGTATCGCGCCCGCGCCGCTGCGCTGTCGATGATCCCGACCTCGACCGGGGCTGCCAAGGCGGTTGGTCTGGTTCTGCCGGAACTCAAAGGCAAGCTGGATGGCGTGTCGATCCGCGTCCCGACCCCGAATGTGTCGGTCGTCGATCTGGTGTTCGAAGCCAGCCGCGACACCACCGTGGACGAAGTGAACGCCGCGATCAAAGCCGCCGCCGACGGCCCACTGAAGGGTATTCTGGGCTACACCAACGAAGCCTTGGTGTCGTGCGATTTCAACCATGACCCGCATTCGTCCGTGTTCCACATGGACCAAACCAAGGTGATGGAGGGCAAACTGGTCCGCATCCTGACCTGGTATGACAATGAATGGGGTTTCTCGAACCGCATGTCGGATACCGCCGTTGCCATGGGCAAACTGATCTGATCACGGAAAGCGGGGCCATGCGCCCCGCTTTTCACGACCGGCCATAGGCCGATGTCATTTCAAACAGCAATTCCCCGTTGTCATCCACCAGCCGCGTGCGCAGCATGGTTAACGACCCGTCGCGGGTGATCCATTCGCATTTTCCTGTAATACGCCCAATTGCCGGAACAGACGTGCGGCAGGCGTTCAGGATCTGGGCCGCAGGGAAATCGTCGCTGTCGCCCGGCACTCCGGCATCGCCCAGAACCAGACATGTTGCCAGAATATCGGCGAACCACATCAACGCGCCCGTCTGCGCCTTTCCGTCCGGGCTGGCGGATGCGGCGGTTACGGTCATTTCGCCCACAGCCTCCAGATCGCCCACGCCGGTGATGTGACATTCCAACTGGCCGGTTAACATTCGGTCGGACATTTTCACCTCTGGGTTTGGGCCGCGTCTGCGGCATTGTGGATTAACGCCCAAACCCCGGCAGATGGTCCGGAAACAATTGTTAATCCGCGTTCAGCCGCGCGATCAGCGACGATGTATCCCAACGACCGCCGCCCATGGCCTGCACCTCTTTGTAGAACTGATCGACCAAGGCCGTAACGGGCAGAAACGCCCCAATTTCATCGCTTGCCGCCAGACAGATCGCCAGATCCTTGCGCATCCAATCCACGGCAAAACCATGATTAAATTCGCCTGCTGCCATGGTTTTGTGGCGGTTAACCATCTGCCAACTGCCCGCCGCGCCTTGGGAAATCACCTCGACCACGGCGGCCGGGTCCAGCCCGGCTTTCTGCGCGAAGGCCAGCGATTCGGACAGCGCCTGAACCAGACCGGCAATGGCGATTTGATTACACATTTTTGTCATCTGCCCCGCGCCGACATCGCCCATCCGGCGGCAAATCTTGGCATAGGCATCGATCACCGGCGCCGCGCGGTCGTAATCGGCAGCATCGCCGCCGCACATCACAGACAACTGGCCGTTTTCCGCCCCCGCCTGCCCGCCCGACACAGGCGCATCGACAAACCCCAACCCCGCCTGTCGCGCCACGCCCGCCAATTCGCGCGTCACCTGCGCCGAAACCGTAGTGTGATCGACAAAGACCGCGCCCGCCGACATGCCCGCAAAGGCCCCATCCGGCCCGGTGCAGACCTGCCGCAAATCATCGTCATTGCCGACGCAGGCCATGACGAAATCCGCCCCCGTCGCGGCATCGCGCGGGGTCGGGGCAAAATGGCCGCGATGCAGGCCCGCCCAGCCTTCAGCGCGCGCCGGGCTGCGGTTATAGACCGTCACCTGATGCCCCGCCGACGCCAGATGCCCCGCCATCGGAAAGCCCATGACCCCTAACCCCAAAAACGCGACCTTCGCCATAATTCACCCCTGTGCTTTGGCCGCGTTGAAAAGCGCGCGCGGCTGTCCTATGCAGCACACCACCACCCCGCAGCGCCGGGGTCAACCGGCAACACCAAGGACGTGACCGCAGATGCTGACTATGTTTCGCTGGCTTTTGCGGCTGACCGTGGGGCTGATCGTGCTGGCCGTGCTGGCCGCAGCTTTGGTGTGGTATTTCGCGATCCGCTCGCTGCCCGATTACAACGCCACGCTGCGGGTGGACGGGATCGGCGCGCCGGTTGAAATCGTGCGCAGCACCGAAAACGTGCCGCATATTTTTGGCGACACCGACCGCGATGTGTATTTCGCCTTGGGGCTGGCCCATGCGCAGGACCGGCTGTTTCAGATGACACTGCTGCGGCGCGCGGCGCAGGGGCGGCTGTCGGAAATCTATGGCGCGCAGGCGTTGCCCGCCGATGATCTGGCGCGGCGGCTGGGCCTGTATCGGCGGGCGCAGCAATCGCTGACGGCGCAGGATCCGGCGACGATGCAGGCGCTGACCGCCTATGCCAATGGCGTGAACCAATGGATCGCCACCGTGAACGAAGGCGCCATGGGCCGCGGCGCGCCGGAATTTTTCCTGCTGCCCGATGTCATCGCCTATTGGCAACCGGCGGATTCGCTGGCCATTTTGAAGCTGATTGCGGCATCCACGACCACGGCGGCGCAGGATGAAACCCTGCGCGCGCGGCTGTCGCTGGCCCATCCGCGCGGGGCCGAGGTTTTGGCCCGCCCCGGCATCCCCGCCACCCTGCCCGATTATGCGGCGCTGTTTCCCGGTGGCCGTCTGGGTCCGCCCGAACGCCTCGCCGCGCCGGGGCCGCGCGATCCCTTTGCCATCCTGACGCCGGGGCTGGGACTGGGCGGCAACGGCTTTGCGGTCGCGCGGGAACGGACGGCGGCGGATGGCGCGCTGTTGGCCAATGACCTGCATATCGGGCTGGTCGCGCCGTCGCTCTATTATCTGGCGCGGCTGGAATTAGCGTCGGGCGGAGTCATCGGCGCGACGGTGCCGGGGATGCCGCTGATCTTGTCGGGGCGCAATCCGCATCTGGCCTGGGGCGTCACGCCTCTGGGTCTGGATGACGCCGATCTGGTGATCGAAGAGGTCCAACCCGGCAACCCCAACCGCTATCGCAGCGCACAGGGCTGGACCAACTTTGACACCCGATCCGAGGTGATCCGCGTGCTGGACGCCGACGACCAGACCATCACCCTGCGCGATACGGTGAACGGCCCGGTTGTGCCGGGTCTGGCACCGGGGCTGCGCGACATCATCCCTGCCGGTCATGTGCCGGCGCTTCGTTGGACGGGGCTTGGCACGGACGACACCACCATGTCGGCGCTGATCGGCCTGATGGGGGCGGAAAATATGGGCGATGCGCGGGACGCCCTGCGCGGCGTGGTCGCGCCTGCGCTCACCGTGATGCTGGCCGATAGCGGCGCGATTCACACGGTCGCCGCCGGTCACACCCCCGACCGCGCGCCCGATCACCCGACCGCAGGCGCCCTGCCCGCCCCCGGCTGGCAAACCGAAACCGCATGGCGCGGCACCGGTCCCATCACCCCCCAACCCGCACCGCAAGACGGCCTGACCATCGCGACCGAAGAACCCCTGACCCAAGGGCTACGCCGCGCCCGCCTGCAACGCCTGCTGGGCGACCGAGAAGTCCATTCCCGCGACAGCCTGATCGCCGCGCAGACCGATATTGTCAGCCCATCGGCGCGCGCTTTGCTGCCCTTGGTCGGCGCGGATCTGTGGTTCACGGGCGAACCCGCCGCCCCCGGCACGCCCGAACGGCAACGTCAGGACGCCTTGGCCCTGCTGGCCGAATGGGACGGCGCGATGAACGAACATCTGCCGGAACCGCTGCTTTACGCCGCATGGATGGCCGCGTTGCAGGATCGGCTGGTGCGCGATGAATTGGGTCCGATGGCGGATGAGCTGAACCAGCTTTACCCCATCTTTATCGACGCCGTGTTCCGCAATCGCGGCGGCGCGGCCCAATGGTGCGACATCATCCAAAGCGCCGCGACCGAAGATTGCACCCTGATCGCCCGTCAGGCACTGGACCGTGCCATTCTGGACCTGTCCGCACGGTTCGGCCCGGATGTGACCAGTTGGCGATGGGGCGATCTGCATCAGGCGCGGCATCTGCATCCGGGGCTGGGCCGCCTGCCGGCTCTGGGCTGGATCGTGAATATCAGCCAATCGGTGTCGGGCGGCGATTTCACCGTGGCGCGCAGCAGCCAGATGGGCCACGCGCCGAACCCATTTCAAGCCGTGACCGGGGCCGGTTTCCGCGGCGTTTACGATCTGGCCGATCCGGACAGTTCGGTGTTCATCATCTCGACCGGGCAATCCGGCCACCCGTTTTCGCGGCATTACGATGATCTGGCGGGGCTGTGGCGGCGGGGCGAATATGTCGGCATGTCGCTGGACCCGGCACTGGCGCGGGCGGCGGCGGTTGGAGTGACACGGCTGATCCCGCGCTGAACCGCGCCTATCTTCTGTGCTGAAATATCCTCAGGGGGTGAATTGGCCAACGGCCAAGAGGGGGCGCGAGCGCCCCCTGCTCTCCGACAAACGCGACCTCAGAAATGGATCGCGCGGCCGTAAGCGTCCAGAACCGATTCATGCATCATTTCCGACAGGGTGGGATGCGGGAACACGGTTTCCATCAGGTCTTGTTCGGTCGTTTCCAACTGACGCCCGACAACATAGCCTTGGATCAGTTCCGTCACCTCGGCGCCGACCATATGCGCGCCCAGCAATTCGCCGGTTTTCGCGTCAAAGATGGTTTTCACCAGACCATCGGGTTCGCCCAAGGCAATCGCCTTGCCGTTGCCGATAAAGGGGAAGCGGCCAACCTTGATGTCATAGCCCGCCTCTTTCGCCTTGGCCTCGGTCAGGCCGACGCTGGCGACCTGCGGGTGGCAATAGGTGCAGCCCGCAATCGCCGACGGCTTGACCGGATGCGGATGCTGACCGGCGATCAGTTCGGCAACCATCACGCCTTCGTGGCTGGCCTTGTGCGCCAGCCAGGGCGCGCCCGCCACGTCGCCGATGGCGTAAACACCATCCACCCCGGTGCGGCAGTATTCATCAGTGACGATATGGCTGCGGTCCACCTTGATCCCCAAGGCCTCAAGCCCAAGGTTTTCGACATTGCCGACGATGCCGACAGCGGAAATCACCGTGTCGAAATCCTGCGTTTCGGTCTTGCCGCCGACCTCGATATGAGCGGTCACGGTGCTGCCCTTGCGGTCCAGCTTTTTGACCGTGGCCTTTTCGACGATCTTCATGCCCTGCTTGACGAACTGCTTTTTCGCAAAGGCGCTGATTTCGGCATCCTCGACCGGCAAAACGCGGTCCATCACCTCGACCACGGTGGTATCGGCGCCAAGGGTGTTAAAGAACGACGCGAATTCGATGCCAATCGCGCCCGAACCGATGACCAGCAGCTTTTTCGGCATATGCGGCGGCTTGAGCGCGTGTTTGTAGTTCCAGACCAGCTTGCCATCGGGTTCCAGCCCCGGCAGTTCGCGCGCGCGCGCGCCGGTGGCGATGATGATCGACTTGGCGGTGATGTCTTCGCTGCCCTTGTCGGTTTTCACGCTGATCTTGCCGGGGGCGACCAGCCTGGCCTCGCCCATGATGGTGGTGACTTTGTTCTTTTTGAACAGATGGCCGATGCCGCCCGACAGTTGCTTTGCCACCCCGCGCGAACGATCAACGACCTTGCCCAGATCAAAGCCGATCTTGTCGGCGGACAGGCCGAAATCCTTGGCGCGGTGCATCAGGTGGAACACCTCGGCCGAGCGCAGCAGCGCCTTGGTCGGGATACAGCCCCAGTTCAGGCAGATGCCGCCCAGATGTTCGCGTTCGATGCAGGCCACCTTAAGCCCCAATTGCGCCCCCCGGATCGCCGCGACATAGCCGCCCGGTCCCGCGCCAATCACCACCATATCGAAATTCTGGGCCATTCCGTCCCCCGCTGACTGAAAGATAGTTCAGCGTTAAACCATTCCCCGCCATGCGGCAAGCCGTCGGGTGATGATGTCACGTTTCCGTCGCGGGTGGGGTATCGGTCTGGGCTTCGTCCATGGCGGCCTCGATCGCGACGGGGGTGGCACTGGGCGCGATGATGGTAAAGCTGCCCTGTTCGTCGCTGGTCGGAGCCGCGCGCTGCGTCGTCCGCCATGCCGCATAGCCCGACAACGCCGCCAGCAGCACCGCCATATGGAACCAGAACCCGTCCGGCCCCATCACGCCCATCAGCCAGCCGGTGATCAGCGGCCCGGTCATCGACCCCAGCCCATAGATAAACAGCAACCCGGCGGATGCCGACGCCATATCCGCAGGCTCTAACCGGTCATTGGTATAGGCCAACAGCAGCGCATAAATCGGGTTGGCGACCCCGCCCATAATCGCGCCGACCACAATCAGCCCCCATATCCCCGGCTGCATCACCATGACGGCGAACCCTGCCGCGCCGCCGAATCCCGCCAACAGCAGCACCAGTTTGCGCCGGTCCCAGCGGTCGGAAATCCAGCCGATGGGATATTGCATAGCCAGCCCGCCCGCGTAACTGGTCGCCACGAACAGCGAAATTTCCGCAACCGACATGCCAATGCCCGTCCCCCAGACCGGCGACATCCCCGCCAGTGCCGCAAACACGCCGCCCATCAGAAACACCCCCACGCAGCCCAGCGGCGATGCGCGGTAAAGGTCGCGAAACGACATCCGCTTGATCGTTTCAAACTGCGGCGCAGGGTTGGCCGACAGCAAAATCGGCGTAAAGGCCAGCGACACCAGCACCGACGGGATCACGAACAGCATGAACCCCGCCGGGTCCGCGACGTTCAGCAACGCCTGCGCCAGCACGATGCCGCCCATCTGCACGATCATATAGGCCGACAGCGCCTGTCCCCGGTTTTCATTCGTGGATGCCGCGTTCAGCCAGCTTTCGGCGGTGACATACACGCCGCAGAAACAGAACCCGATCATCACCCGCAGCAGAGTCCACGCGATCCAGTTCGGTTCGACCGGAAACAGAATCAGCACGGCGGAAATCATCGACCCAAGCGCCGCGAACACCCGCACATGGCCGACATTCTGAATCAGCCCCGGCACCAGCAGGCTGCCCAGCAGAAAGCCACCGAAATAGCCTGACATGACAATGGACATTTCAAAGGTCGGGATCGATTCAATATCGCCGCGGATCCCCAGCAGAGTCCCCTGCATCCCGTTGCCGACCATCAGCAGCAAGATACCCAACAGCAATGGCCAAGTGGTTCGCAAAACAGACAGCATCGGACCTCAGGGAATGAACAGGGACGCATCCCCATAGCTGAAAAAGCGATAGCCGTCATCAACCGCGTGCCGATAAATGTCGCGGATACGGTCCGCGCCCATCAGCGCCGAAACCAGCATCAGCAGCGTGGATTTCGGCAGGTGGAAATTGGTCATCAGCCCATCCGTGACGCGAAATTGATAGCCGGGATAAATAAAAATCTGCGTCGTATCGCGGAACGGCTGCACCTGCCCGCTGGCATCCGCCGCCGATTCGATCAGGCGCAGCGCCGTGGTGCCGACCGGGATCACGCGCCGCCCACTGGCCCGCGCGCGATTGATGGCTGTGGCGGCGGCGGGCGTCACCTCGCCCCATTCGGCATGCATTTTGTGGGTGGTCACGTCATCGACCTTGACCGGCAAAAAGGTGCCGGCGCCGACATGCAGCGTCACATGCACAAATTCGACGCCCCGCGCGCGCAGGGCGTCCAGCAGGGGCGTGTCGAAATGCAGGCTGGCCGTGGGGGCGGCAACCGCGCCCTGATGCGCGGCCCAGACGGTTTGATAATCGTCGCGGTCCTGCGCATCGGGCGCGCGCAGCGCCGCGATATAGGGGGGCAGCGGCATCGCCCCCACCTGCGACAGCGCCGCGTCAAAGGCATCGCCCTGCGCGTCAAACCGCAGGATCAGCCCGCCATCCGCGATCTGCGTCACCGTGGCCGACAGATCGTCGCTGAACCGGATCACCTCACCGACCTGCACTTTGCGCAGGGGTTTGGCCAAGGCGCGCCAGCCATCCGCCACGGGTTCCAACAGCGTGATTTCCACCCGCGCCGTGGCTTCACCCTGCGGGGTGTGGCGCGTGCGGGTGCCGGTCAGGCGCGCAGGTATGACCTTGGTATCGTTCAGCACCAGCACATCGCCGGGGCGCAGAATATCCGGCAGATCACTGACGCGCCGATCCGACATCGCGCCGCCTTCGGCCAGCAGCAGCCGCGCCGCGCTGCGCGGGCGGGCGGGGCGTGTGGCGATCAGCCCTTCGGGCAGGTGAAAATCGAAATCAGACAGCTTCATAACCGCGGTTCTGCGACGGGTTCCCCACGCCGTCAAGCGCGCAATACCCGACTTTAAAACTAAGCCTTTACAAAGCCGATGATTTCAGTCAGTTATCGCCGCAAGGAGCGCGCCATGATCATCTGCCACTGCACCCAAATTTCGGACCACGATATCCGCGCCGCCATCGACTGGATGCGCGCCGCCGATCCCGACACCATCATCACACCCGGAAAGATCTATCACGCATTGGGCAAACGCGCCGATTGCGGCGGATGTATGCCGCTGTTTTTGCAGACCATGCGCGGATGCGATAATGTCGGTGTCGCGCCGCCGGTCTTGCGGACCACATCCACCACCAAGGAAAGGAAACGCCATGAAGGGCGACACCAAGGTCATCGACTATCTGAACGCCGCGCTGCGGTCTGAATTAACGGCGGTCAGCCAGTATTGGCTGCATTACCGCCTGCAAGAGGATTGGGGCTATGGCCGCATCGCCGACAAATCGCGCGCCGAATCCATCGAGGAAATGAACCACGCCGACCGCCTGATTCAGCGCATTCTGTTTCTGGAAGGCCACCCCAACCTGCAAAAGCTGGACCCTCTGCGCATCGGCCAGAATCTGAAAGAAACGCTTGAGGCCGATCTGGCCGGCGAACATGATGCCCGCAAACTGTATATCGAGGCGCGCGAGCATTGCGAAAAGGTTGGCGATTACGTCAGCAAAACCCTGTTCGAGGAACTGATCGCGGACGAAGAAGGCCACATTGATTTTCTGGAAACGCAGATCGCGCTGCATGACGAAATCGGTGCCAAGAATTATGGCCATCTGAACGCCAAACCTGCGAACGAGGCGGAATAATTTCAAGGTCCGGAGGCCAGCCCCCCAGCCCGCCCCCGTGGGGCGGGCGTTCGCCGGGGAAAAGGTCCACTGGACCTTTTCCTTGACCCGTCTCACCCCGGGATATTTGGGCCAAGATGAAAGGGTGAGCGCCTTAATCCACCTGCATCTGACCGGCCAGCCGTCCGGCGCGGTCGTAAACCAACACCGCGCCCGAATCGGTCACAACCACGATCCAGTCGCGGGCGAAGGTCACGGCGTCCGCCTGCGCGCCATCGGGCAGCGTGATCTGCGCGGGCAGTTCGGGCAAAACCGGCTGGTTCAGCCGCAGCCACAGCAGCGCCACGACCGCGACCATGCCCAGCCCCATCACCACCGTCAGCCCCGTGACCAGCATTTTCAGGAACCGCAGTTCAGGAACCGCTTTCGCAGCCGATTTCCAGTCGCTATGATCTTCGGTCATGTCGAACCTTATTGTTACCATTGCGGCCAACCCGCCCGAGCGGCTTGATAAGGCGCTTGCCCTGTCTGTGCCAGAGGATGCGGCGCTGTCGCGGTCGCGTCTGGCGCGTTTGATTGCCGATGGCGCGGTCAGCGGCCCGGATGGCGTGGTCCGCGACCAAAAGGCCCGCGTGGCCGAGGGGCAGGACTACACCATCACCCTGCCCGCGCCGGAATCGGTGGAAACGCTGCCTCAGGCGATTCCTCTGGTCATCGCTTACGAAGATGACGACCTGATCGTTATTGATAAACCCGCCGGAATGGTCGTTCACCCCGCCCCCGGATCGCCCGACGGCACGCTGGTCAACGCGCTGTTGGCGCATTGCGGGGACACGCTTTCGGGGATTGGCGGCGAACGTCGCCCCGGCATTGTGCATCGCATTGATAAGGACACGTCCGGCCTGTTGGTTGTTGCCAAATCCGACCGCGCCCATCATGGCCTTGCCGCGCAGTTCGAGGCCCACACCGCCCAGCGGCGTTATCTGGCCCTGGCGCATGGGGTGATTGACGGCGCCGATCCGCGCCTGCGCGGCGTTCCCGGTGTCAGTTTCGAAGACGGCGCGGTGCTGAAAATCGCCACCAAATTGACGCGCCACGCCACCGACCGCCAGAAACAGGCGGTGTATTTCGACAAAGGCCGCCATGCCGTCACCCGCGCGCGGATGTTGGAACGGTTCGGCGCTCCGCCCGCCGCGATGCTGGTGGAATGTCGGCTGGAAACCGGGCGCACGCATCAGATCCGGGTGCATATGGCGCATTGCGGGCTGGGGCTGATTGGCGATCCGGTCTATGGCGGGTCGCGGCGGACTTTGGGGCGGGCTTTGGGTCCGGCGGCGCAGATGGCGGCGGATTTCCCGCGTCAGGCGCTGCACGCGGCGCAACTGGGATTTACCCATCCGGTCAGCGGCGATGCGCTGTCATTCGACAGCCCCCTGCCCGAGGATATGGCCGCGCTGCTGGCCGCGCTGCGCCTGACGCAAAGTTGACTGTTTCACCCTGTTAATCGCCCGCGCGTTAACGCATAGTTCACACAAACCTGTTAAGCGGACGGAACCGGGGCCAATGGGTCGCGTTTCATCCCCTGACGAAAGGCTGCCCCGATGGCGAATTACACATCATTGCCCGCCCCCAGCCCTGAACAGGGCCTGAACCGTTATCTGCAAGAGATTCGGAAATTCCCGCTGCTGGAACCCGAACAGGAATATATGCTGGCCAAGGCATGGGCCGATCACGAAGACAGCGACGCCGCGCATCAATTGGTCACGTCGCATCTGCGGCTGGCGGCGAAAATCGCCATGGGTTATCGCGGTTACGGCCTGCCCCAGGCCGAAGTGATCTCTGAGGCGAATGTCGGTCTGATGCAGGCGGTCAAACGGTTTGACCCGGAAAAGGGGTTCCGGCTGGCGACCTATGCAATGTGGTGGATCCGGGCCAGTATTCAGGAATACATCCTGCGGTCATGGTCGCTGGTCAAAATGGGAACGACCAGTGCGCAGAAAAAGCTGTTCTTCAATCTGCGCAAGGCGAAATCGAAAATCGGCGCGCTTGAAGATGGCGATCTGCGCCCGGAAAACGTGGCCCAAATCGCCAATGACCTGAACGTCACCGAACAAGAGGTGATCGACATGAACCGCCGCCTGTCGGGGGGCGATGCGTCGCTGAACGCGCAGGTTGGCGCGGGCGACGGCGATTCGGTCGCGCAGTGGCAGGACTGGCTCGAGGATGAGGACGCGAATCAGGCCGAAGCCTATGCCGAATCCGAAGAACTGGACACCCGCCGCCAGATGCTGTTGTCGGCCATGGATGTTCTGAACGACCGGGAAAAGGACGTTCTGATCGAACGCCGCCTGCGCGACGACCCCATGACGCTGGAAGATTTGTCGGTCCGTTACAGCGTGTCCCGCGAACGCATCCGCCAGATCGAGGTGCGGGCCTTTGAAAAATTGCAGGATCGGATGCGCGTTCTGGCCGGGGAAAAGGGCATGCTGATCGCCGCCAGCTAATTGACGCCATCTGATTGACTGGGGCGGCGTTCGGGCTATGGTCAGGGGAACAACAGGACATCCCGGATCATGACGGCGCTGACGGAATTTCAACGACTTGAGGCGCAAGGCGCGTGGCGTGAAACCCCCGACGCCCAACTGCGCGAGGTGGTCGTGTCCGTCGGTGACGCCACGCTGATGCTGCTGGATCCGAAATCCGAACGCCCGCTGACGCATTGGTCGCTGCCCGCCGTGGCGCGGCTGAACCCCGGCAAGACGCCCGCGATTTATTCGCCCAGCCCGGACGCCGCCGATGAAACGGTGGAAATCGACGACGCGCTGATGATTCAGGCCATCGAACGGGTGCATCGCGCGATCGAGGCCAGCCGCGCGCATCCCGGACGCCTGCGCGGCGGGCTGACCGCCGTGGCGATTGTCGCGATGCTGATTGCCGGGGTGCTGTGGCTGCCCGACGCGCTGATCCGCCACGCCGCCAATATCGCGCCGCCCGCACAGGCGCGCATGGTCGGTCAGGCGGTTCTGGCCGATATTGAACGCAGCACCGGCGCGGTCTGCCGCCGCACGTCTGGTCAGGCGGTGCTGAACTATATGACGCCGGGGCTGGTCGGAGACGGCGCGGCGGTCGTTGTGGTGCCGGGGCCTCTGAACGGCGCGCTGCGTCTGCCGGGAAACCTGTATGTCGCGGGCAGTCACATCCTGACCGGAGCCGCCGGACCCGAGGTGCTGGCGGGCCATCTGCTGTCGACCGAACTGGCGCAGACCGACCGCGCGGTGACGCGCGCGGCCCTGCGTCATGCGGGGTTTCGCGCGGCGCTGCGCCTGATGACGCTGGGCAGTCTGCCCAGCAACGCCATGGCCGGTTACGGGGAAATCCTGCTGACCGACGCGCCGCCCCGCCCCGATGACACGGCGCTGCTGGACGCGATGCGGGCGCGGAATTTGACCAGCGAACCCTATGCCCTCAGTCTGGACCCGACGGGGGCTGGCGTGGTGGCGCTGATCGACGGTGACCCGGTGCGCCACGGCGTCACCCCCGCCGATCTGCTGACCGACCCGCAATGGCTGGCGCTGCAACAGATTTGCGCGGGTTAAACGAATTGTTCGCGCAGCAGGCGTTCTTCAAGCCCATGTCCGGGATCGAATAACAGCCGGTGCTGCACGGTGGACGCGCTGCGGATCACCACCCGCGTGACATGGCGCACCGACCGGCTGTCGGCGTCGGCCATGACGGGGCGCAGGTCGGGATCGGCGACTTCGACCACGACTTCGGATGTTTTGGGCAGCAATGCGCCACGCCACCTGCGCGGACGAAACGGCGCAATCGCCGTCAGCGCCAAGACCTGCGAATCCAGCGGCAAAATCGGCCCATGCGCGGAATAGTTATAGGCCGTGGACCCCGCAGGTGTGGCAATCAACGCGCCGTCGCACACCAATTCCTCCATCCGCAAACGCCCATCCACATGGATGCGCAGCTTGGCGGCCTGCGGACCTTGGCGCAGCATACTGACCTCGTTTATCGCCAAAGCTTCGTGGGTCGAGCCATCCACGCAGGTCGCCCGCATCCGCAGGGGGTTGATGATGGTTTCTTCGGCCTCGGCCAGACGCTGGGGCAGATCATTTCCCGTATAACTGTTCAGCAAAAACCCAACCGTGCCGCGATTCATCCCGTAAACCGGCAGATCGCGCCCCTGCATCGCGTGCAGCGTTTGCAGCATGAACCCGTCGCCGCCCAAGGCCACCACATAGTGCGCCCGGTCAAGGGGCGCATCGCCATACCGCCCGATCAGCGCACGCAGCGCGCGCTGCGCGCGTTCGGCGGGACTGGCGGTGAAATGGATGCGTGGCATCATTGGCGAACCCTGTCATGAACGCGCAGCATCGGACGCACAGCCGCGAATGACAACCCCCCGGAATTGCCGCTTTTCGCAACGGCACGAATACGTTATCAGACCCCAAACCCCGCCGTCTGAGGATGCAAAACATGAACGCCTTTTTCACCCAAGATCTTGCGGATCGCGACCCCGCCATCGCTGACGCCATCACCAAAGAGCTGGGCCGCCAGCGTGACGAAATCGAACTGATCGCGTCGGAAAACATCGTCAGCCGCGCCGTGTTGCAGGCGCAAGGCAGCGTTCTGACCAACAAATACGCCGAAGGGTATCCGGGCAAACGCTATTACGGCGGCTGCCAATTCGTTGATATTGCCGAAAATCTGGCGATTGAGCGCGCCAAGGAACTGTTCGGCGCCGAATTCGCCAATGTCCAGCCCAACAGCGGCAGCCAGATGAACCAGGCCGTGTTTCTGGCGCTGTTGCAGCCGGGCGACACCTTTATGGGGCTGGACCTGAACAGCGGCGGTCACCTGACCCATGGCAGCCCGGTGAATATGTCGGGCAAATGGTTCAACGTCGTCAGCTATGGCGTGCGTCAGCAGGATCAACTGCTGGATATGGACGCGATCGCCGAATCCGCCCGCCAGCACAAACCGAAACTGATCGTCGCAGGCGGCACCGCATACAGCCGCGTCTGGGACTGGGCCGCGTTCCGCAAAATCGCGGATGAGGTCGGCGCCTATCTGATGGTGGACATGGCCCATATCGCGGGTCTGGTCGCGGGCGGTCAGCACCCGTCGCCGGTGCCACATGCGCATGTCGTGACCTCGACCACGCATAAATCGCTGCGCGGCCCGCGCGGCGGCCTGATCCTGACCAACGACGCGGATATTGCCAAGAAAATCAACAGCGCCGTGTTCCCCGGCCTGCAAGGCGGCCCGCTGATGCATGTCATCGCCGCCAAAGCCGTGGCCTTTGGCGAGGCTTTGGATCCGTCCTTCCGCGATTACGCCGCGCAGGTGGTGAAAAACGCGCAGGCCATGGCGGACGAACTGATGAAGGGCGGCATCGACATCGTATCGGGCGGCACCGACAACCACCTGTGTCTGGCCGATCTGCGCCCCAAAGGCGTGACCGGCAAAGCGACCGAGGCCGCCTTGGGCCGCGCGCATATCACCTGCAACAAAAACGGCGTGCCGTTTGACCCGGAAAAACCCTTTGTTACCAGCGGCATCCGTCTGGGCGCGCCCGCCGGCACAACCCGCGGCTTTGGCGAAGACGAATTCCGCCAGATCGCCCGCTGGATCGTCGAAGTTGTGGACGGTCTGGCCGCCAATGGCGAAGACGGCAACGCCGAGGTGGAAAATAAGGTGCGGGCCGAGGTCAGCGAACTCTGCGGTCGCTTCCCTCTGTATCCGAACCTGTAATCGGACCGAAAAACCCGCCCGCCGCAGATCATCGCGGCGGGCGTTTTCACCGGCGCGACCCTTGCGCCGCGCGGCCGCAGCGTCCACATCTGGCACAACTGACAGAAAGGATCGCATATGCCCGCACTGGTATTCGACGCGCAGGACGCCGCCACCGGCCCCGATTTTGGCAACCTGCCCGAATGGGATTTGACCGACCTCTATCCGGCCCCCGACGCACCGGAACTGGCCAATGATCTGGCCGAACTGGAACGCGCGGTTGCCGATTTCGCCGCAGCTTATCAGGGGCGGCTGGCCGATCTGACCCCGGCCCAGATGCTGACCTGCATCGAGGCGTATCAGACCATCGACATTCTGGCCGGGCGCATCATGTCCTATGCCGGCTTGCGGTATTACCAGAACACGACCGACCCCGCGCGGGCGAAAATGATGGGCGATCTGCAAGGACAGATCACCGATATGACCACGCCGCTGGTATTTTTCAGTTTGGAATTCAACCGGATACCCGACGAAACCTATGACGCGGTGTTCGCCGCCGCCGATGGTCCCGCGCGGTATAAGCCCGTGTTTGACCGGATGCGCGCCATGCGTCCGCATCAGTTGTCGGATGAATTGGAACAGTTTTTGCACGACAATTCGGTCGTGGGGGCCGCCGCGTGGAACCGGTTGTTTGACGAAACGCTGGCCGCGCTGACCTTTGACGTGGATGGCGAAACGCTGGGGCTTGAGGCGACTCTGAACCTGCTGACCGATCACGACCGCGCCCGGCGTGAAACCGGCGCGCGTGCTTTGGCGCGTGTGTTCGGGGAAAACGTGACCCTGTTTGCGCGCATCCATAACACGCTGGCCAAGGAAAAGGCGATCGAAGACAAATGGCGCCACATGCCCAGCCCGCAACATGCGCGCCACCTGTCGAACCATGTCGAACCCGAGGTGGTCGAGGCCCTGCGCAACGCCGTGACCGCCGCCTATCCGCGGCTGTCGCATCGGTATTATGCGTTAAAGGCCAAGTGGTTAGGGCTGGACAAATTGCAGGTCTGGGACCGCAACGCCCCCCTGCCCACGGAAACCCCGCGCCTGATCGACTGGCCGACCGCGCAGCAGACCGTTACCGATGCCTATGCCGGGTTTTCGCCGCGTCTGGCGGAACTGGCGCAGCCGTTTTTTGACAAGGGCTGGATTGACGCCGCCGTCAAACCGGGCAAGGCCCCCGGCGCGTTTGCGCATCCGACCGTGACGACCGCACATCCCTATATCTTGCTGAATTATCTGGGAAAACCGCGCGACGTGATGACTCTGGCGCATGAATTGGGCCATGGCGTGCATCAGCGGCTGGCGGCGGATCAGGGCGAATTGCTGGCATCCACCCCGCTGACGCTGGCCGAAACCGCGTCGGTTTTTGGCGAAATGCTGACCTTCCGCGCGCTGCTGGCGAAAACCACCGACCCGGCGCAGAAAAAGGCGCTGCTGGCCGGCAAGGTCGAGGATATGATTAACACCGTCGTCCGCCAGATCGCGTTTTACGATTTTGAATGCAAACTGCACGCCGCGCGGGCCGAAGGCGAACTGACGCCGGATGACATCAACGCGCTGTGGATGTCGGTTCAGGCCGAATCGCTGGGGCCGGTGTTTGAATTCATGCCGGGTTACGAAACATTCTGGACCTATGTTCCGCATTTCGTGCATTCGCCGTTCTATGTCTATGCCTATGCTTTCGGCGACGGGTTGGTGAACGCGCTTTATGCCGCCTATGAAGATGGCCTGCCCGATTTTCAGACGAAATATTTCGATTTGCTGGCGGCGGGCGGGTCGAAACACCACACGGAATTGCTGGCTCCGTTCGGTCTGGACGCGACCGACCCGGCGTTTTGGGACAAAGGGCTGTCGATGATCGAAGGGCTGATCGACCAGCTTGAGGCGTTAGAGTAAAAAGGGGGCGTTACGCCCCCTTTTCCCACACCGCCTGAAATTCGCGCCATTCCCGCGCGGCCATACCGGAGTTTTCCTGCGTCACGACTTCGCCCGCCAGACGGCGGCGCAGCACATCAACCGCTTGCGCCGACAGGCTGACGGCGTTCATGCGGTAATCGCGGAACGCGCCAAACGCCGCCGGAACCCAATCCGCCACAATATCGCACAGCACATCGGCATAGGCGCGGATTTCGTATTGCGCATGGGAATCGGCCCGCAACCGCAGGAAATGCAACAGGTTGTGCAGGTCCACCTTCCAATACCATTGGGTATAGATATTGGTGGGCAGGTTCATCCGCGCCAATTCACGCGCCAGCCCCTGTTGCCCGTCCTGCGACAGCATCGCTTCGTAATTGTCATAACTGCGCATCGCGTCATCGCGCAAAAGGTTCAGGACGCGCTGCGCTTCGTCCCCTTGCAACACCTCGCCTCGGCCTTGGTTGTTGACGCTGGACTGCGCGGCCAGATGGTCCGGCGCGGGGATGTAAAATTCACGGTCAAGGATCGAATAACGCCCGGAATATTCGTTCACATTCGCGGTCCGGTGGCGGATCCATTGGCGCGCGACGAATACGGGCAGTTTGACGTGCAGTTTGACTTCGCACATTTCAAAGGGCGACGAATGCCAGTGACGCATCAGGTAACGGATCAGCCCTTCGTCGTTTTGCACCGATTTGGTGCCGCGCCCGTAACTGACCCGCGCGGCCTGACAAATCGCGGCGTCATCGCCCATATAATCCACGACGCGGATAAAGCCGTGATCCAGCACCGGATGCGCGACATACAGATGTTGTTCCATCCCCGGCGCAACGGCGCGCAGCGTGTGATGCGGATTGGCCCGCTGGCTGTCGATTTCGGCTTGTTGTTCGGGGGTCAACGGCATCAAACTTCTCCGGCGTGGTTGGGGTTTATCTTTGCCACGCCGACAGGAAAGGGCCAAGATGAAAATCCAGTATCTTCACACAATGGTCCGGGTCAAAGACCTGGACAAAACCATGGCGTTTTTCAGCCTGCTGGGATTGCAGGAAACGCGCCGCATCGACAACGACAAGGGCCGCTTTACGCTGGTGTTTATGGCGCCGCCGGATCAGCCGGAAACGCCGGTTGAACTGACGTTTAACTGGGATGGCGATGACGGGCTGCCGTCGGACAGCCGCCATTTCGGGCACTTGGCCTATCGCGTCGAAAACATCTATGACATGTGCCAACGGCTGATGGATGCGGGCGTGACGATCAACCGCCCGCCCCGCGACGGGCATATGGCCTTTGTGCGCAGCCCCGACAATA
>NZ_JAUNTW010000020.1 GCF_030538495.1 Paracoccus sp. (in: a-proteobacteria)
TTATATATTTGATCAAAAAGGATAAAGTGTCGAAATCCAGTTGCGGCTCACCGTGGCGCGGGCATCGGTGACACCTCGGTTGTTGACGACGTGACCGGCGACACGCTGCGCGCGGTGCTGGCCGCAGCGCGGCGAAGGGCAGGGCGAGTTGGCCGTCCTTAACCCATTGATGTGAATGTCGGTAATCGGGCCGGGGCGTTTGCACCCCGGCCCGTTTGGTTAATGCGCGGTCGCCCCGCCCGGCACGGTGTCACCGCGACGTGCGGCCAGACGCGCGGCCTCGGCGGCTTCTTCGGCGGCTTCATCCCATTCGACGGCTTCGGGCATACGGACCAAAGCGGCCTTTAACACCTCACGCACATTGCTGACGGGGATAATGGTCAGGCCCTGTTTGACATTATCGGGAATGTCGGCCAGATCCTTTTCGTTATCCGCCGGGATCAGCACGGTTTTGATCCCGCCGCGAAGCGCCGCCAGCAGTTTTTCTTTCAGACCGCCGATGGCCAGAACATTGCCGCGCAGCGTCACTTCGCCCGTCATGGCCACATCTTTGCGCACCGCAATTCCGGTCATCACCGACACAACGGACGTGACCATAGCAATGCCCGCCGACGGGCCATCCTTGGGCGTTGCGCCTTCGGGGACGTGGACATGGATGTCGCGGCGGTCAAATTCCGGCGGTTTCACCCCGATTTCCGGGCTGATCGAGCGCACAAAGCTGGATGCCGCGTCGATGGATTCCTTCATCACATCGCCCAGCTTGCCGGTGGTTTTCATTCGGCCTTTGCCCGGCAGCTTCAACGCCTCGATCTGCAACAGGTCGCCGCCGACGCTGGTCCAGGCCAGCCCCGTGACCACGCCCACCTGATCGTCCTTTTCCGCCAGACCATAACGATGACGGCGGACGCCCAGATAATCTTCGGCCTTGGCGGCATCGACATTGATGGTTTTGACGCCGGTTTTCATGATCTCGGTCACGGCTTTGCGGGCCAGTTTCGCGATTTCACGTTCCAGATTCCGAACGCCGGCCTCGCGCGTGTAATACCGGATGACATGGGTCAGCGCGTCGTCAGTGACGGTAAATTCACCCTTGCGCAGACCATTCGCCGCGATCTGTTTCGGCAACAGATGCTGACGCGCGATTTCGCGTTTCTCATCCTCGGTATAGCCGGACAGGCTGATGATTTCCATGCGATCCAAGAGCGGCCCCGGCATGTTATAGCTGTTGGCCGTGGTCAGGAACATCACGTCGGACAGGTCGTATTCCACCTCAAGATAGTGGTCAACGAAGGTGGCGTTTTGTTCAGGGTCCAGCACCTCCAACATAGCCGATGCCGGATCGCCGCGGAAATCCTGACCCATCTTGTCGATTTCATCCAACAAGATCAGCGGGTTGGTGGTTTTCGCCTTTTTCAGCGCCTGAATGATCTTGCCCGGCATCGACCCGATATAGGTGCGACGATGACCGCGAATTTCGCTTTCATCGCGGACACCACCCAGACTGATGCGGATAAATTCGCGCCCCGTCGCCTTGGCCACAGACCGGCCCAGACTGGTTTTCCCCACGCCCGGAGGACCGACAAGGCACATGATCGGGCCTTTCAGTTTGGACGACCGGCTTTGCACGGCCAGATATTCAACGATGCGTTCTTTGACCTTTTCCAGCCCGTAATGATCGGCGTCCAGCACCTGTTCGGCGCGGGTCAGATCCTTTTTGGTGCGCGATTTCACGTCCCACGGCAGGGCCAGCAGCCAATCCAGATAATTGCGGCTGACGGTCGCTTCGGCCGACATGGGCGACATGGATTTCAGCTTTTTCAATTCAGATTCGGCCTTTTCGCGGGCCTCTTTGCTGAATTTCGTGGCGGCGATTTTCTGTTCCAGTTCGGCGATTTCGTTCTGGCCTTCGTCGCCGTCGCCCAGTTCCTTTTGAATGGCCTTCATTTGCTCATTCAAATAATATTCGCGCTGCGTTTTCTCCATCTGAGTTTTGACGCGCGATTTGATTTTCTTTTCGACCTGCAAAACGCTCATTTCGCCCTGCATATGGCCATAGACCTTTTCCAGACGTTCCGCGACGTCCAGCGTGTCCAGCAATTCCTGTTTGTGCTTCAGGTCGATGCCCATATGGCCCGCGACCAGATCGGCCAGCTTGCCGGGTTCCTGCGCATCCGCCACGGCGGTCACAACCTCATCCGGGATGTTCTTGCGCACCTTGACATAGCGTTCAAATTCTTCGCCCACGGTGCGGACCAAAGCAGTGACGGTCGCGTCATCGCCATCGGTTTCGGGCAGGATCACAGCCGCCGCTTCGAAATGGTCGTCATTATCGACAAAGCCGGTGATTTGCACGCGTTCGCGCCCTTCGACCAGCACCTTGACCGTGCCGTCGGGCAGTTTCAGCAGTTGCAGCACATTCGCCAGAACGCCAGTGGTATAGATGCCGTCCGCGTCGGGTTCATCAACCGCCGCGTCGCGTTGCGCGGCCAGCAGGATCGGCGTGTCGCCATCCATCACCGCTTCAAGCGCGCGAACGGATTTATCGCGCCCGACAAACAGCGGCACGATCATATGCGGAAAGACGACAATATCCCGCAGCGGCAACACGGGATAGGTCTGCATGGTGAAGTCATTCATTTTATTATCCTTTCCTGCCCGATGCCGCGCCCCCCTTCTGGCAGTGCGCAACACCTGCGTTCTGCGCTATTTAGGGGTGGTGGGGCGGTCATTCAATATGACCGTGAAAATGCAATCTATTTTCCCGCAGCGTCACGGCAGCGTCACCGAGACGTCACCGGGGGATCATGATTTCCGCGCGCAATCCGCCCAAAGCGCCACGCCCCAGCCGCAATTGCCCGCCATGCGCGCGCGCCACATCGGCGGCAATCGCCAGTCCCAGCCCCGAGCCCTGCGCCCGGTGCCGGTGCCGCGACGCATCCAGCCGGGTAAAGGGGCGCATCGCGGCCTCGGTCTGGTCGTCGGGGATGCCGGGGCCGTCATCGTCAACCACAATGCGCAAGCTGCGCTGCCCCAGCACCGCCGACAGTTCGGCGCGGCTGCCGTAACGCACGGCATTGCCGATCAGGTTTTCAAGGGCACGGCGCAGCATATCGGCGCGAAACACCGCCATGCCCTGCGCCTGTTCCAGCCCGTGACAGGTCAGGTTCTGCCCCGCCCGTTCGGCGCCCGCGCAAATCGCGGTCAGAAACGCGGCCACGTCTTCGGGGCGGGCGGGGCTGTCCTGCGCCTCGTCCCGCGCGTAATCCAGAAAGCCGTCAACCATCCGGTTCATTTCGGCAATATCGGCGTCAAGCGCGGCAATATCCGACGCATCCGGCGGCATATCCGGCCCCATCATCGACAGCCCCAGCCGCAACCGAGTCAGCGGCGTGCGCAGGTCATGGCTGATCCCCGACATCATCAGTTTACGCTGTTCGTTCTGACGTTCCAGACGGTTGCGCATGTCCAGAAAGGCGGTGCCGGCGCTGCGCACCTCGGACGCGCCTGTCGGTTTATAGGGTTCGATCCGGCCCTTGCCGTATTCCTCGGCGGCGTGGGCAAGGCGGCGGATCGGGCGCAGCTGGTTGCGCAGAAACACCGTCGCAATGCCGGTCATCAACAGGGACGTGACCACCATCAGCACCAGCAATTGATGGGGGTTCGACGCGCTGACCCGCTGCCGCTGAAATGCCAGCGAAACGGGTCCAAATTCGCCCGCCAGCACGATGTGAACTTGTCGGTGATTGGTTTCCAGGTCAATCGACAGGATGTCGGGGATGGCGGCGCGCAGTTCCTCGATCACGATGCGGCCGGAAAAGTCATAATAAATCCGCCGATCCCCCGCCACCGGATCTGTGGGCATGGTCAGCGTCAAGCCCAGCGGCCCGGCGATAGATTCGCCCGCCAGCATCGCCGTCATCGGATCATCGGCCCGGTCCATCCGCCGCAGAATCAGACTGACTTCGCGTGCCATGCTGGCGGTCATCTGGCGGGTCACGCCTTCGAAATGGCGTTGCAAAAACATGACGCTGACCACCAGCGTCACCACCACGACCGGCAGAAACAAAATCAGCGCGGCGCGCCCGTAAATGCCGCGCGGCAGCAGGCCGCTGGTGTTGTGATTGGCCATTGAACCCCCGCAATTCCCGCGTAAGCTACCCCCATGACACGCCCATTAAAAGAGCCGCAGCGTATTCTGGCGCCCAACCCGTCGCCTCTGACGGGGCCGGGGACCACCACCTTTTTGATTGGGCTGCGGCATGTTGCCGTGATCGACCCCGGGCCGGATGATGCGGGCCATCTGGCCGCGATCATGCAGGCGGGTGGGGGGCGGATCAGCCATATTTTCGTCACCCACGCCCATCTGGATCACAGCGCCGGAGCGGGGGCGTTGTCGCGGATGACCGGCGCGCCGGTCTTTGCCTTTGGCCGCGCGGATGCGGGCCGGTCGCCCATCATGCAGCAGCTGGCCGCAACCGGGCTGGTCGGCGGCGGCGAAGGCGTCGATCACGATTTCACCCCCGACCACATCCTGCGCGATGATGACGACATCACCACGCCCGACTGGAGCCTGCGCGCGATCCACACCCCCGGCCATATGGGCGGCCACTTGGGTTTTGCGTGGGAAGATCAAGTCTTTAGCGGCGATCTGGTCATGGGTTGGTCGTCGTCGATCATTTCCCCGCCCGAAGGCGATCTGGCCGATTATATGCGGTCGCTGGACCGGCTGGCAATGCTGCGCCCGGCGCGCCTGTTGCCCACCCATGGCGACGCCGTGGGGCCGGAACGCATCACCGAACTGGCCGATCACCGCCGCGCCCGCAGCGCCCAGATTCTGGCCGCGCTTCGCGAATCCCCCGACACGCCCGCGGGCCTGACGCGTCGAATCTATGACATCCCGCCCCATCTTTTTGCCGCCGCCGAACGCAACGTGCTGGCCCATTTGATCGCCCTGACCACCATCGGCGCCGCAAAACCCCAAGAAAACCTGCACCCCAAGGCGATGTTTCATCACCTTTGAAAAAATGTCATGAACCCCCTTGCGGGCTGCGAAAGCTGTGGCTATACACCCCCTCGTGTTCCGGCGTAGCTCAGCGGTAGAGCAGTTGACTGTTAATCAATTGGTCGTAGGTTCGATCCCTACCGCCGGAGCCAAATTCCCCACATTGCTACGATAAAAACTTAGATAGTCACGTCGCTCTGCATAGTGACGGCCACCTATCTGGGTGCGCTGCAAGGCGATGCGGCGGTTGTCCAGTGTGGGGCTGGACTTGGATAAATCGTTTGCGCTGGAATGTGTGATACTGCTTTGATCGTGGCTTTTCGTTTCGCTTAGGGTGCCCAATCGCCGCGTGGATGGCGGGCAAATCTTTGTTGGATGGCTCTGTGCCGTTGCTGCCATCTGAGACAACCAAGACGATCCGGTCGGGCTGCACCTGCCGGATGCTGCTGATAATCGGCCGGGCGATCCGCCAACGGGCAGAATAAGGGTGGGCATTTGGCTTTTGCTTTGATGTCGTCTGGGCTGCCGTCGATTTTGACGCGGCGATGTGTCACCTTTTGCCCCTCGCCCGCAGAACACCCGTCCCCCGTTTTCCCCTCTGTCCAGCCGTTACCTTTTCCGACATACCCCCCCTGACGGCACAGGGGGCATCATGCGCATCGCAATCATCGGCGGCGGGATTTCGGGGTTGGGTGCGGCGTGGTTGTTGGACCCGCATCATGATGTGACCTTGTTCGAGGCCGAGCCCCGCGCCGGAGGACATGCGCGCACCGTCACGGCGCAGGGGGTGGCGGTGGATACGGGGTTTATCGTGTGCAACCGGCGCACCTATCCCCTGTTTATTCCGATGCTGGAACATCTGGGGGTGGGGTTGGCGCCCTCGGATATGTCGTTTTCGGCCAGTTTCGGCGGCGGGCGGCTGGAATATGGCACCTTTTCGACGCGGGCGATGTTTGCGCAGAAACGGAGGCTGGCGGACCCCGCGCATTGGCGGATGATCCGCGACATTTTGCGGTTTTTCCGCGATGCGCCTCGGGATGGGTGCGCCGGATCGCTGGGGGATCTGATCGACCAGATGCGGCTGGGCGCGGGGTTTCGTGATCGGTTTTTGCTGCCGATTTCCGGGGCGATCTGGTCCACGCCGGTGCGGGATATGCTGGATTTTCCGGCGGCGCCCTTTATCCGGTTTTTCGATAATCACGGGCTGATGTCGGTGAATGGCCAACCGGAATGGCTGACGGTGGCGGGGGGATCGCGCGCCTATGTCGATGCGGTGCTGTCGCGGCTGCGGGGGCGGGTGCGGCTGAACAGCCCGGTGCGCGCGGTGACGCGACAGGGCGGATTGCAGGTCGTGACCGATGCGGGGGCGGAACGCTTTGACCGGGTGATTTTCGCCACCCATGCGCCGCAAACGCTGGCGATGCTGGATGCCCCCGATGCGCAGGAACGCGCCATTCTGGGCGCGTTTCGCACGCAGGACAACCGGATGGTGCTGCATTCCGACACCCGGCTGATGCCACGGCGGCGGAATGTGTGGGCGGCGTGGAACTATGTCACCGCCGGGCCGCAGGCGGCCACAGACCGGCCGATCAGCCTGTCATACTGGATGAACCGGCTGCAACATCTGGACACGCCGCGCCCGCTGATTGTGACGCTGAACCCCGAAATGGAACCTGACCACATCCACGACACCGCCATTCTGGCGCATCCGCAATTTGACGCGCAGGCCGTGGCGGCGCAGGCGCAACTGTCTGATATTCAAGGGCACGGAGGCGTGCATTACGCAGGCGCATGGACGCGCTACGGGTTCCACGAAGACGGCTTGTTATCGGCGCTGCGTGTGGCACAATCGCTGAATGTGAACTGGCCGCTGGGGCCGGATCCGTGGGGGGCGGATGCAGGGTAACGCGGTGAACATCTGGGACGGCGCCTTGATTGATGGCGCCGTCTGGCACGGGCGGCGGGGCGATGCCGCGCGTGATTTCCGCTATCGCGCCACTTATCTGGCGGTGCCGGTCGCGCGGCTGGCGCAGATGGAACGTGGCTGGCCGTGGCGCATCCGCGCGCGCGATTACGGCATGGCGCAGATCATCGAAATGCTGGGACCGGGCGAGGTCACGCTGATCACCCTGCCGCGCAGCAGCGGTTACGGATTTAACCCGGTCAGTTTCTGGATGCTGCGCCGGGATGGCGCGCTGCGCGCCGTTCTGGCCGAGGTGTCGAACACATTTGGCGAACGCCACAGCTATCTGATCCGGCACCCGGATGATGCGCCGATCACGCGCTCTGACCGGATCACGGCGGAAAAGCGGTTCCATGTGTCGCCCTTTTTGCCGCGGGCGGGGGAATATGTGTTCCGCTTTGACACCACGCCCGGACGGTTCGGCGCGTGGATTGATTGGCGCGGCGACGGTCGCAGTCTGGGAACATCCCTGACCGGACCGGCGCGGGCGCTGACGCCCGTCAGCCTGCGGCGTGCGGCATGGCGTGCGCCGTTTCAGGCGCAACGGGTCATGGCGCTGATCCACTGGCAGGCCGCGAAACTGTATGCCCGCGGCGTGCGTTACCGCACGAAACCGCCGCAATTGACCCAGACCCATTCGACCGCTGACAGGACCACGGATGTTTGATCGACCGCTTGCCGACCGTTTTTTGAAAACGCTGGAATCGGCGCGCGTGGGGCGTTTGGCGCTGACCATGCCCGACGGGCAGGTGCGTCATTTCGGAGGGGCCGCGCCGGGGCCGGATGCCGCCCTGATCGTGCATGACTGGCGCATGGTGGCCGCATTGGCCAGCCGCGCCGATATTGGCCTGACCGAGGCCTATCGCGACGGCTGGTGCGACAGCCCCGACTGGCCGGCGCTGTTGTCATGGGGGCTGGCCAATGAATCGGCACTGGACGGTTATGTTTACGGCAGTTGGTTGCAGGGGTTGGCGGTGCGGGTGCTGTATTGGCTGAACCGCAACACGCGGGCGGGGTCACGGCGCAACATCGCGGCGCATTACGATCTGGGCAATGATTTTTACCGGCTGTGGCTGGATGACAGCATGACCTATTCATCCGCTTTGTATGGGGCGGGGGATGATCTCTATGCGGCGCAGATGCGGAAATATGATCGGATTCTGGATGGTCTGGGCGCAGACAGCGGGCGGATTTTGGAAATTGGCTGCGGCTGGGGGGGCTTTGCCGAACGGGCCTTGGCGCGCGGCGACTTCGCGGCCAAGGGGTTAACGCTGTCTGCGCGTCAGGCCGATTATGCGCGGCAGAGGCTGGGACCGGGCGCGCAGATCGCGTTGCAGGATTATCGGGACGAAACCGGGCGTTACGATCATGTCGTGTCAATCGAGATGTTCGAAGCCGTCGGCGAACGCTTCTGGCCCGTCTATTTCAAAAAGCTGGCGCAGGTGCTGGCCGATCAGGGGCGCGCGGTGATTCAGACGATCACGATTGGCGATGCCTATTTCGACCGCTACCGCAAAACCGGCGATATGATCCGCAGCTTTATCTTTCCCGGCGGCATGTTGCCGTCGCCGTCGCGGTTTCAGGCGGGGGCCAAGCGCGCGGGCCTGCGGGTTCAGGATGCGCACGGCTTTGGCCCCGATTACGGGCGCACGCTGCGCGAATGGCTGGCGCGGTTTGATGCGCGGCTGAGCGACATTCGCGCGCTGGGCTATGACACCGCGTTTATCCGGGTGTGGCGGTTCTATCTGGCGGCCTGCATCGCGGTGTTTGAAACCGGGCGCACGGATGTGGTGCAATATCGGCTGGCGCATGGCTGACCGCATCTGGATCATGGGCGCCAGCGACGGGATCGGTGCCGCCGTGGCGCGGGCCTATGCCGCGCGGGGGGCGCAGTTGGTTTTGTCGGCGCGTGGGGCGGATCGGCTGGCGGAACTGGCGCGGGAATTGGGGGCTGTGGCGGTTCCCTGTGACACCGCCGACCGCGCATCGCTGGAACAGGCGGCGGCGCAGATCGGGCCGCTGGACCGGGCGATGACCTTTGCCGCGATGTATGATCCGGGCAAGGTGACCGACGCCGACCCCGACCGCGCCGCCCAGATCGTGACGGTGAACCTGACGGGCAGTTTCCTGTTCGCGCGCGCCGCTCTGCCGCTGTTGCGCGCGGGCGGGCAACTGGCGCTGACGGGATCGGTTGCGGGTTATGTCGGGTTGCCGCAGGGGCAGATCTATTCCGCGACCAAGGCCGGGGTGATTAATCTGGCCGAGACCTTGCGCGTTGAACGCCCCGACCGCGACATCCGTCTGATCTGCCCCGGTTTTGTCGATACCGCGATGACGCAGCGCAATGATTTCGACATGCCCGCGATTATGACCCCGGATGCAGCGGCGAAGGCGATTCTGCGCGGCCTCGACGGGCGGCGGTTCGAGGTCCATTTCCCGGCGCGGCTGACGCTGGCGCTGAAATTGTTGCGCGCGCTGCCCTATGGCGTGGCGCTGCGCCTGACAAAAAGGCTGGTAACATGACCCGACCCCTGGCGCTGATCGTGCTGATCCTGACCGTTTTATTCGCGCTGTCGCCGCTGGCCAGCGACGGGTTCAACGGCTTTACCCCCGCGCAATTCCCGGTGGTTCAGGATTTCTGGCCGGTGCAGCCCGCCGGATGGGCGTTTTCCATCTGGGGGCTGATTTATGCGTGGCTGATTGTGGGCGGGTTGTTCGGTCTGCGCCGGGATGGCGATTGGGCTGCGATGCGCGCCCCCTTGGCGGTCAGCCTGTTCATCGGCGTGTTCTGGATCGCGGTTGCCAATCGCGCGCCGGTGGCCGCCACGGTGATGATCGTGGGCATGTGGGCGGGCGCGGTGCTGGCGTTCTGGCGGGCGGGGCCGTCGGACCCATGGGTGCAGGTGCGGCCCGTGGCGATCTATGCCGGATGGCTGACGGCGGCGACGGGGGTTGCGATGGGCGTTGTGCTGGGCGGCTATGGCGTCCTGTCGCCGCATCTGGCCGCGCTGATCTGTTTGTCGGTGGTGCTGGTCGCGGCGCTGATGATCCAACGGGCGCGGGTGGCGGAATGGGGCTATCCGTTTGCGGTCGGCTGGGCGCTGTTGGGGGTGATCGCCGCCAATGCGCCGCGCGGAAATTGGGATATCGTCGCGCTGTCGGGGCTGGGCATCGCCCTGCTGGCGGCGCAATGTGTTCGAGGGAAAACCGCATGAAGCGTCGTGTCTTTATCGCCTGTGCCGCTGCCTTGGCCGCATCGCCCGCCATGGCGCAGGACGCGCCCAGCTTTCGCTTTCCGTCGATTGATGGCGGCACGCTGAACACCGCCGACTGGCGCGGGCGTCCGGTTTTGGTGGTCAACACCGCATCGCTGTGCGGCTTTACCCCGCAGCTTGAGGGGATGCAGGCGCTGTATGATGAACTATCCCCGCGCGGGCTGGTGGTGCTGGCCACGCCGTCGAATGATTTCAACCAGGAACTGGACGACGCAAAAAAGGTGCGCGAATTCTGCACGCTGCAATTCGGCATCACCCTGCCCATGTCCGACATTATCCATGTCCGGGGCGACAACGCGCATCCGTTCTGGGCATGGGTGCGGGACAGCCACGGGTTCAGCCCGAACTGGAACTTTAACAAGGTGCTGATCGGGCCGGACGGGCAGATCGTGGACACATGGCGCAGCATCACCGGGCCGGGGTCTCGTGCCATTCGCCGCCAGATCGACCCGCTGTTATGAGGCTTATTCTGATCCTTGGCGATCAGCTGACCCCCGATATTTCGTCGCTGGCCGGCGCCGATCCCGCCCGCGACATCATCATCATGGCCGAGGTCGCAGCCGAGGCCCATTACGCCGATCACCACAAACAAAAGCTGACGCTGATTTTCGCGGCGATGCGTCATTTCGCGCAGGAATTGCGGGATGCGGGCTGGCGGGTGGACTATCGCCCGCTGACCGACGGCGTGCCGGATTTGTTGGGGGCCGTGGCGGATGCAGTGGCCGCGCACAGCCCCGATATGGTGGTGGTGACCGAACCCGGCGAATGGCGGCTGTGGGATCAGATGCAGGGCTGGGACGCGGCGCTGAACATCTCGGTTCTGATCCGCGACGACAGCCGGTTCCTGTGCAGCCGCGACGATTTTTCCAACTGGGCTGTGGGGCGCAAAACGCTGGTGATGGAACATTTCTATCGCGTGATGCGGCGCAAAACCGGGCTGCTGATGGATGGCGATGAACCGATTGGCGGACGGTGGAACTTTGACACCGAAAACCGCAAACCGCCCGCCGGGTCGCTGTTTCTGCCGCAGCCCCCGCAGGGCGCGGATGACGCGATCACGGGTCAGGTTCAGGATATGGTCGCCGCGCGTTTCCCCGATCATTTTGGCGCGCTGCACCCGTTTCACTGGCAGGTGACGCGGGCGGGGGCCATGGCCGCGCGGGACCGTTTTCTGCGCGACGGCTTGCCCGATTTCGGCCCCTATCAGGATGCGATGCTGACCGGGCAGGCGTGGATGTATCATTCGATCCTGTCGCCCTATCTGAATATCGGGCTGCTGGACCCTCTGGACCTGTGCCGCCGCGCCGAGGCCGAATATCACGCGGGCCGCGCGCCCCTGGAATCGGTTGAAGGCTTTATCCGCCAGATCATCGGCTGGCGTGAATATGTGCGTGGGGTCTATTGGTTCAAAATGCCGGACTATGCCCGCGAAAATGCGCTGAACGCCACGCGCCCGATGCCGGATTTTTACTGGACCGGCGACACGGATATGAACTGTCTGCGACAGGTGATTACGCAGACGATTGACACCGCCTATGCCCACCATATTCAGCGCCTGATGGTGACGGGAACCTATGCCCTGCTGATCGGAGCGGACCCCGACGCGGTGCATCAGTGGTATCTGGGCGTCTATGCCGATGCGTTTGAATGGGTCGAACTGCCCAACACCATCGGCATGTCGCAGCACGCGGATGGGGGAGTGTTGGCGACCAAACCCTATGCCGCCAGTGCGGCCTATATCGACCGGATGTCGGATTACTGCGGGGGCTGCCGGTTTGATCCCAAGGCGCGGACGGGCGAGGGGGCCTGCCCGTGGAACGCGCTCTATTGGGATTTCATCGCGCGCCATGCCGACCGGTTCGCCGCCAATCACCGGATGCGCATGATCGTGGCGGCATGGCGCAAAAAACCGGACGCGGAACAGGCGGCCCTGCGCGATGCGGCGGTGCGGCATTTGGCGGGTTTGCGGGGATATGGTGGCGGGTGACGCCGGTTCAGCCCAACGATGCCTTGCCCCCGCCCGTCGCCGTGCCGCGCGCGCCACGGCAGCGGTCGGAACAATAACGCACCTGATCCCAGTCACGCGCCCATTTCTTGCGCCACGCAAAAGGCCGCCCGCAGGTCGCGCAGATTTTCGTGGGCAGGTCGGATTTGCGGCGCATCTTCACCACGGCACGCGCGCGCCTTTCCAATCCCAGAATGTGCCGTTGTCATCGGGCGTCAGCTGGTCGATCACCGCCAGCAGCGCCTGCGCCGACTGGTCCGGCGTGATGGTCGGATGGCGCGCGGCATAATCGCGGGTCAGGGACGTGGCCACCGTGCCGGGATGCAGCGCGACGACAACCGCGCCCCGGTTTTTGCGGGCAATTTCAATCGCGGCGGTGCGCAGGATCTGGTTCTGCGCCGCCTTGGCCGCGCGGTAACTGATCCAGCCGCCCAAGCGATTATCGCCAATCGACCCCACCCGCGCCGACAGCGACGCGAAGACTCCGCCCCCCGCCAGCATCGGCGCGAAATGGCGCAGCAGCAGCGCAACCCCCGTCGCGTTCAGCGCGAATTGCGCCGCGAACTGGTCGGGATCAACCGCCGCAATGGTCTTTTCCGGCGGACCGCCCGCCGTCAGCGCGCCCGTGGCGTTGAAGATCAGATCAAACGGCCCGGTGATGCGCGCGGCGACCGCCGCAACCGCCGACCGGTTGGTCACATCCAGCCCATCCGCCCGCGACAGGCCCGTGACCTGAACCCCTCGCGCCGTTAATGCGCGGGCAACCGCCGCGCCAATCCCGCCCGTCGCGCCAAAGATCAGCGCGCGATCCACTGCGTCACCATCACCCCGGCCCAAGCCGAAAACCCGGTCAGCACGCCGCCCCAGATCGTGTCGATCACCACCTGTTGCAGCGACCAATCCCGCAGCGTGGCATAGTTGGTAAATTCATAGGTGCCGTAACACATCACCCCAATCAGCGCGCCGCCGATCAGCGCGTTGATCGCCCGCCCATCGGCCAAGGCTGGCAGGGACACGAAATACAGCACCCCCCCGATATAGGCCGCGTAAAACGCCGCTGCCGGTCCCAACCGGAACGGATCGGCCAGCAAATGCCCGACATGGCGTTCAAACACAGGCCGGATAATCTGCGTGATCCCGATGATGTCGATCACCAGAAACACAATCAGCGTCGAGACATAAAGAACCGCGATTTGCATGAGGTCACCTCGTGGCACATGTGATTACATCTTAGCCCAAGGCTGCGCGCGACCCAACCGATATTGTCGGCGCTTGGGCTGCGTGACGGACCGCAAGCCCCCCGCGTCAACCGACGCCGCCTGTTGCGAATTTTGATAACGTATTGCCGATAGAATGAATGAGATAACAAAATTTGGATTCACGCATCGTCTTTTGTCTTGCTGTTTGCATTTTATTTTGCCCAAGGGCGTGGCTGGCATCCGCTGTCGATGATCATTTCTGAGACTCGCGAAAAACCTGCCTAAAGCTAACATTTAGCAATCATGGTTATGCGGGTCGGCACGGTCAAAATGGACATTTGTTCAGTCTCTGACGGCCCGGTCGGAAATCTGAGGAAACTCAGGTCATCGAAATCGACAAATTATCGTTTAATTTCAATGATTTTATGAAGGGGTCGCAACGTCACGAAATTTTTTATTGATGGGTTAGGATAAGCGCGACTATATGCGTTAATGACCTCGATGGGCCGAGGCGTTCTCCACTTTAGATCGGAATAAGCCATGTCTGTGATCACGGGCACTGAAGGTAATGACAGCCTGAATGGCACGAACGGTGATGACACGATTTACGGCCTTGGTGGCAATGACGAGATTTTCGGCGGACGAACCCGGACGGTGAATCAGCCCGGCAGTGGCGATGATTATATCGACGGTGGCGAGGGCAACGATACCCTGTATGGTCAGGATGGCGACGACACGCTGATCGGCGGGCCGGGCAATGATCAGCTTGACGGCGGGCCGGGCAGCGACCTGTTGGATGGCGGACCGGGCGATGACGTGTTTCTGATCCGCGACACGGACACAACCGGCCATGACACCATTATCGGCGGTGAGGGGAACGACCGGCTCAGCTTTATTGGCGCGACCACCTATACGGTTACGTTTGCGGGACCGGCCGGGGCGGGCAGCTCGGTGTCGCACAGCTCTCCGGCGACGACCGAGTTCACCGGGATCGAGGTTTTAACGACTGATCGGGGCAATGACACCATCGACGCATCGGCCTCGGGCGGGGCGGTCGATGTGCGCAGCAATGGCGGCGATGACAGCCTGATCGGCAGCGCCTATAACGATTCGCTGGTTGCTGGCGCGGGCAATGATACGGTGTGGGCCGGTGCGGGCAACGACACCGTGCTGGGCGGTGACGGCGACGATCTGATCTATGGCGAGGCCGGCAATGACCGCCTGGATGGTGGCAATGGCAATGACACCATCGACGGCGGTGCGGGCAATGACCTGATCATCGGCGGCGCGGGCAATGACCGGCTGTTTGGCGGTGACGGCAACGATCAAATCTTTGGCGATCTGGGCAATGCCGGTTCGACCATCGAAGGCCACGACTTTATCGACACGGGCGCGGGCAATGACACGGTTTGGGCCGGTGCGGGCAACGACACCGTGATCGGCAATGACGGCAACAATCGCATCCATGGCGAAGGTGGCAATGACTCGATTACCTCGGGCGTTGGGAACAGCTATCTTGACGGTGGCGCGGGCAATGACACGCTGATCGCGGCGGGGGGGCAGAATACGCTTCTTGGTGGCGTGGGCGATGACAGGCTGTATGGCGGCGCGACCAGCCGCGGCCTGCTGGATGGCGGCGCAGGCGATGACTGGATCAAGGTGGACGGGAACCTGAACCAGCTTCGCGGTGATGATGGCAACGACACGATCAAAGCGACCGGTGACAGCAACACGCTGCGCGGCGGCGAAGGCCATGACCGCATCGACGCGATTGGCGACCTGAATAATGTGGACGGCGGCGCAGGCGACGACGTGATCGAGGTGGATGGCCACGGCAACACGATCACCGGCGCTGCGGGGAATGACACGATCAGCGTCACGGGCGATCGCAACCAGATCAGCGGGGGCGACGGTGATGACTCGATCTGGGTGTTCGGGGGGAACAATGCCGTTCATGGCGACGGCGGTCATGACACCATCGACGTTTCTGGCGACGACAACCTCGTCTATGGCGGTGATGGGAACGACGCGATCCATGTTCAGGGCGACAATTCCGAAATCTTTGGCGGTGTGGGCGATGATTACATCGTGGCATACGGGAAGGATTCAGTTGTCGATGGCGGCACCGGCCACGACACCATAGCGGCGGGCGGAGACAGCACGGTTGTTTATGGTGGTGACGGTGACGACCGGATCACGGTTTACGATTTCGGTGACCCCGAGACGGGGTTTGTGCCTCAGGTAACGGCCTATGGCGGTGATGGTAACGATACGCTGATTGCGCAGGGCGAATATGCCGAGATCTTTTTAACCGGTGGCGCGGGGGCGGATCTGTTTATTGTGGACCCGGGGGTGGGTCTGAAGGTCACGATCTCTGACTTTATGGACACCGACGGCAGCACGCTGGGCGATAACGATCAGTCCAACAACAACTTTGTCAATCTTGGCGAGATCATCGAATATCCCGAGCTTGGCGCCGAGGGTTTTCCCTATCAGACGGGCGGGTATTATACGGCGGGTAATCTGGCGCTGTATAACCAAGATAATGGCACCGCCTACAAAAATGCGCTGGCATGGATGCGCGCCGACTGGGCCGAGGACGGCATCCTGAATTGGGCGCCGAACCTGCATCTGGTGCTGGACGATGTGAAATCGGCCGATCAGCTGACATGGGAAAATACGAATGTTCTTTGCTTTACCCTTGGCACCTTGATCGACACACCCGACGGGCCGCGCGCCATCGAGACGCTGCGCGTGGGTGATCTGGTGCTGACCTGCGACAACGGCCCGCAGCCGCTGCGCTGGAAGGGTGTTACGGATGTGACCGGGCTTGCGGCACGCGAAAATCTGCGGCCTGTGCGCATCTCGCAGGGCGCGCTTGGTGCCGGGATGCCCGCCGCTGATTTGCTGGTCAGCCCGCAACACCGGGTTCTGGTGCGCTCCAAGATCGCGCAACGCATGTTCGGCACGATGGAGGTGCTGGTCGCGGCCAAACATCTGACATCTGTTGCCGGGATCGAAATTGTGGATCAACCCGACGTGACGTATATCCATCTGCTGTTTGATCGCCACGAAGTTGTTTTGTCGAACGGTGCGTGGTCGGAAACGCTTTACACGGGCGTTCAGGCGCTGCGTTCGATCCCACCAGCCGCGCGGGATGAGCTTTTGACCCTGTTCCCCGAACTGGCCCAGACCGAAGGCTTGCCTGCCGGTGCGCGCCAGCTTTTGGGCGGCCGCATGGGACGCAAACTGGCTGATGTTTGACAGACATATCTTCACTGTTCTGCGAAGAGGCCCGAAGATGTGCGAAGTGATGCGAAGGGCCAGTAAAATAAGGCGATTGTCGGCGTGAAGAGGCTGCGGGGCGATGTGTTCGGCTTGTCATTCAGTGTCGCAGGAATCGGGCCGTTTTGCGGCGTGCGGGCGTTCCAGGACAAGTTGCAGCTCGGACCTCGTGAGAGGCGTTAATACCCCGTAAAACATGCCCTTTAACGGCGTCAATGGTGGCTCTGACGGTGGCTGGGCTGCGGGCCGAACATACAAATAGGGCCGGAAGTTCGGGAGCTCAGTTGTATGTTCGGAAAGCTCGTTGTTTTTAATAAGAAAAACCGCGATGCGCAGCGAAAAGAACCGACCCCGAACATACAACTGATTTTGGGCGCTCACGCCAAATTAATGTCGGGGCGGCAGCCGGTCGCGGATGTCGCGTAAGGTGCGGATGATGATGTCGATGCAGCTGAAGAAAATGGCTGTGAGAAGCACCGACCCAGCTGCCATGAAATTGAAGATCTGGGCTGAATTGTCGTAGGTGTTATAGGTCACGCCACTGTATGGCAGCGTCCGAGGGATGCGGACCGGATCGGTCGTGATGGCAATGACGACTAAAATTGCCGAGACAAGATAGAGTAGCAGCGCGATCAATCCTGCTACAGAAATTGTCTCGAAGTAGCCTTTTTTGTGCATGGTGGGCGCGGCCTTAGCCGCCTCTTTCTCGGTCATTTTCAGTCCCTCACTGTATGGCCCCACCAGACGACTTCCCCCAAGATACGGACGCGGGCGGCGTCTACGGCTGGGATCAGCTCTGATGGGGTGGTGTCGTTATCGGATAAGAGGAGGAGGCCCGCTGACAGGCGCTCCAACCGTTTGATGCGGGCGTCACCGTCCGGCCCGACCAAGGCATAGATGCGGCGGCTAGTTGGTGTGGTGCGGCGGCGATCGACCAAAACCAGATCACCATCATAAAGGGTTGGCGCCATGCTGTCGCCCTTGACACTGACGACCATGCAAGCACCGGGGCTGATGCCTTCCCGATCTAACCAGTCGCGACGAAAAGCGATAGCGCCGGTGGGTGCGCTATCACTGTTGGTTGCGCCCGGCCCAGCTGAAAAAGCAGCGTCGTAGCGCTGGACCGCGGCAAAGTCGTCACCGGCAATCTCCGCTGCGAGAACTGATCCGGTGTCGCTGGGTGGGCCAAAACGCAACTCCAACCCAAGCACGGCACCTAAAGCAACAAGGTTTTCAATGGATGGCAGCCCATACCGTTCACGACTCATATTCGTAATCAAATATGGGTTGCCGATGGCCTGAATTGACGCTTCCGCAGCCGTCATTCTGCGCTCTTTTAGGCGCGCTTTGATAACAGAAAGAAGCTGATCCTTAGTCATGTTGGCAGAACTGCCAACAAAGCACAGGCAGTGCAAGATTTTTCTTGCAAGTTGGCAAATCTGCCATCTATATATGTTGGCATGAAAGCCAATTCTGACATAATGGCAATTGCCGCCTTGGCCGATGCGTTGGCCGCCCATCGCAACTGGACCGCGACAACTACAAGTTTGCGCGCGTCGGGCCGGGGTTCATATTTACCTGCGCTATTCGCGGGAAAGGTTGGGATCACCTTGGCTCGACGCGACCGCATTATGCAGTGGTTCTCTGATCATTGGCCGATTGACCTGGAATGGCCGCGTTCGATCCCCCGGCCTGTTAAGTCAAAGGATGCAGCCTGATGAACTGTTATTTCAAAAGGTATCGGCGTCATCTGGCAATGCTTGTCTATCCGGAATGGAAATCCGAAGCGTTAGGGCCATCTATGGAGCAAGAAAAGGACGCTGAACCGAAGAGGTTAAGCTCCCGTGAGGCCCTTATCGCACTCGCCGAAATGCTCGCCGCCCATCAGGGCGTGACCCATTACGCCATCAGTATGCGCGCGATGGGCAAGGGCGACTTTTTCAAGAACATGATCGAACGCGGCTATGATTGCCGCACCCGAACCGCTGCACGTTTGATGCAGTGGTTCGCGGACAACTGGCCCGCCGATTTGGAATGGCCAGCCGATGTCCCCCGCCCACGAAAATCGAAGGAGGCCGCGTGATGCCCGAAGCTAAATATGATCTGCGCGAAATCGCGCGCTCGGCATTGAGCGAGATGCCGGAACATCAGCGCGGCCCGTTTCTGACCGCCCTGATCTGTGAGTTGAATGGCCGTGATGCTGTCGCCCTGCTGGCCAGTGCCCGGAACGCGATCACGCTGCGGCTGCGAGCTGTGGTGGATGCTTCATATTTTCTCATGCCGCGCGCTGACCTTCAGCGCGAGCGCCGTCTGCCGCGCCACACAACAAACTGGCGCGACGTGCCGCGCGTCGGCCTGCCGTTCTGGTTCATAGGGCGTCAAATGAAAGGTGTAGCAGATCATCTAATGATGGTCGGTCCAGCCATCGCTCGGCAACTGGAACTGCGATTTGAATTGCCTTGCGATAGCTCCTCCCCCGAGTGTCGGCCAACTCGGCTGCGATCGCTAGCGCATTGGCTGATGCAATCGCCCAATGACGTGCCGCAAGCCACTCCCGAACAAAGGTCGGGCGCGCCGTCTTCTGAACCCACTGAAGGTCTTTTGCGGGCGTCTGGCCAACCAGTCGCTGAATGCGATCAGAGGGGGTTAAAATGAAGTTGGCCAGCTCTTTGTCCAAGTTGTCTTCGAGCCAAGCCTCAAGCAGATCTCGCTGCTCTTCGGACATCAGTTCAAGCAGCTCATCTACACGAGCCTGCGCAGCCATCACATATCGCTCCATCGAATCCCTCCTTCCGGTTGTTTGCGCTTCGGATGGTAGGGGCCAGCCCGGTCATAATCCAGCCAGCACCGACCGGGCTGGCGCTGAACTCCGCGCTCCGGCTGCTGCCGCCGTCGATGCGCGTGAGCCCGCCAGCCCGCGCT
>NZ_JAUNTW010000002.1:0-292974 GCF_030538495.1 Paracoccus sp. (in: a-proteobacteria)
TTCACCAAAAAGTTGATTAGGCCCTGATCCTGAGACGCGGCAGCTTTCCGTTTCCGGTTCATTCCGCGCTTTCCGGTGGTGGCGTGCTGCCGCTGACCTCCAGTCACAAGGACGCAGAGATGCAGGCGAACCGACCCGTAACCATCCCGTTCAGCGCGCGGGGGGGGGGGGGCGCGTCACAAGCAACTGATCTCGGCAGCGGTGCAACTGGCGGTTCAGGCGCGGGCTGGTCGGGAAGCGGGCCTGTAAACATGGTTTCACCCATGAATATGCAATGTGCTGGAGGTCGTGAGCCAGCTTCCGTGACTCACGAATCTGGTTCAACCTGTGAATGAATAGCCCCGCGTTTCTTAGACGCCGTCGCGCCTCATCACATGCTGTCGTTCAAACTCGGTGGGCGACAGCATCCCGTTCCTCGTATGTTTTGTTCCTCGGCTTTCGCCGCCAGACGGCCATCAGCAAAGCCTGCGAAACGGCATCGATTGTTTGACGGCTCTGCATGGACCGCGCCGATCACGCGCCGGGAACACGGCCGCATCTTGCGCTTTTGCAATAATCAGACATTTTCGCGCAGAACCTCGTTTATATTTGCCGGGATCCACCATATCGGCGATAAATCCTAAGCTGACTGCCAAGGTCTGCACTGATCATTTGGTCGTCCTGTTGGCGAGCATAATGATAGGCGGTTTGATAATAGCTATTAACACGCCGATCATTGAGGCGTTCATTTCTGATTTTCTGCAAACCTGCCGGATCGGATTTGCGGCATTCTGGCTGCCGGCGGGTTAGTCAAGCATCGCATCTTTGGCTTCGCGGCGCGGGCCTATCCGCGGTGCAGGTGTTATTTCGCAAAACGCCGATAGGCGCCCGTTACAGCTTGTGCGTATGCCAATCAGCCCCCTCTTTTTTCCTCACCTGAAAAAAGGGGCTGTATTTTAAAAAGCTGACAAATCACACCGCCCCAGCACTCAACCGCCCACGATTATCCCGAACAACATCACGCAAAAATTCCGCAACCACCTGAATACGCGGGGCCTGCGCAAGGTCGGAATGGGTGACAAGATAAATCGCCTGATCAATGTCCAGATCGGCCGCCACACAATCCAAACCCGCATCTTGGGCCAGAAAATGCGGCAGCACGCCGAGGCCCAGCCCGGCTTTGACCGCAGCGATTTGCGATGACAGCGATGTGGTCGTCAGGGCTGGGGGGCGGCCGCGCAGGGTGCGTTCGATCCACTGCGCGGCGGGCAGATGCGCGTGGGTTTCGTCCCAGCCGATAAAGGCGTCGGTGTCGTCCCCACGCGCCCGATAACCCGGCGCGGCATAGAGGCCGTAACCCAGCGTCCCCAGCCTCTGGACCGTGACATTCCCGCGTTCCGGTTCCACCATACGCAGCGCGATATCGGCGTCCCGGCGATGCAGATTGGCGGTTGCGATGTCGGTCACGCATTCGATCAACAGGCCCGGATGCTTGGCCGTCAGTTCCGGCAGCCGCGGCAGGATCAGGCCGGTCGCCAGATTTTCGGCCGTGGCCAGTCGCACGGTGCCGGCGATTTCGGCCCGCTGGTTGGCGCTGCGCAGCTGGGACGCCGCCGTCTCCATCAGGGTCGCGCTTGGGATCAGCTGTTCGCCATCGGCGGTCAGCGTATAGCCGGACTGCTGGCGGGTAAACAGCGCGACATTCAGCGCCTGTTCCAGCCGGTCAATGCGGCGCGAGACCGTCGCCAGACCCAGCCCCAATTCGCTCGCCGCGCCGCTGAGCGTGCCGGTCCGCATGACGGCAAGAAAGACCTTGGCGTCATCCCAGACCAGCCGTTTGTCGATGCGCTTTCCGATAATGGAAATCCCCTCTCCGCAGTTTGCTGAATATGTCGCGGCGGTGTTGTGGCAATGTATCGCTGCACAGATCGCGCGTGCAAGGCAAGGAAATAGGGGGCGTTATGGAAAAACGAACATTGGTCGACGGGTTCCGCGTATCGGCGCTGGGTCTGGGCTGCATGGGTATGTCCGAATTTTACGGCCCGCGCGATGACGCGAACGCCATGCAGGCGCTGGCCGCTGCGGTCGATTTGGGCATTGATTTCTTTGACACCGCCGATATGTATGGACCGCATCACAATGAAATTCTGCTGGGCCAGTTTCTGCGCCAGCACCGGGCGGATGTGAAAATCGCCACCAAATTCGGGATCGTGCGCGAACCGGGGCAATACAGCCGCCGCATCGACAACAGCCCGGCCTATGCGCGCCGGTGCTGCGAGGCGTCGCTGCGGCGGTTGGGTGTCGAACGGATCGACCTCTATTATGTGCATCGGATCGAGAAAGATCGGCCCATCGAAGAAACAATCGGCGGACTGGCCGACCTGATTTCTGAAGGAAAAATTGATCGCATCGGGTTGTGCGAGGTCAGCGAGGCGACCCTCCGCCGCGCCCATGCCGTCCATCCGATTACCGCCGTGCAAACGGAATATTCGCTGTGGTCGCGCGATGTGGAACGCGCGATCCTGCCGACCTGTCGCGAACTTGACATCGGGTTCGTGCCGTATTCGCCGCTGGGGCGTGGGTTTCTGACGGGACGATTCCAAGGCGGCATGGATATTGATAAGACCGATTTCCGCAACGCGCTGCCGCGTTTTCAGGATGGCGCGGTTGATGCGAACCGTCGGCTGGTCGATGTGGTTTTGGGCATGGCTGCGGATAAGGGGTGCAGCCCGGCGCAGCTTGCTTTGGCGTGGCTCTTGGCCAAGGGCGACGATATCGTGCCGATCCCCGGGACAAAGCGCGTCAGCTATTTGCGCGATAATGCCGGTGCGGTTGATGTGCGGCTGTCGGTTGATGACGTCGCGCGGCTGGAAGCGGCGGTTCACGCGCTGCCGGTGGTGGGCGCGCGATATACCGACGAAGGGATGAAGGGGGTGGATGTCTAGGCGGGCGCGCGTTACCGTTCGCTGAAGGACGGGGGGCGTGGAATGTCAAATAACGGCATGATGAACGTCGATATTTTGCTTTACGATATTGATCTGTTCGACGTTCAGGGCTGAGCGGATCGCTTGGCCGTCATGGAAGCCTTGCCAGATTTTGGAAACCGCGACGATTACATCCAAGAGGCTCGGCGCATCATTGCATTGCAGCGCGAACATGGCCTGATCCCCGACGCGCCGGAATACCCGCCGATGACCAGCGGTGAACGGCCTGCGGTCTTGTCCGAACGCGCGCAAAGGGAATTGGACGCCATCCGGCGCATGCTGGAACCCTGTGTCAATTCACCGATAAAGGGCCGGTAAACAGGAAACCCCGCATATGGCAATTCTGATCGACGACGATCTGTCGCTGGAAATAAAATACCGCGAATTAGAAGATGACTGGGTTTATTACGACATTTGGCTGCGTTGGCGCGGTGAGCCGGTGATCAATGACGCGATCCTGAAACGGTTGAGCGACCACTGAGCCAAAAGCGGATATGGCGCGATCACGGGGTGCGAATATCGGGAATGTGGGATTCTGCCCCTGCTGCGCCGCGTTCTGAAAGCAAACGAAGCCGATTATTGGGAACCTACGGAACCCGACATTCTGCTGGCACTTTATCCGAACGACGTTTTTCCGTTTCTGCCGCCAAAATGGCGGACAGTGGCACATATAAAAGGCGCCGATCATACGCCGCGTCCCGATGATTGCCTTGAAATGCTGCTATTCGTCGATGTTTATAACTTTGAAGGTTCGGCGGCCTTATGCCGGGTCGGGGCTGTGCTTTCGTCCGGGGTCCACCCGCGCCCGGATGCAGGCATTTTACGACGAATTGCGGCGCGAATATGTGGCCTTTCGCGACACATGGCAGGTGCAGGAAACGAACGAAACGGATTGGGGTCCGAGTTATAAACCCCCGCCGTTTTGATTGGCGGGACGCCCTTTAGCGCATAATCCCGCCAATAATAAAACCCGCCAGATGCGCACGCTGCAACCGGGCCAGCCTATCCAGCCCCCACGCCACAAAACGGCGCAACCTTTGGTTCGGCTCTGTATCCATCAATAATCCGTGCAATGGCGACCCCGGAAGGGCTCGAACCCTCAACCTGCCGATTAGAAGTCGGCTGCTCTATCCAGTTGAGCTACGGGGCCGTTTGCGTGGTGATGGCGCAAAACGCGCCGCAGGGCAATGGGTTTTGGTGGGTGCAAAGCGCGGCCACATCTGCTATCGCCACCCCAAATCACCAAGGAGCATCCCGTGCAAGACGAGCGTAAGCAATCCGAGGCGCTGTGGCGCGGTTTCATGATGCGCTGCCCCAAATGCGGCGAAGGTAAGATTTTCAACGGCTATCTGACCGTTGTTCAGGAATGTGACCATTGCGGCGAACCTTTGGCGAAATATCCCGCCGCGGACGGGCCTGCGTTTTTCACCATCACCATTGTGATGCTGCTGCTGATCCCGATGATCGGGTTTTCTTGGGTGCTGTTCCGCTGGGATCCGATCACGCTGCTGTTGGTGAACGGCATCGCCAGCACCGTCATCACGCTGGTTTTGTTGCGCTATATCAAAGGGATGTTCGTTGGCTGGCTCTGGGCCAAAAACGAACGCGACCGGGGGGCGTGACGCGCCTTTAGGCCGCGTCGTAATGGGTGAACACCTGCGCCGTGCCGTCGCGCGCGATCAGGAACACGTCGAACGCGTCGCGCTGATCCCACGGACCCATGCCGGGCGAGCCATAGGGCATCCCCGGCACGGCCAGCCCCACGGCATCGGGGCGCAAGGCCAGCAGGCGGCGAATATCGGCGGGGGGAACGTGGCCCTCGATCGCGTAACCGTCGATATGGGCGGTGTGGCAGGATGTCATATCCAGCGGGATCCCGCTGTCGATTTTGTGACGCGCCAGAACGGTGCCGATCTGGTTTTCCATCGTCACGCGGAACCCGTCATCCTGTAACACCCGCGCCCATTCGGTGCAGCATCCGCAATTGCGATCCTTGACGATGTGGATGACGGGGGCGTCCGCCGCGCGCGCCATCACCGGCACACACGCAGCCCCAAGGATCATAAACTGACGGCGATTCATGGCTTGTCCTTTCGTGGTTGATGACAGATGACCGCGAAATGCCGCCATGCCAATGCGTGTCACGCAGATGTGCGGCGGGACGAAAGGACGCATCATGACGCGCGCATTGCTGATTTACACGCTGACCGCATTTGCCGAAATCGCGGGCTGTTTCGCGGTTTGGGCATGGTGGCGGGCGGGGGCCTCGGTTCTGTGGCTGATCCCCGGCGCGGCGTCGCTGGCGCTGTTTGCGTTTTTGCTGGCGCTGTCGCCGGCGGAATTTGCGGGGCGGGCCTTTGCCGCCTATGGCGGGGTGTATCTGGGCGCCACGCTGATCTGGCTGTGGGCGGTCGAGGGACACCGCCCCGACATTTGGGACATGACGGGCGCGGTGCTGTGCATCATCGGCGCGGCGGTGATTTTGTTCGCGCCGAGGGCGGTCTAAACCTCGTCCTCGGGTGACGGGTCATCCCAATCGCGCGCGTTGCCGTCCCGCGCGCCCCAGACCGGAACCTGCAACGGCAAAATCCAGTCATTCCGGCGCAGGGGGTGGTTCTGAACCGCCGTCAAATCCACCGTCGGATCAATGAATTGCTGATAGGGGCGACCGTTCAGCGATTTCCAGATGTCGGCGCGAACCTCGATATCGGCATAGCCTTCGGCCCGGTATTCGCGTTCCAGATGCGCGGCAAAGGCGTGGATCATATCGGCGCGGGTCATCATTTTGCCCGTCTGGCGCGCGGTCAGATAGTGATACGGGTCAATCAGCCAAACCTGATCGGGGGTGCCATCCGCAGTCCGCGCCGTCACCAGAAAGCTGCCGAACGCGTCACGGTCGTAAATCCGCATCCGCCAGCTGAAGCGATGCCCTTCGCCGGACCAGCGGATGTCGCTGTCAAACATCGCGCCGCGCACGGGCAGGGCGATCTGCACCGCCAGCCACAGCGCCATGACCGCCAGCACCGCACCCGGCAGGCGGCGCGTGGCGGGCGCGGGGGCTGACGCGCGGCCCAGCAACCGCCCCGGCCAATCGGGGGCAAAAAAGATCGTCGTGGCGGCAATCGTCATCCACGGAAAAATCCCGATATTGAAATAAAAACTGTTCGAGATATGGAACGCGCAATACACCAGAAACACCGCCAGCCGCGTGCGTTTCCACATCAACAGCGGCGCGCCCAGCACATGCAGCGCGATCACGCCCCAACTGGCCAGCGGAAAAAACCAGTCATAGGCGAACAGAAACCCGAACGGGCCGGGATTATCTGCGCCACGCAGCCACAGCTCTAACGGTTGCCCCGCCAGCCAGTCGGGCGTCAGTTTGACCAGACCGGCATAGATCAGCATAATCTCCATCTGCGCGCGCAGCATGAACGGCGCGGCATAAGGCACGGTGTCCGACCGCAGACCGGGCCGCAGCCACGCATCCAGCGACCAGGCCCGATGCGCGGGCATCACCGCCAGAAGCGCCGCGAACAGGATCACCAGATAGAAATGGTTCAGATATTCGGCCCGATCCAGCAGAAAGAAATAGCTGAAGATCACCAGCAACGCGACACTGGCCACCCGGTAAAACAGCCCCACAGCCACCATGGCCGCCGCAACGCCCATCCCGATCCACAGCCCGGTCAGGTAAGGTTCCGGCAGTGGCGTGACCCAACCAAACCCCGGATAGGGAAACAGCACCTGCGGATCGGCCCAGTATCGCGCGATGCGGTCGTATTTCACAAACCGCCAGCAATCCCACACCAACAACAGGCCAAACATAATCCGAAACGCGGCCAGCGACTGGATGGATACGGGGGTGGACAGGTTTTTCATGGCGGTGTTCCTCTGCATCTTGCGGAATAACGGGCGGCGCGGCACGTTATTCCGACATGACAGATGAAAATTCACTTATCGAAGTTGTTTATGACGGTGAATGTCCGTTCTGTGCGGATTTCACCCGCATGGTCGCGTTGCGCCGTCTTGGGCCGGTGGATCTGATCGACGCGCGCGGGGATGATCCGCGCGTGGCGCAGATCGGCGCGGGGCTGGATCTGGATCGCGGTATGGCGGTGCGTCATCGGGGGCGCGTGATGTATGGCGATGGGGCCATGGCGTTTTTGCTGGCGATGTCGCAGCCGCGCGGGGTGTGGGGGCTGGCGCGTTGGGTCTTTGCCAGTCCGGCGCGGGGGCGGCTGGTCTATCCGGTCCTGGTCGCGGGGCGGCGGATTGTGCTGCGTTTGCTGGGGCGGCGACCGATTGGCGCGAAAAATCGCGATGCGGCGGAATAAACCCGGCGGGCGCGCGTAACTCCCACACATGACCAGCAGAAAAGGAGATCGTCATGTTTCGCACCATCGGAATCGCCGCCGTTTTTGCCGTCATGGCTGGCGGCGCAATCGCTCAATCGGCCGAAAGCCACATTCGCCAACAACTGCGCGCCCAAGGTTTTAGCCAGATCGAAATCGAACGCGACGACGGCAAGATCGAGGTCGAGGCCCGTCGCGGCAATCAGAAAATCGAACTGAAATATGATGCGCGGACGGGGCGTTTGATCAGTCAGGACATTCAGCGCAGCGACCGCCGCGACGGCAACCGGGCAACGCCTGCGCGCAATGCCCGCGACAGCGTGGTCCGCAGCCGCGTGAATGATGACGACGACGATGACGGTCGCGTCAGCAACAGCCGCAAATCGCGCGATACCATCTCCCGCAGCCGCGTGAATGACGATGACGATGATGACGGTCGCGCCAAACGCGGCAAACGATTGGGGCGCGACGACAACGACGATGACGATTGATCGTCACGCCAGATCGGCAAAGGGGGCGCAGATGATGCGCCCCTTTTCAGTTGTCCGTGCATCCGGTCGGGGGCGTCAGCAGCCCATGCCCGAACACATCGTCATGCCCCGCCGCCCCCAGATCGCGGGCTGATCCGCGCAGGCGGTCGCGCAACTCTGCCGCGTTCAGACCCGGTTCGTTTTGCAACAGCATCGCCGCCGCCGCCGTGACAAAGGGCGCGGCAAAGGACGTGCCGGTTTTCGTGCGCGCGCCGCTGACCGATGCGGCGGTCCACACATCCACGCCGGGCGCGGCAAGGTCGATATGCGCCCCCCGGCCCGCGCGGCGATACACCTGTTCGCGCCGGTCAACCGCCGTCACCGCCAGCACGCTGTCATATGCCGCCGGAAAGGCCGGTTCCGCGCGCGGCCCGCCATTCCCCGCCGCCGCGACCAACAACACGCCCGCCTGTTCCAGCGTTTCAACCTTTTGCGCCAGTAAGTCGTTATCGGGTCCTGACAGCGACAGGTTGATGATCCGCACATCCTGACCCGCCAACCAGTCCAGCCCCGCGATCAGGGCAAAAGCATCGGCGCGTTCATCGGTGTTGTCGCGGTGAAAGGCGTCCACGGCCAGCAAGGGCAGATGCGGCATCAACCCCGGCGACCGTGTGTCAGCCGCGCCGACCAGCAGTGCGGCCACAGCGGTGCCGTGCATCGCGGCGGATGGGGCGGCGTCGGTGTCCAGACGGTGAATGGTCAACGCGGCATCGGTCAGCGCCGCATGACCCGCGTTCAACGCGGTGTCGATCATGCCCACGCGCGGCGGGCTGCCGCAGGATGTGTCGCGGGGCCAGTCGATCATGGCGCGCGCCGGGCAGTCGGCGCCCCGGCAATCGATGCCCTGTTCTCCGCGATAATAGTGGTTGAAATCGGCCCGCGCGCCGGCGTCCTGAACCCTCTGCCGTGCTTGATCCATGGTCAGGCTGGCCGGTTTTTGCAGGCGGTGCAGCACCTGACCGTCGCGCAAAGTGGTTTCGCGCAGCGTCGTAAACCCATCCGCCACCAACCCGGCCAGCCCGTCCGGCGTCAGCCCGCGCGTCAGAATTTCGTTATCCGCCCGCACTGGCGGGGGCGGCGGGGCAGGCCGCGCCTGTTGGCGGGCTGGCGCGCGGCGGATCACGCGCGGGCCGTCGCGGTCGCGCGACAGGCTGGGGCCGTCATCGTCGTCGTCATCGTCACGGCTGCCGTCATCGTCATCATCGGCCCATGCCACCGACAGCACAGGCCCACCGTCCCGCGGGTGCCAGCCCGATGACAGGGCCAGCGAAAACATCAAGACTGCAATGACGATCCGCGGAATCATTCGGACTTTCCTTCTTGGCTTCACTCAGGATAGACGCACAGATATGTTAATTATTCCTCAATATCCGCAAAAAAAACACTGGATAACATGCCCCCTGATTTCGCTGACAACCTGATCGGGCTGCTGCCGAATTTGCGTCGTTACGGCCTGTCGCTGTCGCGCAAGGCTGATATTGCTGACGATCTGGTGCAGATCACGGTGGAACGCGCGCTGTCCAACTGGACCAGTTTTGATGCCCAAACGCGGCTGGAACCGTGGCTGTTTCGGATCATGCGCAACGCCTTTATCGACATGACGCGGCGGGACCGGACGCGCGGAACCGGCGTGGATGTCACCGAACAGCCCGAGGTGTTGGCCCATGACCCCGCCGCCGGGATCGAGGCGCGGATGATGCTGCAAACCGTTGAACAGGCAATGGAAACCCTGCCGGATGCCCAGCGTGAGGTTCTGCACCTCGTCTGTGTGGCCGACCTGTCCTATGCCGAGGCCGCGCAGCTTTTGGGTGTGCCGGTCGGAACGGTCATGAGCCGCCTGTCACGCGCCCGCATCGCTTTGGCCGAAAAATTAGGAATAAATTCATAACTGCGGCGTATAGGGTGTGTAAGACGATGCAGGACGGACGAAAGATGCAGATGGATGACGACATTCTGATGGCATTTGCCGATGGTGAACTGTCCGCAGAACAGGCGGCGCGGGTGGCGGATGCGGTGGCCTCTGACCCGGCGATTGCTGCGCGTGTCGATCTGTTTCGCCAGACCCGCGCAATGGTGGCGGTGACGCGCGACGCGGTGCCTGCGGGGGATGATTCGGATTTGATTGCGCGGATCAGGGCCGCGCAGGTCGCAGCGCCGCCGGTGGTGGCGGCGGTCGAAACACCCGCGCCCGCAAACCGCAACTGGGCGCCCTTGGCAGCGGCGGCGTCGTTGGTGATTGCGGTGGGTCTGGGCTGGTGGTCCGGCTTTTTCGGCGGCGCGCAACCGGCGTTGCAGCCGGTGACTCCTGCGATTCTGGCGGCCTTGGACAGCGTGCCTTCGGGCGAATCCGCGCCGGTTGAGGGCGGCGAATTCACCGCGATTGCGACGTTCCGCGTGGCCGATGGCCGTGTCTGCCGCGAATATGACGTGACGGGCGATAACGCGCAGGTGGCCGTTGCCTGCCGCACCGATGGGGCATGGCAAAACCTGTTCGCTGCGGCGGCGACCGAATCGACCGGATATGTTCCCGCATCCGGCGATATTCAGGCGCTGGACGTGTTTCTGACCCAAATCGGCGCAGGTAACCCCCTGACCGCCGAAGATGAGGCCGCCGCCCTGAAATGATTCAGATCCGCGATGCCGGGGCTGATGATCTGCCCGCGATCATGGCGATCTATAACCACGCGGTCGAACATTCGACGGCGGTGTGGAACAGCGCCGTCGTGGATCTGGCCAACCGTCAGGCATGGTTAACCGACCGTCAGAACGCGGGTTTTCCGGTGATTGTTGCCGTGGGCGCGGACGGCGTTCAGGGCTATGCCAGTTTCGGGCCGTGGCGGGCCTTTGACGGCTATCGGCACACGGTCGAACATTCGGTTTATGTCCGCCATGATCTGCGCGGCGGCGGGGTTGGCACGGCGCTGATGCGGGCGTTGATAACCCGTGCGCGGGGTGCGGGAAAACACGCCATGATCGCCGCGATCGAGGCCCGGAATACCGGGTCGATTCGCCTGCATCAGCGTTTCGGATTTGAAAAAGCGGGCGTTTTTCCGCAGGTTGGCACGAAATTTGGCGGCTGGCTGGATCTGGTTTTCATGCAGCTTTTGCTGGACAATCGGGCGGTCCCGGATCACCCACCGTCCTAATAATTGTGTATTGTCACAACCACGTCATCACGCAGCGTTAACCAAAAAGGGCATTTTCCCGGAGGTAACAATGCGTCTTCAACTCGCAACTGCAATCAGCCTTGTTCTGACCGGTGCCGCTGGCGCCGAGGTTACGATCGCGCAAAAAGAATCCAAGTGGTTCACCGATGCGCAGGCTCAGTTGGCTGAACTGGAGCAAATCACCCATAACACCAACCGCGCCAAGAACATCATTCTGTTCATCGCGGATGGTAACGGTGTTGCGACCAACTATGCCACGCGTCTGTGGATGGGCCAGCAAGAAGGTGGCCTGGGTGACGATTACGTCATGTCATATGAAAAATTCCCGCATATGGCGTTGATGAAAACCTATACCAGCAACGGTCAGACGCCGGATTCGGCCCCGACCGCCAGTGCCATGAACACCGGCGTGAAATCGCGCAACGGCACCATCAATATCGACGATGCCGGCGATTACCGCGATTGTAACGCGGCTGCCGAACACGGTCTGACGACCTTTGCCGAACTGATGACCGCTGACCGCGACATGAAAATCGGCATCGTGTCCACCGCGCGCCTGACCCACGCAACCCCGGCCGCCGTTTACGCAAAAACCGCGCATCGCGACTGGGAAGACAATTCGCGCCTGCCGGAAAACTGCGCCCAGAAAGACATCGCCGCGCAGATGGTTGACGCCATCGAAGAAGGCCGTCTGCATCTGGCACTGGGCGGCGGTCGCCGTCACTTCCTGCCGACCACCGTCACCGACGAAGAAGGCACGAACGGCAACCGCACCGACGACCGCAACCTGGTTCAGGAAATTCAGGACAAGGGTTGGCAATATGTCTGGAACGACGAAACCTTTGCCGCTGCGGATAAATCGCAGCCGGTTCTGGGCCTGTTCGAAGCCAGCCATATGAAATACGAAAACGACCGCGTGGGTGAACCGTCGCTGGCCGAGATGACCGAATTCGCCATCAACGCGCTGGACGGTGCCGAGGGTGGTTATTTCCTGGAAATCGAGGCAGGCCGCGTTGACCACGCCAACCACGCCGGCAACCTGCACCGCGTTGTCACCGACGGCGCCGCATTCGCCGACGCGATCGCCAAAGCGGCGGAAATGGTTGACCTGAACGAAACCCTGATCATCGTCACCGCTGACCATGAACATGTTCTGTCGTTCAACGGTTACTGCGGTCGCGGCACGCCGATCACCGGCCTGTGCTTTGACGTGGACGACAACGGTATCGAACACACCGGCACGCCCTCGCTGGCGCTGGACGGCAAGCCCTATACCGTTGCGGGTTACCTGAACGGCCCCGGCTCGATCCTGACCCATGAAGAGGGCCAGAACGACTGGACCGGTTCGCGTCCGGAAATCACTCAGGAACAGGCAACCGACCCGGATTATCTGCAACAGTCGCTGATCCCGATGTCGTCGGAAACCCATTCGGGTGTTGACGTTCCGCTGTTCGCCGCAGGCCCGTGGTCGCATCTGTTCCAAGGCGTGATGGAACAGAACCTGATCTTCCACGTGATGATGAAGGCCGTCCACGCGGACGAAAGCTGATAACATCCGGCCGGGCCAATTGCGGCCCGGCCATCCCAACAGGGGCCCAACAGGGGGAACCACCATGACCAATATCACCCGCCGCGCCACGCTGTCGTTGGCGCTTTTGCCGTTTTTGCCGCGCATGGCCGTTGCGGCACAGGAATCGGTGCGTTTGCGTGAACTCTATAACCGCGACATGTCCTTTTCCGATCTGGCGCTGGAATTAGAGGGTAAGCGCGTCACCATCGACGGCTTTATGGCCCCGCCTTTGCGCGCCGAAAGCGATTTTTTCGTGCTGACGAACATTCCCATGGCAATCTGCCCGTTTTGTTCCAGCGAAGCCGAATGGCCCAATGACATTATGGCCGTATACACCAAACGTCAGGTGCGCGTGATTTCGTTCAACGCCCCCATCGCGGTGAATGGCGTGTTGGAACTGGGAACCTATACCGACCCTGAACTGGGCTTTGTCAGCCGGGTGCGGTTGATGGATGCGGAATACGGGCGGCGCTGATGCGACTGACGGCGCAGGATGTCACCGTGCGCGCCGGGGATCGGGTGCTGCTGCATCTGGACCGGCTGGAGCTGCCTCGGGGCAGTTTGACCGGCGTGATGGGACCATCCGGCGCGGGCAAAACCACGCTGTTGAACGCGCTGTCGGGGTTAACGGCGGCGCAGGGGGCGCTGCGTTGGGATGACACCGATCTGGCGCGGATGGGGCAGGCGGCGCGCGTCCGGTTCCGCCGCGATCATATCGGCCTGATCTTTCAGGATTTTCTGTTGCTCGAAGAATTGACCGCCTTGGAAAACGCCACCATTGCGCGGGCGTGGCGCGGGGACGCGCAGGCGCTGACGCAGCGGGCGGCGGCGTTGTTTGACCGGCTGGGCATTGCGGCGCTGACGCATAGGCGGGCCGAACGGTTGTCGGGGGGCGAACGCCAGCGGGTCGCCGTGGCGCGCGCGCTGGCCCATGATCCGGCGATTTTGCTGGCCGATGAACCCACGGCCAGTCTGGACCGCACGACCGCCGACCGCCTGATCGGCGATCTGGCCGCTTTGGCCCGCGACGAAGGCCGCACGGTGCTGATCGTCAGCCACGACCCGGCGGTTCATGCCGCCATGGACCGGATGCTGACCATTCGCGACGGGGTGCTGATATGACGGATTGGTGGCGCGGCCTGTCCGCCACATCCCAAGACGCGTTGATCTTGCTGGCGATTTTGCTGCCCGCGCTGATGCTGGGCGTGCTGGTGTGCCGAGGCTTTTCGCTGCGTGTGCTGCTGCGGGGGTTGCTGCTGCGGTATCTGTGGACGAACGCGGCCTTTGTTGTTCTGGTTGCGCTGTCGGTGGGCTTGGGCGTCGGGCTGATCGCGCAGGAACGCGGCTTGCGTCAGGCGAGCGCGCGGATCGCAGAAAAGTTCGACCTGATCATCGCCGCACCGGGTGACGAAGTGTCGATGCTGATGGCGACGGTTTATTTGCAACCGACCGCCGCCCCGCTGTTGGATGGCGCGGTGTATGAGCGCGTCCAGAACGCGCCGGGGGTGCGGTTTATCACGCCGCTCGCCTATGGCGATTCATGGGGCGACAGCCCGATTATCGGATCGACTGCGGATTTCGTCGCCCATCTGTCCGGCGATCTGGACGATGGCCGCATCTTTGCCCGCGACGGAGAGGCGGTGATCGGCGCGCGTGTCCCTCTGGATTTGGGCGCGACCTTTGAGCCGGCGCATGGCCACGGCGCGACGGCGGAACATGGCGCGCATGACGGTGTGCAGATCACCGTCACCGGGCGTATGGCACCGACGGGCAGCCCGTGGGATCGCGCGATTATCGTGCCGGTGGAAACCGTCTGGCTGACGCATGGTTTCGGCGACGGCCACGCGGAGCAAGACACGCATCTGGGTCCGCCCTTTGCGCCCGAATTTTTCCCCGGCACCCCTGCAATTCTGGTCGTGACGCGCGATCTGGGCGCGGCTTACGGGCTGCGCGCGCAGTTTTCGACCGATCAGACGATGGCCTTTTTTCCCGGCGCGGTGCTGACGCGGCTGCATGGTCTGATGGGGGATGTGCGGCAAATCATGTCGGTGATGTCTTTGGGAACGCAGGTGCTGGTGGCCGCCGCCGTCATGACCGGGCTGATCGTTCTGGCGCGGCTGTTTGCGCGGCGGCTGGCGTTGCTGCGGGCCTTGGGCGCGCCGGGGCGCATGGTCTTTGCGCTGGTCTGGTCCTATGCCGCTGTGCTGCTGGGGCTTGGCACCGTGCTGGGGCTGGCGGTCGGGCTGGTCGCCACGCGCGCGATTTCCACCGTGCTGACCGCGCGCACCGATCTGTTGATTACGCCGCGTTTGGGATGGCCTGAACTGCACCTGACGGCGGCGTGTTTTTCGCTGGCGCTGATTGTGGCGCTGGCCCCGGCGGTGGTCGCGCTGATGCGCCCCGTGACCGATGATCTGCGTAAATAAGGATGAATCCGATGAAAAAAGCCTTTGCCGTTCTGGCGCTGTTGGCCGCACCGGCCTTTGCGGGCGATGACCATGATCACCATGTGACCGAGGTGGACGGCATCCGCATCCAGCATGTCTGGACGGTGGCCGGTGCCGATCCCGCGCCGGTTTATCTGGAGATCATTAACGATAGCGATGTGGAACTGACCCTGACCGGGGCGGAATCCGACTGGGCCGAATTTGCGCTGGTCGGTGCTTGGCTGTCGGGCGGGCAATCGACCGCGCAAGGGATTGACGCCCTGCGCATCGCCCCCGGCGCGCGGATGCATCTGGAACCGGGCGGGGTGTCGCTGATGGCGGGGCCGTTGTCGGAGCCTCTGACGGTGGGCGACCATCTGGATATTCACCTGCACTTCAACGACTTGGAGATCGAGGCCGAGGCCGAGGTCTTTCCCACCGGCACCAAACGCCACCCCCATGCGGGGCATGACCACTGACCAAAGGGGCAGGGCGGCGCGACGCCGCCCTTTACCATTTTGACACGTCGCTGCCGCCAAATTGTCACATCGCGGGCCTACCCTGACCCCAGGTAAACCACCCAAACCGGAGCCTGTGATGCGTCTGACCCTGCCGCTTTCGTTAACCCTTTTGGCCGCGCCTGTGATGGCGCAGGACACCTTTCCCGCCACGCTGGCCGGTCATGCCAAGCTGCCCGCGTTCAGCATGATCACGCCCCCCGCCGATGCGCCGCGCGATCTGTGGGTGTCGGGCAAATTCACCGGGGCCGAGCGCAACGATACCCCCTTCAGCGTTCCGGGCAATACCGGGTCGGGCTATGGCAACCACCCGACGGGCATTTCCATGCCCTTTATCGGGCAGCCTTTGCAGGGCTTTTCCGGCTTTGCCATGGACCGGGACAACAACGGCAATTGGTTTGTGCTGACCGATAACGGCTTTGGGTCCAAGGCCAACAGCCCCGACGCGATGCTGTTTTTCAGCCTGATGAACCCTGATTTCGACACCGGCACCGTGGAGGTCGTGGAAACCGTGTTCCTGCATGACCGCGACCACAAGGTGCCGTTCCGCATCGCCAACGAAGGCACCGACAGCCGCTATCTGACCGGCGCGGATTTCGACCCCGAAAGCATCCAAGTGATCGACGGCGATATCTGGATTGGCGAGGAGTTCGGCCCCTATCTGATCCGCGTGGCGCGGGATGGGGCGGTGATGTCCGTCCATGAAACCAAGCTGGACGGGCAGGTTCTGAAAAGCCCCGACACGCCGGGCGTCCGCGTTCCGGCTCAGCCGGGCGTGGATTATCAGGTGCCGCGTTCGGGCGGGTTTGAAGGCATGGCCAAGAACCCCGACACCGGCCATCTGTGGGCGATGCTGGAAAAGCCGCTGCTGGTCGCGGGCGGTGACAACGAAGGCGATTTCCTGCATGTCATCGTGTTTGATCCGGCGGCGGGGGAATGGACCGGCGACAGTTACCGCTTTGCCCTGACCGAAGGGGCCAAGGCGATTGGCGATTTCAACTTTATCGACGCGACGCGCGCTTTGGTGATCGAACGCGACAATGGCGAAGGCGACGCGGCCCGCGCCTGCGCGCCGGGGGCGACCGACACCTCCGATTGTTATCCCAACCCCGCCCGCGTGAAAAACGTGGTTCTGGTCGATACCGCGACCGTTGACGACGACGGTTATATGCGCCGCATCGGGCAGGTCGACCTGATGAACATCGCCGATCCCGACAACCGCGCGCTGCCCGGTCTGTCACAGGCGGATGGGCCGTTCACCTTCCCGTTCTTTACCATCGAAAACGTCGCACGGGTGGATGACACGCATATTATGGTCGCCAATGACAACAACCTGCCATTCTCAGCGGGGCGCGAGATTGGGCGCGCGGCGGATAATGAATTTATCCTGCTGTCCGTGCCGGAATTGCTGGCGGCGGAATAAATAAACAAGGTTGATCCCGTCATGCGCGGCGGGATCAATCCTTTTTGGTTATTGAGTGCGCTTGTTATCAGGTTTTTGTTTTGATCAATGCATTGGCATATTAAAGTCGGCCAGAGCGTTTGGGTGAAATAATTCTGTGATTCCTTGATGATAGCGTCAGGGTGTTTCGTTATCCGCGCGCGCCAAAATATCGACACCTGCACGGCGATAAACGTCTTCATGCTGTCCGCTTTAACTGATCCAAAACAAATAACCGTAATGCCGTGGCCAATCCCACCTGAGGCGGGCGGGCATGGTCGATCTGGCCGATCAACGCCGCGCGGGTCGTGCCGCGCATTTCGGCCAAGCGGGCCAGTTCGCGCCAGAACGCGTCTTCTAACGTCACGGATGTGGCGTGGCCGTCGATGGTGACGGACCGTTTCACCGGCGCGGCCATGGGGGGCAGGTTAATCATCGCGCTGATGCTGATCCAGATGCGTTTCCGCGCGGTCTCGGTCGTCTTGTTCGCGCCGCCGCTGCGCCGCCGTGCGGCCGAATTTCGCCGCGTTTTCATCGCCCTGCTGACGCGCCTGTTCGCGGGCTTTTTGTTTGCGGAAACGGTTGAGGTTGGTGATCTGGGTCATTGCGGGGTGTGCATTAGCGGTATGTTAAGACATTGGTGTTAGGCATGGAACCATCGGTAAACGGGGAACTATGCGCAACTTTGGCATCAAAATGGCCGTTTGGCTGATTATCCTAGGCGCAATTGCGATCTGTGGCGTGGTCATCTGGAAAACCACCGGCGGGGTGGCTGCGATGCTGTTTATTGTGGCGGGACTGATCCGTGTTAATGTCAGTTTACGAACGCAACGGGGTGCTGCGCAATGGCGGGCTATGGTTCCACCCTGACACTATGAAAAAGGGCGCGGTCTGAACCGCGCCCGTCTGGATCAGTCTTTCGGGCCGATCATGTCTTCGGGGCGGACGATGCGGTCGAATTCGTCTTCGGTCACAAAGCCCATGCCGACGGCCTCTTGCCGCAGGGTGGTGCCGTTTTTATGGGCGGTTTTCGCGACTTTGGTGGCGTTGTCGTAACCGATGGTCGGGGCAAGCGCCGTGACCAGCATCAGCGATTCCTTCATCAGGCGGTCGATGCGTTCGACATTGGCCTGCGTGCCGACCACCATATTGTCGGTGAACGAACCCGCCGCGTCGCCCAGCAACTGCATGGATTGCAGCAGGTTATAGGACATCATCGGGTTATACACGTTCAGTTCGAAATGCCCCTGCGACCCGGCGAAACCGATGGCGGCATCGTTGCCCATGACATGGGCGCAGACCATGGTCAGCGCCTCGGCCTGGGTGGGGTTCACTTTGCCGGGCATGATCGACGAACCGGGTTCGTTTTCCGGCAGGATTAATTCGCCCAGACCCGAACGCGGACCGGACCCCAACAAACGCATGTCGTTTGCGATCTTGAACAGCGACGCCGCAACCGTTTTCAGCGCGCCCGAGAACATGACCATGGCGTCATGCGCGGCCAGAGCCTCGAATTTATTCGGGGCGGTGACAAAAGGCAGGTCAGTGATGCGCGCGATTTCGGCGGCAATCGCGGCGTCCCAGCCTTTTTTCGTGTTCAGGCCGGTGCCAACGGCGGTGCCGCCCTGCGCCAGTTCATAGATGTCGGGCAGGCAGGCCTTGACCCGTTCGATGCCTTTGGCGACCTGATGGGCGTAACCGCCAAATTCCTGACCCAGCGTCAGCGGCGTGGCATCCTGCGTATGGGTGCGGCCGATTTTGATGATGTCTTTGAATTCATCCGATTTCGCGACCAAGGCGGCGTGCAGTTTTTCCAGCCCCGGCAACAGAACGTCGCGGGCCATCATGCCGGTGGCAACGTGCATCGCGGTGGGGAAGGTGTCGTTTGACGACTGACCCATATTGCAATGGTCGTTGGGGTGAACCGGGGTTTTGCTGCCCAATTCGCCGCCCAGAATCTCGATAGCGCGGTTGCTGACGACTTCGTTCGCGTTCATGTTCGACTGCGTGCCGGACCCGGTTTGCCACACGACCAGCGGGAAGTTATCGTCGAATTTGCCCTGAAACACCTCGGTCGCGGCCTGTTCCATGGCGGCGCCGATGTCAGCGGGGATGCGACCTTCGGCGGTGTTAATGCGCGCAGCGGCCAGTTTGATGGCACCCAAAGCGCGAATGATCGCGACGGGCTGACGTTCCCAGCCGATGGGAAAGTTCATGATCGAACGCTGCGTTTGCGCGCCCCAATATTTGGACTGGTCAACCTCAAGCGGGCCAAAGCTGTCGGTTTCGGTGCGGGTGTTGGTCATGGCGATGCTCCGTCACGGTTTTGGCGTGTCTTACCGCATGACGCGGGATTCGCAAAGGGTATACCGATGTATGCCGTCGGCGCGGCGGCTGGCTGGCGGGCGGTTATTTGGTCAATAAGGCTGCCCTTTTAGTGCGGAAAGATTAAGTTTGCATCCACGGCGTGAAATAATTTTTACACCATCTGTAATAATGCACGTTAAGGTTGTTTTTTGTTTTGGCAATGAAAACAGCATATTGTGCAAAGTACTTGAAATGGCGAGGTAACGGGATGGCATCTGGCCGTTAACGATGAAAAAGTTAAGAAACAATTAAAATTATATGGATTTGTCCGCGCCCTGTGCTATCTTCACACGCAGAAGCCGAATCTTGTATGTATGAGGATTGTTATGGTTAAATATTTTTCCCTGTCGGCGCTTGGCTTTGCGGCTGTGGTTGCGGCCTCGGCTGGTGCGGCTCACTCTTCGCCCCGCCTGCTTGAGGACGGAGGCGTCTATTCCATTACGACCCCGGGTCGCCACACCTATAGCGGTGCCATGGACGTCTATCTGGCCGGTGAAGGTGGCACGGTCACCGGGCCGGACAGCATCTGGGCGATCTTTTCCGTCGCCAACAACCTGCGCGGCACTGCGTCGGCGCAGCTGACCTTTACATCGTTGAGCCGTGAAATTTTCAACGGCGGCTATCTGGTGGCGACGTGGTATAACAGCGTCACGAACGCCATTCTGGCGAGCTATGACATTCCGAAATCCGTTGACGACATGCCGGTGACGGCTGTTTTGCGCACCGTTTTCGACGCTGACAATCTGTCGCAGCGTCTGGAACTGAAATGGGAAACGCTGACCGTTCCGCTGGTGCCGCACACCACGGGTCTGGATCCGGCGGTGATCATCAATGTTCAGCCCGCCGCGATCCCGCTGCCGGCCTCGGCTGCGCTGCTGGTTGCTGGTCTGGGTGGTTTTGCCGCTCTGCGTCGTAAGAAAAAAGCAACCGCCTGATCGGCCTTTGCCTTTGGCGACATTGGAAAACCCCGCCCGACCGGCGGGGTTTTTTCGTTTGTGCATGGCGGATTATCGGCTGATGACGGCACGATTCGTGCGCCGGCCGGAACGTATATTTAACAACATGCATGATATTTCCGCTTTCCGTTTGAAGCATATGGAAATTCTTGCGACTTTCCAGTGTAAGATTATTTTGACAGGCGGCAAAATTAAGGCAATATTAACAAAAGGCAATTCAGCCGGGAGGAAGGTTAAATGTTCAAACAATTTGTTATGGCGACCGCTACGATGTCGGCGGTCGCGTTCGGCGCCGTTACCGCGCAGGCGTCCACGATCCCCGAAGTCCAGATGGTGCATGGCGGCAGCTATACCGTGACCGGCAACACGCTGTTCATGGGCGTGATGGAGCTGGCAACGGCGGGCACCCCCGGCAGCCAAACCGGCCCCGGCGGCGTCTGGGCGACCTTTACCGCGCCCAGCGGCAGCATCGGTTTGGCCGGGATCGCGCTGACCCCGTGGCATGTGGATCTGTTCACCAATCTGGTTGCCTCTTGGGTGGATGAGGCGACGAATATCGTGCTGAACACCCGCACGATCGGGGGCGAAGGTTATTATTCCCTTGTGACGATTTTTAACGATGCCGCCCCCACGCAGCGCCTGCAATTCGAATGGGATGATTTGTTGGTGCCGGATGATTCCGACCGGTATGTGATGAATCCGGGGATGTTGGCGATCACGCCTGCGCCGGTGCCGCTGCCGGCCTCGGCCGTGTTGCTGGTCGCGGGGCTGGGCGGTCTGGCCGCGCTGCGTCGTAAAAAGCGCGCCTGATCCGGGCGTGCAACGGAAAGCCCCGCTGACGCGGGGCTTTTTGCGTTACTGCATCTGCTGGCGGAACACATAGACCTGCGCCGGGGGCAGGTTCGCCCAGACGCGCGCGCTTTTGGTATAGGTCAGGCCAAACCGGCGGCGCGTGGCGTCCGACAGCGGCGGGTTCGGGCCATAGGTGATCTGAACGAACGGCGCGCCGGGGCGCATCATCTCGAACGCAGCGCCGACGATTTCGGCCTGCAACTCATCCGGCATCGGCAGCGTCGGCACACCCGAAATCACCGCATCCAGATCGCGCCGCCCAATCCGCGCCATGGCCTGCGCCGGGCGGTTATGCACCACGGCCCCCGGAAAGCGTTCCGCCAGACGTTCGCAAAACACTGGGTTCAGTTCATACAGCTCCAGCCGTTCGGCGGGCAGGCCGGTGGCGAGGATCGCCTCGGTTATGGTGCCGGTGCCGGCGCCGATTTCGGCCACGGCCTGCATATCAGAGGTCACGACGCGCGCCATTTCACGCGCGGCGGCGCGACCTGTGGGCAGAACGGCGCGCACCTCGGACGGGTTGCGGATGAATTGGCCAAAGAACAGCGACAGATCGGACATATTCCCCCCAGGGCAAAAGATGATTTCCCCTGTCTATGTCCCTAATATGGCAGAAATATGGCGCGCGCGTGGCGGAACCGTGACGTTACTTGCGCCAGCGATCCAGTTGCACAACCTCGCCGCCGCCGGGTGGGGGCGGGGTGTCGTCGTCGCCGTCATCGTCCAGATCGGGTTCGTCATCGTCCGCGTCCTGCGTTTCAAACCGCAGGCCAAATTCAACCGACGGATCCACAAAGGTGCGCAGCGCGTGGAACGGAATCCGCAGCGGTTCCGGCGCATTGCCGAAATTCAGCGTCACGGTAAAGCCCGCATCATCCACGGTCAGATTGTCGAACCAATGCTGAATAACGATGGTCATTTCTTCGGGGTAACGGTCACGCAGCCATTGCGCCATTTCAACGCCATGCTCGCGCGTGTCAAAGGTAATGAAAAAGTGGTGATCCCCCGGCAGCCCGTCCTGACCGACGCGCCGCAGCACGTCCCCGATCAGCCCTTGCATCGCGCGGTGCATCATCCCGCCATAATCAATCCCACGCGCCATTGCGTCACCCCCGTATCTTTCGCGTCAGCATAGGGATCATCGCCGCAATGAAAAGGGGGGAAAGTGCAGGATTCTGTTGCCAGGTTCCTGCGGACCCCGCCTTAGGCTGCTAGGCGTAAGGACTTAAGTTTCGGTCTTTCGAGCTGCTTACGCAGCCAGAGCGACCGGAGCACGGTTGTCGTTGGCAACTGTACATTTTGCACCGATAACGGTGGTAGCTCACCGAGACAAAGCAAACAGCTTTAGACGTTCGTCGATCCTGTTTCGGCCCCATGTTCCCCCAACGAAGGGTGTTTGGTGGAGCCGCCGGGTACCGCCCCCGGGTCCGATCCGCTTATTCCATGCGCGTTTATGTCCATAGTCCGGGTTGCCCCGAACAGGATCAGATATAGGATGCCCGACCCGCCGGTGCAAGTGCCGCTTGCGCAGGGGGCGCGACGGCGTAAAGTTGCGCCATGGGGGTGGGGCATGACATCGGTTTTTCATCTGGCGATTCACGTGGACGATCTGGACCGGGCGCGTGAATTCTATGGCGGCGTTTTGGGCTGTGCGCAGGGGCGTTCCGCGCCGACCTGGGTTGATTTCGACTTTTTCGGCCATCAACTGTCGCTGCATCTGGGCGCGCCTTTTGCGACGGCGCGGACGGGCGTTGTGGGCGAATATCGGGTGCTGATGCCGCATTTCGGCGCGGTGTTGCCTCTGGCGGATTGGCTGGCATTGGCCGACCGTCTGGCCGCGGCGGGCGTCGCGTTCGACATTCCGCCCGTCATCCGCTTTGCGGGTGAGCCGGGCGAACAACGCACGATGTTCTTTCGCGACCCGGCAGGAAACCCGATCGAGATCAAAGGCTTTGCCGATTATCAGGGATTATTCGCAACATGACGGACTTTGTAATTCCGGCCCCGCGCGTGGTGGCGATTCCGGTTCATGGCGGCGGGCAATTCCCGGTGCGGCGGATTTTCTGCGTGGGTCAGAACTATGCCGAACATGCGCGTGAAATGGGCGGCGACCCGGACCGCGCGCCGCCGTTTTTCTTTACCAAACCCGCCGATGCGGTGGTGACGGATGGGGTCATGCCCTATCCCCCCGGCACCGATAACCTGCATTTCGAAGGCGAACTGGTCGTTGCCATCGGGCAGGGCGGCCGCGACATTCCGGCCGCGCAGGCGCAGGGCCATATCTGGGGCTATGCGGTGGGCTTGGACATGACGCGGCGCGATATGCAGGCGCAGGCGAAAGCGGCGGGCCGCCCGTGGGATATGGCCAAGGGCTTTGACGCCTCGGCCCCTATCGGGCTGCTGCACCGGGCGGACAGGCCGCTGGACCGCGCCGCGCTGCGCCTGACGGTGGATGGAGACACCCGGCAACAGGGCGACCTGTCCGATATGATCTGGCCCGTCGCCGATGTGATCGCGCATCTGTCGGGTCTGGTCACGCTGGCACCGGGGGATCTGATCTTTACCGGGACGCCTGCGGGCGTGGGCGCGGTGACGCAAGGGCAGGTGATCCGCGTCACCATCGACGGTCTGACGCCGCTGGAAATTCGCATCACATAGCTGCATTTTTTAACGGTTTATCAATGTTTTGTTGCGTATGATTGAAACAGGGGTTGCCATTTGATGCGCGCGTATGTTTCTTTCGCTGCCAATGAACAAAGATGACCACGAAGGCACGCCGGAACGGGGGGTTCTGACAGATGGCTGATGATTATGCCAAGGTTGACCGCGCATTGGGTGGGCCTGCGGGCTGGGTATCTATTGCGGTTCCGGCGCTGTTATTTCTGTATTTTCTGGGCCTGACGCCGCAGATCGCCACCGGGCCGCAGGTGCATGGCTTTGACTGGGTGCCGTCGCTGGGCATCCGCATGTCGGTGCTGCTGGACGGGCTGAGCATGACCTTTGCCCTGCTGATCACCGGCATCGGCACGGCGGTGACGCTGTATTCCGCGCGCTATCTGGGCGACCACCCGCATTATCCGCGATTCGTCAGCTATTTGCTGATGTTCATGGCGGGGATGCTGGGGCTGGTCTTGGCCGATAACCTGATCGCCCTGTTCGTGTTCTGGGAGGTAACGACAATCGCGTCTTACCTGCTGATCGGGTTTAACGCGCACAGCGCCGATTCGCGCCGGTCCGCGTTGCAGGCGCTGTTGGTGACGGGGACGGGCGGGCTGATCCTGCTGGCGGGTATGATCATCGTCGGCAATATCGCCGGGACGTTTGAACTGTCTGAAATTCTGGCCCAAGGCGATCTTCTGCGCAATCACCCGTGGTATTTTGCCATCCTGCTGTTGTTTTTAGCCGGGACATTTACGAAATCCGCGCAATTCCCGCTGCATTTCTGGCTGCCCAATGCCATGGCCGCGCCGACGCCGGTATCGGCTTATCTGCACAGCGCGACTATGGTTAAGGCCGGAGTGTTCCTGATGGCGCGGATGAACCCGGCGCTGGGCGATACGGTCGCGTGGTTCACCATCCTGACGCTGTTTGGCGGAGTGACGGCGGTGTTTGCGTCAATCATGGCGATGCGCCAGACCGATATCAAACAGATGCTGGCCTATACAACGCTGATGGCGCTGGGGACGCTGACCATGTTTATCGGCGCCGGAACGCATTACGCGATCATGGCCGCGATGACGTTTCTGGTCGTCCATTCGCTGTATAAAGCTGCGCTGTTCCTGATGATCGGGATTGTCGATCACGCCACGGGGACGCGCGACGCCCGCATCCTGCGCGGGCTGTCAAACGCCATGCCGCTGACCGCGATTGCGGCGGGGCTGGCGGCGGTCAGCATGGCAGGCATCCCGCCGATGGTTGGCTTTATTGGCAAAGAATTCATGTATAAAGCCGGGATTGGCCTTGGCGGATTTGGTGCGCTGTGGGTCACGGTGATGATCTTTGCCGCCTCGGTGATGATGGTTGCGGTGGCGGGCATGGTCGCGGCGCGGCCGTTCATGGGCGATCTGAACCACGACACCCCCTATCACGCGCATGAAGGGCCGTGGCCCATGCTGGCCGGGCCGATGGTGATGGGCGCGCTGTCGCTGATCTTTGGCCTGTTTCCGGGGGTGCTGGCCTATTATCTTGTGGGGCCTGCGACGCATGCCGTTTATGGTCAGGTGCTGCCGGTGCGGCTGTATCTGTGGGGCGGGTTTAATCTGGCGCTGTTGCTGTCGCTGGTGACCTTTGCCGCCGGCTGGCTGGTCTATCGCCGCCATGACGCAATCCGCAACCGGTTCAATAAGATGGCCGAGCGTAACATCTTTAACCTTGATGCCTTCTGGGACCGGATTCTGGACGGGCTGAAGGCGGTTGCGGGCTGGCAAACGCGCATCCTGCAAAATGGCAGCCAGCAACGCTATATGGCGGTGATGTTTGCGACCTTTGCCGTGGCGGTTGGCGTGACCTTTGTTCTGCGCGGCGCGCTGTCCAGCGGGATTCACTACACCGATCACGGCATCCATCCGATTCAGTGGACGGTGATTGCGCTGATTATCATGGGCGCGTTCATGGCCACGATGACGCAAAGCCGGATGACGGCGATTGCCAGCCTTGGCGTGGTGGGGATCGGGGTTGCGCTGATCTTTATCATGTTCAGCGCACCCGATGTCGCCATCACGCAACTGCTGGTCGAGGTGTTGGTCGTCGTGCTGGTCACGCTGGTGATGCTGCGCCTGCCGCATCTGCCCTGGCGTCGGGCAGGGACATTCCGCACCGGTCACGCGATCATCGCAACTGGCGCGGGGGCGGTCACCACGATGATGCTGATCGCGATGCAGCAAGCTCCGATCAACCGCCGCCTGACCGATTATTTCGAAATCGCATCCTGGCCCGAGGCGCATGGCCGCAACATCGTGAACGTGATTCTGGTCGATTTCCGCGCTTTGGATACGTTCGGGGAAATTACCGTCGTGGCGATTGCGTCAATCGCGGCCTATGCGCTGCTGCGCGGTGCGCCGCGTGACAACCTGCCGGTTGTGGCCCCCAACACTCAGCCCACCAAGCAGGAGGATGTCTGATGCAGTCCCTGATTCTGACCACGGCCACCCGCCTCTTGGTCGCGCTGCTGTTGGTGTTTTCCATCTATGCGCTGCTGCGGGGGCATAACCTGCCCGGCGGCGGCTTTATCGGCGGGCTGATCGGCGCGACCAGCTTTATTCTCTATGCCATCGCGACGACCGTTGACGATGCGAAACAGGCGCTGCGGGTCGATCCGAAAAACATCGCCATGGCCGGGATCGGCGTTGCGGGCCTGTCGGGGCTGTCGGCGGCCTTTTCCGATCAGCCGTTTTTTACCGGCCAGTGGCTGTTTCTGTTTGCCGGAGACGGCGATAAGGGCCTGCCGATTTCGTCGGTCCTGTTCTTTGATATTGGCGTCTATATGGCCGTGTTCGGCGGTATCCTGACGCTGGTTTTCGCGCTGGAAAAGGAGGTCTGAGGGGTGGAGCTTCTTCTGGCTATAACCATTGGCGTTTTGATCGCCACATCCGTTTATCTGATGCTGGATCGCAACCTGATCCGGTTTTTGTTCGGTCTGGTGCTGCTGTCAAACGGCGCGAACCTGTTGATTTTCATGTCGGGGCGTCTGACCGCTGGTGCGCCGCCGCTGATCCCGGACGGGGCGCTTGCGCCGCAGGGCGTGGTGGCGAACGCGTTGCCGCAGGCCTTGGTTCTGACGGCGATTGTCATCAGCTTTGGCTTGTTGGCGTTTGTGATTGCGCTGGTTTACCGCGCCTATAAAACGCTGGGGACGGTGGACGCCGAATCCATGCGCATCGCCGAACCCAAGGAGGCCGGGAAATGAGCTGGCTTCTGGTTTACCCGATTATCGTGCCGATGATGACGGCGGTTGTGTCCTATCTGTTCCGCGACACACCGGCGGGCCGTTGGATTTCGGTTGTTGGCACCATTATTCTGCTGGTCGCCAGCCTGCTGCTGATGGCCGAAGTGCTGGATCAGGGTGTCATCGCGGTGCAAATGTCCGACTGGGCCGCGCCGTTTGGCATTACGCTGGTCGCGGATTTGCTGGGCGCGGTGATGGTTGTGATCACAGCGATCACCGGCCTTGCGACCGTGGTTTACAGCCTGTCCGATATTGATCAGCGGCGCGAAGGCTTGGGCTTTCACGGCTTGTTGCAAATCCTGTTGGCGGGCGTCTGCGGCGCGTTTCTGACCGGCGACCTGTTCAATATGTATGTCTGGTTCGAGGTGATGCTGATCGCCAGCTTTGGCCTGTTGGTGCTGGGCAGCGACCGCGAACAGCTGGATGGCGGCATTAAATATGTGGCGATGAATCTGGTCTCGACGGTGATGTTCCTGTCGGCCATCGGGATCCTGTATGGCATGACCGGCACGCTGAACATGGCTGATCTGCATCTGGCCGTGCGGCAGGTGGACAACACCGGCCTGCTCACGACGGTTGCGGTGATGTTCATGGTCGCCTTTGGGGTCAAGGCCGCGCTGTTCCCGCTGTTTTTCTGGCTGCCGGCGTCCTATCACACGCCGCCGGTCACGGTGTCCGCGATCTTTGCGGGCCTGTTAACCAAGGTCGGCGTTTACGCGCTGATCCGCACCTTTACCCTGATTTTTGACCAAGACGTGGGTTACACACATCAAATCATGATCTGGGTTGCGGTGCTGACGATGGTCACGGGCGTTCTGGGCGCGGCAGCGATGAATGATTTCCGCCGCATCCTGTCGTTCCACATCATCAGCCAGATTGGTTACATGATCTTGGGGCTGGCGCTGTTCACGCCGCTGGGGATCGTGGGGGGCGTGTTCTATTTGGTCCACCACATCATCGTTAAGGCCAACCTGTTCTTTGTCGCAGGCGTCGCGAACCGCATCGCCGGGTCCACCGATCTGGCGCGGCTGGGGGGCTTGTATAAATCCGCGCCGCTGCTGGCGTTTTTGTTCCTGATCCCGGCCTTTTCGCTGGCAGGGTTCCCGCCGCTGTCGGGGTTCTGGGCCAAATATGTCGTGGTGAAGGCCGCGATTGATCTGGAAATGTGGGTTGTGGCCGGGGCGTCGCTGGCGGTGGGTCTGCTGACGATCTATTCCATGACGAAAATCTGGGGCGCGGCGTTCTGGCCCGATCACCCGGACGGGATCAAACCGCGCCTGAGCGACCTGCCGATGTTTGACCGCATCGCGTTGATGGCGCCGATTGTCGGGCTGGCGATGCTGACCTGTATCATCGGTCTGTTCCCCGAACCGTTCGTGCAATTTGCCGAACGCGCGGCGGCGCAGTTGCTGGATCCGACCGATTATGTGACGACCGTTCTGGGGGTGCAGCCATGAACCTGTTCGCAATTAACATCGTTCTGGCGGTCGCATGGGTCGCGCTGACCGGCGCGAACAGCATCAGCGGGCTGCTCACCGGCTTTCTGCTGGGGCTGGTGGCGATGTGGGTGGTGCGGCCGCTGTTTCCGAACACCGGCACCTATTTCCGGCGGCTGTATTGCGGGCTGCGGCTGATCGTCATGTTCATCTATGAATTGGCGGTCAGTTCGATTGCGGTGGCCAAGGCGGTTGTGTCGCCCGGCCATAATTACCAGCCGGCGTTGATCGAGGTGCCGCTGACCGTCAAAACCGACCTGCAAATCATGCTGGTTGCGAATTTCATCACCCTGACCCCCGGCACGCTGACGCTGGACGTGTCCGAAGATCGGACGACCCTGTATCTGCACAGCATGTTCGGCGATGACCCGGACGGCGTTCGCGACCAAATCCGCGACCGGTTCGAGGTGTGGGTCCGCGAAGCGACGGAGTAAGACGATGAGTTTTCTGGATTACGCAGTTCTGTTCGCCTTTGCGATGGTCATTCTGGGCGTGGCCTTGGCGTCCATCCGGTTGATCAAGGGGCCGACGCTGGCCGACCGGGTGGTCGCGCTGGATATGATGACGGTGCAGCTGGTGGCCTTTGGCGGCTTGTCCGCGTTGCAGGCGCGCAATGCCGCGTTTCTGGATGTGGCGGTGGTGCTGGCCTTGGTCGGGTTTTTGGCCACGGTCTGTCTGGCGCGCTATCTGGACCGGCAACATAACCTGAAAAAACAGGGGGATCAGGCATGATCTGGGAAGTGGTCATTTCGGGTTTTGTGCTGGTCGGCGGGTTTTTCTGTTTCGCGGCGGGCCTTGGCGTGCTGCGCTTTCCCGATCTGCTGATCCGGATGCACGCCTCGACCAAGGCCGGGACGCTGGGATCGGGTCTGATCCTGACCGCGGTTGCGTTAACCTTTGCCGAAGGGACGGTGATCGCGCGGGCGGTTGCGGCGATCCTGTTTTTGCTGCTGACCGCGCCGGTTGCCGCGCATCTGATGGGTCGTGCCGCGTTCCGCACCGGCGTTCCCATGGTCCCCAACACCGAAGATAAAGACGGCGTGGAACCCAAACTGATGGAAGCGCAGCCCGATCAGGCGCCGCGTTAGGTCTTTTCAAAACCACGAACGCGGCGTAAGGGGGCGGAATTGGCGGACGAACCGCCCCATCTGAAAGCTGATATGACACAGAACATCATTACCATCACCCGCACCGACGAACTGGCCCTGTTCTGCGATGCGGCGAAAAGCGCGCCCTATGTCACTGTTGACACCGAATTTTTGCGTGAACGCACCTATTATTCCAAACTGTGCCTGATCCAATTGGCCCTGCCCCCGGCGGGCGAAGATGGCGGGCAGGCGGTGCTGGTTGATCCGCTGGCCGACGGGCTGTCGTTGGAACCGCTCTATGATCTGTTCCGCCACACGGCGACGGTCAAGGTGTTCCACGCCGCGCGTCAGGATTTGGAAATTTTCTTTCACGATGCTGGCTTGTTCCCCGATCCGCTGTTTGACACGCAGGTTGCCGCGATGGTTTGCGGCTTTGGCGAACAGGTGGGGTATGAAACGCTGGTGCGCAAAATCGCGCGGGCGAATTTGGATAAATCGTCGCGGTTCACCGACTGGTCGCGGCGGCCGCTGTCGGATGCGCAGAAATCCTATGCCTTGGCCGATGTCACGCATCTGCGGTCGATTTACGAATTTCTGACCGCCGAATTGCGCAAAACCAACCGCGAAAGCTGGCTGGAACAGGAGTTGGGCGTTCTGACCGACCCCGAAACCTATATCACGCGCCCGGATGAAGCGTGGCAAAAAGTGCGCACCCGCACAAATTCACCGCGTTTTCTGGCAATTTTGCGTGAATTGGCTCGGTTCCGCGAAGCCTATGCGCAGGAGCGCGACATTCCCCGGTCGCGCGTGTTCAAAGACGATGCGATGATCGAACTGGCATCGACCAAACCCGTGACCGAAGCGGATCTGGGCCGGTCCCGCCTGCTGCTGCGCGAGGCGCGCAAAGGCGACATCGCCAACGGGATTCTGGCGGCGGTCAAGGCCGGGTTAGAGGCCACCGATTTGCCGCAACCCAAACCGGATGAGCCGGGCCGTCCCGGCAATGCGGCGTTGTCGGACCTGCTGCGCGTGCTGTTAAAGGCCAAGGCCGATGCGGCGGGGGTTGCGCCGAAACTGATTGCCTCATCGGCGGAACTGGATGCGATTGCCACCGGGCTGCGCGACGTTCCCGCGCTGCAAGGCTGGCGGGCCGAGGTGTTTGGCAATGACGCGCTGCGGCTGGCGGATGGTCAGATCGCGCTGTCGGCCAAGGGCGGCGTTGTGCAGGTGATCCCGGTCGGATGATCGAATTAACCACGTTTCGCGCCAGCGACGCCGCCGATATTGCGGCGGGCTTGGGGCATTGGGACGTGGTTAAATGGTTAACGGCGGTGCCGTGGCCCTATGACGCCGAACAGGCCGCGCGGTTCATCCGCGATTTGGCCGGACCCGATGAATACGCCATTCGCCGCAATGGCCGGGTGATTGGCACGGTGCGCGCGGGCGAAACGCTGGGCTATTGGGTCGCGCCGGATTGGCAGGGGCAGGGGGTTGGTTATCGCGCGGCGGTGCTGGCGCTGTCGCGGCGCTTTTGGCGCGACCCGTCCCCGATCCGCGCCGATTATTTGCAGGGCAATGACCGATCCGCGCGGCTGTTGGCGCGTCTGGGGTTTCGCGAAACCGCGCGCGGCGTGGCGTTCTGCGCCGCGCGTCAGGCCGATGTTCCGGCGGTTGTCACCGAACTGACCGCCGATGATTTTGCCGCGCGCCACCCCATTTCGTTAACCACGCCGCGTCTGAGCATTGGCGCGATGACGACGGATGACCTGCCGCATCTGCACCGGGTTGTGACGCATCCGCATGTCGCGCCGATGTTGCTGCGGTTTCGCACCGATATGCCCCCCGACAGCACGGCGGCGATCCTGACCGAAGGGGCGAGCCTGCCGCCGATCCGTCTGGCGCTGCGCCGGGATGGGCGGGCCATCGGCATGATCGGCGTCAGCGCGGGTGATCCGATGCGGCTGTATTACGCGCTGTCGCCCGACCATGCCGGCCATGGCCTGATGACCGAGGCCGCCCGCGCCATGCTGGCCGAGATCCGCCTGCGTTTCGCGCCGCCCCGGATCGCGGCGGAAACATTCGACGATAACCCGGCATCAGCGGCGATTTTGGCGCGGCTGGGATTTCGCGCCGTGGACCGCTCGGCCATGGTCAGCATGGCGCGCGAATGTGCCGCGCCCGCGACCATCTGGCATCTGACGTTTTAGTCGTTCGAAATCACCCGGAACATGGCGCGGCGTTTTTCCGTCGAATCCAACCGGTTGACCGGCGGCTGAGGCGCGGGTGTTTCGCTGTCGGGCTGCGCGCGGCTGCGCACCGGGCGGCGGGGGGTGAGGGATGGTGACGGCTCCATCGTGATGCCGCCGGGCAGGATGGGCAGCACGGCATCATCGGCCAGATCAAAGCGTCGCGGCGCCAGTCCCGGCGCGGGATGCGCCACCAGACAGCCCAAAGCGCGCGTGACATCGCCCAAATCCGACCGCAGCGGCAGCAAAATCACCTGCGCCTGCAATTCGGGGCGGCCGTAATCCGCCGGGGCGTGCAGGCTCAGCTGCGCGATTTGCGGCGCGCGAAACACGGTTTCCAGCACATCCGACAGCCGCCCGCGCGACCCCGGATTCACCAAGGTGCAGAGCGGCATGCCCCGCACCTCCATCCCCATCAGGTCGATCAGATGCTGTCCGGCCAGCCGGAAACGCGCCGCACCCATGGCCACGCGTTCCAGCAAAAAGGCGTATTCCAATGCGGCCCCGATGCCCGTCGGGGTAATGTCCGACCGGTCCGGCACGTCGCGCGCATCCCGCAGCCCGTCCCAATAGGACCGGACATGGTCGATCAGATCCTGCGGCTGATGCGCGAAAAGCGGCTGAACGGACCCGCCGCCATTGTGGTATTCATCATGCCCTGACACCAAGGCCCTCATCATTAAAAGGAAAACCGGGGCAATTCTTTGCCGATCGTGTCATCATACGACAGCCCGCGTCCTCGTCCTAGAAAAATCACAACAATAGGTTAAAGCGCGGGCGGGCTTGACGATGGGGTGGCGGTGGTTCATCGACGTGATACGTTCTGACCAGCCGCAGGGGGATGTTATGATGAACCGCACCGGATTGATGATCATTCTGTCGTCACCATCGGGGGCCGGGAAATCCACGCTGGCCCGGCGGTTGATGGAGTGGGACCCCAGCCTGCGGTTTTCGGTGTCGGCCACCACGCGCCCGCCGCGCCCCGGCGAACAGGACGGCGTGCATTATTATTTCACCAGCCGCGATGCGTTTCAGTCCATGGTCCGCGACGACCAGATGCTTGAACATGCCGAGGTGTTCGGCAATTTGTATGGCAGCCCCCGCGCGCCCGTGGAATCGGCAATGCGCGAAGGCCGCGACACGCTGTTTGATGTGGACTGGCAGGGCGGGCAGCAGATCCGCGCATCTGCGTTGGGCGGACATGTCGTGTCGATCTTTGTTCTGCCGCCGTCGCTGGTGGAACTGGAACGGCGGTTGCGCAGCCGCGGGCAGGACAGCGACGAGGTGATCGCCGGCCGCATGGATAAATCGCGCGCCGAAATCAGCCATTGGGCCGAATATGATTACGTTCTGGTCAACGACGATCTGGACGACACCGAAATGCGGTTGCGCGCGATTTTGACCGGTGAACGCCTGCGTCGGGATCGTCAGGCGGGGCTTGGCCCATTTGTGAAAAACCTGATGGAGGAGTCGCAATGATCTGGGAACTGGACGGCATCGCGCCCGAGATCGCCCCAGACGCCTGGGCCGCGCCGGATGCGCAACTGATCGGGCGGGTGGTCTTGGAACCCGGTGCTTCGGTCTGGTGGGGGGCGGTGCTGCGCGGCGATAACGAAGAAATCCGCATCGGTCAGGGCAGCAATGTGCAGGATTTGTGCGTCTGTCACACCGATCTGGGCTTTCCGTTAACCATTGGCGCGAACTGCACCATCGGGCATCGCGCGATTCTGCACGGCTGCACCATCGGCGACGGCGCGTTGATCGGCATGGGCGCCACCATTCTGAACGGCGCGAAAATCGGCGCGGGCGCCTTGATCGGTGCCGGTGCGCTGATCGCCGAGGGTAAGGAAATCCCCCCCGGTGCCTTGGTCATGGGCGCGCCGGGTAAGGTCGTGCGGATGCTGGATGAGGACGCGCAACAGGGGCTGTTGCGGTCGGCGCAGGGCTATCGCGCCAATGCGGCCCGGTTCCGCGCCGGTCTGCGGCGGGTGGCCGATGCCTGACGCCATCAGCCAGATTGCCGGCTTTGTCGAAGCGGTGCCGATCCCGATGCTGGCCGTCGATGCCCGCGCGCGCACCATTGCCGCGAACCGGGCGGCGGTGACGCTGCTTGGAGGCGGGCTGGTGGACCGGCCCTTTGTCACGGTGCTGCGTCAGCCGCAGATCGTGCAGGCGGTTGATTGGGTGCTGGCCCCGTCGAAAAACATCGCGCCGACGCCGGATCCGGCGCTGCCCGATCCCGCTGACGGAGTCGTCACGATGCGGGTGCAATTCGCCGCCGATGGCCGCGATATTTCGGCGCAGGTGACGGTCTCGCCCTTGCCTGTGGGGATGGGGACGGGGGCCATGGTGGCGATCATGGATCATTCCGTCGCGGATGAGGCCGAACAGGTCCGCCGCGATTTCGTCGCCAATGTCAGCCACGAACTGAAAACGCCGTTAACCGCGATGACCGGGTTTATCGAAACGCTGCGAGGGCCTGCGCGCGATGACGCCGCCGCGCGCGACCGGTTTCTGGGCATCATGGGCCGCGAGGCCGCGCGCATGAACCGCCTGATCCACGATCTGTTATCCCTCAGCCGGGTGCAGTCCGAAGAACGCCGCCGCCCCGTCACTTTGGTCGATCTGCCCGCGCTGTTGCGCAGCGTGCTGGCCACCATGGCCCCGGTGGCACAGGATAACGATGTGACGGTCGAAACGCAGGGGCTGGATCAGCGCGTTTTTATACCCGGCGACGCGGATCAGTTGGTGCAGGTGTTCCAGAACCTGATTGAAAACGCGTTGAAATATGGCGGAACGGGCGGTTATCTTGGCGTGTCCATGCGCCCGATTTCGCACGAACCCCTGCTGCGCGGCCCCGCCTGGGCGGTCGAGATTCAGGACCGCGGCGACGGCATCGACGCCATCCATCTGCCGCGCCTGACGGAACGATTCTATCGCGTGGACACCCACCGTTCCCGCGCTCAAGGCGGCACCGGGCTGGGGCTGGCGATTGTGAAACACATCATCAACCGGCATCGCGGGCGGCTGCGCATCGACAGCACGCGCGGCAAAGGCACCACCTTCACGGTCATTTTGCCCGAACGCATGTCGCGGGGGTGATGTTTACGAAATCTTAGGACGCTTGTGTTAGGCCGTGCATTGCGGGGCAGGGCGACCTATATACCACGGCAAAGCGATCAAAGGGGTGCATCATGTCGCAAACACAACAGGTTGATCCGGCCAAACTGGCCGCGTCGCAGGCCGCCGTTGCCTTGGTCACGGATGGAATGCGGCTGGGGCTGGGGACGGGATCCACGGCGGCAATCATGGTGCGCGAACTGGCCGCGCGTGTCGCGGCCGAAGGGCTGACCCTGCGTTGCGCCGCCACATCGCAGGCCACGGCGGATCTGGCCGCCAGTCTGGGCCTGACGGTCGAACCGCTGGATCAAATCGGCTGGCTGGACCTGACCATTGACGGCGCGGACGAAGTGGACCCCGACCTGCACCTGATCAAAGGCGGCGGGGCGGCGCATCTGCGCGAAAAAATCGTCGCTGCGGCCAGCGACCGCATGGTGGTGATCGCCGATCCGGGCAAAGTCGTGGAACAGCTGGGCGCATTTCCCCTGCCGGTTGAGGTGTTGGCCTTTGGTTTTGAAACCACGCGCACGCTGATCCGCCGCGCGCTGGATGGGCTGGATTTGGGCGAAACCGATGTGCTGCAACGCCTGCGCGGCAGCGATCCGGTCATCACCGACGAAGGCAACCTGATTCTGGACCTGCATTTGAAGGCGATCCCCGACGCCCCCGCCCTGGCCCGCGCCCTGTCGGCTATTCCGGGCGTGGTGGAACATGGGCTGTTTCTGGGCCTGTGCGATCTGGCCATCATCGGCCGCCCCGACGGCAGCGTGGTTGAACTGACCGCAATGGGCGATGTGGACGCCGATCTGCTGGCGGGCGAAGGGGAATAATCATGGATTTCGATTTTGACCTGTTCGTCATCGGCGGCGGTTCCGGTGGCGTGCGCGCGGCGCGCATCGCGGCATCTGAACATGGCGCCCGCGTCGGTCTGGCCGAAGAAAGCCGCATGGGCGGCACCTGCGTTATTCGCGGCTGCGTTCCGAAGAAACTGATGATCTTTGCCGCGCAGGCCGGGGGGCTGGCGGCTGAAATGCGCGGCTATGGCTGGCAGGACGCGGTGACGGGACCGTTCGACTGGGGCTTTTTCCGGCAAAAACTGGATGCCGAATTGTCCCGGCTGGAGGGGATTTATAACGGCGGTCTGGAACGCGCCGGCGTGCAGGTGTTCAATCAACGCGCGCGTCTGGCCGATCATCACACGGTCGAACTGGCCGATGGCACGCGCAAAACCGCGAAACATATCCTGATCGCGGTCGGTGGCCGCCCCGTCAAAACCGGCATCCCCGGCGAAGAACTGGGCCTGATCTCCGACGATCTGTTCCTGATGGACGAATTGCCGCGCCGGGTTTTGCTGGTCGGCGGCGGCTTTATCGCATGCGAATTTGCGACGATTCTGGCGGGCTTGGGTGTCGATACGGTGCTGGCCTATCGCGGGGATAAGGTGCTGCGCGGCTTTGACAGCGAACTGCGCGACATGGCGACGGCGCAACTGCGCGATGTTGGCATTGACCTGCGGCTGGGGCTGAACCCGGTGGCGCTGTCGCGCGATGATGGCCGTATCCGGGCCGATTTCGGTGACAGTCATGATCATTTCGACGCGGTGATGTTTGCGACGGGACGCGCGCCTTATACTGGCGATCTGGGGCTGGAAAACACCAGCGTTCAGGTGAAAAAGAACGGCGCGATTCAGGTCGATGAATGGTCACAGACCAGCGTTCCGTCGATTTTCGCCGTGGGCGACGTGACCGACCGCATTAACCTGACCCCTGTTGCGATCCGCGAAGGTCACAGCTTTGTCGACACCGTGTTCGGCGCGCGCGCGCGCAAGGTGGATCACAGTCTCTATGCCAGTGCCGTTTACCTGCGCCCGCACGAAGTCGCGACCATCGGCATGACCGAAGATCAGGCCAAAGATCGAGGCGATACCGTGGTTTATCACACAACCTTCCGCCCGATGCGGTCGATGTTTGCGGGCAGCGACGCCAAGGTGATGATGAAGCTGATCGTTGATGCCAATGACGACATCGTTCTGGGCTGTCATATTTTCGGCCCCGAAGCGGGTGAGATGATCCAGCTGGCCGCAATCCCCATCGGGATGCGCGCGACCAAGGCCGATTTTGACGCGGCCATTGCCGTGCATCCGACGCTGGCCGAAGAATTGGTGACCATGCGCAGCCCGGCGCGGCGGTATTAACCTGACAATTGCGTGGGGCGCGTGCGTGCCACGCAGGGAAATAGGGGGGCAAGGGTTGACCTTTTCGACCCCGCCCCCCAATTTCCCGGCAACGAAGATGATAGTCAAAAAAGGTCGGACGAATGGCTAATCAAGGCCCTTGGGGTGGTGGCGGCGGCGGAAACGGCGGCGGCGATGATCGTGATAAACGCCCCGGCAACCGCCCTTGGGGTGAACAGCAACCGCCGCAGGGCCAGAACCGCCCGCGTCCGGGCGACCAGATGCCCGAAATCGACGACCTGATGCGCAAAGGGCAGGAACGCCTGCGCGTTTTGATGGGCGGCGGTGGCGGCAATGGTCCGCAGGGGGGCGGTCGTGGCGGCAGCCAGATGCCGCCGAATATGGGGCTGAACCGGCGCACGCTGGGGCTGGCCGCGCTGGTCGGCGTCGCGATGTGGGCCTTTGCCAGCTTTTACCGCGTGCAAACCAACGAACAAAGCGTTGAATTCCTGTTCGGTCGCGCCATTTCCGTGGGGACCGAAGGTTTGAATTTTGCCCCCTGGCCCTTTGTCACGGCCGAGGTTGTTCCCGTCACCAACGAACGCGTGACCGAAATCGGCACCGGGCGCGGCGGTCCTATGGACAGCGGGCTGATGCTGACCCGCGACCAGAACATCGTGGATATGGAATATCAGGTCGTGTGGAATATCTCGGACCCGCAGATGTTCCTGTTCAATCTGGCTGACCCGAACGACACGATCCGCGCTGTGGCCGAATCCGCGATGCGCGACATTATCGCACGGTCCGAACTGGCGCCGATTCTGAACCGCGACCGGGGCGCGATTGCGGGCGATTTGCGCGATGCGGTCCAACGAACGCTGGACGCCTATCAGTCAGGGATCCGCGTGGTGCGGGTGAACCTTGACCGCGCCGACCCGCCGGGTGAAGTGATCGACAGCTTCCGCGAGGTGCAGGCCGCGCAACAGGAACGCGCGCGTCTGGAAAACGAAGCGGATGCCTATGCCAACCGTGTTCTGGCGCAGGCACGTGGTAACGCTGCAACCTCGCTGGAACAGGCCGAGGCATACCGGGCCGAGGCGATCAACACCGCCGCCGGTGAAGCGTCGCGATTCAATTCTATCTACGAAGAATATGTCAAAGCGCCCGAAGTGACGCGCCGCCGTATGTATTTGGAAACAATGGAACAAGTTCTGGGTGATGTGGATAAGATCATCCTGGGCGACGGCATCAGCGGCGGTTCTGGCAGTGGCGGCGTCGTGCCGTATCTGCCGTTGGACCAACTGCGCCGCAACGACTCACAGGGGGGTAACTGATGGCCCGGAAAATGAATTTGACCATGTTTGCCCTGCCGGTTGTCGTGGTGGTGGGCGTGGCCGCAGCGGCATCGCTGTTTATCGTGGATGAACGCGAAAAGGCGCTGGTCATGCGTATTGGCCGCGTCGTGGATGTGCGCGAAGAACCCGGTCTGGCGTTCAAAGTGCCGTTTATCGACAATGTGGTGAAATATGACGCGCGTATTCTGGGCCTGCCGACCAGCCCGCTTGAGGTGACGCCGCTGGACGATCGCCGTCTGGTTGTCGATGCCTTTGCCCGCTGGCGGATCGCGGATCCGGTGCGGTTCCGTCAGGCCGTGGGTGCGGGTGGGATTCAGGCCGCGCAGGGCCGGTTGGAACCCATCGTCAACGCCGCCATTCGTGAGGTGCTGGGTTCGGTGCCGTCAACGAATGTGCTGTCGGACGACCGCACCGTGCTGATGAACCAAATCCGGGATGAGGCACGTTCGAATTCGGCTGGCTTGGGCATTGAAATTATTGACGTTCGCCTGACCCGGACCGATTTGCCGGAACAGAACTTGAATGCGACCTATGCCCGGATGCGCGCCGAACGCGAACGCGAGGCTGCCGACGAAATCGCCCGCGGGGGCGAGGCGGCGCAGCGTGTCCGCGCCGCCGCCGACCGGACCGTGGTTGAATTAACCTCTGAGGCACAGCGCCGCGCCGAAATCGTTCGGGGTGAGGCTGACGCCGAACGCAACGCGATTTACGCCGATGCCTTTGGCCGCGACCCGGAATTTTTCGCGTTTACGCGGTCGATGACGTCCTATTCCCGCGCGCTGCGGGGCAGCAACAGTTCGATGGTGCTGCAACCGGATGGCGAATTTTTCAGCTATCTGGCCGATGACGGCGCGTCGCGTGCGAATCCGTCGCCGACTCCGGTTCCTGCCGGGACGTCGGCGGCTGAACGCGGGATCGGGCTGGATACGCAGACCCCGGATGAAGGGCTGATCACCCCCGAAGTGACCGACCGCGAAGGCAATGTGCTGGGCGAATCAGCCGGTGTGCGCCTGACGCCGCTGCCGGAAAGCCTGTCCCCTCCGGTCGATGATGGCACCGAAATTCTGTTGCCCGACGCGGTGACGGACGCGCCTGCGGATGCACCGGCGGAAGCTCCGGCCAACTGATCCATAGGGGCGGCAACGATGCCGCCCTTTTTGCAACAAAAGTCACGATCAGTTCATAGCGCGCGAGCGTGGTTTTCTTGCAACGATTTCTTAATTGTTTTTCATTAGAAACAGGTCAGCGGGCAGCCCGCAGCCGTTAAGAAATGAGGTCCGTTTATGAATCCGCTTTCCCCCCGCCACCTGATGACGGCATCCGCGCTTGCGCTGGGTTTGGGGCTTGGCTCTGCCACGGCGCAGGTCGCCGAAGTATCCCCCCAGGTCAGCCAGCAGGCGCAAGAAGCGGCAAACGCCAATGAACCCTTGGGCAGCGTCGTGGCCAAGGATGGCCCGCAGGGGATGCCGGGCAGCTTTGCCGATCTGGCGGAAATGGTGTCGCCTTCGGTCGTGAACATCACCACGACCGCGCTTGTGTCGCAGCCCACGGGCCGGGGCGGCCCGATGTTCCCCGATGGCAGCCCGTTTTCCGACCTGTTCCGCGATTTTGGCTTTCCCATGCCGGGGCCGGATGGACGCGGGCCGCAACAGCCGCGCCGGTCGAATGCCTTGGGTTCGGGTTTTGTGATTTCTTCGGACGGGTTTATCGTCACCAACAACCACGTCATCGACGGCGCCGACAGCATCGAGATCGAGTTTTATTCCGGTGACAAACTGCCCGCACGCGTGGTTGGGCGTGACCCGAACACGGATGTCGCGCTGCTCAAGGTGGACAGCGATAAGCCGCTGCCGTTCGTGAAATTCGGCGACAGCGACACCGCGCGCGTGGGGGATTGGGTGCTGGCGCTGGGTAACCCGCTGGGGCAGGGCTTTTCGGCCAGCACGGGGATTGTGTCGGCGCGAAACCGCGAATTGTCAGGCAGTTACGACGACTATCTGCAAACGGACGCGGCAATCAACCGTGGCAATTCCGGCGGCCCTCTGTTCAATATGCAGGGTGAGGTTGTCGGCGTGAACACCGCGATTTTGTCGCCCAGCGGCGGGTCGATCGGGATCGGATTCTCGATGGCGTCGAATGTTGTGTCGCAAGTCGTTGATCAGTTGCAACAATTTGGCGAAACGCGTCGCGGTTGGCTGGGCGTCAGCATCCAGGACGTCACCCCCGAAATGGCCGAGGCATTGGGCATCACCATCTCTGGCGGCGCGATGGTGACGAATGTGCCGGACGGTCCGGCCAAGACGGGGGGCCTGCGGGCGGGCGATGTGATCACGCGCTTTGCCGGGACCGAGATTGACAGCACCCGCAGTCTGGTGCGCCGCGTGGCCGACGCTCCGGCGGGGGAAACGGTGCAGGTCGTCGTCATGCGCGACGGTCGGGAACAGGTGCTGGATGTCACGCTGGGCCGCCGGGAAGAGGCCGAGGGAACCGCCCGCGCCACCACCTCTGACGCGCCGGTGGAAACGGATTTGCTGGGCCTGACCGTCAGCCCGCTGACGGCGGAAATGGCGCAGGAACTGGAATTGCCGGCGGATGCGCGCGGGCTGGTCATCACCGGCGTCAATCCCGACAGCGACGCGGCGACCAAGGGGTTGGCCGCCGGCGATGTCATCACCGAGGCGGGGCAGCAGCCTGTCACCAGCGTCGCCGATCTGCAAGCCCGCATCACCGAAGCGCGCGAGGCTGGGCGCCGGTCCGTTCTGGTCCTGATCCGGCGGGCGGGTGAGCCGCGCTTTGTCGCGCTGCCTGTGGCGGATGCGAACTGATCCAAAAGGGGCGGCAACGCCCCTTTTCATTTGCGGGGCAATCCCCTAACTGCGTCGCAACAGAAAGGATCAGCCATGGCAAAGATCACCTATATTGAACATAACGGCACGAAACACGATGTGGACGTGCGCCCCGGCATGACCGTGATGGAAGGCGCGCGCGACAATGGCGTTCCGGGTATTGACGCCGATTGCGGCGGGGCCTGCGCCTGTTCGACCTGCCATGTTTATGTCGATGCGGCATGGGCGGATCGGCTGCCTGCGATGGACCCGATGGAGCAGGACATGCTGGATTTCGCTTATCAGCCCGACCCGGCGCGGTCGCGTCTGACCTGTCAGATCAAGGTCACGGATGATCTGGACGGTTTGGTGGTGCATCTGCCGGAACGTCAGATCTGATCCGATAGCGCCGGGGGTTTCACCCCCGGACCCCCAGAGTATTTGCGCACAGAAGAAGCGGCGGGGCTGGTGGTTTCGGCGTGGAGCAGTGGCGTGGTGTCGCCATCTGGTTGGCAGTCGCGCAGATTTTGTGCGCGATTCTATGGTGGGGCGTTGAGTTTTCGCCCAGATTTCTGAAGAAAAATGAAAATTCGTTCGCGGTGTGACCGGGATGTCGTGCCTTTGCTTGCGGTTTGGGCGCTTCGTTCTGTTTGGCAAGATGAGTTAATTGGGGCTGCGACATGGCGCGGGCCAGTTGTTCGATGTGGAATGCCATCTGGCGTCATCACAGCGAAGCGGTGCCGTTATCGGCTTCGGCAAAGGTGGACCCGGTATGTATAGGGGCGTCTTTATTATGCGCGAGCGCGGAATTTGCGCTGATCGCGGATGCTTTGCTGTTGCGGGGACGAACCGCGCCTTTGGGCGGTTTTATGTGGCGGCTTGGTGATCCGCGGGTTGTTGTGTTCATGGTGCCGACCCGGTCGTGATACCACCATCCAGAAAGCTGGAACGGTTCATCTTGGCGTTTGAATCAGGGGCCTCCATGCGAGACAGGAAAGCCATAATTGAACAAACGGCCCCTTTATCGCGCAACGTGAAAAAGCAAAGGCGGCAGAACGCCGCCTTGCCGTAAGTCTGTTTTTTTTTGGCTTTGATTATCCAAGACGATAGTTCGGGCTTTCCCGCGTGATCTGCACGTCGTGCACGTGGCTTTCCTTCAGGCCTGCGCCGGTGATCCGCACGAATTCGCAGTTTTTGCGCATTTCCGCCACGGTTGCGCAGCCGGTATAGCCCATGGCTGCGCGCAGACCGCCGACCAGTTGGTGAATAACCGTGCCTGCTGGGCCTTTATAGGGGACTTGCCCCTCGATCCCTTCGGGGACCAGTTTGTCGGTGGCGGCGTCTTTTTGGAAATAGCGGTCGGCGGAGCCGCGCGCCATGGCGCCCAGCGAGCCCATCCCGCGATAGGATTTGAACGACCGGCCTTGATACAGGATCACCTCGCCCGGGGATTCGTCGGTGCCGGCAATCGCGCTGCCGACCATGGCGCAGGACGCGCCGGCGGCAATCGCCTTGGCAAAGTCGCCCGAAAATTTGATGCCACCATCGGCGATCACCGGCACGTCACCGGCGGCACTGGCGGCGTCCATGATGGCGGTCAGTTGCGGCACGCCCACGCCTGCGACGATGCGGGTGGTGCAAATGGACCCCGGCCCGATGCCGACCTTTACCGCGTCGGCGCCCGCGTCGATCAGGGCGCGCGTGGCGGCGGCGGTTGCGACATTGCCCGCCACGACCTGCACATCGCCGCCCAAGGCCTTGACCCGTTCCACGGCCTTGGCCACGCCCGCGGAATGGCCGTGCGCGGTGTCGATCACGACCATATCCACGCCTGCGTCGATCAGCGCCTGCGAGCGTTCAAACCCTTCGTCCCCCACGGTCGAGGCCGCGGCGACGCGCAAACGGCCCAGATCGTCTTTGCAGGCCAAGGGGTTCAGCACTGATTTTTCGGTATCCTTCAGCGTCAGCAGGCCGGTCAGATGCCCCTGCGCATCGGTGATCAGCAGCTTTTCGATGCGGCGGGCCTTCATCAGGCTGATCGCCTCGGCACGGTCGGCGGGTTCGCGCAGGATCGCCAGATTATCGCCGGTCATCATCGCGCGCACCGGGGTGCGGTCATCACTGGCAAAGCGCATATCGCGATTCGTCACGATTCCCACCACGCGACCATCCGCGTCAACCACCGGAAAACCGCTGACATTATAACGGTCCTGCAGCGCCTTGGCATCGGCCAGCGTCTGGTCGGGCGTCAGCGTGATGGGGGCATAGACGATGCCGGATTCGAACCGTTTCACCCGGCGCACCTCGGCGGCTTGCTGTTCGGTGGTCAGGTTGCGGTGAATCACGCCCATGCCACCGGCCTGCGCCATGGCAATCGCCATCCGGCTTTCGGTGACGGTATCCATGGCGGACGACAGCAGCGGAATATTCATCCGAATGTTGCGCGTGACAAAGGTGGTCACATCGGCCGTTGACGGCATCACCGTCGAGGCCGCGGGAACCAAAAGAACATCGTCGAAGGTCAAAGCCTCACGAATCTGCATGGCGGGTATCCTTGGGGCAAGATCGTTTGGCAGTTTCCCCTTTCACGATCTGCGCCAAATGTCCAGAGGCAACTCTGATCCATCAATTTCGCATTTTAGATAAAATTTTGTTGCGAAAGCGTCGTCATGTGCGGCACAACAAAAGCGTATGTTCAGCGGGAAAACATTCCCGCCGCCATAAGCGTTGTCGCAAGGCCCTGGACCCTATTGACTGAGTGGAGAGACGTATGAAATTTGCAGTGACCGGCGCGGCGGCGCTTTTGCTGGGGACGACGCAACTGATGGCGGGCGGGATAGAACGCGCGCCGCAATCGCTGAACGTGCTGTTCGAACCGGGAAATTACGCTGAACTGAGCTTTGGCCATGTCAGCCCGACGGTGACCGGGCGTGATGTTCCGACGGGCGCACCGGTGGCGAATGTCGCCAAATCCTATGGCTTTGTTGGTGTTTCGTATAAACATCAGTTCACGCCGGAATGGTCGGCGGCGTTTATCGTCGATCAGCCGTTCGGTGCCGATCTGTCCTATCCGGGCAATCCGGCTGCATCCATGTTGGGCGGCACCAATGTCACCGTCACGGATACGCATTTCACCGGCGTTTTGCGGTACAAAGTCACCGATGCCTTCGGCGTTCACGGCGGTATTCGCGGCGGGCGTGCCAGTGCCGATGTGACCTTGTCCGGTTTGGCCTATGGTCCGTTGAACGGCTATCGCGTGACCTTGGACCAGGATACGCGTTTCGGCTGGCTGGCGGGTGTGTCGTGGGAACGCCCGGATATCGCCGCGCGCGTCGCGCTGACCTATAATTCGCCGATCACGCGGAAATTCGGCACGACGGAATATCTGACGGCATCCATGATTGGCGTGCATGCCATGATGGGCAACAGCTTTGACGCGGTGACCACCGGCACCACCAAAGTGCGGACGCCGCGCAGCATTAACCTTGATTTCCAGACCGGCGTTGCCGAAGACACGCTGGTCTTTGGTTCGGTTCGCTGGGTCAAATGGTCGGAATTTCTGGTTGAACCGCGCGGCTATTCCACCTTCCCGGATCAGGATCAGAACACCGGCGCCGTTGTCGGCACTTTGGGCAGCCTGACCGATCTGCAAGACAGCACCACCTATACCCTTGGTGTGGGCCGCAAATTTACCGACAACTGGTCGGGCGCGGTGTCCTATAGCTGGGAAAAGCGTGGCAATGATCTGGTGTCGCCGCTGGCACCGACCAATGGCAAAAAAGGCATCACGCTGGCCGCGATCTATAATCAGGACAATTTCACCGTCACCACCGGCATTAACTATACCAAGCTGGGCAATGCCCGCCCGGAAACCGGCACGCCGGACACTGCGCGCGCCGAAATGACCGGCAATGACCTGTGGGGTATCGGTATCCGCGTCGGTTATCGCTTCTGATCCTTAATCGCCCCGGTTCGCGCCGGGGCGGTTAACCTGCGTTCAGCAACAGGGCAAAGCCAACGGCGCAGATGACGGCCCACAGGACCAAAGCGGCGGCGATAAGCTGGGCAAGCAATGGGCGCATGTTACACCATCTCGAATATTTCGCTGTCGATTTCGGATTTCGGCACGCCCATATCCTGTAACGCGGCCTTGACGGCATCGACCATCGGCCCCGGACCACACAGCAGATGCGGCCAATTCGCGGTTTCTTGGGGCAGGGTGTCGAACAGCAGGTCAGGATTCACCTGACCTTCGATGGTGATTTCATCGCTGGGTGCGGTTTCGGCGTTTTCCAGCACATGAATAACGCGCAGGTTTAGATCCAACGTTAACCGGCGCAACTCGTCGCGGAACGCCACGTCGTCCCATTCCGAATTGGCATAGATCAGGAAAATCGGGCGCGGATCGCGGCGCTCCTGCAAGGCGTGCAGATTAGAGATAATCGGGGTGATCCCGACGCCGCCCGCGATCATGACAAAACCCTGCGCGGCCGCGTTGCGATCCACCGAAAACACCCCATACGGCCCGTCGATATAGGCCGTCGCGCCCGGTTGCGTCTGGCTGAGCCGTTTGCTGTCATCGCCCAGTGGTTTGATCGAAAAGGTTAATTCTGGTCCCTTTTCCGGCGCGGTCGAGATCGTAAAGGGATGTTCGCGCAGCGAAAACGGCGAATTGCCGATCGAGAGCCACGCGAATTGTCCCGGCTTCCACCCGCGCAGGGGGCGGCCATTGGGGCGCAGGGTCAGGCTGCGGACGTCTCCGCCTTCGTCGGTGTTTGACACCACGGTCCACGGATTGCGCAACTGCCACCACGGGCGGATGATGCGGGTATAGATCATCAGCGTTAACCATGCCGCCGTCACCGCCAGCCACAAGGCGCGGGTGCCGTCCGTGCCGGTGAAATGCCCCGCGCCCAGCACATGCCAGATCGCCGCGCCAAAGCCGGTCAGCGCCAGAACCACATGCAGCGACCGCCACCACAGGTAATCCAGTCGCAGCATTTTGCGAAATTCAGACGACACGATCAGCGCGATAAAGCACAGCAGCGCCACCCGCCCCGCCGTCATGTAAAGCGGGGCCTGAATCGGGTTCAAAACCCCCATATCATCTTGATGAAACACATAAAAAACCGCGAAATGCGCCGCCATCAACGCAACCGCGCCCCAGCTGACAAAGCGGTGAAACACCACCACGATATCGGCACCAAAAGGATGCAGCAGCGGTTTTAACCGTCCAGTCAGCGCAAATTGCAACCCGGCCAGCGACAGCGCGGCAAAGCCGAACCCGACCGCCAAATCCCGCGTCCACGCGCCCGAGGTCGGCGGGCTGCCCATCAGGATAACAGCAAAGGGCAGGGCCAGCAGAAACAGCGCAACCGTTAACCAAAATATCGCCACCAACCAGACCAGAGCGGGCCGGTCGGGCGGTCGGATATGCGTTTCTGGCGGGGCCGCGTCGGCGGCGGAACGGGGCGCTGTCATAGGGGCGAAACGTCTTTTCACGCAATGGGTTCCACAGATGACGGAACCGCGCGCGCTGTGGGTGGTTATGGTTATGCCCGCCCTGCGGCGCACGCGATGGTTTTTAAAGGAAACGCAGCTAAGTCGATGCCAGAACAGGATTTTCCTTATTGTGGCCCCGCGCCTTTTCCGGGGAATATCTGGGCGGCGTGGAACACCGATCCGCTGTTGCTGGCGGGATTGGCGATGTTCGGCGCCGTTTTGGCGTGGCGCGCTGTGAACCCGAAGGCTGCGGCGATTGCGTGGGCGGGGCTGATTCTGGCGTTTGTGTCGCCGCTCTGCGCGTTGACGGTTGCGCTGTTTTCGGCGCGCGCGGCGCATCATCTGGTGATTGTCACACTGGCCGCGCCGGCACTGGCGATTGCATGGCCGATGATGAGCCGGGTTCCGGCGGCGCTGTCTCTGGCGGGGTTAACCGCCGTGATGGTGGCGTGGAATCTGCCGCTGATTTACACGGCGATGTGGGGGTCGGATGCGGTCTATTGGGCGCTGCAACTGGCGATGCTGGGGACGGCTTGGGCGTTTTGGTCGGCGGTTCTGTCGGATGGGGAACCGATTGCGCAGCGGGCCTTGCTGACCGGTGGCCTTGCGGGGGTTATGGGGTTGATCGGAGCCATTCTAACATTCGCGCCCAACATCATGTTTTTTCAGCACATAGACGGCGCTGTTGCGTGGGGTCTTGACCCGCTGGCGGATCAGCAACTGGCCGGGTTGGTGATGTGGGTGCCGGGCTTTGTCCCGGTTGCGGTCATCGCGGCGCTGATGCTGCGGCGCGGTTGGCAACGAGGCTTTGCCGCATGATCGCCGCGCTGAAATTCCTGCATCTTGGCACCATGCTGATCTGGTGCGCGGCGCTGATCGCTCTGCCGGTTATTTTGTGGATTTACGAAGGCTTATGGCGCAAACGTGGCGCGGGCAAGGCGCAGACTCGCTACGCCGAATTTCGGTTAATCACGCATTACGGTTATATTGCCGTGGCCACGCCTGCCGCAGTGATCAGCGTGGCGGCGGGGACGGGGCTTATCTTTGCCGCAGAGGTGTTTGATCTGTGGTTCGCGGCCAAGCTGACCTTGGTGTGCGTCATGGTTTTAACCCATGCGTGGATCGGGCAGATGATCCTGATCACCGGAGAATCGCGCGGGATGGTGCGATTGTCCTCGCCCCCGGTCGCCCTGAGCTTGGGCGCGGCCGCGATGCTGGGCGTGCTGTGGCTGGTTCTGGCCAAGCCCGATCTGGCAGGCCTGACCGCGTTTATGCCGCGATTCATGTTAACGCCGTGGGGGGCGCTGTGAGCCAATCAATCCAGCCGATGCGTGCCGATTTGGTAATCAAACACCAGCTTGCCCCCGTGCCAGCCGGTGATGCCGGTCATCAGCGCGGCCAGCATCGACAGCAACCCACCCCAGGGCAGAACGGCCCCCACGGGATCGTCCAGCCGGAACCCCCAGTTCAGCCCCAGAACCGACAGCAGCATCACCGCCAGAATGAAATGCGTCCAACTGGCCGAGCGGATGCGGATCCCCGGCACCAGCAGCAATTCGATGGTCCCGGCAATTCCGGCCAGCACGCCGATGAAAAAGGCAATCCCTGCGGCCCACACGGCAACGCGGGGCCAGAAGCTGTCCCCGGTCAGCCAATACATGCCGTCCGCGCCCAAAGTCGCGAAACACATCGCAATCGGGAAAGCGACCATCATGGCATGGATCGGGTGACCCGCGACGGCGATTTTCGATTCCGTGTCGGAAAAGCTGGTATGTTCTTCGATCGGGTCTTTCAGGCGGCGGCGTTTGGTCCAGCGCATTGGCTTTCCTTTCGGCGGTTCTGGAACAGAAAGCCGGTTCTGGCCGTGCTGGTTCCGTTGGCGGGCTGTTCGGGACCGTTAAGCACGTTGACGCCCGCAGGGCCAGCCGCGCGTGATATTGCGACGCTGTGGTGGGCGATGCTGGCGGGGGCGGGCCTGATTTCGCTGCTGGTCTGGGTCATGGTCTGGCTTGCCATTCGCCGGGGCGCGCGGCCTCAGAACGAACGCCGCTGGATCATGGGCTGGGGGCTGGGGTTCAGCCTGTCGGTGCTGGCTTTGGTTCTGGGCTTTGCGCTGTGGATCGGGGAACGGATGCTGGCGCGCGATGACGGCGCGGTTCAGGTCAGCGCGCAGGCGTATCAATGGGGCTGGACCTTTACCCAGCCCGGACCGGACGGCCCGGTGGAAACGCGCGGCGCGCTTTATGTTCCCGCCGGCCAGCCCTTTGACGTCGAGATCACGGCCACGGACGTGATCCACAGCTTTTGGGTGCCGCAGCTGGGCGGCAAGATGGACGCGATCCCCGGCCATGTGAACCGCCACCGTCTGACCGCCGACGCGCCCGGCGTTTATGAAGGGCTATGCGCCGAATTTTGCGGTCTGGGGCATAGCGATATGCGCTTTGTCGTTGTCGCCTATGACCCCGCCGGGCCGCTGCCTGACTTTGCCGATGAGGCCACCGAATGACCAATATTCCCGACAATCCGCCGCAACGCGCCCTGCGTCTGCACCGCGAACTGGATGCGGTGTGGCGCGACCTGCCGGGGTGGAGGGGGTTCTTTACCTCGGTGAACCACAGCACCATCGGCGCGCGGTTCATGATCACGGCATTTGTGTTTTTCGCCATTGGCGGCGTGTTGGCCATGCTGATCCGGGCGCAGCTGGCCACGCGGAACGGCGCGTTTCTGGACACGGATCTGTATAACCAAATCTTTACGATGCATGGCAGCATCATGATGTTTTTGTTCGCCATTCCCATGCTGGAAGGGCTGGCCCTGTGGCTGCTGCCTAAAATATTGGGCGCGCGGGATATGGCGTTTCCGCGCCTGTCCACGCTGGGGTATTTTTGTTACCTGTTCGGCGGCGCGGTGATTGTGCTGTCCCTGCTGGCCGGAGTGGCGCCCAAAGATGGCTGGTTCATGTATGTGCCGCTGACCGGGCCTGTCTATTCGCCGGGGATTAACGCCGATGTCTGGCTGCTGGGCGTGACATTCGTTGAAATCAGCGCGGTTGCGGCGGCGGTCGAAATCACCGTCACGATCCTGCGCTGCCGTGCGCCCGGAATGGCGTTAACCAAGATGCCGCTGATGGGCTGGTATCTGCTGGGAACCTCGGTGATGATGCTGGTGGGCTTTCCGCCGCTGATCCTTGGGTCGATCTTGTTGGAGGTCGAACGCGCCTTTGACTGGCCGTTTTTCGACATCACGCGGGGCGGCGATCCGCTGTTATGGCAGCACCTGTTCTGGCTGTTTGGCCACCCCGAAGTCTATATCATCTTTCTGCCCGCCGCCGGGGCGTTATCGACGATGATCCCGGTTCTCAGCCGGACGCAGATTCTGGGCTATGGCGCGATTGTCGCGGCGGTCATTGGGCTGGTGTTTTTGTCGTTCGGCCTGTGGGTGCATCACATGTTCACGGTCGGGATCCCGCATATGGCGCTTGCGTTTTTCTCGGCTGCGTCGGCCTTGGTCGCGGTGCCGACGGCGGTTCAGATATTCGCGTGGATCGGCACGATGGCGGCGGGTCAGGTGCAGTTCCGCCTGCCGATGCTGTATATCATGGGGTTCTTTGCCACCTTTGTTCTGGGCGGGCTGACGGGGGTAATGTTGGCCATGGTGCCGTTCAACTGGCAGGCGCATGACACCGCATTTGTGACGGCGCATCTGCATTATGTTCTGGTCGGCGGGTTCGTGTTTCCGATGCTGGCCGCGGTGACGTGGTGGATGCCACTGATGACGGGCCGCTGGCGGGTGCGAGGCTTGGGCGAATCCGCATTCTGGCTGATCTTTGTCGGCTTTCACGGCACGTTCTTTCTGATGCACCTGACCGGGCTTCTGGGGATGCCGCGCCGTATCGACGTTTACCCCAACAACCCGGAATGGGAATGGTTGAACCTGACCTCATCCTTTTTCGGGATGATCCAGTCGGCGGGCTTTGCGCTGTTGGTGATTGATCTGGCATCGCAGGCGATCTTTGGGCGGCGCAGTTGGCGCAATCCGTGGCAGGCTCCGACGCTGGACTGGGCGATGCCGATGCCGGCGCCGTCCTATAATTTCGCGTCTCTGCCGCGTCCGGGCGATGATTCCGGCGCGATCCTGTCGCTGGCCAAGGGGCAGGGGCTGCTGCCCGGCGCGCCGCGTGGGGTGCGTGAAATCATCGTGACGGACGCGGCAACCGCCCGCCCGCAGCATATCGCGGTGCTGCCGGGGAACACATGGTTGCCGCTGGCCACGGCGGCGGCGATTGGCAGTTTCTTTGCGATGATGCTGGCCGGTCTTTATTGGCTGTCCCTGATCGGGGTGGCCGCAACGCTGGCTGTCGCATGGCGGTGGGGCGCGATCATGGGCGCGGATCAGGACCGCGCGCCGGTCAATGTCGCGCCGGGGCTGGACCTGCCGGTGCATTGGCAGACGCGCAACACGCTGGCCTATTCCGGGACGGTGGCGCTGCTGGTGGCGGATGGAACTTTGTTCGCCAGCCTGTTGTTTGGCGTGGGTTTTCTGACCGTTGTTGCGCCGGGCTGGCCCGCGCCCGACAGCGGCATCACCTCGCAAATGGGCCTGCTGGCCGGGGGCGCGCTGCTGTTGATGGCCGTGGGCGCAGTCGCCGCGCGTCTGGCCGAGGCGCGGCGCGAAACAGCCGCTGTTCTGTGGTCGGGCATCGGTCTGGTGGCGGCGGTGTTGGCGCTGCTGCTGCTGGCGGGGATCGCATGGGGGCTGGACGATCCGCGCCGCCATGCCCGCGATGCGCTGCGGGGGGCGGCTCTGGGCTATGCCGTGGTGCATGGGGTTGTTGCTGCGATGCTGGCCGCGCGGAGCTTTGCGGATGCGCGGACGGGCCGCATGGGCGCGAACCGGCGCGGCGCGGCCCCGGTCTGGCGGTTGTTCCAGGATTTCTGGTTCACAACCGCCGCCATCCTGACCGCCACCGTCATCATGCAAGAGGTGTTGTAATGGGCTGGCTGGCGCGCGCCTTGGCGGGGCCGACCCTGTGGGCGCTGATGTTTTGCGTGGTGTATGCGCTGCACGGCATGGGCTGCAATCTGGGCTGGACGGGGCGGCCCGCGCCGTTCGGTGACCTGCATCATGTCGCGATGTGGTCCGCGTGGGGCGCGGGGTTGGCGCTGCATCTGGCGCTGTTTACGCTGATCCCGCGCGAACCGGGGCGGCATCGCACGATCATCACCGCAGGCGTCTGGATTGGTCTGGTCAGCACCGCATTCACCCTGTTTCCGGTGATTGCGACCTCGACCTGTGGTTAGGGGCTGTGCTAACCGAGGCGTATGACACCTGCCGCCCGTATTTCCGCCGCCATCACCATTCTGGACGACATTCTGACCGGCACCCCGGCCGAGGCCAGCCTGCTGCGTTGGTCCCGCGCCAGCCGCTTTGCCGGGTCGGGCGACCGCGCGGCGGTGCGCGATCTGGTCTTTCAGGCGCTGCGCCAGCGGGGCAGCCTGTCCGCGCGCGGGGGCAGGCTGTCGGGGCGGGGGCTGATGATTGGCTTGGCTCGGGCGCAAGGTCATGATCCGGCGGGCTTTTTCACCGGGCAGGGCCATGCGCCTGCGGTTCTGACCGGCGATGAACGACACGACCCCGGTGCGCCCGATGATCCGCTGATAGACCTGCCCGATTGGCTGCGCCCGATCTGGCAGGCGTCGCTGGGCGATCAGGCGGCGGCGGTTGCGGCGGCCATGACGGACCGCGCGCCGGTCTGGCTGCGGGTGAATACGGCGCGGGCGACCCCGGCGCAGGCCATGGCGATTCTGGCCGCCGATGGGGTTGATGCGCAACCACATCCCGACCTGCCCACAGCCCTGCGCGTGACGGCGGGGGACCGCAAGCTGGCGGGGGGCACGGCCTATCGTGACGGAGTCGTTGAACTGCAAGACCTGTCGCCTCAACTGGCCTGTGCCGCCTTGCCCCGTGCTGCGCGCGTGCTGGATTATTGCGCGGGCGGCGGGGGCAAATCGCTGGCGATTGCGGCGCGTGATCCGGGCGCGCAGGTCTTTGCCCATGACGCCGACCCCGCGCGGATGGGCGATCTGCCCGCCCGAGCGGCCCGCGCAGGCGCGCGCATTACGGTTGGCAAACCCAAAGGACACTATGATCTGGTCGTCGCCGATGTGCCGTGCAGCGGGTCAGGAACATGGCGGCGAACGCCCGACGCCAAATGGCGCCTGACGCGGGAAAAGCTGACCGATCTGATTGAACTTCAAGCGCAGATTTTGGATCAGATCGCGCCGCTGGTGACGCCGGGCGGGCATCTGGTCTATATGACCTGTTCGCTGTTTGATGGTGAAAATGCGCGTCAAATCAATGCGTTCACGGCGCGCCATTCCGATTTTTCTGTGGTTGCTGACCGCCGCCTGACCCCGGACACCGGCAGCGACGGGTTCTATTACGCGATCCTGCAACGGATAAAAGCGGGTGCGTCTTAACCGATTGTTAAACCTTTTGCGCCTATCACGGACGGGAAAACCGGTCTGGGGAACGAATCATATGGCGCATTGGGATGACCGCGCAGGCGTGCCGCGCAGCGCATTGGTGGCGGTGCCGTTTCTGATGATACCCGCGCTGCTGGGCGCGATTTTGCTGCTGATCCTGCCCGGATGGCGCGCCGGAATGCCGCTGATCATCGGCGGCACGGTTGCGGTTGCGTGGTATCTGCTGGGCGGGGCGATTTCCGTCGCGCATCTGATGCGGCGCGCGAATGGTCGCCGCACCCTGCGCCGCATCCGGGCCGAGGTGGCGCAGGTCTCTGAACCGATCTGGATTTGCGACAATGACGGACGGGTTTTGTATCACAACACCGCCGCCTATGACCGTTTTGGTCCGATGCAGGGGCAGGCGATTGCGCGCATGGTCGGCACGCTGCGCGCTGATGCGCAGGGCGAGGTGGAATCTCTGCTGAACCGCGCCGGGCCGGTGGGCCATGCCGAACTGCATCTGGCGGATGGCGATGTGATTTCCGTGACGCGCGCGTCGGATGCGCCGCTGCAAATCTGGTCCTGTCAACGCCATGATCAAGTGCCCGATCCGCATATGGTGGCCGCGTTGATCGACCGCTCCGCGCCCTCTGGTGATTTTGACGCCATCCCGGTGCCGCTGTTGCGCGTGTCGTCTGATGGTGCCATTCGCGCCGCCAATAACGCGGCGCAGCGGCTGTTGTTTGATGATCCGCAGGTCGATGAACTGCCCCATCTTGGCACCCTGTTCGAAGGTCCGGGCCGCCCTGTGGCCGATTGGCTGGCCGACATCGCCGCCGGTCGCGCCCAAAACCGGGCCGAGATGTTGCGCAAACGCGGCCCCGAACGTCGCGGCGGTGAACAGCATCAGTATTATCAGGTCGCCCTGGCCCCCGATCCGACCGATGACGGGCAGATGCTGGCGGTCCTGACCGATGCAAGCGCCCTGAAAACCATGGAGGCGCAGTTTACCCAAGGCCAGAAAATGCAGGCCATCGGCCAGTTGGCGGGCGGAGTTGCGCATGACTTCAACAACTTGCTGACAGCGATTGGCGGGCATTGCGACCTGCTGATGCTGCGCCGCGATAAGGGCGACCCCGATTATGCCGATCTGGATCAGATCAGCCAGAACGCCAATCGCGCGGCGGCCTTGGTTGGGCAATTGCTGGCCTTTTCCCGCAAACAGACTCTCCGGCTCGAGGTGATCAACCTGCGCGACACCGTGTCGGATCTGACGCATTTGTTGAACCGGCTGGTGGGGGAACGGGTGGGGCTGAATGTCAGCTTTGACCCCGCGCTGCATCCGATCCGCGCCGATAAACGGCAGCTGGAACAGGTGATTATGAATCTGGTCGTGAATGCCCGCGACGCGATGCCCAAGGGGGGCGACATTACCCTGCGCACGGAAAACCTGTCGCTGTCGGCGCCGATGCTGCGCGACAATGCGCATTTGCCGGCGGGGGATTATGTGTGCATCCGCGTGACCGATAACGGCACGGGCATCGACCCCGAGGTGTTAACCAAGATTTTCGACCCGTTTTTCACGACCAAACGCGCGGGCGAAGGCACGGGGCTGGGCCTGTCAACGGCTTACGGGATCGTGAAACAAACCGGCGGCTATATTTTTTGCGACAGCACTCTGGGGCAGGGAACCAGTTTTTCGGTGATTTTCCCCGCGCGTCCGGGGGAAATCGAAACGCCGGTTGTGGTTAACAGCGCCCCCACGGCGCAGGTGCAGCCCGAAACCGCCACCATCCTGCTGGTCGAGGATGAGGCCCCTGTCCGCGCCTTTGCCGTCCGCGCGCTGAGGCTGAAAGGTTATGACGTGCTCGAGGCGGAAAACGCCGAAGCCGCACTGGACCTGCTGCGCGATCCAAAGCTGCGCGTCGATTTGTTCGTGACCGATGTGGTGATGCCCGGGCTGGACGGTCCCAGCTGGGTGCGCGCCGCGTTGCGCGACCGTCCGGGCGTTAAGGTGATTTTCATGTCCGGCTATGCCGAGGATATGTTTGGCGAAAATCACGTTCCGGTTCAGGGCGCCAGTTTTATGCCTAAACCGTTTACCCTGTCCGAACTGACGGCGCGTGTGGCGGCGAAACTGGCGGGAAATGATGCTTAAATTAATGAATGTTCCTGTTTTGATCTTGAAAACGAATAGGTTTGCGCGCAAATTGCGCGAACAAGGGGCGAACATAACGCGCGGTCGGCTGATTGCTGCATCGTGGCGTGTGTGACATAAAGGTAGAATACCATGGCACAGGCGAGCATTTTTGACATGACCGACAAACGCAGCGCGGACAAACAAAAGGCGCTGGACAGCGCCCTTGCGCAGATCGAACGCCAATTCGGCAAAGGTTCGATCATGAAATTGGGCAAAGACAACCCCGTGGCCGAGATCGAGGCAACCTCGACCGGGTCGCTGGGGCTGGACATCGCTCTGGGGATCGGTGGCCTGCCGAAAGGGCGGATCATCGAAATCTATGGCCCGGAAAGCTCGGGCAAAACCACGCTGACCCTGCATGTGGTGGCCGAAGAACAGAAAAAAGGCGGCGTATGCGCCTTTGTGGATGCCGAACACGCACTGGACCCGCAATATGCCAAAAAGCTGGGCGTGAATCTGGACGAACTGCTGATTTCGCAGCCTGATACCGGCGAACAGGCATTGGAAATCGTCGATACGCTGGTCCGGTCGGGCGCGGTGTCGCTGGTCGTGGTCGATTCGGTGGCGGCGCTGACGCCCAAATCCGAAATCGAAGGCGATATGGGCGACGCGCAGGTTGGCGCACAGGCCCGGTTGATGAGCCAGGCGATGCGGAAACTGACCGCCAGCATCGGGCGCAGTAACTGCATGGTGATTTTCATTAACCAGATTCGGATGAAAATCGGCGTGATGTTCGGCAACCCGGAAACGACTTCGGGCGGGAACGCGCTGAAATTCTATGCCTCGGTCCGTCTGGATATTCGCCGCACCGGCGCGATCAAAGATAAGGACGAAGTGACCGGCAACACCACCCGCGTCAAAGTGGTGAAAAACAAGGTCGCGCCGCCCTTCCGTCAGGTCGAATTCGACATCATGTATGGCGAAGGGATCAGCAAAGTGGGCGAACTGGTTGATCTTGGCGTCAAGGCCGGTGTCGTCGAAAAATCCGGCGCGTGGTATTCTTATGGCGATGAACGCATCGGGCAGGGGCGTGAAAATGCAAAACAATTCCTGCGCGATCGCCCCGATGTCGCCTATGCGATCGAGGATAAAATCCGCGCCAGCCACGGTCTGGAATTCGGCGTCGAACCCGATGATGACGCCCTGACCGAAGAATAACCGAACGGGGCGCGGCGCCTCTGCCGCGCCCCATTTCAACGGCTTGCTGGACAGAAGGTCGGGCGAACGATAGACGGAACCGACATCTTTTGCACTAAAGGCACGCTATGCCCAGTTTGAACGACATCCGCTCTACTTTCCTTGGCTATTTTGAACGCAATGGCCATCGTGTCGTGGACAGCAGCCCGCTGGTTCCGCGCAATGACCCGACGCTGATGTTTACCAATTCGGGCATGGTGCAGTTCAAAAACCTGTTCACGGGTCTGGAAACGCGCGACTACACCCGTGCGACGACCGCGCAAAAATGCGTGCGTGCGGGCGGCAAACACAACGATCTGGACAATGTGGGTTATACCGCGCGGCACCATACGTTCTTTGAAATGCTGGGGAATTTCAGCTTTGGCGACTATTTTAAAGACGGCGCGATCCCCTTTGCCTGGGAATTGCTGACCAAAGATTTCGACATCCCCAAAGATCGCCTGCTGGTCACCGTTTACCATACCGATGACGAAGCCGCCGATCTGTGGAAAAAGGTCGCGGGCCTGCCGGATGATCGCATTATCCGCATCGCGACCAGCGACAATTTCTGGCAGATGGGCCCGACGGGGCCGTGCGGACCCTGCACGGAAATTTTCTTTGACCACGGCGATAAAATCTGGGGCGGCCCTCCGGGCAGCGCGGATGAGGACGGCGACCGTTTCATCGAAATCTGGAACCTTGTGTTCATGCAGAATGAACAATTCGAAGACGGTTCCATGCGCGCGCTTGATATGCAGTCGATCGACACCGGCATGGGGCTGGAACGGATCGGCGCGCTGTTGCAAGGCAAGCACGACAATTACGACACCGACCTGATGCGCAGCCTGATCGAGGCAAGCGCCCATGCCACCAGCAACGACCCCGACGGGCCGGGCAAGGTGCATCACCGCGTTATCGCGGACCATCTGCGTTCGACCAGTTTTCTGATTGCGGACGGCGTCATGCCCAGCAACGAAGGGCGCGGTTACGTTTTGCGCCGGATTATGCGCCGCGCGATGCGGCATGTGCATATGCTGGGCGCGCAGGATCCGGTGATGCATCGTTTGGTTCCGGCTTTGGTGCGCCAGATGGGCGCGGCCTATCCCGAACTGAGTGCCGCGCAGCCCCTGATCGAAGAAACGTTGCGCAGCGAAGAAACCCGGTTCCGTCAAACGCTTGACCGTGGTTTGCGCCTTCTGGATGACGAATTGGCGCGTCTGCCCGATGGGGCCGACCTGCCGGGTGATGCGGCGTTTAAATTGTATGACACCTATGGTTTCCCGTTGGATCTGACGCAGGATGCGTTGCGCGAACAGGGCCGCGCGGTGGATACTGCCGGTTTCGATGCCGCCATGGCCGAACAAAAGGCCAAGGCGCGCGCAGCGTGGTCGGGCAGCGGCGAATCAAAAGACGCCGCGATCTGGTTTGAACTGGCAGAACAGCACGGCGCGACGGAGTTCTTGGGTTATGATACCGAACAGGCCGAAGGTCAGATTCTGGCGGTTGTGATCGACGGCGCGGCGCAGGATCGCGTGGATGAAGGCGCGACCGTGCAAATCGTGGTGAATCAGTCGCCGTTTTACGCCGAATCGGGCGGTCAGGTGGGCGATACCGGCCTGATCGAAACCGAAACTGGCGCGGCTCAGGTGACGGACACGAAAAAGGTCGGCGGGCTGTTCCTACACAACGCCACTGTGACCAAGGGCGACATTCAACGCGGGCAGGGTGCGGTGTTGTCGGTGGACCATGCGCGGCGTTCGCTGATTCGCGGCAACCACTCGGCCACGCATCTGCTGCACGAGGCGTTGCGCCGCACATTGGGCGACCATGTCGCCCAGCGGGGCAGCCTGAACGCGCCGGATCGGTTGCGGTTTGACTTTAGCCACAATCACGCCGTCAGCGATGACGAACTGGCCCGGATTGAAGCCGAAGTGAATGATTTTATTCGCCAAAACAGCCGTGTTGAAACGCGGATCATGACGCCCGATGATGCCCGTGCGATTGGCGCGCAGGCGCTGTTTGGTGAAAAATATGGTGACGAAGTGCGTGTCGTGTCGATGGGTGCTTTGATTGACAGCGGCAAGGGGCATGACGGCCAGACCTATTCGCTGGAACTGTGCGGCGGCACGCATGTGGCGCGGACGGGGGATATTGGCGCCTTTGCGCTGCTGGGCGACAGCGCGTCGGCGGCAGGCGTTCGCCGGATCGAGGCGCTGACCGGGCAGGCCGCATTGGATCATCTGCGCGGGTCGGACCGGCAACTGTCTGAAATTGCGTCGATTCTTAAGGCGCAGGCGGGCAATGTCGTGAACCGCGTTCGCGCATTGGCCGATGAACGCAAAGCCTTGGCCAATGAGGTGGCGCAGCTGAAACGTCAATTGGCCATGGGGGGCGACGTCGAAGCCAAGGATATCGGCGGCGTTAAATTCATTGCGCAGCGGGTTGATGGGGTCGGCGGCAAGGAATTGGGAACGCTGGTTGACGATATGAAGGCGCAACTGGGCAGCGGCGCAGTTCTGGTTCTGGCCGAATCAGATGGCAAGGCGACGGTTGCGGCAGGTGTCACGCCGGATCTGACGGATCGGATCAGCGCGGTTGCCTTGGTTCAGGCGGCGACGGCGGCTTTGGGTGGCAAGGGGGGCGGCGGTCGTCCTGACCGCGCCCAAGGTGGTGCGCCGAATTTGGACGCCGCCGATGCCGCATTTGCAGCGGCGGAGCAGGTGATCGCCGCGACGGCGTAAACGGGGCGGGCTTTGGCCCGCCTTAACGCCGTAATTTAAGATCGCGGACCGCGTTAACTTTGGCATAACATTCCTGATGCGCGGCATAATTGGCTGTGTTATGTCGCGTCATGCAAATGTCGTAATCCGTTGGGGCAGGTTATGTGTCGCTGGGCCGCGTATATCGGGCAGCCGATCTTTATCGAAGATATTGTCAGCAAACCGCATCATTCGCTGATTCGGCAAAGCCAAGGCGCGCTGCGGTGTCATACCCCGGTGAATGCGGACGGATTCGGGCTGGCCTGGTATGGCGACCGCCCGGAGCCGGGGCTGTATCGTGACGTGATGCCGGCATGGTCGGACCCGAATCTGCGCAGTTTGGTGGCACAGGTGCGGTCGGGGTTGTTCATGGCGCATGTGCGCGCATCCACCGGGACCGCGACCAGCCGCAATAACTGCCATCCCTTTGCCGCGGGTCGGTGGTCGTTCATGCATAACGGGCAGTTTGGCGGCTATGACGGGTTTCGGCGCTATGCCGATGTGATGATTCGCGACGAACATTATCCCGACCGCAAAGGGGCCACGGATAGCGAGGCGTTGTTTCTGATCGCGCTTGGCGAAGGTTTGGATCACGACCCCAAGGGCGCGATGCAGCGGGCGATTGCGCGGTTGGAAAACCTGGCGCGGCAACGGGGCGGCCTGCCTTATGTTCGGGCGACTTGTGCGTTCTCGGATGGAGAGCGCCTGTTTGCCTGCCGTTACAGCAGCGATGAGCAAGCGCCGACGCTGTTTTATCGCTGGTCGGATACGCGGGCGGGCTGGGCCGTCGTGTCTGAACCGTTAGAGACGGACGAAACCGGCTGGCAAGAGGTGCCGGCCGGCAGTTTCTGCGTGTTCGACCGTCGCGATGTTCAGATCAGTGCGTTTTGTCCGGATCATCAGTCAGCGGCGGCGTAACGGGTTCGGGTTCCGCCACAGGTTCCGGTTCGTAAACCGGCGCCGGGATAAATTCGGGTTCGGCCACAATTTCGGGCAGGGCGCGGCGAAACACCAGAATATTGTGATAAACGGTCGTCCGCCCGGTCAGGCCGCTGCGTTCTTCGCTGGGCAGAACATCGGCGCGGACATAGTCCCAGCCATCCGCCGCCATGCGGTTCAGTTCCGCGCTCAGGGCGGCGGCGAAACGGTCGGTCGGGGTTTTCGACCCGGCGACCTTATCGGCGCGGGTCGGGGCGGGGATCACCGTATATTCATATTGCATCGTCATTCCGCCAGCTTTTTCGCAACCAGTTCATTGACCGCCGCCGGGTTGGCCTTGCCGCCCGTGGCTTTCAGCACCTGACCGACGAACCACCCCGCCAGTTTCGGGTTTTGTTTTGCCTTTTCAACCTGTTCGGGGTTGGCGGCGATGATGTCGTCAACGGCTTTTTCGATGGCGCCCAGATCGGTGACCTGTTTCATGCCGCGCGTTTCGACGATTTGGGCGGGGTCGCCGCCTTCGGTCCACAGGATTTCAAACAGATCCTTGGCGATTTTGCCGGAGATGTCGCCGCGCGCGATCAGGTCAATCACGCCGCCCAGTTGCGCGGCCGTCACGGGGGACGCGGCGACGGTCAAACCTTCTTTGTTCAGGCGGCCGAACAATTCGTTAATGACCCAGTTCGCGGCCTGTTTGCCGTCGCGGCCTGATGCCACAGCCTCGAAATAATTGGCGTTTTCGACCTCGGCGGTCAGAACGCCGGCGTCATATTCGGACAGACCCAGCACCTGCACAAAGCGCGCCTTTTTTTCGTCCGGCAGTTCGGGCATGTCGGCGGCGATGTCGTCCACCCACGCCTGTTCGATGTCCAAGGGCAGCAGGTCGGGATCGGGGAAGTAACGGTAATCATGCGCCTCTTCCTTGCTGCGCATGGACCGGGTTTCGCCGCGATCGGGGTCATAGAGGCGGGTTTCCTGCACGACTTTGCCGCCGTCTTCGATGATGGCGATCTGGCGGCGTGCTTCGTATTCAATGGCAGCCTGAATAAAGCGCAGGCTGTTCATGTTCTTGATTTCGCAGCGCGTTCCCAACACGCCGAAATCGCCGGTTTCGATGAACTTTTCGTAATCACCGGGACGGCAGACCGACACGTTCACATCGGCGCGCAGATTGCCGTTTTGCATATTGCCGTCGCAGGTGCCCAGATAGCGCATGATCTGGCGCAGTTTGCTGACATAGGCGGCGGCTTCTTCGGGGCCGCGAATATCGGGGCGGCTGACGATCTCCATCAAGGCAACGCCGGTGCGGTTCAGGTCCACAAAGGACATGTTCGGGTCCATGTCGTGGATGGATTTGCCCGCGTCCTGTTCCAGATGGATGCGTTCAATACGCACGCGGCGGGCAACGCCGGGGGCCATGTCGACGATCACCTCACCCTCGCCCACGATGGGGTGGTAAAGCTGGCTGATCTGATAGCCCTGCGGCAAATCGGGGTAGAAATAGTTTTTGCGGTCGAAGGCGCTGCGCAGGTTGATGTCGGCGCGCAGGCCCAGCCCGGTGCGCACGGCTTGGGCGACGCAAAATTCGTTGATGACGGGCAGCATCCCCGGCATGGCCGCGTCCACAAAGGCGACATTGCTGTTCGGCTCCGCGCCAAAGGTCGTCGATGCGCCCGAAAACAGTTTGGCGTTCGACGCGACCTGAGCGTGAACCTCAAGCCCGATGACCAGTTCCCAATCGCTTTGCGCGCCCGCAATCACTTTGGGTTGGGGGGCGGTATAGGACAGGTGGTCAAGCATTTCGTGCCTCTTTCATCGTGGTGGCGCGTGTTTAGGACAGGCGCGCGCCAATGTCACGGGTCTGCACGCGAATCGCGCCATCCCTGACAGCACATCATAAAAAGGTTTTGATTGGGTTAACAGGTTTCACCGCATCGGCGGATTTCCGACCATGCGCGCGGGTGCGTGGCGCGTTTCTGCCGACCCCACGGGCGGCGGATTGCGTGATTTTGTGGGTCGGGTATGCAGGCGGAACGAAAAAAACACCCCGAGGTTAGAATGCGCATCGCGCTGTCCCTTGCTGCCCTTGCCGTTGTCGCGGCCTGTCAGAGCGCCCCGCAGGCCACCACCCCCGCCCCCCAGACCACCGAAGCCGCGCAGATGTCGCTGGCGACGCCGCCGATGCGGTGGGGACAACGCAGCGGGTCGGATGCGTGGACGCGTGCGACTTTGGCGGCGCTTGATCGCGAAGGGGTGACGATCCTGTCGCGCGTGCCGCATGATATTGACGCGTTTTGTCCGAATTACGCATCGCTGAATGACACCGGGCGCAAGGCGTTTTGGGCGGGGCTGCTGTCGGCGGTTGCCAAACACGAAAGCACCTATAACCCGCAGGCGGCGGGCGGCGGCGGTCGTTGGATCGGGTTGATGCAGATCGCGCCCGCGACGTGGCAACATTATGGTTGTCAGGGAAATATCCGCGACGGAGCCGATAATATGTCCTGCGCGGTGCGGATCATGACGCGTCAGGTGGGCCGCGATAATGCCGTGGCGCATGATGGCAATGGCTGGCGCGGCGTGGCGCGGGACTGGGCGCCGATGCGCAACCCGGCCAAGCGCGCCGATATTGCCGCCTGGACATCGCGGCAATCCTATTGCGCGGGTTAACCGCCTGCGACAAAGGGCAGGCGATAGCTGATCGCCTCGGCCAGATGGGGGGGCATGACGCGCGCGCTGCCGTCCAGATCGGCAATGGTGCGCGCGGTGCGTAAAATGCGGTGATAGCCGCGCGCGGTCAGGCCCAGCCGTTCGGATGCCTTATGTATTAACGCGCGTCCGGCGTCATCGGGGGCGGCGATGTCGTCGAGCAGAGCGCCCGAGGCTTCGGCATTCACGCGCATATCGGGAATGTCGCGGTAACGCTGCGCCTGAAGATCGCGGGCGGCAGCGACGCGGGCGGCGATCTGGGCCGTGGTTTCGCCGCGGCTGGGCAGCTCCAGATCGTGAAAGCTGACGGCGGGAACCTCGATCCGCAGATCGAAGCGGTCCATCATCGGGCCAGAGATTTTGCCCATATAATCCGCCCCGCAGGTTGGCGCGCGGGGACAGGCGCGGGTCGCGTCGGCCAGATAGCCGCAGCGGCACGGATTCGCCGCCGCGATCAGCACAAACCGGCAGGGATAGCGGATATGCGCATTGGCCCGCGCGACCATGACCTGACCCGTTTCAATCGGCTGGCGCAGCGTATCCAGAACGGCGCGCGAAAATTCGGGGAATTCGTCCAGAAACAGCACGCCGTTATGCGCCAAACTGATCTGCCCCGGTTTCGCGCCACGCCCGCCGCCCACAATCGCGGCCATCGACGCGGTGTGGTGGGGTTCCTGAAACGGCGCGCGGCGTGACAGGCCGGTGTCCTTTAACAGACCGGCCAGCGAATGGATCATTGATGTTTCCAAAGCCTCGGCCGGGGTCAGGGGCGGCATCAGGCCGGGCAGGCGCGCGGCCAGCATGGATTTCCCGGCCCCCGGCGGGCCAACCATCAACAGATGATGACGCCCCGCCGCGGCGATTTCCAAGGCGCGTTTGGCGCGTTCCTGACCCTTCACATCCGACAAACAGGGGCCGAAGGTCGCGTCGGTCATCGGACCGGGCGTGGCGCGGGGCAGGGGCGCGCGGTCGGTCAGATGGTCGATGACCTGCCGCAGATGGTCGGGCGCCATGACGGGGACCGAATCAATCCACGCCGCTTCGCCTCCGCAGGCGGCGGGGCAGATCAGGGCGCGGTCATCTTCGGCTGCGGCAACGGCGGCAGGCAGGGCGCCCGCAACCGGAACCAGCCGCCCATTCAGTGCCAGTTCGCCCAGACAGACACAGCGCGCCAATTCGTCCGGCGGCACAATGTCCAATGCCGCCAGCACGGCCAAGGCGATCGGCAGGTCGAAATGCGACCCCTCTTTCGGCAGATCGGCGGGGGACAGGTTCACGGTCAGGCGTTTGTTCGGCAGCGCAATCGCCAAAGCACCAAAGGCCGCACGCACACGTTCGCGCGCCTCGGACACGGCTTTATCGGGCAGGCCGACGATGGCAAAACCGGGCAGGCCGGGGGTGGCAGAACACTGCACCTCGACCAGACGGGCTTCGACCCCTTCAAACGCAACGGAATAGGCGATTGCGACCATGTGACCTTTCCTTTTGTCACGAAGGTTAACCGATCAGGTGTTAAGATTGGGTTAACGTCGCTTTCCTTGCAGCCGGGGGGCGGCGCGGCTATCTGTGCAAAAGAAACGCAGGACAAACGGCAGGCGCGACATGAACGGCAAACGCATCCTTTTGATCGTCGGCGGGGGCATCGCGGCCTATAAGGTGCCGCAGCTGATCCGCCTGTTGCGCGGCGCGGGTGCTGCGGTCACCCCGGTTCTGACCCGCGCGGGCGCGCAATTCGTCACGCCGATGACCCTGTCGGTTCTGGCCGGGGAAAAGGTTCATGACGGCCTGTTCGACATCGAATCCGAAGCCGAGATCGGCCATATCCAATTGTCCCGCAACGCCGATCTGGTGGTGGTCGCCCCGGCGACGGCGGATCTGATGGCGAAGATGGCGCATGGCATGGCCGATGATCTGGCATCCACGCTGCTGCTGGCGACCGACAAGCGCGTGCTGATTGCGCCAGCGATGAATGTGCGGATGTGGGATCACCCGGCCACGGGGCGCAATCTGGAAACGCTGTGCGCGGATGGGGTGCTGACGGTGGGACCGGACAGCGGCGATATGGCCTGCGGCGAACATGGCCCCGGTCGCATGGCCGAACCCGAGGCGATCATGGCCGCGATCCAGTCCGCTCTGCCGGGGGCGGCGCTGCCGCAAGCTCCGCTGAAACTGCTGCCTGAATCGCAGGTGCGGCCCATGCCGCTGCGCAATCGCCATATCATCGTGACCAGCGGCCCGACGCATGAACCCATTGATCCGGTGCGTTATATTGCGAACCGTTCATCGGGCGCACAGGGAACGGCGATCGCGGCGGCGCTGCGGGATTTGGGCGCTCAGGTCAGTTTTATCACCGGCCCGGCGGCGGTTTCGCCCCCGCATGGCGTCGATGTGATCCGCGTGGAAACCGCGCGCCAGATGCGGGATGCCGTGGAAACCGCCTTGCCCGCCGATGCGGCGGTGATGGCGGCGGCGGTTGCCGATTGGCACGTCACCAACAGCACCGAACGCAAGATGAAAAAGGACGGCACAGGCCGCCCTCCGGCGTTAGAGATGGCCGAGAACCCCGATATTCTGGCATGGGTCAGCCAGTTGCGCGAACGTCGCCCGACGCTGGTTGTGGGCTTTGCCGCCGAAACTCATGATGTGATCACAAACGCGACCGATAAACGCGTCCGTAAGGGCTGCGATTGGATCGTGGCGAATGATGTCAGCCCGGCGACCGGCATTATGGGCGGCAAAGAAAACGCGGTGACGGTGATTTCGGCGCAGGGTGCGGATGCGTGGCCGCGCATGGGCAAAGATGCCGTGGCGCGGCGTCTGGCTGAACGCATCGCGCAGGCTCTGGAATGAGGGTGTATCTGGACCACAACGCCACCACGCCGCTGCGCCCCGAATCGCGGGCGGCTATGGCGGCGGCTATGGATGTGGTCGGCAACCCGTCATCGGTTCACGCCGAGGGGCGCGCCGCCAAAATGGCCATGGAGCGCGCGCGCGAAGAGCTGGCCGCCGCTTTGGGGGCCGAGGGTGCGGATGTCATCTTTACCAGCGGCGCGACCGAAGCGGCGGCGATGATCCTGTCCGGGCGCGGGTTGGCCTGCGCGCCGGTGGAACATGACGCGGTGCGGGCGTGGTGCGATCCGGTGCTGGCGGTTGATGGCAACGGTGCGGTGACGGTCGATGATCCGGCGCGCGCCACGCTGCAACTGGCCAACAGCGAAACCGGGGTTATTCAGGCTCTGCCCGCCGGTCTGGCCGTCAGCGATCTGACTCAGGCATTCGGGAAAATCCCGTTGGCGTTCAACTGGCTGAACATCACGGCGGGGTTTGTCAGCGCGCATAAGCTGGGCGGCCCCAAGGGGATCGGCGCGCTGATCCTGCGCAAAGGCACCGATATTGACGCGATCCTGCGTGGCGGCGGGCAGGAACAGGGACGCCGCGCGGGGACGGAAAACCTGATCGGCATCGCGGGCTTTGCCGCGGCCGCGACGGCGGCGCTGCGCGATCTGGATGCGGGGCTGTGGGACGGCGTGGCCGAACAACGCGACGCTTTGGAACGCCGCCTGCTGGACGCGGCCCCGGATGCGGTGATCGTGGGGCGGGGGGGCAAACGCTTGCCCAACACGACCTGCGTTCTTACATCAGGATGGAAAGGCGAAACGCAGGTGATGCAGATGGATCTGGCGGGATATGCGATTTCCGCAGGATCGGCTTGTTCGTCCGGCAAGGTCCGGGCCAGCGGCGTTTTGCAGGCTATGGGCTTTGACGATCAGCACGCCCAATCCGCGATCCGTATTTCCATAAGCCCGACTTTGGGCGCGGATCAGATGAACCGATTTGCGGATGCGTGGGAAACCGCGTATCAGCGTTGGCGCGACAGGCATGGCGCGGCACCGGCCCGCCAGATGGAAGGATGACAGATGAACACCACCGATCTTGAGGTGCGCGAAGGCGTGGACCGCGAAACGGTCGAAACCGTTGCCAATATGGGCAGCTATAAATACGGCTGGGATACCGAGATCGAGATGGAATATGCCCCCAAGGGCATTAACGAAGACATCGTTCGGTTGATTTCGGAAAAAAACAACGAACCGGAATGGATGCTGGAATGGCGTCTGGCCGCGTTCCGCCGCTGGCAGGGGATGGACGAACCCCGTTGGGCGTTGCTGGATTATCCTGACATTGATTATCAGGATCAGTATTATTACGCCCGCCCCAAAAGCATGGAAGAAAAGCCCAAATCGCTGGGCGATGTGGACCCGAAACTGCTGGCGACCTATGAAAAACTGGGCATCCCGCTGCGGGAACAGATGATTCTGGCGGGCGTCGAAGGGGCCGAAGGCGCTCCGTCCGAGGCACGCAAGGTCGCCGTTGACGCCGTATTCGATTCGGTCAGCGTCGGCACCACGTTTAAAGACGAACTGGCCAAAGCGGGCGTGATCTTTTGTTCGATTTCCGAGGCCATCCGCGAACATCCCGAACTGGTCCAGAAATATCTGGGGTCGGTCGTGCCGCCCAGCGACAACTTTTTCGCGACGTTGAACAGCGCCGTGTTCAGCGACGGGTCGTTTGTTTACGTCCCGCCCGGCACCCGCTGCCCGATGGAGCTGTCCACCTATTTCCGCATCAACGCCGAAAACACCGGACAGTTTGAACGCACGCTGATTATCTGTGATCGCGGCGCGTATGTCAGCTATCTGGAAGGCTGCACCGCCCCCAAACGCGACACCGCGCAACTGCATGCCGCCGTGGTGGAAATCGTGATTCTGGAAGACGCCGAGGTGAAATATTCCACCGTTCAGAACTGGTTCCCCGGCGATGAACAGGGCAAAGGCGGGATTTATAACTTTGTGACCAAACGCGCCGACTGCCGCGAGGCGCGGGCCAAGGTCATGTGGACTCAGGTCGAAACCGGGTCGGCGATTACATGGAAATACCCATCCTGTATTCTGCGCGGCGATGACAGCAGCGGCGAATTTTATTCAATCGCGATCGCCAATAATATGCAGCAGGCCGATACCGGCACGAAAATGATCCATCTGGGCAAAAACACCCGGTCGCGGATCGTGTCCAAGGGTATTTCCGCCGGTCAGGCGCAAAACACCTATCGCGGTTTGGTGACGATGCACCCGCGCGCCACGAACAGCCGCAACTATACCCAATGCGACAGCTTGCTGATCGGCGATCAATGCGGCGCGCATACGGTCCCCTATATCGAGGTGAAAAACACCAGCAGCCGCGTGGAACACGAAGCGACCACAAGTAAGGTTGACGATGACCAACTGTTCTATTGCCGCAGCCGTGGCATGGACGAAGAAGAAGCCGTCGCACTGGTCGTCAACGGGTTCTGCCGCGAAGTGTTGCAGGCCCTGCCGATGGAATTCGCCATGGAGGCGCAAAGCCTGGTCGCGATCAGCCTGGAAGGTTCGGTCGGTTAATCATTCGGGCGTGCGCGCCCTCGCCCTACGCTTGAGGAAAAGATGCTGAAAATTGAAAACCTTCACGTCAAACTGGAAGACGAAGATAAACAAATCCTGAAAGGTCTGTCGCTCGAGGTGCCTGCGGGGCAGGTTCATGCGATCATGGGGCCGAACGGGTCGGGGAAATCCACCCTGTCCTATGTCCTGTCGGGGCGTGATGGATACGACGTGACCGACGGATCGGCCAGCCTTGACGGTGACGACCTGCTGGAGATGGAGCCCGAAGAACGCGCCTCTGCCGGGTTGTTTCTGGCGTTTCAATACCCAGTCGAAATCCCCGGCGTGGGCAATATGACCTTCCTGCGCACGGCCGTGAACGCGCAGCGCAAAGCGCGCGGCGAAGATGAATTGTCGGCGGGTGAGTTTCTGAAAATCGTTCGCGCCAAAGCCGCTGAATTGCAGATTGACGGCGATATGCTGAAACGCCCGGTCAATGTCGGCTTTTCGGGGGGCGAGAAAAAGCGCAACGAAATCCTGCAAATGGCCATGCTGGAACCCCGCATGTGCATCATGGATGAAACCGATTCGGGTCTGGATGTGGACGCCATGCGTCTGGTGTCCGAAGGCGTGAACGCGCTGCGCAGCCCCGACCGGTCGTTCTTGGTCATCACCCATTATCAGCGCCTGCTGGACCACATCAAACCCGATGTCGTGCATATCATGGCGGATGGTCGCATCGTGAAATCGGGCGGCCCGGAACTGGCCTTGCAGGTGGAACGCGACGGTTACGGCGATCTGCTGGCGGAGGTCGGTTAATGCCGCACGCCCTTGATATGAAACGAAAGCTGACCCCGGTTATTGTGGGCGGGAAAAAAGACCCCGCCGCATTGGATGCGCGTCTGGATGCGCTGAGCCTGCCCTCGGGCGGGTGGGCGGCGGCGGCGCGCGCGGATGCCTTGGCGCGGTTGCGCGATATGGGCCTGCCCGGTCCGCGCGACGAATACTGGCGGTTCACCGACCCGAAACTGTTTAACGCGCCCACGCCCGAACCCTTTGCGGTGACGGTGCCAAACCCCTATGCGCCGCTGTTTGGCGATGTGGACCGGTTGAAGCTGGTCTTTGTCGATGGCGTGTTTGACGCGGACCAATCCGATGATCTGACACTGGACGGGGCCGAAATTTCCATTCTGTCCCAAGTGGATACGCAACCCGACCACTGGGCCGCAGCATATTACGGCAGGTTGGAATCCGCCGGTCAAAACCCCGTGCCGCGCCCCTTTGCGGCGCTGAACACGGCGGCGGCGACCGAAGGCGTGCTGATCCGCGTAACCGGGAAACCCGCGCGCCCGGTGCATATCATCCACGAACGCAGCAGCGATGCGGCGGATGTGATGTGGCACCACGTTATCCGGGTCGAAGACGGCGCGGAATTAACCCTGTTGGAAAACGGGGTTGTGGGCGCGCGGTCGAACGGCGTGATCGAAATGGATCTGGCCCCCACGGCCAAGCTGCACCACATCGCCGCGCGCCGTGCCGGTCATCGCAAGGTCGGCGTGTCGCATATCTTTGCCCGCGTGGATCGCGCGGCGGTGCTGAAAAGCTTTACCCTGTCGGTGAATGGCACGGTCATGCGGCACGAAGGCGTGATTGATATGGTCGGCGATGACGCGGTCGCGCATATCGCGGCGGCGGTCTTGGGCGACGGCGCGGTCGGGGATTTCCACCACGACGACACCGTGTTCATCATCCACGGCGCCGAACGCGGCGAAAGCCGTCAGGTGTTCAAAAAGGTGCTGAAAAACGGCGCGCGCGGCGTGTTTCAGGGCAAGATTCTGGTCAAACCCGGCGCGCAGAAAACCGACGGCTATCAGATCAGCCAGTCGCTGTTGCTGGACGAAGACAGCCAGTTTCTGGCAAAGCCCGAACTGGAAATCTATGCCGATGACGTGAAATGCAGCCATGGGTCAACCACGGGTGCGATTGACGAAACGGCGCTGTTCTATCTGCGCAGCCGCGGCGTGCCAAAGGATCGCGCGATTGTGTTTCTGGTCCTGTCCTTCCTCGCCGATGCCTTGGACGAGGTCGAGGATGAGACCCTGCGCCAAGAACTGATTGATCGGTTGGAAGCGTGGCTGACCCGTCGCGCCAAAGCATGACGCGCCCGCCCGAAGGCATGGTTCTTCGGGTGCTGCGCAGTTGGTGGGCTCCGCGCCGGGTGGTGCGGGGCCTGTCCGACATGCCGGATCGGGTGATGCTGGCGGTGCTGATGCTGGCGATGCTGATTAACCTGATCGCGCAGGCGCCGATGAACGCCCGTCTGGCGCAGATTGACCCATCCGTCCCGTTCGAGGCGCGGATGGGCGGCGCGCTGATGGCGGTGATGTTCATGATGCCGCTGCTGGCCTATCTGTTTGCGACGGTGGTGGCGTGGCTTTCTCGGTTAACGCCGTGGCGGTTGACGGACGCACATTCCCGGCTGGCGCTGTTCTGGGCGCTCTTGGCGGTTTCGCCGGCGATGCTGCTGTCGGGGCTGGTCGCGGGGCTGATTGGGCCGGGGCCAGCATTAACCCTGACGCGCGCGATTGCGGGCGTGGGATTTCTGTTCATCTGGGGGGCCGGGCTGTCGGTTTTGGCGAAACGAACATGACACTGGATGATCTGAAATCACTGATTGCGCTGACCCTGCGTGAACCGCGTCAGGCGGCGCATTGGTTAATGGCGCAGGGCTGGCCGATGCAACTTCGCTGGATGGCGCTGCTGCTGGCGGTGTCTCTGTCGGGCGTGTTGGCGGCCATATCCATGTATCTGTTCCCGCCGCCCGCTGACACGCCGTCGATGCTGCCGCGCGAACCGTTCATGCTGGCCGTGATGCAATTCGCGGCGATCACGCTGGCCGGTTGGCTGATGGCATCGGTCGGGCAGATGTTTGGCGGGCGCGGTCAATTCCCTGACGCGCTGTTGCTGGTCACCTGGATCGAGGTGATCCTGCTGCTGGTCCAAACCGTGCAGATCGTGGTGGGCCTGATTTTGCCGGGGGCAAGCGTCTTGATCGGTATTTTGTCCATCATGCTGTTCCTGTGGCTGACCGTCCACTTTATCAAGGCGCTGCATGGCTTTGAAAGCACGCCGAAAATTCTGATCGTGATGTTTGCGACAGTGTTCGCGGTGGGCTTTGTCCTGTCCTTTGTCGCGGTTTCTTTGGGCTTTATGCCGCAGGTGGCTCCATGAGTTTTGACGTTCAGAACATCCGCGCCGATTTCCCGATCCTTGGGTTAAGTATTGGCAAGAAGCCATTGGTTTATCTGGACAATGGTGCCAGTGCACAGAAGCCGCAGCAGGTGATCGACGCGATCAGCCGCGCCTATCAGGGCGAATATGCGAATGTGCATCGCGGCCTGCATTATCTGTCGAATCTTGCGACCGATAATTATGAACGTGTGCGCGGCATTATCGCGCGTTTCCTGAACGCCCCGCATGAAGACGAGGTGATCTTTGCCAGCGGCGCGACCGAGGCGATTAACCTTGTCAGCTATGGCTGGGCCGCGCCGCGTTTGCAGGCGGGCGATGAGATCGTTCTGTCGGTTCTGGAACATCACGCCAATATCGTGCCGTGGCATTTCCTGCGCGAACGTCAGGGCGTTGTGCTGAAATGGGTTGAACCCGAACCCGATGGCAGCCTGCCGCCGGAAAAGGTTTTGGCGGCGGTTGGGCCGAAAACGCGGTTGATCGCGGTCACGCATATGTCGAATGTCACCGGCACCGTGGTTGACGTGGCCGCAATCGCGCGCGGCACCGATGTGCCGGTTCTGGTCGATGGGTCGCAGGCGGCGGTGCATATGCCGGTCGATGTCGGCGCGCTTGGCGTCGATTTTTACTGTATCACCGGGCATAAGCTTTATGGTCCGTCGGGGTCGGGTGCGATCTGGATCAGGCACGACCGTCAGGCGGAAATGCGCCCGTTTCTGGGCGGCGGCGATATGATCCGCACCGTGACGCGTGATGCGGTTGAATATGCCGATCCCCCCCTGCGGTTCGAGGCTGGCACCCCCGGCATCGTGAACCAGATCGGGCTGGGTGTTGCGCTTGAATACCTGATGACGATTGGCATGGACAACATCTCCGCGCATGAACGGCACCTGCGGGATTACGCCCGCGACCGTCTGCGCGCCCTGAACTGGTTGCAGATTCAGGGCGACGCCCCGGACAAAGGCGCGATTTTTTCGATGACGATGCAGGGCGCGCACGCCCATGACATTGCCACGATTCTGGACAAGCGCGGCATTGCCGTGCGCGCGGGCAGCCACTGCGCGATGCCTCTGATGCAGTTTTTCGGGGTCACGGCAAGCGCGCGTGCGTCATTCGCGATGTATAACACCACCGACGAAATCGACGCGTTGATCGAAGGATTGACCTTTTGCCGCGACCTTTTCGCGTGAATCGTGCAAAGATTCGCGCGGCCGCCGCAGATCGTGCGAAATTCCTTGCCTGAATCGGTGATTGCCTGCATCTGATTGTGAAACGGGTCGATGGGGGAACCGATGGCTGAGATTCTGGTATTGGGCGCGGGTATGGTCGGGGTCAGCACCGGGCTGGCCTTGCAAGCGCGCGGTCACGACGTGACCATCATTGAGCGCGGCGTTCCGGGGCGCGAAACCAGTTATGGCAATGCGGGCCTGATCCAGACCGAGGCCGTGGAACCCTATGCCATGCCGCTGGCGCCGGGGGCGTTGCTGCAAATCGCACTGGGGCGCGGCTATGATGTCAAATGGAACCTGCCGGGGCTGACCTCGCAATTGCGGGCGGTGCTGACCTATGCGTTGAACTCGCTGCCTGCCGCGCATCGGCGGGCGTCGCAGACATGGGGCAAGCTGATCCGCCAATCGACCGACCGCCACGGCCCCCTGATCGCGGCCGCGGGTGCCGACAACATCATCCGCCGCGACGGCTATATCGAGGTGCATCGCACCCCCGCCCGCATGGACAAGGCCCGCATCGTGGCGCAGCGTTTTCTGGACGAATTCGGGGTTCAGGCGAAACTGCTGGACGGCAAGCAATTGCAGGCCCTCGAACCGTCGATAAAAATCGAGGTTGCGGGCGCAACCCATTGGACCGACAGCTGGAATTGTTCCGATCCCGGCGGGCTGGTTGCGGCCTATGCGGCGCTGTTTGAACGGCGCGGCGGGCGGATTTTGAACGCCGATGCGGGCGATTTGCACCGCCAAGGTGCCGCGTGGGTCGTGGATGAGGCCGAGGGCGAACATGCCGTCATCGCCTTGGGGCCGTGGGCGCCGATGCTGACCGAACGGTTCGGGCTGCATGTTCCGATGGTCTATAAACGCGGCTATCACCGCCATTATCACATGGATATGCCGCCAAATCACCCGATTGCGGATTTTGGGAACTCGGTCGTGTTGTCGCCGATGCGGCGCGGGCTGCGGATTGCGACGGCGGCGGAACTGACCCCGCATCCGCGCCTGACCCCGCCGCAATTGCGCCACGGGGAAAAGGCCGCGCGCGAATTGTTCGATCTGGGCGCCCCGGTCGAGGCTGAACCCTGGACCGGTCGCCGCCCCTGTATGCCGGACATGCTGCCGGTTGTTGGCCGCGTGCCGGATCAGCCGAATCTGTGGGCGCATTTTGGGCATGGGCATCAGGGCTTTACGCTGGGGCCGGTGACGGCGGAAATTCTGGCCGACGAAATGGATGGCGGGCAGGGCTGGGTTGAAATGTCGCCCGCGCGCTTAAAACGTTAACCACGGTTGACTTTCGCGCGGCGGCACACACCTTAACCGCAGCGCGAAAGGATTGCCCGATGGGTCACAACAACACAAACGCCCCCGTGGCGCGTTTCCCCGAAGTCACCCGCCCCAAGCTGGAAGGTGGGCGGCGTTTTGTCATGCACAGCGAATTTGAACCCGCCGGCGATCAGCCGACCGCGATTGCGGAATTGGCGCAGGGGGTGCGTGATGGCGAACATAATCAGGTTTTGCTGGGCGCGACGGGGACCGGCAAAACCTTTACTATGGCCAAGGTGATTGAGGAAACGCAGCGCCCGGCGATTATTCTTGCGCCGAACAAAACGCTGGCCGCGCAGTTGTATGGCGAATTTAAGGGGTTTTTCCCGGAAAATTCGGTCGAATATTTCGTCAGTTATTATGACTATTACCAGCCCGAGGCCTATGTTCCCCGCAGCGACACCTATATCGAAAAAGAATCGCAAATTAACGAAGCGATTGACCGGATGCGCCATTCGGCAACGCGGGCATTATTGGAACGCGACGATGTGATTATCGTGGCGTCGGTGTCGTGTATTTACGGCATCGGCAGCGTCGAAACCTATTCCGCGATGACGCAGGATATGGTTGTCGGGCAACATTACGATCAACGCGAATTTCTGGCCCAGTTGGTTGCGCAACAATATCGCCGTCTTGATGCCAGCTTTCAACGCGGCGGTTTTCGGGTGCGCGGCGATCTGGTCGAATTATGGCCCGCCCACCTTGAAGATCGGGCATGGCGGTTTGATTTCTTTGGCAATGAATTAGAGGCGATTACCGAATTTGATCCTCTGACCGGTGCAAAAACTGATAATTTCAAACAAATTCGGATTTACGCGAACAGCCACTATGTCACGCCGCGTCCGACGATGCAGCAGGCGACCAAGGGTATTCGCAAAGAATTGGCCGAACGGTTGAAACAACTGACCGACGAAGGAAAGCTGTTGGAAGCGCAGCGTCTGGAACAGCGCACCAATTTCGATCTGGAAATGTTAGAGGCGACCGGCGTGTGCAACGGCATTGAAAATTACAGCCGTTATCTGACCGGGCGCGCGCCGGGCGAACCGCCCCCGACTTTGTTCGAGTTCATCCCCGACAACGCCATTGTTTTCGCGGATGAAAGCCATGTCAGCGTGCCGCAGATCGGCGGTATGTATCGCGGTGACTTTCGCCGCAAAATGACGCTGGCGGAACATGGGTTCCGTCTGCCGTCCTGTATGGATAACCGGCCGCTGAAGTTCGAAGAATGGGACGCCATGCGCCCGCAATCGGTTTTCGTCAGCGCCACCCCTGCGAAATGGGAAATGGACCAGACGGGCGGCGTATTTGCCGAACAGATTATCCGCCCCACGGGTTTGTTGGACCCGAAAATCGAAATCCGCCCGGTCGAAATGCAGGTCGATGATCTGCTGGATGAGGTGCGCAAGGTCAGCGCCGCAGGTATGCGAACGCTGGTCACGACCCTGACCAAACGCATGGCCGAGGATTTGACTGAATATCTGCACGAACAGGGTATTCGCGTCCGCTATATGCACAGCGATATTGATACGATTGAACGCATCGAAATCTTGCGCGATTTGCGGCTGGGTGCGTTTGATGTTTTGGTCGGTATTAACCTGCTGCGCGAAGGTTTAGATATTCCCGAATGTGGTCTGGTCGCCATTCTGGACGCGGATAAAGAGGGGTTCCTGCGGTCTGAAACCAGCCTTATTCAAACCATTGGCCGCGCCGCGCGGAATGCTGATGGCCGCGTGATTATGTATGCCGATAAAATTACCGGCAGCATGGAGCGCGCTATGGCGGAAACGGAACGCCGCCGGGCGCGTCAGATGGCCTATAACGACGAACACGGAATTACGCCGCAGACCGTGCGTAAAAATGTGGATGATGTTCTGGCGGGGCTGTGGCAGGGCGATACGGATCAGTCGCGCATTACCGCGACCGTCGATAAGCCGATGATCGGTGCGAATTTGGCCGCGCATTTGGATGCCTTGCGCGCGCAAATGCGCAAAGCCGCCGAAAATCTGGAGTTCGAGGAAGCCGCGCGTCTGCGGGACGAAGTCAAACGGCTGGAGGCCGTCGAACTGGCCGTGTCCGATGACCCGCTGGCCCGCCAATCCGCGATTGAACAGGCGGCCGAGGATGCGGTGAAATCGTCGGGCCGGTCCACGGCGGGGCGTGCGGGGCAGCGGGGCGGGAACAAACGCCCGAAGCGGCGTTAACCGCAATCGGCCCGCGTGATCCACCCTTTTTCATCGACATGAACGACGATGCGGCCGGGGCGGTCATTTTGCGGCGCAACGCCGCCGGGGTTGACCACGACCATGCGCTGACCGGGCAGGGGGTAGACCTCGCCGATGTTCATGCCGGTGATGGCGGGCGGAGCCTCGCCCTGACAGGTGCCGGGGGCCATGACGGCGCGGGCGTGATCTGACTGAACCCCGGCGCAGGCGGCCAGCAGCGTGGGCAGGGCAAAGATGGCAATGTAACGCATGACGTCCCCTTATTCCGATTTGAACACACCGCAGGCGATGCGGGTGCCGGCGTCTCCGGCGGGTTGGCTGGTGTGATCGTCGGCATGGGCGTGGATCATAAAGGCCGATCCGTCGTCATCCATCAGCAGATCGACCGACAGATCCGGCGCGAAATATTCAACCGTCACATCGCCGCTGGCCGGGACATGGATATTCGGCAAATCCCCCACATGCGGGCCGTTTACCGCCATGACGCCGTGATCCTGCCCCTCAACCGCCAGATGGCCGCCTGCGGTTTGGAAATCGGGGCCGTCGCAGGCACCGGTTTCATGGATATGCACGGCCAGACTGCCTTGGGGCAGGCCGGTGAGTTTCAACAGCAGGTGCATCACGCCGGACGGCGTTTCCGCCGCCGTGACCAGCCCGTGATTCGTGCCGTCCGCGCCGGTGACGGTCGCGCTGAAGGTGTCGGCCTGAGCGGCTCCGGCCAGCGTCAAGCCGGTAAGGACGGGGATCAGAAAACGCAGGGTCATGGGACATTCCTTGGTTATGCGTTGCGGTAACGTCGCAGGTGGCGCAGATGTTCCCGCGGGGCTTGCAACCGCGCGCGGCTTTGGCGATAAACCGGCAGTCAGTCAGAGGATGTTGCGATGATCGTGCGCATTTATCAGCCCGCCCGAAATGCCATGCAATCCGGCACCGCCCGCACGCGTGCTTGGGTTCTGGAGTTCCCGCCCGCCGATGCGCGCGAGATTGACCCCCTGATGGGCTGGACCAGCAGCGACGACACGCAAAGCCAGGTGCGCCTGAGTTTTGAAACCCAGGCCGAGGCTGTGGATTACGCCGAACAAAATGGTTTGGCCTTTGTGGTCGAAGAATCGCATCCCCGCGCGGCCAATATCCGCCCGCGTGGTTACGCCGATAACTTTGCGCCCGACCGCCGGACGCCTTGGACGCACTAAGCCAAAGGCCCCGATTGGGGCCTTTTTTGTTGCGTTATTCCGCTGCGTCCCCATCCCGCAGAAACGCGAACAGGGTGTCGGCCACGGCCTCGGGGCTGTCGGCATGCAGCCAATGGCCCGCGTTTTTCAGCGTCACGATCCGCGATTGCGGGAAATAATGGCGGGCCGCGGCTTCGCCTTGGGTCGTGACGTAATCCGACCGATCGCCGCGCAGCATCAGGGTTTTGCCGGGAAAGGTGCCTGCGGGCAGGCCATCGGGCCAGCCCACCAATTGCGGCATATGTTCACGCAACGCCCGCAGGTTCAGCCGCCATTCCAGCGGTTGCGCCCGCAGATCAAGGTTTTGCAGCAAGAACGCCCGGATGCCCGGATCCGGCACGCGTTCGGCCAGCCGTGCATCGGCATCGGACCGGCGGGTCAGGTGGGACAGGTCCACGGACTCCATGGCGTCGATATGGGTGGTTTGGCTGTGGCCATAGGCAATCGGCGCAATATCCATCACGACCAGCCGCCGCACCAATTCGGGATGGGTCAGAGCCAGAACCATCGACGCTTTGCCGCCCATGGAATGACCGACCAGATCCACACGCCCGCCCAGATCCGCGATCAGTTCCGCCAGATCCCCGGCCATAGCGGCATAGCTGTTGTCGTCGCTGTGCGGGCTGGCCCCGTGATTGCGCATATCGGCCAGAACGACGCGCCGCGTCTGCGCCAGCCTGCGCGCCTGAGCGCCAAGGTTGCGCCCCTGACCAAACAGGCCATGGACCATCAGAACGGGCAGGCCCTCATCGGCCCCGGTGATTGAGTGATTCAGCTTCATACCGACAGGTTAAGCCGTCTGGCGCGCCGCCACCATCCCCGTTATGCTGTGGCCATGATGGGAAAAACGGTAACATTCGATCAGATTAGGCCGATGGCGGACGATGTGGCGCAATTGATGGCGTCCCGTTTCGGCGGCGCCCGCCGGGGCGAAGCCGTAACGCTGGACACCATGATGCGCCGCCGGGGGGCGGCTTTGCCCGCGCGGCTGCGCAAACGCGCGGCGCTGCTGGCGCAGGCGGATTTATGGGCGAACCAGCCACGGATCGCGCGGCAACTGCCCGCCGATGATCTGCGCCGCGCGCATGACGCATTGGTCGCGCATTTGCAGCCGCTGGGCGAAATATCGCGGTTCCAAGGGCGCCTGATCGGGCTGGGGGCGTCGCTTGCACTGGCGCTGCTTATTCTGGCAGCGGTCGCGATCTGGATCGCGGTGCGGCGCGGTATGCTGGGCGTGTAACGCCGCCTTGCCGGAAATGCTCTTGCCAGCCGCTGCGATGATGTTAGGGCTACCTGCGCCCTAACCGCGGAACCCATCATGACCGATCAACGCAACCCGTTTTACGCCATCCTTGCGCTTGCTTTGGGGGCCTTTGCGATTGGCACATCGGAATTTGCGGCCATGGGGCTGCTGCCGTTTTTTCAATTGGATCTGGCGCTGACGGAATCGCAGGCGGGCCATGTCATCAGCGCCTATGCACTGGGCGTTGTGGTGGGCGCGCCGATCACGGCGATTTTGGGCGCGCGGCTGCCTCGGCGGCGCTATCTGGCGGGTTTGATTGCCTTTTTCGGGGTCGTGAACCTGCTGGCCGCTGCTATGCCGGGGCTGTCATCGCTGGTCGGCGCGCGGTTTCTGGCGGGGCTGCCGCATGGCGGTTTTCTGGGCGTAGGGATGCTGTTTGCCGCCGATGCGATGCCGCGCGACCGCCGCGCGCAGGGCGTGGCGCAGGTCATGATGGGGCTGACCATCGCCAATATCGTAGGCGTGCCATTCGCCGGGATGCTGGGCCAAACGGTGGGCTGGCGATTCGGTTTTGCGCTGCCGGGGGTGATTGCGCTGCTGTCGGCCTGGGCCATTCTGGCGGTCGCGCCGCGCGTGGGCGGCAACCCGAATACGCGTCCTTGGGCCGAGTTTCGCGCCCTGAAAAACGCCCGCGTGCTGTGGGTGCTGGCCATTGGCGCGATTGGGTTTGGCGGCATGTTTTCGGTCTATGCGTTCCTGACGGCGGCGATTTTGGCCACAACCGACGCGCCGGGCTGGGCCATTCCGCTGACGCTGGCGATGTTCGGCGTGGGCGGCACGCTGGGGACCTATGCGGCGGGGCGTTACACGGGCTGGCTGGGCTGGCGGCGCGCGGCGTGGCTGTCGCTGATCGCTATGGCCGCGACGCAGGGCTTTGCGTCCTTTGCCGTGGGCAGCTGGCCGCTGATGGTGTCATCGTCGTTTTTCATGTCGTTGGCGGCGGGGCTGTTCATCCCGCTGCAAAGCCGCCTGATGGATGTCGCCGGGTCCGCGCAGAATATGGCGGCGGCGATGAACCATGCGGCCTTTAACGCGGCGAACGCCTTGGGTCCGTTTCTGGCCGGTCTGGCACTGGCCGCCGGTTGGGGCTGGCAATCCAGCGGGATCGTGGGGGTTGCGCTTACGGCTGCGGGGGGTGTTGTGCTTGGACTTGCCGGATGGTGGGATCGGACAAGACCGGAGCCGGCAGAGCGCGCATAAGCACCCGCCGCGAATTGGAATTGAACTCGCGCCGCCACGTCACGAACAGCACAACCCCCGCGCCAATCATCAGCCCCCACGCGCCCGCCAGCCAGCCCAGCGATCCAAGCGCAAAATACACGCTGCGCAGCCCGGCGTTGAAACTGCGCGCAGCGGTGATGTTCAGATCGGCGGCCTGCATCGCGCGCTCCATAGCGGCGGGGTCATTGGCCTTGTTCGGGACGGCGGCCATGGTGACGGCGCAGTAACCAAACAGCCGGTGCGACCAGACGAATTGCAAAAACGCATTGGCCACGAAAAACATCGTCACCAACAGGCGCAATTCCCAACCGGCATTGGCGGCGTCCTGCATTTCCAGTTCCTGCACGATGCCGCGCAGCCGTTCGCCATTGCCGATCAGCGCCAGCAGCCCGCCCGTCGCAATCATACAGGCCGAGGCAAAGAAAGACGTCCCTTGCCGCAAACTGGCCAGAATATTGCTGTCCACGATCCGGTTATCGCGGGCGACGAATTGGCGCATCCATTCGCGGCGAAACCGCTTCATCAATTCTGACACGGACGGCGTGCCTGCGGGCGGATGTTCTGTCAGCCAGCCGATGCCAAACCAGCCCGCAAACAACAGAAAAAGCGCCAGAAAATCCGGCAGGCGCAGCGTATGCAACAGGGCAATGTCAAATGTCATAGCGGCATTTTAATCGTTGGCCGCGCGCCTTGAAAGCCCCCGAATGGGTGCATATCGTCATAATGAAGGAACGCGATGATCACATGAGGGACGCCATGGCTACGCCGCACGCAATTCACGAAGAATTCCCCAATGATGCCGACCGCATCCACAATCTGAAAATCTCGAACGCGCATTTCGCCCGTCTGTTGCAGGAATATGACGAAGTGAACGATCAGGTCCACAACGCCGAGGCCCTGATTCACCCCATCAGCGAAGACGCCGAAAAACAGTTGCGCCGTCAGCGCGCGCATCTGAAAGACGAAATCGCGCATATGATGGCCGACAAAAACCTGTAAGGGTCGCGTCGTTTTTTTGTCAGGCTTTGGCGGGTGACCCCGGCAAAGCCTTATTCATGTCGGGGGGGACGGCGTGGCCTTTGTGATGATGCTGGTGGGCGCGACTTTGGCACTGGGCGCCTGGGCGCTGTGGTATGTCGCCACCAATTACGGCTGCGGATTTGGCAGCACTTCGGCGGGTCAATGCGATTGGGTGTGGCTGCGCGAATTGTTTAACGAACCATGGGCCGCGCCGTTCTGGATGGTCTTTATCGTCGGGGTCGTGCTGTTCATCGCGGGATGGCGGCGGGGGTGATCCGGGTTGTGCTGATCGTTTTCGGCGTCGCGATTGCCGGGGTGGCGGTCGCGGGGCAAGCCTGCGCTTTTAGCGGTGTCTATGCAACGTCCGATTCGGTGCTGGCCGTGGCGATGACGCCCGACATCGCGGTGCTGTTCTGGCCGGTGTTCGCCTTGGGCGCGGGATTGGTGATTTGGGGCCTGCGGCGGTCTTGAAATCGCGTTTTCAGTTTACATCTTATGAGGACCGGAGGGCCACAAGGCGCCGGTTCACGCCCGCCCGAATGGGGGGCACACCTGCATCGCTGTTGAAAGGATGTTGCTATGCGAAATCTGGATCTGACCCCGCTTTATCGTGCCTCGGTCGGTTTTGACCGGTTGGCTGATATGATGGATCGCGCCTTGACCGCTGACGTCGCCGCGCCGACCTATCCCCCGTATAATATTGAAAAAACCGGCGATGATGCCTATCGCATCAGCATCGCCGTGGCGGGCTTTGCCGCCGATGATCTGAATGTCGAAATGCGCGACGGGGCCGTGATCGTGTCCGCCCGCAAGGCCGAAGATGATCAATCCCGCACCTATCTGCATCGCGGCATCGCCACCCGCGCGTTCGAACGCAAATTCACGCTGGCCGATCATGTCCGCGTGGATGGGGCCAGCCATATCGACGGGATGCTGCATATCGACCTGATCCGCGAAATCCCCGAGGCGTTGAAACCGCGCCAGATCGCGATTGATAAGGTCGGGACCGTGGGCAAACTGAACGCCTGATTGCGTCCCGCGACCGCGGGGGGCCAGCCCCCCGCACCCCCCGGGATATTTCGACCAAGATGAAAGGGCCGCCCGTTGAGTTGATCGGGCGGCCTTAGAATTGGCGGCGGGCGCGCAGGGCGGCGGTGATCGTGCCGTCGTCCAGATAATCCAGTTCGCCGCCGATGGGGACGCCTTGGGCCAGTCCCGTGACCGTCACGCTGCTGCCGTCCAAGGCGTCGGCGATGTAATGCGCGGTTGTCTGGCCGTCCACCGTGGCGTTCAGGGCAAGGATAACTTCGCGGATGCGGTCGCTGTGGATGCGGGCGATCAGGGCGGGGATGCCCAGATCCTCGGGGCCGATGTCGTCCAGTGCCGACAGCGTGCCGCCCAGAACGTGATAGCGGCCCCGGAACGCGCCGCCGCGTTCCAAGGCCCACAGGTCGGACACATCTTGCACGACGCAGATTTCGCCCGTGGCCCGCGCGGGGTCGGTGCAGATCGCGCATTCGTCGCGGTCGGTGATGTTGCCGCAGGTCAGACATTCGCGCGAATTGACCGCCACCCGGTCCAGCAGCGACGCCAGTTGCGCCATTTGCGCATGGCGTTTGCGGATCAGATGCAGCACCACGCGCCGGGCCGAGCGCGGACCCAGACCGGGCAGCCGCGCCATCAGCGCGATCAGCGCCTGAATGTCGTCGCTGCCCGTGTCCTGCATCAGAACGGCATTTTCATGCCCGCAGGCAAGCCCAAGCCTTCGGTCATTTTCGCCATTTCCGACTGCATTTTTTCATCGGCCAGACGCTGCGCCTCTTTGACGGCGGCGAGGATCAGATCCTCGACCACCTCTTTTTCCGACGGCACAAAGATCGACGGGTCGATGTCCAAGGCGGTCAGTTCGCCCTTGGCGGTGCAGGTCGCGCGCACCAGACCCGCGCCGGATTCGCCGGTGACGGTCAGACGGCCCAGATCCTCTTGCATCTGGCCCATTTTTTCCTGCATGTCTTTGGCGGCTTTCATCATCTTGGCCATATCGCCCAGACCGCCCAAACCTTTCAGCATTGCTTAATCCTCATCTTCAAAGGGATCCCATTCCTCAACTTCGGCGACCGGGCCTTCGGTTCCCTCATGCGGGTTTTCTGATCCTTGGGCCAGAATTTCGATCGAGGGTGGCGGAGCGGCGCGGGTGATGGTTTTGATCTGCGCGCCGGGAAACGCGGCCAGCACCTGTTGCACCATCGGCAGGGTCAGGGCGCGTTCGTGATCGGCCCGTTCCTGCGCCTGACGGGTTTCCGCAATCGTGGGCGCGCCGCCGTCATTCACCACGCTGACGCCCCAGCGGGTATTGGTCCAGCCGCGCAGACGGTCCGACAGACGTTGCGCCAGATCGGCGGGCGCGTCCGAGCGGGGTTCAAATTCAATCCGGCCGGGGCTGTATTTGACCAAGGCCACATGCCGTTCGACCAAGACCAGCAGGGTCATGTCCCGCATCCGGCGGATCAGCTCTACCACCGACCCGAAATCGGGATAGGTGGCGATGATCTGCGGTTCAACCGCCAAGGCAGTGGCCCCGACCGAGACCGGCGCCGTCCGAGCCGCGCGCATCTGCGGACCCGCAGGTGCTGCGCCCTGTATCGCCGGGCCGCGCGCAAATTCGCCCGCCGATTGCGCCTGTTGCACGCGGCGGATCAGCGCATCGGGATCGGGCAGGTCGGCCATATGCGTCAGCCGGATGATCGCCATTTCGGCGGCCATCATGGCGTTTGGCGCGGCTGATACCTCTTCCAACGATTTCAGCAGCATCTGCCACATGCGCGACAGAATCCGCATGGCCAGTTTGTCGCCCAATTCGCGGCCCCGGCGGCGTTCATCGGGCGACACGGTGGGATCATCGGCGGCGTCGGGGGTGATTTTAACGACGGAAATCCAGTGCGTCACCTCGGCCAGATCGCGCAGCACGGCGACGGGATCGGCGCCATCGGCATATTGCATCTGCAATTCGGTCAGCGCCGCTGCGGCATCGCCGCGCATGATCATGTCGAACAGATCAATCACGCGGCCACGATCGGCCAGCCCCAGCATGGCGCGGACCTGTTCGGCATTCGTTTCGCCCGCGCCGTGGCTGATGGCCTGATCCAAGAGGCTGGTGGCGTCACGGGCCGAGCCTTCCGCCGCGCGGGTGATCAGCGCCAGAGCGTCATCGGTGATCTGCGCGCCCTCGGCCCCGGCGATGCGGCGCAGCAGGGCGATCATCACCTCGGGTTCGATGCGGCGCAGGTCGAAACGCTGGCAGCGCGACAGGACCGTCACCGGCACTTTGCGAATTTCGGTGGTGGCAAAGATGAATTTCACATGCGGGGGCGGTTCTTCCAGCGTTTTCAACAGCGCGTTAAAGGCACTGGTGGACAGCATGTGAACTTCGTCGATGATATAGATTTTATACCGCGCCGAGGCCGCACGATAGTGAACCGAATCAATGATTTCGCGGATGTCGTTGACACCGGTTCGGCTGGCGGCGTCCATTTCCAGCACGTCCACATGCCGACCGTCAGTAATGGCGGTGCAATGTTCGCAGCTGCCGCAGGGTTCGGTGGTGGGGCCGCCCTGACCATCGGGACCGATGCAGTTCATCCCCTTGGCGATGATGCGGGCCGTGGTGGTTTTGCCAGTCCCGCGAATCCCCGTCATGATGAAGGCCTGCGCGATACGATCCGCAGCAAAGGCGTTTTTCAGGGTGCGCACCATGGCATCCTGACCCACCAGATCGGCAAAGGTTTCGGGCCGGTATTTGCGGGCCAGAACCTGATATATGTGCGGCGTTTCGGTCATATGGCCCCTTATGTGCCGCGACACTTTAGCCGCGCCAGCCCCGCGCCGCAACGGTGTGTTGGCGATCTTTTGGCGTTTTAATTGGCGTGATCTTCCACGCAATTAATACGAATAAGTGGCATATTTAGATAAAATGCTTTGCAATAACAGTTTTGTGATTTTGGAAATATCGAATACACGAATGTCATGAATAGCATCCTGAGGTAATGCAATGAAATGTTACGTTTTTCTTATCGCGGCTTTGGCGGTTTCTGGTTGCGCAACCATTACACGCGGCACGAATGAAGTGTTGGTGGTGAATTCTACGCCGCAGGGCGCGCAGGTTAAGTTAAGCGACGGTCAAACCTGTCTTAGCACGCCTTGCTCGTTCAAAATGCCCCGCAAATCCGAAGTGAATGTTCTGGTGACCAAAGATCGCTGTGATCATCGTCAGGTGCGCGTCACCAATCGGGTGTCGGGTGGCGGCGGTGCGGCTATGGCCGGGAACCTTGTGCTGGGTGGAATCATCGGGGCCGGTGTCGATGCCGCCAACGGCGCGACGCTGGAACTGATCCCCAACCCGGTTGAAGTGACACTGGACTGTAAATAAAGGGGAAAATGGGTGAGAGGCTGGACAACGACCCAAACGGGACTCGTTACGGCTGCTTCCTTCCGGACCTGACCGGGTTGGCGAGGCGCCTGCCCGCGCCAACCTCTCGCCCTTCAGATAACAATGCGGGGCGCGGGATGCAAGGGGTCACAGGGTCAAACGGTAATGCTGAAACCCGTCGGGCTGCCGCCCCAGATCGTCCAGCGGCACCGGCAACCCGTCGCGATGCGCGGCGCTGTCGGGGCTGGACCGCACCACCACCGAGGTTCCGGGCATAGGGCGGAACAGCCAATGCGCCATTTCGGGCACCGCAATGCGCCGCCGCCGCCGGAAATAGCGGGCCAGCAGGTCGGGCATGGACTCGCCGTCTTCGACGATGATCTGCGCGCGATCCACCAGATCGGCATAAAGGCCATAACGCGCCAGCCGGAATGAATTTGTCGCCACGGCAAATCGCTGGTCGGGGTCGATCTCGGCCCCGTTCCAGCGCAGACCGCGCACGCGCCCCGGCCCGCCGATCCGATCGCCGCTGACCGTGAACTGCGCCGGTTGCGACAGGTCGATGGACCATGTCACGCCCTCGATCACGTCGAAATTATAGGCCGGGAAATCCGTGTCGCAGAGCGGCGAATCAACCGCGCCGGGGGTGATCTGGTGAAACATCCCCGCCGCGCGCTCCAGCCATTCGCGCAGCTGCGCTCCGGTCAGAATCAGCGCGGCAAAGCGATTCGGAAAGCTGTAGAGATCCGCCAGATCGCGATTGGTGATCGCGCCGGGCTGGACATGGGTATAGTGATCCGGCCCGCCACGTCCCCCCGCCCGAAACGGCGCGGCGGCGGACAAAACCGGCAAGCCTGCCCCGGCCGTTCCGCGCAGCGAATGGCGCAGATGCCAGCGTTGTGCCATATTGACCAAGCGCAGCCCGGCATCATGACCCAGCGTGCTGAAAAAGCTGTTCAACGGCGTGGCGCAATGCCCGACGACGCGGGCCAGATCGCGCACGGTCTGGCGATGCGCGGCTTTGGTGATCTGGGTCACGGTGGCGGCGGGGCGCGCGGCCTGCGTCACCGCCACGCAGCGGGCAGATGCGGCGTCAACGCGCAGGCGGCCATCGGGCGACGCGGCAAGGCGCAGATCAATCACCCCCACATGCGACCCGCCATAGCCCGGCATGACCAGCGGCGCCGCGCCCGACGCAACGGTCACATCGCCCGCCGGCGGCAACACCGCGTGACTGTGGCCCGCAATCACGGCGTCAATCTGCGCCATATGCGCCAGCACAGCGGCGGCGTTTTCCATCCGGGGCCGATGCTCGGACGCGCCGATCCCGCTATGGGCCAGGGCGATCACGACATCCGCGCCTTGGTCACGCAGCTGCGGCACAATCTCGCGCGCGGTGTCAATCATGTCGTCGCAATGAATGAACCGCGCCAGATCGCGGTCCCAGTCGGCGGTCTGCGGCGGCGTGAGTCCTATTACTGCAATCTTGACCTCTGGAACGCGGCCATCCGCCACCGGCAGGCGGCGCTTCAGCCACGCCACGCCGCCAAAGCCCGGCCCTTTGGTGACGCGCAAATTCGCCGCCAGCATCGGAAACCGCGCCTGTCCGGCGGCGTGGCGCAGATAGCTGAGGCCATAGTTGAAATCATGATTGCCCAGCGACGCCGCGTCATAGCCCATGACATTCATCGCCTGAATCACCGGGTTTGGGTCTTTGGGGTCCAGTTTTACGCGGCGCAGGATCGCATCGGCTAAGGGCGTGCCTTGCAGAAAATCGCCGTTATCCAGCAACACCGAACCGGGCGCGCCCTGACGCAGGCCCGAAATGACCGTCGCGGCGCGGGCCAGACTGCCAGTGCGCGCAGGCTCACCCCGGAAATAGTCATAGGGCAGCAGGCGCATATGAATATCGGTCGTTGCCAGGATACGGAGAAGGGCCATTCTTTCCAATGGGTTAATGGGTTTGATCGAAAACTGATGAGTGGTAAAATTTTTAATTTTTCATCACTTACCACTGTAAGCCCCCAGAATGAAAGGCGATTCTGGGCTTTTGGCGTATTTTTCCTGTTTTCGTCCGGCGCAGGGCAAACTAAAAGATACGTTAACTTTTCTGTCCTATGCTGAAATGAACAGGCGGGCATTTACTGAGCAGGCTTAGATGAAATTTTCAACACGTATCGACACAGACCTGTCCGCCAATCAGCTGTTTGACGCAACAGCGCGATTCGAACGGATCGAACGGTATCTGACGGCCAATGGCGTGGATGTGCGGCGCATCGACCCCGCGCAAGAGGTGGGCGTTGTGCGTGGCTGGAACCTGACCTTTGATTTTCGCGGTGCGCCGCGTGATGTGCGTCTGGTTCTGACGCGGCATGATCGCCCGCAGCTGATGACCCTGATGGGGCAGGGTGATCTGCTGGATGTGCAGATCGACATTTCGTTTATCGCCCTGTCACGGTCGCGCGCGCGGATGATGTTTGAAATGGACCTGCGCCCCCGTGGCATGAAGGCGCGGCTGATTCTGCAAACCGCCAAGCTGCGCAAAAAGCGGCTGGACAACAAATTTGTCCGCCGCGTGACGGATTTTTCGCGCTTTATGCAGGAAAACCTGTGACCCTGCGTTATTCTGCGACCAATTGCGTTTCGCGCAGGGGATCGGCGGGATAGGTTCCCAGAATTTCCAGCATCGACGTGAAATAACGCAATTCGTCCAAGGCGCGTTTGACATGGGCGTCGTCGGGGTGGCCTTCGATATCGGCATAGAACTGCGTCGCCATGAACACGCCATCCACCATATAGCTTTCCAATTTGGTCATGTTCACGCCATTGGTCGCGAATCCCCCCATGGCCTTATACAGCGCGGCGGGGATGTTGCGGACGCGGAACACGAAACTGGTCAGCATTTTATCGGCGCGGCGCGAATAATCGGGTTCGCGCGACATGATCAGGAATCGGGTGGTGTTGTTCTGGCGATCTTCGATTTCGTTGGCCAGAGCCTCTAACCCATAGATTTCCCCGGCCAGAGGCGCAGCCAAGGCGGCCAGCGACGGATTGCCGCGGGCGGCGACCTCTTTGGCGGAACCGGCGGTGTCGGCGCCGGTGACGGGCTGGATGCCGTGCTGGCGCAGGAAGCCGCGGCATTGGCCCAAAAGGACGGTGTGGCTCATGGCCTGTTGCACGTCGGCCAAGGGCGTGCCGGGGACGGCCAGCAGGCTGATGTGAACGCGCACAAACGACTCATTTATAATGTGCAGACCGGATTCGGGCAGCAAATGATGGATGTCCGCCACCCGGCCATAGGTCGAGTTTTCAACCGGCAGCATCGCCAGATCGGCGTCGCCGGTGCGCACGGCCTCGATCACGTCTTCGAAGGTGGCGCAGGGCATGGCCTGCATATCGGGCCGGGCGGCATGGCAAGCCTGATGGCCATAAGCGCCGATTTCCCCCTGAAACGCGATGCGATGTGTTGTCATAAAAGCAGCCTGTTGGTCCAAAAATTGGCGTTCAGGGGTAACTATACCTTGATCCCGCAAAGCGAAAGCGGATAGATACGCCACCAATTGACGAGCTTACCGAAACGGGGACCGCACGCATGTTCAATACGATGACTGTGACCAAAGCCGCCGGCGCGATTATCGGGTCGCTGCTGTTTCTGATGCTGGTGGGCTGGGCTGCCAGTGGGTTGTATAGCGTGGGCCATGACGGCCATGGCGACGACCACGCCCAGGCTTACACGATTCCCGTCCCGGAAACCGGCGGCGCGGCGGCGGCTGAACCCGAACCCGTCGATGTGGCGGCGCTGATCGCGCAGGCCGATCTGGCGCGCGGGGAACGTGAATGGGCGAAATGCCGGTCGTGCCACCAGCTGAACGGCAATGACGGCGTGGGTCCGCACCTGAACGGCGTCGTGAACCGCGACAAAGCCGCAGTTGCCGGGTTCAACTATTCGTCGGCCGCGCAGAACGCGCCGGGCGAATGGACGCCGGAAAACCTGTTCGGCTTTATCGAAAACCCGCGCGGTTACATGCCCGGCACCACCATGTCGTTCGCCGGTATCCGCGACGCACAGGCGCGCGCCGATCTGATCGCGTTCCTTGAAACGCAAAACTGATCCGGCCACAGCCCGGATGATGCAGAGCGCGGCCCGAGGGTCGCGCTTTTGCATAAGATTTTCATGAAATCGCGCCTTGATTACGCAGGGGCAGGGGCCTAGCCTGACGGGAAAATCAACCCCTAAGGATGCCCGATGCGCCATTTCGTCCTGCTTGCCTGTCTGATCGCCACCCCGGTTCTGGCCCAAGATGAACCGGTGATCCGGGCGCATGGCATTGGTATTTTCGACGAACTGAAATTGCCGGCGGATTTTGCGCATCTGGCCTATGTCAACCCGGACGCGCCCAAGGGCGGGGCGATCTCGCAGGCGATTCCGAACTCGACCGGGTTTGACAATTACAACCCCTTTACGTTTCGCGGACGGGCGGCGGCGCTGTCATCGGCGCCTCTGGAATCGCTGCTGACGGGAACCACGGATGAGGTGGGCGCGGCCTATTGCCTGCTGTGCGAGACGATCGAATATCCCGAAAGCCGCGACTGGGTGATTTTCCATCTGCGCCCACAGGCGCGGTTCAGCGACGGCACCCCGGTCACGGCGCAGGATGTTCTGTTCAGCTATGAAACGCTGCGCGATCAGGGGCTGTCGTCGTTTCGCATGGTGATTGCGCAGATGGTTGCGCAGGCGCAGGTGATCGACGATCACACGATCCGGTTCACCTTTACCCCCGATTATCCGCGCCGCGATGTGATTCAGGCGGTCGGCGGCCTGCCCGTGTTCAGCCGCGCTGATTTCGCAAAAAACAACCGCAATCTGGAAGAAACGTCGAACATCCCCTTTGTCGGGTCGGGGCCGTATGTGTTTGATCAGGCGGATATGAACCGCTTTGTCCAGTTCCGACGCAACCCGGATTATTGGGGCGCGGATCTGCCGATCAATCGCGGGCGGGCCAATTTTGACACGATCCGGTATGAATATTTCGCCGATTACGACGCCGCGTTCGAGGCGTTCAAGGCCGGTCAATACACCTTCCGGCGCGAAGTCAGCAGCATCATCTGGGCGCAGCGTTACGATTTTCCGGCGCTGACAAATGGCTGGGTGAAACGCGAGTCTTTGGATGATGGCGATGTCGCCAATGGTCAGGCTTGGGTTCTGAACCTGCGCCGCCCGAATTGGCAGGATATTCGCGTGCGTCAGGCCGTGGGGCTGATGTTCAATTTCGAATGGTCGAATGAGGCGCTGTTTTACGGCCTCTATGGCCGGGTCGGCAGTTTCTGGGAAAACAGCGATTTGCGGGCGACAGGCGCGCCGGATGCCGCAGAACGGGCGCTGTTGGAACCGCTGGCGGCGGATTTGCCCGATGGCATTTTGACCGAAACCGCAGCGGAACCGCCCGTCAGTGGCGCGCGTCAGTTGGACCGCGCCAATCTGCGCCGCGCGGCGGCTTTGCTGGATGAAGCGGGCTGGACCGTGGGCAGTGACGGGATGCGCCGCAACGCGCAGGGGCAGCCGCTGCGGCTGGAAATCCTGAACGACAACCAAACCTTTGACCGGGTGATTAACCCCTTTGTGGAAAATCTGCGTGCGGCCGGCATTGATGCCCGCAACACGCGTGTGGACAATGCCGAATACGAAAACCGCAAGCGCAGCTTTGATTTCGATATGATTTCGGCGCATCTGGGCCAGTCTCTGATCCCCGGTTCGGGCCTGCAACAATATTTCGGGTCACACAGTGTCGGCGATGTGTTCAACACGATGGGTCTGGCCAATCCGGCAATTGACGCGCTGATTACACAGGTCGAAGGCGCGACGACGCAGGCCGAACTGACCACCCGCGTTCACGCATTGGATCGCGCGCTGCGCAGCCTGTCGTTTTGGGTGCCGCAATGGTATAACCCGCACCATCTGGTCGCCTATTATGACCAATATGGGCGCCCGGATGATGTGCCGCCCTTTGCCTTGGGGGAACTGGATTTCTGGTGGTATGACGCGGCCAAGGGCGACGCCCTGCGCGCGGCGGGCGCGTTGCGGCGCTGATCCCGGCTTGATTTCTGGCGCGCGATTGCGGACAAGGCGCAACCATAACACAGGACCGCTAAGGTCCGGCTGGGGCAAGGGGGCGGGCCGATGGGCGCCTATATCCTGCGGCGTTTGCTGCTGATTATTCCGACCTTGATCGGCATTATGCTGGTCAATTTTACGCTGACGCAATTCGTTCCGGGCGGGCCGATTGAACAAATCGCCGCTCAGATTCAGGGTGAAGGCGATGTGTTCCGCAACATCAGCGGCGGCGGCGATGCGGGCCAGCAACAGGCGCAGAGCGGATACGAAGGCGCGCGCGGACTGCCGCCCGAATTCATCGCGCAGCTGGAAAAGGAATTTGGGTTCGATAAGCCGCCGGTTGAACGGTTCCTGAATATGCTGTGGAACTATGTCCGGTTTGATTTCGGCACGTCATGGTTCCGGTCCATCAGCGTGGTGGATCTGGTGCTGGAAAAGATGCCGGTGTCGATCACGCTGGGGCTGTGGTCCACGATCTTGGCCTATATCATCAGTATTCCGCTGGGGATTCGCAAAGCGATCCGCGACGGGTCGCGCTTTGACAGCGTGACATCGGGCGTCATCATCATGGCCTATGCGATCCCGTCGTTTTTGTTCGCGGTGCTGCTGATGGTGCTTTTCGCGGGGGGCAGTTACTGGCAGATTTTCCCGCTGCGGGGGCTGACCAGCGACAATTTCGCGGACCTGTCGACCTGGGGCAAAATCGTGGATTACGCGTGGCACGCCGCCTTGCCGGTGACCGCCGCGACGATTTCCAGCTTTGCCACGCTGACCCTGCTGACGAAAAACAGCTTTCTGGACGAAATCAACAAACAATATGTCATGACCGCCCGCGCCAAGGGGCTGACCGAACGGCGGGTTCTCTATGGCCATGTGTTCCGCAACGCGATGCTGATTGTGATTGCGGGCTTTCCGGCGATGTTTCTGGGCGTGTTTTTCGGGTCCAGCATCCTGATTGAAACCATCTTTTCGCTGGACGGTCTGGGCCGTCTGGGGTTCGAGGCCGCGGTGCAGCGCGATTACCCCGTCATTTTCGGAACGCTCTATGTGTTTGGGTTAATGAGCCTGGTCGTCGGCATCCTGTCGGATCTGATGTATGTGTTCGTTGATCCGCGCATCGACTTTGACAAAAGGGCGGGCTGATGGCTGTGTCTGAACTGAACCGCCGCCGCTGGCGCAATTTCCGCCGCAATGGCCGCGCGTTTTGGTCGCTGGTGATTTTCGCGGTGTTGTTCGTGATAGCGATGTTTGCGGAGATCGTGGCGAATGACAAACCGATCATGGTGAATTATCGCGGCGATTATTACTTTCCGGCCTATAAATTTTACCCCGAAACCACATTCGGCGGCGATTTCGGGACCGAGGCGATTTATCGCGACCCCGAAGTTCAGTGCCTGATCGTGTCCGGTGGCCGCGATGAATGTTGGGATGCGCCGGATGATTTCATGGCCGCTGTCCGGTCGGGGTCCACGGATGTGGCGGCGGCGGATCGCGGCTGGATGATCTGGCCGGTGATCCCCTATCATTACCGCACGATTAACAATGTCGGCACCGCGCCCAGTGCGCCGGATGCGCGGCATTGGCTGGGGACCGATGACACCGCGCGCGACGTATCGGCGCGGGTGATTTACGGGTTCCGCACCTCGATCCTGTTTACGCTGATTGTGACGGTGGTGGCGTCCACCATCGGCATCACGGCGGGCGCTGTTCAGGGCTATTTCGGGGGGCGCACCGATCTGGTGTTTCAACGCGTGCTGGAAATTTGGGCATCCACGCCGGGGCTGTATGTCATCATCATTCTGTTCGCGATTCTGGGGCGGTCCTTCTGGTTGCTGGTGTTTGTGACGATCCTGTTCGGCTGGCCCGCCTTGGTCGGCGTGGTCCGGGCCGAGTTTCTGCGGGCGCGCAATTTTGAATATGTCCGGGCCGCACGCGCCTTGGGCGTCAGCGACCGCAAAATCATGTTCCGCCACATTCTGCCGAACGCCATGGTGGCGACGTTAACCATGTTGCCGTTTGTCGTGACCGGCACGATCAGCGGCTTGGCGGCCTTGGATTATCTGGGCTATGGCCTGCCGGCGGGCTCGGCCAGTTTGGGCGAAATGGCGTTGCAGGCGAAACAAAACCTTCAGGCGCCGTGGCTGGCCTTTACCGCCTTTTTCACCTTTGCGATCATGCTGTCGCTGCTCGTGTTCATTTTCGAAGGCATCCGCGACGCATTCGACCCGCGAAAGACGTTCAAATGACCCAGCCACATCTGGATCCGACCCCGCCTTTTCCCGGCGCAACCCCCGGCGTGATGGAAGATCACGGCGGCGATATGCCCGGCGGCGCGGATGCGCGCCCTATCCCGGCCCCGCCGTCTGACGCGGTGCTGGCCGTGCGCGATCTGCGCATCAGTTTCCGAAACGAAGGCCGCGTGACCCCTGCCGTTCGCGGCGTCAGCTTCCATATCGGGCGCGGCGAAACCGTGGCTTTGGTCGGGGAATCGGGGTCCGGTAAATCCATCACTGCGCTGTCCACCGTGCAATTGCTGGGCGATTCCGCGATTGTCGAAGGCTCGGTTCAGTATGACGGGCGCGAAATGGTCGGCGCGCCGGAACGCGATTTGCGCGCCATTCGCGGCAACGACATCAGCTTTATTTTTCAGGAACCGATGACCTCGCTGAATCCGCTGCACACGCTGGAACGGCAGTTATCCGAAAGCCTTGCCCTGCATCAGAACCTGACCGGAGCGGCGGCGCGCGGGCGGATCATCGAATTGCTGACCCGAGTTGGCATCCGCGACCCGGAAACGCGGCTGGCCGATTATCCGCACCAATTGTCGGGCGGCCAGCGTCAGCGGGTGATGATCGCCATGGCCTTGGCCAACCGGCCCGACCTGCTGATCGCGGATGAACCGACGACCGCGCTTGACGTGACGATTCAAGCGCAAATCCTTGATCTGTTGGCAGAATTAAAGGCCGCTGAAGGGTTGTCGATGCTGTTTATCAGCCACGATCTGGGCATCGTGCGCCGCATTGCCGACCGCGTGTGCGTGATGAAGGATGGTGAGATTGTCGAACAGGGGCCGGTGGATCAGATCTTTGCCAATCCGCAGCATCCCTATACCCAGATGCTGCTGGCGGCAGAGCCTACCGGCACGGCGGGACCGGTTCCCGAAAACGCCCCGGTTCTGGTCGAAACCCGCGATCTGAAGGTGTGGTTTCCCATTCAGCGCGGCTTGCTGCGCCGGGTGGTGGGGCATGTCAAGGCCGTGAATGGCGCGTCGGTCGCGGTGCGTGCGGGCGAAACGCTGGGCATTGTGGGCGAATCGGGCAGCGGCAAAACCACGCTGGCCTTGGCGATCATGCGCCTGATCCACAGCGACGGCCCCATCGTATTTATGGGACAGGATATTTCCGGCTGGGGCAGCAAACAGCTGCGCCGCCTGCGTCGCGATATGCAAATCGTGTTCCAGGATCCGTTCGGCAGCCTGTCGCCCCGCATGACCGTGGAACAAATCATTGCCGAAGGCTTGGGTGTTCACGGCGTCGAACCCGGTCGCGACCGCCGCGACATGGTGGCCGAAATCATGGCCGAGGTTGGCCTCAACCCCGACATGATGCACCGCTATCCGCATGAATTTTCCGGCGGCCAGCGTCAGCGCATCGCGATTGCTCGCGCCATGATCCTGCGCCCGCAGGTGGTGGTGCTGGATGAACCGACCAGTGCTTTGGATATGACGGTTCAGGTGCAGATCGTCGATCTGCTGCGCGGGTTGCAGGCGAAATACGGGCTGGCCTTTTTGTTCATCAGCCACGATCTGCGCGTGGTGCGCGCCATGGCGCATCAGATCATGGTGATGCGCGCGGGGCAGGTGATTGAACAAGGCCCCGCCGCGCAGATTTTCGACGCGCCGCAGGATGATTACACCCGCGATCTGCTGGCGGCTGCTGCGGTGAAATAGGCGGCGCGGGCGTTTTTCGGGGGGCGTTACTGCCCGCCCAGCACCCCTAACGCATGGGCGCGGCCACCTTTGTTATAGATAATCCGGCTGTCTTTGATTTCCGTGATGCGCCCGCCATTGATCTGATCCCCGATCCGCAGCGTCAGGATGCGGCCATTCGACAACCGGACCAAAGCGCGGCTGGCCTGACCCGCGCCAATTGTGCCGATGATCTGGGTGCTGTTCAGGCGGATGCCGTCTTTGACCGTCGCGGATGCGGCGGCGCTGCCGATGGCCGATTGCGGCACGGCGGCAACCAGTTCGGGTTCAGCCTCGGCCTCGGGGGGGCGGTATTGCTGATTGCGGGCCGAGGCGGCGCGTTGTTGGGTGGCGGCGGTTGCGGCGGCGGCAACCGGCACGGCACTGGCGGCAATCGCATTGACAGGCGCGGTTGCGGGGACCGAGGCGCGCGCGCTGCGGCGCGGCGGAACCGCCGACGAGGTCAGCGCCGCCAACGGCACCGCGCCCGGCTTTGCGGGACTGTCCGCGACCGCCTGCGCAATGGCCGTTTCAACCGCATTGGCGGACAGGCTGGCATTCCCAGCGGCGGGGCTGGATGCGGCGCTGCGGTTTGCCGGTTTGGCGCGCGGGCGCGGCGATTGGGCCACGGTGCCGGAGGCACGCGGCGCAGGCGTCGCCGTTTGATCCGGCGCGGGGGCGGTTGCTGCGGCGCGGATGGCCCCGCGCGGGGCGGGGCGATTGCTGGTGGCCGATTGGGTTTGCGCGGGCGCGCTGACCGCCGATTGCGACGGTGCCGCGACCGAGACCGGACGCCGCGCAGGTCGCGCATCGGCCAGCTGGAACACCAAGGCGCGTTCGGCCTGCGTCATGCCAGACGGCCCGACTTGCGCGGTGCGCAGATCGCGCAATTGCTGTTCCAGAGTACGACGTTCGGCGGCGGTCAGAACAACTGGCGCGTCGGCTTCGATCTGACTGCCCTGTTCCAGACTGGACAGATTTGCCGGACGGGCAGGCGGGCGCGCGCCGGTTGCGGCAGGCTGGGGCGCGGCGGGCGGCGTTGCTGCGGGGGCAGGTTCCGATGCCGGCGCAGGTGTCGGGGCGGGGGTCGCTGCCGCAGGGCGCGAGGCGGGACGCGCCGCCGGACGGGCAGGACTGACTCGCGGCGGTTCGGCCGCGCTGCGTTGTTCAAAGGGCTGCGGATTTGGCGGCGTGGCCGGTGTGACATCCGGCGTTGCGGGCGGCGCCGCAGGCGCGGGGCTGGTGCGCGGCGGACGGGCCGAACGGCTCAGCGAAGGCGCAGCCGAGGGCGACAATGCCTGATCCAGGGCATCACGCAGCGGATCAGCCTGCGCTTCAGGCGCTGCCGGGCGCGGAGTTGCGGGCGCAGCGGGCGGGCGGGTCGCGCTGACCGAAGGCGTCGGCGCGGCCACCGGCGTGCTGTCCTGAACCGGCTCCGGCGTATCCGGGCGCGGTACGGGCGGTGTTTCGGTGGTCACAGATTCGGGCAAGGTTTCCGCCGCCGGATCGTCGCTGGCAGGCGGCGTTTCCTGCGCCACAGCGTCATCACGCGGCGCGGCTGGGGGAATGACACTCTCGGTCAGGGGGGCTGCGGGCGCGGGGGGGGGGTCCACAGTGGGTTCAGGCGCGGGTTCGGGCGTGACCTCGGCCACAGGTTCCGGCTGCGGTTCGGGTTCGACGATAGGTTCGGCCACCGGCTCCGGTTCCGCGACGACCGGCGTTTCCACCACCGGCGCGGGTTCCGGTTCCGCCACAGTTTCGACCGCCGTTTCGACCGGGGCAGGGGCCTGTTCCGTCGCGGCCACCTGCTGCCCTGTGTCGCGGCCAAAGATCCACATGGCCAGCATCAACCCGACCAACAGCAGTGCGATCATCACCGGCAGGCGCGTGAAATCCACTTTTGAAAGCCGCGACAAGGCCGATGTTTTTTCAACAACATCATCTGGCTGGGCGCGATTCACGCGACCTTCGGCGGCGCGTTGATGGATGGCGGCGGCGCGCGGCGACAAGCGTTTTTCCGAGGCCTGACCGTGACGGATCACCGCCGGGGCCGCAACGGGCGCAACCGGCACGGGTTTCGGCGCAGGGGCCGGGACAACATGCGGCGTAATGCGCGACACAACCGGGCCGGCATCATCGCTGTGATCGTCAATCGTGGCGGCGGTCACGCGCGCCTGCGACAGATCGGGTTCGCTGAACGGGCGGCGCGGCGCGCTGTCCTGCGCCAGAACGCTGGGGCCGAAGTCGGGCTGGCCGTCAAAGCGATCATCATTCGGGCGGGCCTGAAACCCCGACGCCCGGAACCCTTGGGCGCGGGCGAAATCTTCGGCCTCTTGCAGGGTTTTGCGGGCGACGGCGGCCACGCGCAGGGTTTCAATGTCACCATTCGCGGACGGACACCAATCAAAGGCCAGCTCATCCGCGCGGTAGGGCGTCATCCCCTCAAGCGCGCGACCCACCGCCGTGGCCGTGTCCGACCCCACCGGCACGGTCAACAGGGTATACAGAATCTGATCATCCGGGATCACCAGAACGGTGTCCAGATCGCCCATATGCCCCCCCGCCGAATCGCGCAGGCTGTTGAGACGCCCGGCAATATCGCCCGCGTCAAAATCGGCTGCCCCCAGCAGTTGCCAATCCAACCCGTCGCGTCGTTCCAGCAACACGGCATCCTGGGTAAAGCTCATGGCGAATTCGGCGGCCGGGGCGTGCTGATTCATGGGTGTCACTGCTCTTATTTTATTATTCGCGCGCGTTTTGGCGTCACGATTGGGGTTTTGTTTTTCATACCTCAATTTCTTGTGTGATGAAAGCGGCACTGGCGTATCTGTGAACTGATTCCGGTTAAGATATCGCTAAGATCGGGGGCATCTGCGATCATTTTTTCGTAGACCGGATAAGGATGAAAGGAACGGCCATGATGCGACAGATTTTGATGGGGGGCGCGGCAGTTGCGCTGATGGCGGGGGCGGCATCGGCCTGCGGTCCGTCGCGCCTGACCGTATCGGGGCAGGCCGAGCTGCGCATCGCCCCCGATATGGCGGTGATTGATCTGGGCGTCAGCAGTCAGGCCGCAAACGCGGCCGATGCGATGCACCAGACATCAGACCTGCAAAGCGCGGTGATCAAGGCGCTGAATGATGGTGGGGTTGATGACGCCAATATCCAGACATCCGGCCTGACGCTGAACCCGGTCATGACGTATCAAGACGGACAGGCGCCCAAGGTCACCGGCTATCAGGCGGTGAATCGCGTGTCGGTGCGGGTGGTGGATCTGGAAAGGCTGGGTCCGGTGATTGATGCGGTGGTGACGGCAGGCGCCAATGAAATCAACGGCATCAGCTTTGTGCGCGATGACAGCGCCGACAGTCTGGATCAGGCGCGCGCCGATGCTGTGGCGGATGCGCGGCGCAAGGCTATGGTGCTGGCGCAGGCGGCGGGCGTTGAGTTGGGGCCGGTCATCAGTCTGCGCGAATCCAGCTATGGTGGCGGGCCGCAGCCGATGATGATGCGGCAAATGGCCATGGATGCGACCGCCGCGCCGGTGCAGGCGGGGCAATTGTCGCTGACCGCGCAGGTCGATATGGAATATGCGCTGACCGGCGACGGCGCGTGTTCTGCAAACTGACCTGCGCAACGCATTAATAAGGGGGGCGTAATGCCCCCTTAAGCTGATGCGCGGGCCGCCCCTTTCATCTTGGCCCAAATATCCCGGGGGGTGAGACGGATCAGGAAAAGGTCCAGTGGACCTTTTCCCCGTCGAACGCACGCCTTGTGGGGCGGGCAAGGGGGGCTGGCCCCCCACTCAACAGCGATTACCGCCCCTGACGCCGCGCCATAAAGGCCAGCCGTTCGAACAACGCCACATCCTGTTCGTTTTTCAACAACGCACCATGCAGTTTCGGCAGCATCGAACCGGGATCGCGTTTCAAATCCTCGGGCTGCAAATCCTCGGCCAGGATCAGTTTCAGCCAGTCCAGCAATTCGCTGGTCGATGGCTTTTTCTTCAGCCCTTGCGTGTCGCGCAACTCAAAGAATTGGGTCAGTGCCGTTTCCAGCAGGCGCGGCTTTAGCCCCGGATAATGGACCGACACGATCTGCTTCAGTGTTTCGGCATCAGGAAAACGGATATAGTGGAAAAAGCACCGGCGCAAAAACGCATCGGGCAATTCCTTTTCGTTGTTTGACGTGATGATGACGACGGGGCGGTGTTCGGCGCGGATGGTCTGGCCGGTTTCGTAAACGTGAAACTCCATCCGGTCCAGTTCTTGCAGCAGGTCGTTCGGAAATTCGATGTCGGCCTTGTCGATTTCGTCGATCAGCAAGACGACCTTTTGCGGCGCGGCAAAGGCCTGCCACAACTTGCCCTGCCGGATATAGTTCGCGACATCGTGAACACGTTCATCGCCCAGCTGGCTGTCGCGCAACCGGCTGACGGCATCGTATTCATACAGGCCCTGCTGCGCCTTTGTGGTGGATTTGACGTGCCATTCGATCATCGGCAGGCCCAGACTGCTGGCCACCTGACGGGCCAGTTCGGTTTTGCCGGTTCCCGGTTCCCCCTTGACTAATAAGGGTCTTTCCAGCGTCACAGCCGCATTGACCGCCACGGCCAGATCGGGAGGGGCGACATAACGGTCAGTGCTGGTGAATTGCATCGTCATTTCCTTGTGTCAGAATGGTCTGCGTTTTCGTCATGTGCTGCAAACGCGAAATTAGCGGTCTTTGGCCTAGTGACAAGGGCGGTTTCATACTTTAAGGGGGCGCGCAAGGTGCCGGAGTTTCTGACACGCCGGCCACGCCGGAGGATGTAATGAAAGCCCAGACCTTTTTGCCACAGGATTACCGCCCGGCCGAGGATGAGCCGTTCATGAATGACCGGCAGCAGGAATATTTCCGCCGCAAGCTGGAAGCGTGGAAACAGGAATTGCTGGATCAGTCTGCCGAAACGCTGGAGGGGTTGCAGGACAGCGCCCGCGCCGTCCCCGATCTGGCCGACCGCGCCAGCGAAGAAACTGACCGCGCCTTGGAACTGCGCACGCGCGACCGTCAGCGGAAATTGGTCAGCAAAATCGACGCCGCCCTGCGCCGGATTGCCAGCGGTGAATTCGGCTATTGCGAATCGACCGGCGAACAAATCAGCCTGAAACGTCTGGACGCCCGCCCGATCGCGACCATGACGCTCGAAGCGCAGGAACGCCACGAACGCAAGGAACGCGTCCACCGCGACGACTGACCGCCGGCGACTGGCGCGGTTTTCGGGCTGATTTTTCTGCGACCATTGCGATTATGCGTGGGGTCTCGATCCCCTTTGCCGTTGGGTGTGCCGTAATCGGTGGGGATGATCGTTGTGCCCGCATTGGCCGCGCCGATCATGTCGCGGCGGCGTCCCGAACGTATCTTTGTCGCCGCCATCAGGGCCATGATCCCAGCGGGTATGCGGTCGCCCCGGATGGGTGCAGGTTTCGGCGGGGGCGGCCTTAGCGCTGTCCCCTTTGGGCGCATTTTCCAAAGAAAACGGCTGGACTGACTGCACCACCCTACCATAGCCGCCTTGGGGCCGTTTGGTGGCGCGGTTGTGATTGCTCTGCTCTGGGTGGCGTGACATCGGTTTTCGCGGCTGGCGGTGATGCGGCATCGCAGGTCAAACGCCGCCATCGGCACACCGGGGCAGAGGGCTTGAATATCGGGATGCGTGCGGGCTTTATATCGGCCAGCCCTTTATCCCAAGGATCGCCCATGCCCGCATTACAGAACCGCCCCGTCACGATCATCGGCGCCGGTATCGGAGGGCTGACGGCGGCCATTGCTTTGGCGCAGCGCGGCGCGCAGGTCACGGTTCTGGAACGCGCCCCCGAACTGACGGATGTCGGCGCGGGCATCCAGCTGTCCCCCAATGCGATGCGGGTGCTGGACCGGCTGGGCCTGCATGACGCCGTGGCGGCGGTGTCGCTGCGCAGTCAGGCGGTGCAACTGCACGACCAGAACGGCGCGCCTCTGCTGCGCATGGACCTGATCCGGCACCGCCCGAATGACGATTTCCGCCTGATCCACCGCGCCCGCCTGATAAATGTGCTGGCCCAAGCCGCCCACAACGCAGGCGTCATCATCCACCTGAACCACAACGTGACCACCCCGCCCGACGCCCCGCTGGTGATCGGCGCGGACGGGCTGCACAGCCGCATCCGCCCGGAACTGAACGGCACGGCAGCGCCGTTTTTCACCGGCCAAACCGCATGGCGCGCGCTGATCCCCGATGATGACGCGGCACCTCAGGCGCAGGTGTTCACCGGACCGGGGCGGCATCTGGTCAGCTATCCGCTGGCCCCCGGACTACGCAATATCGTGGCGGTGATGGAACGCCCCGATTGGCAGGCCGAAGGCTGGTCGCATCTGGATGATCCGGTCAATCTGCGCACGGCCTTTGCGGGCTTTGGCGGGCCGGTGCCGGGCTGGCTGGACCGGGTGGACCTGCTGCATATCTGGGGCCTGTTCCGCCACCCGGTCGCCCCGGTCTGGCAGGATGGGCGCATGGCGATCCTTGGCGACGCCGCGCATCCGACGCTGCCTTTTATGGCTCAAGGCGCGGTGATGGCGATCGAAGACGCCTGGACCCTCGCCGCCTGTCTCGACGCAGACACGGACCAGACCACGGCGCTCGCCCGCTATCAAACCGCGCGCCTGCCACGCACAACGCAGATCGTGGCCGCCGCAAACGCCAATGCGCGGAATTACCACCTGACCGGCCCCCGAAAAACCGCTGGTCACGCGGCCCTGCGCCTGATCAACAAAATCGCGCCGCAACAGATGCTGACGCGATTTAATTGGATCTACGATTACAACCCGGTCACCCAATATCCCTGACCGCAATTATCTTCTGTGCATAAATATCCTCGGGGGTCCGGGGGCAGACAGCCCCTGGCGCTCTCCACGCGCACAACCGCTCAGGCGGCGCGCTCGACCGCCGCGACGATGCTGTCCACCACCTCGCGCAGGGTGGCTTCATCTTCGGCCTCGGCCATGACGCGGATCAGAGGCTCGGTGCCGGATTTGCGGATCAGCACGCGGCCGGTGCCGACCAGCCGGGCCTCGGCGTCCGCAATTGCCTGTTTCACCGCATCCGCGCCCAAGGGATCAGCCCCGGCGGAATAGCGCACGTTTTTCAGCAATTGCGGCACGGCATCAAACATCGTCACCAGATCCGACGCCTGACGCCCGGTTTCGGCCATAGCGGCCAGAACCTGCATCCCCGCAACCAACCCGTCGCCGGTGGTGGCATAATCGGTCATGACGATATGCCCCGACTGTTCCCCGCCCAGATTGTAACCGCCTGACCGCATCCGTTCCACGACATAGCGGTCGCCAACCCCGGTGCGCTCCAGCCGCAGCCCGCGCCCGGTCAGGAAATTTTCCAGCCCCAGATTCGACATGACCGTGGCGACCAAAGCACCACCCGCCAACCGCCCCTGATCGGCCCAGCGGCTGGCCAACAGCGCCATGATCTGATCGCCGTCGGCGACATGGCCCTTTTGATCGACGATCACCACCCGGTCGGCGTCCCCATCCAGCGAGATTCCCAAATCCGCCCGATGCGCCAGAACGGCGGCGGCGCAGGCATCGGGGTGGGTGCTGCCGACTTTGTCGTTGATGTTGTGGCCATTGGGTTCAACGCCCAGCGGGATCACCTCGGCCCCCAATTCCCACAAAACTTCGGGCGCGGCGCGATAAGCGGCACCGTTGGCGCAATCCAAAACCACGCGCAGCCCGTCCAGCCGCAGCCCCTGCGGAAAGGTGGTCTTGGCATATTCCATATACCGACCGCGCCCGTCGTCGATCCGCTTGGCGCGGCCGATATTGTGCGGCTGCGCGGGATCAACGCCGTTTTCCAGCAGGGATTCGATTTCGGCCTCGGCCTCATCCGACAGCTTGAACCCATCGGGGCCAAAGAACTTAATCCCGTTGTCATGGGCGTGGTTGTGGCTGGCGGAAATCATGATGCCCAGATCGGCGCGCATCGAACGGGTCAGGAACCCAACCCCCGGCGTCGGCACCGGACCCAGCAGCAGCACATTCATGCCGGTGCTGGTCAGCCCCGCCGTCAGCGCGTTTTCCAGCATATAGCCCGACAGCCGCGTGTCCTTTCCAATCACGACACGATGCCCGTTTTTGCCGTCGCGCCGGAAATAGCGGCCCGCCGCCGCCCCCAGCCGCAGCGCCATATCCGCGGTCATCGGATAGCTGTTGGCGCGCCCTCGCACGCCATCGGTGCCAAACAGTTTTCTGGTCATGATCAGGTCTCGACTATATGAAGTGCAGCCCACAGTTTCAGGGCTTGGCTGTGGTCGATTATGTCATGAACGCGGTGGATGTGCACCCCCTGCGCGACGGCAGCCAGCGTGACGGCCAGCGTGCCGGGAACGCGATCGCCGGGTTCATCCGCCTCGCCAATCGCGCCGATAAACCGTTTGCGCGACACGCCCAGCAGGATAGAGCAGCCCAGGGCGTGAAACAGCGACAGCCGCCGCAGAATGGCAATGTTATGCGCCTGCGTTTTGCCAAATCCGATGCCGGGATCAATCACAATCCGGTCGCGCGGGATGCCTGCCGCGACGGCGCGGGCCACGCGCGCCGACAGCGCGTCATACACATCCAGCAACACGTCGTCATAGTGCGGGTTGTCCTGCATGGTGGCGGGGATGCCTTGGGCGTGCATCAAGCAGACGGGAACGCCCGCCGCCGCGACCGTCGCGGCCATATCGGGGTCAAAGTCGAACCCCGACACGTCATTCACCATCCCTGCGCCCGCCCGAATGGCGGCCTGCGCGACCGATGCTTTGCGCGTGTCCACCGACACAGGCGCGTCCCGCAGCGCGGTAATTGCCGGAGTGATGCGGGCGATTTCGTCGTCTGCGGGAACCTCGGCCGCGCCGGGGCGGGTCGATTCGCCGCCGATGTCCAGAACATCGGCACCATCCGCCAGCAGCCGCCGCGCCTGCGTCGCCGGGTCATAGCGGCCCCCGTCGGAAAAGCTGTCGGGCGTGGCGTTCACAATCCCCATCAGGCGCGGGCGGTCCATCGACAGCCCCAGAACCGGCGCGCGGGGCGTGGTCAGCGCGGCCATCACCGCGTCCGGGGCGTGGTCCACGATGACGGGCGCTTTGCCCCGGCGCAAATGTTCCAGCCGGTCAAACCGCACCCATCCCCCGGCCAGTTGCCAGCGGCCCTGTTCGGACGGGATGGGACGGAAATAATCCATCACACGCGCCCGATGGTCGCGCGCAATCCCGGCGGCGCGTCGGGCAGGGTGTCGGTCGCGAAATCAATGTGCTGCGCATCCAACCGCTGCGCCAGCCAGAACGCGACGGTGGCGGGAGTCGCGCCAGCCTCGGGCGCGTCGGCGCACAGACGGGTGGGCGCCCAGATCGTCGGATGCGCGGAATGAATGGCGGCGTCCAGTTCGGTGCGGGTTTCCGACACGTCCACGCCCAATTGCCCGGCCAGCGACCACGCCGCCTGATCCAATGCCAGCAGCGTAATCCGCCGCTGATCCCCGCCCGATGGCAGGGGCAGGGCAGGCGCGTCCGGCACGATCACCACGGCCCCCGGCGGCACAGCCACATCGCGGCCCCAGACCAGCACCCGAACCGGCGCGTCAACACCCGTGACCTGCACCCGGCCCGCGTCACGCAGAATCGACACGCCAAGCGCCCCCGGCCCCCGGTCCAGCTTTTCCACGGTCACAGCGATGCGTGCGGCGCGGGGATGGGCCAAGACCTCGGCCGCGATTTTTTCGGCCAGCGTTTCCACCAGATTATAGCGTTGATCGGCCAGCGCTGTATCGACCGCCTGCGTCAGCACGTCATAAGACAGGATCCGGTCCACATGATCGTCAGCACCGGCCACGCTGTCGCGCAGATCAACCGTCAGGTTAAACCGCAGCCGCTGATCGCGGCCACGTTCAGATTGGAATGCGCCGATCTCGGCCGAAATAACGTGATCGCGCAGAAAAATGCGGTCTGGCTGTTCCATACCGCCATTCATCCGAAAACGGGGCCGTGGGCAAGCCCCCGCAGGTCAGTTCGCGGCGACGCGCTGATGCGGACGGTAAAAGATATGACGGCCAATCTGCACCGTGCGTTGAAAACGGTTCGACCATGCCGGGCGCACGGCGGGGGTGTGGAAATAGGTCGCGCCCCCGGTCAATTCACGCGGAGCGCCCGACAGCGCGTTTTCCGCAACCTGACGCGCCACACGAACGGCGGTCTGGTTCCGCATCGGTTTCGTCCCGCCAATGGTATAGCTGAACTGACGCGGCTGGTTAATCACACCGCAGACGGTGGACGGAAAACGGCGGTCATCGACGCGGTTCAGGATCACCTCGGCCACGGCGGCTTGGCCGACGCGACCTTCGCCGCGGGCTTCGTGATACAGCGCCTCGGTCATGCAATCCAGATCGGCCTGGCTATAGGCGCGGCTGGTGCGGGCCAGTTGAACCTGTTCGGCCATCACCTCGGGCGTGGCTTTGACGCGGATGCGAGGCGCGGCGGAGAACAAGAGCGGCGTGGCCTGCGACTGCACCATGGGCGAGGCACCGGCGGCGCCCATCATCCCCTGACCGGCGCCGAACAGCGACCCGTTCCCACCGGCAACCGCCGTTTCGGCGGTGATAATCAAACTGATGGCGGCACAAAACGCGAATCGGGCCAGCCGGAAAGAAAACACTTGCATAATCGTTCCTATATCCCCAACCCATTAACGGGCCGTAAAAGCCGGGCCGCAAAATGACGCAGCACAGCCGTTGTTGGCGTGGGTGATAGGAAATTCGATTGCCCCGACGCTATGCAGGTTTATGTGAGGTCGCAAAAACCGGCCCGAAACACCCGATTTGGGCGGGAACCCGCCACCCGATTCGCGTCTAGGTGGCAGGATTTGGCGCAAAAGCGCCCAAAAAAGGACCGGATCGGAACCAATTAACTGGCTTTTTGGTCAATTATTCGACCGAATCACCCATCTGCGCACGAATCGCCGACTGCGCCGCCGCCAATCGCGCAACCGGGACGCGAAACGGCGAACATGACACATAATCAAACCCGGCGGCGTGGCAGAAGCCGATGGATTCGGGATTGCCGCCATGTTCCCCACAAACCGAGATCGTGATTCCCGGCGCCTGCGCACGCGCGCGCTGCGCCCCGATCAACAGCAATTCCCCCACGCCGTCATGATCCAGATAATGAAACGGATCTTCGGCATAGACGCCCTGGCCGACATAGGTTCCCATGAACCGCCCCGCATCGTCGCGCGACAGGCCATAGGTCATCTGCGTCAGGTCGTTTGTGCCAAACGACAGAAAACAGGAATGTTGCGCAATATCCCCCGCCCGCAGCGCGGCGCGCGGCGTTTCGACCATCACCCCCAGACGATAGGTGAAATCGGCGCGGCGTTCGTTGCGCACCGCCGCCGCCACGGCGTCGATGCGGGTTTTGACCAGTTCGACTTCGCGCATGGCGCTGACCAGCGGGATCATGATTTCGGGAACCACCGGTGCGCCGCGCAGGCCCGCGTCGATTGTCGCCTCGAAGATCGCGCGGGCCTGCATGTCGTAAATCTCTGGCACGGTGATGCCCAGCCGCACCCCGCGCATCCCCAGCATCGGGTTGAACTCGGACAGGGCTTCGACCCGGCGGGTCACGTCGGACAGAGGCAGGTCCAGCGATTCGGCCAGTTCGCGCAGACCTTCGCGGTCATGGGGCAGAAATTCGTGCAAAGGCGGATCGAACAGGCGGATCGTCACCGGCTGGCCCGCCATGATGTCAAACAGGCTGGTAAAATCGGCGCGCTGCATTGGCAAAATGCGTTCCAAGGCCAGCCGCCGATCGTCGGGCGTGTTGGCAAAGATCATTTCCCGCATCGCTGGCAAACGGTCGCCGTCAAAGAACATATGTTCGGTCCGGCACAGCCCGATGCCCCGCGCGCCAAAGCGGCGGGCGGCGCGGGCGTCTTCGGGGGTGTCGGCATTGGCGCGCACCTTGATGCCGCCCGCCTGATCGGCCCAGTCCAGCAATTGCGTGAAATAATCGTCAAAGGCGGGGGGCAACAGGGTGGCGGCTCCGGCCAAGACCTCGCCCGATGTGCCGTCGATGGTGATTTCTTCGCCTTCGCGAAAGATGCGGCCCCCCGCGCGCAGAGTGCGGGCGCGGCTGTCGATACGAATATCGCTGGCGCCCACGATGCAGGGCAGACCCATGCCGCGCGCGATCACGGCGGCGTGGCTGGTCGTGCCGCCGCGTTCGGTCAGAACCGCGACCGATGCGTGCATCCCGCGAATATCTTCGGGGACGGTTTCGCGGCGGATCAGAATACAGGATTCGTCACGCGCCTGCGCGGCCTGCGCGGCGGCAGCGGTGAACACGATCCGCCCGGTGGCCGCGCCGGGGCTGGCATTGATACCGCGCGCGATCACATCACGAGGACTGCGCGGGTCCACCTGATGATGCAGCAATTCGGCCAAGGCGCGGGGTTCGACGCGCATCAACGCCTCGGACGGGGTGATGATGCCATCGCGGGCCAAAGTCACCGCCACGCGGACATTTGCGCGCGAACTGCGCGCCGTGCGCACCGCGTCGATCAAGGTGATCTGCCCGGCGGTCAGGACAAATTCGATCTGCATTTCTTCGCGCAGGCGTTCGCGCGCGGCAATGCCAAACCGCGCAAGGTCCGCGAACACCGAAGGGGCGATGCCCTCCAGCGACGGGCCGCGATCATCGCGCGTCAGATACAGCGTTTCCGCCCCAGCCCCCGCCGCGCCGCCATGGCGCTGTTCGCGGAAACGCCCCGTCACGCGGGGATTGCCGGTCACGGGGTCGATAAACTGGATCGTGCCAGAGCCGCACAGGCCCGGACCCAAGGCCAGTGCCATTTCCTGCACCACCAGCCCCAGCGGCGCGTCGGGCGGCGCGCCTTTGGCCTGACGCAGCAGGCGCGCGGTCGGGCCGTCCCAGGCGCGGGCCATGGACCGCAACACCTCGGACAGTTGGCGGACGGGATCCTGCGGAAAGGGTTCGTCCATTTCATCGGCGTAACAGCGCAGCGCGTCGCGCAGAGCCTCGGGGCCGTCTTGGGCGAACATATCAGGGTCCAGCCGCGCGATATGGATGGCATAGTTTTGCACAAACGACAGATAGACCGCATCGGCATTATCGCGCCCGATGCTGTCGCATAACCGGCTGTGCAGCGCATCGTTCACGCCGACATACATCACCGTTCCCGGCCCGCCCCATTCCGGCGAAATCGCGGACGGGCGCACAATCACCAACCCGCTGCCGTCGTCAAAGACCGGCTTCAGACAGTCATCCGGCAGACGCTGCCCCTGCGCAATCGCCTGAACCGTTTCGCAATCAATCGCAAAACTGCGCGGCACCGGCAGGCCCATGCGGATCAGGCGTTGCAGGCATTTCGCCCGCCAGCCGTGATTGGCCCGCGTAATCGGGGCCGAGGGCGTGATTTCGTGGGCATTGGTGATGGTGCGCATATCCATGACCGCAGATTAGGCCCGCGATCCCCAATGCCGCAAGTGCGAAAAAGGGGGCGCGCGGCCCCCTTTTCTGTGTATTTTCATTATTCAGCGCGTTCGACCGTGACACTCAGCATCTGATCGGGGTCACGCACTGCGCCATTGGCGCGCGCATCGCCGCGTTTGATGCTGTCCAGCACGTCCCAGCCATCCACCAACTGCCCGATCACGGTGTATTCTCCGTTCAGGAAATGCGCCGGGGCGAAGTTGATGAAAAACTGGCTGTTGGCGCTGTCGGGGTCCATCGAACGGGCCATGCCGACGGTGCCGCGTTCAAACGGCAGATCGCTGAATTCAGCGCGCAGATTCGGTTTGTCCGAACCGCCGGTTCCGGCGCGGCTGGTGTCGCCATCGGCGCGGCCATGCCGCACATCGCCGGTCTGCGCCATAAAGCCGTCAATCACGCGGTGAAACACGACGCCGTTGTAATCGCCCGCTTCGGCCAGTTCGACCAGACGCGCGACATGGTTCGGGGCCACGTCTTCCAGCAGGTCCAGCGTGATCGTGCCTTTGGGCGCGCCCGAGGCATCGGCCACGGTGATCACCAGATTCGGGCCGGGACCGTCCACGGCATCCTGCGCCATCACAGGCAGCGCCGACAGCGCCAGCAGGGCGGGGATCAGGGCAATCTTACGCATCGGCAGCCACCTTGACCGAGATCATGCGGTCCGGCTGTGCAGGCGGTTCGCCGCGCACGATTTTATCGACAAACTCCATCCCCGACAGGACGCGACCGTAAACGGTATATTGACCGTTCAGGAAATGGTTATCCTTGAAATTGATGAAAAACTGGCTGTTGGCGCTGTTGGGGTTGGCCGAACGGGCCGCGCCCAGTGTGCCGCGATCATGGGGCAGTTTGGAAAATTCGGCGGGCAGATCGGGCAAATCCGACGCGCCGGTGCCTGCACGGCCGGGGTTCCAGCCCTTTTCCATATTCGCATGGGCCACATCGCCGGTCTGCGCCATAAAGCCGTCAATCACCCGGTGAAACGCCACATTGTCATAGGCACCGGCGCGGGCCAGTTCCTTCATCCGTTCGGTGTGTTTGGGGGCCACGTCTTTCAACAGCTCAATCACAACGGGACCATCTTTCAGTTCGATGATGATGGTGTTTTCGGGATCTTTGATCTCGGCCATGCGGACCTCCTGATGTTTTGGTTGTGCCAGATGTAGGGGGTGGCGCGCCAAATCGCAACGCGCGAAACCGTGACCACTGCTTGACGCGCGCGCGACCATGCGGGACAACCCGGCAAAACCCACAGCCCAAGGGACAACGACATGGCCAATTTTAACAGCATCGACGATCTGGACCTGAACGGTAAGGTTGTCCTGACCCGCGTGGACGTGAACGTCCCGGTTCAGGATGGCCGCGTGACCGACGCCACCCGCATCGAAAAGATCGTTCCGACCGTCAAAGATATTCAGGCCGCCGGTGGTATTCCGGTTCTGCTGGCCCATTTCGACCGCCCCAAGGGCAAGCGCGTGGACAGCATGAGCCTGCGCCAGATTCTGCCCGCATTGGAAACCGCACTGGGTCAGCCGGTGGCCTTTGCCGATGATTGCATCGGCGGCCCCGCGAAACAGGTGGTTGCGGCGCTGCAACCGGGCGATGTCGCGCTGCTGGAAAACACCCGTTTTCATGAAGGCGAGGAAAAAAACGACGCCATCTTTGCCGCGTCTCTGGCGGCTTTGGGCGGAGCGTATATCAATGACGCCTTTTCGGCGGCGCATCGCGCGCACGCCTCCACTGAAGGTCTGGCCCGTCTGTTGCCCGCCGGTGCCGGTCGTCTGATGCAGGCCGAACTGACCGCATTGGATGCCGCGCTTGGCACGCCGCAGCGCCCGGTTATGGCCGTGGTGGGCGGTGCCAAGGTGTCCACGAAACTGGACCTGCTGATGAACCTGATTGATAAGGTCGATCATCTGGTCATCGGCGGCGGTATGGCAAACACTTTCCTTGTTGCCAAAGGGGTCGAGGTCGGCGCATCGCTGGCCGAACGCGACATGGCCGACACCGCGCGCGCGATCATGGATAAGGCCGCGCAGGGCGGCTGCACCATTCACCTGCCGGTCGATATTGTCGTGGCGCGCGAATTCAAGGCCGGGGCCGAGAACGAGACCCTGCCGGTTGATCAATGCCCGGCGGATGCGATGATTCTGGATGCCGGGCCGGACACCGTCGCCGCCCTGCGCGCCGCCATGGCTGATTGCCGCACGCTGATCTGGAACGGACCGCTGGGCGCGTTCGAAATCGCGCCCTTCGACGCGGCCACCAATGCGGCGGCGCAGGCGGCGGCAGGTCTGACCCGCGACGGCGCGCTGATCTCGGTCGCCGGAGGCGGCGATACGGTCGCGGCGCTGAACAAAGCCGGCGCGGCGGATGATTTCACCTTCATCTCGACCGCAGGGGGTGCGTTTCTGGAATGGATGGAGGGCAAAGACCTGCCCGGCGTCGCGGCCCTGCTGGCTGCCAAAAACTGATCACGATGGGGGCGGCGCAGGGCCGCCCCCTTTTGCTTACCATCCAAAAAGACCGCCCAACAGCCCGCCGGTGCGGCGCGGCGGCGGAGGAGGTGCCGGGTTGGGGTCGTAATAGAAAACGTTCCCCTTACTATCGCGATAATATCCGGCCTTGAGGGCTGGCGCGGGGGTCGACTGTTCCGGCTGGCTGGGCGCGGGTTCGGTCTTGACCGGCTCGGTCGCGACGGGCTTGGGGTCAGCGACAACCGGGGCCGGGTCCGTTTTAACCGGCGCGGGGGCCACGGCCACGGGCGGGGTGTCGTCAACCACGGCATCATCCACGACCGCAGGCGTTTCCGCAACCGGCGCGGGATAGGTCGCGCGATTGCCCGACCCCAAAAGCCAACTGAGATACGACCCACGATCCCAACTGTTGCGGACCCATTGATCGCTGCCGACGCCGTTCGCGGCCTTTTCCTTGGCGGCGGTTTCTTCGGCCTTCGCCGCCTCGGTCGTGGTCTTGACCTCAGCCGTGCTGGCCTCGCCGTCCTCGGCCGAGGCCGCATCGCCCGTTCGGGCGGTCACGGTCGTGTCCGCCGCCGCGGCATAGGTTTTCGCCCCCCGCAACCAATCCAGATACTGATCGCGGTCAAAGCTGGTGCGAATCCATTGGTCGCTGCCAATGGCTGGGGGCTGTTCGGCCGTCTGGCTGGCCGCTGGGGTGGCGGTGTTTTTGGCCCAACCAACCGTTGGGGACGCGCCGCCGATATTGGTGCTAATCATCACATCACCTGTTGCGCGCTGACGGCTGACCGGCTTCTGTCCGGGCAGGGCCAAGGGCGCCAATCACTTTTTAATTCACCGCATCAGTTCTTGATACGGGCGTCGCCAGCGTCACATTCGCGTAACGCCCGGTTGCGGATCAGGTGGCGAATCTGTCCCGCCCGGTCGTGACCCCATCTGGGGATACCTGATCTTACCAGAACCGCGCCGCGACGCCCGGACATAGTGATTAAAATTTTAACGATCCCGCCATGCGTTAACGCTGCACCGTTGGCGCAAACAGCGTTGCCAGAGGCCCACCGGATGACTAGTGAATCCGCAACGAAAAGGAGATATTCCGATGCAAATGACCGACACGGTGCGCCGTATCCTTGCCAATTACGAAGGCGAAACGCCGGGCGTCAAAGCCCAGCTGGCCCGCATGATGATGACCGGCAAACTGGCTGGCACCGGCAAAATGATTATTCTGCCCGTCGATCAGGGCTTTGAACATGGCCCCGCGCGGACCTTTGCGCCGAACCCGGCGGGCTATGACCCGCATTATCATTACCAACTGGCGATTGACGCGGGCCTGAACGCCTATGCCGCGCCCTTGGGCATGATCGAGGCGGGCGCCGATACCTTTGCCGGTCAAATCCCGACCATCCTGAAAGTGAACAGCGCCAACAGCCTGATGTCCGACACCGCCGGCAAAAATCAGGCGATCACCGCGACGGTCGATGACGCGCTGCGTCTGGGTTGTTCGGCCATTGGCTTCACGATCTATCCGGGTTCCGATATGGCCTTGGATATGTTCGAAGAAATCAGCGCCATGCGCCAAGAGGCCGCCGCCAAAGGCGTGGCCACCGTGATCTGGTCCTATCCGCGTGGCGAAGCGATCAGCAAAGACGGCGAAACCGCCATCGACATCGCGGCCTATGCGGCGCAAATCGCGGCGCTGATCGGCGCGCATATTATCAAGATCAAACTGTCCACCGACCATCTGGAACTGCCCGAGGCGAAAAAGGTCTATCAGGACAAACAGATCGACGTTTCGACCCAAGCCAAGCGCGTGGAACATTGCATGCAGGCGGCCTTTGGTGGTCGCCGCATCGTGGTGTTCTCGGGTGGTGCGGCCAAGGGCGCCGACGCGGTGTATGACGACGCCCGCGCCATCCGCGACGGCGGCGGCAACGGGTCGATCATCGGTCGCAACAGCTTCCAACGGTCGCGCGAAGACGCCTTGGACATGCTGCAAAAGCTGGTCGATATTTACAAAGGCGCCTAAGACGCGCAGCGAAAAGGGGGCCGATTGGCCCCCTTTTTTACGATCGCAACCCGGTTTCTTTTAACAAACCACGTCGCCGCGCCTCGTAATAATAACCGCGGGCATACCAACCAACCGCCGCATCGGGATTGCCGTCTGCGACGATCCACGCACCACGCAGATATTTCACCGCATATTGCAGATTGGTGTTTGCATCCAACAAACCGGAATCCGGCCCGCGATAGCCCATGGTCCGCGCAGTCGTGGGATGAATTTGCATCAACCCGTAATACGGCCCGTTCCGCGCGCCCGGACGATGGCGCGATTCCCGAATAATCACGCGATGCACCAATTCGGACGGCACACCATAATGCCGCGACCAGTAATTGATCTGCCGCCGCAGTTCCGGCGTTTCATTGGGATACAGCCCCGTTTGCAACAACCCGGCAGGCTGCTGCACGGAACCACGGCCGCCACCACCACAAGCCGCCAAGGCCAGCACCGACAAGATCATCGCGCGCCGGCCCAGCTTCTTCTGTGCGGAAATATCCTGGGGGTCGGGGGGCAACGCCCCCCGTCCAACGGTGAGGTCAGGCATGGATGGCCCCGTCTCCACATGCCAGTGCGGCCTCGCGCACGGCTTCGGACACGGTGGGGTGCGCGTGACAGGTCAGAGCCAGATCTTCGGTCGACGCGCCGAACTCCATGGCCACGCAAACCTCATGGATCAGATCACCGGCCGACGGGCCGATGATGTGGCAGCCCAGAATCCGGTCGGTTTCGGCATCCGCGATCAGTTTCACAAAGCCTTCGCCCTGAAACTGCGCCTTGGCGCGGGCATTGCCCATGAACGGGAATTTGCCAGTTTTCACCTTGCGCCCACTGGCTTTGGCGGCCTCTTCGGTCAGGCCGACGCTGGCCACTTCGGGGGTGGTATAGATCACGCCGGGGATCACGCCGTAATTCACATGGCCATGTTTGCCCGCGATCACGGCAGCCACGGCCATGCCTTCGTCTTCGGCCTTGTGGGCCAGCATCGGGCCGGGAACCGCGTCGCCGATGGCATAGATCCCCGGAACATTGGTTGCCCAATGATCGTTGATCTGAACGAAACCGCGATCGGTCATCGCCACGCCGACCTTGTCGAGCCCCAAGCCATCCACAAACGGACGGCGGCCCGTCGCCACCAGCACGCAATCGGCGGTGATGGTCTGTTCATCGCCACCTTTTTTCAGGCCATAGGTGACGGTCGCCTGATCGCCGTCCACATTTGCCGACTGAACCGCCGCGCCCATCACGAATTTAAGGCCCTGTTTCGCCAGCATTTTCTGGAACTGCTTCTGAACCTCAGCGTCCATGCCGGGGGCCACGATGTCCAGATATTCGATCACGGTCACATCCGCGCCCAGACGCGCATAGACCGAACCCAGTTCCAGCCCGATCACGCCCGCGCCGATCACGACCATCGAAGCGGGGATCTTTTTCAACGCCAATGCGCCGGTCGAATCCACGATCACGCCTTGATCGTTGTCCACATCCACGCCGCGCAGCGCCGCCGGGGCCGAACCCGTTGCAATGACGATGTTTTTCGTGTCGTGAACGGTGTCGCCAACCTTGACCTTGCCCGGTGCCTCGATCGTGGCCCAGCCTTTCAGCCAATCGACTTTGTTCTTTTTGAACAGGAATTCGATGCCTTTGGTGTTGCCGCCGACCGTTTCGGTCTTATAGCCCTGCATCTTGTCCCAATCGACCGTGACATGCGCGCCGGTCAAACCCATTTTTTCAAAGTTTTCATGGGTTTCGTGCAGCATATGGCTGGCATGCAGCAGGGCCTTGGACGGGATGCAGCCCACATTCAGGCAGGTGCCGCCCAGCGTGTCGCGCCCCTCGACGCAGGCGACCTTCAGGCCCAGCTGCGCCGCGCGGATCGCGCAGACATAGCCACCCGGACCCGCGCCAATCACGATCAGATCATACATCAAACGTTCCTTTTCTTGGCCCGCGCCGGGGGCTTCGCGCCCCCGGACCCCCGCGGGATATTTTTACACAGAAGATAACAGCGCCGCGCCCAGCATCAGCAGGGTGGCGCCAAAGCCAACCGCCCAAATCACCGACCGCCACGGCTTCCAGCCATAGGCATAGGCGGGCAGATACAGCAGCCGCGCCACCAGATAGAGCCATGCGGCCATCGTTGTGATGGCCGAGGCCGCGCCGCTTTGCGTCACCACCACAACCGCGATCGTGAAAAAGATCAGCGATTCAAAGTGGTTGGAAACGGCGCGGCGCAGGCGTCCGGTCAGCGGTGACAGGTCGGGCGCACGGTCGCGCGGACCGAGGTTCCAGTCCACCCCGGTATCGCGGTTTTGAGCAACGCCAGCGACAGCGATTTGCACCGCCTGCCACAGCGCCGCCAGTGCCAGAACGGTCAGTTCCGCAGTCATTTAGGCCGTCTTAACAAGGTGATAATCGGTCGAGGTCACCCCGGCCTGATTGTTGAAGACCGTGGCGCTGCCATCCAGATAGTCGCGCGCGGCTTTGGCATCGGTCACGTTGAACAGCGCCCAGGCATCGCCGGTCTCTTCGCGCCACAGTTGCAGCACGGATAGCCCGTTCAGGCTGCGGTCTTCGGCGTCGTTGTCAAAGGCCGCTTTGAATTGGTCGTAATCCGTCAGGGCATAATGGACGATCATCTGCATGGTGGTGGTCCTTTCCTGTGGCGAAAGGGGCGGCTGATGCCGCCCCGGTTGGGTTTACAGATCCATCAGCAGGCGGCGCGGATCCTCGAGCGCCTCTTTGACGCGGACGAGGAAGGTCACGGCGCCTTTGCCGTCAACGATGCGGTGGTCATAGGACAGCGCCAGATACATCATCGGGCGGATGACGATTTCACCTTTGACGACGACCGGGCGATCCTGAATTTTGTGCATCCCCAGAATACCCGATTGCGGCGGGTTCAGGATCGGCGACGACATCAGCGAGCCATACACACCGCCATTCGAGATGGTGAAGGTGCCGCCCTGCATTTCGTCCATAGTCAGTTTGCCGTCGCGGCCTTTGGCGCCCAGTTCCGCGATTTCTTTTTCAATCGCGGCAAAGGATTTCTGATCGGCGTCGCGCAGGACCGGAACGACCAGACCCGTGGGCGTGCCAACCGCAACACCCATGTTGACGAAGTTTTTGTAAACCACATCGGTGCCGTCGATTTCGGCGTTCACCTCGGGGACTTCTTTCAGGGCGTGGCAGCAGGCTTTGACAAAGAAGGACATAAAGCCCAGCTTGACTTTGTGTTTCTTTTCAAAGGCATCTTTGTATTCGTTGCGCAGACCCATGATGCCGGACATATCGGCTTCGTTATAGGTGGTCAGCATTGCCGCGGTGTTTTGCGCGTCTTTCAGGCGGCGGGCAATGGTCTGACGCAGGCGGGTCATTTTCACGCGTTCTTCGCGGTCGCCCGCCGGAGCGGCGGGGGTGGCAGCGCGCGGTGCGGATGCGGCGCGGGCGACGTCATCCTTCATCACGCGACCGTCGCGACCCGAGCCCTGAACCTGATCGCGGCTGATGCCCTGTTCGGCCATGGCGCGTTTGGCCGACGGCGCATCTTCCACGTCGCTGCGCGGGGTCAGCTGTTCGGGACCGGCGCCGGGCGACTGCACCTGTTCGGCCTGCGCGGGGCTGCCTTCGGGTTTTTGCGCGGGGGCGGCACCGGCAGCGCCTTCGGTGATGATCGCCAGACGCGCCTTGGCGTCCACGGTGTCGCCTTCCTGTGCCAGAATTTCGGCCAGAACGCCGGCGGCTGGGGCCGGAACCTCGACCGAGACCTTGTCGGTTTCCAGTTCGCACAGCATTTCATCGGCGGCCACGGTATCGCCAACCTGTTTGAACCAGGTGGCCACGGTCGCCTCGGTCACGCTTTCGCCAAGCGTGGGAACCATTACGTCAACGGATTTGCCGCTCATCTTTTGTCCTTCCGGGGTCTTGTCGGCCGTGGGCGCGGCCTGTTTGGTGGGGGCGGGGACAGCCCCCGCAGCAGAAATATGCGCCAGAACGGCATCGGGTCCGACCGTCGCACCTTCGGGGGCGGCGATGTCGGCCAGAATACCGGCGGCAGGGCTGGGAACCTCGACCGTGACTTTGTCGGTTTCCAGTTCGCACAGCATGTCATCGACGGCGACAGCATCACCCGGTTGCTTGAACCAGGTGGCGACCGTCGCTTCGGTCACGGATTCGCCAAGCGTGGGAACGCGGACGGGGGTTGTCATCCCTGATCCCCCAGACCCAAGGCGTCGGCGACCAGCGATTCCTGTTCGGCTTTGTGGCGGCTGGCCAGACCCGTGGCGACCGAGGCCGCCGCGTTCCGACCGGCATAGCGGGCGCGTTTGTGATCGGCCCCGATGCGGTCCAGAACCCATTCAATATTGGGTTCAACAAAGGTCCACGCGCCTTGGTTTTTCGGTTCCTCTTGGCACCAGATGATTTCGGCCTGTTTGAACCGCGACAGTTCCTTGACCATCGACTGCGCGGGGAACGGATAGAATTGTTCCAGACGCAGCAGATACACATCGGTGATCCCGGCTTCGTCGCGTGCCTTCAGCAGGTCATAATAGACCTTACCCGAACAAATCACGACGCGGCGCATTTTGTCATCCGCGACCAGACGGGTGGTGCCATCACGCTGTTCGGCGTCATCCCACAACACGCGGTGGAAGGTCGAACCGGTCAGGAAATCGTCGGCCTTGCTGACAGCCTGCGGATGACGCAGCAGCGATTTCGGCGTCATCAGCACCAGCGGTTTGCGGAAGCTGCGATGCAACTGACGGCGCAGGATGTGGAAATAGTTCGCGGGCGTGGTGCAGTTCGCGACGATCCAGTTATCTTCGGCGCAGGCTTGCAGGAAGCGTTCCAGACGCGCGGAGGAATGTTCCGGCCCCTGACCTTCAAAACCATGGGGCAGCAGCATGACCAGCCCCGACATCCGCAGCCATTTCTTTTCGCCCGAGCTGATAAACTGGTCGAACATGATCTGCGCGCCGTTGGCAAAGTCGCCGAACTGCGCTTCCCACAGGGTCAGCGTGTTGGGTTCGGCCAGCGAATAGCCATATTCGAAACCCAGCACCGCATATTCCGACAGCATCGAGTCGATGACTTCGTATTGCGCCTGACCCTCGGCGATGTTGTTCAGCGGATAATAGCGTTCCTCGGTCTTTTGATCGACAAAGGCCGAATGCCGCTGGCTGAAGGTGCCGCGCGCGCAATCCTGCCCCGACAGGCGGACGCCGTTGCCTTCGGTCAGCAGGCTGCCGAATGCCAAAGCCTCGCCAGTTGCCCAGTCAAAGCCCTGCCCGGATTCGAACATGGCCTTTTTGGCGTCCAGCAGGCGGCCGACGGTCTTGTGCAGGGCGATGTCGCTGGGCGGCGTGGTCAGGGCACGGCCGATGCTGGCCATGGTTTCGGCGGAAATGCCGGTTTCACCGGCGACATATTCCGCCCCCTCGCGCGCCAGACCGGCCCATTTACCGTCCAGCCAGTCGGCCTTGTTCGGCTTGAAGTTGCGGCCGATTTCGAATTCCTCGTTCAGGTGTGCCTGAAACGCGGCTTTCATATCCTCGATCTCGCCCTCGGGGATCAGGCCGTCGGCAACCAGCCGGTCGGTATAAAGTTGCAGCGTGGTCTTGTGACCCTTGATGCGGGTATACATCGCAGGGTTGGTGAACATCGGCTCATCGCCTTCGTTATGGCCAAAGCGGCGATAACAGAAGATGTCCAGCACCACATCCTTGTGGAATTTCTGCCGGAATTCGGTCGCCACCCTGGCGGCGTGAACCACCGCTTCGGGGTCGTCGCCGTTCACGTGGAAGATCGGCGCCTCGACCATCAGGGCGATGTCGGTCGGATAGGGCGAGGTGCGGCTGAAATGCGGCGCGGTCGTGAAACCGATCTGGTTGTTCACGACAATATGGATCGTGCCGCCGGTTTTGTGGCCGCGAATCCCCGACAATTGCAGACATTCTGCCACAACGCCCTGACCGGCAAAGGCCGCGTCGCCATGCAGCAAAATCGGCAGAACGCTGGTGCGGTCGGTGGTGTCGCCCAGCTGATCGCCCTTGGCGCGGGCCTTGCCCAGCACCACAGGGTTCACCGCTTCGAGGTGCGAGGGGTTCGCGGTCAGCGACAGGTGAACACTGTTGCCGTCAAATTCGCGGTCGCTGGACGCGCCAAGGTGATATTTCACGTCACCGGAACCGTCCACATCTTCGGGCTTAAAACTGCCGCCCTGGAATTCGTGGAAAATCGCGCGATAGGGTTTGCCCATCACATTGGCCAGAACCGACAGACGGCCCCGGTGCGGCATCCCGACAACGATTTCCTTAACGCCCAAAGCGCCGCCGCGTTTGATGATCTGTTCCATGGCGGGGATCAGCGCCTCGCCCCCGTCCAGACCGAAGCGTTTGGTCCCCATATATTTGACATGCAAGAACTTTTCGAAGCCTTCAGCCTCGACCAGTTTGTTCAGGATGGCGCGGCGGCCTTCGCGGGTGAACTGGATTTCTTTGCCATATCCTTCGATCCGTTCTTTCAGCCAGCCGGCTTCTTCGGGGTCGGAAATATGCATGTATTGCAGGGCAAATGTGCCGCAATAGGTGCGGTCCATCAGGTCCTTGATCTGGCGGATCGTCGCCACCTCAAGCCCCAGCACGTTGTCGATAAAGATCGGGCGGTCCAGATCGCCGGGGCCAAAGCCGTAGGTTTCCGGCTTCAATTCGCCATGATCGGGAACGCTGCGCATCCCCAGCGGGTCCAGATTGGCGTGCAGATGCCCGCGGATCCGATAAGCGCGGATCAGCATCAGCGCACGGATGCTGTCCAGAACCGCCTGACGCATCTGGTCTTCGGTCAGAGTGACGCCTTTTTCTTCGGCCTTGGCGGCGATTTTCTTCATCGCGGCGGTCGCTTCGGATTTCGACGCCATCGGCCATTCGCCGGTCAGCGCGGCGGTCATGTCATCGCCGGGCAGAGGCGGCCAATCGGCGCGTTTCCAGCTGGGACCCTCGGCCTGACGCACGGCGTCGGCGGTGTCATCGCCCAGACCCCGGAAATACGCATCCCACGCCTGATCGACCGCAGCCGGATTTTTGGCCCACTGGCCATAAAGCTGTTCCACATAGGCCGCGTTATGGCCTTGCAGGAACGACGAATCGTGGAAATCGGTATTTTTGGGCTGGTCGGTCATATCTGGTCCCCTGTCAGGGCGGTTAGAGTGCATCACGCACAGTAAATATCAAACATCCGCGCGCCGGGATCGGCGGTCGGGTCGGTTCGGGACAATTGTTGAACACGCAACGGCGCGCGGCGTTCCAGACGGCACAGCGCCACAGCCGCAACGCTTTCGGCATTGGCGGGGGCAAGGTCGGGGCGATAGATCACGCGCCAGCCGAAATCGCGCCGCGCCACGGTGCGCACGGATGCGGGCGGCAATCCGGTGGCCTGATGCAGATCGGTGCGCGCAGGAACGCCGCCGCGCAGCACATCATCGGTCATGCGACTGCCACAGGCCGCCAGCGTCATCAGCGCGATCATGGTCACGGGGCGGATCATCGCGCGCCCCCGTGGATGGGGCAGATCGGCGCAACACCCCGAAATCGAACGCCTGTCGCGCAACCGGGTGCATGGAAAAACTGGGTCAAGCGGGCGGGCAGGGGCGACGCAACGCAGAACGCGGCGGGTCGCGCCGCTGCGGTATTCATTGCGTGGTATTTGTGCCTGTCCATTGCCCGCCATGATGTTTAATCCGCCGCCCCCCAGCTTAGGCCAGAGGGCGGCGCTGTCAATTATCAGCCTTTGATCGCTTTCAGAACGGCTTCGCCCAGACCGGCGGGGCTGTCGGCAACCACGATCCCGGCTTTTTTCATCGCCTCGATCTTGGATTCCGCGTCGCCTTTGCCGCCCGAAACGATGGCGCCCGCATGGCCCATGCGGCGACCCGGAGGTGCCGTGCGGCCCGCGATGAAACCAGCGGTCGGTTTCCATTTGCCCTTGCGTTTCTGTTCGGCCAGGAACTCGGCGGCTTCTTCTTCGGCGGAACCGCCGATTTCGCCGATCATGATGATGCTTTCGGTTTCGTCATCATCCAGGAACAGCTTCAGCACGTCGATATGTTCCATGCCCTTGATCGGGTCGCCGCCGATGCCGACCGCGCTCGACTGGCCCAGCCCCACATCCGAGGTCTGCTTCACCGCCTCATAGGTCAGGGTGCCGGAACGCGACACAACGCCGACCGAGCCGCGACGGAAAATGCTGCCCGGCATGATGCCGATTTTGCATTCGTCGGGGGTCATGATGCCGGGGCAGTTCGGGCCGATCAGCCTGGAATTGCTGTTCAGCAGCGCGCGTTTGACGCGCATCATGTCCAGAACCGGGATGCCTTCGGTGATCGCAACGATCAGCGGGATTTCGGCGTCGATGGCTTCCAGAATGGAATCGGCGGCGAAGGGCGGCGGCACATAGATCGCGGTCGCATTCGCGCCGGTTTTCGCCACGGCTTCGTGGACGCTGTTAAACACCGGCAGGCCCAGATGTTCGCTGCCACCTTTGCCCGGCGTGACACCGCCGACCATTTTGGTGCCATAGGCGATCGCCTGTTCGGTGTGGAACGTGCCCTGAGACCCGGTGATCCCTTGGCAGATAACTTTGGTGTCTTTGTTAACCAGAACGGCCATGCTTCTTACCCCTTCACTGCCTTGACGATTTTTTCCGCGCCATCGCGCAGGTCGTCGGCGGCGATCACGTTCAGACCGCTGTCAGCGATGATTTGTTTGCCTTTTTCAACATTCGTGCCTTCCAGGCGGACGACCAGCGGAACTTGCAGGCCCACCTCTTTCACGGCGGCGATGATGCCTTCGGCGATGATGTCGCAGCGCATGATGCCGCCAAAGATGTTCACCAGAATGCCTTTGACATTCGGGTCGCTGGTGATGATCTTGAACGCTTCGGTCACTTTTTCTTTGGTCGCGCCGCCGCCGACATCCAGGAAGTTGGCCGGTTCCGCGCCGAACAGCTTGATGATGTCCATGGTGGCCATGGCCAGACCGGCGCCGTTCACCATGCAGCCGATTTCCCCGTCCAGTGCGATATAGTTCAGGTCGAATTTCGACGCGGCCAGTTCTTTGGGGTCTTCTTCGGTTTCGTCGCGCAGCGCCATGATGTCGGGCTGACGATACAGGGCGTTGTTGTCAAAGCCCATTTTCGCGTCCAGACATTTCAGATTGCCGTCTTTCATGACGATCAGCGGGTTGATCTCCAGCATCTCCATGTCTTTTTCGATGAACAGGCGATACAGGTTTTTGACCAAAGCGACGCATTGTTTCACCTGCGCGCCTTCCAGACCCAGCGCAAAGGCCACGCGGCGGCCGTGGAAATCGGACAGGCCCGAGGCCGGATCGACGCTGAAGCTGACGATTTTTTCCGGGGTGTGTTCGGCCACTTCTTCGATGTCCATGCCGCCTTCGGTCGAAGCGACAAACGACACGCGCGACGTGGCGCGATCCACCAGCAGGGCCAGATACAGTTCGCGTTCAATGTCGGAACCGTCTTCGATATAGATGCGGTTGACCTGTTTCCCGGCGGGGCCGGTTTGGTGCGTGACCAGCGTGCGGCCCAGCATTTGTTTGGTCAGTTCTTCGGCTTCTTCCACCGATTTCGCCAGACGGACGCCGCCTTTTTCGCCGGCCTCAGCCTCTTTGAAGCTGCCTTTGCCGCGGCCGCCGGCGTGGATTTGCGCCTTAACGACCCACAGCGGGCCTTCCATTTCGCCCGCAGCGGTTTTCGCTTCGTCCGCTTTCATGACGATGCGGCCTTCGCTGACCGGCGCGCCGTATTGGCGCAGCAGCGCCTTGGCCTGATATTCGTGGATATTCATCGCGACCCCCTCGTTCGGTTCGACAGATTTGGGTTGTGTTGCCACATCTGCGCGCCAAAGCAAAACCCTTTTTCCCTGCAAATTACCTAAAAATGGTGATATATTGTCAAATGTGATCACAAGATTTCAGCGTGTGATCACGCCCATGCGGCACGGCTGTGCCACAGCGGTCAGGAAAACGCCTCGGCCCGGTTAATTTCGCTTGCTTTGCACAAGCCTTCACCTGATCGTTAATTTAACCACCTTCTTGTCTAAGGACAGTCACATGACCCTGATTCCCGGTGATACGACCACAACAGCCCGCATTTCCCAAACCGGCCAAACGCGCGGGCGCATTGACTTTCAAGATGACTCGGATTGGTACCGGCTAAAGGTTCAGCCTGGGCTGGCCTATTCAGTGTGGCTGACCGGGGACGGCACGCCTGATTCTGTGCCAGATCGCACGGCCTACACGCGAATGATGGACAGTGACGGCAGCCGGCTGGATGGGCTGTCACCGGCCTATTCGTTCCAATCGCGGCTGAATTTCACCTCGCAGCGCAACGCCGATTATTTCGTTAATGTTTCTGGGGGATCTCAGTTAGGCAATTATATCATCCACACAAATATGGATGACAGAGTTGTCAATAACACGACGACGACGGCGTCGGTTGTGCGCAATGGCGTCACGTCCGGGCGGTTGGATGTCGCGGGCGATTCCGACTGGTATCGCGTCACCCTGACCGAAGGGCTGTCCTATGGCTTCCGCCTGACCGGCGATGGCACCACGGACACGGCACGGGGTGGGCGTCTGTATCTGATGGACAGCTCGGGTCAGCGCGCCGGGGGCAGCTCAGACGTCGGTTTAGGCGGTCAACTGAACTATCGTGTTGGAACGACGGGAGATTATTACGTCAATGTGGCCACCTATTACGGTGCCAGCGATGTCGGCAATTTCCAGATTCATTCGGTGATGACCGACACCGTCCGCAACAACACGCTGACCGATGCGGCGCTGACCGTGAACGGCGTCACCGCGGGGCGGTTGGATGTCGCGGGAGATGCCGATTGGTATCGCGTGACCCTGACCGAAGGGCTGTCCTATGGCTTTCGTCTGACCGGCGATGGCACCACGGACACGGCACGGGGTGGGCGTCTGTATCTGATGGACAGCTCGGGTCAGCGCGCCGGGGGCAGCTCAGACGTCGGTTTAGGCGGTCAACTGAACTATCGTGTTGGAACGACGGGAGATTATTACGTCAATGTGGCCACCTATTACGGTGCCAGCGATGTCGGCAATTTCCAGATTCATTCGGTGATGACCGACACCGTCCGCAACGACACGCTGACCAATGCGGCGCTGACCGTGAACGGCGTCACGTCTGGGCGGCTGGACGTTGCGGGCGATTCCGATTGGTATCGTGTCACTCTGACCGAGGGGCTGACCTATGGGTTCCGCCTGACCGGTGACGGCACAACGGACACCGCGCGGGGCGGACGCCTATACCTGATGGATGGGTCCGGACACCGCGCCGAGGACAGCTCAGACGTCGGCTTAGGCGGCGGCACGCTGACCTATCGCGTAACGACGACGGGCGAATATTACGTCAATGCGGCCACTTATTTCGGTGCCAGCGATGTCGGCAATTTCCAAATCAATGCCGTCATGAGCGATACGGTGCGCGACGACACGCTGACCACGGCGCGTCTGGTGCGAAATGGGGTGACCACGGGCAAGCTGGATGTGGCGGGCGATGCCGACTGGTATCGCGTCACCCTGACCGAAGGCTTGTCGGCGAATTTCCGGCTGACCGGTGATGGCACGACACCGGTTGGCTCAAATGCCCGTATCACCCTGCGGAATGCCGATGGCAGCGTCGCGTCCGGTGTCAGCAGCAGCAGTGTCAGCACGGGCGGCGATCTGGGGGTCAATGTCGCCAGAAGCGGCACTTATTTCCTGTCCGTGTCGAACGGTGAAGGCAATTTCCGCGTCCACACGGATCAGCGCGACACGGTGCGCGGCGACGTTCTGACCGGCGCGGTCGCGCTGTCGGGCCATGCGATTAAAGGTCGGATTGACAGCGTGGTCGATCAGGACTGGTACAAAGTCCGGCTGAATGCGGGAACAAAATATTATATTGACGGGATGGAGATGTCCGGCACCGGCGGTATCGGCGACCACATCGTGACCCTGTATGATATCCATGGGCAGCGGCTGGATTACACGTGGGGCAGTAAAAATCCGTTCATTCGGTATGATCCCGATGCAACCGGCGATTATTTGATCGCCGTGTCAGGTTCGCGCGGGTCGATGGGGGACTTTAAACTGCGCGTGGTGTCGGACCAACGCAATGTGACCGGCACCTCGGGGGCGGATGAATTGCACGGCTATGAAGGGGCGAACCGCATGGTCGGCGGGGCGGGGAATGACACCCTGTTCGGGTATGAGGGCGACGACACCCTGATCGGCGGCAGTGGCGATGACATTCTGGACGGCGGCGCAGGCAACGACACCGCCGAATATACCAGCACTGCCAACACCGTTGTGGATCTGGCAATCACGGGTCGGCAGAATACGCGGTCGTCGGGCTGGGATACGCTGGTATCGATCGAAAATGTGATCACAGGGCGCGGCAATGACACGATCCGAGGCGATGGTCAGGCCAACCAGCTTTATGGCGGCGACGGCAATGACCGCGTGGACGGGCGCGCGGGCAATGACAGCCTGTATGGTGGCGCGGGCAACGACGTGATCTATGGCGGCGGCGGCAATGACGCGCTGTATGGCGGCGCGGACAACGATGAACTGTATGGCGGTGCGGGCGGCGACCTGCTGTATGGCGGCGCGGGCGATGATCAGCTATTCGGCGGAACCGGCCGCGACAGCCTCTATGGCGGTTCGGGCAATGACCGCCTGTCGGGCGGATCGGCCAGCGATCATTTGTATGGCGGGACCGGCAATGACAGGCTGTTCGGCGGTGCGCATAACGACTGGCTCGAAGGCGGTGCTGGCAATGACAGCCTCTATGGTGGCGACGGCAACGACACGCTGCTGGGCGGGGCGGGCGACGATCTGATCTTTGGCGGTGCGGGCGTGGATACCGTGCGGTTCAACACCTCGGCGAATATCACGGTGTCGCTGGCCGTCACGACGGCCCAAAATACCGGCGAAGGCCTCGACACCATCCGCGAGATCAACAACGTCATGACCGGCTCCGGCCATGACCGCGTGACCGGCGATGACAGCGCCAATGTCCTCAGCGGGTTGGGCGGCAATGACGTGCTGATGGGGCGCGGCGGCAATGACCGGCTGTTCGGCGGCGAAGGCAACGATCGGCTGTTTGGCGGGGCTGGGAATGACCAGCTCTATGGTGGCAATGGCGCGGATCTGTTGGAAGGCAGCACGGGCCGGGATACGCTCTATGGTGGCAACGGGAATGACACGCTGCGCGGCGGTTCCGACGCGGATATGCTCTATGGCGATGCGGGCAATGACCTGATTTATGGCGACACCGGCGCGGATCAGTTGTTCGGCGGCGACGGGCAGGACCGGCTCTATGGCGGGTCGGGTGATGATACGCTGTCGGGCGGCAATGGCAATGACAGCCTCTATGGCGGTGCGGGGCGCGACCGGCTGATCGCCGGGGCGGGCAATGACCAGCTATGGGGCGGGACGAATGCCGATGTGTTCGTCTTTGCGCGCGGCGATGATTGGTCGCGAATCAATGACTGGCAAGACGGGCTGGATAAGATCGAAATCAGCGGCACCAACTGGTGGGGGCTGAGCCGCAAGCAGACCGATGCCGGGGTTGAGGTGTCGTTCAGCTGGGGTGCCACGCTGACCACGATCGAGATCGCGGGCGCGAAGCTGGCCGATATTGACCAAAGCGATTTTATCTTTGTCTGAAGGCGTGGCGCCCTGCGGGGCGCCATCCATCTGCGCATGAAAAAAGGCACCCCGCGGGGTGCCTTTTGTTTTTTGTGACTGCGGCGGATTACGCCAGCGAGCTGTCGATGCCTTTGCAGGCGTCAACCAGACCTTTGACCGCATCGACCGATTTGTCGAACATCGCCTGTTCGTCGGCGTTCAGGTCAATGTCGATCACTTTTTCGATGCCGTTCGCGCCGATCACGGTCGGAACGCCGACATAGAGACCGTTCAGCCCAAACGCGCCATCCACATAGGCCGCGCAGGGCAGGACGCGTTTCTGATCTTTCAGATAGCTTTCGGCCATTTCAATCGCGCTCGTCGCCGGGGCATAGAACGCGCTGCCGGTTTTCAGCAGGCCAACGATTTCAGCGCCGCCGTCGCGGGTGCGCTGAACGATGGCGTCCAGTTTGTCCTGCGTGGTCCAGCCCATTTTGACCAGATCGGGCAGCGGGATGCCGCCAACGGTCGAATAACGGGTCAGCGGAACCATGGTGTCGCCATGGCCACCCAGAACAAATGCGGTCACGTCGCGCATCGACACGCCGAATTCCAGCGACAGGAAGTGACGGAAGCGCGCCGAATCCAGCACGCCAGCCATGCCGACGACTTTGTTATGCGGCAGGCCCGAAAATTCGCGCAGCGCCCAGACCATCGCGTCCAGCGGGTTGGTGATGCAGATCACAAATGCGTCGGGGGCGTGTTTCGCGATGCCTTCACCGACCGATTTCATGACCTTCAGGTTGATGCCCAGCAGGTCGTCGCGCGACATGCCCGGTTTGCGCGGCACGCCTGCGGTGACGATGCACACATCTGCGCCGGCGATGTCGGCATAGTCGTTGGTGCCTTTCATCACGGCGTCGAACCCTTCGGACGGGCCGGATTCGGCGATGTCCAGGGCCTTACCCTGCGGGGTGCCTTCGGAAATGTCGAACAGGACGACATCGCCCAGTTCTTTCATCGCGGCCAGATGGGCCAGCGTGCCGCCGATTTGACCGGCGCCGATCAGGGCAATTTTGGGACGGGCCATGGATAACCTCCAGTGAAAAGTTGGATTCTTGCGTTGTGGTTAGTGTGACAGGCACGAAATCGCAAGGCTTTGCGGGGGGTGACGCGCAGTGATTGCCCTAACAATTTGAAACAAACTGTGCCGATCTGCCGCAGTGCAGCATTTTTGCTTGCCAATCGTGGCGCATTGGGCCACCGTCACGCAACATTCTTACGCCCAGAGGTTCCCATGACCCGCCCATATCGTTCGGTTCTGTATATCCCCGCCGCCAATGCCCGCGCGATGGAAAAGGCGCAGACGCTGGCCGCGGATGCCATCATCTTTGATCTTGAGGACGCCGTGGCACCCGATGAAAAACCCGCCGCGCGTGACGCTTTGGCGGCGGCGCTGCGCCATGATTACGGCGCGCGCGCGCGGATTGTGCGCATCAACGGGCTGGCGACCGAATGGGGGGCGGATGATGCCCGCGCGGCGGCGGCGATGACCGGCGTTGACGCGGTGCTGATCCCCAAGGTGGACCGCGCCGCCGATCTGGACCGCGTGGCCGAACTGACCGGCGATCTGCCGCTGTGGGCGATGATGGAGACCCCGCTGGGGATGCTGAACGCCGCGGAAATCGCCGCGCATCCGCGCCTGCAAGGTATGGTCATGGGAACGAATGATCTGGCCAAGGAACTGAACAGCCGGTTCCGCGCCGACCGTTTGCCGATGATGGCGGGGCTGGGGCTGTGCCTGCTGGCCGCGCGCGCGCATGGCAAGGTCATCGTTGATGGCGTGTTCAACGCGTTCAAAGACGATGACGGTTTGCGCGCCGAATGTGATCAGGGCCGCGATATGGGTTTCGACGGCAAGACCCTGATTCACCCTGCGCAATTGGCGATTGCTAATGCGGCATTCGCGCCGACGGATGCGGAAATCGACTTGGCCCGTCGCCAGATCGCAGCCTTTGACGCGGCGATTGCCGAGGGTCAGGCCGTCGCCGTGGTGGACGGAAAAATCGTCGAGAACCTGCATGTCGAAACCGCGCGCAAAACGCTGGACCGTGCGGCGGCGATTGAGGCAATGGCCTGATATGACGCTGCTTTTGGTCGGGATGGCGCTGTGGTGGGCGTCGCATCTGTTCAAGCGGCTGGCCCCGGATTTGCGCGCGCGGATGGGGCGGGCAGGGTTGCCGGTGACGGTTGCGGGTGGTCTGCTGTCGATGGTGCTGCTGACGCTGGGCTATCAACAGGCGGATGGGCCGTTCTGGTGGGGGCGCACACCCGCCTTAACTGGCGTCAACAACCTGCTGGTTCTGCTGGCTTTTTGCGCGGTTCTTGCAGGTGCGCTGAAAACCCGTCTGGCGCAGCATGTCCGCCACCCGATGATGTGGGGCTTTGTCCTCTGGGCGGTCGCGCATGTGTTGGTGAATGGTGATTTGCCGTCGCTGGTGCTGTTTGGCGGGCTGCTGGTCTGGGCCTTCGTCCAGATCGCCGCGATGAGCCGCGCGCCATGGACCCGCCCAACCGGTCCCGTGCCTGCGTGGCGCGAAGTCGCCGCCGTCCTCGGAGCCGTCGCCGCGCTGATCATCGGTGGGCATATTCATGGCTGGCTGGGGCCGTGGCCCTTTGGTTGAAACTGCGTGACGCTGTGCTAGGCTGCGGCCATCCAGCAAAGAAAGGTGCCAGATGCTGTTACTGATCCTTGGCGTGGCGTTGTGGTGGGGCGCGCATCTGTTCAAACGGCTTGCGCCCACGCGCCGCGCGGCGATGGGCGATGCCGGACGCGGGGCGGTCGCCGCCGCGCTGTTTGTGTCGATTGTCCTGATGGTGATTGGATACCGGACCGCGCATGGCGCGTTTTTCTGGGGTCCGTCCGGTGCGGCCAAGGGCATCAATAACCTGTTGATGTTGCTGTCGGTTTATCTGTTCGCGGCCTCGGGGATGAAAACCGCCGCCGCGCGCCGCCTGCGTCATCCGATGCTGGTTGGCTTTGGGATGTGGGCCTTTGCGCATCTGATCCCGAATGGTGACATGCCGTCGTTCATCCTGTTTGGCGGCTTGCTGGCCTGGGTGCCGGTGCAGATGGCGGTGATCAACCGCGCGACCGCATGGACCCCGCCGCCGCCCGCGCCGATGCGCAAAGAAATCATGGCCTTGGCCGGAACCGTGATCGTGTATGGCGTGATCGCCATGATTCACATCTGGCTGGGCCCCAACCCGTTCGGAGCCTGATATGACCACCCTCTATCGCTGCATCACCGAAGACGACACCGCCCGATTCTGCCACCGGGTCAGCGAAGCCCTGTCCAAAGGCTGGGCGCTGCATGGCAGCCCGGCCATGGCCTTTGATCCGGTCAAAGGCGTCATGCGCATGGCGCAGCCCGTCACGAAAACCGTGGATGCCGAATATCATCCCGATATGAAGCTGGGTGAGCAATGACCAAAACCAATCCGGGCCGCTTTTTCGAAGATTATCAGATCGGGCAGGTGATCCGCCACGCCGTCCCCCGCACCGTGGCCGAGGGCGAACGCGCACTGTATCACGCGCTCTATCCCGCGCGTCATGCGATTTATTCGTCCGATGAGTTTGCGGCGGATTGCGGGCTGGATGGCAGCCCGATGGACGATCTGATCGCCTTTCACGTCGTGTTCGGCAAGACCGTGCCGGATGTCAGCCTGAACGCCGTTGCCAATCTGGGCTATGCACAAGGTCGCTGGCTGCGTCCGGTTTGGCCGGGGGACACGCTGCGGTCGGAATCAACCGTGATCGGGCTGAAGCAGAACAGCAACGGCACATCCGGCGTCGTTTACGTCCGCACGCGCGGCCTGAACCAGATGGACGAAGTTGTTCTGGATTATGTCCGCTGGGTCATGGTGCGCAAACGCGATCTGGATGCGCCCGCCCCGGAAACGGTTGTGCCGGACCTGCCCGATGCCGTTGCAGCGGCGGATCTGGTGGTTCCAGATGGGTTGAACTTTGCCGATTATGATTTTGAACTGGCAGGGGAAAAGCACCGCTGGGGCGATTATCAGATCGGCGAAAAGATCGACCATGTGGACGGTATCACGATCGAGGAATCGGAACATATGCTGGCCACGCGACTGTGGCAAAACACCGCCAAGGTGCATTTTGACACCACCCATCGCGACGATGGCCGACGCTTGATTTATGGCGGGCATGTCATCAGCATGGCGCGGGCGCTGTCCTTCAACGGGCTGGCCAATGCGCAGATGATCGTGGCGCTGAACGGAGGCGCCCATGCGAATCCGTGCTTTGCCGGGGACACTGTGCGCGCCTGGTCCGAGGTGCTGGACCGCGCCGAAACCGATGCGCCCGGCGTCGGCGCGATCCGCCTGCGTCTGGTCGCGACCAAGGGCAACAGCGCGGATTTCACCCTGCGGGGGGATGACGGAAAATATGCCCCTGATGTGCTGCTGGATCTGGATTATTGGGCGCTGATTCCGGTTTAAGAGTTTGCGATAACAACGGCCTGCCGCGCAAATGCGGCGGGCTGTTTTTTGTGATCACATGCACAATTTCTGTGATCGCAAATTCGGAAAACGATTAAAATTCGTCCTATCCTCTGGTAAATCTGGCTGACAGATGCCAGAAAACAGGGCAAAGAACTGACCAATCGCCAGCCCGCGCGGCCAGCATTTTGCCTGCGCCCCGGTCTTGCCTAACCGATTTTGAAGGAGGGCCGCATCATGGCCGATCTGAACCGGGGGAACCGGCCGCTTTCCCCCCATCTTCAGGTTTATCGCCTGCCGATTACCGCAATCACCTCGATTCTGGTGCGTATTACCGGACATGCGTTGGTTGCCGGGGTGCTGCTGCTGGTGTGGTGGCTGACCGCCGCCGTGACGGGCGCGCAATCCTTTGCCCGCGCGGATTGGGTCGTGCGGTCGTTTCTGGGCTTCCTGATCTTTGTTCCGTCGGTCTGGGCGCTGTGGTTCCACGCGCTGGGCGGTATTCGCCACTTGTTTTATGACGCCGGTATGGGGATGACGATCGATGAATCGAACAAATCATCCTGGGCAATGATTATCGGTTCGGTGGCGCTGACGCTGCTGACCCTGCTGATTTTCTTTATCCGATAAGGGGTTAAACGGATGCGCTATATCACCCCCCGCAAGGCCGCGACTGGTCTGGGTTCCGCCCGTTCCGGCACCATGCGCCACTGGCAACTGACGGTCAGCGCCTATGCGCTGATCATCCTGACACCGCTGTTTCTGGCGGTCGTCGGTGGCGCCATCGGGCTGCCGCGCGAACAGGTCGCGATGCATTTTGGCCGCCCCTTTGCCGGTGTGATCACCGGGCTGTTTATCGTGGTCGGGATGCTGCATTTCATGCAAGGCACCCGCAACATGATCGACGATTACCTGCGCGGCGGCGCGCATAAAGGCGCGATCATCGCGTCGCAGGTTCTGGGCTGGGGCGTCATCGCCGCCGCCATCTTTGCACTGGCCAAAATGGCCCTGATTACCCCCACGCTCTGAGGACGATATGGCTGATTATCAAATTCATACGCATGATTATGATGTCGTCGTCGTGGGCGCCGGTGGTGCGGGCCTGCGCGCGACGCTGGGCATGGCCGAACAGGGCCTGCGCACGGCCTGCGTGACCAAGGTTTTCCCGACCCGTTCGCACACGGTTGCGGCGCAGGGCGGGATCGCCGCGTCTCTGTCGAATATGGGGCCGGACAACTGGCAGTGGCATATGTATGACACGGTTAAGGGGTCCGACTGGCTGGGCGACACCGACGCCATGGAATATCTGGCGCGCGAAGCACCCAAGGCCGTTTACGAACTGGAACATTACGGTGTGCCGTTCAGCCGGACCGAAGAAGGTAAAATCTATCAGCGTCCGTTCGGCGGCCACACGACCGAATTTGGCGAAGGCCCCCCGGTGCAGCGCACCTGCGCCGCCGCCGACCGCACCGGCCACGCGATTCTGCATACGCTCTATGGTCAGTCGCTGAAAAACAACGCCGAGTTTTTCATCGAATATTTCGCGCTTGATCTGATCGTGACCGATGGCAAATGCACCGGCGTTGTCTGCTGGAAACTGGATGACGGCACGATCCACGTCTTTAATGCCAAAATGGTGGTGCTGGCGACCGGCGGTTATGGCCGCGCCTATTTCAGCGCGACCTCGGCCCATACCTGCACTGGCGACGGCGGCGGGATGGTGGCGCGCGCGGGCCTGCCGCTGCAAGATATGGAATTCGTGCAATTCCACCCGACGGGGATTTACGGCTCGGGCTGTCTGATCACCGAAGGCGCGCGTGGTGAAGGTGGTTACCTGACCAACTCCGAGGGTGAGCGGTTCATGGAACGCTATGCCCCGACCTATAAGGATCTGGCGTCGCGTGACGTGGTATCGCGCTGCATCACCATCGAAATCCGCGAAGGTCGTGGCGTGGGTCCGCAAAAGGATCATATGTTCCTGAACCTGATGCACCTGCCGCCCGAGGCTTTGGCGGAACGCCTGCCGGGCATCAGCGAATCGGCCAAGATTTTCGCGGGCGTTGACGTGACCAAGGCCCCGATCCCGATCCTGCCGACCGTGCATTACAACATGGGCGGCATCCCCACGAACTATTGGGGTGAGGTGCTGAACCCGACCGCCGAACAGCCCGACGCTGTGTTCCCCGGCCTGATGGCTGTGGGTGAGGCGGGCTGTGCCTCGGTCCATGGCGCGAACCGTCTGGGGTCGAACAGCCTGATCGACCTGGTGGTGTTCGGCCGCGCCGCCGCCATCCGTGCCGGAGAAGTGATCGACCGTGAAGCCCCCGTTCCCGCGACCAATCAGGAACAGGTGGATCGCGCTCTGGCCCGCTTTGACGCGCTGCGCCACGCCAATGGCGGCACCACGACCGCGCAGCTGCGCGACGAAATGCAGCGCACGATGCAGGCCGATGCCGCGGTGTTCCGCACCGACAAAACGCTGGCCGAAGGTGTTGAAAAGATGGAAAAGATCGCCGCCAAGGTGGCCGATCTCAAGGTGTCGGATCGCGGCTTGATCTGGAACACCGACCTGATGGAAACGCTGGAACTGACCAACCTGATGCCGAACGCTTTGGCCACCATCGTCGCCGCCGAGGCGCGCAAGGAAAGCCGCGGCGCCCATGCGCATGAGGATTATCCCGACCGCGACGACGCCAACTGGCGCAAACACTCTCTTGCATGGGTTGATGGCGACAAGGTTAAACTGGCCTATCGCCCCGTCCATCTTGAGCCGCTGACGGCGCAGGATGATGGCGGGATCGACCCGATGAAAATTGCTCCGAAAAAGAGGGTGTACTGATGGCTGTTAAACTTTACGCGGGTTTTGGCGCGGTTGCGCTGCTGCTGGCGGGCTGTGTCGCGCCGATGCCGACGACTCCGGTCGTCACGCCTGCGGCCCCTGTGGTCACGGCGCCCATGCCTGCGACGGTTCTGGATGCCGCATCGCGCGAACTGGCCCGCACGGTCATTAACCGCGAAATGCAAAGCCGGATGCCGGGCGCGAATACGCAGCCTTGGGCCGATTGCGTGATCAACAACGCCACCACGGCGGAATTGATCGACATCGCGCAAATGTCGCGCGCGGGCGCGTCGGGTGTTGGGGCCAGCGTTGCGACCATCGTGTCGCGTCCGGCCACGGCGCAGTGCATCGCCGCTGCGGCGCGGACGGCCTGATGATGCGTGGGCTTGCCCTGATCGCGGTGATGCCGCTGGCGGTGCTGGTCACTGCCTGCGGCCCCATCCCGGTCGAGCAGGCCGAACGTGCCTGCCTGCGCAACGCCGAACTGGCCGTTGCGCCGCGCAGTCAGGTGCATATGGGCATTTCCACCGGCAGCGGCGGCCCGCGCGTTGCCGGTGGGTTCAAGGTCGAAATGTCCAGCGATTACATCGCCGGACGCGACCCGGCCGAGGTCTATGACCGCTGCGTGATGCGCCGATCCGGTCAGATGCCGAACCGGCCTTTGACCGATTATCCCGGGTGGAGACGTTCATGAACGCCGCCGCGGAACGATCGCATTTGACGCCGGCACAGGGCTATACTAAGCCCTCGCGTCCGGTCCGGGCGTTGATGCGCCTGGGTCTGTTGCAGGGCCGCCGGATGTATTGGTGGTGGGGCGACAAGATCAATTTTGGCGATTGGGTCGGTCCGCTGATTTACGAATGGCGCACCGGACGCCGCCCGATTTTCTGCAACAGCCGGGGATCGTCGGCGGGGCATTATTATGTCACGGCGGGCAGTGTTCTGTCCTTTGGCCATCAGGCGGGGCGTGGGATCGTCTGGGGATCGGGCGTGATTTCGGGGGATGCGGAGATTGCGCGCCCCAAGGTCATCCATGCCGTGCGCGGACCACTGACCCGTGGCCGTTGCCTTGATCTGGGCTATGACTGCCCGCCGGTTTATGGCGATCCGGGCATTTTGGTGCCGCAGGTGCTGGGGCTGGTGCCGTCCCAGCCGCGTTACAAATTGGGGATTATCCCCCATTTCCGCGAAGCCGCCGCGCTTTCCGCCCATTGGGCGACGAACCCTGATGTCTGCGTGATCGACGTGCTGACCGATGTTGAAACCGTCGCGCGCCAGATTGCGGATTGCGCGGTTGTGGTCTCCAGCTCGCTGCATGGGCTGATCGTGTCCCATGCGATGAACATTCCGGCGGGCTGGGTGCGGTTCCAGCCGGGCGACCATCTGGATCGCTGGAAATTCCACGATTACTATGCCTCGGGCGGGGTGACCGATGATATCGCGCCGGTCATGCTGGGCGCCGATGCGCAAATGGCGGATCTGATCACGGTCGCGACAAACGCGCCGCGCCCGCAGTTAGAGCCGCTGATGCAGCCTTTACTTGACTGTTGCCCGTTTTAGGATCGGTGATGGCGCATTCCGCAGCATATTCCCCGCAGAAAGGCCCACGCCGCCGCCTCATTCTGCATGTCGGTGTGCAAAAAACCGGCAGCACAGCGATTCAGCGGCATTTGGGCGGCAATGCGGACCGGCTGGCCGATCATCTGATCCTGCGCACGCCGGGTTGTGGCCCGCTGATGCGGTCGCTGGGCCGTGCGGCGATTGGGTTCAGTCTGGGTGAAACGTCGAAAAAACAGTTGCAAGACGCAATCGCAGACGTTTTGAATGATCTGCCGGGTGGTGATCTGCCGGTTGTGATCAGCCACGAAAATCTGGCGGGGGCGATGCCCGGGAATGGCGGCGAAACGCGTCTGTTCCCCAAGCTGCCGCGCATTGCGGAAATTCTGTGCGATACGGCGGCGGGCTTTGATCCGCAGATCGTGTTTTACAGTCGCAATTTGACGCAGTGGCGGCCCAGCGTGTGGGCGCAGGCCGTGCGGACCGATGGTTACACCGGCACATTCGCCGATTTTGAACGCGAGACGGTGGATTTGCCGAAATGGGGCGACCTGTTGCGCCGTCTGACGGCGGCTGTTGGTGCAAATCGCGTCACCCGCCTGCGGCTTGAAGATGAAACCGACCCCACCCGCCCCGGTGCGCAATTGCTGGCGCTTGTTGGGGTAGGGGCGGCTGACATCGCCGCGCTGCCCGCGTTGCAAGGCGCGTCGATGGCGCAGTTGTCGCCCGCGTCAACCGAATTTCTGCGCCGCCTGAATGGGCAGGCGCTGAACCCTCATGCGCGGTATAAGGTGGCCGAATTGGTCGCCCGCGCCCAACATTTGTTTGCGGCCGATGCGCCGCCCGAAGGCACGTTCTGAAAGGAAGCACCCATGGTTGAGTTAACATTGCCCAAGAACAGCCAGATTCGCGTCGGCAAAACCTGGCCTAAGCCTGCGGGCGCAACGAATCTGCGCAAATTCAAAATTTATCGCTGGGATCCCGATACTGGGGAAAATCCGCGGCTGGATACCTATTTCGTGGATATGGACACGTGCGGTCCGATGGTTCTGGACGCGTTGATTAAGATTAAGAACGAAATCGACCCCACGCTGTCGTTCCGCCGGTCCTGCCGTGAAGGGATTTGCGGTTCCTGCGCAATGAATATCGACGGCGGCAACCATCTGGCCTGTATCTATGGCATGGATGAAATCAGCGGCGACGTGAACATCTATCCTCTGCCGCATATGGCCGTGGTCAAGGATCTGGTGCCGGATCTGACGCATTTTTACGCTCAGCACGCCAGCGTGAACCCCTATCTGATCACCAAATCGCCCACGCCGAACAAAGAATGGCGTCAGTCGATCGAGGATCGCAAGCATCTGGACGGCCTGTATGAGTGTATCCTCTGCGCGTCCTGTTCGACGTCCTGCCCGTCTTATTGGTGGAATGGCGACCGTTATCTGGGACCGGCGGCGCTGCTGCACGCTTATCGCTGGATCATCGACAGCCGCGATGAGGCGACCGGCGAACGTCTGGACGATCTGGAAGATCCGTTCAAACTGTATCGCTGCCACACGATCATGAACTGCACCAACACCTGCCCCAAAGGTCTGAATCCGGCCAAGGCGATTGCGTCGATCAAACATATGATGGTGGAGCGCGCGGTTTAATCCGTCGCGCCGGGGGATTTTGCATCCCCCCAGCCTGCCCACTGGTGGGCAGGCGTTCGACGGGGCAAAGGTCCACTGGACTTTTGCCTGATCCGTCTCACCCCAGCAGGGTGTTTCTGCACAGAAGAAACGCGGCGTGCCGCATGAAAAAGCCGGGGTTTTGGCCCCGGCTTTTGTCTTATCCCTCGATCCGAGAGAAATCGGCGATGTCGCGGCCTGCGGCTCGGATGCGGTGCAGCAGGTTCAGCCGGTTGCGGCGCACCACGCTGTTGTCGGTGTTGACCTGAACGGCGGTGAAGAACGCGTCAATCGGGCCGCGCAGGGCGGCAATCGCGGACATGGCGGCGGGATAGTTTTCGTCCGCCATGGCCTGCCGGATCGCCGGTTCGGCGGTATCCAGAGCTGCGAACAGGGCGCGTTCTTCATCGGTTTCCGCGAATTTCGGATCGGCGCCAAAGCTGTATTCCACGCCATCGGCGCTTTCCGCCTGACCCAGAATGTTGGCGGCGCGTTTCAGCCCTTGCAGCAGGTTTTCCCCGTCTGCGGTGTGCAGCATATCGTTCAGCGCAGTGGCGCGGGCGACCACGGCGGTCAGATCATCGCGCCCGTCTTGGGCCAGCACCGCGTCGATCACGTCATGGCGAACGCCTTGGTCCCGCAGATGGACCTTCAGCCGGTCATGCAGGAACGATAGCAGGTCGGTGCCGTCATTGCCGGGATAGCCCGCCGCAAAAATGGGCAGCAGCGGCATCCGCACACCATTCCCCAGCACCAACCGAATAACCCCCAAAGCGGCGCGGCGCAGGGCGTAGGGGTCTTTGGACCCCGTGGGTTTTTCGTCGATGGCCCAGAAGCCGGTCAGCGTGTCGATTTTATCGGCCAGTGCCACGGCGACGGACACGGGGGCGGTTGGCACGGCGTCGCTTGGGCCAAGCGGCGAATAATGGTCGCGGGCGGCGTCCGCCACGGCGTCAGCTTGGCCGGCGTTCAAGGCGTAATACCGGCCCATCACGCCTTGCAGTTCGGGAAATTCGCCGACCATGGACGAACGCAAATCCAGTTTTGCGATGCGCGCGGCCTGTTCGGCCTGATCCGGGTCGGCCCCCACGGCGGGCGCGATGTCGCGGGCCAATGCGGCGATGCGGGTCACGCGGTCCGATTGCGACCCCAGTTTCGCGTGGAAGGTGACGGATGCCAACCCATCGGCCCAGTTGGTCATCCCGCCGCGGGCCTGACGCACATCGTTTTCCCAGAAAAACACCGCATCCGACAGGCGCGCGGCCAGAACGCGTTGATTGCCCGCCAGAATCGCCGCGCCGTCATCAGTGGTTTCGATATTGGCGACGGTCACGAACCCTTCGATCCGACCGGTTTTTGGGTTGCGGGCGGAAAAGAACTTCTGGTGTTCCTTCATCGAGGTTTGCAGCACCTCGGGGGGCAGGTCCAGAAAACGGTCCTGAATGACGCCCATCAGCGGCACGGGCCATTCGACCAGACCCGCCACCTCGGCCAGCAGGGCGTCATCGGGGACAATATCCCAGCCGCGCGCAAAAGCCAGATTGTCCGCGCCGTTGCGGATCGCCTGCGCGCGTTCGTCCGCGTCCAGCATGACATAGGCGGCGCGCAGTTTGTCGGCGTAATCGTCAAACCCGGTCACGGCGAACGCATCGGGGGCCATGAACCGATGGCCGCGCGTGGTGTTGCCCGACGCGATACCGTCCACATCCAGCGGCACGATCTGCGCCCCGGCCTCATCGCTCAGGATGCACAGGATGGAATGCAGCGGGCGGACCCAACGCAGGCTGCCCGACCCCCAGCGCATGGATTTCGGCCACGGAAAGTTGCGGATGGTGCGGTCCAGCACCTCGGCCACGATGTCGGCGGCGGGGCGGCCCGGACGGGTCAGGACGGCAAAGAACACCTCGGCCTTTTTGTCGGCGCGGCGTTCCAGTTGGTCAATCGTCAGCCCGGTCGAGCGCAGAAACCCGGCAATCGCCTGTTCGGGGGCGTCGGTGCGCGGCCCTTTGCGTTCGTCGCGGGTGGTGGGGCTGTGGGCGGTCAGCCCCTCGACCGTCAGGGTCAGGCGGCGCGGCGTCGAAAACGCGCCCGCACTGGCATAGGTCAGGCCGGATTCCACCAGACCATCGGTGATCAGGCGTTTCAGATCAGCCGCCGCGCGGGCCTGCATCCGGGCGGGGATTTCTTCGGAGAAAAGTTCAATCAGCAGATCGGGCATTATTCGATGACTTTCTTTTCTTCGGCGGTTTCGTTCAGTTGATGCCAGGCAAAGGCGCGGCCATCGGGGTAAACGGCGATGACGCGATCCACGCCGGGGCGGATGTCGGCCTGCGACAAGAACCCCTGCGCCGCGCCGGATTCCAGATCGCCGCCCACGCCGCGCGCGTTGAAGCAGCGGAACCAGCTGGGGCCGATGGTCGGCGTCGGATCGGCAAAGACCGGCAGACCGGCCAGATCGGCGTGATCGACCGTAAAGCAGGCCCGATACCCCAAAGGCGAGCTGGATTTATCAATGCCGCGAAAATCGCGCACGGGCAGGGGGGCCAGTTCGCCATCCGCCTGCGTGATGAACAGCGTTTGCGTGCCGGTGATTTCGTCCACATCGTCATAAAACGCGTAAACTTGCAGATACCAGACCGCAATCGCCGCCAGAACGGCGGACAGCGCCAGCATGGAAATGGCAATGCGACCTTGGTTCATGCGCCCGCCGCCGATGTGGTCAGGAACAGATCGGCGCAGCCCTTGGCCAGTGCGCGGACGCGGCCAATATAGGCCTGACGTTCCGTCACCGAAATCACGCCGCGCGCGTCCAGCAGGTTGAACAGATGGCTGGCCTTGATCGCCTGATCATAGGCCGGATGCGCCATCGGGATACGCCGCCCGGCATCGTCGGTTTCCGCAGCGGCAAGGATGCGGGCGCATTCGGCCTCGGCGTCCTTAAAATGCTGAAACAGCATGTCGGTATCGGCCTGATCGAAATTCCAGCGGGAATATTCCTGTTCGGTCTGGCGGAACACATCGCCATAGGTCAGCGGGATCGGCGCATCGGGGCTGTTGAACGGCATATCCATGACGTGTTCCACGCCCAGCACATACATGGCCAGCCGTTCCAATCCATAGGTCAGTTCGCCCGAAACGGGGCGGCAATCATGCCCGCCAACCTGTTGGAAATAGGTGAACTGGCTGACCTCCATCCCGTCGCACCACACTTCCCATCCCAGACCCCAGGCGCCAAGAGTGGGCGATTCCCAGTCATCTTCGACAAAGCGCACGTCATGGGCCATCGGGTCCAGACCAATCGCGCGCAGGCTGCCCAGATACAATTCCTGCAAATTCGCGGGGCTGGGTTTGATGATAACCTGATATTGATAATAATGCTGCAACCGGTTGGGGTTTTCGCCGTAACGCCCATCCGTGGGGCGGCGCGACGGTTGGACATAGGCTGCGGCCCATGCTTTATTGCCCAAAGCGCGCAGAGTCGTGGCGGGGTGGAACGTGCCGGCGCCCACCTCCATATCATAGGGCTGCAAAATCGCGCAGCCATGTTCGGCCCAGTAAGATTGCAGGCGCAGGATGATGTCCTGAAAGCTGCGGGGTCGGTTGGGGCTGGTCATCGGGCCGTCCTTTTTGCATAGATCAGCAAAGCGTGCGCGTCTTCTAGGCGCGGCATAAGGCGGGGTCAACAACGCCCCTGCAATCAAGGTAAAGGGATTTCAGATGCGGCAATTGGCGATGGTGGTTTTGGCGACAGTGTTGCCAGTGGCGGGATTTGCACAAGACGCCATCATTCGGATCGAGGCAAAGCGGGGCGCAGGCGTTGCCGACACCGTGGCCGGTTGGGCCGAACGGTTTGACGATGTGGTGACCTTTCCGTTGCCCGGCGGATGGACCGGCATTGGTCTGGGGCCGCTGGACCGGGCTGCGGCCGATGCGCGGATTGCGGAACTGAAATCGGCGCGAGCGATCCCGGCGGACAGTTTTGTGGCCGTGCCTGCGGCGGGAACGGTGCTGACGCCGGTTGCGGGGCAGGCGGGCGATGCGGCGGATGCTGTGGAAACGACCGTCGAAGCTGTGGCTGAACCCGTTGTTGAACCCGAACCCGCCCCGGAAACCGCGCATATCCGGCTTGAGGCGTTTCAGGACCGGGTCGAGGCGGATGAGGCATTGGCCCGTTGGCAGGCCGATTATCCCGGTGCCGGGTTGTGGGCGCTGCCGAATGGCTGGTTCGGCATTGCGGTTGGCCCCGTGCTGCCCGAAACGGCGGCGGCGTGGTTGCCGGTGTTGAAACAGGCGGGCGCAGTGCCGCAGGACGCATTCATCGCGGATGTGGCGGATATGGGCGACACTCTGGTGGCCGGTGATGCCGCTGATCTGCCCGCGCCCGGTGCCTCGGAGCCGATGCCGCCGCTGACCGACGTTCAACGCGCGTTGCGTTGGGCGGGTTATTACGACGGTGTGATCGACGGGCTGGATGGTCCGGGAACGCAGGCCGCCATTCGCGCCGAAATCGCCGCCGAGCGCGAATCGCTGGATCCCGGCACCGCGATGCGCCTGTTGATCGAACGCCGCGACGATTGGCGCGCGGGGATGGAGCTGGTCGAACTGCGCGACGACGCCACCGGCCTGTCGCTAACCGCACCGATGCAGTTTCTGGAATTTGACCGGGCGGAACGGGCGCTGTCGATCTATGGCCCGCGTGACGGGTCGGGGGCGGCGCTGATCCTGTTCAGCCAACCCGGCGGGCAACAGGAATTGCTGGATCTGTCCGGTCTGGTCACGGCGCTGGGCTGGGTGCCGTCGCCTGAACGCATGATTACGCAAGGGCATATCCTGCTGACCGGCGCGAATGACGACCATATCAGCCGGGCCGAAGGCTGGGTGCGCGACAACCGCGCCATCGGCTATGTCCTGATCTGGCCCAGTGCCTCGGCGTCCGAGGCCCCGCGCATCGCCGCCGAAATCAGCGAAACCCTGACCCGGTTCGCCCCGGCGGGGAACGAAGCGGCGACGCAGTAACCCCATGCCCGGCATCGCGTCCCCCTGCATCAATGTCTGCCGGATCGAGCCAGCCAGCGGCCTCTGCATCGGCTGCTGGCGCAGTCTTGACGAAATCACTGCTTGGCGCGACCTGACCGACGATCAGCGGCGGGACATTATCGAGGCCGTTGACCAGCGGCGGGAAACCGCGCGGCAACTGCCGCGGGCGGCGCGGGGTGCTGTGCGCTGATGATTTCGGTAATCCGCACCGGATTATGATTAACGAACGCGCCCGCCGGACCCAAACGCGAACACCAGCGGCAGATTGCGCAAGATAGGAACAATGCTCGCTAACCGTCTAATTTCGTTCACCTTTATGCATGGAGCGCGCCCGCATCATTGGCCAGACGGACCGATAACGGGGCAAAGCAGGCTGACCGCTGTGAGTTAAGAGTGGTTCGAATAAATCACCCTAACATGCTTATTTCGTTACATTATCGCGCAAAGAAACCGGTGCAAAAATGCTGCGCCTGACATCGTTCTTCCGCCAACAGCGAGGTTTGTGTTTGTAATCGGTGACAGGCTGAAGCCGGCCCATAACCGGCCAACCTCACCGCCGGCATAGGAAAGCGCAGCGATCAGATGGGCAAGGGTGGTTAGAATAAATTAAATTATCCCATTGATTCATAGTTGTTTTATTGCAGAATGGACGTCACGAAAACGCCGCCCCCCATCATCAGCGATGCGTCTGTTCCGCCAAGCCGCCGCGCGACAGGTCTGGGCCATCATTCGTTGCGACGTAAACACGTGGGCAGCGGGGCGGTGAAGTCGGTTCGAACAAACCGCCCTAACCAGTTGTTTTCCAATCAAAACCGGGCGGCGCCTAAACGCCGCCCGGTGATCATTCCGCCGTCAGCAACGGCGTTTTGGTTTTGCCGATCCGGGGCGCGTCCGGGCCGGTGATGTCAAAGGCGGGTTTGTCATCCGCGATCAGCACGCGCACGGTGCCGCCTTTGGTCAGGCGACCGAACAGCAATTCTTCGGCCAACGGCTTTTTGATGTATTCCTGAATCACACGACCCAGAGGACGCGCGCCCATGCGGTCGTCATAACCCTTTTCGGCCAGCCAATTCGCGGCTTCCGGCGTCAGCTCGATCTGGACGTTGCGATCCATCAGCTGCGCTTCCAGTTGCAGGATAAATTTATCCACCACATGGATCACCACATCGCGCGACAGCGGCGCAAAGCTGATGATCGCGTCCAGACGGTTGCGGAATTCCGGCGTAAAGGTGCGTTCGATGGCGGCGGTATCTTCGCCTTCGCGGCGGTCGCGACCGAAACCAATCGCCGCGCGCGCCTGATCGGCAGCACCGGCATTCGATGTCATGATCAGGATCACGTTGCGGAAATCAACCTGGCGGCCGTTATGGTCGGTCAGACGCCCCGCATCCATGATTTGCAGCAGGATATTGAACACATCGGGATGCGCCTTTTCGATTTCGTCCAGCAACAGCACGCAATGCGGGTGCTGGTCCACGCCATCGGTCAGCAGCCCGCCCTGATCAAAGCCGACATAGCCCGGAGGCGCGCCGATCAACCGGCTGACCGCGTGCTTTTCCATATATTCGGACATATCGAACCGCAGAAGTTCGACCCCCAGCGTGCTGGCGAGTTGTTTCGCCACCTCGGTTTTGCCGACGCCGGTCGGGCCTGCGAACAGGTAATTGCCGATGGGCTTTTCCGGTTCGCGCAGGCCCGCGCGGGCCAGTTTGATCGCCGATGACAGCGTTTCGATGGCGGCGTCCTGACCAAAGACCACACGTTTCAGCGTGGTGTTCAGATCGCGCAGCACCTCGGCGTCGTCTTTGCTGACGTTTTTCGGCGGGATGCGGGCGATTTTTGCCACCACAGCCTCGATCTCTTTGGGGCTGATGGTTTTGCGTCGCTTGCTTTCGGCGACCAGATGCTGCGCCGCGCCCGCCTCGTCGATCACGTCGATGGCCGAATCGGGCAGTTTGCGGTCGTTGATATAGCGGCTGGCCAGTTCTACCGCCGTCTTGATCGCCTCGTTCGTGTAGCGCAGATCGTGATGCGCCTCGAAATGCGGCTTGAGACCCATCAGGATCTTGATGCTGTCAGGGACCGAGGGTTCGTTCACGTCGATCTTCTGGAACCGGCGGGAGAGCGCGCGGTCCTTTTCAAAATGCTGGCGAAATTCCTTGTAGGTGGTTGAGCCCATGCAGCGCAGCTTGCCGCCCGCCAGCGCGGGTTTCAGCAGGTTCGAGGCGTCCATCGCCCCGCCCGAGGTCGCGCCCGCGCCGATGACCGTATGGATTTCGTCGATGAACAGAATCGCGTCGGGATGCGCTTCAAGCTCTTTGACCACGGCTTTCAGCCGTTCCTCGAAATCGCCGCGATAGCGGGTTCCGGCCAGCAGCGCGCCCATATCCAGCGAAAAGATCGTCGCGCCCGACAGCACGTCGGGCGTTTCGCCGCGGGTGATTTTCAGGGCCAGACCTTCGGCAATGGCGGTTTTGCCCACGCCGGGATCGCCCACCAGCAGGGGGTTGTTTTTGCGGCGGCGGCACAGAACCTGAATCGCGCGCTCAACCTCGGATTCGCGACCGATCAGGGGGTCAATGTCGCCCTGTTTCGATTTGGCGTTCAGATCGACGCAGTATTTCGACAGCGCCGATTCGTCCTTTTGTTCCGGCGCGGCGTCAGCGCGGTGTTCGACGGGGTCGTCGGTGCCTTCGACCTTGCGCGGTTCGTTATAGGACGGGTTTTTTGCCACGCCATGCGCGATAAAGTTCACCGCGTCATACCGCGTCATATCCAGTTCTTGCAGGAAAAACGCCGCATTCGATTCGCGTTCGGCGAAAATTGCGACCAGCACATTGGCGCCCGTCACCTCGGACCGGCCCGAGCTTTGGACATGGATCGCGGCACGCTGGATCACGCGCTGAAACGCGGCGGTCGGCACGGCCTCGGACCCGTCCACATCGGTGATCAGGGTGGACAGGTCATCCTGAATGAAATCCATCAGCGTTTTGCGCAGGGCATCCAGATCCACATCGCAGGCGCGCATGACCTTAACCGCTTCGGGTTCGTCGGTCAGGGCCAGCAACAGATGTTCCAGCGTCGCCAGTTCGTGACGATGATCGTTTGCCAGCGCAAGCGCCTGATGAATGGCCTGTTCCAAAGAGTTCGAGAAACTGGGCACGCGTCTTCTCCTGTCAGTCGGCTGGCGGTATGGGCGGATGGCGCCCACCGGCCCAGACTGTCATGATCGTTTTAAGATTTGGTTTATTTCCGCCAGCATCAAGTTCTTTTTCAACCGAGGCCGCGCTTTTCACCAAAAGGTTTGTCGTAATGTGATGGCGCGCCTGCGGTTTTTCAAGCGGTCAAAAATCATCCTTCAGCACGCGCAGATGGGCGAATATGTCGGCATCCGTCGCGCCTTGCATCCCCAGCGGTTCGCGCAAGTGGTCCACACGCAGGAACGGATTCGTCGCGCGTTCCAGATCCAGCGTGGCGGGCGCGCAGGGCTGGCGCGATTCGGCAACCGCGGTCAGGCGGTCACGCAGCGCGGCGTTGTCGGGGTCAACCGACAGGGCAAAGGCGCCGTTGCCCGCGCAATAATCATGCCCCGAACAAATCAGCGTATCACCGGGCAGGGCGTTCAGGCGCGACAGGCTGGCCCATGCCGTTTCGGCATCGCCTTCGAACAGGCGGCCACAGCCAAGCGCCATCAGGCTGTCGGCGGTAAAGGCCAATGCCGATTGCGGGAAATAATAGGCGACATGGCCGACCGTGTGGCCCGATGCGTCGATGACCTGCGCGTCCTGCCCCAGCACGGGGATGACATCGCCGGGGGCCACGGCCTGATCCAGCGGCGGCAGGCGATGCGCGTCAGACGCTGCGCCAATCACCCGCGCGCCGGTTTCCGCCACGATTTCAGCCACGGCCTGAATATGATCGTCGTGGTGATGCGTGATTAAAATCGCGTCCAGCCCCCAGCCACGCGCGGCCAGTTCGGTCAGAATCGGCATGGCTTCGGGGGCGTCGATCAGGGCGGTGCCAGCATCGCCGTGGATCAGATAGGCATAGTTGTCTTTCAGGCAACGGATCGTGACCAGTTCCAACGGCATTGGCATTTCCCCTTACATATGGTGTCTTGGCGTCAGCTTAACCCGCCGCGACAGGTCATGCATCACGATATAAACCAGCTGCGCCGATTCTATTACCAACGCTCGCTGGGGCGGGTGGTTCAGCGGATTTTGCGCGACCGGTTGACGGAACGCTGGCGGCCGGATGGGTGCAAGGGGATGACGGTGGCCGGATACGGCTTTGCCGCGCCGATGCTGCGCCCCTATCTGACGTCCGCGCGGAGGGTCACGGCCTTGATGCCCGCGCCGCAGGGGGGGATGGCGTGGCCCGTGGGGATGCCAAACCACAGCGTGTTATGCGACGAAACCGCGTGGCCGGTGGATACCGGCAGCGTGGACCGGCTGGTGATGCTGCACGGGCTGGAAACCAGCGACGATCCGCGCGGCCTGCTGGATCAGGCGTGGCGCGTTCTGGGGCCGGGGGGGCGCATGATGCTGATGGTGCCGAACCGGGCGGGGCTGTGGGCGGCATCGGATGCGACCCCTTTTGGCATGGGGCGGGCCTATACCACCGGGCAAATCGAATCGCAGATGCGCGCGGCGGGGTTTGTGCCAGAATGGCACGGCGCGGCGGTTTACATACCGCCATCAGATCGGCGGTTCTGGCTGAGGGGCGCGCAGTTTTGGGAACGCACCGGCGCGCGGATCAGCAGCGTGCTGGTCGCCGGTATGATTATGGTCGAATTGTCCAAGCAAACCCATGCCTTGAACGGCCCAACCGCAACCGTCCATGTCCCGAATCCCCTTGAGATTCTGGACGGCGTGATCCGTCCGCAACCGGTTCGGGGACCGCTGGCGCAGCGGATGCCGGGGCAGGGGGCGGGTCGCTGGCGCTAACATGGGCGTGATGCTGCGGCCTTGGTCGCAAAGCCTCTCGGTTTCGTGTGTAAGACGGTTGCCGCGCGCGAAATCACCTGCTAATGACGCGATGATCTTTGGACGGCCCTGTGGCCGTGCCACCGCGACCCGCGACCCCGCGACTGACCGGAACCCTCCGGCCCGCCAGCGGGGTTTGCGCAAACCGTAAAGGATGACCGTGGCCAACTCTGTTTCCATGTCCCAGAGCATCGCCGGGCGCTATGCGCAGGCCGTCTTCGAAATCGTCAAAGACGAAGGGGGGCTGGACAATCTGGCCCGCCAGATCGACGAACTGGACGCCACGCTGACCAACAGCGCCGATCTGCGCGATCTGATTTCGTCGCCGATCTATACCCGCGACCAACAGGCGGGGGCGATTGCGTCGATCACTGACAAGATGGGCCTGTCGGCCACGCTTGCCAATACGCTGAAACTGATGGCGAAGAATCGCCGTCTGTTCGTGCTGCCGCAACTGGTGGCGCGTTTGTCGGACCTGATCGCGGCGGAACGCGGCGAAATGACCGCCGATGTTACGACCGCCGCCCCGCTGACCGATGAACAGCAACAGCGGCTGAAAGACACCCTTGCCGAAAAATCGGGCAAGACAATCAAACTGAACACGCGCGTCGATGAATCCCTCATTGGCGGCATGATCGTTAAGCTGGGCTCGCAGATGATCGATTCGTCGGTCCGCAGCAAGCTCGCTTCCCTTCAGAACGTCATGAAAGAGGTCGGATAATGGGAATCCAGGCTGCCGAGATTTCGGCGATCCTCAAAGACCAGATCAAGAACTTTGGCAAAGATGCCGAAGTTGCCGAGGTCGGTCAGGTGCTGTCCGTCGGTGACGGGATCGCCCGTGTCTATGGTCTGGACAATGTTCAGGCCGGTGAGATGGTCGAGTTTCCGGGCGGCATCCGCGGTATGGTGCTGAACCTTGAAACCGATAACGTCGGCGTCGTGATCTTTGGCGACGACCGCGAAATCAAAGAAGGCGACACCGTAAAGCGCACCCGCGCCATCGTGGACGTTCCGGTTGGTCCGGGCCTGCTGGGCCGCGTCGTGGACGCGCTGGGCAACCCGATCGACGGCAAAGGCCCGATCGAGGCGACCGAACGTCGCATCGCGGACGTAAAAGCACCCGGCATCATGCCGCGCAAATCGGTGCATGAACCGATGGCAACCGGCCTGAAATCGGTTGACGCCATGATCCCGGTTGGCCGTGGTCAGCGGGAACTGATCATTGGGGACCGTCAGACCGGCAAGACCGCGATTGCGCTGGACACCATCCTGAACCAGAAAAACTACAACGGCCGCGAAGATGAAGGGATGAAAACCCTGCATTGCTTCTATGTCGCCGTTGGCCAGAAGCGTTCGACCGTGGCGCAGTTGGTGAAGAAGCTGGAAGAAACCGGCGCGATGGCCTACACGACCATCATCGCCGCGACCGCGTCAGAACCGGCGCCGATGCAATATCTGGCCCCCTATGCTGCGACCGCGATGGCGGAATATTTCCGCGACAACGGCAAAGATGCGCTGATCATCTATGACGACCTGTCCAAACAGGCCGTGGCTTACCGCCAGATGTCGCTGCTGCTGCGCCGTCCGCCGGGGCGCGAAGCCTATCCGGGCGACGTGTTCTATCTGCACTCGCGCCTGCTGGAGCGTTCGGCCAAGCTGAACGAGGACTTTGGTGCCGGTTCGCTGACCGCTCTGCCGATCATCGAAACGCAGGCGGGCGACGTGTCGGCCTATATTCCGACCAACGTGATCTCGATCACCGACGGGCAGATCTTCCTTGAGACGGAACTGTTCTTCCAGGGCATCCGCCCGGCCGTGAACACCGGTCTGTCGGTGTCGCGCGTGGGTTCGGCTGCTCAGACCAAGGCGATGAAATCCGTCGCCGGTCCGGTTAAGCTGGAGCTGGCGCAGTATCGCGAAATGGCGGCCTTTGCGCAGTTCGGTTCCGATCTGGACGCCGCAACGCAGCGCCTGCTGAACCGCGGTGCCCGCCTGACCGAGCTGATGAAACAGCCGCAATATCGCCCGCTGACGAACGCTGAAATCGTGATCGTCATCTATGCCGGGACCAAAGGTTACATCGACAACGTGCCGGTGCGCGACGTCGTGGCGTGGGAAGAAGGTCTGATCCAATTCCTGCGCAGCCAAAAGTCCGAATTGCTGGATGACATGACCACCAACGACCGTAAGGTTTCGGGTGATCTGGAATCGGCGATCAAAGCGGCGCTGGACGAATACAACAGCACCCGCGCCTGAGAGGGGGAATAGATGCCCAGCCTCAAGGATCTTAAAAACCGGATCGGAAGCGTTAAGAACACGCGGAAGATCACCAAGGCGATGCAAATGGTCGCTGCTGCGAAACTGCGCCGTGCGCAAGACGCAGCAGAGGCCGCGCGCCCCTATGCCGACCGCATGGCGGCGGTGATGGCCGGCCTGACCGCGAAAGCGGCAGGCGAGGCTGGCGCCCCCCGCCTGTTGTCCGGCACGGGCAGCGATCAGCGTCACCTGTTGGTGGTCATGACGTCGGAACGCGGTTTGGCGGGGGGCTTTAACAGCTCGATCGTCAAACTGGCGCGCCAACACGCCGACCGTCTGCGCGCCCAAGGGAAAGATGTCGCCATCCTGACCGTGGGCAAAAAAGGCCGCGAACAGTTAAAACGTGATTACGGCAATCTGATTGTCGATCACGTCGATATGTCCGAGGTTAAGCGCGTGTCCTATGACAATGCGCGCGCGATTGCGGATGACGTGCTGGCCCGTTTCCAGAACGGCGATTACGACATCGCGACGATCTTCTATAACCGTTTCGCCTCGGTCATCAGTCAGGTGCCGACTGCGCGTCAGATCATCCCGGCCGAAGCGCCCGAAGATCAGCCGCAGGATGTATCGTCGCTGTATGATTACGAACCCGGCGAAGACGCGATTCTGGAAGATTTGCTGCCCCGTTCGGTGGCGACGCAAATCTTTGCGGCGCTTTTGGAAAATGCGGCGTCCGAACAGGGCGCGCGGATGACGGCCATGGACAACGCAACGCGCAATGCGGGCGATATGATCGACCGCCTGACGACCGAATACAACCGGTCGCGTCAGGCTGCGATTACCAAGGAACTCATCGAAATCATTTCGGGCGCCGAGGCGCTGTAAATGATGAAACAGGGCGAAGTCACTGTGGCGATTATTCATCCCTCGGTTGACGAAGGGGGGCGTTGGATCGACGATTTTGTTGATCCTGCCGCCCCCTATCGCTTTGTGAAATTTGGGCCAAACCGTGCGCCGCTGAACTGGCACAAACGGGGCAAAACGACCACGCGCGCCGAATGGCGAAACCATTTTGCGCAGGCCTATCGCGCCATGAAAACGCGGCCCGATCTGGTGGTGGCCAGCTTTCCGCCGCTGACTTTTGCCTGCTGCGTGCTGAAAACGCTGATGTTCAGCAAAACCCGCATCATCGGGTGGAGTTTCAACTTTGGCGGGGCCAGCAAATCGAAACTGGCCGCCGTCTATGGCCGTGTGTTCCGCCGTGCTGCGGCATTGGTGGTTCATTCAACGGCGGAAATTGCGTTTTACGCGCGGGCCTTTGGTCTGGCACCCGATCGACTGCGGTTTATTCCCTATCAGCAGGGCGAATTGACGGCGGCGGAACCGGATGAGTGCTTTGATCTGGTGGCGATGGGGTCGGCGGGGCGCGATTATGCGGCGCTGTGCGATGCGGTGCGTGGCACCGGGTTGCGCGTGCTGGTCATCGCCAAACCCTCGGCGCTGAACGGCATCGACATCCCGGACGAAGTCGAATGTCGCGCCGATCTGACCCTGCCGGAATGTCATTCTCTGTCCTTGTCTGCGCCGCTTGCGGTGCTGCCGGTCAGCGAAACATCCTCGGCAGCGGGGCAGGTGACGGTGTTGATTGCGATGGCCCAAGGGCGCGCGATCATCGCGACCCGCTGCCCCGGCACCGAAGATTATCTGACGGATGGGGTCGATTCGGTCTTGGTGCCGCCGCATGATTCGGGCGCGCTGCGTGACGCAATTCTGGCGTTGCACAGTGACCCGGACCGGGCCAGCCGTCTTGGGCAAGCCGCCCAAGCGACATGGCAACAAAAATATTCTGACCCCGCCGCGGGGCAGAACCTGCGCGCACTTCTTGACGAAGTGACGGGTAAATAAACCGGTCAGGGGCTTGCATCCCGACCCTGAACGAAGCATCTAACGCCACACTATGGTGGCTGAGCGAAGGACCAAAGAATGGGACAAGGAACAGGTAAAATCACGCAGGTGATCGGCGCCGTCGTTGACGTGCAGTTCGACAGCCACCTGCCGGCGATTCTGAACGCGCTGGAAACCGAAAACAACGGCAAAAAGCTGGTGCTGGAAGTTGCGCAGCATCTGGGCGAAAACACCGTCCGCACCATCGCCATGGACTCCAGCGAAGGTCTGGTTCGTGGCGAAGCCGTGCGCGACACCGGCAAACCGATTTCGGTTCCGGTTGGCGACGCCACGCTGGGCCGTATTCTGAACGTGGTCGGCGAGCCGGTTGACGAAGGCGGTCCCGTCGTCGCAACCGAAACCCGCGCCATCCACCAGCCCGCGCCGGACTTCGCCGCACAGGCGACCAGCTCGGAAATTCTGGTGACGGGCATTAAGGTGATCGACCTGCTGGCCCCCTATTCCAAAGGCGGTAAAATCGGCCTGTTCGGCGGCGCCGGTGTGGGCAAAACCGTTCTGATCATGGAACTGATCAACAACATCGCCAAGGTGCATAGCGGTTATTCCGTGTTCGCCGGCGTGGGTGAGCGGACCCGTGAAGGCAACGACCTGTATCACGAAATGGTTGAATCGGGCGTTATCAAACCCGACAATCTGGCGGAATCGCAGGTGGCTCTGGTTTACGGTCAGATGAACGAGCCTCCGGGGGCGCGTATGCGTGTGGCGCTGACCGGTCTGACGCTGGCCGAACAGTTCCGCGATTCGACCGGGACCGACGTTCTGTTCTTTGTGGATAACATCTTCCGCTTTACCCAAGCGGGTTCGGAAGTGTCGGCACTGCTGGGCCGCATCCCGTCCGCCGTGGGGTATCAGCCGACGCTGGCCACCGACATGGGCGCGATGCAGGAACGCATCACCTCGACCAAGAACGGTTCGATCACCTCGATCCAGGCCGTTTACGTTCCGGCCGACGACTTGACCGACCCGGCACCGGCAACGACCTTTGCCCACCTGGACGCCACGACCGTTCTGTCGCGTGCGATTTCGGAACTGGGCATCTATCCGGCCGTTGACCCGCTGGATTCGAACAGCCGTATTCTGGACCCGGCCGTGGTGGGTGAAGAACATTACAAAGTGGCGCGCGACGTGCAGGGCATCCTGCAAAAATACAAGTCGCTGCAAGACATCATCGCCATTCTGGGCATGGACGAACTGTCCGAGGAAGACAAACTGACCGTGGCCCGCGCCCGGAAAATTCAGCGCTTCCTGTCGCAGCCCTTCGACGTGGCGAAAGTGTTCACTGGCTCGGACGGGGTTCAGGTTCCGCTGGAAAAAACCATCGCCTCGTTCAAGGCGGTTGTGGCTGGCGAATATGACCACCTGCCCGAAGCGGCCTTCTATATGGTTGGCGACATCGACGAGGTGAAGGCCAAGGCTGAACGTCTCGCGGCAGAAGCGGCGTAAGGGGGCGAAATGGCCGATACCATGCAGTTTGACCTTGTGTCACCGGAACGGAGCCTTGCCTCTGTTCAGGTGCGCGAGGTGCGCCTGCCGGGCAGCGACGGCGATCTGACCGCAATGCCCGGCCATTCGCCCGCGATCGTCACCCTGCGCCCCGGCATGGTTGTGCTGGTCGGCGCGGACGGTTCGACCCATGAATTCGCCGTCACCGGCGGGTTCGCCGAAATCAATCAGGAATCGGTCAGCCTGCTGGCTGAACGTGGTCACGCCCGCGCGGATCTGACGCAGGCGGTGTTCGATGACTTGATGCGCGACGCCCGCCGCGCGCAGAAGAGCGCCGAAGACCGTCGCGAAACCGTCGGCGAAGAGGTCGTGACCGCCGCTGTGAAGCTGGTGTCCGACATGCACGCCCTTGGCACGCATATTGGGTTGGACCCCAATTCCTCGACGGTTCCGAATTGATGTGAAACGAAAACCCCGGCCTTGGCGCCGGGGTTTTTGCTTAGGCGCGATCCAGATTCAACGCGATCAGGTCGGCCACCTGCGCCGGATGGGTCAATGGCAACATATGCCCCGCATCTGGCACCGTCGCGCGCCCCACATCCGGCAGCCGCGCGGCCAAGGCGTCCGCGATGCCATGCACCACGGGCGGGCTGTCGGCACCTGAAATCAGCAGAACCGGCGCGTCCAGTTGTTCCAACCCATCGGGTCGCAACATCCGGGCGGAATCGTCGCGCAGCACCGGCCCCATATCGTGCAGCAATTCGACCTGTCGCGCGATTTGCGCCTGAATCGGGGCGGGCATGGCGTCGAAATCGCCGCCGCCCCACGCCGCCAGAAACACCCGCGCCGCCGCTGCATGATCGCCCGCCTGCAAAAACGCCGCGATCTGCGCGTCCAATGCGTCCTGTGCCGCATCCGGCGCGGCGGCGAACAGCACGGGTTCAATCAGCGTTAACGACCGCACCGCATCGGGTGCGGCCACGGCAATGCGCAGCGCGACCGTCGCGCCCATGCTGTGACCGATCAGATCGACGGGGCGCGTGATAAACCCCGCCGCAATCCGCGTGACGGCGGTGTGATAATCGACGTCTGCGGGTTCCCATGCCGGACTGCGCCCATGCCCCGGCATATCGAACGCGCGCAGATCAACAGCGCCGTTCAGCCGTTCCGCGATTGGTCCCCATGCCGCGCCGCTGCCCATCAGGCAGTGCAGCGCCAAGGCCGGGCGGTCGGCCCCCGGCCAGTGCCGCGTGTAAACCCCGGTCATAGCGTGGCCAGATGGCGGTCCAGAAAGTCCAGCCGGTCCTGACCCCAGAACCGTTCTCCGCTGTCCTGCACAATGTAAAACGGCGCGCCGAACACGCCCGCCGTCACCGCCTGTTCCAGATTGCGGCCATAGGTTTCGGCGCCGACGAACAGCCCCTTATCCGCGATTGCGGGGTCGAAACCATGGGTGGCCAGAATGTCGCGGATGACCGAATCATCGCTGATGTCGCGATCTTCGGCCCAGACGGCGCGCAGGAACCCCTGCACCAGCGGGCCAACATCGCCGCCCCCCGCCTGCGCCGCGATGATGGCATAGGATGACGGTGCCATATTGACCGGCCAGAACGCGGGCCGCAGATTCAGGGCCATGCCCAGATGCTTGGCGCAGCGCGGCAGATCCTGATTGCGGTATTCCTGACGGCATACCGGGCGTTCGGCAAAGGGTTTCCCGCCGGTTCGCGCAAACAATTGCATCAAATCCAGCGGTTTATACGCGACCGTCGCGCCATGCCGCGCCGCGATCTGTTCCAGCCTGTCCCCCGCCAAATAGGCCCAGGGGCTGATCGTCCCGAAATAATAGTCGATGTGGGCCATCATATTTCCTTCATCATTTGCCCGCAGGCTAACCGGGTGATAAGGCGGGTGCAATCTGGCGAATCCATTGCAAAGGCCCCCGACATGCCCGTCATGACCGAACCAAAACTGATCTCTGGTAATGCCAACCGCCCCCTTGCGGGCGCGATTGCGCGGCGTATGTCGATGCATCGTGGCATGAATGTGGGCCTGTTGGACGCCCGCGTCGAACGATTCAACGATCAGGAAATCTTTGTCGAAGTGTTCGAAAACGTGCGCGGCGAAGATATGTATATCATTCAGCCGACCTCGAACCCCGCGAATGACAACCTGATGGAGCTGTTGATCATGACCGACGCGCTGCGCCGGTCGTCGGCATCGCGCATTACGGCGGTGATTCCGTATTTCGGTTACGCCCGTCAGGATCGCCGGGCCAAGGCGCGCACCCCCATTTCCGCAAAATTGGTCGCCAACCTGCTGACCGAGGCGGGCGTGGACCGCGTTCTGACGCTGGATCTGCATGCGGCGCAGATTCAGGGCTTCTTTGACGTGCCTGTGGATAACCTCTATGCGGCACCGGTCTTTGCCTTGGACGTTCAGCATCATTTCCGTGGGCGCATGGATGACATCATGGTGGTGTCGCCTGATGTGGGCGGCGTGGCCCGCGCGCGTGAATTGGCGCAGCGCATCGGCGCACCGCTGTCCATCGTCGATAAACGCCGCGAAAAGGCGGGCGAAGTGGCCGATATGACCGTCATCGGCGACGTGACGGGCAAGAAATGTATTATCGTTGACGATATTTGCGACACCGCCGGCACGCTGTGCAAGGCCGCGCAGGTTCTGATGGACGAAGGCGCGACCGAGGTTCACGCCTATATCACCCATGGCGTGTTGTCCGGCCCGGCGGTTGAACGGGTCAGCAAATCGGTGATGAAATCGCTGGTGATCACCGATTCGATTGCCCCGACTGATGCGGTTAAGAACGCCCCGAATATCCGCATCGTCCCGACCGCGCCGATGTTCGCGCAGGCGATTTTGAACATCTGGAACGGCACTTCGGTCAGTTCGCTGTTTGAATTGGAAACGCTGGGTCCGATCTATGAAGGGCTGTATTCCAGCGGCGAATAAGATGTGCGGCCCGCCATTGGCGGGCCGTTTCCTTTACAGCGCGCGCCAGCCAATATCGCGGCGGCAAAAGCCCTGCGGCCAGTCGATCGCGTCCACCTGCGCATAGGCGCGCTGATGCGCCTGTTCCAACGTCTCGCCCCGGCCGGTGCAGGCCAGAACACGCCCGCCGGTCGCGATGATCTGCCCGTCCTCTGTCGCGGTTCCGGCGTGGAAGGTCATGGTGAAGCTGTCTTCGGTCAGGGCGTCCAAGCCTTTGATAACGCTGCCTTTGTCATAGGCGCCGGGGTATCCCTGTGCGGCCAGAACCACGGTCAGCGCATGATCATCTGCCCATGTCACCCGCGCCTGATCCAAGGTGCCGCGCGCACAGGCCAGCAGCAGATCCAGCACCTGCGCCCCCAGCCGCATCATCAGCACCTGACATTCCGGGTCGCCAAAGCGCACATTGTATTCGACCAGCCGCGCCTGACCATCCGCGATCATCAGCCCCGCGAACAACACCCCCTGAAACGGCGTGCCGCGCCGCGCCATTTCCGCCACGCTGGGCCGCACGATCTGGTCCATCACCTGATCTTGCAGGACAGGGGTCAGCACCGGCGCGGGGCTGTATGCGCCCATGCCGCCGGTATTCGGCCCCGTATCGCCGTCGCCCACGCGTTTATGATCCTGCGCCGTGCCAACAGGCAGGCAGGTGGTGCCGTCCGACAGAATGAAAAAGCTGGCTTCTTCGCCCGCCATAAATTCCTCGATCACGACCGAGGTGTCGCCGAATTCGCCGTCGAAAATCAGGTCGATGGCGTCATGCGCCTGCTGGACGGTTTCGGCCACGGTCACGCCTTTGCCTGCGGCCAGACCATCGGCCTTCACCACGATGGGCGCGCCTTGCTGGGTGACATAATCGCGCGCGGCGGCGGCGTCCGTGAACCGCGCCCACGCGGCGGTCGGCGCGCCGCAGGCATCGCAGATTTCCTTGGTAAACGCCTTGGACGCCTCAAGCTGGGCGGCGGCCTGCGACGGACCAAACACCAGAAAACCGGCATCGCGCAGCGCGTCCGACACACCGGCGGCCAGAGGCGCTTCGGGGCCGATGATGATGAAATCAATGGCATTTTCCTGCGCGAACTCTAACACCTCGCTGCGCGACAGCACATCCAAGGCCGCACATTCCGCCACGCCCGCAATCCCCGCATTGCCCGGCGCGACGATCAGCCGGTCGCATTTCGGGTTCTGCCGGATCGCCCAAGCCAGCGCATGTTCACGCCCGCCGCCGCCTAAAATCAGGATATTCATGTGCCGCCCTTTCGTTCATCGTTGCGGCGTTCTAATCTGCCGCGCAAAGGGGAACAAGCGCATGGACCTGATCGACGAACCGCTGCCGGGCAATAACGCCCATGAATTCACCGTGTCGGAGCTGTCCGGCGCGGTCAAACGCAGCATCGAAGATCAATTCGGCCGCGTCCGCGTGCGCGCCGAGATCGGCCGCGTGTCCCGCCCGTCCTCGGGGCATCTGTATTTCGACCTGAAAGACGACCGCGCCGTTCTGGCCGCCGTGACGTGGAAAGGCCAGGCCGCCCGCCTGACCCAGCGCCCCGAAGAGGGGCTTGAGGTGATCGCAACCGGCCGCCTGACCACCTTTCCGGGGCAGTCCAAATATCAGATGATCGTGGATCAGATCGAACCGGCGGGTGCCGGGGCGCTGATGGCGATGCTGGAAAAACGCCGTCACGCACTGGCCGCCGAGGGATTGTTTGACGACGCCCGCAAACGCCCGCTGCCCTATCTGCCGGGGGTGATTGGGGTGGTGACCTCGCCTTCGGGGGCGGTGATCCGCGACATTCTGCACCGTTTGCGCGACCGTTTCCCCAGCCGCGTGGTGATCTGGCCCGTCGCGGTGCAGGGCGATGCCTGCGCGCCGCAGGTCGCCGCGGCGATTCGGGGCTTTAACGATCTGCCGGATCATGGCCCGGTGCCGCGCCCCGATCTGATTATCGTGGCGCGTGGCGGCGGCAGTCTGGAAGATCTGTGGGGCTTTAACGAAGAAATCGTTGTGCGCGCCGCCGCCGACAGCCGGATCCCGCTGATCTCTGCCGTCGGGCATGAAACCGACACGACGCTGATTGATTTCGCATCCGACCGCCGCGCGCCGACGCCGACTGCCGCCGCCGAAATCGCGGTGCCGGTGCGCGCCGATCTGGCCGCGCGTCTGGCCGATCACGGCGCGCGGATGGTGCGGGCGAAAATGCTGCGCATCGACCGCCCGCGCCAACGTCTGCGCGATTTGTCCCGCGCCATGGGCCGCCCCGCTGCCCTGACCGAAGGCCCGCGACAGCGATTCGACCTGTGGGCCGCGCGTCTGGAACCCGCTTTGCGCGGGCTGGTGCGCGACCGTCGCCACCGTTTGCAGGCGCTGCAACTGGGGCGGCCCACGGCGCTGACCGATGCCGCGCAGCAACGGCTGACGCTGTGGGGCGCGCGGTTGCGTCCGGGCCTGCGCGGGCTGGTGCGGCAGCGGCAACAGGAACTGACCTCTGGCGCGGCGCGGCTGATGGCGGCGCGGATGCGTCCGTTGGAACGGCCCAGCGACCGGCTGGCGCAGTTGCACAGCCGCCTGACCGGATCGCTGCAACGCCTGCTGACCACGGCGCGCGACCGGAATATCGCGCAACGCGACCGCCTGAATGATCTGATGCAACGCATTGATGTTACGATGAAACGCGGGCTTTCCTCGCGTGCGGATCACTTGGCGCGGCTGGACCGGATGCGGCAAACCTTGGGCTATACCGAAACGCTGAAACGCGGCTTTGCGGTGGTGCATGGGGCGAATGGGCTGCTGACCTCGGCCCGCGATGCGGCGGCCACGCCGCAGTTTCAGATCGAATTCGCCGATGGTCGCGTGGATGCCGCACCTCTGAAATCCACGCCAAAGCCGCGCCGCAAACCGCCGGAATCGCAGCAAAAAACGCTGTTGTAGTTTCTTCTGTGCAAAAATACTCAATTCGCAACCGTGCCACCTAAGCGCGGTTGCAGGTTATGCGTCCTTGGGCCGCAGCATCAGCCAGATCAGCGCGCCCCCCGCCAGCACCAGAAACGGCAGCATGGCAAGGTTCACGGCGTTCCAGCCCGATTGCGCCGATCCGCCAAGGCAGTTCATCAGCCCGCCCGACGACAGCGAGGCCAGAAACACGCCGCCGAACACCACGGCGTCGTTCAGCCCCTGCACCCGCCCGCGCTCCTGTGGCGAATGGGCGCGGGTCAGCATCGCCGTTGCGCCGATATAGCCGAAATTCCAGCCCAGCCCCAACAGGATCAGTGACACATAGAAATGCCCCAGCTCGACCCCGGACAGGGCGACGGCCCCCGAGCCGGCAAGGATCAGCAGCCCCGCCGCCACAATGCGCGGCGCACCAAATCGCGCGATCAGATGGCCGGTAAAGAAGCTGGGCGCGAACATGGCCAGCACATGTGCGCTGACGATATTCGCCGCGTCAGTTGCGGCAAATCCGCAGCCGACCACCGCCAGCGGGGTAGAGGTCATGACCAAATTCATCAGCGCATAGGCAACCATGCCGCAGATCATCGCAACAATAATCACCGGGCTGCGCAGGATTTCGGACATGGGGCGTCCGGCGCTGCTGCCCGGCGCAGGGGCGGGCGGGCGCGGAATGTCCAGAAAGGCGAACAAAAACGGCCCGGTAAGGTTCAGCAGCATCACCGCGATATAGGTGGCCAGAAACGGCACCACGCTGATATCGGCGGTGCTGCGCACAATTGCGGGGCCAATGATCGCCGCGGCCAGCCCACCCGCCATCACCCAACTGATCGCGCGCGGGGCGAAATCATCGGGTGCGGTGTCCGTCGCAGCAAAGCGGTAAAAACCCTGCGCTGACATATAGATGCCGGTAAAAGTTGATCCTGCCATGAACAGCCAGAACGACCCAATCCACAGTCCCGCCGCCGCAATCGCAGCACCTGTGGCGCCCGCCAGAACGGCCAGCAGAAAGCCTGCTTTGCGTCCGGCACTCTGCATAAATCGCGCCAGCGGGCGCGCCGACAGGGCGGACCCCAGAATGATCATCGACAGCGGCAGCGTTGCGATGCAGGGGTTCGGGGCCAGCATCTGACCGGCCAGCCCGCCGACAATAAAAATCGTGGACATTTGCGCGCCAAGGATCGCATTGGCCGCAACCAAGACCCACATATTGCGGCGCGCGCGCGCCAGGTCCGGGGTCATGGTTAACCGCGCAAACCGGCGGCGGCGCGGGCGCGGTCTTCGATTGCGGACCAGTTGCCCGCGATCATGTCCGCGTCAGTCACGATCCAGCTGCCGCCGACGCAGACCACATTCGGCAGCGCCAGATAGTCGCCTGCATTTTGTGGCGACACGCCGCCCGTGGGGCAGAAATGAACCCGCGGCAAGGGACCAGCCAGCGATTTCAGGGCAGGGGCGCCGCCCACAGCCTCGGCCGGGAAGAATTTCAGCATGTCGAAACCGGCGTCAGCGGCGCGCATCACCTCGGACGCGGTGACGGCGCCGGGCAGCAGGGGCAGGTCCAGTTCCGCGCAGGCGTCGATCAGGCGGTCGGTCAGGCCGGGGGATACGGCAAAGCTGGCGCCTGCATCTTTGGCCCGTTTGGCGTCATCGGACGTCAGCACGGTTCCCGCGCCGACATGCCCGCCCGCCACGCCAGACATGGCGCGAATCGCGTCCAATGCGGCGTCGGATCGCAGGGTCACCTCTAACACCGGCAGGCCGCCCGCGACCAAGGTCTGGGCCAGCATCTGCGCATGTCCGGCGTCCTTAATCACAATAACCGGGATCACCGGGGCCAATTGGCACAGGGCGCGGGTTTTTTGCGACTGGATTTGCGGGGTCATGGCGACATCCTTTGAATTTGCGGGTAAATTGCCCCCGCAACCCCGCCAATGCAAGCAAAAGCTGCAACCGTGGTGAATGCCCGGTTAACCACGATTGCGATTAAGGGGTTGCCATTTTCGGCGTCAGGGGGTAAGCGCAGCCCACTTCTCAGGCAAAGGCGGGCCGCCGCGGGAGACATCCGTGAACGGTCCACCGGTTGGGGCAATGCCCTGAAACCCTTTGCCAAGGCGCAAACCGGAAAGGAATATGGACATGGCGCTTCCTGAATTTTCGCTGCGTCAGCTGTTGGAAGCTGGCGTTCACTATGGTCACCAAACCCAGCGTTGGAACCCGCGCATGGGTGAATTCATCTATGGCGACCGTAACGGCATTCACATCATCGACCTGACCCAGACCGTCCCGATGCTGGACGCGGCTCTGCAAGTCGTGCGCGACACCGTGGCCAAAGGTGGCCGCGTTCTGTTCGTCGGCACTAAGCGTCAGGCGCAGAAATCCATCGCCGAAGCTGCTGAAAAATCGGCGCAATTCTACATGAACCACCGCTGGCTGGGTGGCACGCTGACCAACTGGAAAACCGTGTCGCAGTCGATCAACCGCCTGAAGGCGATTGACGAAACCATGGCTTCGGGTGCCGAAGGCATGACCAAAAAAGAACGCCTGCAACTGGAGCGTGAGCAGCAGAAACTGCAAGCCTCGCTGGGCGGGATCCGCGATATGGGCGGTCTGCCCGACCTGCTGTTCGTCGTGGACGTGAACAAAGAAGACCTGGCCATTCTGGAAGCCAAAAAACTGGGCATCCCGGTTGTGGCTGTGGTCGACACCAACTGTTCGCCCGATGGCGTGGACTATATCATCCCCGGCAACGACGACGCGGCACGCGCGATTGCGCTGTATTGCGATCTGGCCAGCCGTGCGGCTCTGGATGGGATGTCGGCGCAGATGGGCGCGGCGGGCGTTGACGTTGGCGCATTGGCCGAAGCCCCCGAAGAACTGCTGGAAGACGAAGCCGCCGAGGCTTGATTTGGTCCGCGCGACCAAAATGTTACTGAATTGTCATCAGGCGGGGATATGCCCCGCCTGACGCATTGACCCGAAGGAGACTTCCATGAGCATTACCGCTGCAATGGTGAAAGAACTGCGCGAAACGACCGGCGCGGGCATGATGGACGCCAAAAAGGCACTGACCGAAACCAATGGCGACATGGAAGCCGCCGTTGACTGGCTGCGCACCAAGGGTCTGGCCAAAGCCGCCAAGAAATCGGGCCGTGTTGCCGCCGAAGGTCTGGTCGCTGTTGCCGTGACCGCCGGTAAAGGCGTCGCGGTCGAGGTGAACTCGGAAACCGACTTCGTTGGCAAAAACGAAGAATTCCAGACGATGGTTCGCAAAATCGCGCAAGCCGCGCTGAACGTGGACAGCGTCGAGGCGCTGAACAACGAACAGATCGACGGTAAAGCGGTTTCGGAAATCCTGACCGACGCCATCGCGAAAATCGGCGAAAACATGACCCTGCGCCGCATGGTCGTGGTGACTGCGCCGACCGTTGTCAGCTATGTCCACAACGCCGCTGCCGAAGGCATGGGCAAGATCGGCGTTCTGGTTGGTCTGGACGGCGGCAATGACGACATCGGCCGTCAGATTGCGATGCACGTCGCGGCAACCTCGCCCGCCTCGCTGGACGAAAACGATCTGGACCCGACCTTGGTCGAGCGTGAAAAGCAGGTTCTGACCGAACAGGCGCGCGAATCGGGCAAACCTGATGCCGTGATCGAAAAGATGATCGAAGGCCGTATGAAGAAATTCTTCGAAGAGGTCACTCTGACCGGCCAGAAATTCGTCATCAATCCTGACCTGACCGTTGCTGAAGCCGCGAAAGAGGCTGGCGCAACCGTCAAAGCCTTCGCCCGCGTCGCCGTTGGCGAAGGCATTGAGAAAAAAGAAGAAGATTTCGCCGCAGAGGTCGCCAAAACGCTGGCTGGCAACTGATTTTCGGTGCTATCGGATGGAAAAACCGGCCTTTGGGCCGGTTTTTTTATATTGATGATGCGGCGTGTTTAGCCTGCTTTCGTGATGGGTGAGGCTGGGAGGGTGTCCGGTGATTCGGATCCCGAAAAACTGGACAGTGACGCTTCGGATGCTGACCTTTGCCACTGAGCGCGTGTTAATCAACGTGATCGGACGGGTGGGGTGTTTCCGGGGTTGCGCCTGTGGAGATCACCTCGACGCTCTGCCGTATGCCGCCGGCCGTTGGTGATCGCAATGAAAAATCGGCCCCCTTTGGCCGGTTTGATCGGTGTGTCGATGGGTGACGCTTTGGTGATGGGTCGGGGTGAGAGCATCGGCGGTTGGGTCTGCTATCCGGTGGTCCGGGTCCAGAAAACCCGTGCAATTACGCGGCGGATGCCGACCTTTGCCGCTGAGGGCGTGTTAGCCACAATGTGTGAAGAGCGGCGTTACCAGAACCGGCATGGTAGGGACAGAGGGCCGTCGGGCACGGGGGCGCTCCCCGTCCAGCCCCCCCCAATTCACACAAAATACAAGGCCCCGTAGATGACCGTCAACAACCGTATCGTCCTTTCCAGCGATCACGCAGCAATCCCGCTTCGACAGGTGATCGCCGATCATGTCGCGGCACGGAACTGGGAGGTGGTCGGTATCGGGCCGACATTCCCTGAAAGCACCCACTACCCCACGCACGGCGAAGCGGCGGCGCGGCGTGTCGCCTCCGGCGACTGTCGGCTGGGCATCATCCTGGCGGCACCGGACAGGGCAGCATGATTGCGGCGAACAAGATCACGGGCATCCGTTGTGGCGTCTGCGCCGACACATTTTCGGCCGGCATGATCCGCCGGCACAACGATGCAAACATGCTTGCATTGGGGCCCGGGTGATCGGCGAAGGGCTAGCGCCGATATCGTAGATGCGTTTCTGAATACCGAGTTCGAGAGCGGTCGGCACGCGACTCGAGTAGAGATGATCAAAAAACTGGAAGAGCTAGGCGGCTGACACGGGACCGATCGTTTCGTCCCGAGATCGGATGGGGCAGGACTTTCCAGGGTTGCGCCGGTGGTCATCACCCGAAAAGGATGCGCGTATAATTGCCGCGATATGTCGCCGCTAAAATGCGCGCAGCCCGCCCCGACCTTCATCGGATCGCGCCACGCAATCCCGTCGATCAATCGGCGCGCGTCATGGTCAGCGTGGACCAATCGCCCAGATCGTCGCGCTGATTCAGACCAAAGCCCGCATCCTGATAGGCGGCGATAACTTCATCGGCCTGCGTGGTCAGGATGCCCGACAGGATGATCTTGCCGCCCGCGCGGACGTAACGCGCCATATCGCCGCGCAGGTCAATCAGCGGCTGTTTCAGGATATTGGCCAGCACCAGATCATAGGGCGCGGCGCGGTCTAGCAGGACATGATCGAAACCCGCGGCCTCAATACATTCGACGCGGCCATCCAGACCGTTGGCGATGACGTTCGCCGCCGCCGTATCAACGGCCACGGGGTCAATATCGCTGGCCAGAACCGTGACCGGCCAGATGCGCGCGGCCCCCACGGCCAAAACGGCGGTGCCGCACCCAATGTCGGCGATGCGATGCGCGTCAAAACCCGCGACGGCCAGACGGTCCAAAGCCTCAAGACAGCCTTTGGTCGTGTTGTGATGGCCGGTGCCGAACGCCATGGCGGCCTCGATGCACAGCGCTTCGACGCCTTCGGGAACCTGATCGGCGTCATGGCTGCCATGAACGTAAAACCGCCCCGCCTGAACCGGAGTCAATTCGCGCCGCACATGGGCGACCCAATCCACCTCGGGCAATTCGCTGATGACAAAGGGCTGCGCGCCATGCGCCGCCGCCAACAGGGCAAGCGCGACTTCGTCCGGGGCCTCGGTGAAATAGGCGCCGACTTCCCAGCGTTCGGACCCGTCTTCGATTTCGAAAATACCGGTGCCAACGGGTTCGGGGATCAGCGCCTCGCAGGCGTCGGACAGTGCTTCGGCGGCGTCGCGACCGGGCAGATGGGTCAGCGCGGTAAAGGTGGTCATGATGTCACATCCGGGTTGGGCATGGACGCCATTACCCCGGTGCCACGCAACCCGCAATAACCGTCGGGATTCTTATGCAAATATTGCTGATGCGCGTCATGGGCGGGCCAGAACGGCACGGGGTCGATAATGTCGGTGGTGATGTTGTCAAACCCCTGCACGGCCAGACGGTTGCCGTAATCAATGCGCGATGCCTCGGCTGCGGCGGCCTGGCTGTCATTCATGGCGACGATCAGGCTGCGATATTGGCTGCCCACATCATTGCCCTGCCGGTTGCCTTGGGTCGGGTTGTGGTTTTCCCAAAACAGTTGCAGCAGGTGATCGTAACTGACGGCCGAGCTGTCAAAGACGATCCGCACCACCTCGGCATGGCCGGTTTGGCCGGCGCAGACCTGTTCATAGCTGGGGTTGTCCACATGCCCGCCCGCAAAACCGACCTGAGTCAGCCACACGCCGTTCTGTTTCCAAAACAGCCGTTCAACGCCCCAGTAACACCCCATACCGAAGATCGCCTGATCATATCCGTGCGGAATGTCGTCGGTCAGGGGGCGGTTGAAAATGGCGTGTTGGGTCATCGTGGCACCTGCTGCGCATTGGGGTGCGGCATGGTGTTACGGATCATAACCGGCGTCAAGGGCGACCGAATGAGAACAGGGCCGCGGATGGTGCGGCCCTGTTGGTGTCGATGTGATCAGGCTTTGCGGCGGCGCAGCGCGACCATGGCGCCCAGACCCAGCACCAGCATCGGTGCCGCCGCCGGCAGCGGCACGGGCGCGGGCTGAACCACGTCAACCGTCACATTGGTGGTTTCGAATTCAAAACCGATCAGCAATTCGCCCGGCACATGCGCGCAGCAACGCTCACCAATCGCGATCATGTCCACCAGTTCATAACGGCCCAAGCTGCGTTCCGCGGCATCGGTCGAGAAAGCCGAGGCCAGCGACGTCACATTGGCGGGCAGCCAGTTGAAGCCGATCCAGTCCTGCTGGATGTATTCGGACACCAGTTCCCATTCCGGCCGGTTGTATTCGCCCAAAAAGCCGGTCCGCGTCGATTGCAGGCCGAAACCTTCCATGAGTTCCTGGGTGTCTTGGTTCAGCAGGCGGCCAATGACGGCATAGCCTTCTTGCATCCATTCCAGTTCGGTCAGGGTCTCACCCACCCACAACTTGATCGAGGTGAACAGCGGGATGCGGTTATCGGTCTGCGCGCGGTCAATAAAATTGACGATGCCGTCGTCATTCGTGAACGGCCCGACTTGTTCGCGATAAGCGTTCGTCAGGTCATAGGTCCATTCGGTGCGGATCGCGGTGCCGGTCAGGTCGGACCCTGCGGGCGCGAACACGCCGACGTTATCATAGCCCGACGTGATCGTGCCCGAGGATGTGACGGTAACCACAGCAGCCGAAGCCGGCATTGCCGCCATGGTGGCGCAAAAGATAATCTGAGAAAATTTGTTCATGACATTCTCCTACATACTGCGAAATCTATTAACTTATACGTGATTGATTCGGGAAGTGTTATATTTTTGATAAATAACTTCTGGGTTTATGGTTAATGCCGGGACGCCGAATTAAATCAAAATTTTGGAATTATTTTATTTATTCGCTAATGTTAGCGTTATCTGTCGCAATTCCGCAATCGCCCGGTCACTGTCGCGGGGCAGGGTGGTGGGCTGGATGGGCGCACCGATGGTCACGGCATAGGGTTGGCGGGCTTTGTTCAGGACTTCGTTAAACAGGGTGACGTCGCGCAGGGTCGGGTGGAGGGCGTCCAAGAGGTAAAACAGCGCCGAGTTGCGCGCGCGGATATGCAGCGGGATGATCGGCACGTTGAATTTGCGCGCAATCATCGCGGCACTGGCCATCCATGGGCGTTCATGCAGCCGCAACCCGCGCCGTTTCGCCAGCCGCCCCGATGGAAAGATCAGCCCGATGCGCCCCTCTGACAGCGCCTGACGGGTGTAATCCATCGTCGCGCGGGTTTTGGCGTGGCTGCGTTTTTCCAGCCGCCATTCCACGGGCGCGATCAGCGATTGCATTTGCGGCAGCACGCGGATCATGTCCTGATTGGCATAGATGAACAGATCACCGCGTTTTTGCGCGATGATGTGATGCAGGATGATGCCATCGGCAATCCCGGTCGGGTGGTTCGCCACAATCAGCGCGGGGCCGGTTTGGGGCAGGTGATCTGCGCCCGTTACTTGCAGATCGCGCACAATCAGGTCGGCCATGTGGCGCATGATGTGATCGGTGGGCATATCGCGAAACTGCGCGCCCAGTTCCACCGTGCGGGGGTATTGCAGCAGCCGCATCATCACTGCGCGGCTGGCTCGGTTCAGGGTTCCGTCCGCGAACAGCCACGGCGCGCGTTCGGCAATCAGCGGATCCAGACGGGCGCGCATATCGGCCTGCGCGTCGGGGGGAGGGGTGGCTGCGGGGAACGTCGCGTCCCCCGGACCCCCTGCGGGATATTTAGGCACAGAAGATGCCGCAGAAGATACTCGCGTCATGCGCCTGCCGCGATCATGCGGCTGACCATTTCCCGCGTGTTCCGGCTGAGGCCGTCCGTCGCCGCAATCCGGTTCAGCGCAGCAACGGCATGGGCGCGGCGCGTGGCGTCATAGCGGGGCCAGGTTTCAAAGGCCGTGGACATGCGCGCCGCGATTTGTGGATTTACCGCGTCCATGCGGATCACCCAATCGGCGGTAAAGTCATAGCCCGACCCGTCGCCTGCGTGAAAGCCCGCATGATTGGCCGCCAGCCCGCCCAGCAATGCGCGGTAACGATTGGGGTTTTTCCAGTCGAAATCGGCGCGCGCGGCCAGTTCGGTGGACAGCGCGACCGCGCGGGCCGGATCGGCGGCCATGGGCTGCACCATGAACCATTTATCCATCACCAGCCGGTTGTCATGGAATTGATCATGCAGCGTTTGCAGCGCCTGATCGGCGCGGTTCTGCGCGATCAGCGCGGCCAAAGCGCCCATGCGTTCGGTCATGTTGGTGGCGTTGTTGAACAGGGCTTCGGCGCGGGTGCCGCCATCCAGACGCGACAGCAGCGACAGCGCCGCCAGACGCAGCGACCGGCGCGCGGCGGATGTTGCATCGGGGCTGTAGTCGCCCGGCACCGCCATAGCGTCGTAAATCCGCGCCAGAATGTCGTGATGCGCCTCGGCCGCGCGTTTGGCCAGCGTTTCGCGGGCCTGATGGATGGCATCGGGATCGGGGGTGACGCCGGTGTTGTGCAGAGCCGTGGCGATGTCATCTTCGGCTGGCAGCGACAGGCACAGGGCGCGGAAGGCCGGATCGGCGCTGTCATCCGTCAGCAGGCGACCGATGGCATCGACCCAAGCCGCGCCGGCGTCATGCCCCTGCGCCAGTTGGATCAGCGCGGACATAGCCAGATCGCGCCCCGCATCCCAGCGGGCGAAGGGGTCGGTGTCATGCGCCAGCAAAAACGCCCGCGTGTCATCGTCAATGGCGCGTTCCAGCACCACCGGCGCCGAAAAACCGCGCAGCACCGACACAACCGGACGCGCGCCAAGCCCGTCAAAGGTGAAGCTTTGCCGCGAATCCGTCATTTCCAGAATACGGGTCGGCATGATTTCATCGCCGTTCTGGCCGATCAGGCCCACGGCAATGGGGATCACGCGCGGCGCTTTGTCCGGTTGGCCGGGGGTGGGGGCGGTGTGCTGGTCAAAGGTCAGGGTCAGGGTGCCGTCGGCCCAATCCTCGGCCATGCGCAGGGTGGGGGTGCCGGCGTCGAAATACCAGCGGCTGAATTGCGTCATGTCGCGGCCCGTGGCGTCGGTAAAGACCTGCAACCAGTCTTCAATCGTGGCGGCGTCGCCATCGTGGCGGTCGAAATACAGGTCAAGCGCGGCACGATAGCCGTCGTCGCCGACCAGCCGTTTCAACATGCCGATCACCTCGGCCCCTTTTTCATAGACGGTTACGGTGTAGAAATTGTTGATTTCTTCGTAATGATCGGGGCGCGGGGGATGGGCCAGCGGTCCCGCATCTTCGCGGAACTGGCGGTTGCGCAGCAGGCGCACATCCTCGATCCGTTTGACGGCGGCGGAACGCAGGTCGCTGGTGAATTGCTGATCGCGGAACACGGTCAGCCCTTCTTTCAGGCACAGCTGGAACCAGTCGCGGCAGGTGATGCGGTTGCCGGTCCAGTTGTGGAAATATTCATGCGCGATCACCGCCTCGATCCGTTCGTAATCGGTGTCGGTGGCGGTGTCGGGGCTGGCCAGCACCAGTTTGCTGTTAAAGATGTTCAGCCCTTTGTTTTCCATCGCGCCCATGTTGAAATCATCCACGGCGACGATATTAAATTCGTTCAGATCGTATTCGCGGCCGTAAACGTCTTCGTCCCATTTCATGGATTTGATCAGCGATTCCAATGCGAACCATGCGCGGTCCTGATCGCCGGGACGCACCCAGACATTCAGCGCCGTGGGGTTGCCGGATTTGGTAGTAAAGCTGTCGCGGACCGCGACCAGATCACCCGCGACCAGAGCAAACAGGTAACAGGGTTTCGGCCATGGGTCGATCCAGACCGAACCCGTGCCATCGGACAGGCCGCGTTCGCCGTTGGACAATTCCACCGGCTGATCGCTGCGGATGGTGACGTGGAACGGAGCCATCACATCGGGCCGGTCGGGATAAAAGGTGATGTGGCGGAAGCCTTCGGCCTCGCATTGGGTGCAGTAAATGCCGCCGGACAGATACAGCCCTTCGCAGGTGGTGTTGGCCGTGGGGTTGATGACGACCTGCGTTTCCAGCGTGAAATCGCGGTCGGGCAGGGCGGCGGCGGCGATGATCAGGCGTTCATTCGTGACGGTCACGGCATCGCCATCAACCGCCTGCCCGTCGATCGTCAGCAGCCGCAGATCCACCCCCGCGCCGCCGTCCAGCACCAGATCCGCGCGTCCGGCGCGTGGGGTGAACGACAATTGCGCCGTCACCGTGGTGCGGGTCGGGTGCAGGTCAAACTCAAGCCGCGTTTGCGTCAGGATGAACGGAAACGGGGTGTAATCGGACAGGTGGTGAACCGGGTTGGGCTGCGTCATGGCGGGCTTTCGCTGATTGTGACGCGAAACGTCGCGCCGTGGCGGAACTGAACTGATGCTGTTGTGTTAAAGCGCAGAACGCCGCGTCGCAAGCGGTGCGTTTGGTGTGGGAATTGACAGCATCCCCCCGGTCGCGCACAACCCAACCCAACAAATGATGTGTCAGGAGACGAACATGACCCATAATCCGAACGAACCGCAAAAGCGCGAAGACGTCTATGTCGAGCCGGTGAAAACCCAATCTTCGGCGCTGCCGCTGATTATCGGGGTGCTGGTTGCGTTGGCCTTGGCCTATTTCATTGTGACGCGGTTCACCGGCAACGACACGCCGGTGGCAGACACGACCGTGACCACGACGCAGGACGCCCCGGCGGCGCCGGTCGTGACCGAGGCTGAAACCGCCGTCGAAACGGTTGAGACCGAAGCCGAAGCCGCCGCGGCATCGGCTGAAGCGGCCGCCGAACAGGCCGCAGCGGACGCGCAAGCCGCAACCGAGGCCGCAGAAAACAGCGTCGCCGCAGCCGCCGACAGCGCCGCAGAAACCGCTGAACGCGCGGCTGAAACCGCTGAAGCGGCTGCTGCATCCGCCGTTGAGGCTGCCGAAGCTGGCCTGACCGAGGCCGCGCAAGCCGCCCAGGACACCGCCGAGGCCGCAGCCGAAACCGCATCCGAGGCCGCCGCCGCCGTGCAAAACGCCGTGTCAGATGCGTTGACCACGCCGACCACGACCCCGGCACCGGCCACCACTCCGGCGACCCCCGCGCCGTCGGCCATCACCGTGGAACCGACCCCCGCACCGGCGACCAGCACCACCACCGTGCCGGTCACGCCTGCGCCGACCAACTGATCGCGCGGCACCCCAAAACACAACCCAAAGGCCCCCGGCCTTTGGGTTTTTTGATGCGCAGATCCCAAACAACTGGTTCTTTCCGGTGAAGTGAACCGATGACAGGCTTGTGAAGCCGCGCGCGCCGGTGCTATTCACTTTGCAACTGCGAAATCACCATGCGGGGGGCGATGACACCATGAAGATCGGTGCGCTAAGAGAGACTTTTGACGGAGAGGCGCGCGTTGCGATTACGCCAGCCTCTGCGGGTCATTTGCAAAAACTGGGGCATGAGGTCTGGATTCAGGCCAATGCGGGCAGCCGTGCGGGCTTTTCCGACGCGGATTATCAAAAAGCGGGCGTGACGGTCGCGCAAACCGCCGCCGAACTGATCGGCGCGGTTGATGTGGTCGCCAAGGTCCGTCAGCCCAGCCCCGGCGAATTGGGCCAGATGCGCGACGGGCAAACGGTCATTTCGTTCTTCTATCCCGCGCAAAACGCGGAATTGCTGGCGCAGGCCAAAGATCAGGGCGTGACCGCGATTGCCATGGATATGGTGCCGCGCATCAGCCGGGCGCAGAAAATGGATGCGTTGTCATCCATGGCCAACATCGCCGGCTATCGCGCCGTGATCGAGGCGGCGAACAATTTCGGCCGCTTCTTTACCGGGCAGGTGACGGCGGCGGGCAAGGTTCCCCCGGCCAAGGTTCTGATCGTGGGCGCCGGTGTGGCCGGTCTGGCCGCGATTGGCGCGTCGGTCAGTCTGGGCGCGCAGGTCTATGCGTTCGATGTCCGCCCCGAAGTGGCCGAACAGATCGAATCCATGGGCGCGGAATTTGTGTTCCTTGATTTCGAAGAATCGCAACAGGACGGGGCCGCGACGGGCGGTTATGCCGCGCCCTCATCGCCCGAGTTCCGCGAAAAACAACTGGCCAAGTTCCGCGAACTGGCCCCGCAAGTGGACATCGTGATCACAACGGCGCTGATTCCGGGCCGCGACGCGCCGGTTCTGTGGACCGCCGACATGGTGGACGCGATGAAACCCGGCAGCGTGATCGTTGATCTGGCCGCGGAAAAGGGCGGCAACTGCGAACTGACCGTGGCCGACGAACGCATCGTGACCGAAAACGGCGTTGTCATCATCGGTTACACCGATTTCCCGTCGCGCATGGGCGCGCAGGCGTCGGAACTCTATGGCAACAACATCCGTCACTTCATGGCCGATCTGACGCCGGGCAAAGACGGCGTGATCGTTCACAACATGGAGGACGACGTGATCCGGGGCGCGACCGTGGCGCATGACCATGATGTGACATGGCCGCCCCCTCCGCCGAAAATCGCCGCAATCGCGGCGCAAAAGCCCAAGGAAAAGAAAAAAGAGCCGACCCCCGACGAACGCCGCGCCGCCGAGGTGGCCGCGTTTCAGGCACAGACCCGCAGCCAGTTCACCTTGCTGGGGATTGGTGCCGCGCTGATGCTGCTTGTGGGCCTGTTCGCCCCCGCCAGTTTCCTGCAACATTTCATCGTCTTCGTGCTGGCGGTGTTCATTGGCTTTCAGGTCATCTGGAATGTCAGCCATTCGCTGCACACGCCCCTGATGGCGATCACGAATGCGATTTCGTCCATCATCATCGTGGGCGCGATTATGCAGATCGGTTCGGGGTCATGGCTGATCGTGCTGCTGGCGGCGCTGTCGGTGTTCATGGCGGGCATCAATATCTTTGGCGGCTTCATGGTCACGCGGCGTATGCTGGCCATGTTCCAGAAATCGTAAGGATCGGATCATGGAACAAACCACCAATTTTTCCGCGCCCGTGATCGTGACCGACACCATGATGACCACCCCGCCCATGGCGCCCGTCGTGGAGCCTGTGATCGTGCCGGTCGGGCATGGCGTTTTGTCGGCGCTGCCGGCCTATGGCTTTACCACGGCGGCGTATGTCGTGGCGGCGGTGCTGTTCATTCTGGCCTTGGGCGGGTTGTCGGGCCAGGAAAGCGCGAAACGCGCCGTTTGGTATGGCATTGTTGGCATGGCTTTGGCCGTTATCGCCACGCTGTTCGGGCCGGGTTATGGCAATTGGCTGCTGACGATCCTGATGATCGGCGCGGGCGGCGCGATCGGCTGGGTCGTGGCCAAGCGCGTGCAGATGACCGAAATGCCGCAACTGGTCGCGGCGATGCACAGCCTTGTCGGTCTGGCGGCTGTGTTCGTGGGCTTTAACGCGCAGTTCGAACTGGGCCGGGTGCAGCGCCTGATGCAGGAATTCGCACTGGGTCTGAACGATCACCTGCTGCATCTGCGTGGCTTTGCCGCCGTTCTGGCGCATAAAACCCCCGCCGAGCTGTCCGTTCTGAAGATCGAGGTGTTTCTGGGCGTGTTCATCGGCGCGGTGACCTTTACCGGGTCGGTGGTCGCCTATGGCAAGCTGGCGGGCAAGATCGACGGCAAGCCAAAGAAACTGCCGGGCGGGCATATGCTGAACGCGGGTGCGGCGGCGCTGTCGCTGCTGTTGGGCATCCTCTATGTGGCGGGCGCGGGTCCGGCGGTGCTGTGGCTGGTGGTCATCTGTCTGCTGGCGTTCTTTATCGGCTATCACCTGATCATGGGCATCGGCGGCGCTGATATGCCGGTCGTGGTGTCCATGCTGAACAGCTATTCCGGGTGGGCGGCGGCGGCCATCGGCTTTACGCTGGGCAATGACCTGCTGATCGTGGTCGGTGCCTTGGTGGGTTCGTCGGGTGCGATCCTGTCCTATATCATGTGCAAGGCGATGAACCGGCATTTCGTGTCGGTGATCCTGGGCGGCTTTGGCGGTGAAACCGGCCCGGCGGCGGAAATCGAGGGCGAACAGATCGCCATCGACGCCGACGGCGTGGCTGCGGCCCTGAACGACGCCGACAGCGTGGTGATCGTGCCGGGTTACGGCATGGCCGTGGCGCAGGCTCAGGGCGCGGTCAGCGAACTGACCCGCAAACTGCGCGCATCGGGCAAAGAGGTGCGCTTTGCCATCCACCCCGTCGCCGGTCGTCTGCCCGGTCACATGAACGTGCTGCTGGCCGAGGCCAAGGTGCCGTATGACATCGTTCTGGAAATGGACGAAATTAACGATGATTTCCCATCCACCGATGTGGTCATCGTGATTGGGTCGAACGACATCGTTAACCCCGCCGCCCAAGACGACCCCAACAGCCCGATCGCCGGTATGCCCGTGCTGGAGGTGTGGCGCGCGAAACAGGTCTTCGTGTCCAAACGCGGGCAGGGCACCGGGTATTCCGGGATCGAAAACCCGTTGTTCTTTAAGGAAAATACCCGGATGTTCTATGGCGATGCCAAAGACAGCCTGAACAAATTGCTGCCGATGATCGACTGATTTTCGGCGATAGGAACCAACCCGCTGGTGGTGACGCTGGCGGGTTTTTTCGTGGCTGGAACCGTGATGGGGCAGGGGCGTTGACCTGCGCGTCGCGACCTGACACACTGCCGGTAACGTCTTGAGGGATAATATGAAACTGACCGCTGCTTTCGCGTTGTTGCTGGCCTTGTCCGCCTGTGGCGTGCCATTCGTTCCGTTCATCTGATTTGGAGGATATATGTCCAAGACATTGACCATGCTGGGACTTGGCCATTGCTCGACCTGCCAAAAGGCGCATGCCGCGTTGCAGGACCATGGCTGGACCGTCGATTTCCGCGATGTTCAGAAAGACCCGCTGACCGATGACGAACGCGCCGATCTGGTGCAGCGGTTTGGTGAAAAAATCATCAACCGCGCCAGTCTGACATGGCGCGTCATGTCCGATGACGAACGCAGCACGGACCCGGTCGCCATGATGGCCGCCAAGCCCAGCGTTATGAAACGTCCCGCCATCATCGCGGGCGATCTGAACCTGCTGGGCTGGACGGCAAATGTGAAACGCGCGCTCGACGTGCCAGCTTAACGGTTCTGATTGGCCAGCGATTCAATCAGCGGCCGAACGCCGGTCAGGTCGTAACCGGCCTGATGGGCGGTCGCCATAATCTCGGATACCGGCGTTTTCCCAGCCTGATTCAGCGCCCACAGAACCGTGCAGCGATTGCCCGTGCGGCAATAGGCGACCACAGGCGCGCCGCCATCCGTCGCCGCGCCAAAATCCGCGATCAGTTGCGGCGTGATCTGACCCGGAAAGAACGGCTGGTAATGATAGGCCATGCCCGCATCCGCCGCCGCCGCCGCCATGGCGTCGTGATCCAGACCAGCCTCGATTTCGTCATCGGGGCGGTTGTTGATCAGAACCTTGAAACCGGCCTGTGCCAGACTGGCCACATCGGCAGGCGTCAACTGCGCCGAAACCGCAAGCGTAGGGCTAATCTGCCGCAAATCCATCGCAAACCTCATTTATTGCTGTCACGCCTTTGGGCTGTGTAAATGTGGGTTTGTCAAGGCTGGATGGTGGTTATGTTACATAATACAGATTATTGGATAATTACAATCCTGGCGTGTAGCGACGACGGTTGGCAGCGTGGGACTTGGCCGCTCGAAAAACTCAGCCATCATTGTGGACAATTACAAACGATTGGCCCCTGCTCTTTTATTCAGACGGTCATCCTGACACTGCCATAGATATTGTGTTGATGATGAGAAAAAATATCCGCACAATTTTCACGGACATCGCGCGGGACGGCGTATTGTCGCTGGCCCCATCGGGGCCAGCCGTTGCGTCGTTACGCCGCCGTCTGACAGGCCAGATACGGGATCAGGACGCCCTGAATTTCGGCCATGACTAACGCATCAGCCCAGGGCACATCGCGGATCGCCTCGGCCCGCTCCAGCGTTGCCGCGTCGAAAAACTGGGCCAGCAGCGGCGCGGGGGGGCGTGGGCCGTCAAGCGCCGCCATCAGCGCATTGACCGCCGCCACGGCCTCGGGCCGGGTCCAGTAGTATCGGATCCGGTCGGCGTAACCGAAATGCAGCAGATCGCGCAGCGCCTCGCCCTCGGCGTCGTAATGCGCGGCCCACGGGCCGGGATCGGCGCGCATCAACCCCTCCATCACGGCGGGCAGGCCGACCCCCTGCCCGCGCCACGCCGCCAGCCCGTCAAGCGCATAGAGCGCGCGGCGCAGCGCAAAGGTCAGGGCGGGGCCGACCTTCAGCACCGCGAAATGACGCCGTGCCAGATCGCGGAACACGGCATCGTCCTGATAATCGGTGGAATGGGCCTCGAACGCCATGGCCGGATGGTCGGACAGCGCCGCCGACAGATGGTCGGGCTGGTCACGGTCAAAGCGGATGACGTGATCGGGGGTGAACTCTAACCCCGGCTGCACGACCAGGGCGACCATGCGCGGCCAAGCCCCGCCCAGCCCCCGCGCGTCAAAGGCCGCGCGATGCGCCGCAATCGTGGCCGCCGCTGCCTGCGGATCGGTGGGCGGCACGCTGTCGTGGTTGTCATCGGCGCGGGCGCCGCCGGGGGGCGGAACCTCGGTCCCAAAGCAATAGGACAGAGCGGCGGGATCGGTGGCCGCGCCTTCGCACACCGCGGCCAGATCGGCGGCGCGGTCGGCGCTGATCGCGTCCCCCACCTGCGCCGGTTCGCCCGCGCAGCCTTCGGAACAATCCAGATGGATTTTGGTAAACCCGGCGCGGACAAAGGCGCGCATCAGATCGCGGGCCTTGGCCATGGCGGTGTCCGCATCTTCGCGCCGCCAGACCTGCGGCCCCAGATGGTCGCCGCCGAAATGCAGCCGCGCCGGGTCCATCCCGTTCTGCACCGCCATATCCCGCGCCCATGCGACGAAATCGGCGGGCGTCATGCCGGTATAGCCGCCGAACTGGTTCACCTGATTCGACGTTGCCTCGATCAGCAGGGGTTGGCCGGACGCCGCCGCCAGCCGCATGGACGCGGCCAGAACCAGCGGATGCGCCGAACAGACCGAGGCCAGCGCAACCGGCTGGCCCGCGCGGTTGCGGGAAATGGTGTCGCGCAGCAGATTCATGTCGTTTCCTTTGTGGATGATTGCAGGGCAAACAGCGCCGCCCCGCGCGCGCCGCTGGCATCGCCGAATTGCGCAATGCGGATGCGGGGCGCGCGGGTGCCGGTCAGAACGCGGGCGTCGATCAGGCTTTGCGTGCGGTCGGCCAGACCGGGGACGGTGGACACGCCGCCGCCCAGAACGATCACGTCGGGGTCGATGGTCAGGTTCAGGATCAGCAGCAATTCAGCCAGCAGCGCAAACCACTGATCGACAACGCCCGCCATGGCCGCATCCCCGGCGGCGGCGCGGGTGAACACATCGACCGATGGGACAGCTTCGCCGGTCAGGGACAGCGCCAGCCGCGCCACGCCTTCGCCCGATAACAGCGTTTCATAACAGCCCACAGCGCCACAGCCGCAGCGCAGCACCGGCAAGCCCAGATGGGCGGGGGCGGCGATATGGCCGACCTCACCCGGCAGGCCGCCCATGCCCGTCACCAGCCGCCCGCGATGCACGACGCCGCCGCCGATGCCGGTGCCGATGACCAGCCCGACCGCCGTATCGGCCCCATCCGCCGCGCCGCCGATGGATTCGGACAGGGTGAACAGCTTGCAATCATTGGCGAATGCGATGCGCCCGCCGGCGCGGTCCGCAATTTCAGCGGTGATCGGGCGGCCCGTGGCGGGCAGGTTCGCGGTCGTCGCCTGTCCGGTCGCGGGGTCGATCACACCGGGCAGGCCGATGCCGACCGCCAGATCATCCCCGCCCTGCCCGCGCAGCCAGCCCACCATATCGCAGACAGCGGCGATGATCCCGGCATAATCGCCGCGCGGCAGAGGGATGCGGTAACGCGCGATCTCGGCCATGTCGGGGGCAAACAGGCGCGCTTCGATCTTGGTGCCGCCGACATCAATACCGCCCGATGCCTGCGTCATGCCGGATGCCCCGCCCACGGATACAGCGTCACCCCCGACACCACCCGCGTCAGATTGCGCCCGGCAAAGGGATCATCGGCGTTCAGGCCCAGCGTATCAGACCAGCGCAGCGACAGGATTTGCGCCGGGATCACGTTCAGCGGCACCGACCACGCATCATCCAAGCCCGCAAACGGGCCGATCCGGGTGGCGATGCCGTCGTGATATTGACGGCCCAATTCGTCGATCAGGTCGGTTTCATAGCGCGCAGTCTGCGCATCCGCCGACCCCAGCACAAAGACCTGAGTCTGCGGGTTCACCACCGCCTTGGGGCCGTGGCGAAAGCCCAGCGGCGTGTCAAACATCGTCACCACCTGCCCCGCGGTCAGTTCCAGCACCTTCAGCGCGGATTCGCGCGCAGCCCCGGCCAAAGGCCCCGCGCCCAGAAACACCGCGCGTTCCGGCATCGCCAGTTCCGCGTCAAAACCGCGCGCGATCACCCCATCCGCCGCATTGGCCAGACGGTGCAGCTGCGCCGAAATGCCCCCCTGCGGCGGGGCAAAAACCGACAACGCCGACAGATACATCGTTGTGTAGCTGGAGGTCATGGCAAAGCCCGCATCCTCGGTTTCCGGGGGCAGGATCAGGCGGCGGCATTGTCCTGCCGCGCCGTCGGGCATATCGCGCGTGGCCAGTGCCGATCCGGCGTTGCAGGTGATGTGCAGCCGGTCAAAGCCCGGCGCGTGCGCGTCCAGCAGGTCCAGCGTGCCGATGCTTTCGGAACTGTTGCCCGACCGGCCAAAGGACACGACCAGCACGCCCCGGTCGCGGTGCAGAACATCCTGCGGACGGGCGACAAGATCGGGCGACGGCACCGCGCGGAACCGCGCCCCCCCCGACACGCCATTCAGCGCCGCCGCCAGCGATTCCCCGATAAAGGCCGATGTCCCTGCCCCGCAGAACCAGATTTCATCCACCCCCCGCGCCGCGATCCAGTCGCGCAGATCATCGGCCCCAGCGGCCAGAGCGGGGGCAAAGTCGCGCCAAATCTGCGGTTGCTGGCGAATTTCGCGTTCAGTGGCAAAACGGGTCATCATATTTCCTTTCACGGCAGGGCGGCGCGGATAACGCTGATGCCGCGCCCGGTCAATTGGTCGTAAATATCGGCGGGAATCGCGTCGTCGGTGACGATCATATCGACCCGGTCCAGCCCACAACAGCGGTGCAGACGCGGCGCGCGGAATTTGGTGCTGTCGGCCAGTACGATCACGCGGGCGGCCACCTCGATCATATGGGCGTTCTGGCGCGCCTCGGCCTCGTTATAGGTGGACAGGCCGAAATCGGGGTCGATGGCGTCCGCGCCCAGAAACACAATGTCAAACCGCAGCCGCGCCAGCGTCGATTCCGCCAATTCACCGACCAGAGATTGCGATTGCGGGCGCAGGATGCCGCCGGGCAACAGCAATTGATGCTGCGTCGCGCCATGCAGAACGCCCGCGACGTTCAGCCCGGTGGTCATCACGATCAGCGGCGGGGCCGCGCGCAGATGATGGGCAAAGACCTGCATCGTCGATCCGCCATCCAAGAGGATCGACTGCGCATCCCCCAGATGATGCAGGGCAGCGGCGGAAATCGCCTCTTTCTGGGGGCGGTTCATCACGGCTTTGTCGGACACCGTGGGTTCGATGCGGCCGGTATCGGTGCCTGCGCCCTGCGCCAGCGTCATGGCCAGCGCGATGCGGAAATCCGCGACACCTTTGTAACCAAAGCTGCGGCAGAACCGCAAAACGCTGGGTTCCGACACCCCCGCCCGCGCCGCGATCTGATTCAGCGGCAGTTGGATGAAATGATCGGGCGCGTCGGTCAGAAACCGCGCCACGCGCTGATGGGCGGGGCTAAGCGCGCCCGCCTGATCGCGCACGCGCTGAATCAGGTGGATCGGATCGGGGGGGCGGCCCGCCCCTTGGGTGGCACGGTCGGACATTCAGGCCCCCGCCGGTCGGGCCAGCAGATTGCGGCCCGTGTCGTCAAAAGCCGCCAGCCGCGCCGCATCCGGCAGCAGGTGCAGCACATCGCCCGCCCGCGCGGGATGCTGTTTGCCCAGCCGCGCGATGAATTTTTGCCCATCGGCCAGCGTGCCATGCGCGATCGTTTCATCGCCCAGTTGTTCGACCACAGAAACGGTCAGGGTCAGCGCGCCCGGCGCGCCGGGGCGGATCGTCACATCTTCGGGGCGGATGCCCAATTCGGTGGCCTGCGCGGCATGGGCGGACAACGAAACCGAGACACCGCCCGGCAGCACCGCCACCCCGCCCTGCATCGTCACACGGACAAAGTTCATCGGCGGTTGCCCCAGAAACCCGGCGACAAAACGGTTGGCGGGGTGGTTGAACAGCTCCAAGGGCGTGCCGACCTGTTCCACATCGCCGCCGCGCATCACGACGATGCGGTCGGCCAGGGTCATCGCCTCGACCTGATCATGGGTGACGTAGATCATCGTATTGCCCAGCCGCGCATGAAGCTGCGCCAGTTCGACCCGCATATCCCCGCGCAGCGCCGCATCCAGATTGGACAGCGGTTCATCGAACAGGAAAATCGGCGGGTTGCGCACCAGCGTGCGGCCAATCGCGACCCGCTGACGCTGACCGCCGGACAGCGCCTTGGGCTTGCGGTCCAGCAGGTGATCCAGTTGCAGCAGCGTGGCGACTTCGCGGACGCGCGGGCCGATGTCGCGGCGGGGCATCCCGGCGATTTTCATGCCAAAGCCCATGTTTTCGGCCACCGTCATATGGGGATAGAGCGCATACGACTGAAACACCATGCCGATACCGCGCGCGACCGGGGGCGCGGTCGTCACATCCTGCCCGTCGATCAGCACCTGCCCGCTGGTCACATCCTCAAGCCCCGCGATCAGGCGTAAGAGCGTGGATTTGCCGCAGCCCGACGGGCCGACCAGCACGACAAATTCCCCATCCGCAATCGTCAGATCCACCCCGCCGATGACCCGATGCCCGCCATAGCTTTTGCTGATGGATTTCAGTTCAACATGGGCCATTCGGGGTCTCCTCTGGGTCGGGCTGCATTCGGAAATCCAGATGCGGGGGCAAGGGGTGGTCGCGCGGATCCTGTCCACGCAGGGCGATCAGGGCGTCCCATAATTCGCAGGTCACGGTTTCGCCTTCGCGGATGGTGGCAAAGGGGCGGGTCAGCAGATCGGCCAGCGTATCGGCATCGCCATCGGCGGCGGCCAGACGCGCGCGGGCCAGATGGATGCGTTCGTCATCGCGCGCCGCCGCCGGCAGGTTGGTGACGAACGGGCCAAAACCGGCGGGGTCATGGCGGCGCAGATGTTCGGCGATTTCTGCGGCCAGCGACACCGGCGCGCCCCCTGCGGCCCATGCGGCGCGGTAATGCGCGGTCGCCTGCGCCGGGTCATCGGCGCACAGCGCCAATTGCCGATGCGCCATCCAGTGATCGCCCGCCATCCGCGCCAGTTGCGCGGCCTGCGCCCGACAGCCCTGATCCAGAGCCGCAACCGACCGGAACAGAGAGGCGCGCGGATCATCCACCCCCTCCAGCCGCGCCAGCCATGCGGACGACAGCGCGAACCCATCCGGGAATCCCGCGCGTGGCGCGCGCCCGGCGGCCAGATCGTCCCAGAAATCGGGGGCGTGATTGGTCGTGAAATCCAGATGCGCGGCCAGCGTTTGGCCCGTCAGCGCCTGATGCCGCCCGCCCCATGGCGCGCCGGTGGACAACACCCGCGCCGGGGTCTGCGCCACCCGGCGCATCCAGTCCTGCGCCGGTTCCAGCCCGCCCGGACAGGCCGCCGTCAGCGCATCAGTGGCGGCATGGTAATCGCCATGCGCGCCCGGCACGGTGACGGGGGCCAAAATCGCGGTCCAGTCCAGCACCGCCCCCGGCGCCAATTCCCGCCGCTGGTTCTGATGCGGGGTGATCCCGGCCTGAAGTTCGACATAATCGCCCTGCCCCGGCTGCGACAGGTAATCCATCCAATGCTGCCCGCCCGGCGCGGTGCCGAAATAGAAAAACTTGCGCCCCGGCAGGCCCTCTGTCGCGATATGGGCCAGCCCCTGCCCGTCCGCATCCACGCAGGCGATGATCCCCGGCCCCGGCCTGCCGCCGCGAAAGAACACCGACGTCGCCCCGCGCCAGTTGCCCGGATAGGACCCGTCCGGGTCACGCGGAAAAGCGAAACGCTCCAGATGGTTATCGGGCAAGACATGTTCGATGCTGTCATCCGCCGCCGCCAGCACCCGCCCCCCCGGCGGCGTGGCAACCGCGATATTCGTCCACCAATAGACCCGCGCAGGCGCATCGCCGGGGTTCATAATGCGGCCATGAATGACCAGCGGCCCATCACCGGGCGGCAAAAACAGGTCAATCTGCCAGACACATTCGGTCGTGCGGTCAAATTCATACAGCCGCAGCACCGGGCCATGTTCGGTATCGACCCGCGCGGTGAACACCGGGCTGCATGTCGTGGGGCTGTGACCCGGCGTCAGGCCGTTCCATTCCACCCCGCCCGAAAACCACGCATTCAGCGCCGCCAGATTGGCCGGCTGAAACACCGGGTTGCAGAACAGCAATTCGCGCCCTGCGGCTTTGTCGAACAAACTGGTCAGCCGCCCGCCCAGACCCGGTGCGATGCGGGCGCGGAACCGGTCGTTTTCCAATTGCTGCACCGGCAGGGCGGCGTCGCGCCGATCGCGGTCGTAACGGTCCTGCACCTGATAGGGCAGGATGCTGTCCGCGCCCCAGTCGAACAGATGGGTGACCTCATCGCCCTGCAACCCCACAGGCGGGGCATCGCTGACCGGGATCGGCTGTTGCCAGCGGTATCGCGGCATCGGACAGGGTGGGCCAAGCCACGCCATCGGCAGGATCACCTGCGCATCGGTCAGCGTCGCGGTCATTTCACGCCGCCCATGGTGATGCCGGAAATCATCTTTTCCGACAGCGCAATGAACAGAACCACCGTCGGCACCATCACAATGGTCACGCCCGCAAACAACGCCACCCAATCGCCGCCCGAATACTGCATGGATGTGATCAGCGCATAAATCCCCAGCGACAGCGTGCGGTTATCGGGGCTGTTCAGCAAGACCAGCGACCATTGATATTCGTTCCACAGCCCGACGAAATTCAGGATCGCCACCGTCGCAATGCCCGGCATGGCCAGCGGCAACATCACATGGCGGAACACCTGAAAATCCGAACAGCCGTCAATGACCGCGGCACTTTCCAATTCCGACGGCAGGGACGTGAAAAACCCTTCAAGCACATAGATCGAAAACGGGATCGACAGCGCGATATAGGCCAGCGTCAGCCCGGTCAGGCTGTCGCCCAGCCGCATCTGATTCATGATCACGAAAATCGGCACGAACAGCAACGGATAGGGAATCCCCATGCCAAAGGCGAAAAAGCTGGACATCGCGCCCCGCCCCCGGAACCGCGCCCGCGCCAGCACATAGGCCGCCGGAACCGACACGATCAAAATGCCCAAAACGGATGCCGACACCACCAGAGCCGAGTTCAGGAAATAATCGCCAAAGCGGTTCGACACCCATGTCTTGACGTAATTGCCCCAGACCGGATCCAGCGGCAGCGACCACGGTTCGCGGAACAATTGCCGGTTGGTTTTCAGCGATGCCGAAATCACCCAGACGACAAAGAACACCGAACTGAACGACCAGCCCGCCACGATCAGATAGCTGATGGCCCGGCCCAGACGGCCACGGCGCACGGGCTTGCGGCGGATGGATGGGTTGCTGGGATGGGTCATCTTAATACTCCAGCCGGTCGCGCTTCATCAGCAGGCGCAGGCCGACAATGGTGATCAGCGTGAACACAAACAGCGCCACCCCGATGGCCGAGGCATAGCCCAGCGCATAGACCGGTTCGCGCTGACCAAACCCCATAATGTAAAGGTAAATCGCCGGCGTATACAGGTTCTGGTCGATATTCGGCCCGCCAAAGGCATAGGGAAATTCGGTCAGCTTGATCGCCTGAATCGACCACAGCACCACCGCAATCGTCACAATGTCCCAGATCATCGGCAAGGTGACATAGCGGAAAATCTGAAAGGTGGATGCGCCTTCCAGACGGGCGGCCTCGAACATATCTTGCGGGATTTTGTCGGCTCCGGCCAGCACCAGAATGGTAAAAAACCCCGCCGACACCCAGACCAGCCCGACGATCATTGCCGACAGCACGTTTTCGGGCGCGGTCCACGGCGTTGCGGCCAGACCGTCCAGCCCCATCGCCTTAAGCAGATTGGTCAGCAGGCCATAACGCGGCGTGAACACAAACGACCAGAACGTCGTAATCGCCACCACCGCGATCATATTCGGCAGGAAAATCAGCGCGCGAAAGAATTTCTTCCCCCACATCCCGGAACTGAGCAGCATGGTAAACAAAAACGCCAGCCCGAACACCGCCGCGCCGCCGATGACCAGCACCGTCAGCATATTGCGCACCGCGCGCCAGAAAATCGGGTCGCCCCACAGCCGCGTGTAATTGCGCAGACCCACCCAGACCGGATCATCGCCAAAGCCGCTGGTCGCATAAAAGCTGAGCTGAAAGGCCTGGATCGCGGGCAGGATCATCAGCCCCAGATACAGCACCAGCGCAGGCACCAGAAACAGAACAACCATGCGGCGGCGGATCATCACGCGCCCCTTTTTGTCATGACATCAGGGGGTTGGCCGGTGGTCCCGGCCAACCATCGGGATCAGTTCTGGCTGTCCCAGTATTTTTTGGTTTCGTCGACCAGACGGGCGACGAACTGTTCCGGCGTGGTTTCGCCCAGGAACATGCGGTTGTATTCCGGCTGCAACACCTGCGACGTAAATTCGGGATAGAGGATGTTCAGACCGCCGCCATAGGGGGTCAGGGCCGTGGCCTCGGCCGCGGACGTTTCGGCACTGGCCAATGCGCCCGGCCATGCCACGCCGCTGCGCGTCACGCCGACGCCGCCGGTTTCGGCCAGAATGGCCTGTGCCTCGGCCCCCATCAGGTGGTTCAGGAAACCCGCCGCCTCATCCGCATGGGGGGCGTTTTTCAGGATCGCAATGGACACCATCGCGACCTCTAGATCGGTGGCCTTGCCTTTGCCATCCGCCACAGCGGGGAAATTGAACGCACCCCATTGGAAATCGGGGCCAGCGGTCGATGACAGTTCCGTCGGCAGCCACGAGCCCACCAGTTCGCCCACGGTTTCGCCCAGCGCGATCGTCGTCTGACCGGCAGGGTATTGGAACCCGCGCGCGTCCTGCGCGATGCAATCGGCATCCCACAGCTGACGGCCCGCCTGCGCGGCCTCGAGCACCGCCGGATCGTTCCAGCCCTGCCCGGTTTTGTCGGCAAAGGCGGTCAGCATCGCATCCGGCCCATTCTTGCGCGCCAGATAATGCGAGAAATAGGCCGCGTTATAGAACGCGACGTTCCCTTCGATCACCAGCAGATGCGTGTCCGCGTCCCGCGCCGCACCACACAGCGCCAGCAGGTCGTCCCATGTCGCGGGCGGCTCGCCAATCTCGGCCATCGCCTCGGCGTCATACCAGAAATTCACGGTGTTATAGATATAGGGCAGCTGGACCACGCCATCATCCTGCCCATAAAGCGACAGCACCCCCGGCAGCATCGCGTTTTTCACGTCATCGGTCAGATCCGATGACAGATCGCGCAACTGGCCCTGCAATTGCAGACCGCCCGCCAATTGGTCGCTGTCCTGATCCATCAGATCGACCGGAGTCTGCGCGGCCAGTGCCTGACGCAGCTTGGTCTGGTTCTGCCGCCCGTTCCAGACCACGTTAAAGGTCGTTTCCGGGTTCGCGGCGGTGTAATCCGCCATGATTTGTTTCAACGCCTCGGCCTGCGGTTCGTTTTCGTTCCACATCGACCAGTAAACCAGTTCGGCCGCCCCTGCGGGAACCGCCGCCATCAACGCCACCGCCGCGACGCCGCCTTTAATCCAGAATGTTGTCATGTTTTCCTCCCATCGCGGCGCTGTGGCCGTTTCCGTAAAACTACGGTGGGTGAAGTTTTACTACATGTCAACGGTTCCGTTGCGGGTCATTTGATGCCCGCGCGCATGAAGCTTTGCACAAACTGGCGCTGAAAGATCAAAAAGGCGATCAACAGCGGTGCCGTGGATAACAATGTTGCGGCGTTGATGATCGCCCAGTCGGTGCCGCTTTCGGCCGTGGCAAAGACCGACAGGCCAACGGTCAGCGGGCGCGTTGCACCGAATTGGTGATAATCAGCGGCCACAGAAAGTTGTTCCAATGACTGCTGACCGACACCAGCCCAAAGGCCAGAAAGGTCGGTTTCGCCAGCGGCACATAGACACGCCACAGCAACCCCAACAGGGAACAGCCTTCCAGACGCGCGGCCTCGTCCAGCTCTTTGGGGATGGTCATAAAGGTCTGACGCAGCAGGAACATGGCAAAGGCCGACGCAAAATAAGGCAGCCCGATGGCAAAGATCGTGTCCAGAAAGCCAAGGTTGTAAATGGTGCGGTAATTCTGAACCAGCAAGATGTCCGGCATAATCGTCAGTTGCAGCAGAACCAGCGCAAACAGAAACCCCTTCATCGGGAACCGCAGCCGGGCAAAGGCAAACGCGGCCAGCGTGCATAACACCAGCTGGATCGACAAAATCATCGTCACCAGCAGGATGGTGTTCAGAAAATACCGTCCGAATGGCGCGGCGTCCCACGCCCGGACGAAATTATCCAGCGTCAGCGGCGCATCCCAGACAAAGCGGGTCGAATACATCGGCGGGTGAAAGGCCGACCACACCGCATAAGCCAGCGGCAAAATCCAGATCGCGGCCAGCAACCATGCGCCGGCGCGCATCAACAGAATGTCCAGCTTCATTTGTAATGCACCCGTTTGTCCATCAGAAAGAACTGGCCAATCCCGATCAGCGCCAGAATGGCGACCAGAACCACGGTCAGCGTCGCGGCATAGGCGGTATCCCAATAGCGGAATCCGACTTCGTAGATGTAATACAGCAGCAGGGTGGATGCGTTATCCGGCCCGCCCTTTGTCATGACAAAGATATGGTCCACCAGACGGAACGCGTTAATCACCGCATTGACGGAAATAAACAGCGTCGTGGGCATGATCAGCGGCCAGACCACGCGGCGCAGAAAGGTGATGCGGCCGCAGCCTTCTAACGCGGCGGCTTCGCGCAGGCTGGTGGGGATGGATTGCAGCGCGGCAAGGTAAAAGATCATAAAGAACCCGGCCTCTTTCCAGACCGTCACCGCCATCACCGCATAAAGCGCGGACCGAGGCTGACCCAAAAGGTTCGTCGGCCCGATGCCAAACCAGCCCATGATCTGATCAAACAGACCCATCCCCGGCAGATAGAAAAACACCCAGATATTCGCGACCGCGACCAGTGGCAAAACCGTGGGCGTGAAATAGGCCATGCGCATCAGCGCCGATCCGCTGAACGGGCGATAGACCGCCAAGGCCATGGCCAAGGCCAGCCCGATGGATGCCGGGATCGTCACGACGGCGTAAATCAGGTTGTTCCACATCGCTTTGCGAAACACCGGGTCGGCGATCAGGGTGGCGTAATTGTCGATGCCCACGAATTCCGACGGGCGGCGCCCGCGCGGCGTGGACCAGAAACTGTCAATCAGCGTGTTGATCGCGGGCAGATGGGTAAAGGTCAGCAACAGGACCATGGCGGGCAACAACAGCAGCCAGCCATAAATCCATTCGCGTTTTTCAATCGTCATCGCCGCCCCCTTATGCGTAAACGCGCGCAGGCGCGGTGTCGGGCAGGCGCTTGCCGGTGGCGGTGTCAAACAGATGCTGCGCGCCCGTGTCCCACGTGACACAGGCATCGCTGGGCGGCGGTCCCAGACGCGCGGGCATCCGCAAAATCACCCGGCTGGCACCGATCTGGGCGGTGACCAACTGATCGGCGCCCAGATATTCAACACCGGTGACACGCGCGGGCGTGCCATCAGCAGACAGGCGCATATCTTCGGGGCGGATGCCGATTTGCGTTTTGGGATCAAAGCCCGACAGATCCGCCGCATCAATCAGGTTCATCGGCGGCGTGCCGATAAAGCGCGCCACAAACACCGTCGCGGGCCGTTCATAGAGTTCGCGCGGCGTGGCGATCTGATCGACATGCCCGCCATTCATCACGACGATGCGGTCGGCCATGGTCATCGCTTCGACCTGATCATGGGTGACATAGACCATCGTCAGGCCCAGCCGCTGTTGCAGGGCGCGAATTTCGACCCGCATTTCCGCGCGCAGTTTCGCGTCCAGATTGGACAGCGGTTCATCCATCAGGCAGACCGGGCGTTCCGACACAATCGCGCGTGCCAGTGCGACGCGCTGTTGCTGGCCGCCCGACAGCTGCCCCGGTTTGCGGTCCAGCAATGTGTCCAACCCCACCATCGGCGCGACCTGCCCCAGAATCCGGTCCTGTTCCGCGGCGGGGGTGCGGCGCACGGCCAGACCAAACAGGATGTTCTGCGCCACGCTCAGATGCGGAAACAGGGCATAGTTCTGAAACACCATCGACACATTGCGTTCCGCCGGGGCCAGCGTGACAATATCGCGCCCATCCAGCAGAATCTGGCCGGAATCGGGGCTGTCAAATCCCGCAATCAGCCGCAGCAGCGTGGATTTGCCGCAGCCCGACGGCCCCAGCAGCGCCGTGAACTTACCGGCGGGCATGGTGATGTTCACATCATGCAGAACCGTGGTGCCGCCAAAGGATTTGCGGATATGGTTCAGCGTCAGAGGAAGGCCGTGAATCATGGGTCAGGTCCGAATGCCTGCATCATGGCAGGGGTGAATGGTCACGCTGCCGCAGGGCAACAGGCGGTGCAGGTAGAAAACATATGGCTCGGTCACGAAACCGGGCGCGTGGTCGAAATCCAGCACATGCTGAAAGGCGGGGCCTCCGCCGATGGCGCAAAGATGGCCCTGCCACAGCGTTTGCACGGGGCGATGCACATGGCCCGCGATGATATACAGATCGCGATGCCGGATCAGCGCGGCCAGACGATCCGCGCCCCGGATCAGGCTGCCATCCATATCGGCAAGGCCGGTCGGAAAGACGGGATGGTGCATCATCAGACAGGTGGGGCCGTCATGGGGCTGCGCCAGCCGCTGTTCCAGCCAGTCCAGCCGCGCATCGCATAATTCGCCGCGCACATCGCCGGGGATCATCGTGTCCAGCCCGATGACACGCAAGCCCTTGATGATCCGGTCAAACTGCGCGAACCCGCCGTCAAAGCGGATCATATCCGCAAACGCGGCGATGAAATGGTCGCGGTGATCGTGATTGCCGGGAACCGCCAGAACCGGCATGGTCAGAGGGGCCAGAATATCGCGGATCAGCGCATAATCGGCGGGGCTGCCGCCATCGGCCAGATCGCCCGAAATCAGCACCAGATCCGGCGTGTGATCGACCACGGCGCGCACAACCGCGCGGGCCGCATTGGCGGCGTCATCGCGGACCGGTGCGGTTTCTTTGACATCAGAAAAGACATGAAAATCAGACAGATGCGCAATCAGCATAAGGGCGGCCCCTGTGGGTAAAGGGGCGGCACAAAACGCGCCGCCCGGTTGAATCAGCGATAGGGGCGCAGGATGCGGTCCAGTTCGGCCTGCGCGTCGGTCAGCGCCTGTTCGGCGGTTTTCTGACCCGTCAGCGCGGCGGCCACGGCGTCATTCAGAACGCGCGTGGTGCGCCCGTTTTCATAGGTGGACCATTCCGGCACCGACACGGGGATCTGTTTGCGGGCAACCTCGGCCGCGGGAACCTCGGCCACATAGGCTTGCAGTTCGGGGGTGTCCCACGACCCGTCACGCGGCGCGACATAGCCGGTCTGGATGCCCCAATCGGCCAGAATCTCATCGCTGGTCATGAATTTGATCAGCTCGAACGCGGCTTTTTGCTGATCTTCCGGCGCGTCGGAAAAGATATACAGATTGCCGCCGCCCAGCACCGATGCCGGGTTCGGATTGCCCGGCATGGGGGCCAGACCGAAATTGATCGTCGCATTGTTGCGCAGATTGGTCAGGTTGCCGGTCGTGGACCAGATCATCGCAAGCTGCCCATCCATGAACGACTGCGCCGTGGTCCCCCATTCCAGAATACCGGGCGGGTGGATGCCGGCGCGTTCCAGATCGACCCAGTATTGCAGCGTCTCGACCACACGCGGATCGGTCAGATAGGTTTCGGTGCCGTCGTTGTTCATCAGGCGCACATCGTTTTGCGCGGTCATGGCGCCAAACATCCACTGGTTCGACCCGTTATTGCCCGGAATCCCGATGCCGTAACGCGACCCGTCACCCGTGGTCAGCTTTTCGGCGTAATCGCGCAGTTCGTCCCAGGTGGTCGGGGGCGTTTCGGGGTCCAGACCGACCTCGGCGAAGGCGTCTTTGTTCCAATACATCACCGCCGTGGACCGCTGGAACGGGATGCCCCAGACATGGTCGTCCACCGTCGCACTGGCCATATAGGCGGGCATAAAGCCATCCAGCCACGCCTGATCTTCGGCCGTGGTCACAAAGCTGTCGATGGGCGCGATCACGTCTTCGTCCAGCAGGGTAAAGATGTCGGTGGCCAGCAGCACGGCCAGCGCGGGCGGGTTGCCACCTTTGGCCGTGGTCAGCGCCTTGGTCGTCGTGTCGATATAGCTGCCCGAATAAATCGCGTTCACCGTGATGTCGGGGTTCTGTTCCATGAACTGCGCGACATAGCCGTCAATCACCTGCGTCAGCGGGCCGCCAACGGCAATCGGGTAATACATGTCAATCGTGGTGTTCGCCGCGGCCGCACCCGACAGCGCGATCAGCGAGGCACCGGCCCACAGGGCCAAGCGGTTGGTTTTGGTCATGGTCGTCTCCGGTTTTGGGTTGGGGTGGTCTCAGCAGAACACGAACCTCTGCGCGATAGGGTCAGGCAGATCGGCGGTCAGGGGGCGTGTATCAGTGTCGGTGACAATGATGTCGATGGCGTCAAGGCCGGTGACCAGCGTCATGGCCTTGCGCGTGAATTTCGTGTGATCGGCGGTCAGAATGCTGGTCTGAGCGATTTCGATCATCGCCCGCGTCGTCGCCGCCATATCCGGGTCCACCATGCAGATCGCCTGCCGGTCCAGATCAATCGCGGCGATGTTCAACAGCGCCTTATCGACGTTAAAGGCGCGCAACTGATCAATCGCCTGCGGGCCGATAAACGACCGGTTGATCGGGGCTAACTGCCCGCCGATCATATGCACATGCGGCGCACCCGCATCCGTCAGCAGTGCCGCCGTATCCAGCCCATTGGTGATGAAACGCAGCGTTTTGTTCGCAGCCAGCAGCCGCGCGGCCTGAAATGCCGTGGTGCCAGCGGAAATGAACACAGCATCGCCATCGTCAATCATAGCGGCGGTTGCGCGCCCGATCCGCGCTTTTTCCGCGCGCATCGCCAGATCGCGAACCGCCGTCGGGCTGCCCTGCGTGACCTGCCCCATGACAATCGCGCCGCCGCGCGTGCGGCGCAGTTGGCCGCAGGCTTCCAGTTCCGTCAGGTCGCGGCGGATGGTGGCTGTGGACACATCCAACGCGGTTTGCAGCGCGTGAATATCGGCAAACCCATCCCGCCGCAGCCGGTCCAGGATCTGCTGATGCCGCTGATTGATGCCGTTGCTCTGAAGGTTGTCCATGATCCCACCACGCCGGTTGTTGCGCATCGGATAACAGGCAACTGTGACCGAATTATGACCGAAACCGCGCATAATGATCGAAATCGATCATTTTTGGCGGCGCGTGATCACCGCGCGCAATCGGTCGATGATGACCGCCTGCGCCGCAAAATGCGGTCATAGTCCCCAAGAACGCCCGGCCCGTATGCCGTCCGGTCGGGACTGCGCCCGTATGCCGTCCGGTCGGGACTGCGCCTGTATGACGCGCGCGGGACAACAGCAATGCGCCCGCTGGAAGCCGTGGCTGGAATATATGGGCTGGTCGCTTCAGCACGCGTCCGAGGTGATCGAACGCGATGTCGCACTGTCCCCGGCGATGTCAGATTTATTGGCCGCCAAGCTGAGGCAGGCCGCGCGCGAACAAAGCTGTAAAAGTGGGCGGGTGAAAACCAGCTAGGTGATGGTCGGGGCGAGAGGATTCGAACCTCCGACCTACGGTACCCAAAACCGTCGCGCTACCAGGCTGCGCTACGCCCCGACTCGGGCGGTATTAGCGTAAGCTGACCGCCGGGAAAAGCCCTAACGCGCGGCCAAAATCATTTGCGCGGCCTTTTCGGCGATCATGGTCACGGGGGCGTGGGTGTTGCCCGACACAATCGCGGGCATGATCCCGGCATCCGCGATGCGCATGCCCTCCAGCCCATGCACGCGCAGTTCGGGGTCCACTACGGCCATGGGGTCGGTCCCCATCTTCGTGGTCCCGACCGGGTGAAAGATCGTCGTGCCGACATCGCCCGCCGCCTGCGCCAGTTCCGTGTCACTGGTCAGATGCGCGCCGGGTTTCACCTCGACCGGGGAAAAACCCGCCATCCGGCGGGTGGCCATCAGGCGGCGTGCGTGGCGCAGGCTGTCAATCGCCACCTGACAGTCGCTGTCGGTGGACAGATAACGCGGCGCAATCGCGGGTGCGCGGGTCGGGTCCGGGCTGGTGATATGGCTGTGGCCGCGGCTGTCAGGGCGCAGGTTGCAGACCGACACCGTCAACCCCGGAAAGCCATGCAGAGGATCGCCGAACTTATCCAGCGACAGCGGTTGCACATGATATTCGATGTTGGCGGTATCGAACGCGTCGGATGATTTGGCGAAAATCCCCAACTGGCTGGGCGCCATCGACATTGGCCCCGACCGCCGCCATGCATATTCGGCGGCAATCCCCGCCCTGCCCCACCAACTCCGCGCGCGGTCGTTCAGCGTGCGCGCGCCGGTGATCTGATAGACGGTGCGCAATTGCAGGTGATCTTGCAGGTTTTCACCGACTCCGGGCAGGTGATGGGCGACGTTGATCCCCAAATCGCGCAGGCGGTCGCCCTGCCCGATGCCCGACAGTTCCAACAGCGCGGGTGAATTGATCGCACCCGCCGACAGGATCACCAGCCCCGCGCGCGCCGTCATGGGCTGGCCGTTTTGCGTAAAGGCCACGCCGGTGACGCGCCGCCCGTCCAGCATCAGCCGGCTGACCTGCGCATGGGTCAGGATCCGCAGATTGGGGCGTTTGCGGGCGGGGTTCAGAAACGCCTTGCGCGCGTTCCACCGCAAGCCACCACGCTGAGTCACCGGGAAATAGCCCACGCCCAGATTGTCGCCCGCGTTGAAATCGGCGCAGGCGGGCAGGCCCAGTTCCTGCGCCGCCTCGGCCACGGCGTCCAGAATAGGCCAGTTCAGCCGCTGCCGTGCGACGATCAATTCGCCCGCATCGCCGTGCAGATCGCTGGCGGGTTCGTAATGGCGTTCCGACCGCCGAAACAGCGGCAGCACATCATCCCAGCCCCAGCCGGGATTGCCCATCTGACGCCAGCGGTCGTAATCCGCCGCCTGCCCGCGCATATAGATCATGCCGTTGATCGACGAACAGCCGCCCAAGACGCGCCCGCGCGGGTAATTCAGCCGCCGCCCGTTCAGGCCCGGCTCAGATTCCGTCTGATAACACCAGTCCAGCGTCGGGTCGCCCATGGCATACAAATACCCCACCGGCACATGCACCCAAAACCGGTTGTCGCTGCCTCCGGCCTCTAACAACAGCACGCGATTGCGGGGGTCCGTGGACAGGCGGTTTGCCAGCACACAGCCCGCCGATCCCGCCCCGATGACGATATAATCGTAATCACCCGCTGTCATTCATCGACCCCGGCGAGCAGCGCCGCGTTCCCCCCCGATGCGGTCACATCCACGCACAGATGCCGTTCAATTACGGCATAATCGCGCAGATGCGCCTGCGAAACCAAGGGGATAATCGCGCCGTCACGGCCTGCCAGAGCCTGACGATAGCGCCGCGCCTGATCGTCTGGGCCGTCATAGACCACCACGGCCATGCCCGACAGCCGTGCCAAGGCGTCGGCGTTCAGATGGCCGCTGACCTGAACGGAGGCGCAGCCTCGGGTCGCGGCCTGTTGTGCCTGCGCTGCGGTGTCCGGGCCAAGGCACAGCACCGTGCCGCGCGGATGCAGGGTCAGGCGGTTCAGTTCGCCCGTAGGCCCCGGCAGAACCGAGCGATCCAGAATCGCGCGATCATCGGTCAGCGCCTGATCCAGTTGTGCCTGCACGGTGGCGGCGTCGGCCTCGCCCATGGCGGCATCGCTGCGCGTGACCGGCGCGGCGCGGAACCGGGCGACGTAATGCGGCCCGCCGGCCTTGGGTCCGGTCCCCGACAGCCCTTCGCCGCCAAAGGGTTGGCTGCCCACGACCGCGCCAATCTGGTTGCGGTTCACATACAGATTGCCCACCCGCAGCACCGTGTTCACATGCTGCACCCGGTCGTCGATCCGCGTATGCAGCCCCGCCGTCAGGCCAAAGCCGCGTGCGTTGATATCGGCCATCACCTGATCCAGTTCATGCGCGTGGAAACGGGCGACATGCAGGACGGGGCCGAAAATCTCGGTCGGGATGTCGTGGATGCTGCCGACCTCGATGATGGTGGGGGCGGTGAAATGGCCACGGGCCGGGGCGACCAGCCGGTGCAGCACGGTGCCTTTGTTGCGCGCGGCGGCGACATAGTCGTGAATCCCGCCCTGCGCCTGCGCGGAAATCACCGGCCCGATATCGGTGTCCCATTGCCACGGATCGCCCAGACGCAATTCCTGCATCGCGCCGATCAGCATATCCAGCACCTTATCGGCAATGTCATGCTGCACATAGAGCACCCGCAGCGCCGAACAGCGTTGCCCCGCCGATTGAAACGCACTGGCGACAATATCGCGCACGGCCTGTTCGGGCAGCGCGGTGCTGTCCACGATCATCGCGTTCATCCCGCCGGTTTCGGCAATCAGCGGCGCGTCGGGGGCCAGGTGGTCGGCCATGGCGCGGTTGATCGCCTGCGCCGTCGGCAGGCTGCCGGTAAAGCACACCCCCGCGATCCGGGCGTCCGAACACAGCGCCGTCCCCACATCCTGCCCTGCGCCGGGCAGCAATTGCAGCGCCGTGACCGGCACCCCCGCCTGATGCAGCAGCCGCGTGGCCAGATGCGCAATCAGGCCGGTGGTTTCCGCAGGCTTGGCCAGCACCGCATTGCCCGCCGCCAAAGCCGCCGCGATCTGACCAACGAAAATCGCCAGAGGGAAATTCCACGGTGAAATGCAGGTGATCACCCCGCGCGGCGCATCGCCCGACGCAAAGCCCGCGTAATAGCGCAGGAAATCAACCGCTTCGCGCAGTTCGGCCACGGCGTCGGGCATGGTCTTGCCCGCCTCGCGCGTCAGCAGGGCAAAAAGTTCGGCGTGGTTGTGTTCCAGCAGATCGGCGGCGCGGTTCAGCGCCTCGGCGCGCGTTTGCGGCGCGGCGTCCCAGATGGCCGCGTGGTCCAGAGCGGCGGCGACATCGCCCGGCGTGGCCCAGGCCACTTGCCCCGGCTGATCATCCGGGCGCGCGGGGTTGATGACCGGATGCGCGGCGCGGTCGTCGTCACGCGGCTGCGCCAGAATGGGCTGCGCGTCCCATCTCGCCGTCAGATAGGGTTGGCGCGCCGCATCCAGTGCCGCAATCGTGGCGCGGTCGCGCAGATCAAAGCCCTGCGAATTGGCGCGGTCAGGGAACAGGTCCGATGGCGCGCACAGCCCCGCAGGCGGCTGATCCTGCACCGCCAGCCATTGCGCAAAGGGATCGGGCGCGACCTGATCCGGGGGGATCGTTTCATCGACAATCCGGTTCACAAAGCTGGAATTCGCGCCGTTTTCCAGCAGCCGCCGCACCAGATAGGCCAGCAAATCTTCATGCGCGCCCACGGGGGCATAGATGCGGCAGCGCGTGCCGTGACGGTCGCGGGTGATGTCGTGCAACGCCTCGCCCATGCCATGCAGGCGCTGAAATTCGAAATCGCGCCGCGCGCCCGCCAGATGCAGGATCGTCGCGACGGAATGGGCGTTATGGGTGGCGAATTGCGGATAAATGCGCGGGCTGTCCAGCAGTTTCTGCGCGCAGCAAATCCACGCCACATCGGTCGCGGATTTATGGGTCCAGACCGGAAACCCCGGCAGGCCATCGACTTGGGCGCGTTTCACCTCGGTGTCCCAATAGGCGCCTTTGACCAGACGCACCATGATGCGGCGGTCCAAATCCTGCGCCAAGGCGTCCAGCCAGCCAATGACCCCCGCCGCACGTTTGCCATAGGCCTGCACCACCACGCCGAACCCATCCCACCCCGCCAGAGACGCATCCGACAGCACCGCCTGAATCACGTCCAGCGAGATGTCCAGCCGGTCAGCCTCTTCCGCGTCGATATTCAGGCCCATTTTCGCGGCCTTGGCCTGACGGCAGAGACGCAGCACCACCGGCACCAGTTCGGCCATGACGCGGTCGCGCTGTGCTTCTTCGTATCGGGGGTGCAGCGCCGACAGCTTGATCGAAATGCCGGGATTGTCGCGGATGTCGTCCTGCATGGCCTCGGACGCAAGGGCGGTGATCGCGCCTTCATAGGCCGCCAGATAGGCGCGGGCGTCATGGTCGGTCCGCGCCGCCTCGCCCAGCATATCATAGCTGTAGGTATAGCCGCGCCGCACCATCGCACGCCCGCGCCGGATCGCGGTTGCCACGGTTTCGCCCAGAACAAATTGCTGGCCCATTTCGCGCATCGCCCGGTGAACGGCGGTGCGGATCACGGGTTCCCCCAGCCGCCGCATGGCGTTGCGCAGATGCCCCGCAATGCCGGGCGTTTCATCCCCGCGCAGCACCCGCCCCGTCAGCATCAAAGCCCAGGTGGACGCATTGACCAGCGACGATGACGATTTGCCCAAATGGTGCCCCCATTCGGATGGCGCGATTTTATCTTCGATCAGGTCGTCCATGGTGGCGGCGTCGGGGACGCGTAACAGCGCCTCGGCCAGACACATCAGCGCGACGCCTTCGTCGGTGGACAGCCCGTATTCGGCCAGAAAGACCTCCATCATGCCGGGTTTGCGGTCGTGACGAATGGCGCTGACCAAATCCGCCGCAGCCCGCGCAATGGCATCCCGCGCCGCCGCGTCGGGCGCATTGTCCGCCATCAGCGCCGCAACCGCCTGCGCCTGCGGAACCGTGGTCTGCTGTTGGATCTGCTGGCGGATGTGATCAAGCTGGGCCATCATAAACCTGTGTGTTAAGGGGGCGCGAATCGTCGGCCGGTTGCGGCTGTGGTGAACACGGTCTATCTGCTGGCGTAAAAGATCAACAGGAAGGACCGACATGATCGTTATCGCCGCCACCATTATCGGGCTGTTGCTGGGCTGGACGCGCGCCGGACGGCTGGGCGGGAACCGCTGGGACCGGGCGCAATATGCGGCGGTGTTTGCGCTGATCTTTGCCGTTCTGGGCCTGTTTGCCACGATCATCATTCACCGGATGTCGGTCTGATGTTCCTGCCCTTTCTGGACAATCTGCGTCGTCAGGGCGTGCCGGTGTCGCTGCGCGAATGGCTGGACCTGATGGGGGGGATGCAGGCCGGGGTCACGGGGCTGTCGGTCGATGATTTCTATGCCTTTGCGCGGCTGTGTCTGGTCAAAGATGAACGCCATATCGACCGTTTCGACCGGGCGTTTGGGGAAACCTTTTCGGGGCTAGAGACGGTTTCGGTTCAGGATTTGGTGCATGAACAGGCCATTCCCGAAGAATGGCTTCGCAAAATGGCCGAAAAATTCCTGACGGACGACGAAAAGGCCGCCATTCAGGGGTCCGGCAGTTTCGAAGAGCTTATGCGCAAATTGCGCGAACGGCTGGCCGAACAGCAGGGCCGCCATCAGGGCGGGAATAAATGGATTGGCACGGCGGGGACGTCGCCCTTTGGCGCCTATGGCTATAACCCCGAAGGCGTGCGCATTGGCCAGCACGAATCCCGCCACCGGCGCGCGGTCAAGGTGTGGGATAAACGCGAATTTCGGGATTTCGACGATAATGTCGAATTGGGCACGCGGAATATCAAGGTCGCGTTGAAACGCCTGCGCAGTTGGGCGCGGCATGGCGCCGCCGATGAATTGGATTTGCCCGAAACCATCCGCGCCACGGCCGATCACGGCTATATCGACGTAAAAACCCGCCCCGAACGCCGAAACGCGGTGAAGGTGTTGCTGTTTCTGGATGTGGGCGGGTCGATGGATGACCATATCCGCGTGGTCGATGAATTGTTCAGCGCCGCGCGGGCTGAATTCAAACATATGGAACATTTTTATTTCCACAACTGCCTGTATGAAGGCGTTTGGAAAAACAACAATCGCCGCTGGACCGACCAAATCCCGACTTGGGATATTCTGAACCGATTTGGCCGCGATTACAAATGCATCTTTGTTGGGGACGCGTCGATGTCGCCCTATGAAATCGCGGTGCCGGGCGGAGCAAACGAACACTGGAACGACGAAGCCGGTCATGTCTGGCTGCAACGCGCCTGTGACACATGGCCCGATCATATCTGGCTGAACCCGGTGCCGGAAACGCATTGGCCTTATACCCAGTCCATCGGCATGGTGCAGCAGATTTTTGAAAACCGCATGATGCCGATGACGCTGGAAGGGTTGACACGGGCCATGCGAATTCTAGGGTAACGCAGCAGTCGTTTTGTGTGTTTAAGAGTATGAATATGGCCATGATGAGTAAAAAAATATACAATCGTCTTTTGTATAAGATGTTCGACAAAATGCCCTATGACCGCCCATTTGTGTTTGGCGTCGGGTTGTCGAAAACTGCCACCACAACGCTGGCAAGCGCCCTGACGATTTTGGGTTATGATGTGCGTGATAATCCTCCGATTGCCAGGGTTGTGAATGGCGATATTATTATGGATTGGCCGTGGTGGGTGCGCGACTGCAACGCGGTGACGGATCTGTCATCGGCTGCACTGACTCCGCAATTGGTTCAGCATTTCCCGAATGCAAAATTCATCTATACAACGCGCGATATGGATCGGTGGTTGAAAAGCTGTCACAGTCATTTCTCGCCTGAATTGCACGACGCGCGCATTCGTCAAAACAACGAATGGATGAACGAATTATCGGCTGCGGTTTATGGGAATTCGGTGTTCCAAGACCCCGAACCCTTTCGCCAAGCCTATCTGAACCACGATAAGATGATCCGCGAAACGGTGCCGGCGGATCGTTTGCTGGTGGTTGATTTTACCAAAAATCCCGGCTGGGATAATTTATGTTCGTTTTTGGATAAACCCATTCCTGCGCAGGGTTTTCCTCATTCAAATGTCGGCACTTATATCCGCAAAGATGGCTGATCGTTGACGCGGCGCGCATTTGCCGCCACAGTCACCGCATGTTAAGACTGCTGCCGTTCATTCTGCTGGCCCTGTATGTGGTCGTTATGTGGTTTTTTTCCGCATGGCGGATGCGTCAGGATTTAAACCAGAACTCAACGCCCTTGAACCACCCGCGCCTGAACCCGGTGCTGGCGCAGTTGGGCGCGGCGATGAACGCGCCCACCATCCCCGCCCATATTTACGAAGTCGAGGCCGTGAACGGCCTTGCCGTCGCCGATGGCCGCATTTTTCTGACGCGCGGGTTCATCCGCAAACTGGACGCGTGCGAGGTGACGCCAGAGGAACTGGCATCCGTTATCGCGCATGAATTGGGGCATGTCAGTTTGGGCCATTCGCGCCGCCGGATGATTGATTTTGCAGGACAAAACGCCGTTCGTATGGCCTTGGGCGGGCTGTTGGGGCGGTTTATCCCATTCGTTGGCCCGTGGATCGCGACGGTCATTGCCAGCACAATCGCCGCCCGTCTGTCGCGCAACAATGAATACGAGGCCGACACATTCGCCGCCGCCCTGATGATCCGCGCGGGGTTGGGGACGGAACCACAAATATCACTGTTCCGCAAATTATCGGCGAACATGCGCAATCACAGCACGCCCGCATGGCTGATGTCGCATCCGTCGCCCGAAAAACGCATCGCCGCGATTGAATCGCATACCGCACGCTGGCAGGCGCGCTAAGGCTTGCTGTTCCCCGTAAATTAACACATTTACGGCAGGATCAGGGATGCCATGTCAAAAACCTTTCGCCGCCATGTTCTGTATCTGCCGGGATTTGATCCGATCCCGCCCCGCCGCTATCGCGAGCTTTACCGCCGCGAAGGCGCGGAGCAGGCGCGGATTGCGGGCTATGACCTGTCGCTGACGCCGCGTCGGGATGTGCGCTTTGGCTGGCAGGCCCAGACCGACGGCGCGCGCGCCGATATTCAGGTGCTGGTCTGGTCCGATCTGGTGCAGGCGTCGATGACGCGCAGCATCGCCGGAACCTATGCCCAACTGGTGCGGACGGCGTGGGTTTACATTGCGTCAGGGGCGCTGTGGCGGTTGGCGCGGCTGCGGCGCGGGCCGGTTCTGGCGGCGCTCTATCCGATCATCGTGCTGCTGGCGCAGATGATCGTCGCGGCCTTGGCGGCATGGGGCGCGGCGCAGATCGGACTGTGGTTGGCGGTGCCGGTGTTTATCGGGGCGATGCTGATCTGGCGCCGGCTGGATCACCGGATTTTCGCCTATTACCTGATGCATGATTACGCGTTCACCGCCGAACATCGCGGCGCTTATCCCCCTGAATTGGAACAACGTTTGCGCGAATTTCGGGTCACGCTGCGTGACGCGCTGTCGGATAACGTGGACGAAGTTCTGATCGTCGGTCATTCATCCGGGGCCTATCTGGCGGTGTCGCTGCTGGCCGATCACCTGCGCGATGCCCCGCCGGGGGGACCGGCACTGTCGCTGTTGACGCTGGGGCATGTCGTGCCGATGGCGTCGTTTCTGCCCCGCGCGGACCGGTTGCGCGCGGATTTGGCGTTCCTTGGGCGCAGCGACCGGCTGTTCTGGCTGGACGTGACCGCGCCGGGGGACGCCTGTTGTTTCGCGCTGTGCGATCCGGTGGCGGTCAGCGGTGCGGGCGGGCCGGATCAACGCGCGCCTTTGGTGATTTCGGCGGCCTATCGTCAAAACCTGTCCCCGGAACGGCAACACGCCATGCGGCATCGCTGGTTCCGGCGGCATTTTCAATATCTGTGCGCCTTTGATCGGCCTGAAAACTATGACTATTTCGCGATCACAGCGGGAGGGCTGACGCTGGCGGATCGCTATGCCGGGCGCGACCATTCCCCCGGCCGAATCATAGGGGCGCCATGACACCCCCCCGCCCCATCGGCACCACCGGGCGCAGCACTCTGCGCGGCCTGATCGCCGGGTTTCGCAACGACCTGTTATCGGCGCTGCCCGAACGGCTGTATCGCGGCTGGATGGCGGAATTTCGCGCGCCCTTCGTTCACAGTTTTTTCTGCAACGACCCCGAGCTGGTGCGGCGCATCCTGAACGACCCGGACCAGTTCCCGAAATCCATGCTGATGCGCGAAGGTCTGGCCCCCCTGCTGGGCAATGGCGTGTTCATCAGCAACGGCGCGGATTGGGCGCAGCAACGCCGCATCATCGACCCCGCATTTCAGGGCGGGCGCATCCGCGACACGCTGCCCGCGATCTGGGCGGCGGCGGATGCGACGGTTGCGCGGCTGTCCGATGGCGAAACCGATATCGAACCCGTGGCCGCCCATGCCGCCGCCGATGTGATTTTCCGCGCGCTGTTTTCCATCCCGATCAGCGACGACATCGCCGGGCAGGTCTTTGCCGCGTTTCAGGCGCATCAGCGGGCGCAACCCTTGGTTAACATCGCGGCTTTGGTGCCATGGCCCCGCTGGTTGCCGCGCCCCCATTCGCGGCGCACCCGCGACACCGCGGCCCGTATCCGCGCGCTGATTGACCGGCTGGTGACGGATCGGCAGGCGGCAATTGACGCAGGCGACGCCCCCGATGATCTGGCGACGCGGATTATGACCACGTCTGATTCGGAAACCGGACGCTGTTTCACGCGGGCCGAGATGGTCGATCAGGTCGCGGTGATGTTTCTGGCCGGGCATGAAACCAGCGCATCGGTGCTGGCTTGGGCGCTGTGGCTTTTGGCCGCGCATCCCGATTGGCAGGCGAAAATCGCGGCCGAGGCGGCGACCCTGACCCCCGACATGGCGGCCCTGTCGCGGATGCCGGCGACGCGCGCGGTGTTTCGTGAAACGCTGCGCCTCTATCCCGGCGTGGCGATGTTCACGCGCGCAGCGGGGCGCCGCCAGACATTCCGCGACCGCCGCGTGCCGCGCGGTGCGCAGTTAACCATTTCGCCCTGGCACCTGCACCGGCATCAACGGCTGTGGGATCGCCCCGATGATTTCGACCCGGCCCGTTGGGACAACCCCGCCGGTCAGGACAGCGCGCGCCATGCCTTTATCCCGTTTTCCGCCGGTCCGCGCGCCTGCCCCGGAGCGGGCTTAGCCATGGCCGAGGGCGTCATTATGCTGGCACGGATCGTCGGCGCGTTTCACCTGTCACCGGGGTCGCGCGCGCCCATGCCGGTGCTGCGCTTGACGCTGCGATCGCGCGACGGCATCCTGATTACGTTACGCAAACGGGCCACGGAATGAACATCGTTCACCAGATTTGCGCTGCTCTGCCGGGGGCCGAGGTCAGCGACCCTTGGGGGGACGGGCATGACTGTTGGAAAATCGGCGGCAAGATGTTCGCCGTGACCGGCGCGGTTGACCGCCGCGTCAGCGTGAAAACCGACAGCATCGAGATGGCAGAAACCCTGATTTCCGCCGGTCTGGCCGAACGCGCGCCCTATCTGCACCGCAGTTGGGTTGCTCTGCCCGCCGATACGGCACCAGATGAATTAACCCACCGCATCCATGCCAGCTACCGCATCATCCGCGCGGGACTGACCCGCAAGGCGCAGGCCGCCCTGCCCCCGTTTCCTTAACGAAACAGGATCAGCGACCCCGGCGACCACGCCAGCCGCACCCGCGTGCCGACATCCTGCACGTCGCGCCCAAAGACGTTGCGCATCGAAATCCGCACCGGCGGCACACGCGCGCCATCCGTCCCCGGCAGCCGCAAATCGTAATAGGTCATGTCGCCGTAATAGACCACTTCGTCGATCACAGCCTCGGTTTCGCGCGGTTGGGTGTGGGGCTGACCGGCGGCAACGATGGTCATGGTTTCCGGGCGGAACCCGATCATCGGGCCGTCATCATCGGCATTGGCGCGGCTGATCTGACGCTGGGGCAGTTCGACCACGCCCAAACCCGGCACATCGGCCATAACCATATCGCCCGTTTCACCGGTGATCCGCGCGGGCAGGAAATTCATCACCCCGATAAAATCCGCCACGCGACGGCTGACCGGGCGGGCATAGAGCGCCTCGGGTCCGTCAAGCTGGGCGATTTCGCCGTCAAACATCACGGCGATGCGGTCGGACATCACCAAGGCCTCTTCCTGATCATGGGTGACCAGAACGAAGGTGATCCCGACCTGCCGTTGCAGTTTGATCAGTTCCACCTGCATCTGTTCGCGCATCTTGCGATCCAGTGCCGACAGGGGTTCGTCCAGCAACAAGACCTTGGGCTTCAGGATCAGCGCGCGGGCCAGTGCCACCCGCTGACGCTGCCCCCCCGACAGGGCATGCGCCGCGCGTGTGCCGTAACCCTTTAGCCCGACCATGGTTAACGCCTGTTCAACCGCCGCAGCTTTTTCCGCTTTGCTGCGCGGATCGCGGCGCAGGCCAAAGGCCACGTTTTCCGCCACCGTCAGATGCGGGAAAATCGCATAGGATTGGAACACCATATTCGTGGGGCGCTTGTTCGCCGGCACGTCCTGCATGGATTTGCCGTCGATCAGCACCACCCCGCTGCCAATATCTTCGAACCCCGCAATCGTGCGCAGCAGCGTGGTTTTGCCGCAACCCGACGGCCCCAGCAGCGAAAAAAATTCGCCCGAATTGATGGTCAGATCAATCCCGCGCAGGGCGTGATAATCGCCATAATATTTGTGCAGATCCTGACATTCGATCATCGGTTTTGCGGGCATCGGTTTCGTGGGCGTTTGGGTCACACCAATCCTCCGGTCGGGGAACCGCCGATTCGGGCATTGCCACGGCGGCGGAAATATTCGCCAATCGCCAACAGAACGACGGACAGTACAACCAGCACCGTCCCAAGCGCCATGATGACAGGAATGGCGCGCGGGAACCGCAGCTGGCTAAAGATATAGGTCGGCAAGGTCGGTTCATTGCCCGCCAAAAAGAACGCGATGATGAATTCATCCAGACTGATTGTGAATGAAATCAACAGCGAACTGATAATTCCCGGCATCACCAAGGGCAGCGTGACCAGACGAAAGGCGCCCAGACGGGTTTCGCCCAGATCATAGGCGGCCTCCTCTAGTGATTTATCAAGGCTGGAGAACGCCGTCGATAAAATCGCAATCGCATAGGGCATACAAATCAGCGTATGGCCGACAATCACTGTCAGGATCGACAGTTGCACGCCCACGCCCAACAGCACCACCAACAGCGACATCGCGACGATGATTTCGGGCAGCACCATGGGCAGCATGATGAAGCCCATCATCGGACCCTTGGCCGGCCATTCATACCGAGTCGAGGCCCGCGCCGCGAACACGCCCAGACAGGTGGCGAACACCGCCGCCGACACCGCAATGGTCAGCGAATTGGTTAACGCGCGGCGCAGCGTGGCGTTGCCCCACATCTGCGCGAACCAATCGGTCGTAAACCCTTGCAACGGAAAGGCAATCACCGTGCCGGAATTGAACGCAAAGATCGGCAGCAGCAGGATCGGCGCGTATAAAAACAGCAGATATAACAGGGCATAGGCTTGCAGCCCCCGGCCTTTTGATCGCGCGCTCATTGCCGGACCTTTAGGAAACGACGGTTCAGGAACAGGAACAGCAGGCTGGCCACAGCGACCAGAAACATCGTCGTGACGGCCAATGCAGATCCCAGCGGGCGGTTTGCCAGACCCAGCATTTCTTTCTGTATCAGGTTGGAAATCATCGGGATTTTGCCGCCGCCAATCACCGTCGGCGTGACGTAATCACCAATGGTCGGGATGAACACGATCAGCACCGCCGCCACGACCCCCGGCATTGCCAGCGGCAGCGTCACCCGGAAAAAGGTCATCGCGCGGCTTTCGCCCAGATCGCGCCCGGCCTCTAACAGCGAACGGTCGATTTTTTCCAAGGCGATAAAGATCGGCAAAATTGCAAAGGGCGCATAGGCATGGGCCAATGTGATCACAATTGCGTTCACGTTATACAGAATAAAGGTCAGCGGTTCGTCGATAATCCCCAATCCCGTCAGTGTCGAATTGACCACGCCGTTATAGCCCAAAATCACTTTCCACAGGAACACCCGGATCAGATAGCTGGTCCAGAACGGAATCGTAATCAGGAACAGCCACAGCGCCTTGCGTTCGGGGCGCACCATGAAACTGACGTAATAGGCCACCGGAAAGGCCAGAACGACCGTGACCAGCGTCACCACGCCCGCGACGGTGAAGGATCGCAGCATGATCACCCACACAATCGGGTCGTTGAACACCTGAGCATAGTTGGCCAGCGTGAATTCCCGCACAACGCGCAGATAATCATTGGTCAAAAAGCTATAGGCAAAGATCGTCAGCAGCGGCGCCGCCAGAATCAGCAACGCATAAACAAAGGGTGGCGCGATCAGCGTCAGCCCTGTGCGTGCTTGTGAATCAATGCGTTGCGCCATATGCGCCTGCCCCGTCAGTCCTCGTTCAGGTCAATTCCTGTCACAGCCTGCGCGTTTCGAAAAGGGGGTTTTCGCAGTTATGGTGAATGTTGTGTTAACGCCACCAGCGACCCGTCATCGCCAGACGCGCCAATGATGCGCGGCGTTGAAACGGCGTCACCTGCGGCGTGTCCTGATAGGCGTCCACCCGCCCCGCCGCGATTTCCGACAGCAGCCGCGACACGCGCGGGCCGGGATACAGCGCCGCTGCCGCACTGGCCGGGATTTTGCGCCGCAGATGGCTGGCCGCGCGGAACGCATCGCGGGCGTGACTGGCCAGCTCGCGCGGCGCATCATCAGGCGCGCCGTCCAGGCCCAAGCCCATGGCCTGCAATTGCGGCAGCGCGCGCAGCCACGCGGTTAACCCCGCCCCGCGCGCTTGCTGGGCCACAGCCTCGGCCGTGCTGTCAGGGGCGCCGCAACGACGCGCGGCCAACGACATTAAAGAACTCGCCGTTTTATAAACATATTCAATAACCTGATCGACATTCTTAAATGGCTGACGTTCGCAATCGCGGTGCCGCGCATGGGCCAGCGGCACCATCTGCCCTGCGCCGTCGCCCCATGCCTCCCATAACGGCGTTAACACATCATGCAGAGGGGGCGCGACGCCGCGGCCCATTTCCTCCAGCCGATCGGCCCACCATTGCAACCGGATTTCTGACAGCATCGGTTCCGCCGACTGAAACGGGGCGCGCGCAATTTCCAGATTCAGCGCATAGAGCGTCACCAAAGCCGCCCGGTCGTCCGGGCGCGCGGTCAGGACGGCTCCGAAACGGTCGGGGTCGTCGCTGCGCAAACGGTCAGTGCAGATATCGAGCGTCACGACAGATCGCGCGCCAAAGCGGCCAGCCCGTCCGCGTCAAAACCCGGAGCCAGCGACCATTCTGCGCCCTGCGCCGTATCCTTAACCACGACGCCGACCGCCGCGAAACCGTCGCGGATCGCGTCGGAACGGGCAAAGTCGCGGGCTTTGCGGGCCTCTGTGCGCGCGGTCAACAGCGCGTCGATCAGCGCCGCCGCGTCATCGCCTGCTTGCGCCCAGTCGCCCATTCCCGGCAGCAACAGCCCCAACATCCGCGCACTGGCCAACAGCGCCGACGCCTGCCCGCGCGACGCCAGATCATGCAGCGCCGCAATCGCGCCCGCCGTGTTCAGATCATCCGACAGCGCATCCACAACCGCCGCCACCGGGGCCGCATCCGGGGTCACGCCGTGGGTCAGATCGTGCCAGCGGCGCAGGGTGGCCTCGGCCTCGGCGGCTTTGGTCGCGGTCCAGTCCATCGGCTTGCGATAATGGGTGGACAGCATGACGAAACGGATCACCTCGGGCGGGACGCCCTGATCCAGCAGGTCGCGGACGGTAAAGAAATTGCCCAGCGATTTGGACATTTTCTTACCCTCGACCTGCAACATTTCGTTGTGCAACCAAATGCTTGCAAAGCCGTGGCCGGGATGGGCGCAGCAGCTTTGCGCGATTTCGTTTTCGTGATGCGGGAACAGCAGGTCGATGCCGCCGCCGTGAATATCAAAGGCCGGTCCCAGCAATTCCGCCGACATGGCCGAACATTCGATATGCCAGCCCGGACGCCCGCGCCCCCACGGGCTGTCCCACCCCGGCAGATCATCGGTCGAGGGTTTCCACAGCACAAAATCCATCGGGTCGCGTTTATAGGGCGCGACCTCGACCCGCGCGCCGGCGATCATGTCATCGACCGAACGCCCTGAAAACGCACCATATTCCGGGAATGACCGGACATCGAACAGCACATGCTCATCGGCGGCATAGGCATGGCCGCGTTCGATCAGGTCTGAAATCATCGTGATCATCTGCGGGATAAAATCCGTCGCGCGGGGTTCGTGATCGGGCCGCGCGGCGCCCAAGGCGTCCATGTCGTCGTGATACCAGCCGATTGTCTCTTCGGTCCGCTGGGTCACCAGTTCTTCCAAGCTTCCGGGGGCGCCTGCGGCTTTGCGGCGCTGCGCCTCGGCGTTGATTTTGTCGTCAACATCGGTGAAGTTCCGCACATAAGTCACGGATGTTTCACCATAAACATACCGCAGCAAACGCACCAGCACGTCAAAGACCAAAACCGGACGCGCATTGCCCAGATGCGCGCGATCATAGACCGTCGGCCCGCACAGATACAGCCGCACATTGCCCGCATCAATCGGGGTCAGCACCTGTTTTTGCCGGGTGCGGCTGTCGGTCAGGCGGATGGTCATTGCGGCCTCTTGCTTTGGTTTGGCGGTGTTTAGCGCATCGGCCCGTGGCTTTCCACCCAGTCAATCAGCGCGGGCAGGCTGTGCCGCCGCAGGTCATAGCCGTTCACGATGGTGTCGCGCGCCGCCGCGCGGATACGACCCGCCTGCGGATCGCCCGACAGCCCATGGATCAGCGCCGCCGACAGCGCCGGGATGTCGAAAAACGGCACCAGCCGCCCGTTCTCGCCGTCCCGGATCAGTTCGCGCACCGGGTCGGTGTCGGACGCCACGATATAGCCCCCCGCCGCCATGGTCTCTGTCAGAGACCACGACAAAACAAAGGGATAGGTCAGATAACAATGCACCCGCGCCAGTTGGATCAGCGCCAGATAATCGCCATAAGGAACGCGCCCCAGAAAATGCACGCGCGACAGATCCAGCCGCTCACCCAGTTCGGCCAGCATTTTCGCGCGCCATGTCGCGGCGTCCTTGGGCGCGCCGCCATAGCTGGTCCCGTCACCGCCGACCAGCACGATCTGCGCATCCGGACGCGCGGCCAGCACATCGGGCAGCGCGCGCATAAAGACGTGAAACCCGCGATAAGGTTCCAGCGACCGCGACACGAAACTGACCACCTCATCCCCCGCGCGCAGGGTCTGGCCATTCGGCAGGGTCAGCGTGGCATCGGGGTTGGGACAGACGCGGTCGGTGTCAATTCCATCATGTATCACGCTGATTTTATGCGCCAATTCCGGCGGAAAGCTGCCCGCCTGATACCGCGTCGGCGACAGCGCCGCGTCGGCCTGAACCAGCGATTGAATCAAATGCGCTGACCGCGCGACCGTCATCATCCGCGCATCATCGCCGCCGTCGCTGATTTCGGGGTCAAAGCCCACATCATGGCCGCGCGTACGATACATCAGTTCGGCATAAACCAACAGCTTGGCATCGGGCCAAATCTCGCGCAGAAACAGGGTTTCGCCCCAGCCGGGATGCCCGAAAATCACGTCGGGCGTGAATCCGTGCCGGTCGCGCAGCGCCCGCGCCCCTCGCGCCGCCATCAGCCCGCGTTCGGCAAAATCCGAATAGGTCCGGCCCAGAGCGCCGTCGGTCTGAACCGCACGCGGCGCCCGATACCGCACAACCTGCACATCGGACGGGCGTTGATTGTGCTGATCGGTCAGGGCCAGCACCTGATGCCCCCGCGCGGCCAAAGCCGGGGCAAGATGCGGAAACTGGCCGGGAAAATTCTGATGTACAAATAAGATGCGCATGAAATCCTTGTCGCAAACGCTATCCCGGAACGCAAGCGGGCGGCCCCGATTCGTGGTCAGATGATCCGCGACGGACAACAGCCATGGGTTTGGGAAAGCGGCGCTACCCCCTGCCCCAATTCTTTTCGGTCAGCGTGAACACAATAATCGACGCGACAACGCAGGCTGTGAATAAATACATCCCCCACGCGACATTCACATGGCCCAGCCCTATTCCTTTGAAGATCAGAATATACAGCGAGATCAGGAAAATATCGGCCATGGCGAATTTACCCGCCCATGCCAGTATGGGCGACAGTTTCGGTGACATCAGGTCAAACTGAATCAATGCGACCCCGATTGTTTTCAGCATCGGAAAGAATATCGCCGCCGCCGTCACGACAAGCGCCAAAACCGCCGATGATGCCCACAGCGCCTGAAGCCCGGATATAATCGTTACCGTGTCCAATTCAAACAGCGTGCGTTCCGTAAACGGAATCCGTCGCGGGCGCAGCAGCCCCGTATGCAGCAACGGCATAAACCATGATACTGGAAACAGGATCAGCAAAGACAAATTTGCAATGCGCAGGGTGGTTTTCATAAAGCCCCCGGAAAAACAAACGCCGCACCCAAGGCGCGGCGTTGTTATGGCAGGACGTGGAAAATCAGTTATCCATCTTCAGCGCCTGAATAAACGCCGTTTGCGGGATTTCGACTTTGCCGAACTGGCGCATCTTTTTCTTACCCGCTTTTTGCTTTTCCAGCAGCTTTTTCTTACGCGTCGCGTCGCCGCCGTAACATTTGGCGGTCACGTCTTTGCGCATCGCAGACAGGGTTTCGCGGGCAATCACGCGCGCGCCAATCGCGGCCTGAATGGGGATTTTGAACATATGGCGGGGGATCAGCTCTTTCAGCTTTTCCACCATGACGCGGCCACGGGATTCGGCGCGGTCGCGGTGAACCATAATCGACAAGGCGTCAACGGGTTCATCATTCACCAGGATCGACATTTTGACCAGATAATCTTCGCGATATTCGCTGATCTGATAATCAAACGACGCATAGCCTTTGGTCACCGATTTCAGGCGGTCATAGAAATCAAACACGACCTCGGCCAGTGGCAAATCATAAACCGCCATGGCGCGCGACCCGGCATAGGTCAGATCCATCTGAATACCGCGCCGATCCTGACACAGTTTCAACACATCGCCCAGATATTCATCGGGAACCATAATCGTGGCTTTGATCCGCGGTTCTTCGATATGGTCCACATGGGTCAGGTCGGGCATATCGGCGGGGTTGTGCAGATCGCGCACCTCTCCGTCGCGCATATGCAGTTTGAACACCACCGACGGCGCGGTCGTAATCAGATCCAGATCATATTCGCGTTCCAGACGGTCGCGGATCACCTCAAGATGCAGCAGCCCCAGAAAACCGCAGCGGAACCCAAACCCAAGCGCGGCCGAGGTTTCCATTTCGTAACTGAACGACGCGTCATTCAGGGCCAGCTTTTCGATGGCGTCGCGCAGGGCCTCGAAATCATTGGCATCGACGGGGAAAAGACCACAGAACACAACGGGTTGCGCGGGTTTGAACCCCGGCAGCGCCGCATCCGCTGGTTTGCGTTCATGGGTGATCGTGTCGCCCACGCGGGTATCGCGCACCTGTTTGATCGACGCGGTGAACACGCCGATTTCGCCCGGTCCCAGTTCCTCAATATCCCGCATGGCGGGGGTCAGAACGGCCAGCTTGTCCAACCGATAGGTCGCGCCGGTCTGCATCATTTTGACCTGATCGCCCTTGCGGATGACGCCATCCATGACCCGAATCATGACGACAACGCCCAGATAGGGGTCATACCAGCTGTCCACCAGCATCGCCTTCAACGCCGCGTTGCGGTCGCCGGTCGGGGCGGGCAGACGGGTGACAATCGCTTCCAAAACGTCGGGGATGCCAAGGCCGGTTTTGGCAGAAATCGGGATCGCCTCGGACGCGTCAATGCCGATCACGTCTTCGATCTGGGCCTTTACGCGGTCGGGTTCCGACGCGGGCAGGTCAATTTTGTTCAGCACCGGCACGATGTCATGATCGGCGTCAATCGCCTGATAGACATTGGCCAGGGTCTGCGCCTCGACCCCTTGGGTGGCGTCCACGACCAACAGCGACCCTTCGACCGCGCGCATGGACCGGCTGACCTCATAGGCAAAGTCAACGTGACCCGGCGTGTCGATCAGGTTCAGAATATAGGTGTTCCCATCCTTGGCCGGATAGGAAATGCGCACGGTGTTCGCCTTGATCGTGATGCCGCGTTCGCGTTCAATATCCATGCTGTCCAGCAGCTGGGATTTCATGTCGCGTTCGGCAACCGTGCCGGTCAGCTGAATCAGCCGGTCGGCAAGCGTGGATTTACCGTGGTCAATATGGGCCACGATCGAGAAATTGCGGATCAATGAAAGGTCGGTCATAGGCGGGCTTTACACGGCGAAAGGGCGGCGGAAAAGGGCGATTGCGCGCGTTTATCAGGTCTCGCCGCGTTTCACCAGACTGGCCGCGGGGGTGCGGGCGCGACGACGCAGGTTCGCTTCGCGCCACATGGCGTAACCGCCCGCCGCCGCGATCAGCCCCGCACCAATCAACATCGGCAGATCGGGGCGTTCGCCGAACACCACGGCGGCCACGAACAGCGCAAATGCCAGCCGAGTATAACGAAACGGCGCGATGACCGAGGCTTCGCCCAGACGCGACGCAGCGACCAAAGCGGCATAGGCCAGAACGCCGAACACCACCGTTCCAACGACATAGCCCAGTTCCCGCAGCCCCGGCATCACCGGCGGATCACCGGGTAGAACAGCCAGCACCACCCCGGCAATGGCAATCGCGCCGAATGCCGATGCCGACAATTGATCCGACGGAATATCGCGCGGAATCAATCGCGTGGTCAGGTCGCGGATCATCAGACCAATCACGCCCAGCACCGCCCACAGCATCGACGGATGAAACGCCGCCGTTCCGGGCCGCAAAATCAGCATGACCCCGGCGAACCCAATCGCGACCGACAGCCAGCGACGCCAGCCGACCTTTTCGCCCAGAAACACCGCGCCCCCCAGCACCAAGGCCAGCGGCAGCACCTGCAAAATGGCACTGGTGGACGACAATTCCCCGGTGGCAAGCGCGGTGACAAAGCCAAAGGTTCCAATGACTTCACCCGCGTTTCGGGTCATCACGCGGGGATGGATCAGCGCACGGGTCACAAACGGCACGCCCTTGCGCGCCATCTGCACCCAAAACGCCACCATGCACAGCGCACCCGTCATCGCCAGAATCTGCCATACGGGGATCGCGTGGCTTAACCCTTTGATAAAGGCGTCCTCGATCGCGAACAGCGCCATGGCCAGCGTCATGAACAGGGCCGCGCGGCTGTTGTCGTTGGTGTCGCCGGTCATGCTGCCCCCTGCGGCCAACTGCCGCGTCTTGCCATTCGGATGATGCCGGATCATTCTGCCCCCACCACGCAAAACGCAAGGGGGGTGTGATGATCCTGACCGTTTCTGACATGACATGCGGGCATTGCAAAGCCGCGATTGAAACCGCCATTTCCGACGCAGGCGGGCAGGCTGTCGTTGATTTGACGGCAAAAACCGTGACCGTCACGGGGCTGGATTCCGCGACCGCCGAATCGGTGATTCGCGATGCCGGGTTTTCGCCCGACGCATCCGCGCAGGACTGACACACCACATCTTGCGCCCGGCGCGGCGTGACCTACGCCATGGGCATCACGCATCCGTGATGACAGGCATTAACCGTTTTGTAATAAAGACGTGTCACACACGGGCAAAAGAACCGCACGAACCGGCGCCCGACATTATGAGGAGACAGAGATGCAGTTGAACCGCCTGATCATCGCGGCCGCTGCGGTTGTCATGACCGCGCCCCTGGCCATGGCTGGCCCCATCGACAATGCCTGTGTGCGGTCCGACCGTGCGCGTGGCAACGCGCCGCTATGTGGTTGCATCCAGCAGGTCGCGAACCAAACCCTGTCGCGCGCCGATCAACGCCGCGCCGCGCAGTTCTTTGCCGACCCTCACCGCGCGCAAGAGGTGCGGACATCCAAACGCGACGCCGATAACGCCTTCTGGGCGCGCTATCGCAACTTTGCCAACCAAGCCGAAGCGTTCTGCCGTCGCTGATGCGCATCACCGTTCTGACCGGCGCCGGTGTTTCCGCCGAAAGCGGGCTGGCCACATTCCGCGCCAGTGACGGGCTGTGGGAACAGCACCGGATCGAAGACGTCGCCACGCCCGAAGCGTTCATCCGCGACCCCGATCTGGTGCATCGTTTCTATAACATGCGCCGCGCGGCGGCGACTGTGGCGGAACCCAATGCCGCGCATCGCGCCTTGGTCACCTTGGCCGACAAACACGACCTGACCCTGATCACGCAAAACGTCGATGATCTGCATGAACGCGCAGGCAGCACGGATGTGATCCATATGCATGGGGCGCTAAACTCGGCGCTGTGTGCGGTCTGCGGCAATCGCTGGCCCGCGCCTGCGGTGATGCAGGTGAACGATCCCTGCCCCGCCTGCACCGCGCCCGCGACGCGGCCCGACATCGTGTGGTTCGGGGAAATGCCCTATCACATGGAACGCATCTGGGATGCCTTGGACAACAGCCATCTGTTCGTGGCCATCGGCACATCGGGCAATGTCTATCCGGCGGCGGGGTTTGCCCAACATGCCGGTCGGCGCAATGCGCTGTGTCTGGAAATCAATCTGGAGCCCAGCACAAACCGCGCCGATTTCGACCGTCAGATTCTGGGACCGGCGACCGTCACCGTGCCGGAATGGGTCGCGTCACTTTAGGCGCGCCAACACCTCGGCGGTCAGGGCGTCGATTTCGTCGCGCGCGGGGCCGGTCTTGGCGCGCTCAATCGCGCCCAACCCCAGCCCCAGCGTTTCGGCATAGGCGACACGATTCGCGATTTGCGTATCAGCCACAACCGCGCCCAATTCGACGGCCTTTTCCGCCACCTCGGCCGACAGCCGAGTGTTCGGACGCACACGGTTCAGCACCACCAGCATATCGGCCCGTTCCCGCCGCGCCAGATCCAGCACGCCTTCGGTCGCCCACAGATCCACATGGCTGGTTGCCACCGGCACCAGCACCAAATCCGCCACCCGCAGCGCAGGCCGCAAATCGCTGTCGATTTTCGGCGGTGTGTCGATGATGACGAAGTCAAAGCGTTTCTTCAGCTTTTCCGATTCATAGCTGGCCCCCCACGCGGAGGAGGTGGAAAAATCCATCGCCTCATCCTCGCCCTGCGCCTGCATCCGTTCGATGAACCAACGGCCCATACTGCCCTGCGGGTCGGTGTCGATCAGCGCGACAGAGTGGCCGCGCGCATGAAGCGCCACGGCAAGATTAACGGCCAGCGTCGTTTTCCCCGAACCGCCCTTTTGCTGCGCCACCGTGATGATTTTGCCCGACATATCGCCCCCCGCTGCGTTTCGCGCAGGTTAGCCCCGCAAAACCCGGATTGCACGGGCTTTTTGCGTAAATCGGTCAGTTATCAAACACCGATTGCACTTCATACATGACGGGTTCGAAACTTTTGCAGGCGGCGTGAATATCGCGGTTGCGGCGGCGCATTTCGTCGCTGCGCAGCATCGCCTGATAATCGCGCCGGTCGCGCCATTGCGAATAGGTGGCGATCCGCGTCTGCGCGTCATTCAGATGAATCGCCCCGCCAAGACAACCGGGCTGACGGCTGATGACCTGATCCCAGGCATCGGTCAGCATCTCTAACACATCCTGCGCGCTGCCGGGGGTGACGTCAAAGGTGGTGATGACGGTCTGACCGTCGAAATCGCGGCGAATGGTGGGCATCGCGTTCTCCTTTGCTGATTGGTCCAGCCTAGCACGATTTTCCCCGGCGTGAAGCCGATTGCAGCGCCCGCCCGCGCGGTGCATGTTGTGCAAATGTTAAGGAAAGGCACAGCATGATCCCGGTGTTTGACGGCCATAATGATTTTCTGCAACGCGCCGCCGCGCAGGGGCCGCATGTCTGGACCCACGGCGACGGCTTGGGGCATCTGGACCTGCCGCGCGCGCAGGCGGGTGGGTTCGTTGGTGGGTTCTTTGCGATTTGGGTGCCAAGCCCGGCCAGCGATGACGACGCCGCGCATATGGCGCTGATGCAGAACCCGCCCTATGCCGTGCCGCTGCCCGACCCGGTTGACCATGCCGACGCGCTGCCCCCGGCATTCGCGCAGGCCGCCGCGCTGATGGCCATGGAACGCACAGGAACGGTCGATATTTCACGCAATATCAACGATCTGCGCGCAACAATTGATGCCGGACGCATCGCCGCCATCATGCATATGGAAGGGGTCGAGGCGATCCGCGATCCCGACGCCCTGCATGTCTGGCACGCCATGGGGCTGCGGTCGTTGGGGCCGGTCTGGTCGCGGCCAACCGCGTTCGGGCATGGCGTTCCCTTTGCCTTTCCGGCCAGCCCGGATACCGGGCCGGGGCTGACCGATCTGGGCCGCGCGCTGATCCGCGAATGCAACGCGCTGCGCATCATGATCGACCTGTCGCATCTGAACGAGGCCGGTTTTAACGACGTGGCCACCCTGTCCGACGCGCCTCTGGTCGCGTCCCACAGCGCCGTTCACGCGATTTGCCCCAGCACCCGCAACCTGACCGACCGGCAATTGCAGGTCATCGCGGATAGCGGCGGGCTGGTGGGGTTGAACTTCGCGACCAGCTTTCTGCGTGCGGATGGGCAGCGGATGCCGTTTCCGGGCTTTGACCCGATGCTGCGGCATCTGGATCACATGCTGGCCATTCTGGGCGAAGATGGAGTCGCCGTGGGGTCCGATTTCGACGGCGCGTTGATGCCGGCGGATTTGGCGGATGTGTCGGCCTTGCCCGCGCTGATCGCGGCGATGCAGGCGCATGGTTACGGCGACGCGCTGATCCGCAAAATCGCCTGCGATAACTGGATCGGGCTGCTGGCGCGGACATGGGGATAAATCGTGGGGGATAACGCAAACGCCGGGCGATTTACCCGGCGTTTTCAACGCTTAATCCGACGAGGTTAACGGCCCGGTCAGCGCCGCATCGACCTGCGCAATCGCGACCATTTGCGCCAGTTCGGGATCCTTGGCCATATCGGCCAAGGCGAAACGGTCGGTCAGGCTGCTGGGCGACAGTTCCACATTGCTGATGACCTGCGCGCCGGGTGCTGCCGGGCCATAGGTCTGACCGTTCACCGCGAAATACACCGCGCCCGAATTGCCGGTGCGCAGGCGGGGCGCGTCTTCGAGCTTAGGCAGGGTAAAGCGTTCGCCCGCATCCATAATTTTCTCCAACAGCACGGTGCCATCGGCGGATGTGACCCGCACCCAGGCCGGACGCGCGGCCAGCAATTCCAATTCCGGCGCGTCAGGCGCGACCGTGCGCACCGGCGCATCGACCACTGCGACCTGCTGACCGGGCCAGTCGGGGCCAAAATCCGTTCCGCGCGGAGTCGCCGCCACATCAGCCGACGCAATCACCGACCCCACATCCGGTACGTCAAAGACCAGCCCCGGATCAATCGCCGCAATCGGACCGTCACGCGCGGTTAACACAGGCGCTTCAAGGATTTGCGGGCGATACATGCGGTCAACCGCCTCGGGCTGGGGCAGCGCGGCGATGTCGGTGTCAAACTGAACCTCGGGACCGACCAGCGACGGTTGCGCCACCGGGTCCAGCGTGGTGACAATCGCGGGCGTCCCTTCGCCGGGGGCCAGCGTCACGCGCTGCACCTCTTGCAGAACGGTGTAGCCGCCATAGGCCAGACCGCAGACCACCGCGACCAGCACCAGAACCGACCCAATCGCGCGGGGTTCCACATCGGACCAGAAACTTTGTTCCTGCGGGATGAACAGCGCGCGGGGGTTCGCCAATGCCTCGGCCGGGTCCGACGGGCGGCGCGTGGGTTTCGGGCCAGCCGCCGCCGGTGCCATGCCATGCGTGGGCTGAAACCCCGATTCGGTGCAGAACCGGCGGAACGTCCAATCCGGGTCCATGCCCAGATACCGCGCATAAGACCGGACATAGCCCGAAATAAAACTGGGCGTATCAAAGGCCGAGATGTCGCAATTTTCGATCGCCGCGACATAAGACGCGCGAATCCGCAATTCCCGCTGAACATCCAGCAAGGATTTGCCAAGCGTCGCCCGTTCGCCACGCATAAGATCGCCAAGCCGGGTGTCATCATCGGGCAAGCCCGATTCGATTGGCAACACCTCATCTGCCGGGTAAGTGTCCCGCAGCCTGCTCATCCCGAATGCCTCTTTCGCCGATTATGTGGCCGATCCGAATCAGATCATGCCACAGGTTCTTTAACCAAAGGTTATCACGCTGGCGAGAGCGGTTCACCCGCTGATTTATCCTATGCGCTTAATTCCGCGCGATTCAGCGCGCAATGTGACCACAGCCGATCCATGGCGCGAACCAGATGGTCGATCTGTTTGGGGTCATGCACGGGCGACGGCGTGAACCGCAGCCGTTCGGTGCCGCGCGGCACGGTCGGGAAATTGATCGGCTGCACATAAACGCCGTGATCGGACAGCAGCATGTCGGACAGCATTTTACAATGCACCGGATGGCCGACATGCACCGGCACAATATGGCTGCCATGGTCGATAATCGGCATCCCCAGCGATTTCAGCCGGTCTTTCAAAATCCGGGCGTGCAATTGCTGGGCATCGCGCAAGTCCTGCCCCGCCGCCGTTTTCAGATAGGCAATCGACGCCGCCGCCCCCGCTGCAACCGCAGGCGGCAGAGACGTGGTAAAGATGAACCCCGGCGCATAGGACCGGATCGCGTCGCACATTTTCGCGCTGCCCGCGATGTAGCCGCCAAACACGCCAAACGCCTTGCCCAGCGTGCCGTTGAAAATGTCGATGCGGTGCGACAATCCGTCGCGTTCCGCCACGCCACCACCACGCGGGCCATACATGCCGACCGCGTGAACTTCGTCCAGATAGGTCAGCGCGCCAAATTCATCGGCCAGATCGCAGATGGCCGCAATCGGCCCGAAATCTCCATCCATTGAATAGATGGATTCGAACGCAATCAGTTTGGGTGCCGCCGGATCATCCGCGGCCATCAATTCCCGCAGATGCGCCACATCATTGTGACGGAACACACGTTTTTCGCCGCCATTGCGTTTGATCCCTTCGATCATGGATGCGTGGTTCAGCGAATCGGAATAGATGATCAGCCCCGGAAACAGCTTGGGCAGCGTGGACAGCGTGGCGTCATTCGCGACATAGGCACTGCTGAAAATCAGCGCGGCCTCTTTGTCGTGCAGGTCGGCCAGTTCGGCCTCTAACCGTTTGTGATAGGCCGTCGTGCCGGAAATATTGCGCGTGCCGCCCGACCCCGCACCGGCGGCGTCCAAGGCCTGATGCATGGCGTCCAGAACGACCGGATGTTGCCCCATGCCCAGATAATCATTGCCGCACCACACGGTGATGTCTTGTTTTTCACCATCGGGACGGTTCCAGACCGCCTGCGGAAACCGGCCCTTGGCGCGTTCAATGTCAATGAACGTGCGGTATCGTCCTTCGTCATGCAGACGAGAAATGGCCAGATCCAGTGCGGCGTCGTAATTCATGCGGGCGTTCCCTTGCATAGATGGCTGGGTATGATCATTCTGTCTGATCAAGCGCGGCGCGACCTTGATAAAGGTCAAAGCGCGAAAAAAACAGGGCAAAACGTCATGACGCGACGAAATGCCTATCCCGGAAACACAGATCAACCGTCAGGAAAGGCGCGAATGATGACCCAAGACAAACTCAATCAGGTGCTGGACCGGCTGGATACGGGGCTGGATGACGCGCTGAACCGGCTGAAGGCGTTTCTGCGTATCCCGTCGATTTCCACCGATCCGGCACATAACGGCGATGTGCGCGCGGCGGCGGAATGGCTGGCGAATGAATTGCGCGACTTGGGGTTCGACGCGCAGCTGCGCGACACGCCGGGTCATCCGATGGTCGTCGCCCACAGCCCGCGCGGCGATGCCCGCCCGTTACTGTTTTACGGCCACTATGACGTGCAACCCGTTGATCCGGTTGAGCTATGGGACCGCGCGCCGTTTGATCCCGAAATTCAGGACACCCCGCAAGGCCGCGTGATCCGGGCGCGCGGCGCATCCGATGACAAAGGCCAGCTGATGACCTTTGTCGAGGCGTTCCGCGCATGGCGCGACATCCACGGCGAATTGCCCACCGACATCACCATCCTGTGCGAAGGCGAAGAGGAATCCGGTTCTCCGTCGCTGCGTCCGTTCCTGCGCGACAATGCCGATGAACTGCGGGCGTCGCTGGCGATGATCTGCGACACCGGGCTGTATGCCGATGGCCGCCCCGCCATCACCACCCAATTGCGCGGTCTGGTCGGGCAAGAGGTCACCATCCACGCCGCCGACCGCGATCTTCATTCCGGCGCCTTTGGCGGGCTGGCCGCAAACCCGATCCTGATTCTGGCGCAGGCTCTGGCCGCGTTGAAGGACGACACCGGCCGCGTCACCCTGCCCGGTTTTTATGACGGCGTGCAGGAATTGACCGATGATCTGCGCGCCGATTGGGACGCGCTGAACTTTGACGCGGCAGGGTTTTTGTCGGGCGTCGGTCTGACCACACCCATTGGCGAACGCGGGCGCACTCCGTTAGAAATGCTGTGGAACCAACCGACCGCCGAAATCAACGGGATTACGGGCGGTTACACGGGTGCGGGCTTCAAAACCGTGCTGCCCGCGCAGGCAAGCGCCAAGGTCAGCTTTCGCCTGACCGGCCAGCAAGACCCCGAAAAAATCCGCACCGCGTTTCAGGACCATATCCACCGCTTTGTCCCCGATGATTGCCGGGTCGATTTCACCGATCACGGCGCCAGCCCCGCCAGCGTGATGGACACCAGCGACCCGGCCTTTGGTCAGGCGAAACAGGCGCTGACCGATGAATGGGGCGTTGATGCGGCCTATATCGGGGCGGGCGGGTCCATCCCAATCGCGGGCGATTTCAAGGAATTGCTGGGTATGGACGCCATGCTGATCGGCTTTGCCCGCGACGATGACCGCATCCATTCGCCGAACGAAAAATACGATGTGGACAGCTTTGCCAAAGGCGCGCGGTCCTGGGCGCGCATCATCGCGGCGCTGCGGTAAGATCGGGCGGGGCGTGACAGCCCCGCTTTTTTCTTGCGTGAGTTTTGATATAGTATTACATAACGTAAAACTGCAACGGATCCCCCATGACCGGCAATCTTGGCCATACCGCTCAACGCCGCCGCCGCACCGCCAACCCGATGGCGCGCTATGACGCCCTGCCCCAGCCGCTGCGCCGGTGGATGGCGGATGCCGCGCTGCCGTGGTCGGCCACGTCCTGCCTGCGCCTGTGGCAGCGCGCGCAGCAACGCGGCACCAACCCGACCGAAGCCCTGAACCGCGCCCAAGCAAACGCCCTGCGCCGCGAACGCCGGTTCTGAATGGACAGCGCCGGGGGCTACGCGCCCCCGGACCCTGCGGGATATTTAAGCACAGAAGATAAAGCCGACGCGCCTAACCCAAGCCCGTTTCGCGTAAGTAATGCCGGACCGCATCCGCGACATGTCGAAACCGGTCCCCGCCCAGATGTTTGCCGCCATACCAACGGGTGACAATAATCACATGATCCCGCAATTCCGCGCGTTCGATCATCTGCAAGATCAACGCCCCCGCCCCGGTTTCGCCATCATCATCGCGCGCCGGTTCACCCGACAGCACCGCCGCCCAACTGTGATGCGTCGCCTTTGCAAAGCGTTTATTCGCACGCAATTCCGCAATCAATGCCGCCACCTGCGCGGGGTTCGATGCGGGCGCACCCGACACCGCATAGCGTGACCCGCGATCGGAAATGATCTTATCAAAGACGCGCAGGTTCATCGGTATCTTCTGTGTCAAAATATCCTGGGGGAGTCGCCTTCAGGCGACGGGGGCAACGCCCCCTGACCCGCTTGATATTCAAAGCCGACCTGATGGTCCGCGACCCAAGCCGCCGCGCGGCGGTCCTGTTCGGTTTCGGCCCCCGCGCCCCAGGGGCGAAAGCGCAACCGAAACGCCGCCAGCCGCATATCAGCCGGTGCGTCCGGGTAACCAATTGCGGTCAGGCTGTCGGCCAGAGGGCGATCCGCGCCCGGCCCCGACCACAGCGCCAGCCCCTGACGCGCTAAGCGTTCCCAATCAAATCGCGGGCCGGGGTCGCATTTACGCGTGGGGGCCAGATCGGAATGGGCGATCACCCCCTTGGGGCCGATGCCCCACCGGCTCATCATCCCGCGCAGCAGATCGGTTAATGCATCCATCTGCGCGGCAGCAAAAGGACGGTCGCCGGGATTGGCTATTTCAATCCCAATGCTGCGGGAATTGACGTCATCCTGACCGCGCCACGATCCGGCACCGGCATGCCATGCGCGGCGATCCTCGGGAACCAATTGCTCAACCGCACCGGTTTCGTCGATCAGGTAATGGGCGCTGACCTCGGCCTCGGGGTCGCAGAGGCGCGCGCGGGCTGATGCCGCATCCGCCATGCCGGTATAGTGCAGCACGATCAGGCTGGGCCGCTGGCCCCGCCGGTCGCCATGGTTCGGGCTGATCACAGCGGCGCGTCACCCGCCGCGGGTTGAGGCGCGCGCCAGCGAACCGGCGCGGGCGGCACGGGGTTTTGCCCCGCAATATCCGCCGCCGTGGGGGCATAGAACGGACGCGCCACCGGAATGACCTGCGACGGCACCGTGGTGCCGGTCAGGGCCGCTTCGCGCGCGATTTTATACTGACCATAAGCGTCGCCGCCCATCTGGTAATTCGGGTTCATCCCGCTGTGGGCGCCGCAACCGGCAACGGCCAGCACACCCAAAATCATCACGCCGCGCATATCGCCCCCCTAGTTTCGCCTGATCTTACCACCAACGATCCGGCTTGGCCACAAAACCCGCCGCGCGTTCCAGCACGCTGGCCTGATTCAGCAGATCGCCTTCTTCGAACGGGCGGCCGAACAGTTGCATCCCCAGCGGCAGACCCTTGGCGTCCAGCCCCATCGGGACCGAGATCCCCGGCAGACCCGCAAGGTTCAGCGTCACCGTGAACACGTCGTTCAGATACATCTGCACCGGATCGTGGCTGTCGGATGCGCCGATGGCAAAGGCCGATGACGGCGTGGCGGGTGCCAGAATCGCGTCAATGCCGCTGTCGAATGCCTGTTCAAAGTCGCGCTTGATCAGCGCCCGCACCTTGCGCGCGCGGTTGTAATACGCGTCATAGAACCCCGCCGACAGAACATAGGTGCCGATGATGATGCGGCGCTGAACCTCGGGGCCGAACCCTTGGGCGCGGGTTTTTTCATACATATCGACGATGCCGTCACCGGCGCCCAGCGTCGCGCGATGCCCGTAACGCACCCCGTCATAACGCGCCAGATTCGACGATGCTTCGGCCAAGGCCACAACGTAATAGGCTGGCAGCGCGTATTTCGTATGCGGCAGGCTGATGTCCACGATTTCTGCGCCCGCATCGCGCAGCATATCCGCGCCCTTGCGCCACAGCGCGTCGATGTCATCGGGCATCCCGTCAACGCGGTATTCACGCGGAATCCCGATGCGTTTGCCGCGAATGTCGCCGGTCAGGGCGGCTTCGAAATCCGGCACAGCAATGTCGGCACTGGTCGAATCCATCGGATCGACCGAGGCCATGGCGCCCAGCATGATCGCCGCGTCGCGCACCGATTTGGTCATCGGCCCCGCCTGATCCAGCGAGCTGGCATAGGCGATGATCCCCCACCGGCTGACCCGGCCATAGGTCGGCTTCAGGCCCACGGTGCCGGTAAAGGCCGCCGGTTCGCGGATCGACCCGCCGGTATCGGTGCCGGTCGCGGCCAGACACAGATCCGCAGCCACGGCCGCCGCCGACCCGCCCGACGATCCGCCCGGCGTCAGTTGCGTGTCGCCGTCGCGCCACGGGTTCACGGCAGGGCCATAGACGCTGTTTTCATTGGCCGAACCCATGGCGAATTCGTCCTGGTTCAGCTTGCCCAGCATGACCGCACCCGCATCCCACAGGTTTTTGGTCACGGTCGATTCATATTCGGGACGGAATCCCTGCAAAATGCGGCTGGCGGCCTGCGTCGGCACGCCTTGGACGCAAAAGTTATCCTTGATCCCCACAGGGATGCCGGTCATCGCCACGCCGTCACCGGCACGGATGCGGGCATCGGCGGCGCGGGCCATGTCCTGCGCCTTATCGGCGGTCATGTGAACAAAGGCGTTCAGCGCCCCGGCCCCGTCAATCGCGGTCAGGCAGGCATCGGTCAATTCAACGGCGGTGACATCCCCACGGCGCAGCGCGTCGCGCGCATCCGCAATCGTCAGTTTATTCAGATCGGTCATTCCACCACCTTTGGCACAGCAAAGAATCCCTCGCGCGCGTCGGGCGCATTGGCCAGAACCTGCGCCTGAGCGCCACCCGCCGTCACCTGATCATCGCGCCGTTTCAGCCGCATGGGTGTGACGCCGGTCATGGGTTCGACGCCGTCGACATCCACTTCGTTCAGCTGTTCCATGAAATGCAGGATGCCGTTGATTTCATTGGCAAGCGCCGGCAAAGCGGCAGGGTCAACCGCGATGCGCGCCAGATGCGCGACCTTGCGGGCCTGATCCTCGGTGATGGACATGACGTTTCCTTTCGTTGACCCCGCGTTTACAGGCGCGCGCGCGGTATCGCAAGGCTAAGGCGAGGGCAAAACGGCACCCCGGCGGGGGTGCCGTTCGCGCCCATCAGCGGGCGGTTTCGCGGATGACGTCGCCGCTGCGGTTCAGTTCCAGCCGGACGGTTTCGCCCTGCGGGTTAGTGGCGTCAACGGTGGCGCGGCCTCGGTTCTGCTGCACGGTGCCAAGGTTCGAATAACCGGCGTCCTGCAAACGCTGAACGACGGCGGCGGTGTCGAAATCGGCGCGCATCTGGCGTTCGCCCCGATCGCCGCGTTCGCCCCGGTCACCGCGCGGGCCACGGTCGCCGCGCTTACCGGCATGGTCTTTGCCGCCATGGCCGCGCATCTCGCGGCGGTCATCATCGCCGCGGGCAAAGCGCATCACCCGCCCCGCATCGTCAAACATCGCGCGGATCTTCTGGCCCGAGCCGTCAACGCCGCGCAACCCGAACCCCTGATCGCCCAAACCCACAGCGTTGATCACGCTGAACTGAGCGTAAATATCCGCGTCCCGCACGGTTTGCGGCAGAAGCTGCGTCAGGGCAAAGTCGGGCATCGCGCCCTCGCCCGCGTCAATGCCGCGCAGCGCGCCGTCGCGCGACACAATCGCGGTCACGGCGGTGTCATCGGCCAGCGTGCCGGTCAGGCGGCGGTCGCCCCGGCGGGTGGTGTCGTCGCCCGTCACGGTCAGGCCCAGCACGGTCAGTTGCGACGGCAGCGCCGTGGTTTGGCTCTGCGCCGGTGCGGGGGCCGGAATCACCGGTGCGGTTTGCGCGAATGCGGTGCCAGCAACAGCGATGATCAGGGCGGCGGTGCCTGCGATGTGTTTCATGCTCATGTCTTTTCCTTTTTCGGTTTTGGCCCTGTCTGGGCCGGACGAATCGCTTTTACGAAACGACAACCGAATGAATCGCCAATATCCTGTTAGGGTTTCGTTTGGTTTTTCGTGCCATAATGGCGGCATGTTACGCGCAATTGTGATTCTGTTGGCCGTTTTTCTTGCCCCGCCACTGGCGGCGCAGGATGGGTGGGATCATGCGTTCCGGCCTCTGCCCTTTCACGACGCGGCGGTGCGGGTGACGGCGCGGTATCAGGGGCGCTTGATTGCGGCAGCGCCCAAACCGCCAACCCCGGACGAAATGGAACTGGGCGCACAACTGGTTTACGAATTCCGCCTGCTGACCCCTGCGCGGCATCTGCTGGTGATCCGCATGGACGCCCGCGACGGGCGGTTTCTGGATGTAGCCGGTCAGGGCCAGCTTCAGGCACGACGCAAAGGAACATAAATGCGCGCTTTGATTGTTGAGGATGATCCGGTTCTGGCCGGGCAATTGGCGGATGCGATGCGCGCGGCGGGCTTTGTCACCGATCACGCGGATGACGGCGAACAGGGTGAATTTCTGGGCGCGACGGAAACCTATGACGTGGCGATCTTGGATCTGGGCCTGCCGGGGATGCCGGGATTGCAGGTGCTGACCCGCTGGCGCGATCAGGGGGTGACCATGCCGGTTCTGATCCTGACCGCCCGCGGCGATTGGAGCGATAAGGTCGCAGGTTTCCGCGCGGGCGCCGATGATTACGCCGTCAAACCCTTTCGTCTGGACGAAGTGGTTCTGCGCGCGCAAACCCTGATCCGGCGGGCGGCGGGGCATGTGCGCCCGGTCATTCCGGCGGGGCGGCTGCAACTGGACAGCCAGTTAGGGGTGATCACGCTGGACGGCATGGCGCTGAAACTGACGGCGTTTGAAGCGCGGATCATGGCCTATCTGATCCACCATCAGAACCGCGTGGTCAGCCGCACCGAATTATCCGAACATTTGTATCAGGCCGACACCGACCGCGATTTCAAATCCATCGAGGTGGTGATCGGCCGCCTGCGCCGCAAAGTGGGCGACGGCGTGATCGAAACCCGCCGGGGCGAAGGTTACATCCTGCGGTCGGGGGCCTGATGCGGTCGATCCGGGGGCGGCTGTTGATCCTTGGCGGGGTGTGGCTGGCGGTCGCGCTGATGGCCGCGTTTCTGGTGATTGCTGGGCTGTTGGAACGGTTTGTGACCGCCCGCTTTGACGCGGAAATGGAGGCGGCGGCGGATGGGCTGATGGTGGCGCTGAACGCGCAGGGTGGAGCGGTTGCGCTGACCCATTCGCCCGATGATCCGCGCTTTTCGCTGCCCTTCAGCGGCTGGTATTGGCAGGTCGCGGCGGATGACCGGGTGGTGGCGCGGTCCGCGTCTTTGCTGGATGGGCAGCTCAGCGGGCCTGAGGGGGAATACAGCGGCGGCACCGGCGCGGGGTCGGATGGTGCGGCGCTGCGGGTGCTGCGGCGTCAGGTGACGATCCCCGACAGCGACGCGGTGATTGCCCTGACCGTCACCGCGCCGCAGTCCGACATCCGCGACAGCCTGCGCCAGATTATCCCAACCTTGGCCGCAGCCTTGGCGGTTTTGGGCATCGGGCTGGCACTGGCCAGCGTCATTCAGGTGACCGCGGGCTTGCGCAGTCTGGACCGGGTGCAGGCCGATCTGCGCGCCGTGCGGGCGGGCGCGCGCGACCGGCTGGCGCTGCCCGATGTGTCCGAACTGCGCCCGCTGACCACCGAAATCAACGCCGCTCTGGATCAGAACACCGAATTGCTGACCCGATCCCGCCAGCATCTGGGCAATCTGGCCCATTCGCTGAAAACGCCCTTGGCGGCGCTGTCGAATGAATTGCCGCCCGGCGATCCGGGGCAGGCGCTGATTGCGCGGATGGATCGGCTGATCGGCTGGCACCTGCGGCGCGCACGCAGTTCCGGCGCGGCGGTATTGGGGCAACGAACGCCGGTGCGCCCGGTGATCGACGACATTCTGATGGTGCTGCGTTGGCCGATGCAGGATCGCGGCATGACCGCCGAAGTCATCTGCACGGGCGACGTGACCTTTCCGGGCGAGCGTCAGGATCTGGACGAAATCATCGGCAATCTGTGCGAAAACGCCGCGAAATGGGGGCGCAGCCGGTTGCGCATCACCGCCACGAATACAGCCCTGAAAATCGAAGATGACGGCCCCGGCCTGCCCCCCGAATCCGCCGCGCAGGCGATGACACGCGGCGCGCGGCTGGACGAACACGGCCCGCCCGGCACCGGGCTGGGGCTGGCGATTGTCGCCGATCTGGCCGCGCTTCATGGGGGCGAATTGCGGCTGGAGCGGTCCGATCTGGGCGGGCTTTCAGCGGTTGTGACATGGCCTAGGCCCAGATCAGCTTAGCCGCAATCAGCCACATGACTGCGCCCACCGCCGCATCCAGCACCTGCCACGCGCGGGGCTGGCGAAACAGCGGCTGCAACAGGCGCGCGCCATAGCCCAGACCAAAGAAAAACACGAATGACCCCGTCATCGCCCCGGCGGCAAAGACCCAACGATCCGGCATCTGCGCCGCGATGCTGCCCAGCAAAACCACGGTATCCAGATACACATGCGGGTTCAGCCAGGTCAGCGCCGCAATGGTCATCAGCGACGTGGTCAGGCTGGTGACGCTGCCCGAGGCCTCCAGCGACTGGCCGCCGCGCCACGCCGCCAGAAACGACCGCGCGCCATAGGCCAGCAAAAACGCGGCCCCACCCCACCGCATCGCGGGGATGATCCACGGGATCGCGCGTTCCAGCCCCGCCATTCCGGCGACGCCCAAGCCAATCAGAAACGCATCCGACACGGCACAGAACAGGCAGATCACAAACACATGCTGCCGCAGCAACCCCTGTTTCAGGACAAAGGCGTTCTGCGCGCCAATCGCCATGATCAGCGACAGCCCCGTTCCAAAACCTGACAAAAACGTGACCATGCGCCCCCCTATGACAATAACGGCGTTTATGCGCGTCATCGCGCGCCGGTGCAACGGGGCGCGGTCCCTTGCGCAGGCCGCAGTGCAAACCTAAATTGACGGCAAGCAAAAGGATCACGCCATGTTCGCCATTCCCGGCACCGTCCCGGTCACCATCACCCCCGCCGCCGAACGGCAGATCGCGCGCCTGATGGCGGGCAAAAACGCATTTGGCCTGCGCATCGGGCTGAAGAAAGGCGGCTGCGCGGGCATGGAATACACGATGGAGCTGGCCTCTGCCCCCGCCCCCAACGAAGAAGTCGTCGAACAGGGCGAAGCCCGCGTCATGATCGCCCCGATGGCGCAGATGTTTTTGTTCGGGACCGAAATTGATTATGAAACCGGGCTGTTGGAATCCGGGTTCAAATTCCGCAATCCGAATGTCACCGATGCCTGCGGTTGCGGGGAATCGGTGACCTTTGAACCCTTGCAGGGCAGCCGCGTGGGGTCGTGATGGCTGTTGGCGCTATCGCTGTTGCACGCGCGGGCCGGGGCTTTTAAGCCATCCCAAACCTTAGGAGGGATGACATGGCACCGCGCAAACTGGCCGCTGGCAACTGGAAAATGAACGGAGATCTGGCGTCGCTGGATCAGATTGATGCACTGGTGGCGGCGCATGGCCGCGCGGGATGCGACGTGCTGATCTGCCCGCCCGCGCTGTTGGTGCATCCGATGGCCGCGCGCGCCGGCAGCGCGATTGCAGTCGGCGGTCAGGATTGCCACGCCAAATCGTCGGGCGCGCATACGGGTGACATTGCCGCAGGTCAGTTGCGGGATGCGGGCGCGTCCTATGTCATCATCGGCCATTCCGAACGCCGCGCCGATCATGGCGAAACCGATGCCGATGTCACGGCCAAGGCGCAGGCCGCGCATGACGCGGGTCTGATCGCGATTATCTGCGTCGGCGAAACCGAAGCGCAGCGCGATTCCGGCGATACGCTGGACGTGATCGCGGGCCAGCTGACGGGCAGCATCCCGGCGGGCGCGACGGCGGCGAACACCGTGATCGCCTATGAACCCGTCTGGGCGATTGGCACCGGCCGCACCCCCACCACCGACCAAATCGCCGAGGTTCACGCCCTGATGCGCGCCCATCTGGATGGGCTGGTCGCGGATGCGGGGAATGTCAGCCTGCTCTATGGTGGCAGCGTAAAGCCCGACAACGCCGCGCCGATCTTTGCGCTGGCGAATGTGGACGGCGCACTGGTTGGCGGCGCCAGCCTGAAGGCCAGCGATTTCGGCGCGATCATCACCGCCTTGGACGCGGCCTGACCCCTAACGGCAGTTGGCGGCGTTCCCGCCGACTGCCCCAATCGCCCAGGCGTTCATCTGCCCCACCAGCGACAGCGCCGCCGCGTCAAAGGCCGGGATCAGTTGCGCCGTTGCCGTTCCCGCCGCCGGGGCGCTGACCGCGAATTGCCGCCGCGCGATGATCCGGGCATCCATTTCATTCACGATCTGCGCATTGACCCGCATCACGATGCGCGTGCCGTCTTCGCCGGTTACCGCGTTGAAATCGCTGATTTCCGTCAACATCGCGTAATCCCCCGACAGGCCCAGCGGTTCGCGCCCCACATGCGTAAACACGTCATAGGCGCCAAGGCTGCGCACCAACAGCGTTTGCAGCATCACCGGCGCGCTGTCGGACCAACGGGCATCGGGCAGATACTGCACCTGCAACGCATTGGGGCGAATCATGATGCGGTCGGTGTCCAGCACGCCGCCGGCTTTTGGGACCTCGACCACCACTTCGCCGCGGCGGCCCTGCCCGCATTGGCGCGGCGTATCGACGGGCGCGCGCAATTCAAACACATCGCGCGCGGGTTCGCCCTGCAACGCCGACAGCGCCGCGCAACCGGGCAGAGCCAGAACCAGACCAAGGGCGGCAAAGGTGGTTTTCATCAGCGGTCCTTTCAGCGGCGGAATTCAGGCTGGCGCGGGCCGGTCAGCACCTGTGACGGGTTGCGGCGCAGCGTGGTGACCAATGCATCCATATTCTGCACAAGCGCGCGAATGTCACGCCCTGCCTGTCCAAATTGCGTCAAACCGTCGCCCAGAAAGGATTGCAGCGGTGCCTGCGCGCCGTCAACCATGCGGCGCAGGCTGGCAAACGCCCCCTCGGCGGAACTGGCGGCGTCGCGCAGCTGACCCGTGATCGCGGGAATATCGGCGCTGACCTGTTCAACGGCGGTGTTCAGCGTGGCCAGCGATTGCCGCAGATCGCCGATGACCGGGCCGATATCGGTGTTCAGCATCCGATCCGCCCCGTCAAAGGCGCGCGTGGCCGAAGTCAGCGCCGCATCGGTGCCGTCCAGCGTCTGCGCCAGCCGCGCGGTCAGCGTGGACAGATCGCCCTGAATCGACTGTGCCGCCGCATCCAGATTGCGCGTCAACGCCGCCAAATCCCCCGCGACATAGGTGTTCACGGTGTCCAAAACCTGCGTCCCGGATGCCAGCGTCTGATCCAAACCGCCCGCCGTTTCGGTGACCTTATCCAATGCGGCGGTCGCGCTGTTCAGGGTATCTTGCGCGGATGCCGACAATTCTTGCATCTGATCGCCAAAGCCCTGCATCCCCGCCGCGACGCTGGACACGGCGGCGGTCGCGTGGCTGACATCGGCCAGAGCCTGATCCATATTCGCGGTTGAATTTTCGACGTTTTGTAAGATCGCCTCGATCCGGCGCTGATTGTCGTCGCCCAGAATGTGCGACAGGCGGTCGCTGACCTCGACCAGACGTTCGATGATTTGCGGGGCGTCTTCGCCCAGTGCTTGCAGGGTGGACCGGGCGGCGGGGATCACCGGGATGCCGGATGTTTCCGCGCGCAACAAGGGCGCGGTCGGAGTGCCTGCGGTGATGGCGATGTTGGCCACGCCGGTCACGCCCTGCATTTCCAGCGTTGCCTGCGAATCCGTGCGGATGGGGGTGCCTTGCCGCACCTCGACCCGGACGCGGACGGTGCCGTCGCCCGATGGCGACAGGCCCATATCGACCACCTGCCCCACCGGCAGGCCCGCAAAGCGCACCCCCGACGCGACGCCAAGGCCCGACACTTCGGGGAAATGGATGTCGTAATATTCGAACTGGCGGTCAACCTCGAACCGGGCGAACCACATCAGAAATGCCAGTAACGCAACAAAGCCCGCGATGACAAAGCCGCCGATCAGCATATAATTTGCCCGTGTTTCCATACCCTTACCCCCGTCCCGGATTGGTCTGCGCCGCCCGTGCGCGGGGACCGTGGAAATAATCGCGCACCCAAGGGTGATCGACTGTCAGCATATCGGCCATCGTCCCGGTGACAAGAACCCGCCGTTCGGCCAGCACCGCGATACGATCACAACAGACGTGCAGCGTGTCCAGATCATGCGTGACCACAAAAACCGACAGGTTCAGCGCGTCGCGCAGCGCCACGATCAGCCGGTCGAAGGCATCCGCGCCGATCGGGTCCAGCCCCGCCGTGGGTTCGTCCAGAAACACGATTTCCGGGTCCAGTGCCAAAGCCCGCGCCAGCCCCGCGCGCTTGCGCATCCCGCCGGACAAATCCGACGGGTATTTCGCATTCGCGTTCCACGGCAGGCCCGCCATGCTGACCTTAAGCTGGGCCAAGGCTGCGCGGTCGCTGTCAGACAGGCCGGGGATGGCGCGCAGAGGAACCTCGACATTTTCCTGAACGGTCAGGGCGGAAAACAGCGCGCCGTCCTGAAACATCACGCCCCAGCGTTGTTCCAAAGCCGCGCGGTCGGGGCCGGTCGTGTTGTTCACATCGACGCCAAACACGCGGACCGTGCCGCCTTCGGGGCGTTTCAGACCAACAATGGTGCGCAGCAACACCGATTTGCCGGTCCCTGATCCGCCGACCACGCCCAGAATCTCACCCCGGCGCAGGTCCAGATCCAGACCTTCATGGATCACATTACGCCCGAATTGCGTGCGCAGACCCCTGATTTCGATGACGTTTTCGGTCATATCCCCACCAAGGCAAAAAAGATCGAAAACAGCGCATCCGCCATGATCACCGCGAAAATCGCCGCGACAACAGCGGATGAGGTCATGCGCCCCAGACTTTCGGTGTCTTTGCCAACCCGCATCCCGGCGTGACAGCCGATGACGCCGATCAGCAGGGCAAAGACCGGCGCCTTAACCAAGCCCACAATCGCGTGGTTCAGGTTCGTATCGACGACCAGCCGCGCGCGGAACATCGACGGCGACACGCCCAGTTCGACCCATGACATAATCGCGCCGCCGACCAGCCCGGACAGATTGGCGACCAGCCCCAGAATGGGCAGCGTGATGATTAACGCCAGCACGCGCGGCAAGATCAGCACCCGATCCGGGTCCAGCCCCAGCGTGCGCATGGCGTCGATTTCTTCGCGCATTTTCATCGCGCCGATGGATGCCGTCAGCGCCGATGCCGTGCGCCCCGCCACGATAATCGCGGTTAACAGGATGCCCAATTCGCGCAGCATGGATATGGCGATCAGGTCCACGACGAACACCTCGGCCCCGAATTGGCGCAGTTGTGTGGCCCCCTGAAAGGCCAGCACAATGCCGATCAGAAACCCCATCAGCGCGACAATCGGCACGGCCTTCAGCCCGGTTTCCTGCGCGTGATAGACCAGCGAGGTCAGGCGAAAATCGCGCGGATGCCGCAGGGCGCGCAGCAATGCGACGATAAAACGGCCCAGATATTCAACCAGTTGCGCCAGAATCTGCATCGCGCCCGCCGTGGCGCGCCCGATCTGTTCGACCGCCAGCCGCCACCCCGGTGCGCGCGCGGGTTCAGGGTCCGGCGTGGGGATGGCGTCGCGCACACGGTCCAGAAAATCGCGTTGATCGGGCGACAGGCCGGCCAGTTCGGCCCCTTGGGCGATCAGAAACCACGCCCCCGCCGTGTCCATGCGCGACACATCCGACACATCCAACACCCGCGCCCCCGCCACCTGCGGCGCAAGGCCCGCAATGCTGCGCACGGTCAGCGCGCCCGACAGATGCAGGGCATCCCCCCGGCGCGTCAGCGTCAGGGGGGCGGAGTCATCGGATGGCGGTGCGTGATCCAAAGGCGGCCTGTCACAACGGTTTCGTCATCCTAACCCATGACAGATTAAGATAAGATTAAAAACCACTTAGCCCCGCTGATCGTCCAGACGTTCGGCCAGAGCCTCGGCGCGGGCGGCCAGTTCGGCCATGGCCTCTTTCAGGTCCGCGGGGATCACCGGAACCTCGACCCGCTGGGGGTTGGTTTGCAGGCGGTTCAGGGCGCGTTCGGCCTTATCCGCGCGTTCTTCGAGCGCGGCGAAACGGTCGGCCAGCATCAGCCCAGCCAAGAGCAACAGGCGCGGTTCGGGAACGCGCCCCGCCTGCGACAGAATTTGCTGCGCTTCGTCGTTCAGAATGGCGGCGGCGCGTTGCAGCAGACGTTCTTCGCCATCGGCGGCACCGACGCGATATTCTTTGTGTCCGATGGTGAATTCGACTTCGGCCATGGCTTACGCGCCCCCCTGTTCGTTGTGCGAATGTTCCGCAACCGGCGCGCGTTGATCGCCCAACAACCGTTCCAGTTCCACCATAATGTCCCCCATCCGCGACATCTCCGCCGCGCGCGCGGCGCGCAACGCATTGATTTCGGCCTGCATCGCCGCGCGAACATCGTCGTCGCTGGCCGAACCCTGCGCATCTGTCAGGTCGCGATTGGCGGTCATCAGGTCTTCGTTAGCAGAGGACAGTTGAGCGGCCAGTTCGACAGCCTCGGCCAGACGGGCGCGCAAATCGCCGTCATCAGTCGCCTGCATATCGGCCAGCATCGCGGCCATGCGGTTGTTTTCAGCCTCGGCCATGTCCAGTTGGCGGGTCAATTGTTCGACCACCTGCGGATCGGCGCCGGTGGTGGGATGCGGTTGCGGTGCCTGTTCCAGCAGTTGGTCGATGCGGTCAAGCGCGGCCGACAGGCGGCGTTCACTGGCGAAAATATCGGTCATTCCAATTCCCTGATCGGTTCATCGCAAAGATTGCACCCCTGCGCGCCCATGACAAGCACACAGAAAAACGGGCGGGGATGCCCCGCCCGTTTTTGTTTATATCAGTTCGCGGCGTTCGGCCATCAAGCCTTTGACTACCGCAAAGCCCGCGCCCAGCAGGACAAAGGTAAACGGCAACCCGGTGGATACGGCCATGGCCTGCAACCCAGCCAGACCGCCGCCGACCAACAGGGCAATGGCGACCGCGCCTTCGATGCTGACCCAGAAAATGCGCTGCGGGATGGGGGCGTTCACCTTGCCCCCGGCGGCGATGGTGTCGATGACCAGAGACCCCGAATCGGACGAGGTGATAAAGAACACCACCACCAACACGATGCCCACAACGCTGGTGATCGTGGCCAGCGGCAATTGCGACAGCATTTCAAACAGCTTCAGTTCCAGTGCCGCATCAACCACGCCCGTGAACCCGGCGGCGGTTTGCGCAATCGCGGTGCCGCCCATGGCCGTCATCCACATCACGCAGACCAGCGACGGCACAATCAGCACGGCGACCAGGAACTGACGCACGGTGCGGCCTCGCGACACGCGGGCAATGAACATACCGACAAAGGGCGACCAACTGATCCACCACGCCCAATAAAACGCGGTCCAGCCCTGACGGAAATTGTCGTCATCGCGGCCAAACGGATTCGACAGCGGCACGATTTCGCGCGCATAGGCCCCCAGATTGCCCAAGAACCCGCCCAGAATCGCCAGCGTCGGCCCCATGATGATGACGAACAGCAACAGCAGAACGGCCAGAGCCATATTCGCTTCGGACAGGATTTTGACGCCTTTTTCAACGCCGGTCACAACCGAAATGCCCGCGATAATCGTGATCACAACGATCAGCACGATGCGCGTGGTGTTGCCGTCACCGATTCCGAACAGATAGGACAGCCCCGCCGTCGCCTGCTCTGCTCCAAAGCCCAGCGAGGTGGCCAAGCCAAAGATCGTCGCCAGCACTGCCATGATGTCGATGACATGGCCCGGCCAGCCCCAAATCCGTTCGCCAAAGATCGGGTAAAACACCGAACGCAGCGTCAGCGGCAGACCTTTGTTATAGGAAAACAACGCCAAGGCCAGTGCGACCACCGCATAAATCGCCCATGGATGCAGGCCCCAGTGATAAATCGTCGCGGCCATGGCCAGACGTTCCGCCGCCTGCGGATCACCGGCAGCACCGCCCAGCGGCGCCCAATCGCTGCGCAGGCCATCCGCGCCCGTCACCACGCCGCCGATGGCGGTTTCATAATGGCTTAATGGTTCGCTGACGCCGTAAAACATCAGCCCGATGCCCATACCGGCGGCAAACAGCATCGAAAACCAACTGATCAGGCTGAAATCTGGGCTTGCCTCGGGTCCGCCCAAACGCACCGACCCCAGCGGCGACACAATCAGCGCCAAACACAGGATCAGCAACGCATTGCCGGACAACAGGAAAAACCAGTCAAGATTGCTGGTCAGGCCGTCGCGGATGCTGGCAAACAGCGGCTCGGACTGCCCCGGAAACATCAGCGTGATGACCGTGAACAGCACGATCCCCACAGCGGAAATCCCGAAAACCGGGTTGTGAATATCATAGGGGACGGGGCCGGCGGTGCCTTCGATATTGTCCTGACCGACGCTGTAATCGGTGTCGATAATCTCGGTCGGGCCTTCGGGTTCGGGCAGAGCCTCGACCGCTTCGGAAATGTCGGTTTGATCCGCGCCCTGCGGCGCGGTTGGTTCATGTTGTGTCATTCTGTCCCTTTGGTTTCGTTCGGATCAGGTCGGATCGGGCCACGCCATACGCAGCCGCCAAGGCGCAAAACCTGCGCGCGACGGGTAAAGAATGTTAAACCCTGCGTGATGGTTCCCCTTATCGCGGATGACGTAGCGGAACCCACCGGCAAAAGCGTGGCTTTCCAAGGGGACGCGCCGCGCCTATAACCGCGCCACCAACTGCCCGAGGTTCCCATGCGCCAAGCCACCATCACCCGCGCCACTGCCGAAACCCAGATCGAGGTCACGCTGAACCTTGACGGCACCGGCGTTTATGACAACCAGACCGGCGTGGGTTTCTTCGATCACATGCTGGATCAGTTGTCGCGTCATTCGCTGATTGACATGACCGTGCGCGCCACCGGCGATCTGCATATCGACGACCACCACACGGTCGAGGATACCGGCATCGCCATCGGTCAGGCTCTGACCCGCGCGCTGGGCGATAAAAAGGGCATCCGCCGTTACGGCTCCTGCCATCTGCCAATGGATGACACGCAGGTGCGCGCGGCACTGGATCTGTCGGGGCGGCCCTATCTGGTGTGGAATGTCGATTTTCCGACGCAGAAAATCGGCACCTTTGATACCGAACTGGTGCGCGAATTTTTTCAGGCGCTGTCCACGCATGGCGGCATCACGCTGCATATCGACCGGCTGCACGGGTTCAACAGCCACCACATCGCCGAAGCCGCGTTTAAGGCCGTGGCCCGCGCGCTGCGTGATGCCGTGGAACCCGACCCACGCAGCGACGCCCTGCCGTCCACGAAAGGCGCGCTGTGATGCAGGTCGCACTGATTGATTACGACAGCGGCAACCTTCATTCCGCTGAAAAGGCGTTGCAATTGATGGGCCGGGATGAGGGCGCGACCGTCATCGTCACCGCCGACCCCGAAGTGGCGGCGCGCGCGGATCGGATTGTTCTGCCGGGCGACGGTGCCTTTCCGGCCTGTCGCGCCGCTTTGGGTCAGGTCGATGGTATGGCCGAGGCGCTGCACGACGCCGTGCTGAACCGGGGCGTGCCGTTTCTGGGCATCTGCGTGGGGATGCAGATGCTGGCCACAACGGGCCATGAATATCGCGAAACGCCGGGGCTGGACTGGATCGGCGGGCAGGTGCGCGCCATCGACGCACCGGGGCGCAAGGTGCCGCATATGGGCTGGAACGATCTGGTCATCGACCACCCCCACCCGGTTCTGAACGGCATCACTTCGGGCGATCACGCCTATTTCGTTCACAGCTGGCAGTTCCAGGTGGATGACCCCGCGCATCGTCTGGCCTGGACCGAATATGGCGGGCCGGTGACGGCGGTGGTGGGGCGCGACAACATCATCGGCGCGCAGTTTCACCCCGAAAAATCACAGGCGGTCGGGCTGCGGCTGATTGGCAATTTTTTGCGTTGGAAGCCATGAGGAAAGGCCGGTTTGCGGCGGCGTGGGTTTTACAGCGTCGCTGCAGCGCCGCCAGACGATCTGGCTAACAACGCCCGTCCCGCCAGATTAAAGCAGGCCGGTAGCGGCAGTTGTGGGGAATGACACCATCTTCGGCCCCGCCCTCAGATTACGAAATATCACTACCGTTAGGGTTGCGGCAAATCGGGAACTTTCGTCGCCGGAAACCATAACCAAGGGCCTATTTGCGGCGGCGCGGCTTTCACGGCATCGCTGCAACGTGGCTAATAACGCCCGTCCCGCCCGATTAAGGCGGGCCAGTGGCAGCCGTCGCGAGGAATGGCACCTTCATCGGCCCCGCCAGTAGATGGCGAAATATCACTACCGGTAGGGTTTCGGCAAATCGGGAATTTTCATCGCCGGAAGCCGTAAGGGAAAGCGGATTTGCGGCGACCCGGTCGAGATGGTGACGCTCATGTCGAAACGCTCAACGCCCCCGCGGCCTTAGATCAGCCGGCCCATGAACCAATACCACCTTCCGACCGATTGGCCGCACGTACCAGATCGTCGCAGCCACCCATGGCGACACCGCGATCAACGCCGGTCCACCTTGACGCCGAACAGCAGCTTCCTTCGCAGCAACCCGCCGCGACAAAACACCGAATCAATAGATGCAAAACGCCGGGATCAGGGATGGATGACCGAAGAAAATCCCCCCTATGACGGGCATCTGGACGGTGTTCCCATCGACCGCCACGCCTTGCTTATCCCCCAACCTGCTAATCGCATTCCAAAACAACTCGACCGCTACATCCACAGGTCAATAGCAATTGCCCGAACCGCTCTCATATCTTCTGTGCATAAATATCCCGCAGGGGGTCTGGGGGATGCGACATCCCCCAGCGGTGACATCACACACCAACGGCGCGGCTTTCATCCAGACAGCCTTAGCGCAAACGAGCTGCAACCCGTCCGACCTGCCCGTCCCACATCCGTGCATTTGGTGGAGCCAAGGGGCACGGCACCTTCGGCAATATTCTTATTATGATGTTGTAAATAAATCAAAACACCCAAGACTGCCGCTGCGGGAATTGCCGGATTTTGAACATGCGTCAACCCATGCATGGGCTGCGTATATTGATTCTATTGGATAAAAAGCGATTTCACGGAGGTGAGTTTGGTGGAGCCGAGGGGAATCGAACCCCTGGCCTCGTCATTGCGAACGACGCGCTCTACCAACTGAGCTACGGCCCCATATCGTTCGTTTTACGCATCGCGACAAAGCTGTCAAGATGACGGGCGCCCTGCCCCGTCATCTGATGTTATCACGCCATTTTCCGCAGATAGGTCCATGTCGGCACGCGGGCGTTGCGGGCGACGGACCAGCTTTCGGCGTCGCCCAGATAGACAAAGCCAGAATTGGTCAGCACGCGGGCGGAACCGGGATTGTCCTGAAACGCCTCGGCGAACAGGGTGCGGGACTGGTGCGGGTTGGCGGCGACCAATGCGGCCACAGCTTTGGTCGCGATGCCGGTGTTCCAGAACCCGGCCCCGACCCAGAACCCCAATTCCGATTGCGCGCCGTCAATCCGGGTCAGCGACACCACGCCCAACAATTCGGCCAGCTTATGCGCAGACCCGTCAATCGCCCAAACATCTTCGGCGCGATCCGCAGCCAGTGAGCGGGCCACAAAACTCTCTGACGCGCCGGGCGGCAACGGATGGGGAATCGCCCGCGTTCCTTGCGCCACGCGCTGATCGGCGGTGTAATGCGCAATCAGCCCCGCATCCGACGGACGCAGCGGGCGCAGAACAAAGCGTTCGGTTTCGATAACCGGCTGATCCAGCGTCAGCCCATCATGCAGATCGTCCAACGGTGTTCCCCCTCTCATGGGTGCTGAAATGACCATGATTCCCCCCGGAATTGGCAAGGGGACCGGCTTGCGCCGATCCCCTTTAACATCATTATGTTAACAGCGGGTTACTCGGCTGCGTCGAGGCTGGCGGGCACCACCGAAATAAAGGTGCGGCCTTTCAGACCTTTGCGGAAGTTGACGTGACCATCGGTCAGCGCGAACAGCGTGTGATCGCGGCCCATGCCGACATTGTCACCCGGCCACCATTTGGTGCCGCGCTGACGCACGATGATGTTCCCGGCAATCGCTTCCTGACCGCCAAACAGTTTCACGCCCAAACGGCGACCAGCAGAATCGCGACCGTTGCGCGAAGAACCGCCTGCTTTCTTATGTGCCATGCGTTATCTCCTCAGGCTTGGGTGGCTTATCAGGCCGTTTCGGTTTCAGCGGTGCGGGTGCGTGCGCCGACAGCGGCTTTGACGCCGGTTTTGTCTGCGCCCGTTTCCAGCACGTCCGTGACGCGCAGCAGGGTCAACTGCTGACGGTGGCCACGGGTCCGCTGCGAGCTGTGTTTACGGCGGCGTTTCACAAAGGTGATCACCTTATCCGCTTTGATCTGGTCGATCACTTCGGCCTGAACACATGCGCCGTCAACCAGCGGAGCGCCAAGGGTCGAACCGACCATCAGAATATCGTTGAACTGGACTTTGTCGCCAGCGACGGCGTTCAGCTTTTCCACGCGCAGGACATCGCCCGCCTGCACTTTGTATTGCTTGCCGCCCGTTTTCAGAACTGCGAACATCGCATTTTCCTTTGTCATCCGCGTTCTGTGGCCACATCTGTGTTTCTTGGGTTGCCCCGCCGTCGAACTGCGCATCCTTTTCGGATGTTATTGAAAATAATGACCGGCCAAGGGCGTTCACCCGGCCGGTTCATGCGCATATGGCAAATCAGCATCCCAAAGTCAAGCAATTCACGCCCGCGCCTTGGGTAAATTACGCTTTATCAGCCCGGCCGACGGTTTTCGCGGGGGCGGTTCTGGCCTAATCTGCGGTCAGACATATCGCCCAAAGGTCGCCTGATGCAACGTTTTTCCTGTCCCAATTGCGGGGCGCATCTGTATTTTCACAATCTGGCCTGCCTGTGTGGCTGCGAGGTGGCGTTTGACCCCGAAGCCGCGCAGATGCAGCCTTTGACCAGCCCTTGCGCGAATCGGGACGCGCTGCGCTGCAATTGGGCGGGGGATGGTGCGCTGTGCCGGTCTTGTGCGATGTCGCAGGTGGTGCCGGTGCTGCATGTCGGCGATAACGAAGAATTATTGGCCCGCGCTGAACGGGCAAAACGCTGGGTTCTGGCGAATCTGGCCCGGTGGAATTGGTTTACCGACGCCGATACGGGCCGCCGCCCGCATTTTCTGATGCTGTCCGAAGATACCGGCGGGCGCAGTCAGCAGATCATCATGGGCCATGCCGCCGGGGAAATCACCATCAACGTGACCGAGGCCGACGCTCTGATCCGCCTGCAACGTCAACAGGATCTGGGCGAACAATATCGGTCCATGGTCGGGCATTTCCGGCATGAACTGGCGCATTTCCTGTTCGACCGGCTGGCGGTTGCAGATGGGTTTCTGGATGACTTCCGCGCGGTTTTTGGCGATGAACGCGCCGATTATGGCGCGGCGTTGCAGCGTCATTATGCCGAACCGCGCGATCCGGGGGCGGCGTTTATTACCCCCTATGCCACGGCGCATCCGCATGAAGACTGGGCCGAAACCGTCGCGCATCTGCTGCATCTGGTTGATTTTACCGACAGTTTTGTCAGCGCGGGCCTGTCCATGGCGGGGGTGCCGGATGGTTACGACCCCTATACCGACGCGGACACGCCGCATCTGCTGCTGATCGCGTCCGAGGTCGCAATCGCCGTCAATGACATCAACCGGGCATTGGACAACAACGACCTGTATCCCTTTGTTCTGACGACAGAAATCCGGGCGAAAATTGCGTTCGCGCATGGTTGGCTGCGCGACCATATTCAGCGCGGCGGGTGATTAACCCGCCTTTTCCTCAAGCGTCAGCCATTCTTCTTCGGCGGCGTCCAAGGCAGCCTGACGTTCGGCCAAAGCCTCGGTCGCCTTTTGGAATTTGGCGGGGGCGGTTGCGAACAGGTTGGGATCGGACAGAAATTCGGTCAGCTTGGCCATTTCTGCCTCAAGCCGTTCGATGATGCCGGGCAGCGCCTCAAGCCGGTGCTTTTCGGTAAAGGACAGCCCCGATTTCGCGGGCTTGGCGCGTTCCGGCGCAGCTTTCGTGACCGGCGCGGGCGCGGCCTCCACGGGTGCGTCGGGCGCGCGTTGATCGCGGTAATCGGACCAGCCACCGGCATAGACGACGGCGCGGCCGTCCCCTTCCATGGCGACGGTCGTGTCGGCCACGCGGTCGATAAAGTCGCGGTCGTGGCTGACCAGCAGCACCGTGCCGTCATAATCGCCCAGCAAATCCTGCAACAGATCCAGCGTTTCGACGTCCAGATCGTTGGTCGGTTCGTCCATCACCAACAGGTTTGACGGCTTCGCCATCAGCCGCGCCAACAGCAACCGCGCCTTTTCCCCGCCCGACAGGCTGCGCACCGGCGCGCGGGCCTGCGCGTCGTCGAACAGAAAATCCTTTAGATAGGCAACGACGTGCTTCGGCTGGCCGCGGACCATGACCTGATCGGCGCGGCCCGATACGCGCATATCCGGGTCGCCGGTCAGCGATTCCCACAGCGTCTGATCCGGGTTCAGCGCCGCGCGCGCCTGATCGAACACCGCGATTTCCAGATTGGTGCCAAGACTGACCGTGCCGTCATCGGGCGCAATTTCGCCCGTCAGCATTTTAATCAGTGTGGTTTTCCCGGCACCGTTCGGCCCGACAAAGGCCACACGGTCTCCCCGCAAAATCCGCAGATCAAACGGGCGCAGAATGACACGATCCCCGAAACGCTTGGAAATGCCGGTCGCCTCGATCACCTTTTTGCCGGATGTCGGCCCGGAATCCAAAGCCATAGCCGCCGTTCCCTGCCGCCGGATTTGCCCCGCACGTTCGGCCCGCAGCGCCGCCAGAGCGCGGACACGGCCCTGATTGCGTTTGCGGCGCGCGCTGATGCCTTCGACGGCCCAGCGGGCTTCGGCTTTGATTTTGCGGTCTAATTTGTGGCGGGCGTCGTCTTCGGCGGCCCAAGTGGCTTCGCGCCAATCCTCGAACGCCTCGAACCCCTTTTCCTGACGCCGCACATCGCCGCGATCAATCCACAGGGTCGCGCGCGTCAGACGGCGCAAAAAGGCCCGGTCGTGGCTGATCAGCACAAAACCCGCGCGGGTCTGCGACAGGTGTTCCTCCAGCCAGCCAATCGCCTGAATATCCAGATGGTTGGTCGGTTCGTCCAGCAACATCAGTTCCGGCGCCTGCGCCAACAGCCGCGCCAAAGCAGCACGGCGGCGTTCGCCCCCCGACGCGGTATCAACCGGGCGGGCGGGGTCGAACTTCAACCCCTCGGCCGCCATATCGACGCGGTATCCTTCGCCATCGGGCAGGCCCGCACGGGCGAAATCGCCCAGCGTGGCAAAGCCCGACAGGTCAGGATCCTGTTCCATATAGCCGACCGACACCCCCGCCGACAAAACCACCTGCCCCCGATCGGGTTCGACCAGCCCGGCCATCACCTTCATCAGCGTGGATTTGCCGGACCCGTTACGCCCGACCAGTGCCACCCGATCACCGGGCTGCACCGTCAGCGACAGGTTATCAAACACAGGATCGCCGCCATAGGTCAGCGAAATATCGGTCAGTTGTAACAAAGGAGCGCGTGCCATGCCTGCGCCCTAACCCAGCACCCGGCGCGTGGTCAATGGGGTGGGTCAGGACGGCGCGCCGATTTGTTCTTGACTGTTATTATCAGGAATGACACAAGGGCGCCATAACCGACCAAAGGAGTCAACAATGCGCACAGTGATCATCGCCGCCCTGATGGGCGCCACCGCCCTGCCCGTCCTAGCGCAAGAGGTGAACGTCTATTCCCACCGTCAGCCCGCATTGATCGAACCGCTGTTCAACGCCTTTACCGCCGAAACCGGGATCAAGGTGAATTCGTCCTTTATCAATCAGGGCATGGTCGAACGTCTGACCGCCGAAGGATCGCGCACCCCCGCCGATCTGGTGCTGACCGTGGACATCGCGCGTCTGGGTCAGGTCAAAGATGCGGGCCTGTTGCAGCCGGTCGAGCTGGACGCGCTGAACGTGATCCCCACCGATCTGCGTGACGCCGAACATCAGTGGTTCGGTATCACCACCCGCGCCCGCATCGTCTATGCCAGCAAAGACCGCGTGGCCGATGGCGAGGTCACCACTTACGAAGATCTGGCCGACCCGAAATGGAAAGGTCGCATCTGTTCGCGCAGTTTCACCAATGATTACAACATCGCACTGGTCGCCGCCTATCTGGGCCATCACGGCCCCGAAGCCACCAAAACCTGGCTGGAAGGCGTCAAAGCCAATCTGGCCAAACGCCCCGAAGGCAATGACCGCGATCAGGTCAAATCCATCTGGGCCGGCGAATGTGACATCAGCATCGGCAACACCTATTACATGGGCGTGATGCTGAAAGACCCGGAACAAAAAGCATGGGCGGAATCCGTGCGCATCGTGTTCCCGACCTTTGAAAATGGCGGCGCGCATGTGAACGTGTCGGGCGTCGGTCTGACCGCTCATGCCCCGAACAAAGACAACGCGCTGAAGCTGATGGAATGGATGGTCAGCCCCGAGGCGCAGCGCATCTATGCCGAAACCAACAACGAATTCCCCGTTGTGGACGGCGTCGAGCGGTCGGAGCTGGTGGCAAGCTGGGGTGAGTTCACGCAGGACAATCTGGCCCTGTCGGATATCTCGGCGCTGCGTCCGCAGGCTCTGACGCTGATTGAACAGGTCAATATCGACGGGTGATTTCCGTTGGAGAGGCTGGGGGCTTTGCGCCCCCAGACCCCCGCAGGATATTTAGGCACAGAAGATAAGCGGGCGCGTTTTTTTGCGCCCGTTTTATTTTACGGCAGCGGCGCGCAACCAGCGGTTCGTTCTGTCCGATCAGAGTGCCGCGATGTCAGCCCGGGGGCGATTGACGGTTACGTCAAGCCGCCAGATATACCGAAATTGTCAAAAAAAACCTGACACATACGGGCGTTGCGATTGGCTGACATCGGCCGCCGCGATTTCGCGGATGATCGCTGTGAACCTTGCCAACTCACGCCCTTCGATTTGCTGGAGGGATGCGGCGACCGATTCCATCAAAGCCACAGCAAAATCGCTGTTTATCTGCGAGGCATCAGCCTTTTCCAGCTGATACAAGAGTTCGACCAGCGTTCGCGTCAATGCCTGTTCCAGTGAAACTGTCATTCTGGCACCACCCTCACGGTTATGTTGCGGCATTCTGATCGCGCGAAGGGCGGGCACCCGTTTTATTTTACGGCAGCGGCACGGCGTCCTTGCCGTCGCCTGTCTGATCATTCACCGCGTCGATCAGGGGTTGCGTGATGTCGATGCTTTCCAGCGACACAAAGATCGTGCGCCGGTCCAGCACCACAGCCGCACCCCGTGCCTGCATTATGTCCCCCATCACCGGCAGCGCCGCGCGGAAAAAGGCGGCGCGGTCGGCATCGGCCCATGCGTTCAGATCCTGCACCGCCTGCGCGCGTTGACGGCGAATATCGGTGGCGCGGCGGTCGAAATCTTCGGCCAGAATACGAAATTCAGCCGGGGGCAGCAGGGGGCGGCGGGCGGTCAGGTCGGCTTCTTCGGCCGAGAGTTCGCGCGTCAGGCGGTCGTTTTCGGCGGCGATGATCCGGCTTTGCGTTTCCAGTTGCGATTGCGCGCGGATGCCCCAGGCGGAATCCAGATACAGCATATCTTCGTCAACGGTCAGGATCAGGCTGTGACCGGCCGGCGCATCGCCGGGGATTGTGGCGTCCGGCAGGTCAGCCCCTTGCGCCCAAACACCATGCGGCAGGGACAACGCCCCCGCCGCACAGAATGTCAGAACCCGAACCAGCATCAGAACCGGGTCGACAGCGTCAGGTCGAAATTCTGCCCTTTGTCGTAATCTTCTTTGCGCACCGGACGCGAGAAGTTAAACCGCAGCGGGCCAATCGGCGTCGTCCAGAACACCGATGCCCCGACCGCCGCGCGCATTTTCATGCCGTCATCGACGATATGACCGCCCGTGCCGGTGCGATTGTCCAGCCCCCAGACCGACCCCATATCGGCGAACAGACCGCCGGTGATGCCGTATTCTTCGGGCAGGCCGATGGGGAATTGCGCTTCGGACCGGATGGCCCAGTAGTAATGCCCGCCGACCGCGTCCCGGTTCGCCGCGCCCAGATCGCGCGGGCCGATGCCGTTCGGGGCAAAGCCACGGACCTGCCCGGTTCCCCGGAAACGGTCAAGAATCCACGTGTTGTAACCGCCATAGGCGTGAACCGCGCCCAGATCCAATTCGCTGCGCAGCGTGATGTCTTCGTTCCAGGCATTGCTTTCGACGCCGGCATTCAGGGTCGAGGTGATGGTTTTCGTATCCCCCCCAAGACCCGCGAAATCCTGCGAGAAGCGGAACCGATAGGCCGTGTTCGGGTCCAGCCCCAGCCGGCGGCTGTCCCAGCTATAGCCATAGCCGATGGCCGATGACAGGCGCGTTCCTTCTTCGTCGCGCAGCAATTGCGAGCTGGTGCCGGGAACATCGGTCAGGCGGTTTTGCGCTGCGCGATAGCGCAGTTCCAGACGGCCCTGTTCCGAAATCGGAAACTCCAGCGACGGGGCCAGAACGATTGACCGGGTGTTGTAATCAGAATTCAGACCTTTGGTTTCGTTATACCCGGCCTCCAGCCCGAAGCGCAGATCACGGCCCAGAAACGCGGGTTCCGAGAAATTGAAATTCGCCGCGCGGTCGCCTTTGGCCGTGGACAGGTTCACCGACAGCGCCTGACCCCGACCCAGGAAGTTCGATTCCGACAGGCTGACATTGAAACCAACCCCGGAATTGACGCCATAGGACGCCCCGAATTGCAGCGCGCCGGTGGGCTGTTCTTCGACATTGACGCCGACGATCATCTGATCGGGCGCGCTGCCCTGACGGGTATCGACCTGCGCATCGGCGAAATAGCCCAAGGCCCGGATGCGTTCCGCCGCGTTGCGGATTTCGCGCGGGTTGAACGGGTCGCCTTCGACCGTGGTAAACTGACGGCGGATCACCTGATCCAGCGTCGTGGTGTTGCCTTCGATGTCGATACGTTCCACGAAAATGCGCTGACCACGGGTCAGGGCAAAGGTCAGGTCCAGCGTCTGCGTCTGCGGGTTGCGGGTGATGCGCGGTTCCACATTCACAAAGTTCAGGCCCTGCTGGATGGCGATCACCTCCATCCGGCGGATGCTGTTGTCGATGATGGCGGGGTTAAACACCTGCCCCGACCGCACCCGGTTTTGCGCCGCAAAGGCCGCCGCATCCACGCCCGGAATTTCGGAAATCGTGTCCACCCGGCCAAAGGTGTAACGCGGCCCTTCCTGAATGTTAAAGGTGATATAGAACGCATCGCGTTCGCGCGCGATTTCCGGCGCCACGCCCTGCACCCGGAAATCGGCGTAACCGCGCGAGCGGTAAAAATCGGTCAGCAGCCGTTCATCCAGCGGGATACGGTCCGGCGCAAAGGTATCACGGCGGATAAAGTTGCGCAGGATCCCCGCCTGTTTCGTGTCCAGCACATTGCGCAAACGGCGGTCGCTAAAGGCGCGGTTGCCGTTAAAGCTGATGCGTTCGATTTCGGTCAGATCGCCTTCGCGGATTTCAAAGACCAGATCGACGCGGTTATCGCTGCGGCGGATGATCCGGGGATCAACGCGCGCGGCCAGACGGCCTTCGGACGCGTAAAGCTGGGCAATGGTCTGCGCATCCTCGATCGCTTGGGACGGTTGGTAAACGCGGCGGGCCTGGCTGCGCACGACTTCGGACAGGCGGGCGTCGCGCAGGCGGCGGTTGCCTTCGAAATTGATGCGGTTGATGGTGGGGTATTCGCTGACGCGAACGATCAGCTGATTGCCCTGCGGGATCACCTGCACCGTTTCAAACAGCCCGCTGTTTTGCAGGCGCTGCAACCCGTCATTGATCTGACCGGCGCTGACATTCTGGCCGCGTGGCAGGTTCAGATGCGACAGGATGGTGGCGTTTTCGATCCGCTGGTTCCCCTCGATCCGCACATCGTTGAACACATAGGCCGCCGCAGGAACCGGCATGGTCACAACCGGAACCGTCACCGCCAAGGCCGTCATCAGCGCAACCGCGCCCTTACCGAATTTCTGTGTCATCGCTGCCCCCATTTGTCAGCCTGCGCCCGTTCGGGCCTTGCTTTTGTTTTTCCATTACCCGCGCAGGCGCGGCCTGTCAAAACCGCATCGCCATCACGGGCAGAAAAGATCGTTCGTCAGACCAAAAAGCATCAGCGACAGCACCGCCGCCATGCCAATCATGGTCAGCACATTCAGGATGCGGTCGGATGGCGGGCGGCCGGTCACGGCCTCAAAGGTGTAAAACATCAGATGCCCGCCGTCCAAAACCGGGATCGGCAACAGGTTCAAAAACCCAATCGCCGCCGACAAAACCGCAATCCACCACAGGAAATTCGCGCCGCCCGCACTGGCCGCCTGCCCGGTGCTTTCGGCAATCGAAATCGCGCCGCCCAGATTGCAGGTGTCGATCTGACCCGTGATCATCGCCCACAGCCCGGTCACGGAACTGGCGACAATCGCCCAGGTCTGACCCACGCCAATCGACAGCGATTCCACCAGACCCGCGCGGCGGGTGTCGGGTTCGAAATAACCGCCGCCCCCCGTGACGCCGATCATCCAGCGTTGTTCAAACCCACCACCGGCGGTCGGCACATCCGATTGACGCGGGCGCAGCGTGACCTGACGGTCGCCCTGCCCCGGACGCCACAGGTCCAGAGTCAGAGGCTCGCCCTGCGTCGTGCGGACGATCTGCGACAATTCGCTGAAACGCGCGACCGGGTCGCCATTGATCGCCGTGATCACATCGCCTGCGCGCATCCCCGCCGCCGCCGCCGCGCTGCGTGGGGCAATGCCGCTGATGCGCGCGGGTTCGGGGTCCGGCCCCCAGACCGTCAGCCGCCGCCCGTCGCGGTCCACCACCCATTCATGGCGCGGCGCGGGCGGCAGGGCATCCGACAGATTGCGCATATCGCGCCAGTTTTCAATACGTTGCCCGCCGACCGACAGCACCAGATCGCCGCGCTGCAACTGGTTTTCAACGCCCGGCGGCGCGTCCACGATGCGGCCCACCCGCACCTGATCCGACGGCAGCCCCTGCACCATCGCAAAGCCGCCAAAGATCACAATCGACAGGATAAAATTAAACACAGGCCCCGCCAGCAGCGTGGCAAAGCGCGCCCAGAGCGGCGCCCCGTGCAGGGTTTGGCGGCGCAAAGCGGGATCAACCGCGCGCCCCGGCCCGGCACTCGCGGCGTTGTCATCGCCCATGAACCGGACATAGCCGCCCAAAGGCACCGCCGCCACCTGCCACAGCGTCCCCCGCCGGTCGCGCCGCGACAGCAGGCGGGGACCAAAGCCGACCGAGAACACCTCGGCCCGGATGCCGGACCAGCGGCCCACGATGTAATGACCATATTCATGCACCGTCACAATGACCGCCAAGGCAGTGATGAATGACGCCAGCGTCCACAAGGTGCCAGCGGTGCCAAGAATCACATCCGTCATGCTGCGGCCTTTCGTCGGGCAAGCCCATCCCAATGTAAAACGGTTTCCAACGTGTCAGGGTCGGTGCCGAAGCCGGGTTCCGCCGACAGCGCGGTCAGCGCCATGTCCACGCGCGCGGCCATATCCGTGAACGCGATCCGACCGGCGATGAAATCGTCCAGAGCCTGTTCCTTGGCCGCGTTGAACACCGCACCCGATGCGCCGCCCGCCGCCATCACCTCACGCGCCAGACGCAAAGCGGGCCAACGGGTTTCGCAGGGCGCGCGAAAGGTCAGCTTGCCCAGTTCCGCCAGATCCAGCGGCGCGACCGGCAGTGCGGCGCGGCGTGGCCAATGCAGCGCGTAACCGATGGCGTGGCGCATATCCGGCGCGCCCAGATGCGCGATGCTGCCGCCGTCGATATGGTTCACCATGGCGTGAATGATGGATTCCGGGTGAACCAGAACCTTGATCTGATCGCAGGAAAGGCCGAAAAACTCCTTAGCCTCAATCACTTCCATGGCCTTGTTAAACATGGATGCGCTGTCGATCGTGATGCGCTGCCCCATGGCCCAGTTGGGATGAGTCGACGCCTCGGCCACAGTTGCGGCGGCCAGCCGTTCGATGGGCCAATCGCGAAACGCGCCGCCTGATGCGGTGATGGTCACATCGCGCACGGATTCCAAACTTTCGCCGCTAAGCGCCTGAAACAGCGCGGAATGTTCGGAATCGACCGGCAGGATCGTGGCCCCCGCCGCATCCGCGGTTCCCCGCAGCAACGACCCGGCGCACACCAAGGATTCCTTATTCGCCAAGGCCAGAACCGACCCCTGCGCCATAGCGGCCAGACCGGGGGCCAGCCCCGCCGCGCCAACAATCGCGGACAGCGCCCAATCGGCAGGACGGGCCGCAGCCTCGCACAGCGCCGCATCGCCCGCCGCCGCCTCAACCCCGCTGCCGGCCAAAGCGTCGCGCAGATCGCCCAGCAATTCGGGATGCGCGGTCACGGCGATTTCGACCCGCAGGTCGCGCGCCATCTGCGCCAGACGCGGGATGTTGCGCCCCCCCGTCAGGGCCACGACGTGAAACGCATCCGCCCCGCCCGCATGGCGGATCAGATCAACGCCATTCGCGCCCACCGAACCCGTCGCCCCAAAGATCGAAACCCGCCGCATCACATCTATCCCACATCCGGCAGCGTGGTGAACAGCCCGATCAGCATGGCCGCCAGAACCGCCCCCGTCACCGCGTCGAACCGATCCATGAAACCGCCATGACCGGGGATCAGGTTCGAACTGTCTTTGACCCCCGCGCGGCGTTTCAGCCCGCTTTCGGCGATGTCGCCCATCTGACCGGCAAAGGCGACCAGCGGTGACATCCAGATCAGAGCCGCGTGGCCATGGCCCAACGACCACATCACCACACCCAAAATCGCCGCTCCGACCCAGCCCGCGACCGTGCCGGACCAGGTTTTTTTCGGGCTAAGACTAGGCCAGAATTTTGGCCCGCCCATGACGCGGCCGACGAAATACCCCGCCGTGTCGGATATGATGACAATGCCCATCAGCCACAGCACAAAGGGCAGACCAAAGGCCGTGCGGAACCCCACCAGCCCGAAACCGGCCAGCATGATCGCCGCGCCAAAGATGACCAGACCGGCCCGGTCGCGCACCAAAAACGCGCCCACCAACAGCGGCAAGACCAGCATCAGCGGCCCGCCCACGGTCAGCGCCGCGACCTGCCCCGCAAAGGCCAGCCCAGCCAGCAACAGCGACCGCCGCGCATCCGCGCCGGTCATCATCGCCAATTCCCAAAACGTCACCGCCGAAATCACGGCCATGCCCAGCACCAGCCAGATGCCCTGTGCGGTCGCCAGCAGCACCCCGATGCCCAGCAAAACCACGGTCGAGGCCACGCGGCGCGACAGATCGCCCCACTTACCCGGCTGTGCCGCCCCCGTCATACGCCGCCAAAACGCCGTTCACGCAGGCCGAAACGGTCCAGAATGGCGGCCAGATGGTCGGGCGAAAAATCGGGCCAATGCGTCGGCGTGAATTCATATTCGGCATAGGCCGCCTGCCACGGCAGGAAATTCGAGGTCCGCGTTTCCCCCGATGTGCGGATCACCAGATCGGGGTCGGGATGGTCTGCGGTGTCCAGACAGGCGGTAAAATCCGCCTCGGTCGGGGTGGCCACCTCGCCCGCAGCGATTTTTGAGGCCAGACGCGAGCTGGCGCGCAGCAATTCATCACGCCCGCCATAATTGATGGCGACCGTCAGATTCAGGCGGGTGTTGCCTGCGGTCCGCGCCTCGATCGAGGCCATCAGATCCTGCAATTTCTTATCCAGCCGGTCACGCCCGCCGATAAAGCGCATCCGCACGCCCTGTTCGGACATGCCTTTTGCCTCGCGTTCGATATAGCGGCGAAAGATTTTCATCAGACCAAGGACTTCTTCGGTCGAGCGTTTCCAGTTTTCGGTGGAAAACGCGTAAACCGTCAGCCAGTCCACGCCCAAATCCGGGCAGGCGCGGACGATCTGTTTCACACGCTCCGCGCCGCGACGATGGCCGACCAGACGCGGCCAGCCGCGTTCCTTGGCCCAGCGGCCGTTGCCGTCCATGATGATGGCAACGTGGCGGGGGCGTTCCCGGCCTGATACATTCGCGGCGGCGGTCAGCGCGGACATCAGGGGTTAAACCTGCATGATTTCGGCTTGTTTCCCTTCAAGCGCCTGATCGACCTGCCCGATCATTTTGTCGGTCAGGGACTGCACTTCGGTTTCCCAGAATTTCTGGTCATCTTCGGGCATACCGTTGGCCTTGCCCTTTTTGACCTGATCCATACCGTCGCGGCGCACGTTGCGGATGGCAACGCGGGCATGTTCGGCATATTGGGCGGCAACCTTGGTCAGTTCGCGGCGGCGTTCTTCGTTCAGTTCGGGAATGGGCAGCATGATGATGGTGCCGTTCGTCTGCGGGTTGATGCCCAGCCCGGATTCGCGAATGGCCTTTTCGACCTTACCGACCATGGCTTTGTCCCAGACGTTCACCGTGACCATGCGCGGTTCGGGGACGTTGACGGTGCCAACCTGATTGATCGGCGTCATCTGACCATAGGCATCCACCTGAATCGGATCCACCATCGAGGCCGAGGCCCGGCCCGTCCGCAGACTGGAAAATTCGTGGCGCAGACTTTCCATTGCGCCCTTCATCCGGCGTTCCAGATCGTCGATGTCGATTGTGATGTCATCTGACATAGCAGCCTGCCTTCGTCTTGAATTTTTTACGCTTGTAACCGCAACTTTGCGTGTTGCAAAGGCTTGGCCGGTCAGTTTGGCGGATGATCGCGGTTTTCCTGCGCACTTAATCGGTTCTCAATCGCGGTTAACCGGGCCAGCACCTCATCGCGATAAGCGACAGTGGCCTGATTTTCTTCGGATTGATGGGCTTCTTGCAGGGAATTGACGATCAGGCCGATGACCAGATTCATGACCGTAAACGTTGTGATTAACACAAACGGGATGAAAAACAGCCACGCCCACGGGTAAACCTCCATCACGGGGCGGACGGTTCCGGTGGACCAACTGTCCAGCGTCATCATCTGAAACAGAGAATAGGCCGAAGCGCCCATATTCCCGAACCAATCCGGGAACGCCGCGCCGAACAGCTTCGTCGCCATCACGGCAAAGATGTAAAAAATAATCCCCATCAACAGGAACACCGACGCCATGCCGGGTAGCGCGGCCAGAAAGCCTTCGACCACGCGGCGCAGGCGGGGGGTGACCGACACAATCCGCAACAGCCGCAAAATCCGCAGCGCGCGCAGCACCGACAGCCCCTGTGTCGCGGGCAACAGCGCAATGCCGATGACCACGAAATCAAACACATTCCAGCCATTGCGGAAAAAACGAGGACCACGGGCGATCAGTTTCGCCGCAATTTCCACGACAAAGATCGTCAGACAGATCGCATCCAGCGTCAAAATCAGCAGCCCGACCGCCGCCATGACGCGGGGCGATGTTTCCAGCCCCAGAATCACCGCGTTGAACAGAATCACCCCGGTGATGATGGCCTGCGCGCGCGGGCTGTGAACCGCGGCGTCGATACGGTCGCGCAGGCCCATAGCGTCAGTTATGCACGCGGGTATAGGTGCCTTTGCCTTCCAGAATCGTGCGGAACCCGCCCGGTTCATCCAGCGAAAACACGATGATCGGCAAACGGTTGTCGCGCGCCAGGGCAATGGCCGATGCGTCCATCACGCCCAGATGTTTCTGCAACACTTCGTCATAGCTGACATCGCCATAGCGTTTGGCATCGGCGTGCTTCACCGGGTCTTTGTCATAGACGCCGTCCACCTTGGTGCCTTTGAAGATCGCTTCGCAGTTCATTTCGCTGGCGCGTAGCGTCGCCGCCGTGTCGGTCGTGAAATAGGGGTTGCCGGTGCCGGCGGCGAAAATGATGATGCGTTTCTTTTCCAGATGGCGGATGGCGCGGCGGCGGATATAGGGTTCACACACCTCATCCATGCGGATCGCGGAAATCACGCGGCAATGCAGGCCCTTGGCCTCAAGCGCGGATTGCATGGCAAGCGCGTTCATCACCGTGGCCAGCATCCCCATGTAATCGGCGGTCGTGCGTTCCATCCCCTGCGCGCTGCCCTGCAAGCCGCGAAAGATGTTGCCGCCGCCGATGACCATACACACCTCGACCCCCATTTTCTGGACCGATTCGACCTCATCGGCGATGCGGGACACGGTGGGCGGATGCAGGCCAAACCCCTGCGGCCCCATCAGCGCCTCGCCCGAGATTTTCAACATGACCCGTTTGTATTGGGTCGGTGCGTTTGTTTCGTCGCTCATCCCGGTCTCCTGTGTCGTGGTGCTTTTCTTGGGCTGTTAAATGTCGCAAAAGAGCCGCGAAATCAACTGTGCGGATGGGGTTATGCCGGATCGTTTTCTGGATCACATCGACGCGGGGCGGCATCTGCTGATCGCAGGACCAACGGCCAGCGGGAAATCATCGCTGGCCTTGGCGGTCGCGCAGGCGCAAGGCGGGCTGATCGTGAACGCCGATGCGTTGCAGGTGTGGTCCTGCTGGCGGGTGCTGACCGCGCGCCCATCGGTGGCGGACGAAGCGGCGGCGCCCCACGCCCTCTATGGTCACGTCGCGCCGGGGGCGTCCTATTCCGTGGGCGATTGGCTGCGTCAGGTCGCGGCCCTGACCGGGCAGAGGCTGATTATCGCAGGCGGCACGGGGCTGTATCTGACGGCGTTAACGCGCGGCTTGGCCGAGATTCCCGCAACCCCGCCCGAAATCCGCGCGGCAGGCGATGCGATGCTGGCCGGGGGCGGTCTGGCCGCGATGCTGGCCGAACTGGACGCACCGACCCGCGACCGCATCGACACGCAAAACCCCGCCCGCGTGCAACGCGCGTGGGAGGTGTGGCAGACCACCGGGCGCGGCCTTTCCGATTGGCAGGCCGACACCCCGCCCCCGCTGATCGGCCCCGCCGACAGTCAGCGCATCGTCCTGACCAGCGACCGCGACTGGCTGGCCGACCGCATCGCCCAGCGTTTCCACGCGATGATGGCGGACGATGCCCTGGCCGAGGCCCGCGCCATGCTGCCCCATTGGGACCCATCCCAACAATGGGCGCGGGCCATCGGCGCGCCGGAACTGATCGCCCATCTGCGCGGCGAAACGACGCTGGAACAGGCCACCGAACGGGCCATCATCGCCACGCGCCAATATGCGAAATCACAACGCATCTGGTTTCGGGGCCGAATGCGCGACTGGACGCCGTGGCAGGTCGGGCCAAATGGTGTTGCGCCGCCGCATAACGGATAAAATTTGATAAGACTTTTCGGTGTGTTCCGGTTGATTTCTGAGGCCGTAAGGCAATAATCCGCTTATAACGCAGTAATAAGTGTAATGTGATATGGCCGCCTTTGAACGGGACAACTGGAACGCCGGATTCCCCTTCAGCGCCGCAAAGCTGGGGGCGCCGACGCCTGCCGGCATGGCCGATCCGGCGCTGCCCTTGCCCGGCGATGAACAGGCCAGTGTGCCGAAACCCCAACCGCTGCTGCTGCGTAACCCACTGCCCACACGCCGGATTGCCCCGCGCGCCGACCGCCTGCGCCTCTTGCCGTTGCAGGCCTTTGTCTGGGGCAGCGCCGCCAACCCGCCGCGCCCACGGACACGCCCGGAACATACGCTGATCTGGGTGACGCAGGGGCGCATCCGGCTGGACCTGCCGCGGTCGGGTCAGATGCTGAATGCGGGCGATCTGCGGTTTCTGCCCGCCGGCACCGCCTTTGCCGCGATGCCGCGAACTGACACGATGGGTCATGTGCTGCTGCTGCCGCCCAGCCTGACGCGCGCGACAACTCCGCTCCTGCCCGACCGGCTGCTGGACGCGACCGTCACCGACGCCGCCGCCTTGCACAGCAATATCCGCGAACTGGCGGGCCAAAGCGACCCCGACACCCGCGCCTGCCTGCTGAACCTGCTGGCGCTGCGCCTGTCGCGGCTGACACCCGCGCGCCCTGCCGACTCAGGCAGCGCGATCTGGACCGCAAACCGCCCGCTGGTGGATCGCTTTCTGGAACTGGCGCGGATGCATATCGGCCAGTGCCGCACGATTGCCGATATGGCACAGGAATTGGGCGCAACCTCGGCCATGCTGGATCACGCCTGTATCGCGGCACGGGGACGGCGGGCGATTGACCTGATGAACGACCTGCGGCTGGAACGCGCGGCGGAACTCTTGCGCCACACCCCCCTGACGCCCGCGCGCATCGCCGCCAATCTGGGCTATACCAGCCACGCGCATTTCACCCGCGCCTTTGTCGCCGCCACCGGCCGCACGCCCGAGGTGTTTCGCAACCAAATCAACGGCAAACGCGGGTAAACGCACCTATCTTCTGTGCTTAAATATCCTTGGGGGGTCTGGGGGGCAACGCGCCCCCAGCCTCTCGGTTCAGATCAGCCCCTCGGCCCGGAAATCATCGCGAATATCACGCAGAGGCCGGGCGCCGACATGGCCGATCACCTCGGCGGCGGCGACGCAGCCCATGCGACCGGCAACGGCCAAGGGCGCGCCAACCGCCAGGCCATAGATCAAACCGGCGGCAAACTGATCGCCCGCCCCGGTGGCATCGACCGGAACAATGCGATGAACCGGCGCGGTCACACGCTCATCGCCACGGATCAGCACCGCATCATCGCCGGATCGGGTGCAAATCACCGTGCCACAATCGGCCACAGCCTGCGCAAGCGCGTTGTCCAGATCGGTTTGATACAGCGATTCCCATTCATGAACATTGCCAATGACATAATCCATCGGCCCCGCGACCAAACGGCGGAAATCGTCGCGGTGACGATCCACGCAAAACGGATCGGACAGCGCAATCCCGGCCTTGCCGCCCGCCGCATGGCAGGCATCGGCAGCGCGCAAAAACGCCTGTTTTCCGGCGGGTTTGTCGAACAAATACCCTTCCAAAAACAGCCAGCCCGCACCCGAAAACACCGACGGGTTGACGTCATCCGGCCCCAAATCCGCCGAAATCCCCAGATAAGTGTTCATCGACCGTTCACCATCCGGCGTCACCATAATGATGCTGCGGCTGGTGGGCAGCGCGTCACCGGCAACGGGCGGATTGACAAAGACGGTCCCGGCGGCCTCGGTCTGTTCGGCATAGGACAGGCCCAGAGGATCAGCCGCGACCCGCCCGATAAAGGCCGTGCGCAGCCCCAGCATCCCAATCCCGGCCAGAGTATTCGCAACCGACCCGCCGGGGATCAACTGCGCCTTTTGCCCCGCGGCGGATTGCGCGGCGGTCAGCTCATCGGACCGTTCGCGGTCGATCAACTGCATGATCCCCTTTTCCACGCCCAGCGTTTTCAGGCCGTCATCCGTTGCGGGCGCGATCACATCCATGATCGCATTGCCAATCCCAATCACATAGGGAGTCATTCGGTTTTTTCCTCATATGGGCACAGGTCGCGGATCGTGCACACCCCGCATCGGGGCCGCCGCGCCTGACAGATATAACGACCGTGCAAAATCAGCCAGTGATGCGCATGGCTCTGAAACCGCGCGGGGACGTTATCCTCGATCGCGCGTTCGACCTGATCGACGTCATGACCCGGCGCGATGCGGGTGCGGTTGCCGACGCGGAAAATATGCGTATCAACGGCCTGCGCCGGATGGCCAAAGGCGCAGGACAACACGACATTCGCGGTTTTGCGCCCCACGCCGGGCAGGCTGGTTAACGCCGCGCGACTGTCCGGCACCTGCCCGCCATAATCGCGGATCAGAATTTCGGATAAGGCAATGACATTCTTTGCCTTTTGCCGGAACAGGCCGATGGTTTTGATATGGTCGGTCACGCCATCCAAGCCCAGCTCCAGCATCTTTTCCGGCGTATCGGCCACGGCAAACAGGCCCCGCGTCGCCTTATTGACGCCCACATCGGTTGCCTGCGCCGACAATGCGACCGCCACAACCAGGGTAAATGGGTTCACGAACTCCAATTCCGTTTCCGGCGCGGGTTCCGCCTGTTGGAACCGCGAAAAAATCGCAACTTGCTGCGCAAATGGCAGCGGAGGGGCAAGGCGTTTGGACCGGCTCATGCCACTGCTTTTGACCGCAGCCGCCCGCGAATGCAAGCGCCGGAAAGCATCGCCGGAATGTGACAATCTGTCAGCCGGTTAGGCTTTCTTTTGGCGCGGAACTGCGCGACGATTGGCGCGTTAGAATCCCGCAGGATTCAAAATCTTTTCGGTCGCGCAATGCGGCCATTTCAACGGAAGGAAAACCGGATGAAACTTCGCACCACGACGATCATTGCCGCGTCCGGCGTTCTGGCGCTGACGGCCTGCGCCGACCCTAACGCCGCCGGTGGGCTGAGCCGCACGCAGCAAGGCGTCTTGGCCGGTGCCGCAGCGGGCGCGATTTACGGCGCGACCCGTGACGACGACCGCAGCGGACGGGGCCGTGACGCGGCGCGCGGCGCGATTGTTGGCGCGGCCATCGGCGCGGTCGCGGGCAATGTGCTGGACCGTCAGGCGCAGGCGCTGCAACAATCGGTTACGAACCCGAACATCCGCATCGTCAACCATGGCACGCATTTGCAGGTCGTGATGCCGGACGGGATCCTGTTCGCCACAGATTCGGCGGCGGTGTCCGGCCCGGCGCAGAATGATCTGTATCAGGTCGCGCGCAACCTGAACCAATTCCCGAACAGCCGGGTCGAGGTGATCGGCCACACCGACAACACCGGTTCCGCCGCGCATAATATGGACCTGTCGCAGCGCCGCGCGAATTCGGTGATGGGCATTCTGGCCGCTGCCGGTGTCGCGCAAAACCGCCTGACCGCAACGGGTCGCGGCCTGACGCAGCCGGTTGCGTCGAATGACACGGCCCAAGGGCGCGCCCAGAACCGCCGCGTGGAAATCATCATCCGCCCGACGCAGTAATCCAAGGCGGGCCGGTTCGCCGGCCCCGATACGCCAAAGAAAAACCCCCGGTTTTGCCGGGGGTTTTTTGTGATCACTGTCCGTAGGTCTTAGTTCAGGCGACGCGCCACATCGTCGATGGCTTCGTCGATCCCGGCACCGCGCTGACCGGCGCCGACCTGTTTGGCCAACACTTCGGACGCGGCGGCAACCGCAACCGCAACCGCACGATCACGCACCGCACGAACGGCGTCGTTTTCGGCGCTGCTGATCTGATCTTGCGCGGCTTGCAGGCGACGCTCGATCGAGGTTTTCAGATCGGCCTTGGCTTTCGCGGCCTGCGCCTCGGCCTCGCGGCGGGCATTGGTCACGATTTGGTCGGCTTGGGTGCTGACCTCACGCTGGCGGCGTTCGTAATTGGCATAGATTTCCTGTGCTTCTTCCCGGATGCGGCGCGCTTCGTCCAGATCCTTGCGGATACCGTCGGCGCGTTTGTCCAGCAGGTTGCCCAAGAGTTGCGGGATTTTGAAGTAAACCAAAATCCCCACGAACACCAAGAACGAAATCAGGACGATAAAGTCCGTATTCCGCAGCGAAAAGAACGGGCCGCTGGCCGCAAATGCGGGACCGGCAGCAACGGCACCGGCGCCAACGATGGCAAAGAAACGCGTCATTGCAGCACCTCTTTCATCCGGTTGTCGACCGCGCTGTCGATAGCCGCCTGATCGACGGTGCCGCCAAAGCTGCGCACCAGTTCAGCCGTCACATCGCGCGCCACGTCATGCGCATTGGCAACCGCGGATTCACGAATTTCAGCAATCCGCTTTTCCGATTCCGCCGCACGGGCGGCGATTTCGGCATCTGCCTTGGCAATCGCGGCGTCCAGTTCGGCCTGAATTTCGGCACGGTTTTTGCCGACGATCTGCTGCGCCTCGGCGCGGGCATCGGCCAGTGCCTTGTCATAGGCCGCCTCGGCTTCGCGGGCCTTCAGCTTGAATTCTTCTGCGGCCATCAGATCGCCGGTGATCGCACCCTGACGGTCCGAAATCACGGCGCCAATACGGGGCAAAGCGACCCGCGACAGCACCAGATACAGAACCACCAGCGTAATCACCAGCCAGAAGATCTGGTTGGCAAAGGTGGTCACATCCAACTGCGGCAGACCGCTGGCCTGCGCCGCGTGATCCGCGACAGCCGCCGGTTCGACCCCATAGGACGCGGCATGGCCTGCCCCATGTGCCGGTGCGGTTTGATCCACAGTAATGACGCCCTGAGGCGTCGTTTCGACCGCCGTTGGCGCGGTCGCTTGCAACAGGCTGCTCATATCCTACCCCATGGCCTTGAAAGTCACGAAGGGGCGGGGGCAATCCCCCACCCCGCCGCAAGGATGGCGTGGGATCAGACCGCGAACATCAGCAGCAGTGCGACGAGGAACGAGAAGATCCCCAGTGCTTCGGCGAATGCCATGCCGATGAACAGCGTAGCGGTTTGGCCAGCAGCGGCCGAAGGGTTACGCAGAGCGCCTGCCAGGAAGTTGCCAGCCACGTTGCCCACACCCAGGGCAGCAAAGCCCATGCCGAATGCGGTCAGACCAACGCCGATATACTGGCCCAGTTCTCCGATATTGCCCGTCATATTATCTCTCCTTGCGGTTGGAAGTTTGGCAATTTGGTTAATGCGGCGGGTGCCGCGCGGGGTTGCAGCCGTCAGTGCGACGGGTGCAACGCATCTTTCAAGTACACACAGGTCAGGATGGTGAACACATATGCCTGAACAAAGGCGACCAGCACCTCGAACGCATACATACCGACCACGGCAACCACGGCCACCGGGGCAACAGCGGCAATCGCTGCAAAGCCCGCAAAAACTTTGATCACGGCGTGACCTGCAATCATGTTGCCAGCCAGACGAATGGACAGGCTCAGCGGGCGCACGAAATAGCTGATCACCTCGATCACCGCCAGGATCGGACGCACCGCCAAGGGGGCCGAGCGGATCCAGAACAGATCAAAGAAATGCACGCCGTTGGTGACCAGACCAATCACGGTCACGCCCACAAACACCGCCATGGCCAGCACCGCCGTCACCGCGATATGCGAGGTCACGGTGAACGCCATCGGCACCAGACCCAGCAGGTTGGCGAACACGATGAACATAAACAGCGTCAGGACATAGGGAAAGTAACGCAAGCCGTCTTTGCCCGCGATGTCCACGATCATTTTGTGAACCAGACCATAGGCCAGTTCGGCAACCGACTGCGCGCGGTTCGGAACAATGGCGCGGCCACGGCTGCCCAAAACCAACAGCGCAATCGCCGCCAATGCCGTCAGGAACAACCACAGCGTGACATTCGTGGGGGTATACCAATGCACCGCGCCGTCACCGAACAACGGTTTGACCAGAAACTGGTCCATCGGATGAAATTCAAGACCGCCACTATTTTCTGCCGCCACGATCAGTCCCTCTCATCATTCTCCGGCGCGGGGCCGGATTTTCTGTCAATTTCGGACGCGGTTCGCATCATCGTTTTGACGCCGGCCGCAAGACCGAAGAAAATAAACAGGACCATCAGAAACGGCTTGGTGCCGAACAGATAATCCAGACCGTAACCGATTGCCAAACCAAGCCCCAGCCCGGTCACCAATTCCGTTACCATGCGCCAGGCCAGATTGGCCTGTTCGTATTTCGCCCCGATTCCGGGTGCGTCCGGGGTGCGCGCCAATTCGGCCAGACGTTTTTCCAGATCGCGCAGGCGGGCATCGTCCCGATCTGCGCCATTCTGGGGCCTGTCCGCCATATCTCACGCCCCCGTGTTCGTTGCCGGTTGTCTAAGGGCATCCGCCGCCTAAGTCAACCGAAACAACCCCACCCGCAAGGTATTGTTTTTACGTTAACTTTCTGGAAACCAGTTTGTGCAATGATCCTTGCAATCCGGATGACGCCCCGTCATTATTCAACCGGTTAGTTGACCTTTACGCCCCGCAATAGCTTGATGACCTCCTCCGACACCGCGCCTTTGGATCAGATTTTCGCCGCACTGGCCGACCCCACCCGGCGCCGCGTGCTGGCTATGCTGTTGGAAGATGACATGGCCGTCAGCGACGTGGCCGCGCCGTTCGATGTCAGTCTGGCGGCGATTTCAAAACATCTGGCGGTGCTTGCAGGCGCGGGCCTGATCCGGCAAGAACGGCGCGGACGGATCACATGGTGCAAACTGGACCCGGACGGGATGCGCGCGGCGTCCATCTGGATGCAGGGCTTTGGCCAGTTTGACCCCGTGGATCTGGATGATTTCGAACGGTTCCTGCAAACCGAATTAGGAGAGCGTGATGACCCCTGACATCCTGTGCATCGGCGCGATGCTGTGGGACATTATCGGACGCAGCGAACGCCGGATGAAGGCGGGCCACGACGTCCCCGGACGCATCCGCCACATCCCCGGCGGGGTCGCGCTGAATGTTGCGATTGCCGCCGCTCGGTGGGGGATGCGCCCCGCGATCCTGTCCGCCGTGGGCCGCGACCCCCAAGGCGACGCTCTGATCGCGCAGTCGCAGGAACTGGGCGTGCTGACCGATTTTCTGGCCCGCGACACCGGCCTGCCCACCGATTCCTATATGGCGGTCGAGGATGTGAACGGCCTTATCGCCGCCATTGCCGACGCGCACAGTCTGGAACAGGCGGGCGATGCGATTCTGGCGCCGCTGTCGGATGCGCTGCGGGACTGGTCGGGGCCGGTGGTGCTGGATGGCAATTTGACCGAAAGCTTGCTGGCCCAGATCGCGCAGGATCCCCGTCTGGCGCGCGCCGATCTGCGCGTGATCCCCGCCAGCCCCGGCAAGGCCGAACGCCTGTCGCCGCTGATCGACGCGCGGCGCGGCTGTTTTTATCTGAACCGGATTGAGGCTGAAATTCTGGCCGGTCACCCCTGCCCCGATGCCGCCACGGCGGCGCAGGCGGTTCTGGCCCGAGGCGCGGCGCGGGTGTTGGTCACCGATGGCCCCTTTACCGTCGCGGATGCGGTTGCGGGCGAACCGATCCTGACCGAAACGCCGCCCAGCGTCACAGTTGCGCGCGTCACCGGGGCGGGCGATTGCTTTCTGGCCGCCCATCTGGCAGCAGAGCGGGACAATCTGCCGCGCGATGCGGCCCTGCGGCAGGCGGTTCAGGCGTCGGCCGCGCATGTTTCTGGAAAGGATGTCCCGTGACCCACGCAGCCCCCCTTACCTTTGCGCCCGAAGTCGCTGACGCTTTGGATGCTGGCCGTCCCGTCGTGGCCTTGGAATCCACGATCATCACCCATGGGATGCCGTTCCCGCAAAATTTGGACATGGCGCGTCAGGTGGAACAGACGATCCGCGATGCCGGGGCAACGCCTGCGACGATCGCGGTAATGGGCGGACGCATCCATATCGGGTTAACTGACGACACGTTGCAGGAACTGGCCCGCACCCCGCAGCATATGGCGATGAAGGTCAGCCGCGCCGACATCGCCGTCTGCGTCGCCGCAGGCCGGACCGGCGCGACCACCGTTGCCGCGACGATGATTTGCGCGCATCTGGCGGGGATTCGGGTCTTTGCCACGGGCGGCATTGGCGGCGTGCATCGCGGCGCGGAAACCAGTTTCGACATCAGCGCCGACCTGCACGAATTGGCGCAAACACCCGTGACCGTGGTGGCCGCCGGGGCCAAGGCGATTCTGGACCTGCCCAAAACATGGGAGGTCTTGGAAACGCTGGGCGTTCCCGTGATTGCCTTTGGTCAGGACGAAGTGCCGGCCTTTTGGTCGCGCATGTCGGGGATCCCGGCGCCGTTGCGGATGGATCACCCGGATCAAATCGCGGCGGCGGCGGATATGCGCGCCCGCATGGGTCTGCGCGGCGGGCAGCTGATCGCGAATCCGATCCCGGCCCATGCCGAAATCCCGCAGGACCAGATCACCCCGGTCATCGAACAGGCCCTGACCGAGGCTGACGAACAACGCATCGCCGCCAAGGCCGTGACGCCGTTCCTGCTGCAACGCATCTTTGAACTGACCGATGGCCGGTCGCTGGACAGCAACATCGAACTGGTTCTGAACAACGCCAAACTGGCGGCGCAGATTGCGGCGTCGATGGTGGCCTTGGGCGCCCGCAATGCGGATGCGGTGACGATGGGTTAACCAATAACGGCGATGCTGGCGGAACATCGCCAGCATCGCGCGCGGTTATCCCTGAAACACGCCGTCGGTCAGGTCCAGACTGCGCTGAAACATCTCACCCATATTGCAGCTGTCACAGTCGTTAATCTTATTGGCGTGATCGGTCAGGAATTGATCTGCTGCCTTTTGCCCCGCCTCTTTCATTTGCAGCAACAGACGTTGGTTCGGCATCAGTTTCGACCGCGCCGACAGGTCCGTCATCAACGCATCATCCATGATCATATGAACAAGGATGTTCTTCATCGCGCGGTCCTTCAGCCGGTTTTCCGCATGCAGGCGTTTGACGAAATGGATCGCGCGCAATTGCGACAACAGCGAGCTGTTAAAGCTGACCTCATTCACGCGGTCGGAAATCTCAACCGGGGTGCGGGGCAGACATTCGCGGATCATCGGATTGATCGCCACCACGACAATATCGCGGGGGAACCGTTCAGGATAGAGCGGGAACAGCGCCGGATTGGCCGCATAGCCGCCATCCCAATAGGATTCGACTTGGCCCGTTTGCGGGTCGTGAATCTCAACCGCCTGAAACAGCGTCGGCAAACAGGCCGACGCCATCACCGCATCCGGCGTCACCCGGTCGCCGGTGAACACCCGCACCCGCCCCGTGCGCACATTGGTTGCGGCAACAAACAATTCCGGTCCGCGGCTGGTCGCAAAGTCAGGATGCGGCAATTCCCGCAGCACCGCGGCCAGCGGATTGACGTAGAACGGGCCGTAATCATAGGGGCTGAACAGCCGCGTCACCTGTTCCAGCCATGCGGCGGGGGAAAACGCCTCGGCCATGCGCTGAAAGGGGCGCGTGGTTGGCATCAGCGAATTCATCCATCGGATCATACGGTTATCGCTGACCGCGCCGACCTGATTCCACAGGCTGTCCAGATTTTCGCGCGCCGCCTGACGCCCGCCACGACCCTTGCCGCGCGCCAATCCGGCCTTGAGCGCGGCGCCGTTCAGCGCACCCGCCGATGTGCCGCTGATCCCGGCAATATCAAGCCAAGGTTCATCCAGCAGCCGGTCCAGCACCCCCCAGGTAAAGGCACCATGCGCGCCGCCCCCCTGAAGCGCCAGATTGATCGACTTTTGATCCATAATATCCCCGTTCTTTGCAGTTGCAGCATCACCGGGATGTGAACGGAAAGCAACCGCGTTCCGTTCCAAATTATTTGCGTCCCGCGGCCGCCGGTGGCCAGCCCCCAGCCCGTCCATGGGGCGGACGTTCGTCGGGAAAAAAGTTCACTGAACCTTTTTCTGACCCTTCTTACCCCGGGATATTTCAGCCAAGATGAACGTCAGTCGTCAGCCTGCGCCTCGGCCCGGCTTTTGCCGGCGACATCCATGGCCAGCGTGGCCGCCATAAAGCTGTCCAGATCGCCGTCCAGAACGCCTTGGCTGTCGCTGGTTTCTTCGCCGGTGCGCAGATCCTTAACCATTTGATAGGGATGCAGAACATAGGACCGGATTTGGTTGCCCCAGCCCGCATCGCCTTTGGCGTCGTGTTGGGCCTGAATGCTTTCGGTGCGGCGGCGCAATTCCATTTCATACAGGCGCGATTTCAGCGCGGCCATGGCGTTTGCGCGGTTCTGGTGCTGCGATTTTTCCGAACTGGTCACGACGATGCCGGTCGGGATGTGCGTAATCCGCACCGCCGAATCGGTGGTGTTGACGTGCTGACCGCCCGCGCCGGACGACCGATAGGTGTCGATGCGGATTTCATTGTCCGGCACCACGATTTCGATATTGTCATCGACGACCGGATACACCCAAACCGAACTGAACGAGGTGTGCCGCCGCGCCGCGCTGTCATAGGGGCTGATGCGCACCAGACGGTGAACGCCGCTTTCGGATTTCAGCCAGCCATAGGCGTTATGGCCGCTGATCTTATAGGCGGCGCTGCGAATCCCGGCTTCGTCCCCGGCGCTTTCGGACATCAATTCAACGTCATAGCCCTTTTTCTCGGCCCAGCGGACATACATCCGGGCCAGCATCGACGCCCAGTCACAGCTTTCAGTGCCACCTGCGCCCGCGTTGATTTCCAGAAAGGTGTCGTTCGCGTCCGCTTCGCCGTTCAGCAGGGCTTCCAGTTCTTTTTGCGCGGCCATGTCGGCCAGTTCTTTCAGGTTTGCCTCGGCCTCGGCCACCAATTCGGGGTCGCCTTCGGCCTCGGCCAGTTCGACCATTTCGGCATTGGCCGACAGATCCGCGTCAATCCGGCGATAGGTTTCGATCGCGTCCGACAGCGCCTGACGTTCGCGCATCAGTTTTTGCGCGCGGGCCGGGTCCGACCACAGGTCGCCTGCCTCGATCATGGCGTTCATTTCTTCCAGCCGGTGCGGCGCGGTCTGCCAATCCATGCGCTGCCCCAACAGGGCCAGAGAGCGGCGGATAGATTCAATGGTGGCTTGCGTTTCGGCGCGCATCGGTTGTTTCCTTGGGTCGGGCGTCAGATTTGCCGTGATAACCCGCGCAGGCTGCGCGGGCAACCGGTCTAATACAGGCCGCCCGAACTGAGCGTGCCAAAATCGGTCTGGCGCGGGATGACGCGCCGTTCGCCGGTGGATGTCGTGATCTGGGTCGATGCCCGCGAATCCGCCTCTGCCTGCCAAGGCAGCACCACCGGCCCGTCGCCAAAGCCTGACACGATGAACGGAACCTGCCAGTCGGGATCGGTGCCGTCGCGGAAATATTCGGCGATCACATTCGGACCCGACGCATTATCCGGCAGGCGTTGCCCGGTGATGCGGTCGATTTTTACCCAGAACCCGCCCGGCGGCACCTTGAACGCGCGCCCGCCATATTCCGCCACAGCCTGTTGCATAAACGCGTTAAAGACCGGCACGCACAGCGTCCCGCCAAAAGCCCCCGGCCCCAGACTGCGCGGCGTGTCAAAGCCCATGTAACAGCCCGCCACGATATTGCTGGTATAGCCGACAAACCACACATCCTTGGCGTCGTTCGTCGTCCCGGTTTTCCCCGCGACCGGCACGCGCAGATTCACGCCGCTGCCTGAACCGCGCTGCACCGCGCCTTCCAGCATCGAGGTCAGCTGATAGGCCGTCACCGCGTCCATCACGCGTTCGCGGTTGCTGTCGATCACCGGCCCCTGCCCCGCAGGCAGCGCCTGCATCCCGCAGGTTTCGCACACACGCCGGTCGTGGCGATAGACCGTGCGCCCGCGGCGGTCCTGAACGCGGTCAACCAGCGTCGGTTCCACCCGTTCGCCGCCATTGGCAAACATCGCATAGGCCGCGACCATCTTAAACAGCGTTGTTTCCTGCGCGCCCAGACTGTTGGCCAAAAACGGCGATAGCCGGTCGTAAACCCCGAATTTTTCAGCGTAATTCGAAACCACGCCCATGCCGACATCGTCCGCGATCCGAATGGTCATCAGGTTGCGCGATTGTTCAATGCCGGTGCGCAGCGGCGTGGGCCCGTAATGGCGACCCGATGCGTTTTTCGGTTCCCACAACCCTTGCGGCGTGTTGATGCGGATGGGTTCGTCCACCACAATCGTGGCGGGGGTATAGTTGTTGTCCAGTGCCGCCGCGTAAACAAAGGGTTTGAAACTGGACCCCGGCTGACGCTGCGCCTGCGTGGCGCGGTTAAACACCGAGGATTGATAAGAAAACCCCCCCTGCATCGCCAAAACGCGACCCGTATTCACGTCCATAGCCACGAAACCGCCCTGAACTTCGGGGACTTGGCGCAGGGTCCAGCGGATAAAGCTGCCGTCGCTGTCGCGGGTCATGGCGCGGACCAGAACCACATCGCCGACATCGACCAGATCACCCGCACCGCGCGCGCGATCAGCCAGCCGGCCGTTTGGCAGGCGTTTGCGCGCCCATTGCGCATCTTCGGCCGGGATCCAGTTGCCGTTGCCTTGTTCGGCGATCCCTTCGATCCCGATTCGGGCGCGGCCGCCTTCGATTGCCAGAACAACAGCCGGACGCCAGCCGGGAATGTCGCGCGGCAGTTGCAGATCCCACAGCGCGCCGCGCCAAGCGGCTTCGTCCCGCAGGGACTCGGGCGGCAGCACCTGCCCCGTGCCGTTCCAAACGCCACGTTCGCGGTCGTATTTTTCCAGTGCATCTTGCAGCGATTTGGCGGCGGCGGCCTGCAAATCTTCGTCCACGGTGGCGCGGATGGTCAGGCCGCCGCCAAAAAATTCCTCACGCCCGAATTCGCGGCTGAGCTGGCGGCGGATTTCGTCGGTGAAATAATCGCGCGGCGGCAGGGATTCCTGAAACGACGGGAAATCGCCATTTTGCACGCTGCGCAGCGGCAGGCGGGCCTCGGATTCATAGACATCTTGGGTAATAAACCCGTTTTGCCACATTTCGCGCAGAACATAATTGCGGCGCGCGGTCACACGTTCCTTGGCCCGGACGGGGTGATAACGGCCCGGCGCCTGCGGCATGGATGCCAGCATCGCGGCTTCGTGCGGGGCGAGTTCCGACAGCGATTTGTTGAAATAAGTCTGCGACGCGGCGGCCACGCCATAGCTGTTCTGACCCAGGAAAATTTCGTTCAGATACAGTTCCAGAATCTGATCTTTGTCCAGCGTTTCTTCCAGACGCGCGGCAAGGATGATTTCTTTGATCTTGCGTTCAATGCTGCGGTCGCTGGACAACAGGAAATTCTTCATCACCTGCTGGGTGATCGTAGATGCGCCGCGCACGCTGTCGCCACGGCTGGTCACAGCCTCGACCCCGGCGGCGGCGATGCCGCGCAGGTCATAGCCGGGGTGATGATAGAAATTCTTATCCTCGGCGCTGATAAAGGCTTGTTTGACCAGTTCCGGCACCTCGGCATAAGGCACAAAAACGCGCCGTTCTTCGGCGAATTCGTCGATCAGTTCACCTTCGCCGGAATAGATTCGGCTGATGGTTTTCGGCGTATATTGCGCCAGCGTTTCATGGCTGGGCAGGTCGCGGGAAAACACCCAGAACAACCCACCCACAACCACCGCACCGAAGAAAACCCCGGTGACGATCAACGAAAACAACGCCCCAAAGAAGGACAGAACACTGCGCAGCACGAATTATCGCCTTTCCATTAACGGCCCCGCTATAACCGCCGGGGGGGCTGCGGTCAAAACAACACTGCACCCTCACATATCTGTGTTTGTTTAAGACCGGGTTAACGGCGCAACAAATCCGCCCGCGCCTGTTCGTCGCGGGACCAGTTCAGGACGGCCTCGGACACGGCGACGGCCATACGCGCGCGCCAGTCGGGGTCGGTCATATTGGTCAGATCGGCATTGTCCGAGATGAACCCCAATTCCAACAAAACCGACGGAATATCGGGCGATTTCAACACCGAAAAAGCCGCGCCCTGCACGGGGCGGCCATGCAGACCAATCCCCATCAGCGCCATGCGCGACGTCAAATGCCGCGCAAAAGTTTCGGATCGCGGTTGCGTATCGGTGCGCGCAAACCCCATCAGCGCCGTGGCCAATGCGTCATCATGGCCCGACAAATCCATCCCCGCCAGCAAATCGGCGCGATCATGCCGTTCGGCCAATTGCCGCGCGGCCTGGCTGTTGGCGTTCGGGTTCCAGGTGTAAACGGTCGCACCCGCCGCCTGCCCCTGCGGCAGCGCGTCGGCATGGATCGACAAAAACAGATGCGCCCCCGCCTGACGCGCCGCCGTCATCCGGTTTTCCAGCGACACAAAGCGGTCATCGTCGCGGGTCATTTTGACCGTAACGCCTTGATTTTCCAGAACAGCCCGCAATTCATGGGCAAAGGTCAGGACCAGCTCCGCCTCGGTCACGCCAGCGGCCTGCGCGCCGGGGTCAAAGCCGCCATGCCCCGGATCCAGCATCACGATAAACCCACCCTGCCGCGTCACATCGGGCAATTCGGCCGGGTCCGGCAAGCCGCGCAGCGCCGCCGTCGCAGACGGACGCGGCGCAAAGTCGCGTTCGGACACCGGCGCCAAGGTGATGCGGATTTGCGGCGCAGCGCCGGTTATTTGTGTTGCCGTATCAATGTGATACGTCCCCGGTAATTCCACAACCAGCCGCGACCAGCCGCGTTCCGGCACGCCCCAGCGAATCGCGGGCGACAGGTCCGCGCCGAACATCTGCGCCACATCCTGACCGGCCAGATCGACGCCCTGCATATCCACGACCAACCGCGCCGGATCACCCACCACGAACACCCGATACGGCACCGGATCAGTCAGCGCCAAGGTCAGTTCCAAAGGCGCACCACCAAACCAGCCGCGCCCGGTTTTGACCAGCGACGACCCGCCCAGATCCAACCGGGCGGGGTCCGCCGCCGCCATGACGGGCAGCAGCATCAGGATCAGCGCCAGTATCCTCATCTGCAGGACATATATTCGGTCAGGCGGCGCAAGCCTTCGGCAATGTCGGCCGTCGCGCGGGCATAGGAAAAGCGCAGCGTCTGACGCCCGCGTTCGGGGTCAAAATCCAGCCCCGGAGTCACCGCCACCCCGGCATGTTCAAGGATTTCGGCGGCAAACTGAACCGAATCATCCGTCAGATGCGACACATCGGCATAGATGTAGAACGCGCCTTCCGGCGGGGCGATACGGTCAAAGCCCGCTTTGGGCAATTCCTGCATCATCAAGCGCCGGTTTTCGGCGTAAACGGCGCGGTTTGCGTCGGCCTCGGATTCGCATTGCAGGGCGGCAAGCGCGGCGACCTGACTGGCATGGGGCGGGCAGATGAACATATTCTGCGCCAGCCGTTCCACCGTGCGCAGATGCGACGGCGGAACCACCATCCAGCCAATCCGCCACCCGGTCATAGAAAAGTATTTGCTGAAAGAGTTTATGACGAAAACCTCATCCGTGACTTCAAGCGCCGAAGCACAGCGTTCGCCATAGGACAGGCCGTGATAAATCTCGTCCGAAATCACCGCCATATTGCGCGCGGCGGCGGCATCGGTCAGGGCGCGCAGTTCATCCCGCGTCAGAACCGTGCCGGACGGATTACCGGGGGACGCCAGAATCAGCCCCTGCGCGTCCGGCAGATCACCGGGGCGCGGCTGATAGCGGTCCTCGGCGCGGGTCAAAATCCCCATGGGTTCCAACGACATCGCTCGCAAAATCTGGCGATAGCTGGGATAACCCGGATAGCCCATGGCGACGCGATCGCCCGCATCAAACAGCGCCGAAAACGCCAGAATAAACGCGCCGCTGCTGCCCGGTGTGATCACAACCCGCGCCGGGTCCAGATCGACGCCATACCAGCGGCGATACAGGTCCGCGATCCCCTGCCGCAGTTCCGGCAGGCCAAGCGCGACCGTGTAACCCAAGGGCTGTTCCAAGGCCGCCGCCAAGGCGCGACGCGCGCCCGCAGGGGCCGGGGTTCCGGGCTGGCCGACCTCCATATGAATAATGTGGCGGCCCGCAGCCTCGGCATTCGCTGCCGCCTGCATCACATCCATCACGATAAAGGGATCCACCTGCCCGCGTTTCGATTGTCTCATGCGCCCACCTTTTTTGCGCGTCATAACGCAGGCGGGGCGCGTCGTCACGCAGCTTTCATAACGGTTTGCTTGCCATCCCCGCCCGCAGGGGCCAAGTTGCGCAAAAGTGACCAAAGGACCGACCATGAAACGCCTGATCGCCGCGCTGATGCTGACCGCGACCCCCGCCATTGCCTTGGATTTGTCGGCCATGACCGACACTGAAAAAACCGCCTTTGGCGAGGCGGTGCGCGCCTATCTGATGGAAAACCCCGAAGTGTTGATCGAATCCATCAATGTTCTGGAAACCCGTCAGGCCGAAGCGGCGGCGCAGACCGATGTCGCACTGGTCGCGGCGAACCGGGATGCGTTGTTTGATGATGGTCACAGCTGGGTCGGCGGCAATCCTGACGGGGATCTGACGATTGTGGAATTCATCGATTATCGCTGTGGCTATTGCCGCCGCGTGAATGACGATGTTCATACATCGGTTGAGGATGACGGCAATATCCGGCTGATTTTGAAGGAATATCCTATCCTGGGTCAGGACAGCGACACCGCGTCGCGATTCGCCATTGCGGTGCAGCAGATTGCGGGCGATGACGCCTATCTGGCGGCGCATCATGCGTTGATGGAGATGCGCGGCACGCCGTCGCCAACGAGTTTGGGCGCGATTGCGCGCGATATTGGCGTGGACGGGGATGAGGTTCTGAACCGCATGAACACCGAAAGCGTGACGGATGTTCTGCGCGCCAACCGCCAATTGGGCGACCGCATGAATATTCGAGGAACGCCGACTTTTGTTATAGGTGACACTATGTTGCGCGGGGTTCCTCATGCTGGGATTGCCGAGACGATTCAGGCCGTGCGGCAGGGGATGTAATCCGCGCCGCGGCGTTTGCCCGTGCGGGCGGATGCCTCCGGCGGGGATATTTACGCACAGAAGATAGGGGCGCCGCCTATGTCGTCAGCTGGGCGATCAGCGCGCGCAAGGTGGCCGCGTGGTCGGCGGGCGGTGCCATCATCGCGCGCAGATACAGCCCGTCAATCATCGCGCCAATCGCGTCGGCTGTGGTTTCGGGGGCCGCGTTGCGGGGGCGTAACGCGGCAATCAGATTCGATCGCAGGCGGCGGTGATAGACCCGCAGCAGTCGCGCCGCATCCGCGTTCACATGTGCGAGTGCGTAAAAATTCAGCCATGCGCTGATCGTGTCGCGGTCAAAGTGTTCGGGCGCAAGGCTGGCCGTGATAATCGCGTCCAGCCGCCCATCCGGCCCCGCCCGACGCAGCGCCGCGCGCACCGATTTCCCATAATTTGCAAGGATATGGCGCATCGCCGCCAGAAAAATCTGATCCTTGGACCCGAAATAATGATGCGCCAAAGCAGGCGACATTCCGGCCCTTCGCGCGATCTGGGCCACCGTCACATCCAGCGTTCCGGCGCGCCCGACCTCGGCTATGGTTGCGGTGATCAGGGCCGCTTTTCGGATTGGCGTCGCGCCGATTTTTGGCATATGATCCCCGCTAAGCCGTGGATAAACCACGATTTTTAATTGACTGGTCAATCAAGAAAAGGATTTGCCATGACCCTGACCCGACTGTCCGCCGCGCTGATTTCCGCTGTGACGCTGGCCCTGCCCGCCCATTCGGCCGAGCCGGAACAGTGCCGCACCGTCACCTTTTCCGATGTTGGCTGGACCGATATTACCGCCACCACGGCCCTGACGACAACCGTTCTTGAGGCTTTGGGGTATCAGACCGACACCCGTTTGCTGGCGCTGCCGGTGACGTTTACGGCATTGGCGACCGGCGATATTGACGTGTTTCTGGGGACGTGGATGCCGACGATGGCCGCGGATGTCGCACCCTATCTGGATACCGGCACCATCGACCGGGTGCGCGTGAACCTGACCGGGGCGAAATACACGCTGGCCACGAATAAGGCCGGGGCCGATCTGGGGATTCGGGATTTTGCCGATATTGCGGCGCAAAAACAGGCGCTTGATGGCAAGATTTACGGCATCGAGCCGGGCAATGACGGCAACCGCCTGTTGCTGGAAATGGTTGCCATGGATCAGTTCGGCCTTGGCACGTTCGAGGTGATCGAATCCAGCGAACAAGGGATGTTGGCGCAGGTCGCGCGCGCCGATACGGCTGGTCGCCCCGTGGTGTTTCTGGGGTGGGAACCGCATCCGATGAACAATCAGTTCGAATTAACCTATCTGACCGGAGGGGATGATCTGTTCGGTCCCAATCTGGGCGGGGCCGAGGTTCAGACCGTCAGCCGCGCAGGCTATGTCGCGGAATGTGAAAATGTCGGGCGGTTGCTGCACAATCTGGAATTTACGCTGGACGCCGAAAATCAGGTGATGGCGCGGATTTTGAACGATGGTCAGGATCCGGCGGCGGCGGCCCGCGATTGGCTGCGTGACAACCCCGATGCCGCCGTCGCGTGGCTGCATGGCGTGACCACGGTGGACGGCAACGACGCGGAAACCGCGCTGACGGCGGCACTGGCGCGTTAACGTGTTAACCGAACTGACGACTTGGATCACCGGGACCAAAATCCCGGTGGGCCGCACCGCGAAATCAGGCTTTGACTGGCTGAACGCGAACTTCAGCACCGGATTTGACGCGCTGTCATCGGTGATGGAGGCGCTGATCGGCGCCATTCTGACCGCGCTTCAGGCGCCGCATCCGTTGGTTTTCACGGCGATTGCGGTCGGGCTGGCCTTTGCGATGCAGCGGCGGCTGACCACTTGCCTTTGGGTGATGTGCGGGCTGTTATTCGTTTTGAATCAAGGCTATTGGGCCGAAATGTTGCAATCGCTGACTCTGGTTCTGGCGTCCTGTCTGGTCTGTATGGGCGTGGGGGTGCCGATTGGGATTGCCGTCGCGCATCGCCCGCGTCTTTATGCGTGGATGCGGCCAGTGCTGGATCTGATGCAGACGCTGCCGACCTTTGTTTACCTGATCCCGGCGATTGTGTTTTTTGGCATTGGCATGGTGCCGGGGCTGCTGGCGACGGTGATTTTTGTGCTGCCTGCACCCATTCGGTTAACGCAAATCGGCATCAGCCAGACCCCCGTGGCCCTGACCGAGGCCGCGCGCGCCTTTGGCGCAACCCCGCGTCAATTGCTGTGGAAGGTGGAACTGCCCTATGCGCTGCCGCAGATCATGGCGGGGCTGAACCAGACGATCATGTTATCGCTGTCGATGGTGGTGATCGCGGCGCTTGTCGGGGCCTCGGGGCTGGGCGTGCCGGTGGTGCGCGCGCTGAACACGGTGAACACGGCTTTGGGTTTCGAATCTGGAATGGTGATTGTCGTTGTGGCGATTGTGCTGGACCGGATGTTGCGGATCAGGGGGCGTAAGTGACCGAAAACGCAGTCGAATTTGATAATGTCAGCATTGTTTTCGGCAAAGCCCCCAAACAGGCCCTGCGTCTGATGGATGAGGGATTGCCGCGCGACGTGATCAAGGCCGAAACCGGGCAAATCTTGGGCGTTCATGACTGTTCGCTGTCGGTCGGCGTGGGTGAGATTGTCGTGCTGATGGGGCTGTCGGGGTCGGGGAAATCCACGCTGCTGCGGGCGGTGAATGCGCTGAACCCGGTCTGTCGGGGGCAGGTGCGCATCCGGCGCGGCCGGCAGATGGTGTCGGTCAGTCACGCCAAGTCACGGGAATTGCGCGATATTCGGCTGCGTGATGTGTCAATGGTGTTTCAGCAATTCGGCCTGCTGCCATGGCGCAGCGTGCGCGAAAATGTCGGCTTGGGGCTGGAATTGGCGGGCCTGTCCCCGCGGGCGCGACGCGATGCGGTCGATCAGCAACTGGCGACGGTGGGCCTGACCGAATGGGCGGATCGCAAGCTGGCCGACCTGTCCGGCGGGATGCAACAACGAGTCGGTCTGGCGCGCGCCTTTGCGACCGAGGCGCCGATTTTGCTGATGGATGAACCCTTTAGCGCGCTTGATCCGCTGATCCGCACGCGGTTGCAGGACGAATTGCTGGAACTGCAATCACGGACGGGGCGCACGATTATCTTCGTCAGTCACGATCTGGACGAAGCGTTTAAGCTGGGCAACCGCATCGCGCTGATGCAGGGCGGGCGGATCGTGCAGACCGGCACCGCGCATCAGATCATCAGCGCCCCGGCAACGCCCTATGTCGCTGATTTCGTTGCGCATCTGAACCCGCTGAACGTGCTGACCGCCGCCGATTTGGCGGAACCCGGCGCGGCGGATGGCGCCCCCCTGCCCGCGGATTTGCCGCTGCGTCAGGTCTTGGGCCGGTTAGCGGATACCGACGCGCTGCCGGTGGAAACCGGCGGGCGCGTGACGCGGGCAGCGGTCCTGCGCCGCTTAGCTGGATAACAAATCGCGGTGATAACGGACCAAAAACGCCAGTCCAATTGTGAACAACACCAGCGACAGCGCAAAAACATAGAGCGGGCTGACATAATCCGCCGCATATTGCGGATAAAATGCGGCTCTCATTTGGCCAATGACGTGAATAAGGGGGTTCCACCACAGCCAGTTACGGAACGGCTGCGGGATATTGTCGAACAGAAAAAAGATACACGACACGATAAACAAAGGTCGCATCGCCACCGACCAGATTTGTTGATAGGACGGAAAAGCCGCAAACAGAAAACAATTCAGCGTGCCAACCCCCGCAGCCAAAGAAAACCCCATCAGATACGATAACGCAATTTTGATGATTTGCGGGTCGGTTCGGGTCTCCATCGACAGATAAATTCCAGCAAAAACGATATAGCCGACCATAAGCTGCGTCACGATATTCAACGCCAGCCGGGCAATAAGCGCATCCATAAACGTAACCGCCGGATAGGACAGCAGCTTTTTAGAATAATTAATAGAATTCCCGACTTTTGCGGAAATTGTCAAATAATACATAAACGGAACCATGCCCGTGGCATAAAAAATCGCAAAATTTGTTCCGAGTGGCGGCGAACGAAAGCCCATCGAAAAAATCACCGTCAACAGCGCGATCCCCGCGACAGGTTCCGCCACAGCCCACAGGTAACCACCCGCCGACTTGCCGTAAGTTGTTGACATTTCGCGCAGAATCAACGCGCCAATCGCCCGAAAGCTGGCATAGCTGCGTTGCCGATGGACAGGGCGCAACTTTGGCGCGGCGCCCTTACCGGGCTTGGCTTGTGTCAGCATGTCGGGCATATGCGTGCCTTGCAATCCTCACGTCATGTTCAGTGCTTTGCACTGGCGCAATTTGCGTATCTTATGTATGAGATGCGGGATAATTTCAACCAACAAAGGGTGGGTGGTCATGTCCGATACGGCTAATCCAGAAAAGCCTGTGGCAAAAGCGGCGGCGTCCGCATCGTCTCTTGCTGCAAAACCCGCACCCGAAAAAAAGCCAACGAATAAGGCAGCGTCACCGTCAGGAGATGCGAAAAGCAAAACAACATCGTCGTCGGGCGATACAAAGCCTGCCGCTGCAAAAAAGACGGTTCCGCCGAAAAAAACGGTCACGCGCCCCAAATCGACTAAAGCCACCGCGCCGCTGCCGCCAGTGGCCTCGCCCGTTGAAAAGGCACAACTGGCCCGGCGTCACGTCGGTTTGGGGGTTGCATTTTTTGTATGTGTTCTTTTGCCTGTGGCTATTAGTGGTTGGTATTTATTTAATCGCGCGGCGGATCAATATGCATCTTATGTCGGATTTTCGGTTCGTAGCGAATCCGGATCATCCCCTGCCGACTTAGTGAGCGGCCTGGGATCAATTGTCGGGGCATCCACAAATTCGACAAGTGACACAGATATTCTGTATAAATTCATCCAAAGTCATGATTTGGTCGAACGCGTTAATACGCGAATGGATTTGCGTCATATTTGGTCAAAGGCTCCTGACGATCCTGTATTTGGCTATCGTGGCCACGGCTCGCTTGAGGATCTGGTTTTGGAATGGAACCGCAAAATTCGTATTTATTACGACTCGGGGATGATTGATCTGCGGGTGTTGGCATTTGATCCGCATGATGCTCAACAAATCGCGCAGGCTATTCTGGAAGAAAGCGGTTTATTGGTAAACCAATTGAACGATGTTGCGCGCGAAGATACGCTGCGTTATTCGCGTGACGAATTGGAACGCGCGCAAGAACGGCTGCGTCAGGCTCGGCAGGAAATTACGCAGTTCCGAAATCAATATCAATTGGTTGACCCAACAGCAGATGTTCAGGGTCAGGTCGGCGTGGTCAGCAGCCTGCAACAGCAATTGGCCGAACAATTAGTATCCTTGGGAATGCTGCAGGCGAATGTTCAGGCGCGCGATCCGCGAATTGACCAAACAAAATTGCGTATCGATATTATCCGCGAACAAATCGAGGCTGAGCGTCAGAAATTTGGCTCGGACACCCAAGACGGGCAAACGCTGTCGGAATTGGTCGGGAAATATGAAATTCTTGCCGTTGACCGCGAATTCGCCGAACGCAGTTATACCGCTGCTTTGGCTGCGCATGATTCCGCACGGGCCGAGGCTGCCCGGCAGTCGCGTTACGTTGCGCCTTATGTCCGCCCAACTTTGGCGCAAACACCTGAATTTCCCGAACGCAGCCGTTTGTTGTTTATCATTGCGGGCTTTTTGATCGTCATGTGGGTTATTGGCGTTCTGGTCTATTACAGCCTGCGGGATCGCCGATGATTCGCCTGCAAAATCTGACAAAAACCTATTATCTGAATAGACAGCGCAAGACGGTGTGCGACAATATCACCGCTACATTTCCCAGTGGCGTCTCGGTGGCGCTGTTGGGGCGGAACGGAGCGGGGAAATCATCCCTTTTGAAAATGATCGCTGGCACGATGCTGCCGACATCGGGGCAAATCCTGTCGTCAGGTTCGATTAGCTGGCCGGTTGGTTTTGCGGGTGCGTTTGCGGGTGATTTAACCGGTGAACAAAATTGTCGTTTTGTCGCGCGTATTTACGGCGTTGATACCGACGAACTTATTTCTTTTGTTCAGGATTTTGCCGAACTGGGCGAACATTTCAAACTGCCCTTTCGGACCTATTCATCCGGAATGCGGTCGCGTTTGGCCTTTGGCGTGTCGATGGCCATTCCCTTTGACACCTATCTGGTGGATGAGGTGTCGGCGGTTGGCGACGCGGCGTTCAAAAAGAAATCTAATCGGGTTTTTAACGATCGGATGCGGAATGCCGGGGCGATTTTTGTGTCCCATTCCATGAGCATGCTGCGCAAGAACTGCGAAGCGGGTGCGGTGCTGGAAAACGGAAAACTGCATTATTTCCATGACATAGAAGACGCGATCGACATGCATCTGACCAATATGGACCGTCTGGCCGCGAAATAAGACGACATTGTGACACCCCCGGCGCGGGGGCTGGACAGGCACGACACAACCCCTAATCTGCGATGCGTTAATGTTTAACCGGAGGCAGGGGCGAGCCATGAAGGTCATTATTCTGGGCGGTGACGGGTTTTGCGGATGGCCCACGGCGCTGCATCTGTCGGCCCGCGGCCACGATATCATCATCGTTGACAACCTGTCGCGCCGCAAAATCGACGTTGAATTAGAGGTGTCCTCGCTCACCCCGATTCGGCCTTTGGGGGAACGGGTCCGGGCGTGGCAGGAACTGACCGGTCGCCATATCCGCGTTGAAAACTTTACCGTGGGCGAACATTATCATCGGCTGTTGACGCTGTTTCAAGATGAACAGCCTGATGCCGTGATCCATTTTGCCGAACAGCGGGCTGCGCCCTATTCGATGAAGTCCAGCTGGCATAAACGCTATACCGTGAATAATAACCTTAACGCGACAAATGACGTTTTGGCCGCGATTGTCGAATCGGGTCAGGATATTCATCTGGTGCATCTGGGGACCATGGGGGTTTACGGATACGGCACCGCCGGAATGAAAATCCCCGAAGGTTATTTGCGCGTGACCGTGGACACCTCGAACGGGCCATCGGAACAAGAGATCCTGTATCCCGCCAATCCCGGCAGCATTTACCATATGACAAAAACGCAGGATCAGTTATTCTTTTTCTATTACAATAAAAACGATCAGGTTCGAATTACCGACCTGCATCAGGGGATTGTCTGGGGGACGCAAACGCAGGAAACTCGGCTGGATGATCGCCTGATTAATCGTTTCGATTATGACGGCGATTATGGCACCGTTTTGAACCGCTTTCTGATGCAGGCGGCGGTGAATTATCCGTTGACGGTTCATGGCACCGGCGGGCAGACTCGCGCCTTTATTCATATTCAGGACACGTGCCATTGTGTTGAATTGGCGCTGTTAAACCCTCCGGCGCGGGGGGATCGGGTTCAAATCCTTAATCAAATGACCGAAACGCATCGTGTGCGTGATTTGGCCAAGATGATTTCGGATCAGACCGGCGTTGATATTGCTTATCTGAAAAACCCCCGGAATGAGGCTGACGAAAACGATTTGCATGTCGCGAATGACCGGTTTCTGGGCTTGGGGCTGGACCCGATCCGCCTGCAAGATGGCCTGCTGGCCGAGGTGCAGGACATCGCCCGCCGCTATGCCGACCGCTGCGACCGCGATAAAATCCCCTGCGTGTCGCAATGGCGCCGGGAACCGGGGGCCTGATCGCGGAATTTTCGCGCCCCCAGCGAACCCGCGCCCGCCCCGCGCGTTATCATCGCAACGAAAGGAGACCCTATGCGCCTTAAACTTGTGATGATTGCTGTGATGCTGGCTGGCCCTGCCGCTGCCAATTGTGACGCCGCGTGGCGGGATGGCTATGCCGCCGGGATCAACGTCGCGAATGAGCAACTGGCCGATTGGCACGCGCAAGTCGTCACGCAGGTTCAGGCGCAGGTGAATGACCAACTGGCCGCGCTGCACGCCGATAACGAAACGGTGTTGCAATCGCGGTTAAATGACGCGCAATCGCTGGCCAGCGACAACCCGGTTCGCTGGACCATGCCCGCCACTGATGGCGAAACGCGCAGCGTTGTGGCGCCCACCCGCCCGGAACCCGCTTTGCCGGCGGGCAGCGTGATCACCATTCACGACCCGGAAAATCTGCCGCCGGAATTGTATCGGGCGTTGATGGAATACGTTCAGGGATGACCGCCGCCACCCCCACGCATCACGCCATGGCCGCCGCGCTTTCGGGCAGTTCTTCGTCGAACAGGCGCTGATAGAACTCGGCCACGGTCTGCCGTTCCAGTTCATCGCATTTGTTCAGGAAGGTTAACCGGAACGCATAACCCACATTGTCAAAGATGCGCGCGTTTTGCGCCCAAGCGATCACGGTGCGCGGCGACATGACCGTGGACAGATCGCCCTGCATGAACGCGGTGCGGGTCAGGTCGGCCAGAGTGACCATTTGACCGATGATTTTGCGGCCTTTTTCGGTGTTGTATTGCGGCACTTTGGCCAGAACGATGTTCGTTTCGGCGTCATGCGACAGATAGTTCAGCGTGGCGACCAGCGACCAGCGATCCATCTGACCTTGGTTAATCTGCTGCGTGCCGTGATACAGGCCCGTCGTGTCGCCCAGACCCACCGTGTTGGCCGTCGCGAACAGGCGGAAGAACGGGTTCGGCGTGATGACTTCGTTCTGGTCCAGCAGGGTCAGCTTACCGTCGGTTTCCAAGACACGCTGAATCACGAACATCACATCCGCACGGCCCGCGTCGTATTCGTCAAACACAATCGCGGTCGGGTTGCGCAGCGCCCAAGGCAGGATGCCTTCGTGAAACACCGTCACCTGTTTGCCATCGACCAGCTTAATCGCGTCTTTGCCGATCAGGTCGATCCGGCTGACATGGCTGTCAAGGTTCACGCGCACACAGGGCCAGTTCAGCCGCGCCGCGATTTGTTCGATATGGGTCGATTTCCCGGTGCCGTGATAGCCCTGAATCATCACCCGGCGGTTATAGGCAAAGCCCGCCAGAATCGCCATCGTGGTGTCGGGGTCGAACTTATAGGTGCTGTCGATGTCCGGCACGCGGTCGGTGCGTTCGGCAAAGCCCTTGACCTTCATATCGCTGTCAAGGCCGAACACTTCGCGCAGGTCGATGTCTTCGGTCGGTTTCGCGTTCATATCCAGCATCATGCGGCCCCTTTTGTGATTGCGCCTTCTTCGCCCATCCCGGCGCGTGGTGCAAGGGATAACCCCTTGCGCGGCGACACGCGCGGGCGCAGATATGGCAAAACAAAGGGGGCCGGGATGAGCGGGCTGATCGCGTTGCTGGATGATGTTGCGGCCATTTCCAAGGTGGCGGCGGCGTCGATTGATGATGTGGCGGGACAGGCCGCCAAAGCGGGGGCCAAGGCCGCGGGCGCGGTCATTGATGACGCCGCGGTGACGCCGAAATATGTCCACGGCTTTGACGCCAGCCGCGAAATTCCGATTGTGCTGAAAATCGCGCGTGGGTCGCTGTTTAACAAATTGGTGATTTTGCTGCCGATTGCCTTGGCGTTGTCGGCGCTGTTGCCGGGGGCCATTCCGCCGCTGCTGATGCTGGGCGGCGCGTATCTGTGTTTTGAGGGCGCGGAAAAGGTCGCGCACGCCCTGTTCGGCCATGGCGATACGCATGACAGCGAACAGCATATCCACCCCGAAACCGATGGCGCCGCGCTGGAAGAAACCCGCGTCAAAGGCGCGATCAAAACCGACTTTATCCTGTCGGCGGAAATCATGACGATTGCCCTGTCCACCCTGCCCGCCGATCAGTCGCTGTGGACCAAGGCTTTGGTGCTGGCCGTCGTTGCCATTGGGATCACGGTTGCGGTCTATGGCTTTGTGGCGGCGATTGTGAAGGCCGATGATCTGGGCGTGCATCTGGCGACAACGCGACGCGGGGCTGTGGCGGCGTTTGGTCGGTGGATTGTGCGCGTCATGCCGGGATTTATGCGGGCGCTGACGGTTGTTGGCACGGCGGCGATGATCTGGGTGGGTGGTCAGATCATCCTGCACGGGTTGGGTGAATTGGGCTGGCACGGCCCCTATGACTGGGTTCATGCCCGCGCGGAATGGGCAGCCCACGCCCTGCCCGCCGCGCCGGGGCTGGCGGCATGGGTCACAACCGCGTTTTTCGACGGCATCGCGGGGCTGGTCATCGGGCTGGCGCTGATCCCGGTGGCCGAACACATCATCACCCCGGCGATGCGCGCGATACGCAAAGGTTAACGCGTCACCGAAACGTCACACTACTGACGCGATAGCGTTACCAAACACCGTTAGCCCTGCGCCAATATGCAACCCAATTTCAAGGGGAACAGGGATGAAGCGTTTTACGACAGCCTCGGCCATTGCTCTGGTCGCGTCGATGGGTGCCGCGCAGGCGGAAACCACGATTGAATGGTGGCACGCCATGGGCGGCGAACTGGGCGCCAAACTGGAAGAAATCGTTCAGAATTTCAACGACAGCCAAGATCAATACCGCGTCGTTTCCGCCTATAAAGGCACCTATCCCGAAACCATGACCGCCGCGATTGCTGCGTTCCGCGCCAACCAACAGCCCGCCATCGTGCAGGTGTTCGAAGTCGGCACCGGCACCATGATGGCCGCCGAAGGCGCGATCGTCCCGGTTTACGAACTGATGCAGCAGCATGGTCAGAACTTTGACCAGAACGCGTTCCTGCCGTCGGTTGTGGGTTATTATACCGACACCAACGGCAACATGCTGTCGATGCCGTTCAACAGCTCGACCCCGATTCTGTATTACAACAAAACCGTGTTCGAAAAGGCCGGTCTGGACCCCGAACAGGCCCCGAAAACCTGGGCTGATGTCGAAGCCTTCAGCAAACAGATCAAGGAATCGGGCGCTGCGACCTGTGGTTTCACCACCGGCTGGGTGTCGTGGATTCAGACCGAAAACTTTAGCGCGTGGCACAACCAGGCCATCGGGACCGAAGAAAACGGTTTCGGCGGTCTGGACGCGCGCCTGACCGTCAACGGTCCGGTTCAGGTCAAGCATTGGAACAACCTGAAGCGTTGGGCCGACGAAGGCATCTTTAAATATGGCGGCCCGGTGGGCGGCAATGACGCGCCCCCGATGTTCTATTCGCAGGAATGTGCGATGATCATGAACAGCAGCGCCAGCCGCGCCGGTGTGATCGCCAATGCGACCGATTTCGAGCTGGGCTTTGGTATGCTGCCTTACTACGATGACGTCGAAGGCGCGCCGCAAAACAGCATCATCGGCGGCGCAACCCTGTGGGTTCTGTCGGGTCGTCCCGATGCGGAATATGCCGCCGTGGCTGCGTTCTTTGATTACCTGACCCAGCCCGAAGTTCAGGCTGACTGGGCCGAACCGACCGGCTATCTGCCGATCACGCAGGCCGCTTATGACCTGTCCACGGAACGCGGTTTCTTTGCCAACAATCCGGGCGCAGAAACGGGGATCAAACAGATCACGCTGAACGAACCGACCGCCAATTCCAAAGGTCTGCGTTTTGGTAACTATGTCCAGATCCGTGGCGTTATCGACGAAGAATTCGAACAGCTGATGTCGGGCTCCAAGGATGGTCAGGCCGCTCTGGACGCCGTTGTCGCCCGCGGCAACGCCCTGATCGAAGAATTCCAGGCCGCGAACCAGTAAGCCTGTGACATAACGGCGGGGGCTGCGTTTCGGCGCGGCCCCCTGCCCTTTCCCCGATATCGGAACCGCCATGAAGCGCACGATCTTTCGCAATCAGCTTTTGCCGTGGCTGCTGTTGGCGCCGCAGTTGATCATCACCTTTGTGTTTTTCCTGTGGCCCGCCGCGCAGGCGGTGAAACAAAGTTTCCTGCGTCAGGACGCCTTCGGCACCCGCACGACCTTTGTTGGTCTGGATAACTTCAAACGCCTGCTGAACAGCCCCGAATATCTGAACAGCGTTCAGGTGACGGCGGTGTTTGCGGTGTCGGTCACGGTGCTGTCGATGGGGCTGGCGCTGCTGTTGGCTGTGGCCGTGGATCGCATGATCCGGTCCACGCGGATTTACACCACGCTGCTGGTCTGGCCCTATGCCGTGGCCCCGGCGGTTGCGGGGATTTTGTGGTGGTTCATCTTTAACCCCACCATCGGGATTGTGCCTTATGTGCTGAACATGGTCGGTTACAACTGGAACCATATCAGTTCCAAAACCGATGCGATGATGCTGGTTGTGTTTGCCTCGGCGTGGAAACAGATCAGCTATAACTTTCTGTTCTTTGTCGCGGGTCTGCAAGCCATCCCCGCCAGCCTGCGCGAAGCCGCCGCCATCGACGGCGCGGGTCCGGTGCGGCGGTTTTTCGATATTACCTTTCCGCTGCTGTCGCCCACGACGTTCTTTTTGCTGGTGGTGAACATCGTTTACGCCATGTTTGACACCTTCGCGGTGATCGACACCATGACGCGCGGAGGCCCCGCCCAAGGCACGAATATCATGGTGTATAAGGTCTATTTCGACGGCTTTATCGGGCAGAATATGGGCAGTTCGGCGGCGCAATCGGTGTTCCTGATGCTGATCGTGATTGCTCTGACCGTGATCCAATTCCGTTACATCGAAAAGAAGGTCGCGTATTGATGATTGAAAATCGCCCCGGCCTGAATCTGATGGCGCATATCGTGCTGATCCTTGGGGTCTGCGTGGTGGCGTTGCCGGTGTGGATCGCCTTTGTGGCGTCCACGCTGGGTCCGACCGATTTTATGCGCGGCACGCTGCCTTTGTGGCCCGGCCCGCATTTCGTTGAAAACTATTCCCGGATGCTGGACAGCGGGCTGTCGACCAGCGGCACGCCCGCCGTGGGTCCGATGATGCTGAACAGCCTGATCATGGCGCTGTGCATTGCGATTGGGAAAATCATCATCTCGCTGCTGTCGGCGTTCGCGATTGTCTATTTCCGGTTTCCGTTCCGGGGGTTGGCGTTCTGGTGCATCTTCATCACCCTGATGCTGCCGGTCGAGGTGCGGATCGTCCCCACCTTTCAGGTTGTGGCCGATCTGGGGATGCTGAACAGCTATGCCGGGTTGACGATCCCGCTGATCGCATCAGCCACGGCGACCTTTCTGTTCCGTCAGGTGTTCCTGACCATCCCCGATGAACTGACCGAGGCCGCCCGCATCGACGGCGCCGGCCCGATCAAATTTTTCGTCGATATTCTGCTGCCGCTGTCGCGCACGAATATCGCGGCGCTGTTCGTGATCCTGTTTATCTATGGCTGGAACCAATATCTGTGGCCGCTGCTGATCACGACCAGCTCGGATTATTACACCATTGTTGCGGGGATTCGGCGGATGGCCGACGCCGTGGACGGGTTGCCGCAATGGCATCTGGTGATGGCAACCGCGATGCTGGCCATGCTGCCGCCGGTCGCGGTCGTCATCGGGATGCAGCGGCTGTTCGTCAAAGGTCTTGTCGAGACGGAGAAATAACGTGGCTTCAATCACTCTGGAAAATGTCGGCAAGGTGTATGCGGGTGGCACGCGCGCGGTTGGCGACGTGAATATCGACATCGCGGATGGCGAATTTATCGTGCTGGTCGGCCCGTCGGGTTGCGGCAAATCCACGCTGCTGCGCATGGTCGCGGGGCTGGAAACCATCACCGACGGCAGTGTTCGCATCGGGGATCGGGTCGTGAATGACGTCGAACCTGCGGATCGTGACATCGCCATGGTGTTTCAGAATTACGCCCTCTATCCGCATATGTCGGTGCGTCAGAATCTGGCCTATGGCCTGAAAAACCGCCGCACGCCGCGCGCCGAAATCGACCGCCGCGTCAATGAAGCGGCCGAGATTTTGCAGATCGGCCCGTTTCTGGACCGCAAACCCCGCGCCCTGTCCGGCGGTCAGCGTCAGCGCGTCGCCATGGGCCGCGCGATTGTGCGCGAACCGGCGGCGTTTTTGTTCGATGAACCGCTGTCGAATCTGGACGCCAAACTGCGCGTTCAGATGCGGCTGGAGATCAAAGAACTGCAACGCCGCCTGCGCACGACCAGCCTTTATGTGACGCATGACCAGCTTGAGGCGATGACGCTGGCTGACCGTCTGGTGGTGCTGAATGGCGGGCGCGTGGAACAGATCGGCACCCCGCTTGAGGTGTATCGCCGCCCGGCATCAGCCTTTGTGGCGGGCTTTATCGGCAGCCCGGCGATGAACCTGATTGACGCGCGCGCCGTGCCGTTTTTGCCGGGAACCGCCCATGCGGGCAGCGTCGGCATCCGCCCCGAAGATCTGACCCTGACCCACGATGGTCCCATCGACATGCAGGTGACAGCGGTCGAAGAATTGGGCGCGCAGCGTCTGGTTCACGGCACCACGGGCGGCGAACGTCTGACCATCACCCTGCCATCGGGCGCGCCTTTGGGCGATCATCTGCGCCTGTCGGTGGCGCCCGATGCGCTGCATCTGTTTGATCGCGACACCGGCGCGCGGATGTAACGCGCCGGTTCGTTTGCGTCAGGCGCGGGGTTACCCCTGCGCCTGTTTGCGATTCCACAGGATCGAGCTGACAAACGACATGGCAATGAAGGTCGCGCCCAACAGGCCGGTGACGACTTCGGGCAGGTGCCACATGGTCTGGCCGAACATGATGATCGACAAAATCAGGATCGACCAGAACGCGCCATGTTCCAGATAACGGAATTCAGCCAGCGTGCCGCGTTCCACCAGCATCACGGTCATGGAACGCACATACATCGCGCCAATGCCCAGACCAATCGCGATCAGGAACAGGTTCTGCGTCAGCGCAAAGGCCCCGATCACCCCGTCAAAGCTGAACGACGCGTCCAGCACCTCAAGATACAGGAAACCGCCCAGACCCGCCTGTGCGCCGGTGCGCGCGGTGTTTTCGCCACCCCAACGGTCCAGAACATGGCCCAAGGCGTCCACGGCCTGAAAGGTAACGATCCCCCACATCGCACTGAACATAAACAGCTTTTCATCCTGAACCGGCAACAGCCAGACGAAAACCAGAATGACGATCAGGACAAAGCCAACCTCCATCCCGCGCACGGAACCACAGGCACGCAGGCCCCGTTCGATGCGGCCGATCCAGTCCACCTCTTTGGATTGGTCAAAGAAAAACGACAGCGCGACCAGCATCAGGAACGCGCCCCCGAAGGCCGCAATCGGCAGATGCGCGTCACCGATCAGTTCGGCATAGCGCGCGGGGTCGGTTGCCGCCAGTTGGATCGCGGCCCACGGCCCGACCTGCGCGGCGATGACCACGATCAGCAACGGGAACACAACCCGCATCCCGAACACAGCGATCAGGATCCCCCATGTCAGAAACCGCCGTTGCCATTCGGGCGTCATCGTTTTCAGCTTATTCGCGTTGACGATGGCGTTATCAAACGACAGCGAGATCTCCAGCACCGCCAGCACAGCGGCAATCATCAAAAACGACAGCGCCCCGGACATGGTGCCGGAAAACTGCCAACCCAGCCAACCGGCCAGCAAAATCCCCGCCGCCGTCACAATCAACGGCCAGCGAAGGTAAGACATGGTGGAACGCATCAGAATCTCCTGCAATTCAGCGCGCAGATAGGGCGCGGCGCGCGCAACGACAAGGGGTCATAACCACTTCTTCCAGCGCAGGAACAAATAGGTGCCAACCGTGGTCACAACCATCATCCCCAAGGCCATGGCATAGCCCCAGGCGAAATGCAGTTCCGGCATGTTTTCAAAGTTCATGCCGTAAATGCTGGCGATCAGCGTCGGCGGCAGGAACAGCGCCGCGATGACCGACAGAATCCGCACGGCGTTGTTTTGTTGCAGGTTAATCATGCCCAGCGTGGTATCGACCGCCAGACTGACCCGGTTGGCCAGAAAATCGGCGTGAACCTCTAACGCTTGCAGGTCGCGGATCTGGGCGCGGATGATGGGGCGCAGGCGGTCGCCTTCGGGGCGGTCGTCCAGCGTGACGGTATAAAACGCCAGCATCCGTTCCATCGTCAACAGCCCGATGCGGACGCGGGCCATGGTTTCGGCCTCGACGCCCACCTGATGCAGGGCGGCGTGCAGTTTGTCGGATGCGGCGCCCACGGCGCTGCGGTCAAAGACGCTGGCCGTCACCTCATCCAGACCGCGCCCGCCGATTTCCAGAATATCGGCAAGGCGGGCGATGATTTCTTCGACCAGACCGCAGAACACGCGATCCACCGATCCGCAGCCCGCCGTTGATCGTTCCGCGCGGGTGGGAAAGGTCAGGAACGGGCGCGGCGAATGGTGGCGCACCGTGACCAGCCGGTCGGCGGCCAGAATGAACGTCACCGGCATGGCCGCGCGGTCGCCGCCCGCCTTTTCGCCGGGCATGACCACCGTCATGTAATCCACGCCCGTTTCGCGATAGAGGCGGTTGGACAGTTCAATCTCCTCCATATCGCCCAGCGTGGGAACGGTGATGCCCAGACCCGCCAGCATCGCCATTTCCGGGTCCGACGGCTGGATCATGTCGATCCACACCGCGTCGGAAATGTCGGCATCCTTGGGCAGCCGCGCCAACCGGCCGTTTTCCGCGATATAGGCGTAATGCATGGGCGACTCGCTGCTGTTTCGCCCCACCCTTTAGCGCGCTTCGCCGCCTATGAACACCGCCAGATCGGCCACATTCGTGCCGGTCGCGCCGGTCACGATCACGGCGCCTGCGGCGTCCAGTGCCGGGGTGGAATCGTTGCGCATCAGCGCGGCGTCGGGGTCCATTCCGGCGGCGCGGATGCGGGCCAGCGTGTCGGGGCCAACAATCCCGCCCGCAGCAAAGCCCGGCCCGTCGCGGCCATCGCTGCCCATCGCGGCGAAACACCACGCCCCCGGCAGATCGCCCGCCGCCCGCGCGAACCGCAACGCCAGTTCCTGATTGCGCCCGCCCATGCCGTCACCGGTCAGCCGCACCGTGGTTTCGCCGCCAAAGACCAGCACGCGGTTCGGATTGTCCCGCGCCACGCGGATCAGGCGTTCGGCGCAATCCTGCACATCGCCCGACAGCGCGACCCCGCCATCCGCCGCGCCTGCGTCCATCATCGCGCGCAGGCTGAGGCTGTTGGACCCGATCAGCACGTTATCCGCGCGCCCCCGCACGGGGTCACGTTCACGCGCCAGTGCCGCGCGCACCGTATCGGGCAGGTCGTCCCAAATCCACACATCCCGCGCCATCTGCGCCGCATCCGCGACGCTGCCAATCGGCGCAACCGTTGGCCCGGATGCCACCACGCGCAGATCGTCGCCCGGCACATCCGACAGGATCAGCGCGGTGATTGGCGCAGGACACAGCCGCAGCCAGCCGCCGCCCTTTTGCACCGACAGAGCCTGACGGATCAGATTTGTTTGCACAATATCCGCACCGCATCCCAACAGCAACCGGTTCACCGCCTGTTTATCTGTCAACGAAACTCCGGCCACCGGCGCGGGCAGCATCGCGGAACCCCCGCCCGAAATCAGCGCCAGCACCGGCCCCTGCGCCGACCGCAGCGCGCGCGCCACCTGTTCCGCCGCCGCCAGCCCCGCCGCGTCCGGCACCGGGTGGCCGGCGGTCAGAACCGTGGCGCGGGGCAGCGGCGCGTCATTGCCGGCATTGGTCACGATCAGCGCCCGCGCGTCGGGCAGCGCGTTCAGTGCCGCGCCCGCCATGGCCCGCGCGGCCTTGCCCAGCGCGATGATCTGAACCGCATCCACCGGGTGATCGCGCAAATGACGCGCCACAGCCTGCGCCGGGTCCGCCGCGCGAACCCCCACATCCAACAATGCCAAAGCCCGTTCGCGCATCACCCCCCCAAACGAAAAAGGGCGCCCCGCAAGGCGCCCCTGATAGTATGCTGCGACAATCAGCCTTTGTCGCGGAAATAATCGTCGATTTCACGCTCGGCGTCGTTTTTCGCCCAGCCGTATTTTTCCTGCAATTTGCCAGCCAGCTGATCTTTGTTGCCGTCGATCTGGTCGATCTCGTCGTCGGTCAGCTCGCCCCATTTTTCTTTGACGTTGCCTTTAAGTTGCTTCCATTTGCCTTGGATAATATCCCAGTTCATGACTTGCTCCTGTTAAGGTTGGCATTCGTATGACCAGACAACACCGCAGGCCCGGAATGGTTCCCGCCTAAGTCACCAAATCGCGCGGAGTCTCACCAGCAGCGAAATCCATCAGGTTTGACAGCGCGCGCAGCCCCATATCGGTGCGGGTTTCGTCGGTCGCGGTTCCCAGATGCGGCAGCAGGCTGGTGTTCGGCGCATCCATCAGCGCCTGCGGGATTTGCGGTTCGCGCGCATAGACATCCAACCCCGCCCCCGCGATGACGCGGTGATGCAGGGCATGGATCAGCGCGGCTTCGTCCACCACATCGCCGCGCGCGATATTGACCAGATAGCCCCCCGGCCCCAAGGCGCGCAGTTCCGCCGCGCCAATCAGGTTGCGCGTTTCCGCCCCGCCCGGAACCGCCAGAACCGCCACATCGCAATCCGTCAGCATCTGATGCAGGTCATCCATCTGGCGCGCCGGAACGTCCAGTGCCGACACAACGGACCGGTTGTAAAACACCACCCCCATGCCAAAGCCGAAATGACACCGGCGGGCAATCGCCTTGCCAATCCGGCCCATGCCGATAATGCCCACCGTCGCGCCGGTCGCGTTACGGCCCAGCAATTGCGTGGGGTTCCAGCCGGTCCAGTCGCCCGCGCGCAAAATCTGTTCCCCCTGCGACGCGCGGCGCAGCACCATCAGGATCAAGGTTAACGCAATATCGGCGGTCGCATCGGTCACAACGTCGGGAGTGTTGGTGACCGCGACCCCCGCCGCACGCGCCGCCGCAATGTCGATATGGTTATACCCCGCGCCGAAATTCGCCAAAATCCGACAGCGCAGATCGCCGCCAAAGGCCTGCGCGTCGAACGCATCGCCCAGCGTCGGGATGATCGCGTCATAATCACGCAGCGCCTGCGCCGCCTGTTTTGACGTCATCGGCGTGTTGTCGCGGAAATCGGCGTCAAAGCGCCCCCGGATCGCCGCCGTCGCGCGTTCGGTCATGGGGCGGGTGATGAGCAGCTTCAAAACAAACGTCCTCCGTTCGGGACGTCCTGATCGGGGCGGATCAGAACAACCTCGCCATCCGCATCGGGAACGCCCAGCACCAGAACCTGCGACAGAAACGGCCCGATCTGGCGCGGGGGAAAGTTCACCACGCACAGCACCTGTTTGCCGACCAGAGTTTCGGGATCGTAATGCCGCGTAATCTGGGCCGATGATTTGCGTTCCCCCAGATCGCCCACATCCAGCCACAGCTTGATCGCGGGCTTGCGCGCCTGCGGGAACGGCTCGGCGCGGGTGATGGTGGCGACGCGAATATCCACCTTGGCGAAATCGTCCCAGTCAATCATGCGCCGCGCCCCAATTCCCGCCCGCGTTCGGTGGCCGAGGCAACCGTGCGCGTCATCAGATCGGGCAGTTCCGGCATCAGCACCGCCAGCCCTGCCGCCGTGGTGCCTCCGGGTGATGTCACGTTTTCGCGCAGCAGCGCCGGGTCGTCATCGGCGTGAACGGCCAAGGCCCCCGCCCCCGCCACCGTCGCCCGCGCCAGTTCCAAGGCCAGGTCCGGGGCCAGCCCCTGCGCAGTGCCAGCCTGCGCCATAGCCTCGATCATGTGAAACACATAAGCCGGGCCGCTGCCGGACAAGGCGGTCACGGCGTCCATCTGATCTTCGGATTCCAGACGCACGACGCGGCCCACCGCCTCCATCAGCGCCTGCGCCTGATCCAGATGCTCTGCCGTGGCGCGCCCGTTGCCGATCATCGCGGAAATGCCCTGCCCGATGGCGGCGGGCGTGTTCGGCATCACCCGCACAATCGCCGCATGAGGAAAGGCCGCCTGATAGGTCGCAATCGTCGTTCCCGCCGCGACCGAGATCACCAGCGTATCGCGCACAGCCCCCAATTCGGCCAGCACCCCCGCCATCATCTGCGGCTTGACCGCCAGCACCAGAACCGCCGGATCGTCAGGCACATCGGCATTGATACGCAGGCCCTGCCCCTGCCATTCGGGCGCGATCTGGGGGTCAATCACCGACACCGCCGCCGGGTCCAGACCCTGCGCCAGCCATCCGCGCAGCATCGCGCCGCCCATGCGCCCGCAGCCGACCAGCACCAGCCCGCGCGCGTTTATCGTTGAAAAATCGGTCATTTGCCCCCCTGTCGCGGGGCTGCGCCCCTTATGCCCGTCCGTAGGTCCGGCCCAGCGCAATGTCCAGCGCGGGCGCGGGATCGGTATTGCCCCAGCCGACCAGCTGGAAGGACGGATAGAACCGTTCGCATCCCATCAGCGCATTGCCGATCATCCGGTCGATCTGGTCCGATGATGCGTAAACATCCCCCGCCAGCACAAGCCCATATCGCCACACCATCAGACGTTGTTCGGCCCAGAACGTAAATCCGCCGTCCCAGACCTGATCATTCGCCAGATTGATGGTTTCATAGATCAGCGGCAACCGCGCCGCGGGCGGGTCCATGTCAAAGGTGCAGATCAGGCGCAGCACCTGTTCACGCGCCGACCATGCCAGCGTGACGGAATAATTCC
>NZ_JAUNTW010000002.1:292984-309829 GCF_030538495.1 Paracoccus sp. (in: a-proteobacteria)
GTCATCGTGATCTGGTCATCCGTGATCCGGTCGAAATCCCAAGCGTGATGCGACGCCACGGATTCCACAATATCTATGGGGTGAATATCGTCGCCCCCGATGATCAAATCGGCCAATGCCATGGTTTTTCATCCTGCCGTTGAACCGGGCCTGCGATCTTGCGCCGCTAAACCTTGGCTCTGCCTCAATAACGGGCGTTGTGCGCCGTCTGTTCTTACAAGATAAAGTGGTGGTTTCTGAACGGGCTGTAAAGCGGATTTTCGTTAACGCATTGTGTTGGCGGCATCGCTGGATACCATATGATGTAAGGCGCAGGGTCCAAGGGGTAAAAACATGGGGATAACATCGCAACGCGATCACGGCGGCGATATTGACCGGGCGATTGAACAGTTCGGCGACACCTGTTGGATCGACCTGTCCACCGGGATCAATCGCGCATCTTGGCCGATACGCGATTTTCCGCCGTCAGTGTGGCGTAGGCTGCCCACGGCAACGGCCTTGGCGGGCCTGAACGCGGTTGCGGCGGCGTGGTTTCGCTGTGACCCGGCGCAGGTTTTGGCGGTTGCGGGGGCGTCCGCCGCGATCCAGTTGCTGCCCCGTATCTTGCCAGCCGGGCGCGCGGCGGTTCTGACGCCCAGCTATAACGAACATGCCGCCAGCCTGCGCGCGGCGGGATGGGATGTGACGCCCGCCGCCGATCTGGACGCGATGCGCGGGGCCGATCTGGCGGTTGTGGTGAACCCCAACAACCCCGATGGCCGCGAATGGTCGCCCGATAGGCTGGCCGGTCTGGCCGCGCAGGTCGGGCATCTGATCGTGGATGAAAGCTTTGCCGATCCCCGCCCCGATCTGTCGCTGATCCCGACCCTGCCGGACAATGCCACGGTTCTGCGCAGCTTTGGCAAGTTCTGGGGGCTGGCCGGTGTCCGGCTGGGCTGGGCCGTGGGCGCGCCCGATCTGTTGGCGCGGATGGACGACATGGCGGGGCCGTGGGCCGTCAGCGGTCCGGCGATTGCGCTTGGCACCGCCGCTATGGCCGATCTGGACTGGTGCGACCAAACGGTTCTGTATCATTCCGAGGCGTCCCTGCTTCTGGACCGATTGGCCACGGCGCGCGGCTGGCAGGTGGTGGGCGGGACGCATCTGTTCCGGCTGTATGACACCCCAAACGCGACCACGGCGCAAGAGATGCTGGCCGCATCACAAATCTGGACACGGCGTTTCCCCTATTCCGACCACTGGTTGCGCATGGGGGTGCCGTCGCCGGATGAATGGGACCGGGTGATTGCGGCGATGACGGCCTAACGCAGATTCGGCACGCCGCGCGTGTCGCGCAGATCGCTGACGCCCATACGCAGGCCCTGACCGATGCGATGCGCCAATGCCGACCATGCCGCTGCCGGTTCCGGCGGCACCGTCCGGCGCAGCGTTTCGTCAAACAGCGCCAGCCACGGCGCGAAATGGTCGGCATGGACATCGCCCGCGGCCATATGAACGCGCATCGGATTCCCGTCATAGCCGCGTTCATACAAAATCGCATTGCGCCAAAAGGCGGCGATTTTCGCTTCGTGTTCGGGCCAGTCATGGACATGGCGGTTGAAGACGGGGCCAAGAACCTCGTGCCGGCGGATCGCAGCATAGAACACCGCGACAACGCGGTCGATCTGATCGGCGGTAATGTCAAAGCGTGGCGGCATCATAACGGCAAGATGGAACCGGACGCGACCAGATGCAAGGGGCGGTTGCCGCCCCGCCCAACCCATCTTACAACGCGCCAAACGAAAGGCGTGCGATGACCCAAACCCGTTTATGTGACCTGCCCTGGCGCAGTTTTTCGGTGCGCTCGGCCGGGCCGGATCGGGTCGAGGCCGCGCCTTGCTGTCAATTCGACACTTACCCCCTGCACATGCCCGACACGGGCGCGCAGACGATGGATAATATCGGCGCCTATCTGGCCCAGATGCGGAACGGGTTGCGCCGCGGGCGGCTGTCTGCGCCCTGCCAGACCTGCGCATACCGTCCATGGGGAAGGCTGGATCAACTGGCGGCGCTGATCGACGGCAAGGCTGACCGCAATCACATGCTGGACGCGCTGCGTGATATGGTGGCCGACATGCCGCCCGCTCCGCCCACCGACCAGATGTATCGCGTGGCCCACACGGTTCAGGGGGATGAGTTTATCCTGTCGGGGCTGGTCAGCAGCTTTGACCTGTTGACCGTGGCGCAGGATCACGGCGCACCCTTGACCGGGCCGGTGCTGGATTGGGGCTGCGGCAGCGGGCGGATGCAGCCCACAATCACGCGGGTCTGGCCCGAGCTGGACTATTGGGGATGCGACATCGACGCGCAGGCGATTGCGTGGTGCCGCGACCATCTGAGCGGTCAGTTCTTTGCCGTGGACCCGCACCCGCCATTGCCGCCGGGTCTGCCGCAATTCCCGCTGGTCTTGGGGTTTTCCGTGTTAACGCATCTGACGCGCGCGGTTCAGGCGCAGTGGTTCGCGGCGCTGCGGCAGCAGATAACCGATGACGGCATCGCGGTTCTGACCATCCACGGCCCGACCGCCGCGCGCCGCCATGGGTTTCAGGATGACCTGACCGCCCACGGCATTCTGGATGATCGCCCGGATCCGACCATGGACGGCATCGCCCCGCCGGGATATTACCGCGCCACGTTTCAAACCGCCGACTGGACCGCGCGCCATGTCGCGCCCCATTTCACCATCGCCGACCACATCCCCGGCGGCGTCTTGGGGTTTCAGGACATCATCGTGCTGAAGCCCGTCTAACCCATCCGGTCGCAGCCCACCCGGTCAAAACAGGAGCCATTGATGACCCACTATACCGACGCACTGACTCAGTTAGGTGCGAAAACCGACCTGCCGCAAGACCCCGACAGCGCCGTGCTGGAGCGGGTGCCGAACCCGCAGGCCGGCACCGATTACGTCGTGCGCTTTACGCAGCCCGAATTTACCAGCCTGTGTCCCATCACGGGCCAGCCCGATTTCGCGCATCTGGTGATTGATTACGTCCCCGGCGATTGGCTGGTCGAATCCAAATCGCTGAAGCTGTTTCTGGGCAGTTTCCGCAATCATGGCGCCTTTCACGAAGATTGCACCGTCGGCATTGGCAAACGTCTGGTCGATCTGATGGCGCCGAAATGGCTGCGCATCGGTGGGTATTGGTATCCGCGCGGCGGGATGCCGATTGATGTGTTCTGGCAGACGGGCGCGCCTCTGGCCGGGGTGTGGCTGCCCGATCAGGGGGTGCCGGGCTATCGCGGGCGGGGATAATTTGCGTCCCGCGAGCGCCGGGGGCGCTTCGCCCCCCGGACCCCCCGAGGATATTTATGCACAGAAGATAGACGCGGTTGCGACTGATGCCGTGCGTGGGACATAGGATAACAGGACGGCGCAACGCCTGCCGTGTGGTGGCTGGAGCCAAGCCCCGTCCGGCGCAAGCGCCGGGCCCCGCGGGATATTTGGGCCAAGATGAAAGCGCGGGGTGTGGTCTCAGTAGGCTGGGCCGGGGGCGGTGCCGGGCAGTGCGCCGAAGGGGGTCCAGACGGTTTTTGTGATCACATCGCGCAGGGGGTGGGTGGTCCATGTCGCGTCAGGATGGCTGGTGCCGTCATCCTGAGTCAGGGCTCCGGCGGGCAGCGGGGCGAAGGCGTCGCGCAGCCCGTCGGGCAGCGTGGCGATCACCGGGTGGCCCCATGCCAAGGCCGTCAGGATCAGGCGCAACGCATCATCGCCGGGGGTGACGCGGACGGTGCCGCGCGCGGTGTGTGTGACCTGACGGATGGCGCTGTTGGTGATTTCGACCGTGCCGCCGGTGGTTTGGGCCAATGTGACCGCGTCGCGGCAGGCTGTGATGCTGGCTTCGTCAGGCTGCGGCGCGTGGTCGGTCAGCCGTGCCAGAACACGCAGCAGTCGCGCCGATTTTTCACTGGGCGGCAGGGCCGTCCATGCGTGGGCCGCCGCGTCGGGGCCTGTGATCACAGGGAAACCGGGCGCGGCGGCGGGGCCAAGGTCAATGCCATTGATCCAGACCAGATCGGCGTTTAGCTGGTGTGCCACATCCTGCGCCAAAGTGATGGTTTCGCTGTAGAGCGCGACGGGCGCGCGGCTGGCGTTGTTGGCCAGTTGCACGGCCTCATCCGGGGTGCGGAAGGTGGTTAATGTCGTGACCGGCTCCGTGCTGCGGAATACCGCATCGGCGGGGTTCACGCCGGTTTGCCAACGGGACGCAGGGGCGTGGTCCGACCGGCGGCGGGCGAGATGGTCCAGACGGTCCGCAATCGCTTCGGCGGCAAAGACCCGCGCGCCTGCGCCCATGGTCCACAGATCGGCCAGCCCGTCCACGACCGCATCCAGATCCGCATCCGCCATCACCACCACGCGCCGGGGCGCCGCGTTCAGCGCGACCGCATCCTGCGGGTGATGGGCGACTGCGCCCAGAACTCTGCCCGGCAGGCCCGCCTGTTGGGCCATTTTTGTCAGGGCCACCCCCGCAGCGCCGTCGAGCAGAACCACATTCCGAGCGGCCAGCAGCCATGCCAGATCATCGGACGGGCGCGCCGCGATGTCGGTCAACGCCACGACCGTGCCGCCGTGATCCCCGCCATGATCCGCACAAAGATAGCAGGCGGCATTGCACAGCGCCCGAGCGATTGCGGCGGCTTTGGCGCGTGCCTGCGGCGACGCTGCGCCGGTGTCCTGACGCAGGGCCGCCGTCAGATGATCCGCGCCCGCCGTCACCGCGTCCGACAGCGCCAGCAGATGCCGCGCGCGCTCCGTCGCAGGCAAGGCCGACCATGCGGCGACCGCGTCCCGCGCGGCCTGAACCGCGCGCGCGTCATTGGCGGGGTCCGCGACCGCCATGGGCTGCGCGTCATCCGGGGCATAGGGCAGGTTGTCCATCAGGTCAGTCATCGGGGTCATCGTATCCTCTTACGCGATGGACAGGTGGTGTGCGGGAATGGGGCGGCCTGTCGCGATCTGGCCGATCTGGCGTTCCAGACTGCCCAAGAGCGAGCTGGCTCCGATGCGGAACAGGCCGGGGGCCAGCCAGTCGCGGCCCAGTTCCTGTTCCATCAGCATTTGCCAATTCAGCGCATCCGTGGCGCTGCGCAACCCGCCTGCGGGTTTGAACCCAACCCGGTGGCCCGTCTGCGCGTGGTAATCACGGATCGCGCGGCACATGACCAGCGACACCGGCAGGGTGGCGTTCACACCCTCTTTCCCGGTCGAAGTCTTGATCCAATCGGCCCCGGCCTGCATGGCGATGTGGCTGGCGCGGGCGACGTTTTCCAGCGATTTCAGATCGCCCGTCGCCAAAATCGCCTTGAGCCGCGCATCCCCGCAGGCGTCCCGCATCGCGCGGATTTCGTCATACAGCGCCGCCCATTCCCCGCGCAGAACATGGGCGCGTGTGATCACAATGTCGATTTCGGCCGCGCCCTGTTCGACCGCATAACGGATTTCCGCCAGCCGCAGGTTCAGCGGCATCAGACCGGCGGGAAATCCGGTGGCGACGCTGGCCACAGGAATACCGCTGCCGTCCAGAGCCGCGCAGGCAGGCGCAACCATCGTCGGATACACACACACCGCCGCCGTGGTCAGGCCGGTGACGCCCCAGTGGTTCAGATATTCGGGCGCAATCGGGTTGCGCGCCTTGGCACACAGACGGGCCACGCGGTCGGGCGTGTCATCGCCCGCCAGCGTCGTCAGGTCGATGCAGCGCACCGCGTTCAGCAGCCACGCCACCTGATGATCGCCGGTCAGGGGGCGCGAGCCGGGCAATTGCGCCGCGCGGCGTTCGACGGCGGGTGTGTTGATCCGCACCGCCGCCAGCATGTCCAGATTCAGGTCAGTGCCGGGATTGCGCGTCATGACCGCCACCGGTTCAGCCGCACCGCCGCACGTTCGCGAAACTGCGCCCACATCCGCCAGATCAGCGCCAGCAGCATCAGCATCACACCGCAGACAATCAGCGCGCCCCAATTCGTCGGGCGATCATCCGGCCCGGACACCACGCTGATCGACACCGCATTGGGATAGGTGGACAGCCACGGCATCCGCCAGCCATAGGCCGTCACGCTGACCCAAATCGGCTCAGACGGGGTGGATTTCAGGGTCGTTGCCTCGGCATGCAGGTTGGAACTGTTGTATTTGAAATAAGGCGGCCAGACCCAGCCGGTATCTTCGTTGCGATACACAAAGACGCGGCCATTCGGGCGCACCGTGTCGATGAAAAACACATCGCGTTGCCCCGCCGGCGTCTGCGCCGTGCCGCCGCCCGTGGACGCCCAGAACATCGCGTTCGACGTCGTGACCGTGGTTAACCGGTTATAGGTATCGCTGATCCGCACCGTCTTTTTCGACGGCAGCGCGTAATCCAGCAGCGCAAAGATAAACACGCCGAACAGAACCCCGATCACAAGTTTTGCATAACGCAGCATGTGGCCCCCTTAGCGCCAATTGATCCAATAGATGATGCCCAGCATCGCCACTGTGGGCAGCACGAAAACCAGCCAGGTCAGCCGCGCCTTCAGGCTGCGTTCGAACCCCTGCATCGACCGCGCGATGAAGGCCCGCCGCGCGGGGCTGTCGCCCGCCTGATCGGGATGTTTCCGGTCCCAGCGGTGTTCCAGCCGTTCGGTCCGCAGCGACCGGACATAAATCCGCAGCAGGACGAAAAACAGCGCCTGCACCACGAACATGAACAAAAACAGCCGTATCAGCGCCGCCACAGGGTTTCCTTTCCTTTGTGGCCCTTTACCACGGCGCCGCCTTCGCCACCAGACAGCGCGTGGCGTCACGGTTGACGCAAGCCCGCGCGGTCCCCACATCATCGGGGTTGTTTGGAATGGATGACCCGTAATGAAGCTGCCCCGCCTTGCCCGCACGACCCTGCCAGATGATCCGCTGCGCGCGGAACTGGACCGGCTGGCCGCGCGCCAGTTGCGCCTGCGCGGCCCCCTGATGCGCGGGGTCGAGGCCGTGGGCCAACTGACCGAAGGCGCGGCCAGCACCATTTTGGGCATGTCGCCTGTGGCTTTTGAACGCGCCTTGGAAAGCGCGTTTCAACAGCTTTATGACCTGTCAGGCCGCGCGGACGGCATCCGCCCGCTGCGGGATGCGCCGCTGGTGGCAAACCGCGCCGCCGTTATCGCCAGCGGAGCCGCCGGGGGATGGTTTGGGCTGGCGGGCGTCGGGCCGGACCTGATCGCGTCCACCACGGTGATGTTTAACAGCATCCAGAAAATCGCGCGCAAACATGGCTTTGACAGCACCGATCCACAGGTGCGGATGGAATCGCTGGCGGTGTTTCAGTTTGGCGAACCCGGACCGGCGGGCGATGCCGCGGCCACGTCCTTTATTGCGAACCGGCTGTTGACGAATGGCCAGACGGTTTCGGCGCTGATCGCCCGAGTCGCTGCCGGATTTGCCGCGCGGTTAACCACGAAACTGGGCGCGCAGGCGGTTCCCGTGCTGGGTGCGGTGACGGGGGCGGCGATCAATCTGGCCTTTGCGGGTTATTACGAAAAGGTGGCCGATATTCATTTCCGCCTGCTGCGGCTGGCCGCCGATCACCCCGACCGCGACATCAACGCCGATTACGCGCAGGCGCTGCACCGCGCGCAAACGCGGCCCCGGCTGCGGCGTCAGAACGGCACATCATCCGCGCCCACCGGCTGAACATAGGATGATTTGACGTTTTTGAACCCGGCGTCGAATTGGATGGTCAGGGTGTCCTGCACCACGCCCATCACCTGCCCCTGCCCGAATTTTGCGTGAACCACCACGTCGCCCACGGCAAAGCGCGCCACCGGCTTCGCGTCAATCGTGACCGGCGCGCGGCGTTCGCTGGCCCGCGCCTGCATCCGCTTCCAACCGGGCGAGTTATACACATCCGCCCCCGCCGCGCGGTTATGCATCGCCACCCCTGCCCCGGCCATGGCCGCGCCGTAACCGCCACCATAGAGACCGGGCGGGGTCAGAACCTCGATATACTCATCGGGCAATTCATCGACGAAACGCGACGGCATCGACGATTGCCATTGCCCATACATCCGGCGGTTCCCGGCAAAGCTGATATTGGCCAGCCGTTCGGCGCGCGTGATCCCGACATAGGCCAGACGGCGTTCTTCCTCGACCCCTTTTTGACCGCTTTCGTCCATGGCGCGTTGATTGGGGAACAGCCCATCTTCCCATCCGGGCAGGAACACGACCGGAAATTCCAGCCCCTTGGCCGCGTGCAGCGTCATGATACTGACCTGTTCCCCCGCATCGCCATCGTCGCGATCCATGACCAAGGCGACATGTTCCAGAAACCCTTGCAGATTGTCGAATTCTTCCAGTGCCTTGACCAGTTCCTTCAGGTTGTCCAGCCGCCCCGGCGCGTCGGGGGATTTGTCGTTCTGCCACATCGCGGTATAGCCGGATTCGTCCAGCAACCGTTCCGCCAATTCAATATGGCTGGCCCCGGCATCGGTCGCGGTCAGATGCGCGCGCCCCATCAGGCCAACGAAATCGCGCAGATTGGCGCCGCCTTTGCCGCCGATATGCCCATCCGCCACGGCCAGACGCGCGCCTTCCAACAGATTGACGCCGTTATCGCGCGCCTGCGTCTGGATTTTCTGAACCGCCTTATCGCCCAGACCCCGTTTCGGAGTATTAACGATCCGTTCAAAGGCCAGATCATCATCCGGGCTGACCGCCAGCCGGAAATAGGCCATGGCATCGCGGATTTCCTGACGTTCATAAAAACGCGGCCCGCCGATGACGCGATAGGGCAGGCCGATGGTCATAAACCGATCCTCAAACGCCCGCATCTGATGGCTGGCCCGCACCAGAATGGCGATGTCGTTCAGGCTGACCTGCCCCATCGCGGCGCGATGTCCGCCGTGAAACGCCTCGATTTCTTCACCGATCCAGCGGGCTTCGGCCTCGCTGTCCCAATGGCCGATCAGGCGGATTTTTTCCCCCGATGGCGCATCGGTCCACAGCGTCTTGCCCAGCCGCCCGGAATTGGCCGCGATCAGCCCCGACGCCGCGCCCAAAATTTCCGGCGTCGATCGGTAATTCTGTTCCAGCCGAATGACCTGCGCGCCCGGAAAATCCTGTTCAAACCGCAGGATGTTGCCCACCTCGGCCCCGCGCCAGCCATAGATCGACTGATCGTCATCCCCCACGCAGCAGATATTGCGATGCCCCTGCGCCAACAGACGCAGCCACATATATTGCGCGATATTGGTGTCCTGATATTCATCCACCAGAATATATCGGAACCGGTCCTGCCAGCCGCGCAGCACATCGGGATGCGCCTGAAACAGCGTGACGCAATGCATCAACAGATCGCCAAAATCGACCGCGTTCAGCGTCAGCAACCGATCCTGATAGGCCGCATACAGTTTCCCCGCGCGGCCATCAAATTCGCCCCCCTCCCCCCGAGGCAGGTTCGCAGGCGTCAGACAGCGGTTTTTCCAGCCATCAATCAGCCCCGCCAGCAACCGCGCCGGCCAGCGTTTTTCGTCGATATTTTCGGCGGAAATCAACTGCTTCAGCAACCGGATCTGATCGTCGGTGTCCAGAATGGTAAAGCTGGGCTTCAGATGCAGGCCGTCCTTACCGATCAATTCGGCATGGCGGCGCAAAATCTTAACGCAAATGCTGTGAAAGGTGCCAAGCCACGGCATCCCTTCGACCGCCTCGCCCAGCAGGCGACCGATGCGGTCTTTCATCTCGCGCGCGGCTTTGTTGGTAAAGGTCACGGCCAGAACCTGACCAGGCCGCGCCCGCCCCTGCACCAACAGATGCGCGATGCGCGTGGTCAGCGCCCGCGTTTTGCCGGTCCCCGCCCCCGCCAGCATCAACACCGGCCCGTCTAACGCCTGCACCGCCGCCAACTGCGCCGGGTTCAGCCCATCCAAATAGGGCGCAGGCCGCGCCGCCATAGCGCGACGGGACAGCGGCACCCGATCATCCGAATCATCAATCACATCCATGCCCCACCATACGCGCCCCCGCAGAACGGCGAAAGCCTAAGTTCGCCCTATGTTCTCACCCATGCGGAAATATCCCGAACGGCGCCGCAGGCCCCCACCCTTTCATCTTGGCCCAAATATCCCGGGGGGTCCGGGGGGCTGGCCCCCCGGCGGTCGCGGGACGCAATCACCCCCGATGCAACAGCGACGTAAAGACCGACGGATCAAGGCTTTCTGATGCAAAGACCGGCCCGCTGGTCAGCACGCTGACGGCATCATGGGAATGCAGCGATTCCTGATGGCTGGCCACGACGCGGAAATCACCGATGCGCGGATCGTCCAGCAAGACTTGGGCAAAGGCACGCACCGCGTCCTCGACAAAGATCGGGTTGGCGGCGTTCAGTTCGGCGAAAGCCTGTTCGTCCTCGCGCTTCACCATCACCTGCGTTTCCGTCGGAACGGCGCGGCGGCACAGGTCGATCACATCTTCGAACCACAGTTTGTCGGGGCCGTTCATGACCATCGACAGCCGCGCAACCGACCGCTGCGAATGGGGCGTCGCCAGACGCCCCCGCGCCTGACGGGCATGTTCGGACAGCTCCAGCGAACAGGGGCAGGTGGACGAATAGACATAATCCACATGCAGGATCCGCAGACGTTGGCCCTGATTGTCCACCACCTCTTGCGCGATGTCGTAATATTGCCACCCCGCCAGCCCGGACCGCAGCGAATCCACACGCAGAGGATAGGACAACCGCATCTGAATCCGCGCATCCATGGCGTCCAGATCGGTGCGGTAATCCTGTAACGCGGCCTCTAACACCTTCAGACTGAACAAATTTTCCGAATGGGCATAGAATGACCGCATGATGCGGGACATGTTGATGCCTTTGCGGTCGGCCAGCAGGCTGACCGTGCCGGTCACGCTGGTTTCCAGCACAATTTCGCCCCCATCCCGCGTTTCATAGCGGATCGGCAGGCGAAAATTGGAAATGCCCACATGCTGAATCGGCGCCCGAGCGCCCACGATCAGGCTGGCCGGGCCGTTCTGCAAATCCGGCAGACCGGCCTTATAGGCCGCATCCACGCGAAAATCGGCGTCATAATCACGCGCCAGGGCCGGATAGGCGGGCGGCGTCAGGGGGCGGCTGTCGGTCATCGGTCCCTCATGGGGTTGCGTGTCCCCGATATAGGGCGGCGCGGCGCGATTGCCAGACCCGGTTCAGGCGAAAGCCTGTTCCAGATCGGCGATCAGATCCCCGGCATGTTCCAACCCAATCGACAACCGCAACAGCCCCGGCGTGATGCCCAGATACGCTTTGTCGTCGTCCGACAGGCGCTGATGCGTTGTCGTGGCGGGATGCGTAACGATGGATTTCGCATCGCCCAGATTGTTGGAAATCTTGAAAATAGTCAGCCGGTTCATCGCCGCAAAGGCCGCGTCTTTGCCGCCCGTCAGTTCAACGGCAATCATCGTGCCGCCCGACCCCATTTGCGCCATGGTCAGATCGTGCTGCGGATGGTCGGCCAGCCCCGGATAGATCACGCGCGACAGATTCGGGTTGCCCTGCAAGGCGCGGGCAATCGCCAGTGCCGCATCGGCCTGCGCCCGGACGCGCAGGTCCATCGTCTGCAACCCGTTCAGCATGATCCAGGAATGAAACGGGCTGATCGCGCCGCCGGTATGCTTCAGATAGGGTTCGACCGTGCCGCGGATAAAGTCGCGCGTGCCGCAGATCACCCCGGCCAAGGCGCGCCCGCCGCCGTCAATATGTTTGGTCGCGGAATAGACAACCACATCCGCGCCCAGCTCAGCCGCGCGCGAAAAGACCGGCGTGGCGAACACGTTATCCACCACGACCAAGGCCCCCGCCGCATGGGCGATCTCGGCCACGCCGGCCAGATCGACGACCTCAAGCCCCGGATTGGACACCGATTCGAAAAACACCGCACGGGTGCCGGGGGTGACGGCGGCGCGCCACTGGTCCAGATCGGTGCCGTCCACATAGCTGACCTTGACCCCGAATTTCGCCAGCAAATCCAGCACATAGAGGCACGACCCAAACAACGCCCGCGCCGCCACCACATGATCGCCCGGCGCGCACATGGAAAACAGCGCGCCGTTCACCGCCGCCATGCCGCTGGCCGTGGCGAAGGCGTCTTCGGTCCCTTCCAATGCGGCGATGCGATCTTCGAACATGCGGCTGGTCGGGTTGCCGTAGCGGGCATAGATGAATTCATCCGGCCCGGTTTCGACAAAGCGCGCCTCGGCGGATTCGGGGCTGTCATAGACAAAACCCTGCGTCAGAAAAATCGCCTCGGCCATTTCGCCATATTGGCTGCGGCGGCTGCCGTGGTGAACGGCGCGGGTGCGGGGGTGAAGCGGTTTTTCAGACATGGGCGTTCCCTTGGTTCCTGCCAGATGGGTTAAGCCCGACGCCCAGCCGACGCAAGGCCGCAATTCATCCCCGGCCTGTGGAAAATTTTATCTGTCCTGACCAAATAGACAGATAGAATTATGTCGTCATTTGACTAAATTTCGGCCATCCCAAACGGGATGCCAATTCAGACGCAGGGCATCAGCCAGCCAAAAAACAGATTAAACGGTGTTCTTTTTAACCATGTTTTTTGCAACCGGCCTGCCCTATTAAGACCGTTTTTACACCTGCCGGGAATGCAACCGCCCGGCGTTTCACAAGTGCGACGTCTTAGCGTCACCATCGGAACCGCAAAAGCTGTGACCAGACAGGCAAAGCGGCAATCAATGGACTGACAAAGGCCGGGGGCGGCATTCCGCCCTCGGCTTATTTTGTCATACATTAAAATAATAACGGCGCAAGTCTTATTCGCGTTAAGGTTGAATTTAGCGACCCGCCGCGCGGTTACAGATAGTCCCCGCGTTGCAGACCGTATTTCGCCATTTTTTCGTTCAGCGTCCGGCGCGGCAGGCATAATTCCTCCATCACGGCGCTGATGCTGCCCTTGTGGCGGCGCATGGTGTTGTCGATCAGCATTTTTTCAAAGCTTTCGACATATTCTTTCAGCGGCTTGCCTTCGGTGGTGGTCGCTTCCTGATTGTCGTCGCCATCCGCCATCAGCAGCGATGCGATGCTGCCCGATCCGCGCCGGTTTTGCAGCACGGCGCGTTCGGCCACATTCACCAATTGGCGGATATTGCCGGGCCAAGGCGCCTGCAACAGCTGCGCGGCCTCTTGCGCGCTGACCTGAGGGGGTTCGCAGCCATATTCATCCGCGAATTGGTCGATCATGCGGTTGAACAGCGCCAGAATATCTTCGCCCCGCGCCCGCAGCGGCGGCAGGGTGATTTTCAGCGCCGACAGGCGATAAAACAGGTCGGGACGCAGGGAATCCTCGGCCCGGCGACCTTCGCCACGGGCGTTTGAAATGGCGATGATGCGCGTTTCGGCAGGCACCCCCTGATCGCTGATAAAGGCCAACAGCCGCGCCTGCAACGGATCAGAGAGCGCCTCGATATCCTCAAGGCACAGGGTGCCGCCGCGCGCCTCTTCGACGGCGGGCAGGCCATCCTCGATCGGGCCGAACAGGCGGGCGGTCAGCGATTCGTCATTATAGGCAGCGCAGGACACCGGCACGAATTTGCGCCCCGCGCGCGGCCCAACCGCGTGCAGCGCATGCGCCACCAGCGTTTTGCCGGTCCCGGTTTCGCCGTCGATCAGGACGTGACCATCGGCCTGCCCCAAATCCAGAATATCTTCGCGCAGGCGATCCATCACCGGGCTGGACCCGATCAGTTTCGACATCACCTGTTGCCCTTCGGACAGGTCACGCCGCAGCGCGCGGTTGTCCAGCGTCATGCGCCGCGCCTGCGTGGCCTTTTTGGCAAGCGCCGTCATGCGGTCGGGGTCAAAGGGTTTTTCCATGAAATCCATGGCGCCCAGACGCATCGCCTCGACCGCCATGGGAACGTCGCCGTGGCCGGTGATCAGAATGACCGGCAGCCCCGAATCCAGCCCCATCAGGCGTTTCAGAAACGCCATGCCGTCCATGCCCGGCATCCGAATATCGCTGACAACAACGCCCGGCCAGTCGGGGCCAATCACCTTCAGCGCGTCTTCGGCACTGGCAAAGGTTTCGGTTTCAAAGCCCGACAACACCAGCCACTGGCTGATGGATTCCCGCATATCGGGTTCATCATCAACGATTGCGATTTTTAATTTGCGGGGCATTTCGCCCTCCTTTCGTTGTTCCCGATCATTCGGCGGCCATCGGCTGCCGCGCCTGCCCGGGACGATACAGCGGCAATTCAACGGTGAACACCGCGCCGCCATCGGATTCGTTATGGGCCGTCAGACGCCCGCCGAAATCGGCAACAATCGTTGACGAAATCGCCAGCCCCAGCCCGGTGCCTTCGCCGGGTTTTTTGGTGGTCCAGAACGGTTCGAACAGCTTTTCCAAATCCGACACCCCCGGCCCGTTATCGCGCACCATAACCCGCGCATGTGACCCGGTTTCCAGCGTAATTTCAATGCGTCCGTCCCGATCCCCCTTTACCGCATCCATGGCATTGCGCAGCAGGTTGATAAACACCTGTTCCAGCCGGATGCGGTCGGCCTCGACCATCACCCGGTCGCGCGGCACGTTGCGGATGATGCGCACGGGGCGAGTGCGCAATTGCGGTTCCATCATGGTTAACGCAGCACTGAGCGCCGCGCGCAGATCGACGGGTTCGACCGCCTCGCCCCCCTTGCGGGCATAGGATTTCAATTGCCGCGTGATCGCGCCCATCCGGTCGATCAGATCGTCGATGCGCTGAAAACTGGACAGGGCCTCTTCGGGGCGGTTGCGCTGCAACAAAAGCCGCGCCCCCGCCAGATAGGTTTTCATCGCGGCCAGAGGCTGGTTCAGTTCGTGACTGACCCCCGCCGACATTTCCCCCAAGGCCGCCAATTTGCTGGATTGCTGCATCGTTTGTTCGGCAACGCGCAGTTCTTTCTGCACCCGTTCGCGTTCGGCAATTTCGCGCGTCAGCCGCGCATTCAACGCCCGCAAATCCGCCGATTCCCGCATATAGGCCTGCGATTGCTGCCGCGACCGGCGCGACAGCAGGTAGAACGTCCCCGCCAGCAAAATCGCAAAGCCCATGATTTGCAGCGCCAGAACCGTGTTCACCTGATCGCGCACCGACGCATAGGCGGTAAAGCTGACCATGCGCCAGCCTCGGAACGGCACCCGCGTTTCGGCCTGCATCACGGGGCGGCCCTGCACATAGGCATCAATCGGGTGGCTGGCCCAGTCCGCCGTGACCTGAAACGCGCGCTGAATGGCCGACGGGGCCGACCGCACGGCCAAGGCCTGATCCATCGTCAGGCCGCGCCAGCGGGGTTCGGTGGACAGGATGATCTGCCCTTCGCTGTCCAGCACCGCGACGGCGTCCGAAATCCCGGCCCATGACCGTTCCAGCCGCGTCAGTTCGGCCCCCACCACGATCACGCCCAGCGTCCGTCCATCGGCCACAACCGCGCGGGAATAGGTGAAATCAAACGCGCCCGATTGCTGTTCGGACACGGTGAACACGGTGTCGCGCGACCGCAGCGCGTCCACATAGTAAGGCGACGCGCCCCTATTCGCGCCGATCTGGAACCGGTCGGTTGATCCCACCACGCGCCCCGTCGAATCCAACAGACGGATCGAGGCCGCGCCGATGTCCTTTTGCGCGGCGATCAACCGGGCCGAGGTGATGGAAAAATCGTTGCTTTGCAGCGCCCCGATCAGCGCCGGATCGCGCGCCAACAGCAGCGGCACCACCGAATTGCGCTGCAATTCCGACATCAGGTTGCCGGTATACAGCGCCAGCCGCAATTCCGACCGCACGCGGGTATTGTCCGAAAACCGTTCCGTCAGCCACGCATTTGTCGTCCAGATCGTGACAAGCGCGGTCATAAAAATCAACAGGATGGACGACCGCAGCCACCACGGATTTGCCAATCCCCGGCGCGGCATGTCGATGCTGTCAATGTCGGTTTCGTGCGCCAAGCCCCGGCCCGTTCGATCTGTTCAACAGCGCGATATTAGGGGCAGCGGGCCGCCGCCTCAAGTCAGGCCGTCGCCAGCCCGTTCACCAATCCGCGAAACAGCGCCGCGCCATCGGTGCCGCCCAGTGCCGGGTCCGCCGCGCGTTCGGGATGCGGCATCATGCCCAGCACCCGCCGATTGGCCGACAAAACGCCCGCAATATCCGCGACCGAGCCGTTAATCGCGGGCGCATAGGTGAACGCGATCCGGTCCTGATCGCGCAATTCGGCCAAGCCCTCGGCGGTGATCTGATAATTGCCGTCGTGATGGGCGACCGGCACGGTGATGTGCTGCCCCGCGCGGTAACCGCTGGTAAAGGCGCTGTCGGCGGTCTCCACCCGCAGCACCGCCGGTTTGCACAGAAAGGTCAGCCCGGTGTTGCGCATCAGCGCGCCCGGCAACAGCCCCAATTCGGTCAGCACCTGAAAGCCGTTGCAAATCCCGATGACAAAACCGCCGCGTTCGGCATGGCCGCGCAGCGCCGCCGCAATCGGCGACTGCGCCGCAATCGCGCCGCAACGCAGATAATCGCCATAGGAAAACCCGCCCGGCACCGCGACCAGATCGGTGCCATCGGGCAGCGTCGTATCTTTGTGCCAGATGCGCGTAACCGTCGCGCCCGCCTGCGTCAACGCAACCGCCAGATCGCGGTCACAATTCGAACCCGGAAAGGTGATGACGGCGGCTTTCATGGCGGTTCTCCTGTCGCTGGAATGCACGGGTGATACCGCAACACTGCGCGCAGGAAAAGCCCCGAGATGTGGCGCGAAACGAATGTGGTAGGCCCGGAGGGACTCGAAC